>NZ_BBQI01000066.1 GCF_001652915.1 Cupriavidus sp. D384
TCGCTTTCATCATTCATGCCTTCGCTCTGCCTTGCGGTTGTCGCCAATGTGCCTGGCCGTATCGCCTATCCATGCAGGCACCTCTTGCCAAGCCACTTCCCGATTGCCACGCTAGCCGGACTTGATGTGGCGCTCAATTGGCCCAAAGGGCTAATGCAGTGGCTGGAGGGGCCTGGCATCCGACGAACGGCTTGGCGGTGGCCTTTTGTCCAATGGACGAATCGGCCGGGTACAACTTCTCGCTCGGCCATGTTTCCAGCGACCTCTCCGTCGCCAGGTCTGCCATTGGTGGAATCGGCGGACTGGTGATCGATTTTCTGGATCGCGGCACGCTGAATGCATGGGGTGTGGGCGGCTCGGTGATGCTGGACTGGCGACGCCGCCGCCCTGAATACGAAGCCGATGCCAGCATGCGCTACACGAACATCCATCTGCAGAGCATGGGCGGATCTTCGGCGGCGGTGCAGGGCTCGGCGTCGGCCCAGGCCGTCAACATGTATGCACGCTGGCGCGCGCCGACCGGCGTGGTGGCATTGGACAGGCTGCTGCGTTACGTGCTGGAAATGTCGCACTCCCAGTATCTGGGCAGCCAGGCAGGCGTGCTGGGCTTCAGCCGGCTGACGTCGATTGGCGTCGGGCTGGAACTGGATACCAGTGCGCACGAGGTATTTCTCTCGCGCATCCGCACGGTGGTCCGCTACGTCTTCGGCAATAACGTCTCAGGCGTCTCGCTGGGGCTGGCCGCGAGCTTCTGAGCCAGGGCCCGCGCGATCTACCACTGTTGCTGTTGCTTGCCCTTGATGTTGCCCGCCACACCGCCAGCCACGGCGCCAATGGCGGCGCCGGTCCAGCCGCTGCCGCCTGCAATGGCGGCGATGCCCGCGCCCGCCGCGGCACCAAGGCCAGCGCCGGTCACGGTGCCTTGCTGCTGCGGGGTCATGTTCGTGCATCCCGCAGCGCCAGCGGCGATCAGTATCGCTCCCACCAGTTGAAGTCGTTTCATGGCATCACCTTACTTCCTGGTTTGCAGGCCTGGCACGACCATCTCGAACCAGATCGTTTCTATGACGGGCCGCTGCAACTGGTCAGGATGCGCCGCGTACCAGCGATCCACGCCCTGACGCACGGAGTCCAGCGAATGGCCCCTGAGCCCTCTTGCAAACCGGGGCACGATGCTTTGCGCATCGGGCGGCGGCTTGCCCTCGTGATAGGCAATATCCACCTGAACCATATTGGCGATGCCGACGAGATAGGCTTTCTTGGTCTGCTCGGTGGAGTCTGTCCACTGCTTGCCGGTAATCAGCGGGATTTCATCGGCGCGGGCGCCAGTCCCCAGTGCCAGAGTCGTGAGTGCCGCAGCCGTCACTGCGAGCCGGCTTAGTATTTTTGCCATTGCGGTCTCCATCAGTGTTGCCGTTACTTCACGCAGCCATGCGCTCGTTCATATTAGTCGCAATTCCGGCGTTCGGAAGACGGCTAAACCCGCAGGCCTTTGCTCAGAACTTGTGGCGCAGACCCAGTGCGATGCCCAGCATGGAACTCTGCCCGTTTGCCAGCGCATAGCTGTTGCCGAGCGAGAGGCTGTTGGCATAGAAGATGGCAGCGGATTCCAGGCCAAGGCCCGCATTTTTCGCGTAGGCGGCACTGATATAGACATCGGTGCGTTTGGAAAATGCGTAGTTCGAGATAAAGGCGATCTGCCAGGGATTGGGCTGGTTCGCGTTGCCGAACTGGTTCTTGACGTCGTCGTAGTTGTACTCGAGCATCAGGCCAATCGAGGGCGTCAGCTGATAAGTCCCGCCGATCCAGTAGAAGTTGTCACGAAAGAACTCGCCGCCCACCTGGTTCTTGTTCTGGCCCCAGCGGTAGCCGCCCATGACCTTGGCGGCGCCGAAGGCGTAGCTGACCCCCGCCGCGGCCTTCTTGAACGTGCCGCTGCCGGCATTGGTCGGGTTTGCGGCCGGCGCGATGGTCGGATTGAACTGGTCATAGCTGACGACCACGCCCACTGGCCCGGCTGCATAGACCACCGACGCGCCATAGGCGGTATCGCGCCGGAACTGACCCGGTACCTCGCCATTGCCGCCCAGAATGAACGGCGCGCCAACCGTTGGCGGCAACGCCAGGCCGGTACCGAAGGACCAGTGCGCCAGCGCCGTGACCGGGCCGAACGTGCCGGTGTACTTGATCGTGTTGTCCTCGCGGAAATTGGCCCCGGCCAGCACGACGGCCGGCTCGTACTGCGTGGCATAGGCGGCCGGCACGAAGTTCGCCAGTGACTCGAACATCGACGTGTACTGGCGGCCGAGTGACAACTGCCCGTATTCGCTTTGCAGGCCCACGAAGGCTTGCCGGCCGAACAGCCGGCCGCCTTGCTGCGAGGTGCCATTGTCAGCATTGAAGCCGCTTTCCAGCACGAACACCGCCTTGAGGCCCATGCCCAGGCCCTCGGTGCCACGCAACCCCCAACGCGACCCGGATACGCCGCCGGAATCCATCCGCACGACACTGTGCGACGGGCCGGAATTGAAGCCATTGGCGGCCACCGGTACGGCGCCAAGGTGATTGACGTACTCGACATTGACGTCGACCACGCCATAGAGCGTCACGTTCGATTGCGCGTGCGCCTGGCAGGCCAGAGCCTGCAACGCCACAACTGCAAGAAGTCTCAGTCTCATGTCTGCCTCTCCTCGGTCTTGTTATGGGTGTTATGGCGTGCCGGCGCTCTCGGTCCACGCGTGTCGCTTGCATGGAATGCCACCCTGACACTTCGATCTGTCTGCTGGCGCACGCTGGCATGGCACTTTGGCCGCCAATCCCTTCCTGGCGCGCACCGCGTCGATGCTTGATATGGCAAGGGCCTGCAAGCTTCCGCAAATCTATCGATCCATTCTATTTCGGAATATCGAATGGCGATTGGCTGCGCCACTATCTGACCATGCAGGGGCAGGCACTGTCGAGCGAACGGTTCATGCCTCTTGTCCGTCGTGGAGACATCATGAGATTGCCATTTTCGTGGGCGATGGCGGAGTTCGGCCGTCCGCCCGTTGGTTGTGTGCCGACGTTGCCAGTCATGCCGCCGGGGCCATCGCTGGCTTCCCCGGCACTGCATCCCGTCCCGGATGCGGGCGATGGCATCATGCAGGGCTTTCCGCCGCCCCCCGGCAAGCAGGTGATGCGAGGCAGCGGACTGCGTCCGCCGTTCATGCGATGGGCCCTGAGCCACACCCGGGAGCTGGCGCCCACCGTGGGCATCCGGCATGCCGCGCAGCCCATGCCGCTGCCAGAGGCGCCAGGCCATCAGATCGACGATCTCACATTGACCGTGGCGGGCCGAAGCCTGCGCGTGGACGACTACCTGCGCGCGACCCACACGGATGGCTTTATCGTGTTGCATCGGGGGCGCGTGGTCTACGAGAAGTACTTCGGTGGCTTCCATCGTCACCAGCCGCATATCTGGGCATCGATGACCAAATCGGTGACGGGTTTGCTGGCCTCGATGCTGATCAGCGAAGGCAAGCTCGACCCGCACGCGCCGTTGCGCCAGTACGTGCCCGAACTCGAGGGGAATCCGTTTGGCGACGCCACGGTGCAACGCAACCTTGATATGGAAGTGCCGGTCGGCTATCCGCAGGAACTGCCACCGGACCTGGGCCTGTTCGGGGCCGTAGGCATCGTGCCGCGCAAGGACGGCGCGCCCGACAACATCTACGACTTCCTGCAGATCACGCACGCCACCGGCGCGGCCACCGATGCGCCCATCTGGTACTACCAGAATGGTTCCGCCGAGGCGATTGCCTGGGCACTGCGCCGGCTTGCGGGCCAGCGCTGGTCGGAACTGGTGACCGACCGGATCTGGTCCAGGATGGCCGACGACGACGCCTACGCCAGCGTGGACCGTCTTGGAACCGAGATGGCAAGCGGTGGCCTGAATTCCACGCTGCGCGACGCGGCACGCTTTGCCGAGGCGGTGCGCCGCGCGATGCAGGGCGACCCGGCAGGCCCGATTCCGCCCGCCGCGGTGCGCATCGCATTTCAGCCAGCCGACAATCAGTCCCGGTTTGCCCGCGGCAACCTGGTGGCGGGCCGCGATGGCTATGGCTATCGCAATTACTGGTTCCAGTGCAACGACGGGGATGGCAGCGTGGAGGCGAGCGGCCGATTCGGCCAGCGCATCTATATCAATCCGCGCAGGGACGTGGTTGCCGTCAAGTTTGCTTCGAGCCCGGACGACGCCGCACGTCCCACGAGCGCCGCCGATATTCGTCGCGCCGATGATCCCGCCCGCGTGCTGGAGACATCCGCGGCGCTGATTGCGGCCGTGCTGGCGGTGCAGCGCAGCGTCATGCCGTGACCCGACAGCATGCATGCGGCCGCCGCAGGGTACCTGGCCCCGGTTCCAGGCAATCAGCAGAGAGATCGAAGGAGTTTCAAGGTGGGTAATGATTGCGTGACAGATGGCACGAACCGGGCCCGACGCCGGTTTCTTGTACAGGCCGGTGGCACCCTGGCGATGGCCCTTGCCGGCCCGGTCATGGCGGAAAAATGGCCCTCGCGGCCGATCCGGTTCGTGACGGCATCGGGGGCTGGCGATCCGGTGGACCTGCAGTTGCGCGAATACCTGAAGTCGCTGTCACCGGCGCTGGGCAATGTTCCGATGATCGTCGACAACAAGGTGGGGGCGGCCGGCCAGATCGCCGCGCAATCGGTGTTGCTGGCGCCGCCGGAAGGGTACGACTTCCTGCTGGCCAGCGCGAACTTCACCATCACGCAGAGCTACTTCCGCAAGCTGACGTACCGGCCGATGGCCGACTTCACGCCCGTAGCCATGACAGGCTCGGCACCGGTGGGCCTGGCGATTCCGGCGTCGAACCCGAGCCGTACACTGCGCGAATGGACGACATGGGCGCGTCGTCAGGGCGGTGCGCTGAACTACGCGTCGCTTGGCAACGGCACCGTTCCCCATCTGTACGGATTCCAGCTCACCAATGATGCTGGATTCGACGCCACGCATATTCCGTACAAGGGGGCCGGCGCAGGGCTGATGGATCTGCTGCGCGGGCAGATCTCGTTCATGATGCTGGACATCGTGAACCTGCGCCCGCTACTGGCGAAGCAGCAGGTCAGGATCCTGGCGGTGACCGGCAATGAGCGATCGCCGCACCTGCCGGACGTGCCCACGTTCAGGGAGCAAGGGTTTTCCGGCTATGACCGGACTGGCTGGACTGCCCTGATGGCCCGCCATGGCACTTCGCCAGACGTCGTGCAGAAGCTCAACGAGTCCATGGACCGCACAAGTGCCACGGACGAGTGGCGCCGCAAGCGCGCTGAAGTCTGGTCGGGCTGGAGGCCGATGGCACCCGGCGACATTGCGCGCCAGATGCAGGGCGAGGCCGCCGCGTGGGGAGAACTGGTCCGGCGCGTTGGCGTATACGGCGATTGATCGGGGTGGATGACGATGGACGGCGGCACACGGACTGCGCCGCCGGTATCAATGCTTGCCGCCGGTGGAGCGAAAGGCCGCCGCCCGCTTGACGAGGATTTCCGCCAGCCGGGCGGCAAGCGGCGACTGGTAGCCGTCCTTGCGGCGCAGGATGCCCACATGGCGCGGCCACCGGAGATTGGGCACGTCCAGCGCGCGCAGCCCCCGCGTGGACTGCGCCAGCGTTCCGCGGCCGATTACCGTGAGCAGGTCGGTCTTGCGAATCGCCGCCATCAGGCCTTCTGCCGAAGAGTTCGTTTCGAGGGCGACAGCGGGGGGCGGCAGGCCCGCATCGGTGAAACTGGCATCCACGAGCTTGCGGGCGATGACCTCGGCATTGGGCAGCAGCCATGGATAATCGCCAAGATCAGCCAGGCGCAATGACCGCTTGCCATGGAGCGGGTGCTGGTCACGGGCCACCACAACCAGGTCGTCCTCGAAAAGCAGCGTTTGTTCCAACTCGGCGTCCGGCTTGCGTGACAGGGTGGCGATGCACAGGTCGAGTTCGCCGCGGCGCAGGCCGGTCACCAACGGATCGTTCAGCCCGATCGTCACCTGCACCCGTGCCGCGGGACGCTGTCTGATCAGGTCCGCGAAGGCGTCCGAGAAGACCGTGCCGACGAGCGACGACGGCACGCCCACCCGAACCACGCCAAGCTTGCCAAGGTGGAGATCGTTGGCTTCCCTGATGGCATCGTGCAGCGAACTCCGGACAGTCAGAATGCGCTCAAGGAACACAGTGCCCGAGGTGGTCAGGTTCATGCCCCGGGACGATCGCACAAACAGCTGGATACCGAGTTGTTGCTCCAGGCGTTGAATGCCCTTGGTCAAGGCAGGCTGGCTCTGTCCCATCTGTTCCGCCGCCCGTGCAATCTGCCCGGCCTGGGCAACCGCGACAAAATAATTCAAATCCTCGAGACGCATGGTATTCCGTGCTGTTATCAAACACCGAATACCGATAATGAAAGGAAGGGTGGCGAATCGTCAAGCTGGCTGCGATGCATTGCCCGTTGGCAGCCTGCGTTGCAGGACGACATGCGTGGCTTTTTCCGTCGCGACGAATTCAACGCATTCGTATCCAAGGGCCCGCAGGTCAATGCCCTCGAACAGCGATTCTCCCCGGCCAAGCAGGACTGGGGCGATGGCAAAATGCAGTTCGTCGATCAGGCCCTGGCGAAGGTATTGCCGGATCGTTTCCGCGCCGCCCCCGATTCGCACATCCTTTCCGGCTGCGGCCTCGCGGGCACGGTCAAGTGCTTCGGTGGCGCCGCCCGTGACGAAGTGGAAGGTTGTTCCGCCTTCCATGTCAATGGAGGGGCGCGCGTGGTGGGTCAGGACAAAGACTGGCACGTGATACGGTGGACTATCGCCCCACCAGCCTTTCCAGTTCGTGTCCGGCCATTCCCCGCGAATGGGACCGAACATGTTTCTACCCAGAATCCAGGCCCCGACATTCTGAAAACCACGGGCGGCAAAATCATCGTCAATCCCGGTCGTGCCGCCGTCCTTGCCAAACAGGGACCGCTGGAACGTGCGTGTGGGAATCAGCCACTGATGCAGATCCGTTCCACCCACGCCCAGCGGATGGTCGATGTCCTGATCCGGCCCGGCTCCGTATCCGTCCAGCGAGATGGTGAAGCCTTCAACGCGAACGCGTGCCATGGTTTGCCTCCGTATTGTCGTTCGACGGTAAATGTACCGGATACCGACAACCAGGGTAAATCCAGTGATCGCGGCGCCGGGTCACGCCCCCAGTCCATCAGAATGTGTTGGCTGCGTTTGCCATGGCGTCCGCATCCCCCACGGGAGCGAAAAAAAAACGCCAACCCGTAATGGGTTGGCGTTTTACCGAGGTGGTTTCCGACGGCATTCCCGTCGGTATTCCCGACGGTTGCACGTGGCGGATATCAGAACTGGTTCATCGTGTTGTCTTTGCCGGCCGCCTTCAGGGCAGCGTCGCCGCTGAAGTATTCCTTGTGATCGTCGCCGATATCCGAGCCGGACATGTTCTGGTGCTTGACGCAGGCGATGCCCTGGCGGATTTCCTTGCGCTGCACGCCAGCCACGTAGCCCAGCATGCCCTGGTCGCCGAAGTATTCCTTGGCCAGGTTGTCAGTCGACAGCGCGGCGGTGTGGTACGTCGGCAGCGTGATCAGGTGGTGGAAGATGCCGGCTTCACGCGATGCATCGGCCTGGAAGGTGCGGATCTTCTCGTCGGCAAGCTTCGCCAGTTCGGTGTCGTCGTATTCGGCGCTCATCAGCTGGCCGCGCTCGTAGGCCGACACGTCCTTGCCGGCAGCCTTCATCGCGTCGTATGCCTGCTGGCGGAAGTTCAGCGTCCAGTTGAACGACGGGCTGTTGTTGTACACGAGCTTGGCGTTCGGGATGACCTTGCGGATCTCGCGGACCATGCCGGCGATCTGCTCGATATGCGGCTTCTCGGTTTCGATCCACAGCAGGTCGGCGCCGTTCTGCAGCGACGTGATGCTGTCCAGCACGCAGCGCGCTTCGCCCGTGCCGGCGCGGAACTGGAACAGGTTGCTGGGCAGGCGCTTGGGACGCATCAGCTTGCCGTTCTGCTTGATCACGACGTCACCGTTGCCCAGCGTGTCGGCCGAGATTTCCTCGCAATCCAGGAAGGAGTTGTATTGGTCGCCCAGGTCGCCCGGCGTGTGGGTCACGGCGATCTGCTTGGTCAGCCCGGCGCCCAGCGAGTCGGTACGGGTCACGATGATGCCGTCGTCCACGCCCAGTTCCAGGAACGCGTAGCGGATGGCGCGGACCTTGGCCAGGAAGTCTTCATGCGGCACGGTGACCTTGCCGTCCTGGTGGCCGCACTGCTTCTCGTCGGACACCTGGTTTTCGATCTGGATGCAGCAGGCGCCCGCTTCGATGAACTGCTTGGCCAGCAGGTACGTGGCTTCTGCGTTGCCGAAACCCGCGTCGATGTCGGCGATGATGGGCACCACGTGGGTCACGTGGTTGTCGATCTTTTCCTGGATGGCGGCCTTGGCAGCGCCCTGGGCGGCGTCGAGCTCGCGGAACAGGCCGCCCAGTTCACGGGCGTCGGCCTGGCGCAGGAACGTGTACAGCTCGCGGATCAGCGCGCTGACCGAGGTCTTCTCGTGCATCGACTGGTCCGGCAGCGGGCCGAACTCGGAGCGCAGCGCGGCAACCATCCAGCCCGACAGGTACAGGTAGCGGCGCTCGGTGCTCTTGAAGTGCTTCTTGATGGAGATCATCTTCTGCTGGCCGATGAAGCCGTGCCAGCAGCCCAGCGACTGGGTGTACTGGGCCGGGTTGGCGTCATAGGCGGCCATGTCGGCGCGCATGATCCTGGCGGTGTACCTGGCAATGTCCAGACCCGTCTTGAACTTGTTCTGGGCACGCATGCGGGCGGCATACTCGGGGTTGATGGCATCCCATGCGCTGCCGTGGCTAGCCTTCAAACCTGCAATTGCCTTGATGTCGTCTTGATACTGGGCCATGTCGATTTCCTGAGAAGTAAGGGTGTCTGCGAGAAGGGTTTCGGGTGCCGCCGGGTGTTTCGAAGCAAGCAGCGTGGAAATAATTGTATGAGCGTTTTGCTGCGCAGCAACCAACTCTTATATAAGACATAAGACTTTGTTTATCCTTATTATTCAAAGGGATAGACGATGAATTTCGAGATATGAAACGCGTTTTCTCAGAACGAAACCAGTGTGCAGGGGAAATGCCTGCCCGAATTTCGCAATGTGAAAGGTGCTTTCAGGTGTCGGATTCGGGACGCCAAAACGGTGGCCCGGGAGGCGAGTGCGAGCGCGGGCGAGTGCGCCCGGTCATCCTCAAGGATCAGGAACGTCTGTCTATTACCGGTGCATCGCGGCGCCGGCGGTCTCGCATAGCCACTGCGGATCGTCGTGCGGCAGGTCGTGCCCGGCCCAGGGATGGCGCGCGTGGGGCACGCCCCAGGCTGCTGCCAGACGTGCGGAGCAATTGGGGTTCACCAGCCGGTCGGCGTCGGATGACACCACCAGCGTCGGGCATTGCGGCGCGTGGCCGTGCGCGCGGAAGCGTGCGGCGGCCACCAGTTGCAGCCATGCCGCCTCGCGGGAGACCGGGGCGGTCTGGCCGATTTCCACCCAGCGTGCCAGGTCGGCGTCACGGGTATCGAGCCGCTCGCAGGTCAGCCGATGGACCACGCGCTCGCAGCGCGGGCGATCATCCCAGTGGCGGGCCATGCCCAGCAGGGCCACCCAGTTGCGCGGTCGCAGCCGCTGGGCGGGATGACTGAACGGCCGCATGCTCGTATTGACAAGCACCAGGCCGCCGATCTCGCCGGGCCATCCTTGTGCCCAGTCAGTGGCAACCATGGCGCCCAGCGACATCGCCAGGACGCGCCACGGACCGCTGCGGCCCGTGGCCCGCGCCGCTGCCCGCACGGCCTCTGTCATGCCCCGGACGCTGCCCGGTACCGGCAGGTGGCGTGCGCTGCCGTTGCCAGGCAGGTCGATCATCAGTGGCGCGGGCAGGCCGTGCGCGGACCAGCGTTCGGGCAGTTCGCCCCAGTGGCGCGACTCGCGCGTCAGGCCGCGCAGGAAGATCCATCCGCTCATGGCGCGG
Source organism: Cupriavidus sp. D384 (assembly GCF_001652915.1). Classification (GTDB taxonomy): domain Bacteria; phylum Pseudomonadota; class Gammaproteobacteria; order Burkholderiales; family Burkholderiaceae; genus Cupriavidus. Next base: position 10,085 of record NZ_BBQI01000066.1, read on the forward strand.
GCTTGCCGTCCTGCCAGTGCGCGCGAGCCTGCTCCAGCAGATGCTGCCGATGCGAACCCTGCGGCAGCCAGCGCGAGGGCGCCACTGCCACGCGGCCCAGGAAGTCGAACAGGCTCACATGGCGCCGCAGCACGCGGGCGGTGCGGTGTGCCTTGATCGGATTGAAGATACCGGCCCGCGAGAATAGCTGGCGCGGGTTCTTCTTGATCCAGAGCCACGACCCCAGCTCCAGCGTCATCGGCAGGAACAGGCATGCCGGCGGCGTGCGATCGTAGGCGTAGTCCCAGAGATCGCCATGCAGCAGGTACTGGTGGCTCTGCGGCTCGAAGGCATAGCCATGGTGCGGGTGAGCCTGTTCGAACATGGTCTTGAGCAGATACATCTCGGGCAGGTGTTGCATCGGCGTATGCGTGCGCGCATACGGAAACCAGATGCTGTCGCGCCAGCCGTAGCCGGAATGGCAGTCCACGGCAAAGCTCAGCGGCCGGGGCAGCAGCTCGGTTTCCACCACGCGCAGCAGCGCCATGCTTTCGGCTTCCATCGGAGATCCCGCGCGGCCGCGATACCACGGCAGCCAGCTGCCGATGCGCTGGCCGCCGGCCAGGAACGGCACCCGGGCATCGGCATTCTGGGGCGCATTGCGCATCAGGTCCACACCATTCGGATTGGCGCGCGTGGCGATGTACATGCCTCCGGGGTTCACGATCGGCATGAACACCAGCCGCACGCTTTCGAGCTGCCGGTGCAGCAGGTCGTCCCAGCTCAGCCGGCACAGCAGCGAGCGCATGTAGTCCAGCACCAGCTGCGTGCCAATGCGTTCCAGGCCGTGGATGCCGCCGAAGATGCCGATGGCCGGTGCATCGGGGGCATGCGTGCCAAGGCTGGCCACCGGAACGGCGAACGTGCGATCGAGCACGGTGACATGGCATGCCGTGCGGGTCTCGAACCACGGTGCGCCCAGCTCCAGCAGCGTCAGCAGTTGATCGTATTCTGGAAAGCTCGAAGGGACCGTACCGGTCATCGGCGGGGCTCGGGGGGGCTGGATGGGGCGGTTCAGTTCAATATAGGCGCTGGCGGCGGCGCTTCGCAATGCAGCGCAGCCGCGCCTGCGGGTGCCACCAGACAGTCGAGAAGGGCGCCCACCAGGCGGGTGTGGCGGCGGCCGTTCAGGCAATACAGGTATTCGTGGATAACCGGTGCCGCGCTGGCGAATGGCACCACCACCAGCGCCGGATCACGCGGCACTTCTCCTGCCGGCATGACACTGGCGCCGAGGTTGTGTCGGATCGCCTCGCAGATGGCCTCGCGGCTGCCAATCACCGTATGCGGCGGCATGCCTGTACCCACTGCGCGCAGCGAAGCCTCGGTGGCCTCGCGCGTCATCGACCCCTGTTCGCGCACCAGCAGGTGGCACGCGGTCAGCTCTGACACCTCCACGCGTGGCCGGCGCGCCAGCGGATGCACCGGGTGTACCACCAGCACCATTGGGTCGGCCGCCAGCGTGACGCGGTGCAGGCGGTCGTCGGCCAGCGCGTGCGACGACACGGCAGCGTCGATGCGGTACTCGTACAGCGCATCGATCATCTGCTTGGAGTTGCCAATCTCGATGCTGATCTCGATGGCCGGATAGCGCTGCCGGAAGGCGGCAACGCTGCGCAGGATGTAATAGGGCCCGGTGGCGCCGATACGCAGGTTGCCGAAGCGCAGGTTGCCCGCGTTGCGCAGCAGGAAGTCGGCATTGCTTTCCTGTTGCATGATCTGCTCGGCCAGCGGCATCAGCGCCACGCCAACGTCACTGAGATCCACGCGGCTGGCGCGGCGATGGAACAGTTCCACGCCGTACAGCTCCTCGAGCTGCCGGATGCGCCCGGTGACCGTGGGCTGGCTCACGCGCAGCTGACGCGCGGCCGTGGTGATGCTGCCCTGTCGCGCCACCTCGTAGAAGGTCATCAGCAGGTCGCCAAGCATGGGACTCCCGGGGACAAAAAAGCGATAGCCGGGGACTATAAGGCGGAAATATGACAGCGTGACGAATCCATGCGTTCGGTCAATCGCCATGGTGAGGCGGCTGGCAATAATGCGGCCTCGGGGCGCGAATGACCATCCAGAGATCACCAGACAGCGCCGACGCCGAGAGGGGTGTTCACTCAGGAGTCACACGATGTACAGGAGAATGCTTGGCGCGGCGGCCATCGCCGTCATGATGATGACGTCTTACGGCTGCTCGGACAGTGTCGCCGCGCCGCCTGCCTACGACAGCGCGCTCGACGCCGCTGCCCGGGCGCAACAGGCGCCCACGCTTGCCACGCTGGAAGCGCTGGTCAATATCGAAACCGGCCCCGGCGATGCGGCCGGCATGAAGGCAATGGGCGACTACCTGGCCACGCGGCTGGCCGATCTGGGTGCCGCCGTGACCCGGCACCCGGCGCAGGCCGGCGTGGTCGGCGACAACATCGTGGGCGTGTTCCAGGGCACCGGCACCGCGAAGATCCTGTTGATGGCCCATATGGATACCGTGTATCCGCGCGGATTTCTGGCAAAGGCGCCATTCCGGATCGATGGAAACCATGCCTACGGGCCCGGCATCGCCGACGACAAGAGCGGGCTCGCGGTCATCCTGCACGCGCTGCAGATGCTCGATGCGCGGGGCTTTCGCAACTACGGCACGCTGACCGTGCTGTTCAATACCGACGAGGAAACCGGGTCGTTCGGGTCGCACGCGCTGATCGAGCGGCTGGCGGCGTCGCACGACTATGTCCTGTCCCATGAACCGGCCCTTGCCACGGCCGAGAGCTTTGGCCTGGCTACGTCGGGCATTGCCCATGCGGAAGTGTCGATCAAGGGGGTGGCCTCGCATGCCGGCGTCGCGCCCGAGCTGGGCGTCAACGCCCTGACCGAAGCCGCGGACCTGATCCTGCGCACGCAGGACATCGACGACAAGGCGCGCGAGATCCGCTTCAACTGGACGCTGGCATCCGCGGGGTCGGCGACGAACGCGATTCCGGCCACGGCGACGCTCACGGCCGACATGCGGTACGGCCGCAATGACGACTACGACGCCATCGTCGCCATGCTCGACGAGCGCGCCCGGCGCAAGCGGCTGCCGGCCGCCGAGATCACCATCGACATGAAGCGGGGCCGGCCCGCGTTCAATGCCTCGGCCGCCGGCCAGGCACTGGCCGCGAAAGGGCAGGCGATCTATCAGGAAGTGGGCGGCAGCGTCGGCATTGCCGCCGCGCGCACGGGCGGCGGCAGCGATGCCGCCTACGCCGCGCTGTCAGGCAAGCCCGTGCTGGAGGGCATGGGCCTGCCCGGCTTCGGCTATCACACCAACGCCGACGAATACATCCTGATCGATGCCATTCCACGCCGCCTGTACCTGGAGGCGCGCATGATCATGGACCTGAGCCTGGGCCGGTAGCGCGGCCGCTGCCTCCCGGCAACTCAGACGCCCATTTCCGGATCGGACGTGGTGTGCGTGCCGTTCTCGAGCCGCCCGGCAAAGCGGCGTCTGAACCCGCCTTGCTGGGTGGTCACCGTAAAGTCGTACCAGTTGCCCTGCAGCCTCACGGGCCAGTGCTGGTCCAGTTCCTTGCCCGGCGGCAGCTCGAACGTGGTGGGGCCGTCGTTGCGGTAGGCATTCGGCTTGACCGTGAACGTGCAGCTCGCGGTGCCCCGGTTGATCATCGTCAGCCAGACTTCGGCATTGGTCTCGTCATAGCAGACGCGGATCTCGGGCGCGGCTCCGCCGCCGGCGGCCTTCTGCGCGCTGACATCGCCCACGAAGGCACGGTGGTAACCGTTGGGGCCCAGCACCCAGAAGTTGTAGCGGCCGTCCTCCGCGCTGACGTCGATCCTGGCGGTATGGGAATCGCCGGCGTCGAGGGCGTAGCGGCGCGGCACATCGCCCAGGTTCAGGCGGTCGTACACGTGGAACACGGCGGCCTGCTTGCCGTCATTCTTGAACAGCAGCGAGAACGTGTTGGTCACCGGGTCTTCCAGTCCGCTCGTATGCAGCGTGTATGGCAGTGCGCGCGACGGGCGCGTGCCGCGCTTCTGCGTGGGCATCGACTGCGCGGCCACGGTGGGCGCGGGAATCTGGGCCTTGGCATCCTGGGCGGCACGCTGGGCGTCCGCACCGGTCTGCGTCAGCGGCGTGATGCCCAGCGCCACGTTGGCGTTCGGATTGACGAAGTCGAACGCCGTCATCAGATCGCCCATGATGGCGCGTCGATACGCGCTGATATTGGTTTCGGCCACGCCGAACCGCTGCTCCAGGAAGCGCAGCACCGACGTATGGTCGAACACCTGGGAATTCACCCAGCCGCCACGGCTCCATGGCGATACCACGTACATCGGCACGCGGGGACCGGGGCCGAATGGGGTCTTGTCGAGGCTGTAGTACTCGGACTTCGTTGGGTCCAGTGCATCCGATGTGTAGCCGATCGGTTCGCCCTTGGCCGTGAGCGCCGGGGCGCACGGCGGCGGCACGTGGTCGAAGAAGCCGTCGTTTTCATCGAAGTTGATCAGCAGGACCGTGCGGCTCCAGACGTCGGGGTTGGCGGTCAGTGCATCGAGCACCTGCTGGGTGTACCACGCGCCCTGCACCGGGCTCGACGGCCCGGGGTGTTCCGAATAGGTGGCCGGAGCGACGATCCACGACACCTGCGGCAGCGTGCCTGCGGCGATGTCGTCGCGCAGCGCCTGCAGGAAGCCGCCGTCCGGCATGGTGTTGCCAATGCCCTTGAACAGCGGGTTGGTGGTGTCGTCGGCCGGGGTGTAGGCCGGATACGGCGAGCCATTCGCGGCATTGCCGCGCGCGGCGTTGGCGGCGCGGTACTGCTGGAAGCCGGCCAGCGGGTTGTCGGTGTAGTTGTCCGGCATGTTCTGGTAGACCTTCCAGCTTACGCCGGCCGCCTGCAGGCGTTCCGGATATGTGGTCCACGTGTAGTTGATGCCGGTGGCGCCGAGCGAATCACCGGCGTTGTCGATGACCGGCCCGCCATGGGTGCCGAGCGGGTCGTTGGTGCCGGTCCAGTGGAACAGGCGGTTGGTGTTGGTGCCGCCGTGAAAACTGCAGTGGTAGGCGTCGCACAGCGTGAACGCATTGGCCAGCGCGTACTGGAAGCCCAGTTCCTGCTCGGTGTAGTAACCCATCGACTGGGTCTTCTTCGACGTGGGCCAGGCGCTCATGCGGCCCAGGTCATATGCAGCCTGGGCGTCGGGCTGGCTGTGCGGCGTGCCGCTTACGCGCTGGGCGTTGCCGACCGTCTGGTCCAGGTGGTAGGGCAGCACAACACGATTGGTATTGCCGCTGGCGTAGGTTTGCTGGAACACGTTGCGGCCGCCCGGCAGCGGGATCGTGAAGCGGTCGCCAAAGCCGCGCACGCCGTTCATGGTGCCGAAGTAATGATCGAACGAACGGTTTTCCTGCATCAGCACCACCACGTATTCCACGTCGCGGATGGACTTGGTGGCGTTGTTGGCCGGAATGGCCAGGGCGCGGCGGATGGCTGGCGGAAAGGCGGCAAGGGCGGCGGTGGCGGCGGCGCTGCCACCGGCCATCTTGAGGAAATTGCGTCGGCTGCTGGAATTCATGTCGGATTGCCCTGAGGGATCGGATGCGCGGTCTGTGGATTGGCGTATGGGGTCTGGCGCGGCAATCAGGGCGCGCACTTCATCTGCGGCTTGGTATCGGGCGTGCCGTTGCCCGGGCTGCTGGGGTTGTTCGACGGGGGCGTGCCGTCGCTGTCGCCGCCGCAGGCGGCAAGCGCCGTGCAGAGCAGCAAGGCGGCGAGCATGCCCAGCGGCCGGCGCCGGGCAAGGGTTCGAATGGCTTCGGTCATGGTCTGGGTCTCGTGCGGGGAGTGGCAAGTTGCAGCGCGTGAGGCGCGATGCGTCCGCAGCGTAAGCAGCGGGCAGGTCACCCGGGTGACATCCAGGACAAGATTTCCGATACCGCTATTCGTGATTTTTACGGTCCATGTACAGACATTGCATACATGGGCACGATGGAGAAACGTGGCGTGACCAACGCTTTCGGCAACCTTTCAGGCTGCAATTTCTGCTGCGATGCACCACGTCGTGTGCTAAGGTTTTAGACGTTTCCCTCAAATCACGAACGGGTGCGCCAATGCAGCGACAACCGCGGATTTCCGGGAAGCCGCGCCAGTTCTGGCCTGCAGGGAAGTGACGCGAGATCCGAGACCTCTTGCTCGATATTTGTTGCGGTTGCAACACGCCGTGACCTTGCTTGTAAACGGGGCATGCCGCCACCAGAGTGGTAGGCGGAAAGGGCGTTCGCAGGAGCTGCACAATGGAAAACGAAACCGGTTACGTCTGGCATTACACGGTAGGTACCCCGCTGGTCGCCATTGCGCGCTCCGGCCGGCTTATGCCTGCCGCCGCACATGGATCGGAATCCCGATCCGGTGACGGGATTCTCTGGTTCTCGCGCAACCAGCAATGGGATCCGTCCGCCACGCGCGACGACGGACTGAGTCAGGCCAGGCAAACGCTGTCGCGTGCAGCGTTGCACACACGTTTCGGTCTCTACCGTTTCGGCCTGCCCGAGCACGATATGCGCCTGCTGCCGTGGCCCACGGTCACGCGTGTGGCTGACATCGATGTGCCGGAGGCCATGACGATGGTCGCCAGCGGCCTGCGCTGCGGCGCGGCGCCCACCGACTGGATCGGCACACTGACGGACGTACCTTTGGACGATCTACGGTTTGAAAAATGGACCGGCGCCGCCTGGGTGGCGGCCGACCTTGACGAAATGGTGGCCCAGTTCGCCTGAGTTGCAATGACCAGGGCCTAGCGGCTCAGCCCGCGCGCCGATACCGGCCACACGCTCTCCACCACGCCCGCCCGGATGCCCACGATCTCGTCATAGAGGTTCAGCGTGGGATCGCAGTGGCCGGGTACCAGCATCATCCGGCTGCCCAGCGCGGGCAGCTTGCCCACCAGGTCTTCATGTTTCGGCATCACGATGCCGTGCTCGTCGTTGGCCGCCACGTAGTCGAGCGTGGCGGACTGCTTGCCATCGGTCCAGATCCACGGCAGCCCGGAATCCACGGCCATCGATTTCAGACCAGCATCCACCACCACACGATCGCCTGCCGCCACGCTCATGACCGCCGTGGCGATAAACAGGCTGTGCGCGAAACGCAGCGCGCCTGTGTAGTCGTTGGCACCGTAGTCGGCATCCATGAAGACATACGAGCCCGGCTGGATTTCGGTATAGACGCCGCTGCCCAGGTCGAATTCCACGCTGCCGCTGCCGCCGCCCGTGACCACGTCGCAGCGCACGCCGGCGGCTTCCAGCCGCGCAATGAAGCTGCCGGTGCGATCGGCCGCCCGCGCCGCGCCATCGCGCCGCTCGTTCCAGCCGCGCAGATGCTGGATGCCGCCGTGATAGGCCTGCAGCCCGCGCATCGTCAGCTGGCGATGCCGGGCAATGCGTTCCACCAGCGCCAGCGCCGCAGCCGGGTCGGTGACGCCGCAGCGCCCCTGGCCGACATTGACCTCGACAAAGACGCCGAGCTTGCTGCCGGCGGCTTCGGTGGCGGCGGCCAGGGCGTCGACCTGCGCGATGTCGTCCACGCATACGCTCAGCGTGGCATGCCGCGCCAGGTCGGCCAGCAGCGCGGCCTTGGCGGGCCCGGCCACTTCGTTGCTGATATGGATATCGCGCACGCCGGCGCGCACGAACGGGACGGCCTCGCTAATCTTCTGGCAGCAGATGCCAACGGCGCCCCGGGCAATCTGCGCCAGCGAGATATCGGGGCACTTGTGCGCCTTGGCGTGCGGCCGCAGCTTGATGCCGCGCTGGTCGGCGGCGGACTGCATGCGGTCGACGTTGCTGGCGAAAAGATCCAGGTCCAGGACCAGGGAAGGGGTGTCGATGGTGTCGGCGGACTGGCCCGGCCGCGCGGCCGGTGGCAGATCGAAGGCGATGGACATGGCGATGAACGAAAGGCTGCAGCGGGGGTGGAAGGCGACCCACAGCGTACCACGGCGTGCGGGATGCTCCGCCTTGCGCTCCGGCGTGGGTCATCTACGATGGGTTGGGTGTTCCTGCCCTCCTTTGCGCTGCCGCCGCCTGCCCCTCTCATTCAGACCACGGAGTCTCGCCATGATCTTTCCCCGCATTGCCGTTTCCCGCCGCGCCCTGTGCCTGGCCGCCGCCACGGCGCTGGTCAGCCTGCCTGCCGTCGCGCATCACGGATGGTCCACCTATGACGAAACCAAGCCACTCACGGTGACCGGCAAGATCGTCGAGACGCATTATGAAAACCCCCACGCCACGATCCGCGTGGACGTGCAGGGCAAGCGCTGGCTGGCCGTGCTGGCGCCGGTGTCGCGCATGGAGTCGCGCGGCGCCACGGCCGAAAAGGTGGCCGTGGGCAAGCAGGTGACGATGGTCGGCTACGCCAGCAAGGAAAAAGCCGATGAAATGCGCGTGGAGCGCATCACGTTCGACGGCGGCCAGACCGTGGAGCTGCGCTGACCGATGGCGGCACTCGATGTCCTGGCTGGCCAGCTCGCGGCGTCGCCGTTCGCGGTATGGCTGCGCGCGTCGGCCTGGGCCTATCCGGTCTGCGAGATGCTGCACCTGGCTGGCATGGCGCTACTGTTCGGATCGATCGTGGTGGTGGACTTGCGCCTGGCCGGGCTGGGGCGACAGTTGCCGGTGACGCCGCTGCTGCGGCATGCCTTGCCGGCCACGCTGGTCGGCTTTGTGGTGATCCTGGTCAGTGGCGCCTTGTTGTTCGTGGCCCATGCCGCCGACCTGATCGGCAATCGCGCATTCCTGGTCAAGCTTGGCCTGATTGCGCTGGGGCTTGCCAACGCTGCCTGGTTCCACGCCGGCCCTTACCGTGCACTGCACGGCGGCGATGGCACCGGCAACACCGGCGGCTGGGAAACCCTGGGTGCGCCGCCACCGGTGGCACGCGCCTGCGCCGTGCTGTCGCTGCTGACCTGGGCGCTGGTGATATGCGCCGGCCGGCTGATTGCCTACGTGTAGCAGGCGGCCGATGGTAATTGAACGTGGCTTATGCGCCACGTACTTGGCCTCGAATTTGATGTAACGCAAAGGCTGTGTATCGGGTGCCTCAAGGTTTAAGGAAGGGGGACGTTAAGGCTGGGCTGAACCCATACGTGTAGAGCCCCCAGATGAACAACCTGAGTATTCGCCATGGCCTGCTGGCGACGCTTGTGATTTTTGGCCTGATGATCGTGTTTGGCGCCGCGCTGGGCGTCAGCCAGTTGAGCGCCAGCAGCGATGCCGCCGAACGGATCCACCTGATTGCGTCGCGGGCGATCCTGCTCAACGACGCCTACAAGGACATGACGCGCGCGCGTTCCGCGCTGACGCGGGCGTACAGCTCGGCCAAGGCCAGCGGCCAGGTCAACGACGACGCGCTGGCAAGCGCCGCCAAGTCGATCGGCAAGTCGAAGGACGAACTCGAACGGTTCGAAAAGGCGGCCGCCTTCGCGGAACAGGATGCCGCCACGCGCGACGACATCATCGCCGCTGGCCGGGCCCACATGGACGTGGTGCAGCGTGGCCTGGACGCGCTGCGCGTCGGCGATCCGGACGGCTACGCAGCCATCAACGACAAGGACATCACGTCGTCGGGCGCCAAGTACTCGGCCGGCGTGGAACGCTTCCAGCAGTTCGCCGAAAAGTTGAATGACGAAGCAGCGGGCGAGGGCCGCCAGCGCCTGAATCGCGTGATCCTGCTGGTCTGCGTCGGTCTGGTGATGTCCGCGGGCCTGATCGTCGTGGTACACCTGGCGCTGCGCCGCCTGGTGGTGACACCGCTGTACCTGGCGCGTGACCTGATCATGCGCGTGGCCGATGGCGACCTGACGATCAAGGTGCCGAAGGCGGGGCGCAATGAAATCGGCCAGTTGCTCGACGCCGTGTCGCGCATGCAGGCCGGCCTGACGCAGACCGTAGCCAGGGTGCGGGCGGGTTCAGATGCCGTGACCACCGGCGCGCGCGAGATTGCCGCGGGTAACACGGACCTGTCGTCGCGTACCGAAGAACAGTCGTCGGCGCTGGAAGAAACGGCGGCCAGCATGGAGCAGCTGACGTCGACCGTCGGCAACAACGCGGAAAGCGCCACGCATGCCAGCAGCCTGGCGCGCAATGCGGCAGACCTGGCCGCACGCGGTGGCGAGGTGGTGCGCGGCGTGGTGCATACGATGAGCGAGATCAACACCAGCTCGCAGAAGATCGTCGACATCATCGGGGTGATCGACGGCATCGCGTTCCAGACCAACATCCTGGCGCTGAACGCCGCCGTGGAAGCGGCGCGTGCCGGCGAGCAGGGGCGCGGGTTCGCGGTGGTGGCCGGCGAGGTACGCAGCCTGGCGCAGCGCAGTGCCAACGCGGCCAAGGAAATCAAGGGCCTGATCGATTCGTCGGTGGACAAGGTGGATGCCGGCAGCCAGCAGGTGGAGCAGGCTGGCAGCACCATCGAGGAGATCGTGGCCGCCGTGAAGCGTCTGGCCGATACCGTCAGCGAGATCTCGGCGGCATCGATCGAGCAGTCCAGCGGGATTACCCAGGTCAGCGAAGCCGTGTCGCAGATGGAGCAGGTCAACCAGCAGAACGCCGCGCTGGTGGAGCAGGCGGCAGCGGCCGCCGACTCGCTCGAATCGCAGGCCAACCATCTGGCCGCCGCCGTGGCGACCTTCCGGCTGGCCTGATCCCTGCCAAGGGGGGTAAACGAACGTGACGAACGACTAACCGGCCAGCTGTTCCTCGACGAACAGCAGCCGGTCGTTGCCCCAGTACAGCTTGTCTTCCACGATGAAGCTGGGCGCGCCAAAGATGCCGCGCGCCACGGCTTCCTCGGTCACGCGCTTGAGGTCGGCCTTGACCTCGGCGTCGTCCAGCATCGCCAGCGCCTCGCGCGGGTCCAGCCCCACCGCCACCAGAACCTTGCCGATTTCAACCGGATCGTTCAGGTTCCTGCCCGTTTCCCACATGGCCGTGAAGATGGCATCCACATACTGGTGGAATGCCGCCTCGCCCTTGCGCTGATAGCCGATGGCGCCGCGCATCAGCGCCAGCGTATTGATCGGAAAGTGCGGATTGAGCCGGAACGGCACGCCATAGCGCCGGGCCCAGCAGTCGAGATCGCCATCGGACCATTGCCGCTTGGCGGGAATCTCCATCGGGCTATGGTTGCCCGTGGCCTTGAACACGCCGCCCAGCAGCATGGGGCGCCAAACGATGGTGGCGCCAGTGCGCGCCGCCACGCGGGGCAATTCCTTGTACGCCAGGTACGAATAGGGGCTGCCGAAGTCAAAAAAGAATTCCACCTGCCTGGTCATCGCCTGTCTCCGTTGTGATTTGTTGTGTTGCGTCGTGGTTGGGGTGCTCAGGTGACTTGCATTGTGACAGGAACTCCGCCACCTCGACACCCGCAAATCGGCCTTGACTTTATATCGTACGATATATATCTTACGATACGTCTTACGATATATTGGAGTGAAGAATGCGACACCATTTCAATCGAATGCACGATCACATGGGCCATGGCGGCCCGCATGGCAAGCACCATGGCGGCATGCGCGCCATGATGGCGATGAAGCTGATGGGCATGATGGGCGGCCGGGGCGGCGGTTTCTGGTCGCAGGGCGGCGGCGGGTTCGATGGCGATGGCGACGGCTTCGATGGCGACAACCTGCGCCGTGGCCGCAAGTTCAGCGCCGAAGACCTGCAACTGCTGCTGCTGTCGCTGCTCGATGAAAAGCCATCGCACGGCTACGAATTGATCAAGGCGCTGGAAACGCGCACCGGCGGCTTCTACAAGCCGAGCCCGGGCGTGGTGTATCCCGCGCTGACCTTCCTGGAGGACGTCGGCTACGCCACGGTGGACCTGGAAGGCAACAAGAAACGCTACCAGCTGTCGGAAGCGGGCCGCGCCTATCTGGACCAGAACCGTGCGCGGCTGGAGCAGATGGTGGCGCGCCTGCAGCATGTGGCACGCAAGATGGACTTCATGCGCCGTGCCATGAGCGGCCAGCCCCAGCGCGATGTCGAGGAAGGCGGCTGGGCACCGGAACTGGTGCAGGCACGCACACGCCTCAAGCAGGCCTTGATGATGCGCAGTGGCGCCACGGCCGACGAGCAGCGCCGCATCGCGGCCATCCTCGATCGGGCCGCCGACGAGATTGAGCGCGGCGCCAACCAACCGGAGTGAATATGAGCGATACCCGTGACCTGACCGTACAACGCGTGCGCCATCCGCTGAAGATGCGCCTGCTCAAGGTGCTGCGCACCCGCCAGGTGTCGCCGCAACTGCTGCGCGTGACGCTGGGCGGCGAAGACCTGGCCGATTTCGTTTCCGGATCGTTCGACGACCACGTCAAGGTCTTCTTTCCCGAGCCCGGCACCGACAAGCCCGTGCTGCCGCAGGCAGGCCCGGACGGCATCAGGTTTCCGGAGGACCAGCCGCGTCCGCAGGCGCGCGACTACACGCCGCGCCGCTACGACACGGGCGCCCGCGAACTCGATATCGAATTCGTGCTGCATGGCGACGGCCCCGCATCCACCTGGGCCGCGCAGGCGCAGCCAGGCCAGCATCTGGGCGTGGGCGGCCCGCGTGGATCGTTCGTGATTCCGCGCGACTTCGACTGGCACCTGCTGATTGGCGACGACACCGCGCTGCCGGCCATTGGCCGCCGCATCGAGGAACTGGGTCCGGATGCCCGCGTGATCGTGGTGGCCGAGGTGGCCGACGAGTCCGCGCGCATTCCGCTGGCCACCGGCCCGCATGCCGAGATCCACTGGATCCATCGCGACGAACATCGCGACGAGCATGACCAGGCCGCGCCCGAGGGCAGCCAGCTGACGCCCACCCTGCGCTGGCTGAGCCTGCCGGCCGGCGAGGGCTATGTGTGGGCCGCCGGCGAAGCGGCGGCGATGCGCGAGGTGCGCCAGTACCTGGTGAACGAGCGCGGCATCCACAAGACGCGCATCCGGGCGTCGGCCTACTGGAAGCGGGGCAACGCGGCCGTTCACGAAACGATCGACGATTAACCCAAAGTCTGGTTTCCGGGGCGATGCGGCGCGGATACACTGCGCAGACGCCCATTGCCACGGACCCTGCCATGCCTCGCCTTCGCCCGTTGTTGCCGATTGCCGCACTGACTGCTTCGATCGGATTGGCCGCCTGCGCGCCCGATTCGTTTCGCAACTACGAGGCGCGCGGCCTCAACAACTACCTCGACAAGATCCAGGGCGTCTGCGCCAACACGCGGCTGAACGCCCAGCCGCTGGGCGAATGGCTGCGCAGCGGTTCGGACGACAGCGACAGCAACTACGTGTACTGGCTCGACCAGACGTCGCGGCTGTACTACAACCGGATCACGGTGCCGCAGTATCGCGACGCCATCGCGGGCGCTTTCGGCGGCAGCAAGCCCAATGCCGAAGCGCTGGACTGCATCGTGCGCAATCTCCCGCCCGACCGGCCCAACAGCCCGCCTGGCGGCATGTTCTGATTTCCTGATTTTTTATTCGCCAGCCCGTTGTGTAAATGCGCGCGGCTGGCTAAGATCAGTCCCCAGTGGCCGAGACAACGGCCACGGCGTCGCTCGGACGGTTCCGGGCGCTTACGTAAAGGACTCCTCCATGACTGCCGAATCCGGCAAGCGCCGCTTTGCGCGCATCGATCGTCTTCCCCCGTACGTCTTCAATATCACCGCCGAGCTCAAGATGGCCGCCCGCCGCCGTGGCGAGGACATCATCGACATGAGCATGGGCAACCCCGACGGGGCCACGCCGCCGCATATCGTGGCCAAGCTCGTGGACGCCGCGCAGCGGCCCGATACCCATGGCTATTCGGCGTCGAAGGGCATTCCGCGCCTGCGTCGCGCCATCTCGCACTGGTATCGCGACCGTTATGACGTGGAGATCGATCCGGACAAGGAGGCCATTGTCACGATCGGCTCGAAGGAAGGGCTGGCGCACCTGATGCTGGCGACGCTGGACCGTGGCGACACGGTGCTGGTGCCCGATCCGAGCTATCCGATCCATATCTACGGTGCGGTGATTGCCGGCGCCGATATCCGCTCCGTACCGCTGACGCCGGACATCGACTTCTTCGCCGAACTCGAACGCGCGATTCGCGGCAGCTATCCGAAGCCCAAGATGATTGTGCTGGGCTTCCCGTCCAATCCGACGGCGGCCTGCGTGGAGCTGGATTTCTTCGAGCGCGTGATCGCGCTGGCCCGCAAGCACGATATCTTCGTGGTGCATGACCTGGCCTACGCGGACATCGTGTTCGACGGCTGGAAGGCGCCGTCGATCATGCAGGTGCCCGGTGCCAAGGACATTGCCGTGGAGTTCTTCACGCTGTCGAAGAGCTACAACATGGCCGGCTGGCGCATCGGCTTCATGGTGGGCAACCCCGACCTGGTGGCTGCGTTGACGCGCATCAAGAGCTATCACGACTACGGCACGTTCACGCCGCTGCAGGTGGCGGCGATCGCCGCGCTGGAGGGCGACCAGGCGTGCGTGAAGGAGATTGCGGCCCAGTATCAGGCGCGCCGTGATGTGCTGGCGCGCGGGTTGATCGAGGCCGGCTGGCAGGTCGATATTCCGAAGGCGTCGATGTATATCTGGGCGCGCATTCCCGAGCCCTATCGCGCGCTGGGGTCGCTGGAATTCTCGAAGCAGCTGCTTGCCAAGGCCAAGGTGTCGGTGTCGCCGGGGATCGGCTTTGGCGACTTCGGCGACGAGTACGTGCGCTTCGCCCTGATCGAAAACGAGTCGCGGATTCGCCAGGCCGTGCGCGGCATCAAGGCAATGTTCCGCGCCGACGGGTTGGTCAAGCCGGCCGAGGCCTGAGTCGAGGTGGTTTTCGTTTTTCTCCCCTCTCCCGCGAGCGGGAGAGGGGTTGGGGGAGAGGGCTGGCGCTCTGCTTGCCGATGGATCGCAATTTGAACCGCCTTTTCCTCC
>NZ_BBQI01000067.1 GCF_001652915.1 Cupriavidus sp. D384
CCCTCTCCCCCGCCCCTCTCCCATGAATGGGAGAGGGGAGAAAACCGGAGGGGAGCAACCATCCCCCTCAGAAATACCCCACGAACCGCTTCATGATCGGCGATAGCGCTTCCGCGCGATGTGCCATCAGGATGCGGCTGGCGGCGTCCGGGCCGGCAATCGGCAGATAGGTCACGCCCGGAATGCCTGTCCGCGCATAGATCTGCGGCAATACCGAAATCCCCGCGCCGCTGGCTACCAGGCCGATGATCGTGGTGGCCTCGCGCGCTTCCTGCGCGACGTTGGGCGCGAACCCGGCGCGATTGCACAGCGTGGTCGCATGGTCGAACAGGCCGCAGCCCAGGCCACGCGGGAACAGCAGGAAGCGTTCGCCCGACAGCGCGCTGATGTCGATCTCGTGCGGGCCTGCTGCCAGCGGATGGGCCACCGGCACTACCGCCACCAGCCGGTCGGCCAGCACCTCGCGCACGGCAATGCTGGCCGGTGGCCGGAACTGCGGCGACGGCCGCAGGAACGCGATATCGATCTCGCCGTTTTCCAGCTGCTGCAACTGCTGGCCGGTCGACATATGGACCAGCTCCAGCCTTGCATTGCGATGCGCCTCGCGAAAGGCGTGCACCGCGCGCGGAAACATGTCCTGCATTGGCACGGATGCCGTGAACCCCACCCGGATCTCGCCAGCCTCGCCCGATGCCACCTGCTTGACCACTTCGCGCGCCTGATCCAGGTTGGCAAGCGCCGCGCGCGCCTTGTCCAGGAACAGTTCGCCGGCAGGCGTCAGGGCCACGTGATGGCGCGAGCGTTCCAGCAGCGGACTGCCCAATTCCTCTTCCAGCGCCTTGATCTGCACACTGAGGGGCGGCTGGCTCACATGCAGGCGCCGCGCTGCCTCGCTGAAGCTCAGCGCCTCGGCCACGGCCACGAAATAGCGAAGTTGACGGAAGTCCATTGATAGGGATTCGAAATAACAAGCTATCTGAAAACGTATTGGACAGTATCACGGGTGCCACCCAGAATGCGAGCACATCCTCAAAACATCTGGAGACTTGCATGCTGCGCGGGCTCGCTCGTATTCGTAATCTGCAGGGCGGGAGCCGCCCGGTACTGGCAACGCTGATGGCCGCAACGGTGGCTGCCCTGGCGCTGGGCGCCACGGGGGCCCGGGCCGACAGCTATCCCGACAAGCCGATCCGCCTGGTGGTGCCGTACGCGGCCGGCGGCGCGGTCGACATCGTGGCCCGCTCGGTGGGCCAGCGCATGAGCCAGCTGCTCAAGCAACCGATCATCGTCGACAACCGTCCCGGCGCCAGCACCAATATCGGCATGGATTACGTTGCCAAGGCACCGGCCGACGGCTACACGATCATGATGGCGTCGAACAGCCTGGCTACCAACGCGGCACTGTTCAACAAGCTCAGCTTCAACCCGGCCACCGATTTCGCGCCCGTGGCGCGCATTGGCGAGGCATCGCTGGTGGTGGTGGTACCGGCCAAGTCGCCGTTCAAGTCGCTGAAGGACCTGGTTGCCCAGGCCAAGGCGCAACCGGGCAAGCTCAACTACGCATCGGCAGGCAACGGCAGCTCGGGCCACCTGGCCGGCGAAATGCTCAAGGACACGGCCGGTATCGACGTGCTGCACGTGCCCTACAAGGGCGGCGCGCCGGCAATCACCGACCTGATCGGCGAGCGCATCACGTTCATGCCGATCAATCCGCTCGAAGTGATTTCGCATATCAAGGCCGGCACGCTGCGGCCGCTGGCAGTCGCCAGCACCCAGCACTCGGCACAACTGCCGAGCGTGCCGACGGCCAAGGAAGAGGGCCTGCCGAACTTCACCGCATCGGTGTGGTGGGGCCTGGTGGCCCCGGCCAGGACGCCGGCCCCGATCATCAAGCAACTGAACACCGCCGCCAATGCCGCGCTGGCCGACCCCGAAGTGAAGAAGCAGCTGGGCCAGCTTGGCGTGACGATCGTATCGGGCTCGCCGGAACAGTTCGGCCAGTTCGTGAAGACCGAAACCACGACGTGGAACAACGTGATCCGCAAGGCCGGCATCACCGCGGACTGACGTTCTCAAAGCTACAGATTTAAGGAAGTTACGATGTCCCAACCCCAAGCAACCCAGCCGTCGATCCTGGTGGTCAGCGCACATGCGGCCGACTTTGTCTGGCGTGCGGGCGGCGCGATCGCGCTGTATGCCGAGCGTGGCTACCACGTGCGCATCGTCTGCCTGTCGTTCGGCGAACGTGGCGAATCGGCCAAGATGTGGCGCCAGCCGGGCATGACGATCGAGCGCGTCAAGGCCGCGCGCCTGGAAGAGGCGCAGCGCGCCGCCGACATCCTGGGCGGCACGCTGGAATGCTTCGACCTGGGCGACTATCCGCTGCGCGTGCCCGACGCAGCGCTGCTGCGCCTGGCCGATATCTATCGCGAGATTCGCCCGGAACTGGTGCTGAGCCATTCGCGCGAGGACATCTACAACTTCGACCATCCGCTGGCCACGCACGTGGCGCAGGAAGCGCGGGTCATCGCCCAGGCCCACGGCTACAAGCCCGAGGTGCCGGTGATTGGCGCGCCGCCGGTGTTCCTGTTCGAGCCGCATCAGCCCGAACAGTGCAACTGGAAGCCTGACGTGCTGCTGGATATTTCATCCGTCTGGGAGAAGAAGCAGCGGGCGTTCACGACCATGGCCGCGCAGGAACACCTGTGGGAGTACTACACCCGCGTGGCGCTGCAGCGCGGGGCCCAGGCCACGCGCAATTCGGACAGCAAGATTCAATACGGCGAGGGCTATGCCCGCGTGTTCCCGCAAGTGACGGAGGTGCTGGCATGAGAAACGTTGCCTACCGCAACATCCTGCGCGCCGAGGCGCGCGACATCGAATCGCTGGGCAAGTCCGGCGTGGCGACGGTGCACGAGGCCCAGCGCCGCACCGGCCTGATGAAGCCGTACCTGCGTCCGATCCAGTCGGGCACGGCCATCGCCGGCAGCGCCGTGACGGCGCTGATGCATCCGGGCGACAACTGGATGATCCACGTGGCCGTGGAGATGATCCAGCCCGGTGACATCCTGGTGGTGGCGATGACCAGCGACTGCACCGACGGCGTGTTCGGCGACCTGCTGGCAACGTCGCTGAAGGTGCGCGGCGCGCGCGGCCTGATTCTTGATGCGGGCTGCCGCGACGTATCGACACTCAATGCGATGGGATTCCCGGTGTGGTCCCGTGCGGTGTCGGCGCAGGGCGCCGTCAAGGAAACCGTTGGCGCGGTCAACGTGCCGGTGGTCTGCGCAGGTGCGCAGGTACGCCCCGGCGACGTGATCGTCGCGGACGACGATGGCGTGGTGGTGGTGGCGCGTCCGCACGCGGCCGAGATCGCCCGCAAGGCGGCCGAGCGCGAAGCGCTGGAGGCAGGCAAGCGCGACAAGCTGGCGTCTGGCGTGCTGGGCGTGGATATGTACAACATGCGCCCCGGCCTGGCCGACAAGGGTCTGGTCTACCTGGACCAGACCGTGGACTGGTACAGCGGCGCCGACGAGGCGTGATGCGCTGAGATACCGGTGCGCTGGCGTCGCGCGGACCGCGATGCCGGCGTATCTGGTATAAGTCCCCCCACAACATCGAAGCCGATCCCCCGCTGGCGCGGGCGGGCCGGCCCAGCAGGGGGACCAGATGGAATTGCGCCAGCTTCAGTATTTCGTGCGGGTGGTCGAACTGGGCAGCATGAGCCGTGCCGCGCTGGAACTCGACATGGTGCAATCGGCGGTCAGCCAGCAGATCAGCCGCCTGGAGAGCGAACTCGCCACCCGCCTGCTGCGCCGCACGCCGCAGGGCGTGACCCCCACCGAGGCCGGCCTGGCCTTTTTCCACGAAGCCCAGCTGACCCTGCGCCACGCCGAGCAGGCGCGCCGCGCCGCGCATCAGGCACGCCTGTCTGGCGCCGTCAGCGTGGGCCTGGCACCGACCACGGCGTCGGTGATCGGTGTGCCGCTGATCCGCGCGATGCGCGAACGCTATCCCGACGTGCGGCTGCACATCGTGGAAAGCCTGTCGGGCCACCTGACCGCGATGCTGAACGCGCGGCAGCTCGACCTCGCCGTGCTGTTCGGCACCCACGCCGCCCGCCGCTGGACGGTGATGCCGCTGCTCGAGGAAACCCTGTTCCTGATCCAGTCGCGCCAGGCGCTGCCACAGGGCAAGGCCGATCCGCCCACGCAGCGCTCGGTGGCCGACCTGGCCGATGTGCCGCTGATCATGCCAAGCGGCGTCCACGGCCTGCGCAGCACGCTCGATGCTGCATTCGCCCGTGCAAAGGTCACGCCCCGCGTGATCCAGGAGGTGGATTCGCTTGCCATGCTGATGGATGCCGTCGACATGGGCTTCGGCGCCACGTTGCAGCCCTGGGCGGCAGTGGGGCGCTATCCCGACGCGGAAGCGCGCTTCCATCTGGCACAGATCGACGATCCGCAAGCGGGTCGCCAGAACCTGCTGTGCAGCCTGTCCGACGATGAACTGTCGCCTGCCGCGCTGGCCTTGCGCGTGGTGCTGGCCGATACGGCACGCGGGCTGGTGCGTTCCGGCGAATGGCGCGGGGCGCGGCTGCTGGAGAGCTAGCCCCGTCATGCGCCAGCCGGCCTGCGACAGCGGGCTGGCCGCTGGTGAAACGCCTGGCCGCTTCCTATGCTTGCTGTGGACAGGGCGCCGGCATCGTGCAGCGCCCGCGACATAGGGCAGGGTGGCCGTCATGCGCGCATTGATCCTCTGTGCCGTGCAGTTTCTGCTGGCGCTGACGTGGACACTCTACGTCTCATTCCTGCCGCAACTGGCCGCACAGGCGGGCTTGCCGCGCGCGCAGGTGGCCTGGATCCTGATGATGGACCAGGTGATCTTTGTCGTCACCGATCTTGCGCTTGGCGTGATGGCCGACCGCGTTGCCAACGCCATGCGCCGGCTGGGCGGCTGGGTGCTTGCCGTATCGGTGGTGTCGGCGCTGGCCTTCGTGCTGTTGCCCCGGGCGGTGTCACCGGCCTGGCTTGTGGCGCTGACCGCGCTATGGGCAGCCACGTCGTCGGTGCTGCGCGCGCCACCGATGGTCATGATCGCGCGCCGGCTGCATGGCAGCACCCCGTCGTTCCTGGTGGCCTGTTCGCTGCTGGGCGTGGGGCTTGCCGGCGCCCTGGCCCCGATGCTGACCGCGCGGCTGCGCGACGCTTCGCCGGTGCTGCCGTTTATCGCGGCCAGCGTGGCGCTGGTGGTTGCCGTGATGGCCTTGCGATGGATGGAGCCCACCGCCGCGCCGGGCCATACCGGTGCGGCCGAACCGGTTCCTTCATCGGGCGACCGGCCACGCTGGACGCACGCATGGCTGCTGTTTGCCGCCTTCGGCCTGCTTGCGCTCGGTTTTCAGATCCATACCGCCGTCAACTCCACGCCGGCCTACCTGCGCTACGTGTCGCCCGCGCAGCTCGTGCAGGTGACCCCCGCCTTCTGGATCGGCTTCGCGCTATGCGTGCTGTTGCCCGAACTGGCCGCGCTGCGCCGCTATCCCGCCCGTTTGCTGTTGCTGCTGGCTGCCGCATGCGGCGCGCTGGCGCTGTTCGGGTTTGCGGCCGCCGGTTCGCTGAAGGTCGTGCTTGTTGCGCAATGCCTGGTGGGAGGGCTCTGGGGCGTGCTGTTTGGCGCGATGCTTCGTGCCGCGCTGGATGCCGGCCATGTTGGCCATGAAGGGGCGTTCACGGGATGGGTATTTGCCGTCGCGGCGATTGCCGCGTTCATCCGGATCGCGACGGTTTCCTCGGGCGCCAGCAAGGCGGCGCCTTTGGCGGGCTGGCTGCCGTGGATGCCCGCCGTGGCGTGGAGCATGGCCGCCTTGTTGCTGGCGGCACTGGTGCTGACCTGCGCGGCGCCGGGCCGCTGGGATGCCCGTTCGCTGGCAGGGCGGTGATGGCGCGTTGTCAGTGACTGATCATCCAGGGGCGGCCGCCTGGCTGCTTGACGGCGTTGGGCGGGCTGGCGAGCTTGACCGGCCCGCAGCAACCGCACCCCGCGCCGTGCGACCGGCTTTCTTTCGGTGCTGCCGCGCTGCGCTCGTTGGTCGCATGCGCGGCCAGCGTCGCCGCGCCGAGGCTGCCCAGCGCCGGGGCCGCCACCAGCGCGCGGCCGGCGGCGGTGCCGCAGCCGGGGCAGGCGGCCGGCTCGTCACGCCGGGCGATCGGACGCATCACGGTGAACATGCCACAGTCATGGCAGCGATAGTCGTAGGTGGGCATGGCGGCTCCGGCGGCGGGGTGGGCAGGCTCAGATCAGGTCCGGCGACAGCGGCAAGTCCACGCCGCCCTGGATCATCCGGGTGGGCCCGCTCGCGCTGGGACGGATATCGAAGTCGAAGATCTGCGTCGGCAGCCATAGCGTGGCGCAGGCATTGGGCACGTCCACCACGCCGCTGATATGCCCCTGCACGGGCGCCGTTCCGAGGATCGAATAGGCCTGCGCGCGCGAATACCCGAACTTCGTCAGGTACTCGATGGCATTCAGGCAGGCCTGACGATAGGCAACGTTGACGTCCAGGTAATGCTGCTTGCCCGATTCATCGACCGAGATGCCTTCGAAGATCAGGTAGTCGTTGTAGCTGGGCGTAATGGGGCTGGGCTTGAAAATTGGATTGCGAACGCCGTACTTGGCCATGCCGTCCTTGATCAGCGTGACGCGCATATGGACCCAGCCGGCCATCTCGATGGCGCCGCAGAACGTGATTTCGCCATCGCCCTGCGAGAAATGCAGGTCGCCGACGGACAGGCCGGCACCATCGACATAGACCGGAAAGTAGACCTTGGCGCCGCGCGATAGGTCCTTGATGTCGCAGTTGCCGCCGTGCTCGCGCGGTGGCACGGTGCGGGCGCCCGTGGCGGCGGCCTGGTTGCGGGCATCGCCCTGGAGCCGGCCCATGTGCGCGGTGGCGGCAAACGGCGGATTGGCAAGCGCGGGAACACGGTTGGGGTCGGTGGCCAGCAGGTCGGCCTCGCGCTGGTTCCAGGTGTCCAGCATGGCCGGGTCCGGCAGGCAGCCGATCAGCCCCGGGTGGATCAGCCCCGCGAAGTTCACGCCCGGAATATGGCGCGACGACGTGAACATGCCGTGGAAGTCCCAGATCGACTTCTGGGCCTGCGGGAAATGATCGGTCAGGAAGCCGCCGCCGTTCTGCTTCGAGAAGAAGCCGTTGAAGCCCCACTGGCTGTCGGCCTTGGCGCCGATGTCGAGCAGGTCCACCACCAGCAGGTCGCCCGGTTCGGCGCCTTCGACGCCAACCGGGCCGGACAGGAAGTGGACGATGGACAGGTCGATGTCGCGCACATCGTCGGCGGAATCGTTGTTCTTGATAAAGCCGCCGGTCCAGTCGTAGGTTTCCAGAATGAAGTCGTCGCCCGGCTTGACCCAGCAGGCCATGGGAATGTCGGGGTGCCAGCGGTTATGGACATCGGGATTCTCGTACGGCGATTGGGCCAGATCGACCTTGATCAGGGTATCGGTCATGCGCTTGCCTCCTGGGTGCGTGCAGGGATGGATGAAGGGATGGACGAAGGGGTGGAAACTGGGGGCGGACTACTAGATGTGAAGCGTCAAGACGTTATTTCCTGACGCTGGAAGTCGGGACATGGGCGCAAGGCCGCCAATACCGCTATGTGGTCGGTGCC
>NZ_BBQI01000068.1 GCF_001652915.1 Cupriavidus sp. D384
ATTCGCCATGCGTCGGGGCGGCAGGGGTGTCCAGTATCCAACCTTTCCGGACCGATCCGCCAACCACCATCGCGCCTATAACCAGACGCCGTACCGTGGTGGAGACATGCAATGCGAGCAAGACGTCTACGGGCAGTCATGGCCCGCGTGACGCATCTGGACACGAAGCTGGCCGCCTCGCGGCAGCGCATCCGCCAGCAGGTCGGGCGGGTGCGTGAGGCGCGCCGGGAGGGCGGCGACGCTGCCCTGAGCCTGCAGGTGCTGCGCCATTTGCGCCGCAGCTATTCGGATCTGGTGCTGATCAAGCGCAATCTTTGGCTGGAAACCGGGTCCGGTCGCTACGCAACTGTCTGATGAGGGCGAGGCACGATCGGCGGCTCCAGGAACTTAGGGCGCACCTTGCTAGGCAGAAAGCCGCTGTCACCGCATGCCGTCGAGACGGCGTTGATGCCGCCGCAGCCATCGCGCAACTCGCCCTGCTCGCCGGGACCCTCAATGGGTTGGAGCTTCGTATCCAACTGCTGCGACAATATCAAGGAGGGGCAGTCGTCCCTAGGGCGGGGGAGACCTTTCGGTAATTTTGACGGGTTTTGTATATCAGGCGCGTTCCACGCGAGCGCGGTCAGGAAGGTGGTTGCCCCGCCCAGCACTGCCGGTATTCCCTGTTCCCGGACGCCTCCGGCCGACACGTCATGTCCCTGGAGGACCCCGTCGGCGATGACAGTGGTTCGCTGGTACGGCGCTTGCACTAGG
>NZ_BBQI01000069.1 GCF_001652915.1 Cupriavidus sp. D384
CATGCCGCCAAACTCGCGCATCGCAAATTCCATCATGCGGTCAGATTCGCAATAACGGCTCGGGGCCAGGTAGGGCAGCACTTCAAAAGGCAGGTCGGCGACCGCGACCTGCGATAGCGTTTCGCCATCATCGAGACGATGGTCGATCTCCACTACGGCCTCATACCGAATTCCCAAGCGGCCCTTGTTCGCCCGAATGCGCAGCATACGGTTGCACAGGACAGGGTCGGTGTAGCGTGTAGCGAGTATCTCTGGCGAGATCACGAGGTGTTCGGAGACTATCGACTGCCGGCATGTCCTCGCCGCTTCGATGCACAAAAGGAAGTCGGCCGTGGGATCCGCGATCTCGTAGGACAAGTTCACCAAGTATCGGATGCGGTTCATAGTTGAACCTTGGGTTCCAGGCGGGAGCGCAGGGCGTCCGCCCCAACGTATCGAGACGGCGATAACAGTGTACCGCTAACTTGCCTTGCTCCGCGCTTTGGTCTTGCGGAACTTCTTGATCGGCAGTTATCTCGCGCCAGAGCAGCAGCGATCACTTGCGAGAGACACGCAACTTGCGGACAGGCGTCCAGAGGCGTTGGCGCGGATGAGAACGGTGTGAACGCGAGACTGGGGGCAATTGCGCACCGTCGCTTCGATCGGCTGCTATCGGTCGGCCGCTGAGAGGCCTGTGAGCACTACGTTGCTTGCTGTCCAACGATGACGTCGATGGCCGCTCGCCCCGCCAACTCCGCCACGAGATGAGCCCAACGCCGGGA
>NZ_BBQI01000070.1 GCF_001652915.1 Cupriavidus sp. D384
GTCCTGATTCTTGGCGTCAACGGCTTCATCGGCCACCACCTGACGCGCCGCATCCTGGAAACCACGCAGTGGGAGGTCTACGGCATGGACATGTCGTCGGATCGCCTGGGCGACCTGGTGAACCATCCGCGCATGCACTTTTCCGAGGGTGACATCACCATCAACAAGGAGTGGGTGGAGTACAACATCCGCAAGTGCGACGTGATCCTGCCGCTGGTGGCCATCGCCACGCCGGCCACGTACGTGCGCAACCCGCTGCGCGTGTTCGAACTGGACTTCGAGGCCAACCTGCCGATCGTGCGCAGCGCGGTGAAGTACGGCAAGCACCTGGTGTTCCCGTCGACCTCCGAGGTCTACGGCATGTGCGCCGACGAGGAATTCGACCCCGAGGCCTCGCCGCTGATCTACGGCCCGATCAACAAGCCGCGCTGGATCTACGCCTGCTCCAAGCAGCTGATGGACCGCGTGATCCACGCCTACGGCATGGAGCAGGGCCTGAACTACACGCTGTTCCGCCCGTTCAACTGGATCGGCGCCGGGCTGGACTCGATCTTCGAATCGAAGGAAGGGTCGTCGCGCGTGGTGACGCAGTTCCTGGGCCATATCGTGCGCGGCGAGCCGATC
>NZ_BBQI01000071.1 GCF_001652915.1 Cupriavidus sp. D384
GCCGTTCAACTGGATCGGCGCGGGCCTGGACTCGATCTTCGAATCGAAGGAAGGGTCGTCGCGCGTGGTGACGCAGTTCCTGGGCCATATCGTGCGCGGCGAGCCGATCAAGCTGGTGGATGGCGGCGAGCAGAAGCGTGCGTTTGCCGATATCTCGGACGGCATCTCGGCGCTGATGCAGATCATCGAGAACAAGGACAGCGTCGCCAGCGGCAAGATCTTCAATATCGGCAACCCGAAGAACATCCACTCGGTGCGCGAACTGGCCGAGATGATGCTGAAGATGGCGGCCGACTACCCCGAGTACGCCGAGGAAGCGCGCAAGACGCAGATCGTTGAGACGTCGTCGGGCGAGTTCTACGGCAAGGGCTACCAGGACGTGCAGCAC
>NZ_BBQI01000072.1 GCF_001652915.1 Cupriavidus sp. D384
GCTGGCCGAGATGATGCTGAAGATGGCCGCCGATTACCCGGAATACGCCGAGGAAGCGCGCAAGACGCAGATCGTTGAGACGTCGTCGGGCGAGTTCTACGGCAAGGGCTACCAGGACGTGCAGCACCGCGTGCCGAAGATCGACAACACGATCGACGAACTGGGCTGGAAGCCCGAGGTGACGATGGAGCAGGCACTGCGCCGCATCTTCGAGGCCTACCGCGACAAGGTGGTGGACGCCCGCACGCTGGTCGACGCCAACAACTGACCGTAGCCGGCCGCAACTGCCGACGGCGGCGGCACGCCGACTGAGGGTAGACTATGCGTCACGCGCGATCCGCGCGTGCGAGGTGTCTATCTTCGGGACGCGCCCCCATGCACGCTGCCGGCAGGACCCAGGCTTCCGCTACATCCGCTACATCCGCTGCTTCCGCCACACCCGCTTCCCCGCGCCCCCGCGCTGCCATCTGGCTCGTGGTGCCCTTGGCCATGGCGTCTGGCGCTCCGGCGGCTGCCAAAGAGACCACCTTGCCCGATGTGGTGGTCAGCGCCAGCCGCAACGAGCAACGGCGCTTCGACGCCCCGGCGGCCATCGACAGTATCCCGGTCGATCCTTTCACCGCCACCTCGCCGCTGGTCAACCTGTCTGAACTGACGCTGACCAGCCCCGGCATCGCAGTGCGCGACCGCCAGAACTACTCCCAGGACCTGCAGATTGCCGTACGCGGCTTTGGCAGCCGCTCGACCTTCGGCGTGCGTGGCGTGCGGCTGTTTATCGATGGTATTCCGGCCACCATGCCCGACGGCCAGGGCCAGGCATCCACCTTCGACCTGGCCAATGCCAGCCGCATCGAGGTGCTGCGCGGCCCGTTCGCGCAGATGTACGGCAACGCGTCGGGCGGGGTGGTGCAGGTCTTCACACCCGATCCGCCGAAGACCGGATTTACCGGCCGGGCATCGACCGGTTTCGGCTCCGACGGGCAATGGCAGGCTGGTGTCTCGCTGGCCGGCGGCAACGACCGGCTGGGCGGAACGCTCGACGCCTGGACCTACCAGACCGATGGCTATCGCGACCACAGCGCCGCCAAACGCTACCAGCTCAACGCCAAGATCGTGGCCCAGCCCAGCACGGCCACAAGGGTCACGGGCCAGTTCAACTACTTCAACCAGCCGCTGGCCGAAGACCCGCTGGGGCTTACGCGCGCCCAGGCCGACGCCAATCCGCGCCAGGCGATTGCGGCGGCCACCCAGTTCAATACCGGCAAGGAAGTCGAACAGACCCAGGCAGGCGTGGTGGTCGAGCACCAGCTGACCGACCTGGACAGCCTGAACTTCCGGCTGTACGGCGGTGGCCGCCAGCTGACCCAGCGGCTGGGCTTCAGCGGGGCGGCGCCGAGTTCGGCAGGCGGCATCGTCGACCTGGACCGCACCTACGGCGGCGGCGCGGTGTCCTGGACACGCAAGACCACGGCCAACGGCCTGCCGCTGCAGTGGACGGCCGGGCTTGAAGTGAACGGCATGCGCGACGCACGGCACGGCTACGTCAACGACAACGGCCAGCAGGGCGCGCAGCGGCGCGACGAAACCGACGAGGCGGCCGACTACGGCGCCTTCGCGCAATTCAACTGGACCGTGCATCCCGCCTGGGAGATCGTGGGCGGCCTGCGCGCCAGCATGGTCCGGCTGCGCATCAACGACCACTACGTGACGGCGGCCAGCCCCGACGACAGCGGCACGTCCACCTATCGCAACCTGAGCCCGGTGCTGGGCGCGGTCTGGCATGCGATGGAAACCCTCAACGTCTACGCCAACCTGGGCCGTGGCTTCGAGACGCCCACGCTGACCGAGGTGGCCTATGGCCCGAACGGCATCGGCGCCAACCTTGGGCTGCAGGCATCGACCAGCCGCCAGGGCGAGATCGGCGTGAAATGGGAGTCGGGCGGCCAGCGGCTGGACGCGGCATTGTTCGATGCCGACAGCCACAGCGAGATCGTGCCGCTGTCGAACAACAACGGCCGCACGGTCTACCAGAACGTGGATGGGGTACGCCGGCGCGGCCTGGAACTGGGCTGGCACGGCGCATTCGGCCCGGCCAGGCGGCTGGCGGCCGGGCTGGCGTACACGTACCTGGACGCGTACTTCGGCGATGCGTTCGTCAACGCGCAGGGCGCAACCGTGGCAGCCGGCAACCGGCTGCCCGGCACGGCGCGCCACAGCTTCGGCGCCGAACTGACCTACAGGCCATGGGCCCAGTGGATGGTGGGGGTGGAAGCCAAGGCCGACAGCAAGGTCTACGTGGACGACCTGAACACCCAGGCCGCGCCCGGATACTTCGTCTTCAACCTGAAGACCGGCTACACGTTCAAGACCGGCGCCACGCAGTGGTACGTGTTCGGGCGCGTCGACAACGTGGCCGACCGGCGCTACATCGGCTCGGTCATCGTCAATGAAGCCAACGGCAGATACTACGAGCCGGCGCCCGGGCGCCGGTTCTTTGTAGGCCTGCGGGCGTCGATGTGATGCGCCCGGTATTGCGCGATCTCCGCCTGCCCGACTTGCCAACGTCGCATCACACGCCTAAGGTGGCGGTTTTAGCCGCTACCTGCGTGCCGCTGCCATGTCTCTAGCCACGCCACCCGTCGAATCCGCCACCATGCCCCAGGACCCCAAGCTGCGCATCATGCTTTGGGTGGTGGCGGTGGGATTCTTCATGCAGACGCTCGATTCGACGATCGTCAACACCGCCTTGCCGTCGATGGCGCGCAGCCTGGGCGAGAGCCCGCTGCGCATGCAGTCGGTGGTGATCGCCTATTCGCTGACGATGGCCGTGATCATTCCGGCGTCGGGCTGGCTGGCCGACCGGTTTGGCACGCGCACGATCTTCCAGACGGCCATCGGGCTGTTCGTGCTGGGGTCTCTGCTGTGCGCCTGGGCGCCCACGTTGCCGATGCTGTCCGCTGCGCGCGTGGTGCAGGGGGCGGGCGGGGCGATGCTGCTGCCGGTGGGCCGGCTGTCGGTGTTAAGGACGTTTCCGCGCGAACAGTATCTGCAGGCGCTGAGTTTCGTGGCGATACCGGGCATGATCGGGCCGCTGATCGGGCCGACGCTGGGCGGCTGGATCACGCAGACGTTTTCATGGCACTGGATCTTCCTGATCAACGTGCCCGTGGGCGTGATTGGCGCGATTGCCACGGTAAAGTACATGCCCAACGCGCGGCTGCCCGGCATGGGGCGCTTCGACATCGCGGGCTACGCGTTCCTGGCCATCGCCATGGTGACGCTGTCGTTTTCGCTGGATGGCCTGGCTGGCATGGGTTTCCAGCACGCCACGGTGCTGATGCTGCTGATTGCCAGCCTGGCGGCGCTGTCTGCCTACGTGCTGCACGCCCGGCGCAGCAAGATGCCGCTGTTCCCGCTCAAGCTGTTCAGCATCCATGCGTTCAGCGTGGGCCTGCTGGGCAATCTGTTCGCACGGATCGGTAACGGCGCCATGCCGTTCCTGATTCCGCTGACGCTGCAGGTCAGCCTGGGGTATTCGCCGTTCAACGCCGGCCTGATGATGGTGCCGGTGACGGTGGCCGGCATGGCGTCGAAGCGGCTGGCGACGCGGCTCATCGAGCAGTTCGGCTATCGCAAGGTGCTGGTGACCAACACATTCCTGGTGGGGCTGGTGATGGCGTCGTTCGCGCTGATCTCGCCCGACCGGCCGTTGCCGCTGGTGATCGTCCAGATGGCGATTTTCGGCGCGGTCAATTCCGTCCAGTTCACGGCCATGAACACGGTCACGCTCAAGGACCTGAGCGGCGTCAACGCCAGCAGCGGCAACAGCATGCTGTCGATGGTGCAGATGCTGTCGATGAGCCTGGCCGTGACATCGGCCGGCGCGCTGCTGGCGACATTCCAGGCCGGCATCGGCAGCCATCACTTCGACGTGCTGCCGGCCTTCCACGCCACCTTCATCTGCGTGGGGCTGATCACCTCCGCCTCGGCCTGGATCTTCATGCAGCTCGACCCCGAAAAGGTCGTGGTGGCGAAGGCGCAGCCGTCGGAGGAGGTATAGCGGCCCGGGCCGGTGATCAACGCCCCATCAGCTCACAGAACCACGAGATATCGACGTTGCCGCCGCTGATGATGATGCCTACGCGCTTGCCCTTGAGCTGATCCTTGATCTGCAGGGCGGCCGCCAGGCCCAGCGCGCCGGTGGGCTCGACGATCATCTTCATGCGTTCGGCAAAGAAGCGCATGGCCTCCACCAGCTGCGCGTCCGAGGCGGTCAGGATGTCGTTGACGTCGCGCTGGATGACGGGGAACGTGTAGTTGCCCAGGTGCTGCGTCTGCGCGCCGTCGGCGATGGTCTTGGGCGTATCGATATGCAGGATCTTGCCGCTGCGCAGCGATTGCTGGCCGTCGTTGCCGGCCTCGGGCTCCACGCCGTAGAGCTGGCATTGCGGGGCCAGTGCGCGCGTGGCGAGTGCCGTGCCCGACAACAGGCCGCCACCGCCCAACGGGGCCAGCAGCACGTCAAGCTGGCCCACTTCCTCGAACAGTTCCTTGGCGGCGGTGCCCTGGCCGGCCATCACATCGGGGTGGTCGTACGGCGGGATCAGTGTCATGCCGTGCTTCTGGGCCAGGTCCCGGCCAATGGCTTCGCGGTCTTCCTTGTAGCGGTCGTACATCACCACGCTGGCGCCGTAGCCCTTGGTGGCCGCCACTTTCAGCGCGGGCGCATCCAGCGGCATCACGATCGTGGCCGGCATGCCCAGCAGCTTTGCCGACAGCGCGATGCCCTGCGCATGGTTGCCCGACGAGAAGGCGACCACGCCGCCCTTGCGCTGCTCGGGTGTGAACTTCGACAGCGCGTTGAACGCGCCACGAAACTTGAAGGCGCCCATGCGCTGGAAGTTCTCGCACTTGAAGAAGACTTCGGCGCCAAGGCGCTCGTTGAGCGTGCGCGAGGTGTTGACGGGCGTGCGGTTGGCATAGCCTTCCAGGCGCTTGGCAGCGGCCTCGACGTCGGCGTAGGTGGGCAATTGCAGGGTCGTCATGGTCGTATCGGGGTGCGGTATGCAGTAGGCGAAAAGGGTGGAGGGAGACTACCAGGGCCACGCCAGGCGTGTGCCGGTGCCGTCTGCCAGGGCCCGTTCATGCAGGAAGCGGGCGACGGTCAGGTCTTGCAGTGCCAGGCCGGTCATGTCGAAAACGGTGATGTCGCCGGCTTGCCGCTCGAACGTGGCACTGCCGGTCAGCAGGTCGCCGATCTCGATGCAGTGCAGGTCGGGCGACCACTGGCACTCGCCAATGCTGCGCGCCTGCTCCAGATCGTCGGCCACGATGCGGGCGCGTTCGAGCACGCCGTCGGGCAGTTCACGCTTGCCGCTGGTATCGGCGCCCACGCAGGTGAGATGGGTGCCGGGCTGCACGGCGTCGGCGTCGAACAGCGCGCCGCCGCCGGGCGTGGCCGTGATCACGACATCGCTCTGGGCCACGGCGTCGTTGCGGTCGGTAGCCAGCGCAATCTGGCACCGCCCGGCGAACTCGGCTTCGAAGCTGTCGCTGGGCGCGCCGCTGGCGCTGACATAGCGTACTTCGGCAAGCGACGGCAGCAGCGCCAGCGCGTACGTCAGTTGCACGCGCGCCTGAACGCCGGTGCCGAACACGCATATGCGGCGGCTGTTGGGCCGTGCCAGCGCCTGCAGGCCGATGCCGCCGGCGGCGCCGGTGCGCGCCGTGGTGATGGCGTTGCCGTCGAGAATGCACACCGGGCGTCCGGTGGCCGGGTCGATCAGCACGATGGTGGCCTGGTGCGGTTCGCCGCCGCGCTGGCGGTTGCCGGGCCAGAAGCCGGCGGCCTTGAAGCCCAGCAGGTTCTGCCGGCCCACATCGCCTGCCTTGATGCCGAACACCCCGCCGGTTGCCAGCTTCTCGCGGATCAGCGGGAAGACGCGCCCTTCGCGATGGCTGTGCAGGATAAAGGCTTCGCGCACGGCGGCCAGGACATCGTCGGGGATCAGTGCCGCTTCCACGGCGTGTTTGTCGAGCAGTAGCAACTGCGCGGCGGAATTAGCGTGCATAGCTGTAGACGGTGGCGCGCGACACGCCCAGATGTGCCGCGATGGTTTCCATGGCCCGGCGCACTTCCAGCAGGCCGGACGCCTTGAGTTCGGCCAGCAGCGCGCGGCGTTCGTCGGTCTTCAGCGCGCGGGGCGTGGTAGCCAGCCGCGCGGCAAAGGCGTCGATGCGCGAGCGCAGGACTTCGGTGCTGGCAGGGTCGAGCGTTTCCTCGGGGCCATCCGCGGCAGTCTGCACGAACTGTCCCATCGCCATCTGCAGACTGCGGAACAGCGTCAGGTCCACGTTCATGCATAGCGCCGCGATATAGCGGCCGCTGCTGTCCTTGATGCCGATGGACGTGCTTTTAGCCAGGCGGCCATCGGCGAACTGGTTCGCGTAGTTGGCCAGTACCTGCGGATAGTCGGGATCGGTAATGCGGGCCTCGCCCAGTTCCGTGGTGGGATCGCCCACGGCGCGGCCCGACAGGTTGTTGTGGATTGCCAGGATCGATTGATCTGGCTCCAGCAGATCATGGACCACGACCTCGCAGAATGGCGCCAGCGTCTGGCCCAGGCCATCGGCAACCTGCTTGATCTGGTCCAGCAGCAGACGCTGCTCGGGCGTGCGGTTGGGCATCTCGGTCGATGAAATGGATGACATTCGATGCTGGACAGTTTGTATAGTACTGGACTAAATGTCAAGAAATGGACGAAAAAATGGCGCGGGGGCCGCTTGGGCCGCCGCGCCATCATTCGTTTCGTGTGTTTCGTTGGTTTCGTTCGATTCGCTATGGCTTGGGGACAGTCAGGCCGCTTCCGCGATGCGGATCTCGCCAAGCAGCTTGCGCAGTTCCGGCACGCAGGACCCGCAGTTGCCGCCGGCCTTCACGCAGGCGGTGATTTCGGCGGGCGTCTTGAGGTCGTGCTTGCGCACGGCGTCGCAGATCGTATTGCGGCCCACGCCGAAGCAGGAGCACACGGTGGGTCCGGCATCGGCGGTTTTTTCCAGCGGCTGGCCCAGCAACAGGCCGATGCGGTCGGTATCTTCGAGGTGGTCCTGCCCGAACAGTTGCGACAGCCACGCACGCGACGGCAGGTCGGCCCGCGTGGACACATATACACATGCTTCCAGCCGGTCGTTGACCACGTAACCCGCGTGATAGACGCCCGCCGACCGGTCTTCGTATTCGAGCCAGTCCGCGTCGGGGTCCTGCACGCCCAGCAGGGCCCGCGCCCACGCGGCGCGGTCTGCGATGGTTTCCCGGCCGGCAAATTCGTAACGTTGAAACTGCTTGCCCTGGATGCGTGTCCAGTACGTCAGCGAATCGGCTGGCAGCGCGGCACGGCTGAGCACGAAACCGTGCCAGGACACGCGGAATTCCTCCACGCGCACTGGCGTGTGCTTGAATTCGGGCTCGCCCGAGACCGGGTCGACCACCGGATTGACCACCGCGCCCACGCGCGCATCGGAACTGAACTGGTCGTTCCAGTGAATCGGCACGAACACGCTGCCGCGCGCAATGCCGCCGCCAAACCGCACGCGCGCCACCATGGCGCCCCAACGGCTGGTCACGCGGGCGAGCTTGCCTTCGCCCACGCCGCACAGCAGCGCGTCCTGCGGATGCATGTCGACGAACGGCTCGGGCAGGTGGTCGGACAGCCGGGCCGCCTTGCCGGTGCGCGTCATGGTGTGCCACTGGTCGCGCACGCGGCCCGTGTTGAGGATCAGCGGGAATTCGTCGTCGGCCGCGTGGACCGGCGCACGCGCCGCCGTGGGCACAAAGCGGGCACGGCCATCGGCAAACGCATAGCGGCCGTCTTCGAACAGGCGTTGCGTGCCGCCCGGCGTGGCGGCGCGGTACGGCCATTGCACCGGTTCGAAGTCGTCGTACTCGTCCCGGGTCAGCCCGGCCAGGCCGCCGATATCGAACATGCGGGGCGCGTCGCGGTCACTGGCCTCGCCGTTGCGCCAGGCCGAGAGCCGGGCGTGCTCGTCGAAGATTTCGTGCTGGCCGGCGTAGTCGAAGCCGGCAAAGCCCATGCGGCGGGCCACGTCGCACAGGATGTCCCAGTCGGCGCGCGCCTCGCCCGGTGCCGGCAGGAATGCGCGCTGGCGTGAGATGCGGCGCTCGGAGTTGGTCACCGTGCCATCTTTCTCGCCCCAGCCCAGCGCGGGCAGCAGCACGTGCGCGGCGTCGTTGGTGTCGGTGTGCGTGACGACGTCGGACGTCACCACCAGTTCGCATTTGGCGAGCGCGCGCCGGGCCTGATCGGCATCGGGCAGGCTGACCACGGGGTTCGTGGCGATGACCCAGACGGCCTTGACCCGGCCTGCCTCGATCGCGTTGAACAGGTCCACGGCCTTGAGGCCTGGCTTGTCGGCCATGTGCGGCGACTGCCAGAAGTCCTGCACGATGTCGCGATGCACCGGGTTGGCCAGTTCCATATGCGCGGCCAGCATGTTGGCCAGGCCGCCCACTTCGCGCCCGCCCATGGCGTTGGGCTGGCCGGTCAGCGAAAACGGGCCCATGCCCGGCTGGCCGATGCGCCCGGTGAGCAGGTGGCAGTTGATGATGCTGTTGACCTTGTCGGTGCCCGCCGACGACTGGTTCACACCCATCGAGAACGCCGTGATGACCTTCCGCGTACCGGCGAACAGTTCGAAGAACGCCTGCAGGTCCTGCGGATCGAGCTTGCAGGCGCGGGCCAGGGCGGTCAGGTCCGTGCCATCGGCATCGGCATCGGCCACGGCCAGCGCTTCGTCCAGGCCAGCCGTATGGGCGTCGACGAAGGCTGCGTCAGCATGGCCGCGCCGGGCCAGGTAGCCAAGCAGGCCGTTGAACAGGCGCACGTCAGTGCCGGGGCGCAGCGGCAGGTGCAGGTCGGCCAGTTCGCAGGTGGCGGTGCGGCGCGGGTCGATCGCCACGATTTTCATGTCGGGCCGGGCTTCCTTGGCGCGCGTCAGGCGCTGGAACAGGATCGGATGGCACCACGCGGTATTGGAGCCCACCAGCACCACCAGGTCGGCCTGTTCCAGGTCTTCATAGCTGCACGGCACCAGGTCTTCGCCAAATGCGCGCTTGTGGCCGGCCACGGCCGACGACATGCACAGCCGCGAATTGGTGTCGATGTTCGCCGAGCCGATAAAGCCCTTCATCAGCTTGTTGGCGATGTAGTAGTCCTCGGTCAGGATCTGGCCCGACACATAGAGCGCCACGGCGTCGGGGCCGTGTTTCACGATGACGTCGGCAAAGCCGCTGGCAACCTTGTCGAGTGCCTGGTCCCAGCTCACACGGCGCAGTGACCCATCGGCCTCGCGCAGTTGCGGATGGAGCAGGCGGCCGTCCAGGCTGACCGTGTCGCCCAGCGCCGAGCCCTTGACGCACAGGCGGCCAAAGTTCGATGCATGGTCGGCGTCGCCTTGCACTTCCACCTGACCATCGGCACGCGCCGTGGCGCGCACGCCGCAGCCCACGCCGCAGTACGGGCAGGTGGTGGATACCGTCTTGGTGGGGGTGGTGGCAACCACCGCAATGTCTGACAGGTTCACGGCTGAATCTCTCGATGATGGCGTGCGTTTCAGGGGCGGGACGGCCATCAGGCCGCCAAAGCCTCGCATTGCGCCTGGCCAAACAGCAGGCGCTGACGCAGCGCGGCAACGGGCTTGCCGGACTGGATCAGGTCGAAATACCACGGGCCATCCTTCACGTCGCCGTACAGCACCGCGCCAACCAGCCGGCCATCCTGCAGCACCAGGCGCTTGTAGACGCCGCGGCGCGGA
Organism: Cupriavidus sp. D384; assembly: GCF_001652915.1. Classification (GTDB taxonomy): domain Bacteria; phylum Pseudomonadota; class Gammaproteobacteria; order Burkholderiales; family Burkholderiaceae; genus Cupriavidus. Next base: position 9,832 of record NZ_BBQI01000072.1, read on the forward strand.
TCGCGCAGCACCAGGTCCTCGCTGCCTTCGGCGCCGATGAAATCGCCGGCCGAGTACAGGTCAACGCCCGTCACCTTGAGCTTGGTGGCCGTGGCCTGCTGGACGTAGCGGCGATGCCCGGCGCCGGCCAGATGCGCGGCGCAGACGCGGGCCTGGTCCCAGATCGGGGCCACCAGGCCAAACGTGGCGTTGCGGTGCTGCACGCATTCGCCCACCGCGTAGATGCGCGGATCGAAGGTCTGGAGCGTGTCGTCCACCACGATGGCGCGCTCGCAACGCAGGCCCGCGCCGGCGGCCAGTTCGATATTGGGGCGCACGCCGGCGGTCATCACCACCAGGTCGGCCGGGATCTGCGTGCCGTCCTTGAACAGCACGCCGGTGACGCGGTCGTCGCCGAGGATGCCCGCCGTCTGCGCGCCCAGCAGGAAGCGAAGGCCCTTGCGTTCGAGCGCCACCTTCAGCAGTTCGGCGGCGGGCTTGTCGAGCTGGCGTTCCATCAGGCTGTCGGCCAGGTGCACCACGGTGACGTCCATGCCCTGGCGCATCAGGCCGTTGGCGGCTTCCAGGCCCAGCAGGCCACCGCCGATCACCACCGCGTGGCGATGGTTGCGCGCGGCGTGCAGCATGGTTTCCACGTCCTGGATATCGCGGAAGGCGATCACGCCGTCCAGCGTATGGCCCGGCACGGGGATGATGAACGGCTTGGAGCCGGTAGCCAGCAGCAGCCGGTCGTAGTGGACTTCCTTGCCCGAAGCGGAGCGCACGGTGCGGCGCGGCCGGTCGATGCCGACCACGGGATCGCCGGCCAGCAGTTCGATGCCGTTCTGCGTGTACCAGTCGCGTGTGTTGAGCATGATGTCGTCGACGGTCTTCTCGCCGGCAAGCACCGGGCTCAGCAGGATACGGTTGTAGTTGCCGTGCGGCTCGGCGCCGAACACCGTGATGTCGTACAGGTTCGGCGCGAGCTTCAGCAGTTCCTCGACCGTGCGCATGGCGGCCATGCCGTTGCCGACCACCACCAGCCGAGGCTTGGCCGGGGTGGCGGGAGACGAGGCGGGGGGCGTCTTGAACATCATCTTCCTGTGGGCGTTAGGCGTGTGGGTCGTCAGGCCGGGGCTTGGGCGAGGGCAGGGGGCTGCGGATCAGGCGGCCAGTTCTTCCTCGGCCTCGCGCTGGACGACCGATGCCGCCACCCAGACCTTGCCGTCATAGACGCGCGCGGCAAAGGCGTCGACCGAGTGCTCGGGCGCCTCCAGGCATTCGCCCGTGCGCAGGTCGAAATGGTGCTTGTAGATCGGCGAGGCCACCACGACGCGCTCGCCAAGGCTGCCGACCAGCCCGCGCGACAGCACGTTGGCCTGCGAATTGGGATCGAAATTGGCGATGGCATAGACCTCTTCGCCGCGGCCGACGCGGAAGACCGCCACCTGCTGCATGTCGACCAGTGCGCAGACACCAGTATTGGGCACGATATCGCGCAAGGTGCAGATCGCGGTCCAGGTTTCGGGATGGTGGGCTTGGCTCATCACGTTCTCCTTGTTTCAGGCTGCTTTTGCGGGCACGGTGACCACGGGAATGTGGCTCAGGCGGGTACGCTGCAAGTTCCGTTCCTCCGGCGTGGCGGGGCGCACCTGGCCGCGTTCCTCCAGGAACACCAGGTTGTCGTCGCGCAGGTCGCTGTTGACGAAGTGGCGGAAGCGCTTGCGCGTTTCGGGGTCGGTGATGGCCTTCTTCCACTCGTCTTCGTAGGTGTTCACCACGTGCTGCATCTCGGCTTCCAGTTCGGCGCCGATGCCCAGCTTGTCGTCGATGACCACGGCTTTCAGGTAGTCCAGGCCGCCTTCGAGGTTGTCGCGCCAGGTGCTGGTGCGCTGCAGGCGGTCGGCCGTGCGCACGTAGAACATCAGGAAGCGGTCGACGTAGCGGATCAACGTTTCGCGGTCCAGGTCGCCGGCCAGCAGTTCGGCATGGCGCGGCTTCATGCCGCCGTTGCCGCAGACGTAGAGGTTCCAGCCCTTTTCGGTGGCGATGATGCCCACGTCCTTGCCCTGTGCTTCGGCGCACTCGCGGGTGCAGCCCGAAACGCCGAACTTGATCTTGTGCGGGGCGCGCAGGCCCTTGTAGCGGTTCTCGATATCGATGGCGAGGCCCACGGAATCGTCCACGCCGTAGCGGCACCACGTGGAACCCACGCACGATTTCACCGTGCGCAGCGACTTGCCATACGCATGGCCCGATTCGAAACCGGCCGCCACCAGCTCTTCCCAGATCAGGGGCAGTTCTTCGAGACGGGCGCCGAACATGTCCACCCGGGCACCACCGGTGATCTTGGTGTAGAGGCCGTATTTCTTGGCAACCTGGCCCACGGCGATCAGGCCGTCGGGCGTGACTTCGCCGCCCGGCATGCGCGGCACCACCGAATAGGTGCCATCCTTCTGGATATTGGCGAGGAAGTAGTCGTTCGAATCCTGCAGGCTGGCGTGTTCTTCCTTGAGCACGAACTCGTTCCAGCACGACGCCAGGATGCTGCCCACGGTGGGCTTGCAGATGTCGCAGCCCAGGCCCTTGCCATGCGCGGCCAGCAGGTCGTCAAACGTCTTGAACTTGCCCACGCGCACCAGGTGGTACAGCTCCTGGCGCGAGTACGGGAAATGCTCGCAGACATGGTTGTTCACCGCCATGCCCTGCTTCTTCATCTCGGCCTTCATGATCTGCGTGACCAGCGGCACGCAGCCGCCGCAGGCCGTGCCGGCCTTGGTGCACGACTTCACGGCGCCGATGCTGGTGGCGCCGTCGGTCACGGCGGCGCAGATCTGGCCCTTGCTGACGTTGTTGCACGAGCAGATCTGGGCCGTGTCCGGCAGGGCATCGGCGCCCAGCGCCGGCTTTGCCTGCCCGTCCGACGACGGCAGGATCAGGAATTCGGGCGATTCCGGCAGTTCGATGCGGTTCAGCATCATCTGCAGCAGCGTGCCGTATTCGGCGGCATCGCCCACCAGCACGCCACCCAGCAGGTACTTGCCGCAATCGGACACCACCAGCTTCTTGTAGACCTGCTTGCGCTCGTCGGTGAACTGGTACGAACGGCTGCCCGGCACATTGCCGTGCGGGTCGCCGATGCTGGCTACGTCCACCCCCATCAGCTTGAGCTTGGTGCTCATGTCGGCGCCGGCGAACCGGGCGGCCTCGCCGCGCAGGTGGCGGGCGGCCACGCGGGCCATGTCGTAGCCGGGGGCTACCAGGCCGTAGATCTTGCCGTCCCACAGCGCGCATTCGCCGATGGCGTAGACGTCCGGGTGCGAGGTCAGGCAGTTGTCGTCGATCACGATGCCGCCGCGCGGGCCCACCGTCAGGCCGCTGTCGCGCGCCAGTTCGTCGCGCGGACGAATACCGGCCGAGAACACGATCATGTCGGTGTCCAGATGCGTGCCGTCGGCAAAGTTCATGCGGTGCGTGCCGTCAACGCCGTCGACGATTTCCACGGTGTTCTTGCCCGTGTGCGCCTTGACGCCCAGCTCTTCGATCTTCTGGCGCAGCATGCGGCCGCCGCCATCGTCGACCTGCACGGCCATCAGGCGCGGGGCGAACTCCACCACATGGGTGTCCAGGTTCATGTCGCGCAGGGCCTTGGCGCATTCCAGGCCCAGCAGGCCGCCACCGATGACCACGCCCGATTTGGCGCGGCTGCCGCATTCGAGCATCGCCTCCAGGTCTTCGATGGTGCGGTAGACGAAGGTGTCCTTGCGGTCCTTGCCCGGCAGCGGCGGCACGAACGGGTAGGAGCCGGTTGCCAGCACGAGCTTGTCGTACGCCAGCGTTTCACCGGTGGACGTGGTGACCGTCTTCGCGGCCGTATCGATCGCCGAGGCCTTGGCATTCAGGCGCAGCAGCATGTTGTTGTGCTGGTCGAAAAAGCCCTGGGGCACCAGCGAAAGGTCGTCGGCAGACTTGCCGGCGAAGAATTCGGACAGGTGAACGCGATCGTAGGCGGGGCGCGGCTCCTCGCAGAGCACCGTCACTTCCAGGTCTTGCGCGCCGGCTTCTGCCAGGCATTCCAGGAACTTGTGGCCGACCATGCCGTGCCCGACGATGATGATCTTCATGATGCTTTCCTTGTCCGGAGTGTCTTTTGTAGGGGGCGATGTGGTTCAGTTGGCCAGGGCGCTGTCGTACAGGGCCTGTTCCTGCGCCTTGTGCTCGGCGCTGAAGCGCACCGCGATGGCGCACAGCGCGGCCAGCGTGGCGGCCACGCCCAGGTACGTCAGCGTTTGCTGCAGGTCGCCCAGGCCCTTCATCAGGAAGCCCGCCGCCACGGCACCGACGTTGCCGCCCGCGCCAATGATTCCGGCCACGCCGCCCAGCGCCTTGCGGTCGATAAACGGCACCAGCGCGTAGGTGGCGCCGCAGGCCATATGGGTGAACAGGCCGAACATCAGCATGGCGGCCACGGCGGTGACCACGCCCGAGGCATGTGCAAATGCCAGCAGGCCCAGGCCTTCGCCCAGGATGAAGACGAACAGCACGATCGAACGCGCATCGAGGCCGCGGTGGCGGGCCACGCGATCCGATACGTAGCCACCCAGCGCACGGGCGAACAGGGCGAGCAGGCCGAAGCTGGCGGCGGCCATGCCGGCGGCGGACAGCGACAGGCCGAAGTGATCGACGTAGTAGGTGGCGGCCACGTTATGGATAAAGATCTCCACGCCGAAGCAGGCGCCGTACGTGATGAACAGCATCCAGACGCGGTAGTTGGCGCTGGCCGCGCGGAAGCTGGCCCAGCCGCCACCGCCCTTGCCGCCGCTGACGGCGATGCCGCGGGCGCGCAGGTCAGAGAAATTGCCTTCCGGGCAATCCTGCGTGAAGCGCCAGTAGACGACGGCCATGATCAGCATCAGCACGCCCGGCACGATCAGTGCCACGCGCCAGCCCATTGCATGGTCCACACCCAGGAACAGCACGGCGGCCAGCAGCAGCGGCATCACGCCCTGCGCCGCACCGCCGCCCGCGTTGCCCCAGCCGGCAGACGCGGCATTGGCCGTGCCTACCACGTTCGGCGCAAACATCACCGACGTGTGGTACTGCGTGATGACGAAGCTCGCGCCCACCGCGCCAATCAGCAGGCGGAAGAACAGGAAGGTCTCGTAGCTCTGCGCGAACGCCACGCCGATCACCGGAATCGCACCGATCGTCAGCAGGCCGGTGTAGGTCTTGCGCGGGCCAAAGCGGTCGCACATCGGGCCGATCACCAGCCGCACCAGAATGGTCACCGCCACCGCGGCGATATTGATATTGGCAATCTGGCCCGGAGTCAGGCCGAACTCGCCCTTGAGCACCGGCATCAGCGGCGCACAGGCAAACCACGCAAAGAAGCAGACGAAGAACGCCATCCAGGTCAGGTGGAAGGCGCGCATCTGCGGGGTCTTCAGACTTAGCAGATCGATCCGGGTGGCTTTGCCGTTCATTCTTGGGCTCCAAAAACAAATGGCGTCCCGAGAGGCTGGCGCGAAAGGGCCAGTTCTGGGGACGCCGTTGTCCTGACGATTGCTACCTACGGATAGCAACCGTGCTGTGTGGGGTGGGCGGATCGCCGTTGACCGGCCCGCGATCTATATCGCAAGCGGTGTGCCAGCCCCGTCAGGTGGTGATTTGGAGACTTTGAATCCCGCGAGCATACATTTTAGTGATTCATAAGTCACTAATATGCATCATGGTGCGGCGCCAGAGTTGGGCGGCTGCACGGCTATGGTGCGGTGCAATGTGCGGGCGCGGTGCGTGCAGCGTACGTGTGCGCTGCGTGTGCCGGTGGCAGGTGTGCGTGGTCAGTCAGCTTTGTCGGCCTGGGGCAGGAGGGAAATCAGCTGCATGTCGGCCGGGGAGACCAGTTGGTCGGCTTCGTCGATCAAGGCCGAGCGCACTTTGAGGCCGTTGACCCGCGAGCGGATTTCGGCGGGCCCCTGACCGTCAGGCTTCATGTGCGCATCGCCCCATTGCATCAGCCCGACGATGACGGGCAACAGCTCGACGGCGGCACGGGTGGGGCGGTAGGCAAAGCGCTCGCGCTCGCCTGGCTCCTTGTAGCTGACCTTGCGCAAAAGCCCGGCCTCGGTCAGTGTTTTCAGCCGCGCCGATAGCACGGCCGGGGAGCACTGAAGCCGCTCCAGAAAATCATCGAAGCGCTGGATGCCAGAAAACACGTCGCGCAAGATGAGAATTGTCCACTTTTCGCCAATCAGCGACAGCGTGGCCGCGATCGAGCATTGCGCGAAGTCCTCGGCTGAGATCGGCGGCGGTGGCGTATTCATGGTTTGAGCATAGCACTCTAACTTCATTTGAAAAAGTCAGGGTTTCGACTATAGTCCTGCCTACAGAAGATGAAGTCAGGGGTGGCCATGAGTGATGTCGATGCGGCAGGTGACAACAAGGCGGGTTCGAGAATCCCCGATGAGAGCTGGATGGCGCGCGGCGGCCGGCAGGTGACGGTGCGTGCCGTGCGCCCCGCTGATCGTGACGGTTTGCGTACGTTTGTCGATGGCCTGTCGCGCGAAAGCCGCTACTACAGGTTCCTGACCGGGGGCAGGGTGGCTGACGAGATCGTCCAGGGCTTTGTCACCCATCATCCGCAGCGCGACGTAGCGGTGGTGGTGACTGTGCGCGCCGAGGATGGCGCCGAGTCGATCGTCGCCAACGCCGAATATGTGGTCAACGCCGAAAACGTGGCGGAGCTGGCCGTGGTGGTGGCCGACGACTGGCAAGGGCAAGGATTGGGCCGCCGGCTGATCCAGCGGTTGCAGCAGATTGCACGGACCAGTCAGCTGCAGGGCATGCGTGGCGACGTCCTGAGCGAGAACCGGCGCATGCTGGCAATCATGCGCGACTGTGGCTTTGCCGCGCGCCGCAACCCTGAGGACAGTTTTCTGCACGAAGTCAGCCTGTCGCTGGCCGGGGCCCACGATCGCGCCCCGCGGCCGCAGCGGGAGCATTGGCTGCCGCGCGACTGGTTCGCCGGCAACTAGCCCGCATCCGGCAATCGGAAAGGTCGTCAGCGCTTGCCGCGCGACGTCGCCGTACAGCCAATCGACGCCGTGATGATGGCGGCAATCGCCACCCACTGGATCGCCGAGAGCTGCTCGTGCAGGAATGCCAGCCCGGCCAGCGCACCCATGGCGGGCTCCAGGCTCAGCAAGATGCCAAACGTCCGGCGGGGCAACCGCTTCAGCGCCACCATCTCCAGCGAGTAGGGAATCGCGCTCGACAGCAATCCAACAGCCAGGCCGGAAAGCAGCAGTCCGGGGCTGAACATCTCCGCGCCGGCATGGGCCACGCCAAACGGCAGCGCAACCAGCGCGGCCATGGTCATGCCCAGCGAAGTTGCCTGGCCGCCATGCGCATTGCCAGCCATCTGGCCGAACACGATATAGAGTGCCCAGCCAACGCCGGCCGCCAGCGCATAGCCGATACCCACCGGATCGAGATGGGTTGCCGCCTCGCCCAGCGGCAGAAGCAGGACAAGACCGGCAACGGCACAGGCGATCCAGAGAAAGTCGATGGCGCGGCGCGAGGACAGCACTGCCACCGTCAGCGGGCCCGTGAATTCGATGGCGATGGCCAGGCCCAGCGGGATGGTGCGCAGCGACATGTAGAACAGCAGATTCGTCGCACCCAGCGCCGCGCCGTACAGGGCAATGGCGCGGGCATGCGCGCCCGACAGCGCAAAGCGCCATGGCCGCCAGACCGTGATCAGGATCAATGCCGAAAAACCGACGCGCAGCGCAACCGTACCTTGCGCGCCAACGGCGCTGAACAGGCTCTTGGCAAACGACGTCCCGATGCAAAGCGACGCCATGGAGCCGATCAGGGCCAGCACGGCCAGCAGGGTCTCGCTCTGCTTGATGCGGGTGAGGGGCACTTCCTTGTCCTGGTGCGGTAAGCCCGGCTACGGGCGGTGCGGCATCTTGCCCGAACATCGACCGGGCGGCCATACACAGATGCCGGTGTCGTGCGCTGTACAGTTGGGCACACCGGTCCGGCGCCGGGGCACACGCCCGGGTGCATGCTGGCGGAGTCCCGGCCAAGGCACTATGGTGGAAGGACCGTTTTTGCCGGAGTTCACCATGGAAGCCAAGGCACCGCGTCGTCATGTCGTCATTACCGGAGCCGCCGGCGCGCTGGGCCGTGCCGTGGCAAGCCGGTTCGCCGGGGAAGGCGCAAGGCTGGCGCTGATCGACCACAATCTGCAACATCTGCAGAGCGTGTTTGCGCATCCCGAGCCCGACCACGGCGGTACGCTGCTGCATGCGGCAGACGTGACGTCGGATACGGCAATGGCACCCGTGGCCGCAGCCATTCTCGACGCGTTTGGCACGGTCGATGTCCTGGTCCACGTGGCCGGTGGCTTCGAGATGGGCGAGCCCACCCACACCTTGAGCCGCGAATCCTGGCTGCGCATGATGGACCTGAACGCGTGGTCGTTCGTGGCCGTGACCGGCCACTTCATTCCGGCCATGATGTTCCAGCGCAGCGGCAAGGTCGTGGCCGTCTCGGCGCGCGGTGCCGCCAACGGTGTGGCCGCGATGGGCGCCTATACCGCTTCCAAGAGCGCGTTGCAGCGCCTGGTGGAAAGCCTGTCGCACGAAGTCAGGGGTTCGGGCATCAACGTCAACAGCATTGCCCCAAGCATTCTCGACACTCCCGCCAACCGTCAGGCGATGCCATCGGCCGATCCGGCGCGGTGGGTATCCACCGGTGCCGCCGCCCGGGCGGTGGCATTCCTGGCGTCGGACGGGGCCGAGGCCATGCATGGACAGCATCTGGTGCTGGACGGGCTGAGTTGACCATCCGCCCCGCTTCATGGCGCCAGCCTCATGCAGATGGCACGGGCGGCCTTGCGGTATCGAACAAGGATATGCGTGCGCCCGGCTATCGCCTGCGCAGCTGCGCCAGCGGCAGGGTGCTCAGCCGTTCGAGAACCACGGCTTTCATCGCGGCCGGTGTCGGCAGCGAATCGAGCAGCGCAGGCCAGCGGTCCTGCGCCATCGTCACGGCGTCCTTCACCGCGGCCACGACGATGCGCTCGGCAATCCGCGCGTTGCGCGCGAAATCCCGGTACGTATCCAGCGTCTGCTTGCGTTGCAGCAGGTCGATGGCGACGTTCTGTCCGAATGCCTGGAAGCCCGGTAGCGCGGCCACGCTGACGATGTCATAGGCCGGAGACAGTTCCGGCATCGTGCCGTTGCGATAGAGGAACGAGGAATTCTTGAGGTGGGCGTCACTGTTGCCCAGCAGGGTATTGACGGCTTGCCGCATGAAGAACTGCCGGACGTCCTCGATGCCGCGCACGCTCAGCCGGTCCAGCAGCCGGACAATGGCTACGTAGGCGTCGTTGCCGGCGTACTTGCGTGCCGGCATGCGCGTCAGGATCTGGCAGCCGTCCTCGGCATGCACCCGGCCTCCGGGTTCGCGGTCGAAACGGTCCACCGCCAGGAAGTGCAGGTCCGCGCCAAGCGCATCGGCCAGGCCGGGGACGTCGATGGCCGCCAGCGGCTGCGGTCGGCACACCGCCACTGCGACGCCGGCTGCCTGGGCCAGCTGCATCGACACATATTCGTTAAATATCTGGCTGTCGTCGTTGCGCGACGGCAGCTTGGCGATCAGGTCCGAGAGGCGGCCATGGGTGGGCATGGTGTACCGTTTGCCGGCGTGCGCGGTGGACAGCGCCAGCTTGTTCTGCACGCCCGACACCGACGCAGCGCCCTCCGTCGCGCCTTCCACGACCGCGATCTCCAGATTGTCCGCGCCACCCGTCACCCCGATGGTGCGGGCGTGGTCGGGCAACGTATCGAGATCGGCGGGGCGTACGGTCAAGGCGCCGGGCAGGTCTTCGCCGGCGGCGGCCAGTATGCCAAAGTCGTCGCGGTCATCCGGGTGATGGCGCGTGGCCTCCAGCCGCTTGCGCAGTTCGCCCTCGGGCAGCAGCCCGGCGAAATAAGGGGGCAGTTCGCCACCGACGTTATAGACCGCAGGATGGAACGGATTCGACAGGATGGTGCCGGTCAGCGGCTCGTTGCCGGGAATGGTCAACGAGAGGCTCAGCGTCGGCCGGCCAGGATCCCCGCGAAAATGCTCGCCTGGCACGAAGCGCGTGGTGCGCCCGGCTTCGCAGAGGTAGCCGCACAGCACGCCGTGCAGGTGTACCGACAGATAGCGGGGCCGCAGGTCGTCGCTCATGCCTCGTCCCCGAGCAGCAGATCCACTGAGGTCGGCGCCGCCCGGTCTGGCCCGGTTGCCTTGCCCGCCAGCGTTTGCCGGACTTCCGCCAAATGCTCCTTCGGCACCAGCACCCATTCGGCATCCAGTGCGGCGGCAATGGCGACAAGTGTCGAGGCGCGCACATCCTGCTTGCCGCTCAGGGCGACAGACAGGTTGGAGCTAGCCATGCCGATGGTCCGTCCAATATCGGCCAAGGAGAAACCACGGAGTTTTCGAAGCGAACGTAGCTGCAGGTGCAGAGCGGACATGATGGCGCCGGGATCGGAAGGTTCTATCGATTATCATAGTGTACGGAAATAAAGTATGAAATAACATACTAAAAATTCTAATAGTATGTTATGGCATAAGGGGCGATCAAAAAGGAAAAAGCCTTCGTCAATCGCGCTCCGCTCCCAGCGGGGGCGCGATATCTTCCAGGGCGCGCCTTTCCGCATCCACGCCAAAACGCAGCGCCATCAGGCCGGCCACGATCACCAGGGCCGCGCCGATGCCGTAGCCAATGGCAACCGCCCCCCGGCTGCCCGTTTCGATCAGCATGCCGAACAGCACGGGCGCGACAAAGCCGCCCGTGCCGGTGCCCACGGCGTAGAACACCGAGATAGCCAGGGCGCGCATTTCCAGCGGAAACACCTCGCTGGCGGTCAGGTAGGCCGAGCTTGCCGCCGCCGACGCCAGGAAGAACACGGCCGACCAGCACAGCGCCTGGGCGCGCGCATCGAGCCAGCCTTCCATGAAGGCCCAGCCGGTGGCCGCCAGTCCGATGCCCGACAGCACATAGGTCACGGCGATCATCCTGCGCCGCCCGATCCGGTCGAACAGCGGGCCCAGTACCAGCGGGCCCAGCGCGTTGCCAAGGGCAAACGGAAAGATATACAGCGCCACGCGTTCCTCGGGCACGCCCTGGAACCTGGTCAATACCAGCGAATAGGTGAAGAAGATGGCGTTGTAGAAGAACGCCTGCGCCACCATCAACGCGAACGTGACCACGCTGCGAGTACGGTAGCGGCGCAGCAGCAGGCGCAGGATCTCGCGCAACGCCGGCACGGGCCTGCCCGCATAAGCCACCGTGGCGGCGGCGTCCACCGCACGAAGCGGTCCATGCCGCCGTGCCACCTCCGACTCGATGCTGGCGATCACGCGCGCGGCTTCGTCGTGACGGCCGTGCGTCGTCAGCCATCGGGGGCTTTCCGGCACATGCCGGCGGATCAGGACGATCGCCACGGCAAGCAGCGCGCCCAGCGCAAAGCAGACGCGCCAGCCCCAGACCGGACCGAACACGCGCGGATCCAGCAGCACCAGGCTCAGGCCGGCGCCCAGCGCCGCGCCCAGCCAGAAGCTGCCGTTGATCGCCAGGTTCACACGCCCGCGCACGCGCGCGGGAATCAGTTCGTCGATAGCCGAATTGATGGCCGCATATTCGCCGCCGATGCCCAGTCCGGTCAGGAACCGGCAGACCGCGAAGAACGCGAAATTGGGAGAGAACGCCGTGGCAAGCGTGGCCGCCATATAGACCGCCAGCGTCGCCAGGAACAGCTTCTTGCGGCCCAGCCGGTCGGCCAGGCGCCCGAACAGCAGGGCGCCGATGACCGCCCCGGATATATAGATGGAGCCGGACCAGCCCACCTGCGTGGCATCGAGCCCCAGGGTGTCCGGCCGCTCCAGCACGGCGCCGACCGACCCCACGAGGGTGACTTCCAGCCCGTCGAGCACCCAGGCGATGCCCAGCGCGATGGCAACGCGCCAGTGCCAGGCGGACCACGGCAGGCGGTCGAGCCGGGCGGGGATATCGGAATGCCAGGCGGCGATGGCGGGCTCCTTGGCGCTGGGGTGGCACTTCCACGACTATAGCCACTCCGGCGTTGCCTGCCTGTCGGCGATCCGCCGACGCCGGCACCGCCCCGCCACGAAAAAAGGGCGGCCCCTTGCGAGGGCCGCCCCTGTACGTCGGCGGATGCCTGTCTTACTGCGCCGGGAAGGTCAGCGCGTTGGTCAGGTCGCCCATGGCGGGCTTGCCGTTGGCTACCAGCGAGTCGTCACGCAGCTTCAGGCCCGGCAGCGTCGGCAGGGCAAAGCGGCGCGTGATGAAGCGCAGGATCGATGCCGTGTCGTACTGCGTATGGTCCACGGTGCCCTTCTTTGCGAATGGCGACACGATGATCGCCGGGATACGCGTGCCCGGACCCCAGCGGTCGGCGGTCGGAACCGGCGCGTGGTCGTAGAAGCCGCCGTTTTCGTCGTACGTCACCACGATCAGCATGTTCTTGTACTGCGGGCTGTTCTGCAGTTGCTGGATCACGTTGACGATGTGGGCGTCGCCGTCGGCCACGTTGGCATAGCCGGCGTGCTGGTTCAGGTTGCCCTGCGGCTTGTAGAACGTCACGGCCGGCAGCTTGCCTGCGGCGGCATCCGCCAGGAACTGGCTGTCGAAGTCCTTCAGGTGGGCCGTGCGGTAGTCGGCATGGTCAACCGGGCTGAACGCCGCGAAGAAGTTGAACGGCTGGTGGTGGGCCTGGAAGTTCGGCGTCGTGTTGTTGTAGATCTTGGTGCGATCTGCCGACACGGTCTTCCATGCGCCTGCGTACCAGGCCCAGTCCACGCCGCGCTTGTCGAGGTAGGTGGCGATGGTGTCCTGGGTTTGCGGCGGCAGCGTGCTGGCAGCGTTGGGGTCGGCCAGCAGCTTGGAGGTATCGGTCGAGGCCGGCGCGTTGCCGCTCGGCTGGTAGGCCGGCTGCATCGTGTTCACGGCGTAGAACATGCCGGTGGCCGGGTCCTTCGGCGTGATGGCGCCATCCTTCACGTACGAGGCCGTGGCATTCAGGATGCTCGTGGAGCTGGTGCCCGTCAGTGCCAGGCTCTTGCCGTCGGCGGCCACGGCGGCGATCGAGCCCGATGCCACGGACGTGTCGGCGTTCGGGTACGTCGGCACGCACGCGCAGACCAGGTACTGGTGGTTCAGGAACGAGCCCCCGAACGCACCCATGAAGAAGTTGTCGGCCAGCACGAAGTCCTTGGCCATCTTCCACATCGCCATGCTGCTGCCATCGTAGTAGCCCATGGTGATGCCGCCGGCGTCGGAGAATGCTGCGAACTTGTCGTTCTTGCCGCCGTTGATCTGCATCTGGTTCTGGTAGAACTTGTGCACCAGGTCGCGCGTGACCACGCTCTGGTTCACCACCACGCCGGTGCCGTTGACACCTGACGGATCATCGATGCGGAACGGCTTGTTGGCCCAGCCAACGGTTTGCGATGCGTCCAGCGTCACGGTCTGGCCCGCGGCGGTGAAGCCGCCCCAGGTCGGCGGCAGCGACGCCAGCGTGGCGTTGTCGAAATCCTTCTGCGGGGTCACGGTGCCCACGGCGCTGGGGTTCACACCCGGAATGCCGTTGGCGCCCGGGAACAGGCCGTACAGGTTGTCGAAGCCGCGGTTTTCGGCGTAGATCACCACCACGGTCTTGATGTTGTTCATCGCCACGCGCTGGGCCACGCCATTCTTGATGGCCGTGGCGATATCGCCGCCGGCTGCCACGGCGTTGGCGATCAGTTCGATGGCCTGTTCGATCTCGCCCTGCAGTGCGGCCTTGATCTTGCTGTCCGTTTCCTTGTTGTGGTCTTCCAGCAGCTTGTCTGCGGCCACGCCCAGGCGATCTGCCAGCTGGGAGCGCGCGGCGTCGAGGTTGCCGCCGTTGCTGTCCATGAGCACGGCCAGTTCGGTGGAGATGGCGCTGACCACGCCATTGGCGCTGGCCGGCGCGCGGAACACCAGCTTGCGCGTCACGGCGGCGTGCGCGCCGGCATCGTCGTTACGGAAGGCGTCCGTACCGATCTCGGCCACCACCGGGCCCTGGCCGCTTACCGTGAAGGCGCCCTTGGCGTCGGTAAAGACCGAAGCTTCGCTGCTGTCGCAGGCGCCGTTGTTGTTGGCGTCGATACAAACCTTGGCGTGCTCGAAGTAGCTGCCGGTGACGACGCCTGACGTAGTGGCGGCGGGGGTCGCGCTGCTGCTGCCGGAATCGCTGCCGCCACAGGCGGACAGGCATGCGGCGGCCAATGCGGCCAGGGGCCACAGACGTGTAGTACGGCTCATGGTTTTCCTCTTTCTTATATGTGGGAAGACTGCAGTGCTGCAATGAAACTTGTAGGGTGCTTCCGGGTGCGCCGCGAGTGTGACCCGGGCATGTGTCAGATTGATGATGATGCGGATGGGAACCGGGTACATCCCGCCCGGTGCCGCGCGGCCCGTGCGTCGACGTTTCGTTTTCGTGAATCGTCATGTGGATGTCATGAAGCCGGAATAGCCTCTTGCGCCATTCCATCGTCATCCTGTTGCCATCATTTCGTCATGAGCTTGCCGCCGCTGTTGTGGAACGCCGCGTTCCCGTCGCTCTTTGCCTGGTTGCGCGTGGCGGGCAGTCTGCTGATCATCCTGCTGGCCAGCGTGATGACGGGCTGCGGCAAGCAGGACGCCGCGCCCGTGGCAGCGCCGGCCGCCCCGGCCGCGCAGGCGGCAGTGGCCAGTGCACCGAAGGCCGCTGGCCCGAAACCGTTCTACGCGATGATGGCCGAGCGCCATCCCGATATCGCGCAGCTCAGGGCGCTGGGCAAGGCGCTGTTCTTCGAGCCGGCCATGTCGGCATCGGGCAAGCAGTCGTGCGCCACCTGCCATAGCCCGGCGCATGCGTACGGGCCGCCGAACAACCTGTCGGTGCAGCTTGGCGGCGCAGACATGACGCGCACCGGCGTGCGCGCCGCGCCGTCGCTGCGCTACGTGCAGAACGTGCCGGCCTACACCGACCACTACCATGAGAACGACGGCAACGACGCCGAGGACCAGGGCCCGACCGGCGGCCACAACTGGGATGGCCGCGCGGGCTCCGCGCACGACCAGGCCCGCATCCCGCTGCTGTCCGCGCACGAGATGGCAAATGGCGAGCCACGAGTGGTGGTCGAGCGGATCCGCAAGGGGCCGTACGCCGAGACGTTCCGGAAGGTGCTGGGCCAGGATGTGCTGGACGATGAAGACACCGCCTTCAACGCCGTGCTGATGGCGCTGGAAGTGTTCCAGCAGACGGCGTCGGAGTTCTATCCCTATACCAGCAAGTACGATGCAGTGCTGCGCGGGCAGGCCACGCTGAGCCCGCAGGAGACGCGTGGCCTGCGCGTGTTCAACGATCCGGCCAAGGGCAATTGCGCCGCGTGCCACCCGGGCGATGTCCGCGAAGGCGCCTTCCCGGCGTTTTCCGACTTCGGCTTTATTGCCGTGGGCGTGCCGCGCAACCGCAAGCTGTCCGGCAATGCCGATCCGGCCTTCTTCGACATGGGGCTGTGTGGCCCCGATCGCACCGACCTGAAGGACCGCGCCGACTACTGCGGCCTGTTCCGTACCCCGTCATTGCGCAACGTGGCACTGCGCCACGCGTTCTTTCACAACGGCATCTTCCATTCGCTGGACGAGGTGCTGCACTTCTACGCCGAGCGCGATGTGAAGCCGCAGAAGTGGTATCCGCGCGGCGCGGACGGCAAGGTGCAGAAGTTCGACGACCTGCCGGCGCGATACCACGAGAACATCAACATGGAAGCGCCGTTCGGCGGCAAGCCGGGCGACAAGCCGTTGATGACCGAGGCCGAGATGCGCGATGTGATCGCGTTCCTGAAGACGCTGACCGATGGCTATCAGGCACCGGCCGCAGCCATGAAGACGGCGGCCGTCACCCGGTAGTCACGCGGCAACTGCAGGCGGACAGAAAAGGATGAGACAAGCCGCCTAGTTCAGGCGGCCCACCGCGGCCAGCATCGATCGGCCATGCGCGGTGATTTGCGGGCAGGGACGTTTGCCCTGTTCGGATTCCAGGATCACCAGTTGCCGGGTGATCAGTGCATCGAGATCGACGGGGTCGATTTCGCGTGCGGGGATGGTAGACGTATCGTCGCGGGTATGTGGACCGTTGCCGATCAACATCAGCGTGGCAAGTTCATGTGGGCTCAGCACGGTGTTCTCCTTGGCGAGAGGGGAGCGGTTGCTGGGGGACATGGGGGACGCAGGGCCGCTGGGAGCGGTGCGTTCCTCCGACGGGATTGTGGACCATCGCGCCGGCGCTTGCACGCTGCATCGCATCGTGACGGCTAGTCGACAGTTACTGCATTGGACGGGCATCCGCTGCACGGGTTCCTGTTCGATACAAAACCGCTACAGACCGCAGGGCTTTCATGCGCGCGTCACGCAGGGCGTTGCCGTTTTTCTCCCGGATACCCAGATGATGCCTGACGTTTCCGATACCGTGGCTATGCCCCTCACACCCCCATGGCGATGCCGTCGCTGCGTGGATCGTGCGCGCCCGCGCAAGATCCGTCGTCGTACAACGCGATGGCGCCCGGGTGACCCGCAAGCGGGCTCTGCGCGTCGATCACGCTGACTTCGTGACCGCGGGTCGACAGCGTGGCAATCACATCGTCGCCTGCATCGGCCTCGATCTTGAGGCTGTCGCGCGTATCGGAGAACGTACGGCCCAGCAGGAAGCGCGGCCGGGACAGCGCCTGCATCGGATCCATCCCATAGTCGATCAGCCGTGTCAGCACGGCGGCCAGCGTCTGTGGCTGCCCGTCGGCGCCCTGCGTGCCATACGTCAGCCGTGGCTTGCCATCGCGCAGGTACATGCCCGGATTCAGCGTATGGAAAGGGCGCTTGCCCGGTTGAATCGCGTTGTGATGCGTGGGATCGGTGCTGAACGCGGCGCCACGGTTATGCCACAGGATGCCGGTGTCGCCCGCCACCACGCCGCTGCCCCAGTCGAAATACACGGTCTGGAGCACGCTGGCGCAGCGGCCCTCGCTGTCCACGGCCGACAGGAAGACCGTGTCGCCGTGCTGATAGACATGGGGCCACGGCATCGCGTGACGCATATCGATATGTGCGGCCAGCGCGGACAGCCGCGCCGGGGACAGCATTGCATCGACCGGCACGGTGGCGAATTCGGGATCTGCCACATGCCGGTTGCGTTCGATGAACGCCTGTTTCACAGCTTCCACGAGCAGGTGGTAATAGTCCGCGCTGCCCTCCGGGATGCTGGCTACGTCGAAGCGTTCCAGGATGCCCATGATCTGCAGCGTGGTCACACCCTGCGTGGGCGGCGCCAGGCTCAGCAGTTCGCCCCCGCGGTACGGCACACGCAGCGGTGCTTCGTCGCGCGCCGCCGTGCGGGCCAGGTCCTGCAGCCGGAGTGGCGATCCGGCGGCACGCAGCCCCGCGACGATGCGCTCGGCCAGCTCGCCTTCGTAGAATTCGCGCGAACCGAAGTTCGCTATGCGATCAAGACTGCGGGCCAGCGCGGGCTGCCGCAGGCGGTCGCCTTGCCGGGGCAGCCGTCCATCGGGCATGAAGACCGCGGCAAAACCGTGCCAGTCCGACACTTCTCCCTGGCGAAATGTCTGCCAGAAGCGCTGCGACGGCGTGACCTCGAAGCCTTCCTGCGCCAGCGCGATGGCGCGCTGGAACAACTGGCTCCACGCCTGCCGGCCGCCCCACTGGTCGCGGCTGATGGCGAAGGCGCGGTCCCAGGTGTCCACGGTGGCGGCAGACGTAATGGCCGAGGCCGCGCCGCGCGTGGGAATGGCGTTGCCGTAGTCGGGCAGCGTGGCGGCGGCCTGGCCGATGCCGGAAAGCGCACGCACGTTGCCCGACTGGTCGCCGAGGATCCAGAAGGCATCGCCACCCAGCCCCGTGAAATGCGGATAGGTGACGGAGAGCGTGGCACCGATGGCGATGGCGGCTTCGATGGCATTGCCGCCGGCGCGCAGGATTTCCAGGCCGGCCTCGCTCGCGAGCGCATGCGGGCTGGTCACCATCCCGGCGCGTGAAGTGGCAAGGGGCTTCATGCGTGCTGCCCGCCCAGGTAGGCCTGTACCAGCGCCGGGTCCTTCGCCAGCGTCTCGGCATCGCCGCTGGCGACCACGCGGCCTTCTTCCAGCACATAGGCGCGGTCGGCCAGTGACAGGGCCAGCGCGGCCATCTGGTCCACCAGCAGGATCGTGATCGAAGCCTCGCGCAGCGCGTCCAGCGATGCGAACAATTCCTCGATGACCTTGGGCGCCAGTCCCAGCGACGGTTCGTCGAGCAGCAGCACGGACGGGTTCGACATCAGTCCGCGCGCCACGGCCAGCATCTGCTGTTCGCCGCCGGACATCAGGCCGGCACGCTGGTGCTGCCGCTCGCGCAGGCGGGGCCAGCGCGCGAACATGGCCTCGATGCGGCGGGTGGTTTCCGCGCGCGAGAGGCGGCCCGACGGGAAGGCGCCCAGCCGCAGGTTGTCGAGCACGGACAGTTCCGGAAATACCTGCCGGCCCTCCGGTACCAGTACCACGCCCATTTCGGCAATCTTCGCCGCGTCGAGCCGGGCGAGGTCGGTGCCGTCGAACGTGATGCCGCCCTGCACCGGGCGATGCAGCCCCGACAACGCGCGCATCAACGTGGACTTGCCCGCGCCATTGGCGCCCAGCAACGCCACCATCTCGCCCTCGCGGACCTGCAGGTCCACGTCGTGCAGCACCGGTGCTGCGCCATACCCAGCGCGCAGCGCGCTGACGCCGAGCACTTCGGGGGGCATGGCATCGTCCGGCTGGCGGCTGCGCTGCCGCACCGGGGCGCCCGATGCCTCGCCCAGATAGGCGCGCCGTACGGCAGGATCGGCGCGCACGGCGTCGGGCGTGCCGGCGGACAGGTGCTGGCCTGCATCGATCACGACGATGCTGTCGGATACGTCCATCACCAGCGACATGTCGTGCTCGACCAGGCCGACCGCGATGCCGCTGTCGGCAATCCGGCGCAGCAGGCGGCCCAGCGTGGCCTTGTCTTCGCGCGACAGCCCCGCAGCCGGTTCATCCAGCAGCAGCACGGCCGGCCGTGTCGCCAGCGCCCGGGCAATTTCCACCAGGCGGCGGTCCACGTGGGCCAGGTCGGCGGCGCTGGCGTCGGGGTTGCCGGTATAGCCGCAGGCGGCCAGCAATGCGCGGGCCTCGTCGCGCACGGCCGGGGCCGTGAAGCCGGCGATGCCCAGCAGCGTGCCAAGCTTGCCGCGCGTGAGTGCAATGGCCACGTTGTCGGTCGCGCTCATGCCTGTAAACAGCTGCGTGGTCTGGTAGGTGCGCGAGATGCCATGGCGCGCACTGTGGCAGGCGCCGCGTGCGGGCAGGGCGTCGGCGCCGAGTCGCCGCCCGCCGGATCGTGGCCGGTAGTAACCGGACAGCATGTTGAGCACGGTCGATTTGCCCGCGCCGTTCGGGCCGATCAGGCTGGTCACCTGGCCCGGCGGCAGTTCGAACGACAGGTCGTCGACCGCGCGCACGCCACCGAATACCATCGACAGGCCCAGTGCCGACAGCCCCCGGCGCTGGGCGGCGTCACGCTGCGGCAGCATGGCGCCGGCCGCGGCGTCGTGGTCTGCAGGTCTGGCAGGATGCAGGCGGCGGAACGCCGACGTCACCACGCCGACCATGCCGCTGGGCGCTACCCACAGCACCACCAGCAGCAGCACGCCAAAGCAGAGCAGACGCAGGTTTTCCAGGCTCGAAAGGATTTCCGGCAGCAGCCCGACCACGATTGCGCCCGCGACCGGCCCGGCCACCGTGCCGGCACCGCCGATCATCACCACAAGGACGAACAGGATCGACTGCAGGAACGAGAACATGCCCGGCGTGACCATGCCTTGCAGCGGGGCGAACAGGCCGCCGGCCAGCCCAGCCAATGCGGCCGAAAATGCAAAGCCCACGGTCTTGACGACCAGCGGGTTGACGCCGATCGACGCCGCTGCGGTTTCGCTGTCGCGCACCGCGCGCATGGCGGCACCCCAGCTGCCGCGCGCAATGCGCGCATAGGCGGCCAGCGCAAGACCCAGCACGGCGATGGCGATCAGCGCCAGCGCACGCTCGCCGCCATCCACGCCGGGCAGCGACGGTTGCGCGATGCCCATCAGGCCGTTCTGGCCGCCGGTCAGGCCACGCCATTCCACGGCGCCATGCTCGACGATGAAGCCGAAGGCGATGGTCACCATGGCCAGCCCCGGGCCTTTGACGCGCAGCGCGGGCAGGGCCAGCAAGGCGCCCAGCACGGCGGCCACCAGTGCGCCGACCGGCCACGCTGCCCAGAAGCTCCAGCCGGCCTGGCCGGTCAGGATCGCCACCGTATAGGCGCCAATCGCGTAGAAGCCAACGTGGCCGAACGACACCTGGCCGGTCAGCCCGAGCAGCAGGTTCAGGCCCACGCCGCAGATGGCAAGCAGTGCCACGCCTGCAATCACGAAGACGAAGTAGCCGTTCAGCGTCAGGGTCAGGCCTGCCGCCGCGACCAGCGCCGCGCACAAGGCGGCGATCTGCAACGGCGTGCCCAGGCCCAGCCATGGCGCGGCGGGGCGTGCCGGGGTGGCCGGCGGTGCGGTGGATACCGTGGATGTCATGGTCTTGCTCGTACCTGGACTCATACCTGGGCTCATACCTTGCGTACCTCCGCACGTCCGAACAGGCCATCGGGCCGCAGCGCCAGCAGCGCAATGACCAGCGCAAAGGTGATGATCTGCGTGTAGCTGGAACCCAGCGATGCGGTCACCAGCGCCTCGGCGACGCCGAAGATCAGGCCGGCCACCATGACGCCCCAGGCGCTGGACAGACCGCCAAGAATGGCGACCGCGAATGCCTTGAGGCCGAAGACGGTGCCCATGTCGGCCTGTACGTTGAACAGCGGGGCAATCAGTACCCCCGCAATGCCGGCCAGCAGCGTCGACAGCGCAAATGCGCCGGCAATGGTGCGGCGGATCGGAATGCCCATCAGGCGCGCGGCGTCGCGGTTCTGCACCACGGCGAGCATCGCCACGCCCCAGCGCGACTTGCGCAGCACCACATGCAGCATGGCGGCCAGCACCAGCCCCACCACCGGAATCACCAGTTGCAGCGGATACACGCCCACCCCCGAGCTGCCAAGCTGTACCGACTGGGTTGCCAGCGGAGAAGGCAGGCTGCGCGGCTCGGTGCCGAACCAGAGCATCACCACGTTATCGAGCACGATGCCCAGCGCCACGGTTGCCATCAGCCAGGCGTTCGAGCCCCGGCTGGCGAACGGGCGCACGGCCAGGAATTCCACGGCCAGGCCATACAGCGCGCACAGGGCCAGTGCTAGCACGATTGCCAGCGGCATCGGCCAGCCCAGCGTCTGCGCGAACGTGTACGTGAGCACGGCGCCCAGCATCATCGAACTGCCCTGCGCGAAATTGACCGTGGCAGAGACTGCGTAGGTGATGTGAAACCCCAGCGCCATCAGCCCGTACATGCTGCCCAGGCCAAGCCCGCTGATGAGGGCGGATATCCATAACATGGTGATGTCCTTCTTTTTGTGTTTTTCTCCCTCTCCACGCATGGCGGGAGAGGGGAGACCAGCAATCGGCCAGCAAGAAGCGCTTACTGCTTCACCGGCACGATGCGGTTGTCGATGAACTGGGCCCAGACATAGTCGTTCTCGGTCAGCGCGTCGTGCTGCTGGGGCGAGAACGGCTTCACATAGGTCTTGATCAGGCCCTCGTAGCGGTCGATCTTGTAGAAGCCTTCGCGCACCGCGTCGCCCTTGGTGCTGCCGGCCTTGGCGATCGCCAGCGCAGCCAGCTGCGTGGCGTCGTAGGCGTTCGCCACGCCCACGGCCGGGGTGATGTCGTCCGGGCCCTTCACGTCGCTGTACTTCGCCTTCAGATCGTTGACCACGCGCGTGCTGACCGGCGAAGGGCTGCCGAAGAAGCTATAGGTCTGCACGAAGTGAACGTTCTTCGCGTTCGGTCCGGCCAGTTCCGTGAAGCGGCCACCTGCGGGGCCCCAGTGCGAGACCACCGGCACCTTCCAGCCCATGCGGTCGAGCGACTTCACCACCTGCGCCGACGGGCCGACGTTGCCCACCATCAGCAGCACATCGGCGCCGGCGGCCTTCAGGCGACCGAGCTGGGGCACCACGTCCACGTCGTTGGCCTCGAACTTCTCGACGCCCACAGGCTTGCCACCCTTGGCCGCCATTGCCGCCACGATGCCTTTCTCGTTGGATTCGCCCCATGGGTTGTTCACCAGGATCAGGCCCGGCCTGGTGGCGTTGAATGCCTTCTGCGCGTACTGCAGCATCGCCTTGTCCACCACCTCGTCCACCGCCGAGACGCGGAAGGCGAAGTTCGGATTCCCGCCGTTGTGCGTGATCGGCGTGCCGGCGGCCCACGGGCCCATGAACGGCACCTTTTCCTGGTTGGCGATCGGCACGATGGCCATCGACACGGGCGTGTCCAGCCCGCCGAACAGTACGGCCACCTTCTCCTTGTAGATCAGCTCGCGCGCGGCCAGCACGCCCTTGGCCGGATTGCCTTCGTCGTCGCGGCGCACCAGTTCGAGCTTGCGGCCGCCCAGCAGGCCGCCCTTCGCATTGATCTCGTCGATGGCAATGGTCATGCCGCGTGTCAACGATTCGCCAGCGCGGGCCGACTGGCCCGACAGCGCCGTGATCAGGCCGATCTTGATGGTGTCGGCGGCATGCGCAGGCAGGGCGGTCATGACGCAGGCGGCCGCGGCGGCAGCGATCAGTGCACGGCGTTGGGGACGAAACATGGCGGATCTCCGGAAGGGTTGGTGTCGGCGCGGTGTCTCGCAAGAGCCGTGCCATCACGTTGACGAATCACCCGGAAACTCCCGGACATACGGTGTTTCCATACGTTGACGATCTGGCCCGCAAATTGCGAACGATTACGCGATACCTATGCATACGATCGGAAACGGGGCATGACGCACGAAGGCGGTGCCGGTTCCGGCGATGGATGCACCAACCAGAAGAAAGGTACTCGTTCATGACCTTCAATCCGAGTCCGCTGGCGGCAGCGCAGGCCGCGGCGGCCCCGTCGTTCGGGCCGTTGCGCCATCACGGCCGCTTTCCGTACCGGCCGATCACTGACGCCGACGGCTTCCGCTGGCCCAATGGCGCGCGCCTGGCCGTCTATCTCGGCTTCAATATCGAGCACTTTGCGTTTGGCGAGGGGCTGGGCGCGAACCTGGGCCCGGTGTCGCCGCAGCCCGACGTGCTGAACTACAGCTGGCGCGAATATGGCAACCGGGTAGGGGTGTGGCGCTGCCTGGAACTGTTCGACCAGCTCGATTTGCCCACCGGTGTGATCCTGAACACGGCGATCTACGATCACTGCCCGGAGGTGCTCGATGCCTGCCTGGCGCGGGGCGACGAACTGATCGGCCATGGTCATACGAATGCGCACCGGCAGAGCGAGTTCGACGAAGCCGGCGAGCGCGCGCTGCTGCTGCACTGCCGCGACCGCATCCACGCACACAGCGGCCGGGCTCCGGGCGGCTGGCTGTCGCCGTGGATCTCGGAGACGATGGTCACGCCCGACCTGCTGGCCGAAGCCGGCTATCGCTACACGCTGAACTGGGCCCACGACGACCGGCCGATCCGCATGCAGACCCGTGATGGCGGCGCGCTCTGGTCGATCCCGTACCCGCAGGAACTCAACGATATCCCGATGATCATCGCGCGCCAGCTCGATGGCGCGGCGTTCGCCGACATGATCATCGACCAGTTCGACGAAATGCTGCTGCAGGCCAACCACCCGCAGCATCCGCAACCGCTGGTGATGGGCATTGCGCTGCATCCGTACCTGGTGGGGCAGCCGTACCGGCTGCGGCACCTGCGGCGCGCGCTGGCGCATATTGCCGCGCGGCGGTCTCACGGCGAGGTGTGGTTCACCACGCCCGGCGCGATCTGCGATGCGATGGACACGCAGGTGCCGATGGCACCGGATATCGCCACCGCCGCCGCGCGCTAACATCATGGGCATTGTTTCCCTGACCGACGCCATGTCAACCAAAGCTGCAAGGAAAACCGCCGCCACGGTGGCGGAGCCGCCCCTGCCGGACGCCCCGGAAGCACCGGAAGCACCGGAAGCATCCGACGAGCGGCAGGACGCCGACACCCGCATCTACCAGGCGATCTTCGACGGCGTGCTGAACCATCGCCTGACGCCCGGGACCAAACTGCCCGAGCCCGAGCTATGTACGCTGTTCGGCGTAGGCCGGGCCGTGGTGCGGCGCGTGCTGGAAAAGCTCGCGCACGACGGCATCGTGGCGCTGCGTCCGAACAAGGGTGCGGTGATTGCCGAGCCGACGCCCGAGGAAACCAGCCAGATCTTCGAGGCGCGCCGCGCCATGGAGCGCGTGCTGGTGGAGCTGGCGGTGGAGCGCGTCACCGAGGCCGACCTGCGCGAACTGCGCCGGCAGCTGGCCGACGAGCACGACGCGATGCACCGCTTCGACCAGCCATCGTGGGCGCGGCTGGCGAGTGGCTTCCACCTGCGGATTGCGGCACTGGCGCGCAATCCGGTGCTGCAACGCTACCTGACCGAACTGGTGTCGCGCTGCTCGCTGATCGTGGGCCTCTACGAGCCGCCGGGGCATGCGCCGTGCGAGCACGACGAGCACGCCGCCATCGTCGCCTGCATCGAGGCGCGCGACGCCACGGGCGCCGTGACGCTGATGGAAGCACACCTGCGCGAACTGGAGCAGCGCATCGAGACGTCGCGCATGCAGGGCGAGAAGAGCCTGGCGCAGATGCTGGGCCTGCCGCAGCGCTAAACCCGAATACCCAAGGAACACGATGGAAATCGATTTCAGCGCGATCACCGAGTATCAGCGCTACAAGCTCATGGCCAGCCTGATCGTGCCGCGCCCGATCGCGCTGGTCACCACGCTGGGCCTCGACGGCACCGCCAATGCCGCGCCGTTCTCGATGTTCAACATGCTGGGCGAGGAGCCGCCGATCGTGATGATCAGCGTGAACCGCCTGGGCGACGGATCGCTGAAGGATACGGCGGCCAATATCGTGCGAACGCAGGAATTTGTCGTGCACCTGAGCGACGAGGCGATGGCCGAGAAGATGCACCGTTGCGGCGAGCGCCTGCCGCCAGACATGAGCGAACTGGCCCACGTGGGCCTGACTGCCGCCCCGTGCACGGAGGTGGCACCGCCGCGCATTGCCGAGGCACCGGTGGCGTTCGAATGCCGGCTCTGGGAAACGCTGGAAACGGAAAGCCGCCAGATCTTTATTGGCCGCGTGCTGCGGCTGCATGCGCGCGACGGCCTGATCGACACCGAGCGCTGGCGCGTGCGGCTGCAGGACTACTTCCCCGTGGGCCGCTTTGGCGCCAGCTTCTACGTGACCACGCGCGACCGCTTCTCGCTGGAGAAGGATGCCGGCGTGGTCACCGCGTCAACCGCGATCGACGAGATGTGAGCCCAGCGGCGCGGCCGGCTTGCGCCGCGCCTTCCACTGATCGGCCAGGCCGATTATCTCGCCGACGATGCCGCGCCGGAACGTCAGCACGCAGATCACGAAGATCACGCCCGTGACCATCGTCACCGATTCGCCCAGCGTGTTGAACCAGTCGATGCCGGTGATGCGGGCCAGGAACGTGCCCAGGTCGCCGAGCTTGTTTTCGAGCGCGATCACCACGAACGCGCCGGCGATGGGGCCGGCCAGCGTGCCCAGGCCGCCCACCAGCGTCATCAGGATCACGGCGCCCGACATCGACCAGTGCACATCGGTCAGCGTCTCGAAGCCCAGTACGAGTGCCTTCAGCGATCCGGCCAGACCGGCCAGCGCGGCCGACAGCACGAAGGCCACGAGCTTGAAGCGGTCCACGTCATAGCCCAGCGATACTGCGCGCGGCTCGTTCTCCTTGATTGCCTTCAGGATCTGCCCGAACGGCGAATGGATCGTGCGGACGATCAGCGCGAATGCGGCCACCACGATCACCAGCACCACGTAGTAGAGCGTCAGGTCGCTGTCCAGCGGCAGCAGGCCCAGCAGCTTGCCGCGCGGGATGCCCTGGATGCCGTCCTCGCCGCCCGTAAATGGCGCCTGCAGGCAGAAGAAGTACAGCATCTGCGCCAGCGCGAGCGTGATCATCGAGAAGTAGATGCCCTGGCGGCGAATCGCCAGGGCGCCCATGACCAGTCCGGTCAACGCCGCGAATGCGGTGCCCAGCAGCAGGCCCAGCTCCGGCGTCAGGCCCCACTCCTTCATGGCGTGGCCAGCCACGTAGCCGGCACCGCCGAAGAACGCGGCGTGGCCGAACGACAGCAGCCCGGTGTAGCCGATCAGCAGGTTGAAGGCACACGCAAACAGGGCGAAGCAGAGCACCTTGAGCACGAATACCGGATAGGCGCCCAGCATCGGCGCCAGCAGGGCGGCGAGCAGCAGCGCGCCGTAGACCGCGACCTGGCCGCGGCGATTGGAGTCTTGCAACATTTACTTTTCCTTCCCGAACAGGCCGGCGGGGCGCAGCATCAGCACGATCACCATGATGAAGAACACCACGGTCGACGATGCCTGCGGATAGAACACCTTGGTCAGGCCTTCAATGACGCCAAGCGCCAGGCCGGTGACGATCGATCCCATGATCGATCCCATGCCGCCAATGACCACCACGGCGAACACGACGATGATCAGGTTCTGGCCCATCAGCGGCGATACCTGGATGACCGGTGCGGCCAGCACCCCCGCAAACGCGGCCAGCGCCACGCCAAATCCATAGGTCAGCGTCACCATCAGTGGCACGTTGACCCCGAAGGCCTCGACGATCTTCGGGTTTTCGGTGCCGGCGCGCAGGTAGGCGCCGAGTTTGGTCTTCTCGATCGTGAACCACGTGGCCAGGCAGACCACGACGGACGCCACGACCACCCAGGCGCGATAGTTCGGCAGCACCATGAAGCCCAGGTCCGTGGCGCCCTGCAGCGCATCGGGCGGCGAGTAGGGCAGGCCGGAGACACCGTAGGCCGATCGCATCACGCCTTCGATCACCAGCGTGATGCCCAGCGTCAGCAGCAGGCCGTAGATGTGATCGAGCTTGTAGATCCAGCGCAGCATCGACTTCTCGATCACCACGCCGATCACGGCCACCGCCAGAGGCGACAGCAACAGCATGACCCAGTAGTTCAGGCCGGCGTACTCCATGCCCGCCCAGGCCAGCACGGCCCCGAGCATGAACAGCGCGCCGTGCGCGAAGTTGATCACGTTCAGCAGGCCAAAGATCACGGCCAGGCCCAGGCTCAGCATCGCGTAGAACGCGCCGTTGACCAGCCCCAGCAGCAGCTGGGACAGCAGCGCCGGCAGGGGGATTCCAATATCGAAATTCATGAAACGTAGGGTCCCTTGTTATACGCCAAGCAGTTCGTTCAGCACCGGCATCTTGGCCTGCAGCTCGCTGGCGGCAAAGCGCTCGACGATGGCGCCGTGCTCCATCACGTAG
>NZ_BBQI01000073.1 GCF_001652915.1 Cupriavidus sp. D384
GCAGCAACTGATCCACGCATGGCCCGCATCGCCCTGAAAGTCGACGTCGATACGCTGCGCGGCACCCGTGAAGGGGTGCCCGCGCTGCTGTCGATGCTGTCTCCGCACCAGGCGGAAGCCACATTCCTGTTCAGCCTTGGCCCGGATCATACGGGCTGGGCGCTGCGCCGCGTGTTCCGCCCCGGCTTCCTGAAGAAGGTGTCGCGCACGTCGGTCGTGTCGAATTACGGCCTGCGCACGCTGATGTACGGCGTGCTGCTGCCGGGGCCCGACATCGGCCGCAAGGGCGCAGCGGAAATGCGCGCTGCGGCCGCCGCCGGGCACGAGTGCGGCATTCATACGTGGGACCACGTGTACTGGCAGGACAACGTGCGCGAGCGCGATGCGGCCTGGACGCGCCGCCAGATGCAGCAGTCGTTCGAGCGATTCGTGGAAATCTTCGGCACGCCGCCCACCACGCACGGTGCGGCGGGCTGGCAGATGAACGAGGAAGCCTTCCGCCAGATCGACGACTGGGGCATGACCTACGCATCGGATGGCCGGGGTACGGCGCCCTATATCCCGACCGTGGCGGGCAAGCCGTGCCGTCACGTGCAGATGCCGACCACGCTGCCGACACTCGACGAGCTGATTGGCGTGGACGACCTGACCGAGGACAACGTCCACCACGCCGTGCTGAAGCTGACCGAAGGCGACGCCGACCACATCTTCACGCTGCATACCGAACTGGAAGGCGGCAAGCTGGCGCCGGTATTCCAGCGGCTGCTGGCCGGCTGGCGCGCCCAGGGGCACGATCTGGTATCGATGGCCACCTATTACCAGCACATCGACCGCACCGGCCTGCCGCAACTGCCGGTCACCTGGGGAGAGATTCCCGGCCGCAGCGGCGAGCTGATCATCCAGCCGTAACCTGCCTCCGGCGTTGGCCCGGCCTCTCGGCCGGGAGCCTCGTCAGGCCACGCCCTTGCGCGTCAGGCGCAGCCCGTTGAACACCACCAGCAGGCTCGCGCCCATATCGGCAAACACCGCCATCCACATGGTGCCCATGCCCAGGACGGTCAGGGCCAGGAACACCACCTTGATGCCCAGCGCCAGGGTGATGTTCTGCCTGAGGATGGTCGACGTGCGGCGCGACAGCTGAACAAACGCCGGAATCTTGCGCAGGTCGTCATCCATCAGCGCCACGTCGGCAGTCTCGATGGCCGTATCCGTACCGGCCGCCCCCATCGCGAAACCGATATCGGCGCGCGCCAGCGCGGGCGCGTCGTTGATGCCGTCGCCCACCATGCCGACCTTGCCCGCATGCGTATGTGCCTGCCCCGCCAATGCGGCAATGGCGTCGGCCTTGTCCTGCGGCAACTGATTGCCGCGCACTTCGTCGATCCCCACCGCCTCGCCGATGGCCTGCGCCGTATGCGGGTTGTCGCCCGACAGCATCAGGGTCTTCACGCCCAGCGCATGGAGCTGTTCGATGGCCTGGCGGCTGGTCTCGCGTACCGTATCGGCCACGCCGAACAAGGCCAGCGCGCGGGCCGGTTGCCCGCCGTGTGGCATGGCCGCCAGCATCACGATGGTCTTGCCCTGCCGTTCGATGGCCTCGAGCCGTGCCTCCAGGGCGGGCGAGCATGCGCCCAGATCATGGATCAGCCGGTGATTGCCGAAGCTGTATGCCACGCCATCCACGGTACCGCGCACGCCCTGACCCGGCAGCGCCGCAAAATCCACGACTTCCAGCCGCGCCACGCCATCGGCCTGGGCGGCAGCAGCCACCGCCAGCGACACCGGATGGTCTGACCGGCCCGCCAGGCTTGCGGCAATGGCGCGGGCCTGTGGCACGTCGTCAACAAGCAGCGCGATGTCGGTCTGCGCGGGCTTGCCGTGCGTCAGCGTGCCGGTCTTGTCCAGCGCCAGCCACGACAGATGCCGCCCCTGCTCCAGATAGACGCCGCCCTTGATCAGGATGCCGCGCCGGGCCGCCGCCGCCAGCCCGCTGACAATCGTCACCGGCGTGGAGATCACCAGCGCACAGGGGCATGCAATCACCAGCAGCACCAGCGCCTTGTAGACCCATTCCAGCCATGCGCCGCCCAGAAGCAACGGCGGCACCGCGGCCACGGCCAGTGCGATGGCGAAGACCACGGGCGTATAGATGCGCGCGAACTGGTCCACGAACCGCTGGGTCGGCGCGCGACTGCCCTGCGCGGCTTCCACGGCGTGGATGATGCGCGCCAGCGTGGAGTCGGTCGCGGGAGCGGTCACCGTGTATTCGAGTTCGCCCGACTGGTTGATCGAGCCAGCGTAGAGTGGATCGCCGTGCGACTTGTCCACCGGCACGCTTTCTCCGGTGATGGGCGCCTGGTCAAGCGCAGACTGGCCACGCAGCACGCGGCCGTCCAGCGCCACGCGCTCGCCGGGCCGCAGCCGCACCGTTGCGCCAACCGGCACGGCGCGGGCTTCGACGGCCTGCCAGCTGCCATCGGCCTGCAGCACGGTGGCCTGCTCCGGCGCCATCGCCATCAGGCCCCGCACGGCATTCCGCGCACGATCCAGCGAGGCAGCCTCGATGCGCTCGGCCAGTGCGAACAGCACCATCACCATCGCTGCTTCCGGCCACTGGCCGATCACCATGGCACCCGTGACAGCGATGCTCATCAGCGCGTTGATGTTCAGGTTGCCGTTGCGTACGGCAATCCACCCCTTGCGATACACGCCCAGGCCAGCGATCAGCACGGTCGCCAGCGCCAGCGCCGCCGGCAGGTAAGGGGCGGCAATCTGGAACCACTCGGCCACTTCGGCCCCGATGGCGGCAGCGCCGGCCAGCGCCAGCGGCCACCAGGGCTTGACCGGCTCCGCCACGGCCGCCCGGGCGCCGTCTTCCGACAGCGGTTCGGCCTTCATGCCAAGGGACGCAATGGCTTGAACGACGACTTCGGTCGAATCGAGCGTGTGATGAACCGTCAACACACGTTGCATCAGGTTGAAATCGAGCGCTGCCACGCCGGCCATATTGCCGATCTTGTTGCGGATCAGCGTTTCCTCGGTCGGGCAGTCCATCGCCTCGATCCGATAGACCGCTGACCGGGTACCGGTGGGTGCGGCAACGGGCTTGCTGACCCCCACCGGCGCCCCGCAGGTCGTGCCGCAGCCGCAACTGGCCGGCGCCGGGCTGGGCGCATGGTTGTGGACGTGACCGTGCCCGTGGTCGTGCCCGTGCCCGTGCCCGTGGTCGTGGTCGTGGTCGTGGTCGTGGTCGTGGTCGTGGTCGTGGTCGTGAGGATGGTCGTTCCCATGACCGCGGGCTGCCGAGCTTGGCGGCAGCAGGTTTTCAGGGGTGGTACGAGCCATGGCAGGAATCCATTTGTGCGTTGTTGTCTGCTATTGAAGACCCTGTAGCCACTTCAAGGTCAAGCGCCTGCCGCAAAGACCCGACGATGACATCAACGTAATGTCCGCTGCCACGCCTGGCGGCCTATAATCGCTGCCCATGCGCCGCCTGCTGCTCGTCTTCCTGTCGATCCTGCTGCCGCTCCAGTTTGCCTGGGCCGGCGCTGCGGCGTATTGCGCACACGAATCGGCAGATCAGCCGGCCGCGATGACCAGCCACTTCGGCCATCACACGCACGAGCACGGCACCGACGCGCACAAGGCCGGCAAGACTGCCGGCAAGGGCGCCGCCAAGGCAGCCAACCTGCCCGATGGCGACTGCACGGCCTGCCACTTTCCCGGATCGCACGGCGTCTTCGCCGAGTTCCGCCTGCCCGGTGACTATCGCTACGTCACCCTGCGCTACGCGCCGCGCCAGTACGCGTTCGGCTCGATTCCCGCTTCCGTCCCAGATCGGCCCCAGTGGCTGCGCCTCGCCTAGCCGGCGGGACGCGCCCCTGACCCTGTCATCCCGATACCGCTGAGCGGTGTCGCCTCGCGTCTCGCCGATTTTCTCCTGCCTGATCTGGTGAATTCGATGAGAAGCCTTTTATTGCCGCTGGGGCTGGCGGC
This sequence comes from Cupriavidus sp. D384, assembly GCF_001652915.1. Taxonomy (GTDB): domain Bacteria; phylum Pseudomonadota; class Gammaproteobacteria; order Burkholderiales; family Burkholderiaceae; genus Cupriavidus. The sequence goes on from NZ_BBQI01000073.1 coordinate 3,997, forward strand.
CGCGTTGTGCAGCCCGTTCTTCACGCCCGGCGCGTCCGCGCAGGACGCCATACCCGGCGTCCAGGAGCCACCCGGCGCCCTGACCCTTGACGCCGCGCTGGCCCTGGCGACGTCGCAAAACCCCACGCTGTCCGCCGCCAGGATCGAAGTCGATGCGTCCGAAGGTGGCATCACCCAGGCCCGCGTGATCCCGAATCCCGAAGTCTCGGTGCAGATGGAAGACACGCGCCAGGCCACGCGCGCCACCACCGCCCAGATGAACCTGCCGGTGGAACTCGGCGGCAAGCGCGGCGCCCGCATCGGGGCCGCACAGCGTGCACGCGACGTGGCCCAGGCCCAGCTGGGCGCCGCGCAGGCCGATCTGCGCGCCACGGTGATCGGTGCCTTCTTCAACGTGCTGATCGCCCAGGAACGCATCCGGCTGGCTGCCGGCTCGGTCGATATCGCCCGGCGCGGTGCCGAGGCGGCGGCCCGCCGTGTGGCGGCCGGCAAGATCTCGCCGGTCGAGGAAACCAAGGCACAGGTGGAACTTGCCAATGCCGAACTGGAGCGCGCCGAAGCCGATGCCGGGCTGGTGGCCGCCCGCCAGACGCTGGCAACGCTTTGGGGCAATCCGTCGCCGCGCTTTTCAGAAGCCGACGGCAAGCTGGACAACCTGCCGGCACGCCCTGCGTCGTCCCTGCTGCGGCAGTCGCTGGACAACGCGCCCGTGCTGCTGGCCAGCGAACGCGAGCTGGACCGCCGCCAGGCCGAAATCAACGTGCAGCGCAGCCGGCAGTACCCGGACGTGACGCTCAGCGTGGGTGCCAAGCGAGACAACGGCGCCCCCGAGCGCGGCACGTTCCCCGTGCTGGGTATCGCCATTCCGCTGCCGCTGTTCGATCGCAACCAGGGCAACCTCTACACGGCAATCCGCCAGGCCGACAAGGCCGCCGACGAACTGCGCGCCACACGTCTGCGGCTGGATCACGACCTGCAGCAGGCATCCAGCCAGCTGAACGTGTCGCGCACCTCGGCGCTGACGCTGCGCGAAACCATCCTGCCCGCCGCCGAGCGCGCATTCCAGGCCGCCACGCAGGGTTTCGAGGCCGGCAAATTCAACTATCTCGATGTGCTGGATGCACAGCGCACGCTGTTCCAGGCCCGCATCCGCTATCTCGGCGTCGTCGCCAGCAGCTGGCAGGCCGCCACCACGATCGATCGCATTCTTGGCCGCTGACGCGCCAACGCAAGGAACACCGTCATGACATTGACTCGCAAACAAGGCGTGGCGATTGCCGCCATCGTGATTGTCGGCCTGATTGCCGCGCTGGCGCTCCTGCTGGCTGGCCGCGGCGACGGCCACAGCCATGAAGGAGAAGGCGAAACCGCGCATGCCGCGCCGGCTTCTGGCGCTTCGGCCACCGAAAGCGGCCACGGCGACCACGCTGATCACGCCGGCCACGCCGGCGAAGGCGCTGGCCGGATCGCCATGACACCCGAACAGATCCGCAACGCCAACCTGTCGGTCGCCACCGCAGGCCCGGGCAGGATCCGCAGCGCCGTGGAATTTCCCGGCGAAATCAGGTTCAACGAAGACCGCACCGCGCACGTGGTGCCGCGCGTGGCCGGCGTCGCCGAATCTGTGGTGGCGAACCTGGGCCAGCGCGTAAAGAAAGGCGACCTGCTGGCTGTCTTTGCCAGCACGCAGCTGTCCGACCAGCGCAGCGAACTGCTGGCCGCCCAGCGCCGGCTGGAACTGGCCCGCACCACCTACGCACGCGAAAAGAAGCTCTGGGAAGACAAGGTATCGGCGGAACAGGATTTTCTGGCCGCCCGCACTGCACTGCAGGAAGCCGAAATCGCGGCGCAGAACGCGCGCCAGAAGCTGACCGCGATTGGCGCCACGACGTCAGCCCGGGCGATCAACCAGTTCGAACTGCGCGCGCCATTCGACGGCATCGTGGTGGAAAAGCACCTCGCACTCGGCGAGGCCGTGGCGGCCGAAACGGCGGTCTTCACGATTTCGGACCTGAACACGGTGTGGGCCGAATTCGTGATCGCGGCCAAGGACCTGGGCCACGTCAGGCTGGGCGAGGCCGTCCGCGTCACGTCGGCCGCCTTCGACGGCGCAGCCGAAGGCAAGATCTCGTACGTGGGCGCCCTGCTCGGCCAGCAGACCCGCACGGCCACGGCGCGTGTGACGTTGCCCAACCCGCAGATGGCCTGGCGGCCGGGGCTGTTTGTCACGGTCAGCGTTGCCACCGGCGAGAGCGACGCCGCCGTGGTCATCGACAGCGAAGCACTGCAGACCGACGGCGACCGCCAGCAGGTGTACGTGGAGGTGCCCGGCGGCTTTGCCGCGCACCCGGTCAAGACGGGCCGCACCGACGGCAAGCGCATTGAAATCGTCGACGGCCTGGCGCCCGGCACCCGCTATGTGTCCGCGAACAGCTTTGTGCTGAAGGCGGAACAGGGCAAGGCCAGCGCCGAGCACGCGCACTGACGGGAGCCCACCATGTTCGAACGTATCCTCCGGTTTGCCATCGCGCAGCGGTGGCTGGTCATGCTGGGCGTGCTCGCCATGGCCGGGCTGGGCGTCTACAACTACAGCCGCCTGCCGATCGATGCCGTGCCCGACATCACCAACGTGCAGGTCCAGATCAATACGGCCGCACCCGGTTACTCGCCGCTGGAAGCCGAGCAGCGCGTCACGTATCCGCTTGAGACCGCGATGTCCGGGCTGCCGGGCCTGGAGCAGACGCGGTCGCTGTCGCGCTACGGCCTGTCGCAGATCACCGTGATCTTCAAGGACGGCACCGACATCTATTTTGCGCGCCAGCTGGTCAACCAGCGCATGCAGGAAGCCCGCGAGCACCTGCCGTCCGGCATCTCGCCGCAGATGGGTCCGATTTCCACCGGACTTGGCGAGATCTACCTGTGGACGGTGGAAGCCGATCCCGGCGCGCGCAAGCCCGACGGCATGCCATACACGCCGACGGACCTGCGCGAGATTCAGGACTGGATCATCAAGCCGCAGCTCCGTACCGTTCCGGGCGTGACCGAGATCAACTCGATTGGCGGTTTCGCCAAGGAATACCTGGTGGCACCCAGCCCGGAGAAGATGGCGTCCTACGGTCTGTCGCTGCAGGACGTGGTGCAGGCACTGGAGCGCAACAACGGCAACGTCGGCGCGGGCTATATCGAGCGGCGCGGCGAGCAGTACCTGGTACGGGCACCCGGCCAGGTGAAGTCGATCGACGATATCCGCGAAGTGATCGTCGGTACGGCACAGGGCCAGCCGATCCGTGTGCGCGACCTGGCCGATGTGGGGCTGGGCCGCGAACTGCGCACCGGGGCCGCGACGGACAACGGCCGCGAAGTGGTGCTGGGCACCGTGTTCATGCTGATCGGCGAGAACAGCCGGGCCGTCTCGCGCGCCGTGGACACGCGCATGGCCGCCATCAACAAGTCGCTGCCCGCCGGGGTGAAGGCCGTCACGGTCTACGACCGCACGACGCTGGTGGACAAGGCCATCGCCACGGTCAAGAAAAACCTGCTCGAAGGTGCCGTGCTGGTGATTGCCGTGCTGTTCCTGTTCCTGGGCAACCTGCGCGCGGCGCTGATCACGGCGATGGTGATCCCGTTGTCGATGCTGTTCACGTTCACCGGCATGGTCACCTATCGGATCAGCGCCAACCTGATGAGCCTGGGCGCGCTGGATTTCGGCATCATCGTCGACGGCGCGGTGGTGATCGTCGAAAACTGCGTGCGGCGCCTGGCCCATGCACGCGAGCGGCTGGGCCGGCCCCTGACGCGCGCGGAGCGCTTCGACGAGGTATTCGCCGCGGCCCGCGAGGCCCGGCGCCCGCTGGTGTTCGGCCAGCTCATCATCATGATCGTCTACGTGCCGATCTTTGCGCTGACTGGCGTGGAAGGCAAGATGTTCCACCCGATGGCGATGACGGTGGTGGTGGCGCTGCTGGGCGCGCTGATCCTGTCGGTGACCTTCGTGCCGGCCGCCGTGGCGCTGTTTATCGGCGACCGCGTGGCCGAGAAGGAAAACCGCATCATGGGCTGGGCGCGGCGCTGGTACGAGCCCGCCCTCAGGCACGCGCTGGGCAATACACCGGTGGTGCTGACGGCTGCCGTGGTAGCCATCGTGCTCAGCGGCCTGCTGGCCACGCGGCTTGGCAGCGAGTTCATCCCCAATCTGAACGAAGGCGATTTCTCGGTGCAGGCGCTGCGCATTCCGGGCACGAGCCTGACGCAGTCGGTGGCAATGCAGCAGCAGATCGAAGCCCGTCTCAAGGCGAAATTTCCTGAAATCGAGCGTGTTTTCTCACGCACCGGCACGGCCGAGATTGCCTCCGACCCGATGCCACCGAGCGCTTCGGACGCCTACATCATGCTGAAGCCACGCGACAAGTGGCCGGACCCGGGCCGTTCGCGCGATTCGCTGCGCGCGGCGATGGAGGCGGAACTGGAGACCATTCCGGGCAACCGCTACGAGTTTTCCCAGCCGATCCAGCTGCGCTTCAACGAACTGATCTCCGGCGTGCGCAGCGATGTGGCGGTCAAGCTGTTTGGCGACGACAACGCGGTGCTGGACGCCACGGCGCAGAAGATCGCCCAGGTGCTCCAGTCGGTGCCGGGCGCCACGGAAGTCAAGGTGGAGCAGACTACCGGCCTGCCCGTGCTGACCGTCGACGTGGATCGCGCCCGCGCCGCGCGCTACGGCCTGAACATGATCGACGTGCAGGACACCGTGGCGATTGCCATCGGCGGCCGCGACGCAGGGGTGTTCTACCAGGGCGACCGTCGTTTCAATATCGGCGTGCGGCTGCCCGAAGGCATCCGTTCCGACGTGGACGCACTGCGGCGACTACCGATTCCGCTGCCCCGCGGCGCCAATCCCGGCACCAGCTATATCCCGCTTGGCGAAATTGCTACGCTCGACGTGTCGCCGGGCCCGAACCAGGTATCGCGTGAAAACGGCAAGCGCCGCATTGTGATCAGCGCCAATGTACGAGGTCGCGATGTCGGCGGCTTCGTGCCCGAAGCCATGTCGGCCATCGAATCGAAGGTGCAGATTCCAGCCGGCTACTGGATCGCCTGGGGTGGCACGTTCGAGCAGTTGCAGTCCGCCACCGCGCGGTTGCAGATCGTGGTGCCGCTGGCACTGCTGCTGGTCTTCGTGTTGCTGTTTGCGATGTTCGGCAATGTGCGAGATGGCTTGCTGGTGTTCACCGGCATTCCATTTGCGCTGACGGGCGGCGTGCTGGCGCTGTGGCTGCGCGGGATCCCGCTATCGATCTCGGCGGCGGTGGGCTTTATCGCGCTGTCCGGGGTGGCCGTGCTCAACGGCCTGGTCATGCTGTCGTTTATCCGCGGCCTGCGCGAGCAAGGCGAATCGCTCGATGACGCGGTATTCCACGGGGCTTTGACGCGTTTGCGTCCGGTGCTGATGACGGCGCTGGTGGCCTCGCTCGGGTTCGTGCCGATGGCTATCGCCACCGGAACTGGCGCCGAAGTGCAGCGGCCGCTGGCGACCGTGGTAATTGGCGGGATCTTGTCGTCGACGGCGCTGACGCTGCTGGTACTGCCGGTGTTGTACCGGTGGGCGCACGGACGCCGGACGGAACGCGAGGCCGGGCTGGCTGGTTCCGTCCCGCGCTGACGCCGCCGGGCCGCTCCTGATTGCGGGAGCGGCCCGCGGCCCGGTGCAAGCTCAATGCTCGCAGTTCACCATCCAGGTCATCTTGAACTTGTCGACCACCATGCCGAAACCTTCTGCCCAGAAGGTCTTCTGGTACGGCATGACGATCTGGCCGCCTTCGGAGAGTGCTTCGAAAATGCGCTTGCCTTCGGCGTTCGGCACATAGCCCACGGACAGCATGAACCCGGAAAACGCCGGGGTCTGCCCTTCGCGGCCGTCGGACGCCATGATCTGGCTATCGCCGATCTGGATGTTGGCGTGCATGACCTTTTCGGCCCATGCCGCTGACGGCGGCTCGCCGCCACCCGGCGGCGTGTCCTTGTAGCGCATCAGGAAGGTCACTTTTGCGCCCATCACCTTGCCATAGAATTCCATGGCCTCGTCGAAGCGTCCGCCAAAGTCTAGATACGGTTGCACCTGCATGTCGGTCTCCTGTTGGGTCCGCGGACGGATAGTCCGCGCGGCGCCATTATGCGCCTGCCCTGCTGACAGAATTGTCAGGAAACTCGAGTTCGAACCGTGTCTGTTCCTCCACGCTGGTCACCGACACACTGCCGCCATGCAGCCGCATGATCGTGTCGACAATCGCCAGCCCGAGCCCGGTGGACCCGGACGAGTTGCGGCGCGACGGATCGGCCCGGTAAAAGCGGCCGAACAGGTGCGGCAACGCGTCGGCCTCGATGGCGGGGCCACCGTTGGTCACGCTGATCGATGTCGTATCCGCGCCATTGCGCGCCACAACCATACGCACCGCACTGCCTATCGGCGCGTGGCGCAATGCGTTGTCCAGCAGATTGATAATGGCGCGGCGCAACAACGTCTGGTCTGCCACCACCGTGGCATGGCCCGACACCATCACGGTCAGGTTCCGGTCGGCGGCCACGGCTTCGAAATACTCCGCCACCTTGTCGAGTTCGGCACGCGCATCGAGCGGGCGGGCGCCCAGCGCCACCTGCGCGTTGTCCGCGCGAGCCAGGAACAGCATGTTCTCGATCATGCGAGACAGCCGCTCGTATTCCTCCAGGTTCGATTCGAGCACGGCCTCGTATTCCGCCGGCGTCCGGCGCTGGGCCAGCGTCACCTGTGTTTGCCCCACCAGATTGCTGATGGGTGTGCGGAAATCGTGCGCCAGATCGGCTGAAAACTGGGACAGGCGCGTGAAACTGTCCTGCAATCGCGCCAGCATGCCGTTCAGCGCACCGGCCAGCGCGCGCAATTCTTCCGGCGCACCGCCCACATCGAGCCGCGTTGCCAGGCGGCTGGTGGTCACCGCCGCCGCATCGCTTGCCATGCGCCGCAGCATGCGCAGGCCGCGTCGGGCCAGCACGAAGCCGAGGGCCGCCGCAACAATCGCGCCGCACAGCACCGCGCCCAGCAACTCGCCCCGGTACTCGCGCATCAGCGCCACCCGGTAACCCGCATCGCTGAGCACGATGATTTCGACGGTGCGGCCGGTGTCGCCGATCTGGCCCAGGGCCGCCATGCCGCGCGACGGCACGCCATTGCGCGGATGCCAGGTCTGCAGTTGTGACTTGTCCGGCGCGGTGGCAAGCGGCAGCACGCGCAGCGGCGGCAGGGTTTCGTTATGAGGATTCAGCGAGATCAGCGGGTCACCCGAGGCGGTGCGCACCACAAGGATCAACCCCTCGTGTCCCATCGCAATATCCGCAAAACGGTGTGTGTCGGTGCGGATCTCGGTCTCGTCGGCCACCTCGCGCAACAGGTGGCGCACCAGCAGGACTTCGCCAACCAGTTCGGTTTCGTCGCGCGACTGCAACTGGCTGCCCAGTGCGCTGGACAGGTAGGTGGCCACCCCGACCAGGATCGCTGCCGTGGTCAGGCCATAGGCCAGGGCCAGCCGCGTGGTCAGCGATGCCGGCATCCACGCGTTCAGCGCACGGCGCATGCGCACCAGCCGCCTCATGCTTCGGCGCTCACGCGTCTTCAGTTTCATCGAGCACGTAGCCCATGCCACGGCGCGTATGGATCAGCTTCTTCGGGAACGGGTCGTCCACCTTGGCGCGCAGCCGCCGGATCGAGACATCCACCACGTTGGTATTGCTGTCGAAGTTCATGTCCCACACCTGCGACGCGATCAGCGAGCGCGACAGCACCTCGCCGCGGCGCCGTGCCAGCAGCTGCAGAAGGGCAAATTCCTTCGACGTCAGGTCGATCTTCTGGCCGGCGCGGCTGACGCGGCGGCGAATCGTGTCGATCTGCAGGTCCGCCACCTCCATGAATTCGCTCTCGCGCAGCGGCCCCCGGCGCAGGATGGTGCGGATGCGCGCCACCAGTTCGGCAAACGCGAACGGCTTGACCATATAGTCGTCGGCACCCAGTTCCAGCCCCTTGAGCCGATCCGACAACTCGTCGCGCGCCGTCAGGCACAGTACCGGGGTGTCCTTGTCGCGTCGCAGTTCGCGCAATACCTGCCAGCCGTCGATGCCCGGGAGCATCACGTCCAGGACGATCAGGTCGTAGTGTTGCTCGCGGGCGTGGGACAACCCGTCCACGCCGTCGCGCGCCAGGTCAGCCACGAAGCCGGACTCCGTCAGGCCCTTGAGCAGGTAATCGCCCGCCTTCGGTTCGTCTTCGACAATCAGGATACGCATGGAGATTCACTTCCGGGCCCGGTCAAGCGCCGGCGCCCCCTTTTCGGTTTATTGCAGAACCTAGACACTATCCGAGGTTAGACGCATTTTGTGGAACATTGCAGGAATGTCATCGTCAATCCGCGAAATCCGGGCATCAAACACAGTACAATGCCGGCTGCCCCGATTGTGGCAGCCTGCCGCGCCCCTGTCCGGGCAGGTCTAGTCAATTTCTGATGAAACGTCTGTTCGCCAGCTTCCTGTTGTGTCTTGCCATGTTCGCGTTGCCCATCCAGGGCGCCGCGGCGGCAGTCATGATGATCTGCAGCGTGACGGAAGCGGCGGGCCTGTCGATGCCGGAACGCCACGCCGCCATCAAGGCGGAGGCCGAAGCCGAGGCGGTGATGGTGATGGACCACGCCAGCCAGATGGGCCAGATGGACCACGCGCACTGCCACCAGGCGGCCACCAGCGACAATGGCGACATGCCGGTCTGGCACGACGCCCAGCCTGCGGGCGCCACGCCTGACCACCCGGCCGACCATTCGCACCATGCCGCTGGCCATTGCAGCGCTTGCGGTGCCTGCGCGGCCAGCGCCATGCTGCTGCCCGAAATCCCGCTGGTGGCATTGCAGCACCGCCGCCATGCCCTGCCGCTGACCACCCCGGCCAGCTTCGCCAGCCAACTCCCCCTGCCCGCCGACCGGCCGCCTGCCCGTCGCTGCTGACACCCGAGGTGCGTCCTTCGCACGCTCGTCCCCGCGCCTGAACCGGCGCTGAGGGCGCGGTCGCCTGAACACGCCGCGCCGCCTCACCCACGCATATCCCTGCCGCACGGCCTGAGCGCCGCGTGCGGCGGAATCATTCAAGAGGTTGTCATGCCCGTCGCGCGTACTGTCGCCGCGGCGTGGCTGCTGATGCTGGTCCCGGCCCTGGCCGTGGCACAGGCATCGGCGCCCGCCGCCGGTCCAGCCGATCCCATGAACGCCGCCGCACCGGTGCCGGCCTTGCCGGACATCGCGCCAATGGCCGGCTATGTCCCCTACCAGAGTCCCAAGGTTTCGCCCTGGCGCCAGTCGAATGCCGAGGTCACCCCGGGAGTCAAGGCGGCAGCCGACCCTCACGCAGGACATCACATGCCGCAGGGGGCCGCCGCCCCGGCGGCGGCGCCAGCATCGGCCCCGGCTACCGGTCATGACGGCCATGCCGGCCATCATGCGCACTGACGGAGGCCTGCAACGATGAATGCCTTCTTCAAGCGCGCCGCCGGCCCGCTGGCTGCAGCGGTACTGCTGGCAGGATGCGCAGGCTTTGCGCCCGATGGTGGATTCGGCCCCGTTGCGGACACCACACGCGACAGGCTGGGCAAGGACGCCATCTGGGCGCGCAGCGATGCCGACCGCAATGCACTGCGCGACCGCACGCGCGAACTGCTGGCGAAGCCGCTGGACGCCGATGCCGCGATCCAGGTCGCGCTGCTCAACAATGCCGGACTGCAAGCCCAGTACGCCGACCTGGGCATTGCCGAGGCCGACTACGTGCAGGCCACGCGCCTGCCGAACCCCGGCTTCTCGTTCAGCCGCAAGACCTCGGGCGACGAACTCAAGATCGACCGCGCCGTCACTATCGGGTTCATGAACCTGCTGGCGCTGCCGTTTGCCGCCCGCATCGAGGAAAGCCGCTTTGCCCAGACGCGCCTGGCCGTGGCCGATGCCACGCTGCGCCGCGCCGAAGCCGCCCGGCGCGCCTGGGTGCAGGCCGTTGCCGCCGAACAGGCCGCACGATACGCGGAACAGGTGCGCCGCGCCGCCGAAACCGGCGCGCTGTTCGCCCGCGACCTGGCCCGCGCGGGCAACGTCAGCGCCCTCGACCATGCGCGCGAACAGGCCTTCTATGCCGATGCCGCTGCGCAGCTGGCACGGGCCCGCGAACGGGCGCTGTCGGCACGCGAACAGCTGACGCGCGAACTGGGCCTGTGGGGAGGCGATATCGCCTACACGCTGCCGGATCGCCTGCCCGACCTGCCCAAGGCCCGGCCCGCCATGCAGGACCTGGAAGGCTACGCGGTTTCGCAGCGCCTGGACCTGCAGGCAGGCCGCCTGCAGCTGGACAGCCTGTCGCGCTCGCTGGGCCTGACGCGCGCCACGCGCTTTATCAGCGTGCTGGACGTCAGCTATATCCACAATTCGGAAACCAGCCGGCCGCGCGAAACGGGCTATGGCATCGACATCGAGGTGCCGCTGTTCGACTGGGGCGGCGCCCGCGTGGCCCGGGCCGAAGCGGTGTACATGCAGGCGGCGGCGCGGCTGGCCGAGCAGGCCATCAACGCCCGATCCCTGGTGCGCGAGACCTATGCCGGCTACCAGGCGCGCTATGACATCGCCCTGCACTACCGTGACGAAGTGGTGCCGCTGCGCAAGCGCATCGTCGACGAAAGCCTGCTGCGCTACAACGGCATGCTGATCAGCGTCTTCGAACTGCTGACCGATGCACGCGAGCAGGTCAACGCCGTCAATGGCTACCTGGATGCCCAACGCGACTTCTGGCTGGCCGATGCCGACCTGCGCGGCACGCTGGGCGGCCGCCTGCCGGCCGCCCCATCCGTCGCCACCTCTGCCACCCCCCCGGCCGCACCCTCACAACGACAATGACAATGGTTTCCCGACGCAATTTCCTGGGGCAGTCCGCCGCCGCCATGCTCGGTACGGCAATGGTGTCGCGCGCTGGCGCGGCGGCCCTGCCCGAGGCACCGCTGCAGACCAGCGCCAGGACCCAGCCGCCACTTGCACCTGCCAGCGGCCGCCCCTACCAGCCGGTGGTCACGCTCAACGGCTGGACCCTGCCCTGGCGCATGCGCAACGGCTGGAAGGAATTCCACCTGGTGGCCGAGCCGGTCGAACGCGAGATGGCGCCTGGCATGACCGCGCACCTGTGGGGCTACAACGGCCAGAGTCCGGGGCCGACCATCGAATGCGTGGAAGGCGACCGCGTACGCATCTTCGTCACCAACAAGTTGCCGGAACACACCACCGTGCACTGGCACGGCGTGCTGCTGCCAGCCGGGATGGACGGCGTGGGCGGGCTCTCGCAACCGCATATCCCGCCGGGCAAGACGTTTGTCTACGAGTTCGAGATGCGCCACGCGGGCACCTTCATGTATCACCCGCATTCCGACGAGATGGTGCAGATGGCGATGGGCATGATGGGCTTTATCGTCGTGCATCCTCGCGATGCCGCCGCGCAGCGCGTGGACCGCGACTTCGTGTTCCTGATTGCCGCGTACGACATCGACCCCGGCTCCTACACGCCGCGCGTGGCCGAGATGACCAACTTCAACATGTGGACGTGGAACAGCCGCGTGTTTCCCGGCATCGACGTGCTGCCCGTGCGCCTGGGCGACCGCGTACGCATCCGCATGGGCAACCTGACCATGACCAACCATCCGATCCACCTGCACGGCCACCGGTTCGAGGTGACCGGGACCGATGGCGGTTGGGTGCCGCCATCCGCGCGCTGGCCCGAGGTGACCACCGATGTCGCGGTGGGCCAGATGCGCGCCATCGAATTCGTGGCCGACAACCCCGGCGACTGGGCCTTTCACTGCCATAAGTCACACCACACGATGAATGCCATGGGCCACAACCTGCCGACGATGATTGGCGTGAAGCAGAAGGACCTGACCAGCGGCATGAATGCGCTGGTGCCCGACTACATGCCGATGGGCCAGGCGGGCATGGCGGACATGGGCAGCATGGAAATGCCGTTGCCCGAGAACACGCTGCCGATGATGAGTGGACAGGGGCCGTTCGGCCCCATCGAAATGGGCGGCATGTTCACCACGCTCAAGGTGCGCGCGGGCATGGCCGCCAATGACTACCGCGATCCAGGCTGGTATCGGCATCCCAAGGGCACGGTTGCCTTCGAGTACACCGAACCCGTGGCGCCGGCACCGCGCCGGCCGCGATAACCGCATCCACCCGATTCCCGAAGGACAGACATGAAGCAGACGATGAAGCAGACGAAGGCAGCAGTGGCGCACATGGCGCTCATGGCGCTGATGGCCGGGGCATCCCCCGCACTGATGGCGGCCACGCCCGAGGCATCCGGGCCTGCCACCACGGCACAGGCACCGTTACCGGAAGTGGAAGGCGAAATCCGCAAGGTCGATGCGGAGGCAGGCAAGCTGACGATTCGTCACGGGCCAATCGGCAACCTCGAGATGGGCGCGATGACGATGATTTTTCGTGTGAAGGACCCGGCGATGCTGACGCAGGTGCAGGCGGGCGACAAGGTGCGATTCACCGTCGACCGTATCGACGGACTGCTGACGGTCACCTCGCTGGCCGTCGGGCAGTAAGCGGGCGGCCCGCGCAACGCGGGCGCTCGGCGCCTTATTCGACGCGGAAGAAGTCGATCGACTGGCCGGCGTTGACGGCGCGCTGCAGCCAGTCGGGATACTCGCCGTTGCCGTCCCAGGTCTGCCCCATCGCGTTGCGATACAGCACGCGCGGTGCGGCATTGCTCGCCACGGGCGCTTCGGCTTCGGGGACGGCCGGCGCCGCATCGGCGCCGTCTTCGGTGTCGGGTTCGGGAAAGCAGCCTGCTTCGACGAGATGGTCGAACGTCAGGCCATGGTGATCCATCTGCTCGCGGACCCATGCCACCGCGGCTTGTTTGGCTGCATCAGACTCGGACATGACTTATCGTGCGCGCCCGCCATCTTGCGGGCGGGCTGGAGAATTCGAAGGGGGGATCGGTCCGGGCAGGAAATCCGGCGGACCAGCACGGATTCTACAGGGTGTTGGGCTGGCGCCCCCGGAATCCGCCGATTACCGCCGGAATGTTGCATTCGTTGCGGCACTTTCAGGGAGTGCGCACGGACACGCGCGGCTTGCGCGAGCGAATGACGAATCTGTCATGCGTTGGTCATGTTGGCGTGGCTGCCCCGCTCATAGACTGCAATCCAAGGTCGCATGACGACCGGTACAAACCACCGAACCACCGAACTGCCTCCATCCTCGTATCCAAGGAGTCCACATGCTCAAGAAAGCCCTGCTCTACACCGCCCTGGCCACCACGCTGGCCGGCGCCGCCACGATGGTCAACGCCGCCCCGCGCAGCGCCGATCCTTTCACCGACGGCGCCCGTGTGACCAACCGTGACGGCCAGGTCCAACGCGTTGGCGCCCGCGACGTCTACACCGACGGCGCCCGCGACGTGCGCGATGCGCGCAACCCGTTCAGCGACGGCGCGCACGATGTGCGCGACGCACGCAACCCGTTCACCGACGGTGCCTGATCCACGCTATGGCCCGTGCGGGCCAGATCCGGGCTGATACAGCCCGAACCTCCAGGCGGCGGCGCTTACCGTGCCGCCGCCTGGCTCATGAATTGCGCCGCGGGCACGGGCCTGCCCAGCAGGTAACCCTGCAGCGCATCGCACCCCAGCCCCGCCAGGAACGATTGCTGCGCGGCGGTCTCCACCCCCTCCGCCACCACCTGCAGGTTCAGCGTACGGCCCAGCGCAACGATGGCCGACACAATGGCCGCATCTTCAGAATCCTCTGCCAGGTCGCGCACAAAGCCGCGGTCGATCTTCAGCTCGCTTGCCGGAATGCGCTTCAGGTGCAACAGGCTCGAATAGCCGGTGCCGAAGTCGTCGATGGCAATGCGCACGCCCATCTCGTCCAGCCGCGTCATGATCGCGAGCGTGTCTTCCACATCGCGCATGGCCGTGCTTTCCGTGATTTCCAGGGTCAGGCTCGCGGCCGGGATGCCATGCCTGGCCAGCGCGTCGGACACGGTCTCGATCATCCCCGCATGACAGAACTGCAGCGCCGACAGGTTGACCGCCATCGACCAGTCCGCATGACCGCCGGCATGCCAGGCGGCCAGCTGGCGGCAGGCTTCGTCCAGCACCCATTTGCCGATCGGCACGATCGCGCCGGTCTTCTCGGCGAGGCCGATGAACTGGTCCGGCATCAGCAGGCCGTGCTGCGGGTGATGCCAGCGCAATAGCGCCTCGGCGCCCACCAGGCGGCTGTCGGTGGCAGCGAACTTGGGCTGGTAGTGCAGTTCGAGCTGGCCGGTGCGGGTCACGCCGCGCAGGTCCTGGATCAGCGATTGCTGGACACGCGCCTGATGATTCATCGACCGTTCGAAGAAACAGTACGCATTGCGGCCCGATGCCTTGGCGTGGTACATGGCGGCATCGGCGTTGGTCATCAGCGTGTCCTGGTCCGCGCCATCGGCCGGATAGAGCGCGATGCCGATGCTGCCCGACACGTGCAGCGCATGACCGGCCACGTCCACCGGCTCGCGCAGCGCCTCGATCAGCTTCTCGGCCATCACGCCCGCGTCAGCCGGCTCGTCGATCCTTGCCAGCACCACGAATTCGTCGCCGCCCACGCGGGAGATCGTGTCCTCGGAATGCGTGGATGCGCGCAGGCGGCCCGCGATCTCCACCAGCAGGCTGTCGCCCATCTGGTGACCATAGGTGTCGTTGACGCTCTTGAATCCGTCCAGGTCCACGAACAACACCGCGAATGTGCCGGGCTGGCGCGTGGCCGACTGGATCGCCAGCTGGAAGCGGTCTTCGAGCAGCACGCGGTTGGGCAGGTGGGTGAGCTTGTCGTGCAGGGCCAGGAATTCAAGCTCCTTGTTAGCCACGCCCAGCGCGTTGGCCAGCACGGCTGTCCGCATTTCCAGGCGCATGTCCAGCACCGACGTAATCAGCGCCACGGCCAGCACGCACACCGTGATGACAAGGATCGGCAGGGCCAGCGCCCCGCTGTCCACGCCCGAGCGTGCCGCGCCGCAGACGCTGCCCAGCGGAAATCGTGCCGCCGCCATGCCCGTGTAGTGCATGGCGGCAATGGCCCCGCCCATGACCAGCGCCGCCCCGAAGCGCAACTGGTGCACGCGCGGCATGCTGCGCCGCAGGCGGAAGGCAATCCACAGCGCCGCGCCCGAGGCCGCCACGGCAATCGCAATCGACAGCAGGAACAGCCACGGGTCGTAGTCGATGCCAGGCTGCATGCGCAGTGCTGCCATGCCGGTGTAGTGCATGCTGGATACCGCCGCGCCCAGCGCCAGCGCCCCCAGCACCAGGCGCCTGCGGGGCAGCTGCTCCTGGCTGACCAGGCGCAGCGCGAATGCCGACGCCAGCACGGCCATCAGCAGCGACGCCCCGGTGATCGCCAGGTCGTAGCCCAGCGGAATCGGCAGGCTGAAGGCCAGCATGCCGATGAAGTGCATCGACCAGATGCCCAGCCCCATGGCAACGGCACCGCCGGCCAGCCACATCCGCGCGTAGCGGCCACGTGCGGCGGTGGAAATGCGGCCTGCCATGTCCAGCGCCGTATACGACGCCAGCACGGCAACAAGCACGGAAATCAAAACGAGGGACGCGTCGAAACGGGGCGACATCATGAAAGCGGGTGACGGGGCAGTGGCTTGCAGCAGGCCGCCATTCTGAAGGGTCAGGCGAACAAGGCGTGAAATTTCCGGCACCGCCAAAGGTTATCGGTCGTTTCAGCCCAGACTGAAGCGGGATTGTGCATCAGCCCGCGTGTGCCCGCAGCCCAATTTCGTACGTTTGCACGGTTGACACACCATGCGGGCGATGTTGCGGCCGTCCGACAAATTCCTACAGCGCAATCAGCGCCCGCCGGAAAGGCCGGCCGGCGGCCCGGACCTATCCTTGAGGCGTGATGAACGACAGACGCCGCCGCGCAAAAACAGCAGTGCCAGCGCGGCGCCCACGCAGGAGAACATCATGTGGAAGCGACTCACAGGCGTTATCGCCATCGGCGCATGCTGCTGGGCCCTGTCGGGCTGCACGGCAACCGGCGCTGTGGCAGGCGGTGTGGTGGGCCATGAGGCTACCAACGGCAGCACGGCCGGTACGGTCGGTGGCGCCGTGGTGGGTGGCGTGATTGGTCACGAACTGGGCAAGTAATCAACGATTTCCGCGGCCGGGATGGCGGGCAGGGTCATCCAGGTTTGCGCGGCATGGGCTCTTAGATGGGAAGAACATGCCGCCGCGCGCCGCGCCATGAGCACCGGCCTATTGTGCTTTTCAACGATGATTGGACGTTTTCATCGCTGAAAGGCACCATGGCACACAACGGTGGAAGATCCTCGCGGATCGTCATGGCGCGGCAGCGGGAAACCTGCACGGAACAAAGCCCCGGACCCTCGCAGGTCCGGGGCTTTTTCTTTGGTGTGCGCCGCCGCGCGCGCGTTGCAGGACACCTGCCTTGTGTGGCAGGACGTCCGGCTTCAGTACGTTTCAATACGATTTCGGCAGCCCCAGCACACGCTCCGCGATGTGGCACATGATCAGCTGGGCGCTGACCGGGGCGATGCGCGGGATATAGGATTCCCGCAGATAGCGCTCCACATGGTATTCGCGCGCATAACCCATGCCGCCAAGGGTCAGTACGGCGGTCTGGCATGCCTGGTGCGCGGCCTCCGCCGCCAGGTACTTGGCCGCATTGGCCTCGGCCCCGCAGGGCTTGCCGTTGTCATAGAGCCAGGCGGCCTTCCACACCATCATGTCGGCGGCTTCCAGTGCCATCCATGCCTGGGCCAGCGGATGCTGGATGCCCTGGTTCTGGCCGATCGGGCGACCAAACACGGTGCGTTCGCGTGCGTAGCGGGTGGCGGCCTCCAGTGCGGCCCGGCCCAGCCCCACGGACTCGGCCGCGATCAGGATGCGTTCGGGGTTCAGCCCATGCAGGATGTACTCGAACCCCCTGCCCTCATCGCCGATCCGGTCTTCGGCCGGCACCATCAGGCCGTCGATGAACAGCATGTTCGAATCGACCGCGCCGCGCCCCATCTTGTCGATCTCGCGCACCTCGATGTGGTTGCGGTCCAGCGTCGTATAGAACAGGCTCAGCCCCTGCGTGGGCTTGCTCACGGCCTCCAGCGGCGTGGTGCGGGCCAGCAGCAGCATGCGCGTTGCGACCTGCGCCGTGGAAATCCAGATCTTGCGGCCATCCACACGGTAGGCGCTGCCGTCGGCGGTGCGCACGGCCTGCGTCTTCAGGTGCGTGGTGTCCAGCCCGGCATCGGGCTCGGTCACGGCAAAGCAGGCCTTGTCGCGGCCTTCGATCAGCGGCGGCAGCGCGGCCGCCTGCTGGGCCTCGTTGCCGAACACCACCACCGGGTTCAGGCCGAACACGTTCATGTGGATGGCCGAGGCACCCGAGAATCCCGCCCCGGATGCCGACACCGTCTGCATGATCAGCGCCGCCTCGGTAATGCCAAGCCCCGCCCCGCCAAACCGCTCAGGCATGGCGATACCCAGCCAGCCAGCCCCCGCCATGGCCTGGTGGAACGCTTCGGGGAAGCGGTGTTCGCGGTCCAGTTCGGACCAGTACTCGGGGCCGAAGTCGCTGCACAACTGCGTTACCGCGTCGACGATGGCGTTCTGCTCGGGTGTCCTTTCGAAGTTCATCCGGTGCTCCTTATTCCGGCTGGATGCCCGCGTCCTTGACGAGCTTGTTCCATTTCACGAGTTCGCTGCCGACAAAGGCCGTGAACTGCTGCGGGGTCTGTCCGAACGCCTCGAAGCCCAGCGCCTCGAACTTGGGCGCCACCTCCTTGCTGGACGCGATCTTCGACAGTTCGCGGTTCAGCCGGTCCACAATCGGCTGCGGCGTCTTCGCGGGCGCAAAGACCCCGTTCCACGACGTGATGTCGAAACCCTTCAGCTCCGGCGTGTCGGCAATCGGCGGCAGATCGGGCAGCAGCCGGCTGCGCTGCGCGGTGGTCACGGCCAGCGCCCGCATCTTGCCGGCCTTGACGTTGGCAATGCCGGCCGCCACGTCGACGAACATCATCGGCACCTGGCCGGCGATCACATCGGTCATGGCCGGCGGCGTACTCTTGTAGGGCACGTGCAGCAGGTCGATGTTGGCCATGCGGCCCAGTGTGGCCCCCGACACGATGCCGGTGCTGTTACCGCTGGCGTACGACATGCCCGGGTGTGCCTTGGCATACGCGATCAACTCGCCCACGGTCTTCACCGGCAGCTTGGGATTGATCACCAGCATGAACGGCAGGTTGCCCATGCGCGCGACCGGCGTGAAATCCTTGATCGGGTCATAGGGCAGCTTTTTCATCAGCGACGGATTGGCCGAGTGCGTGGTGTTCGTCGTCATGAACAGCGTGTAGCCATCGGGCGCCGCCTGCGCCACCAGTTCTGCGGCAATCGCGCCGTTGGCGCCGGGCCGGTTGTCGACCACCACGTTCTGGCCCAGCGCGTCGCCCAGTTCCTTGGCCGTGATGCGCGCCACGGCGTCGGTGCCGCTGCCCGCCGCAAACGGCACCACCAGACGAATCGGGCGGCTCGGGTAGTTGTCGGCGGCCTGCGCGGCCAGCGGCAGCGCCGCCGCGGGTAGTGCCAGCAAGGCGGCGGCAAGCGTGCGCCGCACGCGGAAATTCGGCATGGTGGTCTCCTCCAGGGGTTTGGGCGGCTGCTCGGCCCTTTATGGGTACGGCGGGGTGCGGCCAGGGCTCAGGCCGGACGAATCACGCGATCCGGCGATTCCTCGTACGGCGGGGCATAGATCACCAGCAGCTTCACGGGCTCGTCGCTGATCACCGTGAAAACGTGCATGGCATCGGCCGGAAAGAAGCAGCAATCGCCCGGCCCCAGTTCGCGCGCCTGGCCATTGACCTCGGCCCGCGCACGCCCTTCCAGCACATAGCAGACCTGCTCGATGCCGGGGTGCGCGTGTGGCAGCGCGCCCTTGCCGCGCTCGATGGTGCCGTGGATGACTTCCAGTTGCGTGGCGCCAACGTTCTCGCGCCCGATGATGCGGCGGTTCAGCGTGCCGACATGGTTGGCCGGGTGATAGCCGGCCACGTCTTCGGTGCGGACGAAATAGGTGGGAGCCGCCTGCTTGGCGGCGGAAGATGCGGTCATGGGTAGGCTGTCTCCAACATGGTGGCGCCGTGCCGGATGGCCAGCGCTCTGTTTTCATGTTTGTGAAACAGATTTTATGCCCATGAAAAATGGAGTCAACTAGGGGTTGGTACGGATGGTGATGGCTGGCAGCCGGATTTCCGCCCGCGCTGCGGCACACCCACGAGGCAGCGCTGGCCGGGGTGCAACCCGGCCACGTGCAGCCACGCCAGTCAGGTTATCAATCCGGCAGTCAATCCAGCGTGATCCCCTCCTTCTGGATCACCGCATCCCAGCTGACTTCCTCCTTCTCCACCCGCTTTGCGAAGTTCTCCGGATCGATCATCACCACGTCGCCCTGCTGGCTCAGCGCCGCCTTGCCCTTTTCGTCGTCCAGCACGCCGCGCGTGGCGGCATGCAGTTTCTGGATGATCGGCTGCGGCGTGCCGGCCGGTGCCAGCAGGCCAATCCAGAACGTGGAATTGAATGGCTTCAGGCCGGCCTCCTCCACGGTTGGCACGTCAGGCAGTTGCGTCATGCGCCGCGTGGAACTGACAGCGATGGGCTTGAGCTTGCCGGACTTGATTTGCGGCAGCGCGGTCCAGGTGTCGAAGGCGGTATCGAGTTCGCCGCTGATCACGGCCATTTCCGCCTGTGCGGCCGACTTGTACGGCACGTGCGTGGTGGAAATCTTCGCGCGGTTGTTCAGCATGGCAAAGCTCAGGTGGGCGATATTGCCGGGGCCCGCCGAGCCGTAGCTGATCTTGCCGGGGTTCTGCGATGCATAGCGCACCAGGTCGGGCACCGTGGCCACCGCGTGCTTCTGCGACCATTCCGGATTGGTCACCAGGATGAACGGCGCCTCCAGCACCAGCGTCACGGGCGCCAGGTCGCGCGCCTTGTAGCTGGCCTTCTTGTAGATGTGCGGGTTGATGGTGACGCTGCTGGAATTGGTCACCAGCAGCGTGTAGCCGTCCGGCGCCGAGCGTGCGGCCTCGCCCACGCCGATCAGGCCGTTGGCGCCGGCCTTGTTCTCCACCACCACGGGCTGGCCCAGCGATTTGGTCAGCCGATCCGACAGCACACGAGCCACGGTATCGGTGAACGATCCGGCCGGGAACGGCACGATCATGCGGATCGGCTTGTTCGGCCAGTTTCCCGCCGGGCCGCTTTGTGCTGCGGCGGCGCCAGGCAGTGCTACCGCCAGCAGGCATCCCATTCCCATGGCGGAAGTCAGTGCGCGTCGTTTCATGTTGTCTCCTTGTCGTAGTTATCCTGGAATCTGGTGTCTCATGCCCAGCATCGGGCTAGGCCGATGACCCGGCGCCCTTGGGCCGGGCGGTTTGTCCGGTAATGCCCCGGCGCTCCAGCGCCTCGCGTTGCCCGGCGCCCAGCCCCAGCACGCTCGCCAGCACCTGGTCGGTATGCTGGCCCAGCGTTGGCGAAACATGGCGAATCGGTGCCGGCCCGTTTGCGCCGCGAAACCAGCTGGTGCTGGCGGCGTAGCGTCCAACGTAGGGCCGCTCCACCTCGCACCAGAAGCCGCGCGCATGCAGATGGCGGTCTTGCAGTACCTGCCACATGGGCTTGACCGCGCCCGCTGCGATACCAGCGTGCTGAAGCTGCTGCATGGCGTCGTCGGGGGCGCGCGTCGCGCACCAGGCGGCGATGGCGGCGTCGATGCGGTCATGCTGCGCACGCCGGCCCGACGCTTCGGCCAGCGCCGTGCCTTCGGCCAGGTCCATGCGTCCGAGCACACGGCAGAGCGCGGGCCACTGGGCATCGCTCACGCTCAGCACGATCCACCCATCGTCGCCCGCGCAGCGGTAGCAGCCATGCGGCGCGGCCACCGGATGGCGATTGCCCTGGCGCGGCGCCACCTGCCCCGACACCGACTGCTCGATCATGTACGGTGCGGTGAGCGCCAGCATGGCCTCCACCTGCGACAGGTTCAGATGGCGCCCCTTGCCCGTGGCCTGCTGGGCGAACAGCGCCACCAGCATCGCCGCGCCCGCATTCAGTCCGCCAATCGGATCGCCATACGCGTACGACGTCATGGCCGGCGGCCCCTCGGGGTGGCCCGTGTAGCAAGGCAGCCCGCTGGCCTGTTCGAGCGTGCCGCCGTAGGCGCGCGTGTTGCTCCATGCGTTGCCCAGGCCGAAGGCCGGCATCGATACCATCACCAGGCGATCGTTGCGAGCCCGCAGCGTGTCGTACGTCAGTCCCAGCTTCGGCAGCACCTCCGCCGAGTAGTTTTCGATGACCGCGTCGGCGTTTGCCACCAGATCCAGCAGCAGCGCCTTGCCTTCGGGCTGCGTCAGATCCAGCGTGATGCCGAGCTTGTTGCGGTTCATCATGTTGAAGTTCGAGTTTTTCTCGTACAGCCTGTCCCGATAGAACTCCTCGGTGAAATTCGCGCCGCGCCACCAGTCCGGGTAGCCCGTGCTTTCCACCTTGATAACCTCCGCGCCAAAGTCCGCCAGCGTGCGCGTGGCGAGCGGCCCGGCCCAGCCCATCGTCAGGTCGATCACGCGAACGCCCTCCAGCGGCAGGCGGCCGGCGGGTGCCGGTGCCAGACGCTGGCGCGGATGATGATCCAGCCCCGCTTGCCGATAGAACGCGCTGTCGGCGCCCAGAGCCGGCGCCTTGCCACCGGCCAGAGGCCCGGCATCATCGAGCCGCAGCGGCACCACCGGGCCTTCGAACGCCACGTCGCCCAGCGTCACAGGCACGAACGCGCCCCGCTCGCGGTGCACGGCCTGGCCCAGCAGCGTTGCCATGCTGGGCACCACCACGGCCGGGTGCTTCTTGTCGCCCAGCAGCGCGAACCATTCCTCGGCTGACCGCTTCAGCAGCGCCGGCTTCAGGAACGCGTCGATCTCGTCGGCCACCAGCATGCGCTCGGGCCCGCTGGCAAAGCGCGGATCGCTGCCAAGCTCGGGGCGCCCGATCGCCTCGCACAGCGCCTTCCACTGCGGCAGCGTATGCGTGAAGATGCCGATCCAGCCATCGGCGGTCTCGTAGATGCCGCCCGGGTGCGTGCCGCAGAAGCGGTTCACGCCCATGCGCCGCAGCGGGTGGCGCTTGTCCTGCACCATGCCCGCTTCCATCTCCACCACGCTGAAGATGCATTCGTGCGTGCTCAGCACATAGCGCCGGCTGCCCTGGCTGGTGCCCGTCAGCGCCGCCACCGCCGCCGAGAACGCGCTCACGCCCACCACAATGCCCGTCTGCACGTCATGCGGCATATGCGGCGGCCCTTCCACCGGCCCGCTGCCATGCACGGCCCCGGCCAGCCCCCGGCAAACCGCCTCGGTGCCCGCGAACCCGCTATAGGGGCCGCTGTCGCCAAACCATGTCAGCGCGATGTCGATGGGCTCGTGTCCGTCAACTGCGCCTGGCACCTGCCAGACGGGACGCTTGAGCACGGCAATGCCTTCATCCAGCGCGCGCGCGTCGAGCACCACGTCGCATGTGCGGGCCAGTTGGGCCAGCCACGCGTCGTCCTCGGGGCGGTTCGCCGCAACGACACTGCGCTTGTTGGTATTGAGCCAGGCAAAGAGCGCGCTTTCGGGCGGCCTGCCGCCTGGCACATCGACCAGTGGCGGCATCCGCCGCCAGGCATCGCCCGCCGCGCTTTCGACCTTGATGACCTCCGCGCCAAAGTCGGCAAACAGCTTGCCCGCGTAGGCCAGCGCCGGCCCGCTGCCGATTTCCAGCACGCGCAATCCGCCCAGCGCCAGTTGCGCCGGATCTGGACCATTCCTGGTCATGAAAGCCTCCTGGTTGCCTGGATTCCGTTGATTCCGTGCGTTCCCCCGGTTCGGGGTGCGGACGTCCACCGGGCCGCTCACCATGCGTCCACGAAGCCGCGACGCTCGCGGTGGCCACGCAGTTCTGCGGACGCAATGCCCTGCGCGATCCATTTGCGCGTTTCGGCCGGATCGATCACCGCGTCGATCTCTACCGCCGCCGCCGTGTTGATGGCGTGACCGCGCTCGTAGGACTGCGCCACCAGCCGGTCGAACAACGCCTTGCGCTCCGGGCCATCGGGCACCGCTTCCAGCTCCTTCTTGAAGCCGAGCCTGACCGCGCCTTCCAGTCCCATGGGCCCGAACTCACCTGTCGGCCACGAGATCGTGAAGCTGGCCGAGCGGAATCCACCGCCTGCCATGGCCATCGCGCCCAGGCCGTAGCCCTTGCGCAGCGTCACGGCCAGCAGCGCCACGCGCAGCTTGGCCGCCGTCAGGAACATGCGCGACACGTGGCGCACCTGCGCACGCGCCTCGACGTCCGGCCCCACCATGAAGCCCGGGGTATCGATCAGCGAGACGATCGGCAGGCCATGCGCGTCGCATAGCTGCATGAAGCGCGATGCCTTGTCGGCCGCATCGGCATCGATCGCGCCGCCCAGGTGGTACGGGTTGTTTGCCATGATGCCCACCGGCTGTCCTTCCACGCGGGCCAGTGCCGTGTGGATGCCAGCGCCGAAGCCGCCGCGCAGCATCAGCACGCTGCCCACATCGGCGATGCCCTCGATGGCCTTGCGCGTGTCATAGACCCTCAGGCGGTTCTCGGGTACCACGTGGCGCAGGTCGGCCGGATCGGGCGCGCTCCAGTGCGCCACGCGGCCCTGGAACATCGACAGGTAGTGCCTGGCCGCCTGCGTGGCTTCGGCCTCGTTTTCCACCAGGATGTCGATCACGCCATTGGCAAACTGCACCGGTGCCGGCCCCACGTCTTCAGGACGGAAGATGCCCAGGCCGCCACCTTCGATCATGGCCGGGCCGGCCATGCCGATATTGGCGGACTTGTCGGCGATGATGACGTCGCAGCAGCCCAGAAATGCGGCATTGCCCGCGAAGCATCGGCCCGATACGATGCCCACCACCGGCACCTGCCCGCTCAGTTCCGCAAACGCGGCGAACGACGGCTGGTAGAGCCCCGACACCGACGGAAAATCCACGTCGCCAGGCCGCCCACCGCCGCCCTCGCCAAACAGCACCAGCGGCAGTTCGTCGCGCAGCGCCACCTCCACGATGCGGTCGGTCTTGATATGGTTGCGCTTGCCCTGCGTGCCCGCCATCACGGTGGCGTCATAGGCCATCACCGCGCTGCGTGCGCGATCCTTGCCCACCAGTTCGCCATTGACGTTGCCGATGCCGGTGATCAGGCCATCAGCCGGCGTATTGGCGATCAGGTCTTCCTTGCTGCGGCGGCTTGCCTGGGCGGCCAGCGCCAGCGCGCCGTACTCCACGAAGGTGTCGGCATCGCACAGATCGGCAATGTTCTCGCGGGCAGTACGCTGGCCGCGCGAGCGGCGCCGGGCCACGGCGTCGGGGCGCGCGGCATCATGCAGGAAGGCGTGCCGGTCCAGCACACGCTGCAGGTCGGCGCGGATGGCGTTGGCATCGTGCGCCTGCGCGGTGTCGGCCGCCACGCCCGCTGCGTCGGTTTCTTCCAGCACGATCAGGATCTGGTTCTCGGCTGCCAGCGCGTTCTTTTCCAGGCGCAGGTCCACCACGCGGCCGGCGCACTCGGCCGCGATGGCGTGCTCCATCTTCATGGCGTCGAGCACGGCCACGGTCTGGCCCGGCTTGACCAGTGCGTTCAGTTCGACCGCGATTTCCACCACGCGCCCCGTCAGCGGCGCGCGGACGGCAACCAGCCCTTCCTCGACCTGCTCCTCGGGCCCCGCGGCATGCGCCAGGCCATGGACCGGCGGCCGGGCGGTACCCCCCAGCAGCGCATCCTGCGCACGGCCGGCATCGGCAATGGCTTCCGCCGCTGCGGCCAGTTCCGGCAGGATGGCCTCGAAATGGCGCGTATGAACGGCCTGGGTCCGGAATTCGTCACGCTGCACCAGCGCGCGCAGCAGGTTCAGGTTGGTGGACACCCCGCTGATTCGGAACTCGGCCAGGCTGCGCTGCAGCCGGCGCAGCACCGCCCCGAAGTCGGATGTGCCGCTGCTGACGATCAGCTTTGCCAGCAGCGTGTCGAAGTTCGGCGACGGCTCGTAGCCCGTGTAGGCATGCGTATCGACGCGGACATCCGGCCCGGTCGGCGGGTCGAAGCGCTCCAGCCGGCCATGCGCCGGACGCGCCAGCCCGTTGGCATCGGTCATCTCGGCGTTCACACGCACCTGGATGGCAAAGCCGCGCGGTTGCGGCGGCGCGGCCGGGTCCAGCCCCAGGTCGCCCAGCGTACGCCCGGCGGCCAGCCCGATCTGCAGCGCCACCAGATCCACCCCGGTGACCTGCTCGGTGATCGTATGCTCCACCTGCAGGCGCGGATTGGCTTCGATAAAGACGAAATCCTTCTGTTCGCCCGCTTCGTTTTCCTCGACCAGGAATTCGAACGTCCCCAGGCTGGCGTAGCCCACCCGGCGTGCCAGCCGCAGCGCGGCCTTGATGATCTGGTCGCGCAGCTGGGGCCTGAGCACCGGGCTCGGCGCAATCTCCACCAGCTTCTGGAAGCGGCGCTGCAGCGTGCAGTCGCGCTCGCCCAGGGCCACCACATTCACGCCATCGCCGGCAATCTGCACCTCGATATGGCGCGCCCGTGCCACCAGCCGCTCGGCATAGAGCGCGTCGATGCCGAACGCCGAGGCCGCCTCGGAGCGGCAGCGCGCGTAGGCTTCGGCCAGGTCTTCGCGGCGGCGCACCACGCGCATGCCGCGCCCGCCCCCGCCGCCCACCGCCTTGATGACAACGCCGGCCGCACCCTGCGCATCGAAGAAGGCCGTGATCTCTTCCAGCGATGCGCCGCCGTGCGTGGCCGGCATCACCGGCACGTCGCTCTGCACGGCCAGTTCCAGCGCACGGCCCTTGTCGCCGAAGATCGCCAGATGGTCGACACTGGGCCCGATAAACCGGATGCCAGCCTCTGTGCACGCCTGGGCAAAGTCCGCGCGCTCGCTCAGGAAGCCGTAGCCCGGGTGCACCGCATCGCAGCCGGTGGCCCTGGCCGCGGCAATGATCCCCGCGATGTCGATATACGCAGCCGGGCCGGCGCCATCGAGCGCCACGGCCTCGTCGGCCAGGACGCGATGCCGCGCACTGGCGTCATCCTGCGAATAGACCGCCACGGTGCCAATATCCAGGTCCCGCGCGGCCCGCAGGATACGCAGGGCAATCTCGCCCCGGTTCGCAATCAGCAGCTTCTTCAAGTCTCTCTCCTGTGATGTTCTTGTGTCTTGTTCGATGGGGCCGGCCCGTGTCGGGCCGCGTCAGGGCCGCACGCCAAAGCGGCTGACACCGGGCTCGCGCAGCGGCGCCGCCAGATTGGCGAATTCGCACAGCAGCGCGCGGGTATCGCGCGGATCGATGATGTCTTCGATGACAAACGCTTCGGCGCTGCGGAACGGCGAAGTCAGGCTGCGTACGCGCTGTTCGATTTCGGCGCGCTTCTGCACGGGATCATCGGCGCCCTCGATCTCGGCCTTGTAGGCCACTTCGAGGCCGCCTTCTATCGGCAGGGCACCCCAGTTGGCCGATGGCCACGCATACCGGAAATTGAAGCGGCCCATGTGCTGGTGCCCCGCCGCCGCCACGCCATAGGCCCGCCGCACGATGAGCGAGCACCACGGCACCGTGGCCTGGTAGACGGCCGCCAGCGCCCGCACGCCGTAGCGCATGATCCCGGCCTGCTCTGCCTCCAGGCCAACCTGAAAGCCTGCCGTATCCACGAGATGGACCACCGGCAGGTGGAAGGTCTGCGCCAGGTCGACAAAGCGGGTGAATTTCTCGGCGGTGTCGCTGTCCCAGTTGCCGCCGTGACAGGCCGGATCGCTGGCAATCACCGCCACCGGCCAGCCGTCCAGCCGGGCCAGCCCGGTGACGATGGCGCGCCCCCATTGCGTGCCGGTCTCGAAGAACGTCCCGGCATCGACCAGGGTCTCCAGAATCGGCCGGATCTGGTATGCGGCCCGGGTATCGCGCGGGATGGCCGACAGCAGCCAATCGTCGCGCCGCAACGGGCTATCCAGGGTGTTGGTCCGGGGCGGCAGGTCGTAGACCGAAGCCGGCAGATACGACAGGAACTGCCGGGCACGCGCAAATGCCTCCTGCTCGGTCGCCACCTCGTCGTCCACCACACCGTTGCGGGTGTGGATCTGGCTGCCGCCCAGTTCATTCTTGCCGATGTCCTGCCCGGCACGCGCCACCAGCGGAGGCCCTTCGCTGAACAGTTGCGAGGTCTCCTTGACCATCACCGAATAATGACTGGCCGCCACGCGCGCCGCGCCCATCCCGGCCACGGAGCCCAGCGCCAGCGACACCACGGGCACCGTGGCCATGTTCTCCACCACGTACTGCCAGACCTTCATGGTCGGAATCAGCGTGTGGCCCTTGATCTCGATATTGCGCACGGAGCCACCGCCGCCCGTGCCGTCCACCAGCCGGATCATCGGCAGCCGCAGGTCGTGGGCCATTTTCTCGGCGTGGATCAGCTTGTCGCCGGGCGCGCCGTCGTTGGCACCGCCCCGCACCGTGAAATCGTCGCCAACCAGCACCACCGGGCGCCCGTCCAGCTGCGCGCGGCCCATGACCAGGTTCGACGGAATCAGGTCCACCAGCCGCCCGTTGCTGTCATAGCGGCCGCTGCCGCTCAGGCCACCCACCTCGCGGAACGAGCCCGGATCGGCAATCGCATCGACCCGATCGCGCACCGTCAGCTTGCCCGCTGCCTTGTGGCGCTCCACCTTGCTGTCACCACCCATGCGGGCGGCCAGCCGCCGCCGCCAGGCGAGTTCGTCCACTTCAGGCTGCCAGCTCACGCTTTGTCTCCAACTGTCTTTCTTTTGTTGATGCGAAGACACTTTGCACAAGCCGTGCCAGCTTTCACGTACCCGCCCGAGCCCTGATTACATTGAGGAATCCTTGCGACATGGCTAAGATGTCCACGACAAATACATAAGAGTGTCCGCATCGAGGACACAAATGGAGACACCCGTGTCCACGGAGACAACACAACCGGCCGCCACGCTGCGACCGGATTCGGCGTTCCTTGGTGTGCTGGCATGCACTGGCGACGGCACGGCCGATGCGGCATTCGGGATCTGTGCCGAGGCTGCGGTGGCGTCGGCCACCCTGTCAGCATGGCGGCAGGCCAACCCGGCAGGCGGCCGCAGGCTGTTTCCGGTGGAGGTCGGTGCGGCGCGCTATATCGGCCTGTCGCTAGACGACGGCCAGCGGCACCTGATCCTGCTGCATTGCGCCGACGCCCAGGCCACATTGTTCGATTTTCTGGGCACCGTGCCGTTTGCCGATGCCATCCTCGACCATTTCCTGAACGACCCTTACCAGGCCATCACCGTGGTCGACCACGCGGGGCTGGTGCGCTATATCAGCCCGGTCCACGAGAAATTCCTGGGCCTGGAGCCCGGCGCCGGCATCGGACGCGCGGCCGCCGACGTCATCCCGAATTCGCGACTGCCCCAGGTTGTCAGCAGCGGCAAGGCCGAGATCGGGCAGCTTCAGCAACTGAATCACACTTCGCGGGTGGTCAACCGCATCCCGATCCGCCAGCATGGCGAGGTGGTTGGCGCCATCGGCCAGGTCATGTTCAAGGGGCCGGAAGAACTGGTGCGCATGCATAAGGAACTGGTGACGCTGCGCTCCGAGGTGGCCCGCTACCAGCGCGAGTTCGAAGGCCTGCGCGAACGCCAGGCCAATATGGGCCTGATCGGCGAAAGCGCACCGATGCAGCGGCTGCGCCGCGAAATCCAGACCGTGGCCCGGCTGGACGTGCCCGTGCTGATCCTGGGTGAAAGCGGAACCGGCAAGGAACTGGTGGCCCGGGCCATCCACGGCACCGGCCACGACGACGACGCCACCGCGCGCCCGCTGGTCAGCCTGAACCTGGCCGCCCTGCCCGCCACGCTGATCGAGTCCGAACTGTTCGGCCACGCCCCGGGGGCTTTTACCGGCAGCAAACGCCAGGGCCAGGCGGGCAAACTCGAACTGGCCGCAGGCGGCACGGTATTCCTGGACGAAGTGGCCGATATCCCCATGGAAATGCAGGTGAAACTGCTACGCGTGCTGGAAGACCACATGGTCGAACGGCTAGGCAGCGGACGCGCCCGCAAGGTGGACTTCCGGCTGGTCTCGGCCACCAATCGCGATATTCCCGAACTGATCGACGCGGGCAGATTCCGCCTGGACCTGTATTACCGGCTCAGCGGCGTGGTGCTGCGGATTCCTGCCCTCCGGCAACGGCGCGAGGATATCCCCGCGCTGCTGCAGCATTTTGTGGAGGCGTTCTGCACCCGCAATGGCATGCCCGCGCCACGGATCGAGCATGACGTGGCCCGGCACCTGGCGGGGCAGCCATGGCCGGGCAACGTCAGGCAATTGCGGCAACGCGTGGAAGAAGCGCTGGTGTTTTGCGACGGGCGCGCGCTGAAGGTGGCGGATTTTGCGCGCGGCGATGCGGCGCGAGGGGTCATTGCCGCGCCGGCCGCCGCCGACGACGCCGCCGCGTTCGCATCGGCCAGTTTCGCCGGGACAGGCGATGCAGACGCAGCCGCCGGCACGCGTCTGTCGAGTCAGTCATGGACGGATAGCAGCGCAGGCATGAGCGATCTGGCGTATGCGGCAGTGCTCGACGCCATCGCCCGCCACGGCGGAAACAAGAAGCGCGCCGCGGAACAACTGCGGATATCGCGGTCGCATTTGTATAAGATTTTGGAACGTGGCGGGCGGACGCCATGACGCAGACCGGGAGTACAGCTTTTCCGGATCTGGCAAAGCCCTAGCCGCGCACACCGTTCGATGACCCGCAATCTGGCGCAAGCTGCGCCAGATCAACCAACCCATCAATTTCTGCACCCCCAGACTCTGATCAACACTCGCGCAAATCTGTGGCAATAGACTGAAAGCGGCGCGCCCACCCGCCCCCGAAGGCCGCCGCCCTTCCGCCGAAGTCTCCAGGAGCCCAACCATGCCCAGCATGCGAGCTGCAGTGTTTCAAGGTCCCGGCAAGATCACTCTTCAGGAAAAACCTATCCCTGATGTCGGTCCCGGCGATGCGCTGATCCGGATCACCACCACCACGATCTGTGGCACCGACGTTCACATTCTCAAAGGCGAATACCCCGTCCAGCCCGGGCTGACCATCGGTCACGAGCCGGTCGGGGTGATCGAGAAGCTTGGCAGCAATGTCACCGGCTACAAGGAAGGCCAGCGTGTGATTGCCGGTGCCATTTGCCCAAGCTTTTATTCATATGCATGCCAGGACGGCTGCGCGTCGCAGGACGGACAGGCCCACGGCCATGGCTACAAGCCGATGGGTGGCTGGCGCTTTGGCAACACCATCGACGGTACGCAGGCCGAATACGTGCTGGTGCCCGATGCGCAGGCCAATCTGGCGCCGATCCCCGATGGACTGACCGACGAGCAGGTGCTGATGTGCCCGGACATCATGTCCACCGGCTTTGCGGGCGCCGAGCGGGCCAACATCAAGATTGGCGATATTGTGGCGGTCTTTGCACAGGGGCCCATTGGCCTTTGTGCGACGGCTGGCGCGCGGCTGCGGGGCGCGTCGAAGATCATCGTGGTCGATGGTATCGACGAACGCCTGGCGATTGCCCGTCATATGGGTGCCGACGAGGTCGTCAATTTCCGCAAGACCGATGTCGTCGACGAGATCCTGCGGCTGACTGGCGGCCGGGGCGTCGATGCCTCGATCGAGGCGCTTGGTACGCAAGCCACCTTCGAGGCGGCGCTGCGGGTGCTGAAGCCCGGCGGCACGCTGTCCAGCCTGGGCGTCTATTCCACCGACCTGAGCATCCCGCTGGGGCCGTTCGCCGCCGGCCTGGGCGACCACCGGATCGTGACCTCGCTGTGCCCCGGCGGCAAGGAACGCATGCGCCGGCTGATGAACGTGATCGAAACCCAACGCGTCGACCTGGCGCCGCTGGTCACCCATCACTACAAGCTGGCCGACATCGAATCCGCCTACGACCTGTTTGCCAACCAGCGTGACGGCGTGCTGAAGGTGGCCATCACGCCGTAATGCCGCAATGCGGTAAGCCTGTGAAGCCGTAACCCCGTAACCCCATCATGCCCGCCGTCCGCACGGCCCGCCCTCCACGGCGGGCCGTGCGCCGATCGCGACGCCCGACGCATGCGCGGCACCGCCAAAGTGCCGGCGAATCGCGCTTTTGTACAGGGACGTGCGCCGTGGCGTCCTTTATCCTTGGCAGCCAGGAGACCGTACAAGGAAAAGAGCCGTCCATGGAGACCAGCCAGCCCACTCGATCCACCCGACCCGCCGCCCCCGAAAACCCGTGGCACATCCTTGTGCTGCTGGCGCTGGGGCTGATGATTGCGTTCGTGGACCGCACCAGCCTGTCCGCCGCCCTGGCCGACCAGCGTTTCGTGCGCGAATTCGGCCTGACCAGCATCGAGCGCGGCTGGCTCAACTCGGCCTTCTTCTGGTCGTACGGGCTGGTGCAGTTGCCGATGGGATGGCTGGTCGACCGCTATGGCGTGAAATGGCCCTACACGGTCTGCTTTCTGGTCTGGTGCGTGGCCGCGGCCGTGACGGGCATGGTCAGCACGCTCCCTGCGCTGATCGTGATGCGGCTGCTGATCGGCCTGACCGAGGCCGTGGTGGTACCGGCCACCTATCGCTATCTCGCCAACAACTTCGACGAAACCCGCAAGGGCACGGCCCTCGGCATCTTCTCGATCGGCGGCAAGATGGGCCCGGCCCTGGGCGCGCCGATTGCCGCCTGGCTGATCGTCACGTGGTCCTGGCAGGTGATGTTCGTGGCAACGGGGCTGGTCGGCCTGCTGTGGCTGGTGCCGTGGCTGCGGCTGGTACGCGACGATTTCCCGTCGCGCGAGCAGCTGGCGGTGCGGGTTCACCGGGCATCGTCGGTGCCGCTGCGCAACCTGCTGGCAAGCCCGGTGGTCTGGGGCGGGCTGGTCAACAACTTCTGCTACGGCTACTTCACGTTCTATTGCATGACCTGGATGCCCGCCTACCTGGTGGAACAGCGCGGGTTGTCGCTGACGCGCTCCGGGCTCTACACGTTCTTCAGCTTTGCCGGCATCGCCATCGTCGCCATGGCGGCCGGCTGGGCGGCCGACCGGCTGATCGCCCGGGGCCACGATGCCGTGCGCGTGCGCAAGTCGTTCGTGCTGGCGGGCTTCCTTGGCGGCACCACCGTGCTGCTGGGCGCCTATGCGCCATCGCTGGAGATGGCGCTGTTCTGGAACGTGCTGTCGCTGTCGCTGCTGGGGCTGGTCACGGCCAACAACCTGGCACTGTGCAAGCTCACGCTGATTCCCCGGCAGGCGGTGGGCCTGAATACCGGCCTGCAGCAGGTAGCCACCAGCCTGGCTGGCGGCGTGTCGGCCAGCCTGTCCGGGTGGCTGCTGCATGTTGGCGGCAGCTATGAACTGCCGATGCTGGCGATCTTCGGATTCCTGCTGACCGGTGCCATCAGCACGGTGGTGCTGCTCCAGCGCAAATGGGCGCCCAAGGTCAACGATTTGGATCCGATGGCCGCTGCGGAGACCGCACCGGCAGATACGCACGCAACCATCGAACGTCCGGCAACTGGCGCACCCTGACCCCGGCACGCATCCGCGCCACGGCGCCGGTTTGGGGCTGACACAGGTCTGACGCGGCACGGAGGTGCCGCAGGCGTGGCACGGACATGGCCCGGCATGGCAGTATTGCGGTTTCCTGCACCCGCCCCCCGCCTGCCCGGCCGCTTTGCGATGGAACTCGCCTTTCTGATCCTGCCCATGTTTGCCGTTGTCCTCGCGGGGTGGGCGCTTGCCGCAACCGGCATCCTCTCCGCGCGCGTGGGCGAAGGGCTCTCCGAATATGTGTTCGCCGTGGCCGTGCCCGCGCTGATCATCCAGACGCTGGCCCAGCCCGGCGACGGCACCACGGTGCATGTCGGCTACTGGATCGCCTACTTTGGCGGCTGCGCCATCGTGTGGGCGATGCTGGCCGGGCTGCTGGGCCGCAGGCAACGCCCGGACGAACATCAGGACAAGCGCTCGGCCGTGATCGTCGGCTTCGCGTCGAGCCAGTCGAATACCGTGTTCTTTGGCGTGCCAATCATCCTTGCCGTATATGGCGATGCAGGCAAGGTGCCGCTGTTCCTGCTGCTGGCCGTGCATCTGCCGATCATGATGACCGCCGCCACGGTGTTGATCGAGCGTGGCGACGGCGGCTCGCTGGGCCGGCGGCTGCTGGAGGTGGCGCGGCGCCTGGCCCGCAATCCCATCGTCCTGGCACTGGCGGTTGGCGGCGTGCTGCGGCTCACGCATATCACGCTCGGCGGCGTGGCGGCCACGCTGGTCAAGGCGTTTGGCGACACCGCTTCCACGTGCGCGCTTTTCTCGCTCGGCGTGTCGATGCACCAGTACCGGCTGCGCGATGGCCTGGGCGCGGCAGCGGCCATCTCCGTCGGCAAGCTCGTGCTGCATCCGCTGTTCGTCTGGCTGATTGCCTTCCACGTCTTCGACATGCCGCCCGCCTACGCCGGTGTGGCTACCCTTTTCGCGGCCATGCCGGTCGGCATCAACTCCTATCTGCTTGCGCTGCGCTATCGCACCGGGGAAGCCGCGGTGTCATCGGCCGTGGTGCTGTCGACCATCGTCTCGATCTTCACCATCGCGGCATGGATCAAGTGGCTGGACGTGGTCTGACAAGCCCCGCGGCCGGCGCGCTGCGGGAGCACCATTGCCGCCGGGGAGTAGAATGCCGGCCCAGTCTGCGCCAGGCACCCGGGCCAGGCAGACCAAACCGGAATTCCTCATGCAAGACACCGATATCGACGCCATCCGCCAGGCCTTTGCGCTGGTCGGTGAATTCGGCGAAGGCAAGACCCCGCGCTACCAGGTGACCAGCGAGGCCGAAGCGCTGAAGCTGGCTACGCACCGGCACTACAAGGGCGGGCTGTATCGCCGCATCTTCGAAGCGAAGCACTCGGAAAACGACGAGGTGCTGACCGTCTACGTACACATCTGGCCGCACAACACATCGCCATGGGTGCGCCCCGCCGAGATGTTCCATGGCCGACTGGAAGACGAACGCCTGCGCTTTGCGCCGCTGGCCGCAGCCTGAGGGTACCGATCATGCAAATTCATCAGCAATGCGTGCTGGTCACAGGCGGCGCGCGCGGCCTGGGTGCCGCGATTGTCCGCGCCCTGGCGCGCGAAGGTGCCAGCGTCGTCATCAACTATCGCCGCAGCGAGGCACAGGCCCGTGCGCTGGCTCAGGAACTTGGCCCCCGCGCCGTGGCACTGCAGGCCGATGTGACCGACGCCGACGCCGTGCGCCGGATGCTCGACGACGCGCAGGCGCACTTCAACCAGCCGGTGGTATCGGTCATCAACAACGCGCTGGCCGACTTCCGCTTTGATGGCGACGCGCGGCCGAAGCTCGACGACATCAGCTGGGACCGTTTCCGGCAGCAACTCGATGGCTCGCTCAAGGGCGCGCTGAACACCATGCAGGCCGCTGCGCCCGCCATGCGCGGCGCGGGCTTCGGGCGGGTGGTCAACATCGGCAGCAACCTGTTCCAGTATCCGGTGGTGCCCTACCACGACTACACGGCAGCCAAGGCAGCGCTGCTGGCACTGACACGCACCGCCGCCAACGACCTGGGGCCCGACGGCATTACCGTGAACATGGTGTCGGGCGGCCTGCTGCGCGTGACGGACGCCAGCGCGGCCACGCCAGATGCCGTATTCGACCTGATCGCCAGCCTCACGCCGGTGCGCCGCGTGACCACGCCCGAGGAATTCGCCGACGCAGTGCTGTTCTTCCTGTCGCCGTGGGCGCGTGCCGTGACCGGCCAGAACCTGGTGGTCGACGGCGGGCTGGTGAAGGACTGACAGGCCAGCTGGCGCGGGTCAAGGGACGCGGGTCGAGGGCCGCATGGCCCGGCGTCCCACCGCCCCGGCCCGCTCAGGCCCGCTCAGGCCCGCTCAGGCCACTCAGACCACCGCCGGCACCTGGAACGACGACACCGACGCCTTCAGCATATCGGCCTGCTCCTCCAGCGCCTGGGCGGCAGCGGCTGCCTCTTCCACCAGGGCGGCATTCTGCTGCGTCATCTGGTCCATCTGCGTCACGGCCTTGCCCACCTGATCGATGCCCGCGCTCTGCTCGCGTGATGCGGTGCTGATCTCGCCCATGATCGACGTGACACGGCCCACGGCCTGCACCAGGTCGTGCATCGTGGTGCCGGCCTTGTCCACCTGCTGCGTGCCGGCTTCCACCTGGCTCACGGTGTCGTTGATCAGCTGGACGATTTCCTTGGCGGCCGATGCCGACCGCTGCGCCAGTTCGCGCACTTCGCCCGCCACCACGGCAAAGCCCCGGCCCTGCTCGCCTGCGCGGGCGGCTTCCACGGCAGCGTTCAGCGCCAGGATATTGGTCTGGAACGCGATACCTTCGATCACCGCCGTAATTTCGCCAATCTTGCGCGACGCATGCTGGATGCCGCTCATGGTGGACACCACGTTGCGCATGTCCTCGCCGCCGCGCGATGCGGTTTCCGAAGCGGCCGCCGCCAGCTGGTTGGCCTGATGGGCGTTCTCGGCGTTCTGCTTCACGATGGCCGTCAGCTGTTCCATGCTGGCGGCCGTTTCTTCCAGCGCGCTGGCCTGCTGCTCGGTGCGCTGGGACAGGTCCAGGTTGCCCGCCGCGATCTGGCGCGTGGCCGTGGCAATGGCCTCGCTGCCGCCGCGCATGGTCTGGATGGCGTCGATCAGGCCCGACTGCATCCGGTGCAGGCCCTGGGTCAGGTCGCCCATTTCATCCTGGCTGGTGGCACGGATGCGCTCGGTCAGGTCGCCGTGCGAGATGCGGCCGAAGCTTTCCAGCATGCGCACCAGAGGTTCGGAGATAGCGCGGCGCAAGCCGATGGCGCAGGCCAGCGCCCCGGCGATGCCGATGGCAATCGCGCCAGTCACCATCCACAGGAAGCGCTGCGAGCGCGCCGTGGCATTCTCGTACATGGCCTGTGCCTGGTCGCTCTGGTTGCGCTCCAGCGCGTTCACGGCGCCAGTCAGTTCCACGAACATCGGCGGGATCTTCGTCATCACCTGCTGGTCGATGGCGGCCGCGTCCTGGGCGCGCAGCGCGGCGATCAGCGGCTCCACGCCTTCCTTGAAAAATTTGCTGCGCAGCGCTTCCACCTTCTCGGACAGCGCCTTCTCCTCGGCAGATTTCGGCAGCGCCTGGTAGGCGTTCCAGGCTTTCTCTGACTTCTCGCGATAGCCCACTGCCTTGTCGATGGTGGTCGGCACGTCGGCGGAGTCGGGATGGAATACCGCACGATCCAGCGTGGTCCGCACCACGGCCGCGTTGAGCTGCGATGCCGCCACAAAGCGCGTGGACGCCAGCTGGTTGGTGTAGATCTCCTGGATATCGGCGATGGACGCGCGCATCCCGAAGACGCCGATGATGCCGATCAGGGTCAGCAGGGCAGCCAGCACGGCCAGGGCCGCGTTCAGGCGGAATCGAATCGAAAATTTGCTTGGCATGGATGGTCAGAACCGGAAGTCGATGCTGCAGCGCACTAACGGCGTCGAATGCCGCGGCTGAAGGCAAACCGGGTCATGTAGACAAATGTAGACATGGAGGCACCGATAAAGCGGCGTACACGTGGCTTCGGTTTGCAAACAATCCGTCCGGATGGTATCTTCCGGCGCCATGAGTGAAGCCCACCGCCGTCCGAAGCAACCCCAGCTGATTCGCGATCGCCTGATCGCCGCCACCATCGACCTGCTGGTCGAGGAAGGCATCGGCGCGGTGACGCTCAATGCCGTGGCGGCCCGCGCTGGCGTGTCCAAGGGCGGGCTGCAGCACCACTTCTCGAGCAAGCAGGAGCTGCTTGAGGCGCTGTCCAGCGAGGTGCTGGACCATTTCAAGCGCCAGGTGACCACGGTGGCCGAATCCGATACCGAACCGCATGGCCGCAACACGCGCGCCTACCTGCGCGCATCGGCCGACGGCTTTGTCGAAGCGGGCGAACGCGAACTCTGGAAGGCCGCCATGATGCTGGTCATGGCCCGCCCCGAATTCCGCATGCCCTATCAGGAATGGGAAGCCGCCACGCTGCAGCGCGACGCGGCCCAGTGCGAAGACGCCACGCGCCTGCTGATGTGCCGCCTGGCCGCTGACGGGCTCTGGCTGGCCGACCTGCTCGGCCACCGCACGATCGATCCCGTACAACGCGCGGCGCTGGTCCGCCATCTTGAACAGCTGACCCAGCCCTGCACGGAACAAGAACAAGCATGACTCCACAAGACATTCCGGCATCCGATATCGATGCCGCCCTGGCACGTGCACGCGATGCCCTGCTGGACAAGCAGCACGCCGACGGCCACTGGTGTTTCGAACTCGAATCCGACGCCACGATCACGGCCGAATACATCCTGATGATGCATTTCGTCGACGAGATCGACACGGCGCTGCAGGCCCGCATGGCGAAATACCTGCGCGCGCTGCAGCGGCTGGACCGGCACGGCGCGTGGGACCTGTACTACGGCGGCGACCTCGACGTGTCCTGCAGCGTCAAGGCTTACTTTGCGCTGAAGGCCGCTGGCGATTCGCCCGATGCCCCGCATATGGTGCGCGCCCGCGACGCCATCCTGGCGCGTGGCGGTGCCGCCAAATCGAACGTATTCACCCGGATTCTGCTGGCAACGTTTGGCGAGGTGCCGTGGCGCGCCACGCCGTTCATGCCGGTGGAGTTCGTGCTGTTCCCGCGCTGGGCGCCGATCCATATGGACAAGGTGGCCTACTGGGCCCGCACGACCATGGTGCCGCTGCTGGTGCTGTGCTCGATGCGCGCGCAGGCCAGGAATCCGCTCGGCATCCACGTGCAGGAACTGTTCGTGACGCCGCCCGAGCTGGAAACCGCGTACTTCCCGCGCAAGCCTGGCCTCCAAGGCCTGTTCCTGAAACTCGACCGCGTGGTGCGCCACGCGGAGCCGCTGATCCCGCGTGCCCTGCGCCGCAAGGCCATTCAGCGCGCCGTGCAGTGGAGCGAGGAACGGATGAACGGCGAGGACGGCTTCGGCGGCATCTTCCCGCCGATGGTCTACGCCTACGAAATGATGGTGCTGATGGGCTATGCCAAGGACCATCCGATGCGCCGTGACTGCATGGACGCGCTGAAGAAGCTGATTGTCCATCGCGACGACGGCATCTCATATTGCCAGCCCTGCCTGTCGCCGGTGTGGGATACCGCCTGGGCCGTGATGGCGCTGGAGCAGGCACCGGCCACCGAGCAGTCGAAGACCGCCATCGCGCGCGCCTACGACTGGCTCACCGAACGCCAGGTGCTGGATCTGATCGGCGACTGGAAGCACAACGCCGCGCCCGCAACGCCAGCGGGCGGCTGGGCGTTCCAGTACGAAAACCCGTATTACCCGGACGTCGACGACACGGCGGTGGTGCTTGCCATGCTGCACGCCCACGGCAAGCGCACCGGCCAGTCCGAACGCTTCCGCCCGCACGTGGACCGTGCGCTGGACTGGTCGATCGGGCTGCAGTCGAAGAACGGCGGCTTTGGCGCGTTCGACGCCAACTGCGACCGTGACCACTTGAACGCGATCCCGTTTGCCGATCACGGCGCCCTGCTCGACCCGCCCACCGAAGACGTATCGGGCCGCATGCTGCTTGCCATGGGCGTGACCAACCGTCCGCAGGACGCCAGCTCGCGCGAACGCTGCATCGGCTACCTGCGCCAGACGCAGCAGGCCGATGGCAGCTGGTGGGGCCGCTGGGGCACCAACTATATCTATGGCACGTGGAGCGTGCTGGCCGGCCTGGCGCTGGCCGGCGTCGACCGCAAGCTGCCGATGGTCCGCCGTGCAGTGGACTGGCTGCGCGGCAAGCAGAACGCCGACGGTGGCTGGGGCGAGACCAACGACAGCTATCTGCATCCCGAACTGGCCGGCACCCATGACGCAGGCAGCACCGCCGAGCATACGGCGTGGGCGCTGCTGGGCCAGCTGGCGCTGGGCGAGCACGAGTCGGCGTCGGTAAAGCGCGGCGTGGCCTGGCTGCTGGACGCCCAGGGCGACGACGGCTTCTGGACCCATCCTTATCACAATGCCCCCGGTTTTCCGCGCATCTTCCACCTGAAGTACCACGGCTATACGGCGTACTTCCCGCTGTGGGCGCTGGGTCGATATCGACGGCTGACCGCCACGCGCAAGCAGGCGGAGAAACCGGCCGTGGCCCTTCCGGAACAGGAACTGGCCTGAGGTTCATGAGAAAAGGGGCGCTCTCGGCGCCCCTTTTTCCTGGGTGTCGATTGTCAACGGACTGTCACGGCGTACAGGCGGCAACCTGTGCCTCGCTGTCGATCAGGTCTCGCAACATGGCAAACCGCCGCGGGGTCGCGTCGCCGAATAGCGGATCCGCCAATTCCGGCACGGCCGCCTCGACGGCCTCCCAGTCCCCCCGGGTCAGCAACTGCGCTGCCCGCGGCATGACGTAGCGCTCCTCGGTCGAAAGATGATTGCGGTAGTAGACCAGATACATGGCCCCGGCCGCCTCCAGCGCCGCGCGGGAGCTGATCACGTCCCGCTCCGCTTCGTTCAGACGCTCCAGCAAGGCCTGGCCGACCGTGGCAATTACGCGATGTTCCTGCTGCAGGCGGCTGACCACGATCTGCATGTCCGGATCGCGCTCGACCAGCCTGGCGTAGGCCACATCCTCGCGAGGATGGTGAACGCTGTCACCGAAGTTGCGCAGGTAATAAAGAATGGTCTCCATCAGGTGGTAGTCCGGGCGCTCTCCCCGGTTGAACCGGACGATCTGCCCTTCGAGCAGATCAAGCAGTCGGGCGAAATGGATATGGTCTTCGTGCCATGTGGCAAGTGGGCTGGGCATGGGGGTGCTCCATCGATTGAATGGTGTCTCCTTCGAAGCCTCGTCGGAATCAAGGCCCCGTGCCTGAAACACTATCCTTCGGCCCACGGCTTTCTCTGATCTGGCTCAAGTCAATGAGAAAGGATTTGGAGATTTTGCGAGTGGCCTGCGCCGGGGTGACCGGTTGTTCGCATCGATGCGCGGAGGTGGTACGGACGACCGCAGCGATGAAAATTCCGCCTGTCGGAACCAACGCGGCGAACGGCTGGCTTGCACCAGCGATCGACAGCGACGGCAGAACTGCAAACCACGTCCCTGGCGACGTGGTTTTTTTTCGCCGGCCCCGTAGGGAGGCCGGCATGGCATGGCTGTTACCGCTGACCAGTCGTCAGCAGCCGCACCTTCACCTTGCGCCCCTTCACCTTGCCTTCGTTCAGCCGCTTCACGGCTTCGCGGCCAATGGCGCGGTCGACGGCGATATAGGTCGACATCTCCATCACGCTGATCTTGCCAACCTGCTCCTTCGTGAAGCCAGCGTCACCGGTCAGCGCGCCAAGGATGTCGCCGGCCCGGATCTTCTCCTTGCGGCCGCCCAGCATCTGCAGCGTCACCATCGGCGGCAGCAGGCGCGTGCCGCCTGCGGGTGTCAGTTCGGTCAGCGCGTGCCACTCGAATTCGCCACCCTGATGCTGCTCGATATTGCCTACGCGGCCCATTTCGTCGAGGCTGACCAGGCTGAAAGCCCAGCCCGCCTCGCCGGCGCGCCCGGTGCGGCCGACGCGATGGACATGGACCTCCGGATCGGGCGTGACGTCCACGTTGATCACGGCTTCCAGCTGGGAGATGTCGAGACCGCGCGCAGCCACGTCGGTAGCCACCAGCACCGAGCAGCTCCTGTTGGCAAACTGCACCAGCACCTGGTCGCGCTCGCGCTGGTCCAGGTCGCCATGCAGTTCAAGCGCGGCGTAACCCTGCGCATGCAGTAGATCGGCCAGATCGCGGCAACGCGCCTTGGTATTGCAGAACGCGAGCGTGGTGGCCGGGCGGAAGTGATCCAGCAGCAGGCCGACGGCTTTGAGCCGCTCGCCGTTCTCCACCTCGTAGAAACGCTGCGTGATGGTGGCGGCGTCGTGCGCCTCTTCCACCTTCACCGTCCTGGGCTGGCGCAGGAAGCGATGGGCGAGCTTGTCGATGGCATCCGGATAGGTGGCGGAGAACAGCAGCGTCTGCCGGTCCTTGGGCGCGTGGCTGGCAATGAACGCGATGTCGTCATGAAAGCCCATGTCGAGCATGCGGTCGGCTTCATCGAGCACCAGCGTATTGATCGTGTCGAGATTCAGGCTGCCGCGATCCAGGTGGTCGATGATCCGGCCCGGCGTGCCAACCACCACGTGGGCGCCATGCACCAGGCTTTCCACCTGGGGCCGAATCGGCGATCCGCCGCAGAGTGTCAGCACCTTGACGTTGTCCTCGGCGCGGGCAAGGCGGCGGATTTCCTGTGTGACCTGGTCGGCCAGCTCGCGCGTGGGGCAAAGCACCAGCGCCTGGACATCGAACGGACGCGGGTCCAGCCGGTGCAGCAGCGCAAGCGCAAACGCCGCGGTCTTGCCGCTGCCGGTGCGGGCCTGGGCGATCAAATCCTGCCCTGCCAGCGCCAGCGGAAGGCTGGCCGCCTGGATCGGCGTCATGGCGTCGTAGCCAAGTTGAGCGAGGGTGGCCTGCATGGCCGCGGACAGCGGCAGCGTGGCGAATGAGGTAGGGGCGGAAGAAGTCATTCCGGATTATAGATGCGCGGCGGCGTCTTGCCCCTGCCCCGCTGCTGCGTTACGGCCCCACCGGCGGTCCCTGTCACCGTTAGAGCGTACGCTCTAATACGTTCCTGCCCCTGCTTGCAAGGGGGGATTTGAGGACGTCGCCCGCTCGCCACAGACATTATCTGTATCGCTTACATAACATTTTGTGTGATCTAACATCTGCCCCGCTGTACTTTGTACCCATAACAATACATTTACTCCGAACGGGGCAGTTCAATGAAAACCCATTTTTGTCGTGGAATGCGGCAGGGCGGCGTGCGCGCGCCGCAAGTGTCGTCTATCACTCTCGCTGTTGCGCTGTTGTTTCCGGTAGGCGCATCGGCGGCTGAATACCTGGTCAGCAACGAGGCCGAACTGCGTGCGGCACTGGGGGCCGCCATGACCGACGGCGATCCGACGGCGACAATCCGCTTCACCGCCGACATCACGATCACGACGCCCGGCACCTCCACGTTTAATTCGCCCGTCAAGCCGGTCACCTTCGATACGCAGGGTTTTGCCCTGATCCGAAATACGGGCGCTGCCGGGTTTACATTCACCGCGGCGTCGCCCCGGACATTCAATGGGACGTATATCGGTGGGACAGCTGCCCAGGGTGGCATTGGTCTGACACTGCTCGGCCCTGGCGCGCAGGCCACCATCAACGGCACAGTCACAGGGGGGGACTCGACAGGGGCTCTTAACAGCGGCGGCGTGGGTGTTTCCGCCAACGGTGCCGCGCTGACGCTCCTCAACAACGGCTCGATCACTGGGGGCGCCTCAACGACGGCCGGCGCGAGCGGCGGTGCGGGTGTTTCCGTTACCGTTGCCGGTGCGGGCTCGACCGTCATCAACAACGGCTCCATCACGGGGGGCGCCGCAACTGCGGCCGCCTCGGGCGGTGGTACGGGTGTTGCCGTCGCCGGTGCCGGCACGAGCGTCATCAACAGCGGCTCCATCAAGGGGGGGGACGGGTCCGGTTACAACGCCAATAGCAGCAGTCTGAGCACCGGCGTATTGCTTAACGCTGGCACGTCTCTTACGAACTCGGCCACCGGGGTCATTACTGGCGGCAACGGGTCTGGCGGCATGGCCGGGGCTGGTGTGACGCTTGGCGCCACTGGTGGCAACACCGTGGTCAATGCGGGCACGATTCGCGGCGGCGCGGACGTGAGCGGCGGCTCGGGCGGTGGCCGAGCGATACGCGTTGCGAACGGTACCGTTTCCATCACCAACTCGGGGCTGATGGAGGCCGGCGCCGGTAATTCGGCCATTTACGTGCAGCAGAATTCCATTCTGACGATTGTCAATTCCGGCACCATCCGCGCCGGTAGCGGCTACGCAAACGCCATCGAATTCGGTACGGCCAACGTCCCCGCCAACTCCGCCACGCTCGAACTGCAGGCTGGCTCGAACATCATCGGCAATGTCGTGGCCAGCGGGGGCGTCAACGACGCCTTCCGCCTGGGCGGCGACACCAACGCCGTGTTCGATGTCTCAGCCATCGGCGACACCGCCCAGTACCGCTTCTTCGACACCTTTACCAAGACCGGCGCCAGCACCTGGGCACTGATCGGCGCCGGCACGGTCACCACGCCGTGGACGGTGGATCAGGGCACGCTGCAGATCGGCAACGGCGGCACCAGCGGCAGTCTTGCCAGCAACGTCGTGGTCAACAGCGGCGCCACGCTGGCGTTCAACCGTTCGGACACCTACACCTTTGGCAATCTCATCTCGGGCACCGGTGGTGTGGCGCAGAACGGCACAGGCACCACGGTGCTGAATACCGCCCAGACCTACACCGGCCCGACCACCGTCAACCTCGGCACGCTCGCCATCGACGGCTCGATCACCAGCCCGGTAACGGTGAACGCCGCCGGTACGCTGTCGGGCACCGGCACGATCTTTGGCAATGTCACCAACACCGGCACCGTGACGCCGGGCGGCGGCTCGGGCGTGTTGACCGTCGCCGGCAACTACATCGGCAATGGCGGTACGGTGCGCGTGAACACGGCGCTTGGCGGCGATACGTCGGCCACGGGGCGCCTGGTGGTGACCGGCGACACGTCGGGCACCAGCCAGGTCCGGGTGGTCAACGCCGGCGGCGCCGGCGCGCTGACCTCGGAGGGTATCAAGGTCATCGACGTGCAGGGCGCGTCGAACGGCACCTTCACGCTGGCCGGCGACTATACGTTCCAGGGCCAGCAAGCCGTGGTGGCTGGTGCGTACGGGTATCGCCTGTTCAAGAACGGCGTAGCGACGCCGAACGATGGCGGCTGGTACCTGCGCTCGTCGCTGCTGGACCCGGCAGTCGTCGGCGCACCGGCCGCGGCAGCCGCTGGCCCGCTGCTGGCGCCTACCGTCCCGCTGTACGAAGCCTACTCCA
Organism: Cupriavidus sp. D384; assembly: GCF_001652915.1. Classification (GTDB taxonomy): domain Bacteria; phylum Pseudomonadota; class Gammaproteobacteria; order Burkholderiales; family Burkholderiaceae; genus Cupriavidus. The sequence continues at coordinate 48,247 of NZ_BBQI01000073.1, forward strand.
GCGTGCTGCAGCGCTTCAACGAACTGGGCACGATGCAGCAGCGCGTGGGCAACCGCTCGTGGTCGCCGAACGCCTCGGTGCAGGCCGAGCAGGAAGCCGGCAAGCCGATCATCGGCCGTGGCGCCTGGGCGCGCGTGGAGGGGTCGAACACCCATGTCGATCCGATCACCAGCACCACCAGCGCCAGCTACAACGTCCGCATGTGGAAGTTCGAAGGCGGCGTGGATGCACCGGTCGTCCAGAACCAGTCCGGCACGCTGGTCGTGGGCCCGACCTTCCATTACGGCATTGCCAACTCCAGCATCTCGTCGATGTTCGGCAATGGTGCCGTGGATACCACCGGCTACGGTTTTGGCGGAACGGCCACGTGGTACGGCAACAATGGCGCGTATGTCGATGCCCGGGCTACCGTGACGTGGTACGACACCGATATCCGTTCGTCGACGCTCGGCACCAAGCTCGCCAACGGCAATCGCGGCAGCGGCGTGGCGACCAGCGTGGAAGCCGGCCACCAGCTCGCGCTAGGCGGCAACTGGTCGATCACGCCGCAGGCACAACTGGCCTGGTCGCAAGTCCGCTTTGATGCGTTCACCGACCAGTACGGCGCCAATGTGTCGCGTGACAACGGCAACAGCCTGGTCTCGCGCCTGGGCGTGTCACTGGATCACGAGACCAAGTGGACCGCCGCCAACGGCAAGACGCAGCGCTCGCACATCTATGGCATCACCAACCTGTACTACGACTTCCTGCACGGCACGTCGGCTCGCGTGGCCGACCTCAGCGTGGTCAGCAAGGAACAGGCGCTGTGGGCTGGCCTGGGCATCGGTGCATCGATGAACTGGAATGACGACCGCTACACGGTCTATGGCGAACTGCTGGCGCGCACCAGCGTGCAGAACTTCGGCGACAGCAATGCGATTGGCGCCAAGCTGGGCGTGCGCTACCGCTGGTGAAGCGCGGCTGCGTGTGAAGTACCGGGAAGACGCCAGCCGCTGCGTCTTCCCGGCCTGATCGGGACGTTTGATCAGGACATCAGGCTGGCACCTGCGTCCCGCCCCTCTCCTCTGCAAAGGCGCGTTTCGACGCCGCCACATGGTTCGCAAACACCGGCCTCAGCACCGTAAAGGCCAGGAACGCGGCCAGCAGGTCCATTGTCGCCACGGTATAGAGCACCGTCGACCACGTACCGGTGGCTTCCATCATCAGGTTGCCGATGGGCACGAACAGCGCGCCGATACCCTTGGCCGTGTAGAGCACCCCGTAGATCTTGCCGATATGCTTGGTGCCGAACGCGTCGCCGGCCAGCGCCGAGAACAGCGAGTAGACCTCGCCCCACGCCAGGAACACCACGCCCGACAGGATCAGGAACGCGTACGGATTGCTGCCGAAGTAGCCCAGCGCGATGATCCCGATGCCTTCCAGCGAGAACGCGATCACCATCGTCTTCTCTCGCCCGATGTTGTCCGAGATCCAGCCGAACAGTGGCCGCGAGATACCGTTCATCACGCGGTCGAGCATCAGCGCAAGCGGCAGCGCGGCCATCGTGAAGAAGTACAGGTCGACCTTGAACTCCTTGACGCCCAGGTCCTTGGCGATCACGCCAAGCTGCGCCACGGCCATCATGCCGCCGGTAACCACCAGCACGAACATCACCAGCATCAGCCAGAACAGCTTGGTAGCCAGCGCCTCGCGCAGGGTGTAGTCGCGCGTGGACTGGTAGATCTTGCTCGACGCCTTCACTTCGTTGGCCTGCGGTGCGCGCAGGAACCATGCAGCCATGAACGCCAGCGCGCCCTGCAGGATGCCGAAGAACATGAACGTGTGCTGGAAGCCCTGCGACTCGATCATCGCGGCGATCGGCAGGATGGTGGCTGCCGAGCCGGCACCGTAGCCGCCCGCCGTCAGACCCACGGCCAGCCCGCGGCGATCCGGGAACCACTTGATCGCGTTGTTGATACAGGTGGCATAGATCGACCCCACGCCCAGCCCGCCTACCGCCGCGCCCACGTAGAACCCCATCAGCGTGGTGGCCTGCGAATTGATCACCCAGGCGAAGCCAATGAAAAGTGCGCCGAACGCCACCATCAACCGTGGCCCGAATTTATCGATGAAATAACCCTCGATCGGGGCCAGCCAAGTCTGCACCAGCACAAAGATCGTAAAGGCAATCTGGATATTGGCGCGTGACCAGCCAAAGGTGTCCTGGATTTCCGGCACAAACAGCGTCCAGGCGTACTGGATATTCGCGGTAGCGATCATGCAGACTACGCCAACCAGCAACTGTAACCAGCGTTTTTTGTCGGAAACCTGTGGATTGGGGCGCAATGCCCCGGTCGGTGCGTGAGTCATTGCGCGCTCCCTGATGTCGTGGTTTGGTGTGCAATTCGTGGGGATGCGATTCGATACACGGGCACCGTGCGCTCGAATCGTAATGTCGTCGCCTGCATTTGCGTGTCTCCTGTGTCTTCGTTCTTGTTGTTTTTGGTCTTCCGGTTTCGCGTGTGAAACCCATTTGCGCAGGACCGCCATTGCTCAAACCACGAGTTGGTACCGAATGCGCGCCGAAACCCTTGTGCAGCCTTGGTTTCCAGGCAGTTCACCGACCGGCTATTCGTTTTGCATCTGAAATCTCCTCGATATTAAAAATCACCGAATGAATTACACGTTTGTAATGTTCGATGCGATGTTGGATTACAAACCTGTAATGTTCAGCGTAATGTTCGCGTAATCCGGAACGCGATGGTTACAAGGTATGTGATATACCAACATAGTCAAGCGAAAGCAGGGAGAGGGTTTTCACCACCTCGAAAATCTCATTCATTACAGACACCAATGAAAAATCCCTTATTAATCATGCCCGTGCATTCATGGGTCGAAAAATGGGCAAAAAAAAGCCCGCAGGCTAGCACAGGCGGGCGGAGGCGTGATGCGTGACACCAGTTCGCAACACGTAGGCTCTAGTTATAGGTGATCTTTTAACGTCTATTCGCAATCCAAGGGTTTTCTCTTAATCGAAAAACATTACAATTTTGTCAGAATAATCGGCGCATCCGGAAAACCCCGTAAATCCACCCTATTCCGCCTGGCATATTGCGACGTAATTTCATCGTCACCCGACTTCATGTCGCCAATGTCTGTGTGGTGGACACAACGTGTCGGACACGGCGCACCGGCGCAGTTGTTTGACAGTCACCCGGGCTTTCTGTTACTAATAATGATTATCATTTAAATGCCTTGATACAACTGCATGGCTGGCCGGGTACCGCGCACGGGGCTACGTAGTCGACCGATGACGGGCTAGATCATGCGTACGCGAGGCTCCCTTTTCCCTTCGACCATCGAATCGCTTTACTGCGACCACCATTCATGGCTCAAGGGCTGGCTGCACCGGCGGCTGGGCAGTGCCGAACAGGCCGCCGACCTTGCACAAGACACCTTCGTGCGCCTGCTCAACAGCGAATGCTGGGCCCGCCACGCTCCGGATCGTTCCCGCTCGACGACCTGAACAAGGCGCTGCAGACCCCGCAACGAATTCCTTTCCGCACAGTTCGATTTCTGACGCCAACCGACGAGGCCTTCTCCCTATGCACAAGACCATCTCCCTTGCCGCCGCCCTGCTTGCGCTGTCCGGCGCCGTGCAGGCACACCAGATCTGGATCGAACAACCGGCCGGCCAGCCGGCGTCGATCCGTTTCGGCGAATTTGGTGACAACCTGCGCGAGGTGTCGCCAGGCCTGCTCGACAAGTTCGGCGCGCCCACCGCCACGCTGCTGGCGGCCGGTGGCGACAAGACCGCGAACGGCGTGAAGACCGCCAACGGCTTCCAGCTGCCGTTCACGCTGGGCGAACGCGATGCGCTGGTGGCCGAAGACGCCCGCTACCCGCTGCGCACGTTCAAGCGCGGCGATGCCGAGGTCACCAGCCGCTATTACCCGGCCGCGCGCTGGGTATCGGATTTCACCGCCCAGCAGCCCAGGCTGACGCTCGACCTGGTACCGGCCGGTCAGCCCGGTGCCTTCAAGGCGTACTACCACGGCAAGCCACTGCCCAAGGCAAAGGTGGCGCTGGTGACGCAATCGGGCTGGGCCAGGGAAGGCCGCACCGACGATCAGGGGCTGGTGACGTTCGACATGCCGTGGAAAGGCATGTACGTCGCGGAAATCACGCACACCGACGCACAGCCGGGCGAGCGCCAGGGCGCAAGCGGCGTGGAGAAGTACACCACCACCAGCCATGTGACGTCGGTCACGTACGTCAAGCGCGACGGCATCGAACCGCTGCCGGCTGGCCCGGCAGCGACGCCGAACCAGTAAGCGTGGTACAGCCCTCTCTCGCCCATGCGGGAGAGGGCTCGCGAAGTCATCGCATTTTCTTTAGTTCTGCGCCTTCACCGTCTGCACCGCGTCCAGGATCACCTTCGCCACATCGGCGGGGCGCGATTGCTGCGGCACGTGGCTGGTCGGCAGCGTGGTCACCCTGGCGCCGATCCGCTTTGCCATCGCGCGCTCCAGGTCGGGCGGAATCATGCGGTCATTGGCGCTGACGATGTACCACGACGGTCGGCTGGACCACGCCGCGACACTCGTTTTCTCGCCAAAAGCCTTGGCCTGGATCGGGCCCTGGGTCGCGGCCATCACGCGCGCCCGCGCGGCGGGCACGTCCTGCGCGAAATCGCTTGCCACGGCTTGCGGCGGCAGCGACAGGTAGCCATCCTTGTCCGCCACCAGCTTGCCGATGCCCGGTGCTGGCGGAAACGCCTTGCCGGCTTCCTCGGTCGACTGTCCCGCTTCCGGCGCAAAGGCCGCCACGTAGACCAGCGCCGACACCTTGTCGCTGGCGCCCGCCTCGGTGATCACCGTGCCGCCCCACGAATGTCCCACCAGCACCACCTTGCCCGGCTGGTTGTCGATGGCGCGGCGTGTGGCCGCCACATCGCCGGCCAGCGATTCCAGCCCGTTTTGCACGGCCTGCACCTTCACGCCCTTTGCCTGCAGCAGCGGAATGACGCGGGCCCAGTCCGAGCCGTCGGCAAAGGCGCCATGCACGATCACCACGGTCGGCTGCTGCGTGTCAGCCGTACCAGCAGTGGCGGGGGCAGCCTGGGCGGCCACGCTGGTGGCCAGCCCCACGGCGGCCAGGGCCAGCGTTACGCTCGTAAGTTTGCGATCCTGTTTGCGATTCCACATGCGATTTCTCCAGCAAGACTAGTTTTGGAAAGCCGGTCCGGGCTGCGCGGGGCGCGCAATCGCCAGCGCCACACAGGCGGTGGCCGTGGCGACGATGGCCGCCGCGAGCGTCAGTCCCTGGAGCGCACCAGGCGGCAACGACGAGAACACTGTCCTCGTCAGCTGCAACGCGATGTTGATTCTTGACATGTGGGGCTCCACCCAGACCGGTGATTGGCGGCGCACCGTGCGCGTTCGCCATGGAGCCTATTGGAAGGGTTGGACGTATCGCGTCCGTGTGGCGCAAGCGGCCGTTCCGTGTGTCGACGTATCGATCGTCCGTCGTGATACAGAGCGGTACAAATCCCCGGGGCGGGAAAGCGCTCAGAGCCTGCGCGCCTGCGCACGCAGCCCGTCGAACACGCGCCCGGCCACGTCCTGCGGAAACGTTGCCGGCAGTTCGGCTGCCGTGGCGCCGATGGCTGGTTCGACGGCATCTTTCAGTTCGGCCAGGATCGCCTCGACGTCATCGGCAGGCAGGCCCACGCGGCGCCCCTGCTCCAGCCAGTGCCGGCGCATGATCTGCGCGATGCGGTAGTGGTTCTGGGTGCCGCGCACGGCCATCGCCATGCGCGCCTTCTGCGGCGCCAGCTGGTTGGCGCCGCCGCCCATGATCGGGAATGCCGACAGCACGTCGTACAGCGGTGTCGACCAATAGCGGCCGCCCGGCCCGATCGACAGGCTGAAGTTCTTGGCGTGCCCGTCGGTGGCGGCCAGCAGCCAGAACAGAATCTGCGTCTTGAAGAAATTACGACGATCATGCGCCGGGGTTTCCGAAGCCGCCAGCACCCCCATGATCTCGGCGATGCCCGGCCCGCCGTCGGCCTGGTACTTCGATAGCGGCGACAGCCCCAGCGCCTGGCAGAAGTCCTCCTGCGGCAGGCGGATGATCCAGCTGCCATCGGGCGCCAGCCGCCGGTCGAACCGCTCCACCACCAGCACCTTCTGGTCCTCGAACGTCTCGATGGTGCAATCGGCAATCGGCAGGCCGAAATGCCCCACCATCCGTGCGCACAGCCATTCGTTTTCCACCGACGTGCGCATGTCCGCCCGCATGTTGCCGACCAGGCCCAGCGGCAGCTTGAGGATATGCGTGGTAGGCGTGCTGCCGTGCGGCAACAACCATTGGCCGCCGTGATGCAGCAATGCGGTCTTTTCCTGCGCGCCGGCAATCGACAGCCGCAGGTCGCCCTCGTCGTCGTGCTGACCCAGCGGCGCGCTGCGCGTGGCATCGCGCAGCAACCGCGCGATGGCCGCCTCATCCATTGGCGTGCCCGCGATGGTCCGCAACGCTTCGGGCTCGGCGCCTTCCGGCAGCAGTTGCAGCGCGCCAACGCAGTCGCGCCCCAGTGCAGCCAGCAGATCGAACGGGCCCGTGCCCTGGGTGCGATGGCGCTGCGCCAGGCGGCGGCGGATGGCATCGCTGTCGGGCAGCAGATTGTCGAAGTAGTCGGTGACCACGCCGCCGCGATACGGTGCCGCATCGGACCGGAACGGCAGCGACAGCGACAGCGGGCGGCCCTGGGCGCTGTCCATCCAGCCGGCATCGTAGGCGAACGACTCGCCGTCGGTGCCCCGTTCCCAGGTACCCGTCAGCCAGCCGTTCATCCAGACGCCAAGCCGGCGCCGGAGCGGACGCCGACCCATTACCAGTCTTCTCCCGAGCCCGGGTCAGGCTTTGGCTTGCGGCGGGCTGCCGTGCCGGCCGGCCTGGCAATTGCCTTGGCAGTGCCTGGCTTGCCGGCCTTGCCAGGTTTGGCGCGCCGGCCATTTGCGTCCCCGGCAGCATCTGCGGGGGACGCCGTGGTATCTGCGAGAGCCGCCGCGCCACGCGGCGCCAATACCAGATCCACCTCCAGCGCCTGCAGCACGGCCAGTACGCGCGCCATGCTGGCGCGGCCCGGATTGGCCTCCAGGCGGGCGTAGCTTTGCTGGCTGACACCAAGGCGGGCGGCCACATCGGCCTGCGTCAGACCGCGCGACCTGCGAAATCCCTGCAATACCGGATTCAGCTGGGTCGGGATACGAATGGGATATTGGGTGGTCATGGGGGCTGCACGCGCAACTCGGGGTTCAGGTTCACAACACATGGGTTGTAAATCCGTTTTACTACGTAAAGGTTGTATTTTCAAGTTACAACGTATAGGTTGTAAAACCGATTTACAACATATTGGTTGTATCGCACGACTGCGGGACTAGCTCCGGGTGCATCCGCGGTCGCCTCGCGCGTGGTGCCGTGCTACAGTCCGCCCCGGCGGCCCCAACCCCGGGCCGCCACGATTCGCACCCGACCCGACCCGACCCTGCCCCGCCGCCCATGCCAGAGCGCCCCGAGCCCACCAAATCCCCGGCGATGAACGTCAAGACCGCCCTGCGGGTCATCGAGATCATCGAGACCTTTGCGCGCGAGCGGCGGGCGTTGTCGCTGTCGGAACTGGCGCGCCTGCTGGCCGTGCCGGCATCGAGCTGCCTGGCCCTGATCCGCACGCTGACTTCGCTGGGCTATCTGTATGAGACAGCACGGCGCCAGGGCTACTACCCCACCGGGCGGCTGCTGGCAATGGCCCAGCAGATTGCCCGGCACGATCCCGTGCTGGACCGTGTGCACGGCACCATGAGCGAACTGCGCGACGCCACTGGCGAAACCATCGTCATCGGCAAGCTGCACGAGGGAACGGCCGTGGTCTACCTGGATGTGCTCGAATCCCCGCACGCCATTCGCTATATCGCCACGGCCGGCGAACGGCGCGAACTGCACGCCAACTCCATCGGCAAGGCCTTGCTGGCGGCGATGGACGATGGCGAACGGGCTGCGCTGCTGCCCCGGCTGGCGTTCCAGGGCTTCACGCCCCGCACGCTGACCACGCCCGAGACGCTCGAAGCCGACCTGCGCCAGTCGCGCGAGCGCGGCGCCTACGTCAATCTCAGCGAATCGATGCCCGATGTGGGCGCGCTGGCGTGGCCGGTGCGGCTTTCAGGCGAGTGCTATGCGATTTCGATTGCGGGGCCCGTCTACCGGATCGAACCGCATCTGGAGCGCTACGCCGCCATCCTGCGCGCCGCCTGCGCCTCGCTGGAAAAGACCTGAGCGTCAGGGTCGCCCAGGCGGGTCAGTCGACGGTGGCCTGGGCGTGCAGCCGCCACCCTGTGACGTTCGGCAGGCCAAGGTCGTCCTCCAGGCCCGAAGCGGCGGCGAGCGCCAGGACGGCGTTCTTGCGTCGCCAGGTCAGCCCGTTGGCCTGCTCCAGCGGTGAGGGCACGGCCTCCACCACATTTCCCATCATGGTCTGGAACAGGTTGCCGCCGTGGCACTTGATCCACGCTTCCTTGAGCGTCCACAGCTGGAAGAACGCCAGCATGCGGGCTTCCTCGTCGCCATCGACCAGCAGTTCGGGCAGCGCAGCGCGCTCGGCCTCGGTGGTGGTGGCCTCGATCAGCGTAGCCAGGTGCTGGCGCGGCTGCAGTTCCTCGATATCGACCCCGACCGGCAGATCCGAGACCGCGCAGGCAAGGTGATCGCCCGAATGGGCAATCGAGACGAAAACCGGCGTACCCACCGCGCCGGCCGTATGGGTAGCCAGCGGCGGCGCGTCCTCGGCGGCGGACAGCGCCCATTCCGACGCATCGCCGCCGAACGTCACGGCCAGCAGCCGCCGCGCCAGCCAGCGGCCCGCCGCGAACTGCTCGGCCCGCTGCTGGGCCCGCATGGCGGCCAGCCGCGCCAGTTCCTCGGCCGACATCCAGCGGCTGACAGGTGGCGCCATGGCGGCAAAGGCCATGACCGATCCGGTACGCAGGGCAATCGGCATGGTTCAGTGGAGACCCGGTTCGGGCCAGCGGCGAAAGATCAGCGACGTGTTGATGCCGCCGAACGCGAAATTGTTGCTCATCACATGATCGGTATCGATCCGGCGCCCGTCCCCGGCGATGTGGTCCAGCGGCGCGCAGCGCGGATCAGGCTGATCCAGATTAAGCGTAGGCGCAAACCAGCCGTCGCGCATCATCTCGATGCTCATCCATGCCTCCAGCGCCCCGCAGGCGCCCAGCGTGTGTCCCAGGTAGCTTTTCAGCGAACTGATCGGCACCTGCGCGCCAAATACGGCATGGGTGGCCTGGGCCTCGGCCAGATCGCCCTGCTCCGTGGCCGTGCCATGCGCATTCAGGTAGCCAATCTGCGATGGCTGCAGCCCCGCGTCGTGCAGTGCCATGCGCATGGCCTGCGCCATCGTTTCGGGCTGGGCCTGCGTGACATGGTTGCCGTCGCTATTGGTGCCGTAGCCAACCACCTCGGCCAGGATGCGCGCGCCCCGCGCCTGGGCATGCTCAAGCGCTTCAAGCACCAGCGTGCCGGCGCCCTCGCCCAGCACCAGGCCGTCGCGCGCCGCATCGAACGGGCGCGGCGTGGCTTCGGGCTCGTCATTGCGGGTGCTGGCCGCGAACAGGGTATCGAATACCGCGGCTTCGGTGGCGTCGAGCTCTTCCGCGCCGCCCGCCAGCATGGCCACCTGGCGGCCCGTGGCGATGGTCTCGAAGGCGTAGCCGATGCCGTGGCTGCCCGACGTGCAGGCGCTTGACGTGGTCAGAATCCGCCCGGTCACCCCAAAGAAAAGCCCGATATTGACGGCCGTGGTGTGGGCCATCATGCGGATGTAGGTCGTGGCGTTGACGCCCTCGGTGGTGCGGTCGCTCATCATCCGCGCGAAATCCTGCGCAGCCGATGGTGTGCCGGTCGACGATCCGTACGCCACGCCCATCTGCCCTCCGGTCACCAGCGGATGGCCGGTCAGGCCGGCATCGGCCAAGGCAGCCTCGCTGGCGAGCACCGCCATCTGCGACACCCGGCCCATCGTACGCATGACCTTGCGCGTGTAGTGCGGCGGCAGCGTGAACGGCGGCACTGGCGCGCCAAGCTGGGTGTTCAGGCCGCGAATACCGGCCCAGGCGTCCATGCGCACGACGGCGTTGCGGCCACGGGCCAGGTTACGGCGCACCGTCTCCCAGTCGTTGCCCAGCGCGCTGACGGCGCCCATGCCCGTCACAACCACCCGCTTCATCCGAACATGCCTCCGTTGACCGATATCACCTGCCGCGTAATGTAACCGGCATCGGCCGACAGCAGGAAGGCAACTGTTGCAGCTACCTCATCCGGGGTACCCAGGCGGCGCGATGGGATGATCTTCAGCGCTTCCTCGCGCACGTGGGGTTCGACCATCTCGGTATCGATCAGCCCCGGCGCCACGCAATTGACCGTGATCTGGCGCTTCGCCAGCTCGATCGCCAGCGCCTTGGTGGCGCCGATAATGCCCGCCTTGGCCGCGCTGTAGTTGGTCTGGCCGCGATTGCCGACGATGCCCGACACCGACGACAGCGTGACGATGCGCCCCGGCCGGCGGCGCTGCACCATCGGCATCACCACGGGATTGAGCACGTTGTAGAAGGCGTCCAGGTTGGTATGCACCACCTCGTCCCATTCCTCGCCGGTCATGGCCGGGAAGGCGGCATCGCGCGCCAGGCCGGCATTGCAGACCACCCCGTAGTAGCAGCCATGCTGGTCGATGTCGGCCAGCAGCGCATCGGCCGTGGCCTGGCGCTGGCTCACGTCGAAGGCCAGCACACGCGCATTGCGGCCGAACGCGCGCACGGCGTCGGCCACGGATTCGGCTTCGGCGCGGCTGGCACGACAATGCACGACCACGTCAAAGCCATCGCGCGCCAGGCGCAAGGCAATGGCGCGGCCGATGCCACGCGACGCGCCCGTCACGAGCACGGTCTGGTTCGTCATGTCTGCTGTCCTTCGAGGAAGGCCCGCGCATCGGCAGGCACAAATACGGAAACCGTGGCGCGGGCGACTTCCCTGCCATCCTGCGCCAACGTACAGGCAAACATCGACAGGCCACCTTCGGCCGCCACGTCACCCGCCATCTCAAGCTGCACGCGGATCGTCAGCACGCTGCCGGCCGCAAACGCCGGCACATCGCTCACGTAGCGCCGCGTGCCCAGCAGGAATCCCGGCACCGGACCCAGCCCGGCTTCGCGCGCCCGCATGCCGGCCCAGGCGGCAATGGTCTGGGCCATGTACTCCACGCCGATCCACGCCGGCATGCCGGCATCGTCCACGAAAAGCTGCGTCGGCCGCACCGTGGCCCGTGCCAGGCCATGCATGGCATCGGCCTCCAGCAACTCGTCGATCAGGCGCATGGCACCCGCGTGGGGCACCAGTTCGCCGACCGGCGGCAGCGGGTTGCGTGCAGTCGATAACGGATCGGCGGCAGGCATCTTTAGCCCTCGCTCATGACCAGCACGCAATTGCTGCCGCCAAAGGCGAACGAATTGCTCATGGCGTGGCGCACCGGGCGGCCCAGCGACTCGTTGGCGCCCACCACGTGCAGCGGTGCAATATCGGGATCGAGCGCGCCGTCCCACCAATGCGCGGGCAGCCGGCCCTTCGGGTTGCCAGCCAGCGTCAGGTACAGCAGCGCGGCCTCGACGGCCCCGGCCGCGCCCAGCGTATGGCCGGTCTGCGGCTTGGTCGAACTGACCGGTATGTCCGCGCCGAACAGGTCCGCCACAGCGCGCGTCTCCATGGTGTCGTTCTGCTCGGTGGCCGTGCCATGCAGGTTCAGGTAGTCGATATCGCCCGGCTGCAGCCTCGCGCGGGCCAGCGCCAGTTGCATGGCCGCCCGGGCACCGGCACCGCTCGGGTCGGGCGCGGAAATATGATGGGCATCGCCGGTCTCGCCCCAGCCGCTCAGCCGTACCGGCCCGGGCTCGCGCGACATCAGGAACAGTGCCGCCCCTTCGCCCAGGTTGATGCCTTGCCGGTGAACCGAAAGCGGATTGCAGCGCGTGGCACTGACGGCTTCCAGCGCGCGGAATCCGGCAATCGTGAACGTGCAGAGCGTATCCACGCCACCGGCCACGGCGACGTCGGCCACGCCCATTTCCAGCAACCGTGCGGCTGCGCTCAGCGACTTCGCGCTGGATGAACACGCCGTGGAAATCGTATAGGCCGGCCCGGCCGTGCCAAGCCGGCGCGCCAGGTAGCGTGCCGGCGAATCGAGTTCCTGCTGGCTGTAGTGGAATCCCGTGGGAAACGCACCGGTCGCGGCACGCGCGCGCACGGCCAGTTCACCCTCATGGATGCCAGACGTGCTGGTACCTAGCACGATGGCGACGCGCGTCGGCCCCACCCGTGCGATGGCCGCATCGACAGCAGCGCGCAATGGCGCCAGCGCGCGCTCCAGCACCGCGTTGTTGCGGCTGGCCTGCGACGGCGGCGTATCGGGCGGCAGGTCCGAGACATCGACCGCTTCGGCCAGCACGCCAAGGTGCAGCGCCGTGCCCGGCGTATAGCGATCGGTGCTGGCGCCGCCAGAGGGGCCGTCAGTGCGCCAGAGCGCGGCCCGCACGGCATCGTTGCCGCTGCCCAGCGCGCACAGCACGTTCATGTCGTGCAGGTACACCGTCATCTCGCACTCCCGTTGTCGCGCAAGGTACGAATGGTCAGCCGATAGCCATCACGCCGCTGGGTGAACAGCGTGGTGGCGGCATCGGGATACCGGATCTCCGCCACCACCTCGGCGCCAGCACGCAACTGGCGCATGCCGCCGGTGGCATCGATCCGCCATCCCGCAGGCAGCGCGGCCTGGATCGCGGCCACCGGCCAGAGCGACAACTGCATATCGCTCAGGATACGCTCGGGCTTCAGTTCGGGCGGCGCCCACGGCGACCGCGTCACCCGCAGGTCGTGGCCGTCCCAGTCGATACGCGCCAGCACCTGGTTGCCAGCCATGGCGGCCAGACGCGTATGCGCCGCATCGGCCTCCAGCAGCGCCAGCATGTCGCGCGTCTGCTCGCCCTGCGGCGACGGGTATTGCACCGTGATCTGCTGCTCCAGGCTCAGTGTACGGCCCAGTGACGCTGGCGACAGCCGCAGCAGCGGCGCTTGCGCCGGATTCGGCCGTTCCGCGGCATTGGGCGCCCCGGTCGTCGCGCAGCCGGCCATGCCCGCAGCCAGCACGCACGCGGCCATCAGCGAGACGAGGGAGACCGGTATCAGGCGCCGCAAAGCTGCTCCACGACGCCAAGGCGCCGCCGCGCATCGGCCACGAACGGGTTGGACGTATCCCAGGCATAACCGGCCAGGATCGACGAGATCATGCCCCGGATCTCGGCAGGCGAGTCGGGATGGAACAGCACGCGTTGGAAGCGGCCTTCGTACCACGCCTCGACAAACACGCGGAAACAGTCGACGCCCGCCTTCAGCGGCTTTGCGAAGTCCGCTTCCCAGTCAACCGTCTCGCCGGTCAGCTGGCGCGCCAGGCAGTCGGCTGCCAGGCTGGCCGACTTGAACGCGATGGTCACGCCCGACGAGAACACCGGGTCCAGGAACTCGCCTGCGTTGCCAAGCAGCGCATAGCCATTGCCCCACAGCGAACTGACGTTGGCCGCGTAGCCGGCGATCTGGCGCGCCGGGGTATCCCACTGCGCGTCCTTGAGCAGCCCCGCCAGCCCCGGGTCTTCATTGACCAGCGCACGCAGCTTCGTCATCTCGTCGCCCTCGTACCGGTCAAGGAATGCCTTCTCGGCCACCACCCCGAGCGAGCAGCGGCCATTGGAGAACGGGATCGTCCAGTACCAGACATCGTCATGCTCGGGGTGCACGCCGACACGGATCTTGTTGCGGTCGAACGTGCCGGCCGGAATGCCGTCGGCCACGTGCGTGAAGATGGCCGCGCGCACCGGGAAGTTCGACGGCGATTCCAGCTTCAGCAGCCGGGGCAGGATGCGCCCGAAGCCCGAAGCGTCGAGCAGGAATCTGGCCTGCACGGCATAGCTTTCGCCGTCTTCGCCACGCACGGTCACCACCGGCTGCGCGCCGCCGACGTCCACCGCCTCCACCACATGGCGGAAGCGCACTTCGGCGCCCTGCTTCTGCGCCTCACGGATCAGCACGTCGTCGAAATGCGCGCGTTGCACCTGGTAAGTGGTGCCCCAGCCAGGCGAAAACTTCTCGCGAAAGTCGAAGTCGGTATAGCGGTCGCCGCGTGCGAACGCCGCGCCGTTCTTGTACTGGAAGCCCGCCTCCACCACGGCCTGCAGCATGCCAGCCTCCTCGATATAGGCCATGCTCTGCGGCAGCAGGCTTTCGCCGATCGAAAAGCGCGGGAACGTTTCCTTTTCCAGCACCAGCACGCCGATACCGCGCCGGCGCAACAGCCCGGCGGCCACGGAGCCGGCCGGACCCGCCCCCACGATCACGACTTCGGCTTGTTCGGTCCTCATTAATATTTCTCCTTGTGTCCCGCGCCTATCTGGCGGCGGGCCTGAACCATGGCGACAGCACCCAGACCGCGCCCACGCCCGACAGCATCGTCATGCCGAACGCATGCAGCGCCGGCGTGGACGATAGCGCGAGCAGCCCGAACGCCAGCAGCGTGCTGGCGGCGCCGAGCACGATGGCCGTCCATGACACGCCGTCGCCGGGATGCTCGAGCAGAAAGATGCCGTAGTCGACGCCAACGCCCAGCAGCAGCGCCAGCGCCAAAATCGAGAACAGCTGCAGCGGCACCTGCAGCCAGCCGAGCACGGCCACGCTGAACGCCGCCGCCAGCAGCGTCGGGACCAGCGCGCGCCAGCCCGACAGCCCGTAGCGCCATGCCAGCAGCAGGCCCACCACGCCCGCGCCGGCCAGCAGCAGCCAGCTCATCAGCACGCGGTAGTGATGCAGCAGCGACGAAAAATCGGCCACGCGATCCACCCATTCCGCGCCGGGCACCTGGCGCACCGTGGCGGCGATGGCCGGAATCTCCGCCGCATTGTCGAGGCCGCGCAGCAGCATCACGCTGGCGTAGCCGTGGCCCTCGCGGTCCAGCCACAGATGACGCAGGGTGTCGGACACCGGATGGGTCAGCCACGCCTGCAGGGTCAGCCCAGCGCCGGCGGGCGCGGCGGGTGGCGCGGCAATCGTGCCGCCCAGCGCCCTGGCCACGCGCTCGCGCACCGCCGCCTCCTGGCGGTCGGCCAGCGCTGCATCGGCGCGCTGGCGGGCCGCCGAAGGCACCCAGTCGGAAATCGCCACGAAACCGCCAAATGCATGACGATCCCGCGTGCCAGCCAGGCTGGCCTTGACTGCTTCTTCGCGTGCCAGCACTTCATCGGGCGTGGCACCCCGCACCAGCACGAACTGTGCGGGGCTGGGCGTGCCCAGCAGCCGGCCGATGGTGCGTTGCGCCTCGATCAGCGCCGGCGGCGAACTCTGGAGCTGCCGCACGTCGTCGACCACGCGCACCTGCCACACGCCACCGGCAATGAACAGCCCCAGCAGGCCCAACGCCATCCAGGTACGGCGATCATTGTGCACCTGCGGCCAGCGCGCCAGGCTTTCGGCCAGCCATGTCGACAGCCGGGTCTGGCGCGGCGTGCCGCGGTCGAGCAGCGGAAACCAGAACGCCACCGTCAGGAAGGCCCCGGTCAGCCCCACCGCCGAGAACAGCGCCATCTGCCGCAAGCCGGGGAATGGCGCGATGCCAAGGGCCAGATACGCCATCACGCTGGTCAGCAACGCCAGCGACAGCCCGGGCAGCAGAAAGCGCATGACCGAAGGCGGCGTCGCGCGCGGCATGGCCTGCCGCGTCACGAAGTAGTGGATGCCGAAGTCCTCGGCCACGCCCATCAGGCTGGCGCCGAACACCAGTGCGATCAGGTGTACGCGACCAAACACCATGGCGGTGGCGGAAATCGCCATGGCCGTACCGATCAGCAGCGACAGGCCAACCAGCAGGATGGGCCGCAGCGAGCGGAAGGCGATCCACACCAGCAGCAACACCGCCGCCAGCGAGCCCCAGCCGATCACGTTCATTTCCCAGTTGGCCTGCGATGCCGCGGCCTCGGCATGAAGCGGAATGCCGGCCATGATGACGCGCACGCCGCTGTCGCCGCCTGCCCCATGTCGTGCTGCCGTTTCGGCCTGGCCCAGCAGGTCGCCGTAGTCGGTATTGCCGTTGGCGGAAAAGCCCGACCGGGCCGTGCGGAACGTCAGCACGATCCAGTCCTTGCCGTCGCCCGTCACGGTCGCCATGCCGTCGCGCTCGCGCACCCGCGTCGCCGCCGCGCGGTCCAGCCACCACTGCTGCCACAGGCCCAGCGGATCGGCCGCCCATTCGGTAAGCTGCGGGCCCATCGAGAACTGGTAGAGCCGCGTCAGGGCCTGCCGCGCCAGCGCATCGGGGCTTTCCGAAGCCAGTTGCTGGCGCTGCGCATCTGTCAGCAGCCGGTCCCGCCACGGGCGATAGAACGCCAGCGCCGCGTCGAAATCGAAGGCACCCAGCTTGTCCTGCGGCTGCAGCAGCGGGTTGGCCGGTCCAATGGACTGGCGAAAGCGCTCGGCAGCGGCCCGCGTATGCGCCCAGTCGTCAGCCCCGACCAGCACCACCACTTCGCGCGAGACGCCCTCGCCAAGCTGGCGCAACACGCGGTCGGCCGTGGCGGTACGCGCGCTGGTTGGCAGCAGCGCCATCACATCGGTATCGATCCGCGAGGCGCGCCAGAACTGCAATTGATGCACGGCCACCGCGATCACCAGCAACAGCCACGCAATCGCCAGCACCCGGTCTCGACGCGTGAGCGCACCCTGCATCGCGAGACCGCCTGCCGCATTACTCAAAGCGCTGCTCCTCTGCGGCATCGAGCCGGTTGGCGGCCGCGGGGTTGATCATCTTCACCACCGTGCTGTCGCCACTGGCTTCCTCCAGCTTCACGTCACGTACGTACTGGTCTCCCGAGAGGTCGATGCGGGCAAACGCGCGCCGCGCACCGGCATCGGTCGGGGTCAGCGTCAGGGTCCAGCCCTTGCTGCCCACCAGCTTGCCGGTTACCGAGAAACGGCTCGACAGGCTGCGGAAATCGCCACGCAGCATGGCGATCATCGATTCCCCCACCATGCGCATGGCCGGCTGGGCATCGGCCCGCATCTGCTGCTGCACCTGGCCGTCGGCACCGCGCATGACAAGCTTGTCTGGCGTCACCAGCAAGCTCGACGGCACGGGGTCGCGCGTGGTCCACACCACGCCCCGGCCGCGCGCCACCACAAAATCGCCATGCGACACCAGCGGGGTGCTGAAGCCCGCCAGCCTGCGGGTCTGTTCGAACTGGCCGCGAATCACGGGCGCATCGGTCAGCCGCGCGGCCACCGCCGCGGGCAGGTCCTCGGCATGCAGCGGCAGCGCGGCCAGGCAGCCCAGCGCCGCCAGCGCCAGGAGGTTTCGGCGCATCATTCCTGGACTCCAAGTCGTTGCAACAGCACGGGCGGGCTCGCGTACAGCATTTCCTGCGTAGCCATGTCCACGGCCACCTGGATCGAATATCCCCGGGTCAGCCGCTGGCCGGTGGCCGCATCGCGCGCCTCGTAGTGGATCTTGAGCCGGTGTTCCCACTCGGCAAAGGTGGCGCGTACGATCATCGACTGCCCATAGCGCAGCGGCCGCACGTACTTGACCCGGATGTCGATGATTGGCCACGCAAAGCCCGAATCGCGCATCTGGGGGTAGTCGTAGTCGATCTGCTGCAGCAGCGCGCAGCGCGCCAGTTCGAAATAGCGCAGGTAGTTGCCATGCCAGACCACGTCCATCGGGTCCAGGTCGTGGAACGCCGGCGTCAGTTCGATTTCATGATGGAGGATGTTCGGCATCTTGGTCGCGCGCAGCCTGCGAGGGATCGAGCCGGCCGACGCTGATCGGATCCCGGGCCCAGAAATCGTAGAAGTTGAACCAGTCGTAGGGCGAGCGCACCACCAGCAGTTCCAGCCACGCCACATAGCGCCGCGCCAGTTCTTCAAGCCGCGCTTCGCGCGCGGCGCGCGGCAGCGTTACGCTGCGCGCCAGTTCGGTGAAGCGGATCACGTGGCCATTACCGGCGCGCACGCAGCCCATGGCGAACAGCGGGCACTTGAGCAGCGCCGCCAGCACGTACGGGCCCACCGGGAAGCGTGCCGGCGCGCCCAGGAACGGCACGCTCACGGCGCGGCCGCCATGCGCGGGTGCCCGGTCGCCGGCAATCGCCACGAACTCGCCGGCCTGCACGCGAGCCGACAGCTCAAGCGCCGTGGCCGGCGAGATATCGTCGATCTGGTACAGCTGCAGCATCGCGTCGGGATCGAGCCGCGCCAGGATGCGGTTGAACTGCTCGGCATGGGCCGAATGCACCAGCACGGTCAGCCGCAATCCTTCGATACGGCCGGCCATGGCACGGCACAGCTCCAGGCATCCCACATGCGCGGTCATGATGATGCCGCCCTGGCGGCTGGCAATCTGCCTGAGCAGCACATCGGCGCCTTCCTTGGACACGTTCTCGAAGCGATAGCGGCCGCCGATGGCCAGCAGCTTGTCGAGGATCGTGTCGCCGAACGAGAACAAATGGTTCAGCGAATGGCGCCAGGTGGGCCGCGTGCCAACGGCACCGGTGGCCGCTTCCAGGCGCTGCAGGTAGTCCGTGGACGAACGGCGCGCCAGCGGATAGGCCAGCCAGAAGTACGCCACCACCGGCACCATCACCAGCCGGAACAGCGTCCGCCCGAACACCCGGTACAGCGCATACAGCAGCCAGATGCCCCACACGCAGGTGGCCTCGCCAATGGCGCTCCAGTGCTGCGCACGCTGCGGGCGGTCGGACGACGATTTCGAGGAATCGGGATGGACGATGCTCATGCCGTCCTCACCTTGCGCCATAGCAGCGACGGCGCGCGCCAGATCATGCCCGCGAACAGCCGCGTCAGCATGCCGGCAATCAGCAGGTTGTCCTGCAGCATGCGGAAGTGCGACACGCCGTCAGAGGGATACGTGACCCGCGTTGGCACGTTGACCACCGGGGCCCCTTGCCAGTACAGCCGCACGATTACCTCGGTATCGAACTCCATGTGGTGACCCAGGCGGCTGCCGGCCATCAGCTTCGTCACCGCGGGCAGCGGATACACGCGCAGGCCGCACATCGAATCGCGGATTTCGAATGACAGCGTGATCAGCCACACCGTGACATGGGTCAGGTAGCGGAAGTAGAAGCGGTGCCTGGGGACGGTGTCGTCGTAGACCGGATAGCCGGCGATCACGGCGTCCGGGTGCGAACGTGCCAGGTCCAGAAAACGCGGAATATCGTTGGCGTCGTGCTGGCCGTCGGCATCGATCTGCAGCGCGTGGGTATAGCCGAGCCGCGCCGCCGTGCGAAATCCGGCCATCATCGCGGCGCCCTTGCCCTGGTTCTGCGGCAGCCGTTCCAGCAGCACGCGGTCGGGATGGGCGTCGGCAATCTGGCGCAGCACCGCCGCGCACGCCGGCCCACTGCCGTCATCGACCAGCAGGCAGGGCCACGGATGGCGCAGGATCGCCTCGACCATGGCGCCGATGGCATGCTCATGGTCGTAGACCGGAACCAGCACGATGGGGCGGAATACTGCGCTCATGAAGCTACGGGATGAAATACGATCTTGCCGCTCGCATGCGCGCCGGCATCTGAGGTCAATCGGAAACCGAGCACGCATTCGGCCGGCTGCCAGGCCAGCGCGAGCCTGACACGGGTGCCGGGCCGGATGACTGCCTGGAACTTGAGCATGTCGAGCCGCGCGAAACGCTCGCGCGGCGGAATGGCGAGCCGCTCGGGGGCCAGCGCCATGACCCAGTCCACCTGGGCCACGCCCGGCACCACCGGCATGCCGGGGAAATGCCCATCGAACACGGCCAGGTCGTCGGCGATGTCCAGGTCGGCCTGTGCGGACGTGGCGTCGGCAGCCACCCAGCGCGCCGCGGGCACCGTGTGCCGGAACAGCTCGCGCAGCATGGCCTCGGTGGTCTTGCCCTGTGCATTGGCGGGCAACTCGCGCGGAAACACCCAGCGGCGCGGCAGCGCCAGCGGGTCGATGGCGCCGGCCAGGCACTGGCGCAGCGCACGCACCACGGCGGGCCGGCCCTGTTCATCAAGCAGGCGTTGCCCGGCATCGTCCAGCACGGCCACGGCGCCGACGCGCTCGCCCACGGCGGTTGCAATCATCGCCACGCGGGCCTCGCGAACCAGGGGCGACGCGCCCAGGCGCTGCTCGATGGCCGTCAGCGAAACGCGTTTTTCCTCGATCTTGACGATGCGGTCGGCCCGGCCGGCCAGCACGAAGCCGCCGTCCTGCGTGGGCAGCGCGCGGTCGGCGCAGACGTACCAGTCGTCATCCGCCAGATGCGCGGAACGTACGGCAAGGTGCCCGTCCTGCAGGCGCCAGGCCACGCCCGGCAACGGTGTCCACGCATCGGCGTGATACTGGCGCTGGCGCCAGGCGATGCCGCCGGTTTCGGAGCTGCCGAAGACCTCGACCGGCGATACACCGGCCAGGCGCAGCACATCGGCAGATGCCTCGGCCGGCAACGGGCCGCCCGACGAAAACACCGCTTGCAAGACGCCCTGCGTGGCGGGCCAGTCGAGCCCGGCAGGCATCCGCCGCAGATGGGCGGGGCTGCTGACCAGGATGGCCGGACGCCGGTCGGCCGCGCACTGGCTTACCAGTTCTTCAAGAAAAGCCAGCCGGTTCTGCGGGATGTCGCGGTCTGCGGCAAGCGGCCACAGGATCGTGAACAGCAGGCCGTAGATATGCTGGTGCGACACCGTGGTCAGCACCCGTACATCGGCCGGCATGCGCTTGCCAAACGCCTGTTGCAGCGCGCGCAGTTCGCCATCCAGCTGGGCCAGCCGCTTTGGCAAGGCCATCGGCGCGCCAGTTGAGCCCGACGTGAACAGCGTGACCCAGGTATCGTCCGGGGACAGCGCAAGCCAGTCAAAGGCGTGACCGGATACGGGCGAACCGGAGGTAGCCTGCAAGCCCTCCGGCAGATCGCCGGCCAGACCGTCGACTGCGCCGCGCAGGGCCGCGATGGTCTCCGCGCGATTGTCGCCGGGCAATACCACCTGCTTGCCCGCGTGCCATGCGCCAAGCAGCGCCGCGGCAAACGCGCCGGGTTGGTCCAGGTACAACGCCCAGCGCTGGCCGGCCTGTGCCGCAAATGCCCGGCGCCAGGCCGCCACATGGGCCACAAAGCCGACCGCGGCCGCCTGCGTGGCAAGCCGGGACATCGCCCCGCTCACGCCAGCCACGCTGCCTGCGTCTGTCACGCGCTCAGCCATGATGGCCCTCCGCATGACGGGCCCTGACACGCTGGCGCACCAGCCATTCGCCGGCAAACATCGCGCCGATCAGGCCATAAGCAATGGCGCCGTTATACAGCGCCCAGACCCGGTCGCTGGCGGCAAACGCCGTCACGGCGGCAACCGTGCCATTGCAGACGAAGAACACGCACCAGGCCTGCGTCACACGGCGCGTATAGGCCACGCCATGCGCGGGCAGGTCCGGCTCACGCAGGCGCGCCAGCCGCTCGACCAGCGTGGGGGGATAGGCAAGGCTCCAGCCGAAAACGCCAAGCAGCGCCACGTTGACGAGTACGGGATAAATCTTCAAGGGCAACGGATGGTCGGAGACCAGCACCACGGCGGCCAGCACGCCCGCCAGCAAGGCCAGCAGGCGCCAGGCGGCCTGGCGGCTGGTGGTGGCACGCAGCAACGCGAGCGCCACCAGCGCCAGCGCCATCACGCGCGGCGAGTAATGCTGCAAGCCAAAATAGATCACGAGCGGGTATGCCATCGTCAGCAGCCCCAGCCCCAAATTGCGCCATGCCATGCTGTTCCAGAGTCAGGCGGTGGCCGCCGGGGAATCGATCAGTTGCGCAAGCGTTCTCACCACGTCTCCCACAGTCTTCACCGACTTGAATTGTTCCGGTTTCAGGGGGTGGTGCAACATCGGTTTCAGTCTGACAAGCAGATCTACCGCATCGATGCTGTCGATATCGAGATCGTCGTAGAGGCGAGCTTCGGGCGTGATGCGCCCGGGCGCGATCTCGAACATCTGCTCGAGCACCGCAGCCACGCGTGCAAGGATTTCATCGTGCGTCATGATTCGCTCCGCATTTCCCCCGTCAAACAAAGTGCGCATTAAAAGTGCTGTTTACGCCTCAATTCAGCTTGCGGACTTGTCGCGTTGCGACGCCACATAGGCGGCCAGCGTTGCCACGCTGGCAAAACGGGCGCGCATTTCTTCCTTGTCGCCCTTCATCGTGATGCCGTACTTCTTCTGCAGCGCGAGACCCAGTTCCAGCGCATCGATCGAATCGAGGCCAAGCCCCTCGACGAACAGCGGCGCCTCTGCATCGATATCGTCCGGCGTGATGTCCTCCAGCGACAGCGACGCGATGATGAGTTCCTTGATTTCCTGTTCAAGCGCCTTCACGGCGGATCTCCCTCGTAAAAAAATCGGATAGTGAGCGGGTCAGTCGCCGCACCGCCTGCACGGCTTCGGTCTCAACGGGCGTCCAGGCCGCCACGCTGACATCGGGATGGACGTCGATCTCGTAGCAGGGCCGCCTCGCGGGCACGCGATACCACTTGTCGCCTTTTGTCAGCGTAGGCGGTTCGCAGCGAATCACCACTGGCGTCAGATCAAAACCGCCGCGCACGGCCACGTTGGCGGCGCCGCGCTGCAGTTGCAGCGGTTCGCCCGGCCGCGTGCGCGTGCCCTCCGGAAAAATGATCAGGTTGCTGCCCGCCCGCAGCGAAGCGATGCAGTCTTCGACCATCGCCGCGCCGCCGGCGTCGTTGCGAATCCATCCGGTGGCAGCCACGGCGGCGCTGGTGAACGGGTTGCGGGCCAGGTCGGCCTTGACCACGCAATCGGCGCCGCGCGTAAGCGTCATCAGGAACACGATGTCGATCAGCGACGGATGATTGGCCACGATCAGCAGGCCGCCGCGCCGCAGCCGTTCGCCATTGCGCACGCGGTATTCGATCACGCCCAGGCTGCACATCAGCCACAGAAACCCACGAAGCGTATGATGAATCACATCTCGGCAGGCGCGCCGATGCGTGTCGGCAGACCATGGCATCAGCGAAAGCACGGGAAACACCACCAGGCGGACCAGCAGCCCGCCAATGCCGAAAACGATGAAGCACAGCGCGGTAGCCAGTACCCGCCAGCCACGTTCGATGCGGTCAACCATGTCGCTGCCACCTCCATGCGGCGCTTTCGCCACGGTGCAGCAGCATCGGCTCGTCAGTCAGGACAAAGCGCAGCACATCCAGGCCATGTGGCAGCAAGGCAGGCGGACGCGGCGCGTCCAGGCTGTCCGGCTCGATGATTTCCAGGCTGAAGGCCGGATGACGGCCGTCCGGCCGGCCAATGTGCCAGGCCCAGCCGAACAGGCACTGCGGCTCGTCGGCGAAATCCAGATAGGGATCGGGAAGCGGCGTGTCGTAGCAGACCACCAGCACCTCGTCGGCGCCCTCCTCCAGCAGCGCGCAGGCTTCGACCAGCGCATTTTCCGCGGTATCGCGCCCGGCCGAGAGCGCCTGCATGTTCGATGGATCGCGCCGGTCGATCGAAAACATGGCGCCGATGGCGTTGTGAACCGACAGGCCAAAGGCCGTGGGCGACAGCGGCTGGCCGTTGGCAAGCTCGCCCAGCATTTCGTAGGCACGGTGGGAATCGCCATGACGGGAGGCAAAGACGGCGGGAATGCCCTTCGGCGTGCCGGTTGCGTCGTCAACAGCGGCGATATCGTAGGCGGGATGGAGCGCGGCGCGGCCCGTGACATTGACGCGCCGGCGCAGCATCGGGGCCATTGCAGCCAGCGCGGGCAGGTCCGTCCCCTCCGGCAACCAGGGCGCCTGGCTCCAGGCCTGCCAGTCGGCGGGAGTCTGCAATGCCGGCGCACAGGCGGCCCATGCGCGAATGTCGAATTGAAGTGCCATGCCGTGCGCGTGGGGAGGGAAAGTGATCCAGTCTGCCGCCAGCAGGCGATATCTGGTCGGCGACGCATTCTCCCACGCCACCGGTAGCGGTGGCTGTGCCAGAACGTAACTGGAATGCAAAATTGTAACAAGGCAGATGCGGCACTTGGCCGGATCCGCCTTGTCGTTTCCCCTACTACCCGCCGCGAGGCCGGCCGGACGTTCAGCGCGGCGCGGGCAGGATCTGGCCGGTCACTTCGCCGAAACCGACGCGGTAGCCATCGCCCTGGCACCAGCCGGTCATGGTCACCGTATCGCCATCTTCCAGGAAGCCACGGGTGACACCATCGGCCAGCGTCACGCGCTCGGCGCCATTACGCGTGGTTTCCAGCAGGCTGCCGAACGAATCGGGCGTGGTACCGCTGATCGTGCCCGATCCCATCAGGTCACCCACCCGCACGTTGCAGCCCGACACCGTGTGGTGCGCCAGCTGCTGTGCCATGGTCCAGTACATCGCCTTGAAGTTGGTGCGGCAGACCGTGGTGGCGGTGGCCGCGCCCTGCGGCTGCAGCGCGACTTCCAGCGCGATGTCGTAGGCGTTGCGGGCCGGTTGCTGCAGGTACGCCAGCGGCTCGGGCGATTGCGCCGGGTTCTCGCTGCGGAACGGTTCGAGCGCGTCCATCGTGACGACCCACGGCGAGATCGAGGTGCCGAACCCCTTGCTGTTGAACGGTCCGAGCGGCACGTATTCCCATTGCTGGATATCGCGTGCGCTCCAGTCGTTCAGGATCACCATGCCGAACATGTGCGCAGACGCTTCGGCGGTGCTGACGGGCTCGCCCAGATTCGACGGCTTGCCGACGATGAAGGCCATTTCCAGTTCGTAGTCGAGCTTGCGGCACGGGCTGAACACCGGGCGCGCCTCATCGGGCAGCTTGATCTGGCCATTGGGACGGCGCAGCGCCGTGCCGCTGACCACCACCGAGCTGGCGCGGCCGTTGTAGCCGATGGGGATCTCCAGCCAGTTCGGCAGCAAGGCATTGGCCGGATCGCGGAACATGCGGCCCACGTTGGTGGCATGCTCGCGCGACGAATAGAAATCCGTGTAGCCCGGAATATCCACCGGCAGATGCAGCGTCACCGCCGACACCGGCACCAGTGCCTTGTCACGCAGGGCGCCATTGCCGGCCAGCGTCTGGTTATCGGCGGATAACAGCGCCGTCAGCGCGGCGCGCGTGTCGGTCCACACCGGCTTGCCCAGCGCGATAAAACGGTTCAGGTTGGGCGCGGCAAAGGCGCCCTTGACGGCGGCAGGCAGCAGGCCGGCATCGTCCAGCACCGACAGATCGAGCACCTGGTCGCCGATCGCCACGCCGACGCGAGGCGCGCTGTTACCCATCGAAAAAATGCCATACGGCAGGTTCTGCAGCGGAAAGTGGGTCTGGCCGTCGTTGGCCGAGGCGACCCAGCTGGTCTTGGGGGCAGTCATTATTCTGTAACTCCGGAAATCAGCGCACGTTCGGGTTGAAATGCTTCTTCAGGCCCTGCCAGCACGTGTAGTAGTCGTGCTGCAGCAGCGCCGATTCGGCCGCATGGCGGGTGGGACGGATCACGCCCGGCGTCTCGAACATGAACGCCATCGTGTCGGTGATGTGGTGCGGCGTATCGGTGTCCGATGCCGACGCGCGCTCGAATGTTTCCGCATCGGGGCCGTGGCCGCTCATGCAGTTGTGCAGGCTGGCGCCACCGGGCGCAAAGCCATCGGCCTTGGCATCGTAGACGCCGGCAATCAGGCCCATGAATTCGCTGGCGATATTGCGATGGAACCAGGGCGGGCGGAACGTATCCTGCGCAGCCAGCCAGCGCGGGCCGAAGATCACGAAATCGATGGTGTCCACGCCCGGCGTGTCGGACGGCGACTGCAGCACCAGGAAGATCGACGGATCGGGATGGTCGAAACTGATCGAGCCAATCGTGTTGAAGTGCCGCAGATCGTATTTGTACGGCGCGTAGTTGCCGTGCCAGGCCACCACGTCCAGCGGCGAATGATCGATCTCGGCGCGCCAGAGATTGCCCTGGAAGCGGGCCACCAGTTCGAACTTGCCTTCGCGGTCTTCATAGCTGGCTACCGGCGTGAGGAAGTCGCGCGGGTTGGCCAGGCCGTTGGAGCCGATCACGCCCAGGTCGGGCAGCTTGAACAGCGCGCCGTAGTTTTCGCAGATATAGCCGCGTGCCTCGCCATCGGGCAGTTCCACACGGAAGCGCACGCCGCGCGGGATCATCACGATTTCCTGTGGTTCCACGGCCAGGCGCCCCATCTCGGTGGCAATCAGCAGGCGGCCCTGCTGCGGCACGATCAGCATTTCGCCATCGGCGTTGTAGAAATAGCGGTCCTGCATCGACCGGTTGGCCAGGTACAGATGAATGCCGCAGCCGGTCTGGGCCTCGGGGCCGCCATTGCCGGCCATCGTCACAATGCCATCGACAAAATCGGTTGGCGCGGAAGGCATTGCCGGCGGGCTCCAGCGCATCTGGTTCGGCGACGGCGGTACTTCGTCGAAACGGCTCAGCCAGCGGTCCTGCTCGATGCGCTCGAACGGCTTGTGCATCGCCGCCGGGCGAATCCGGTACAGCCACGCACGGCGATTGTGGGCGCGCGGCGCCGTAAAGGCCGTGCCGGAAATCTGCTCGGCATACAGGCCATAAGGGGCGCGCTGGGGCGAATTGCGGCCCACAGGCAAGGCGCCGGGCAGCGCCTCGGTGGCGAATTCATTGGCGAAGCCGGACATGTACTCGGCGATCTTCGTGTCGGCCGTGTGCAGTTGTGTTTGCGTCATGGAGTCTTTCCTCTCACACCTCCGCCGGCTTGAAAGCCGGCGTTTGTCATCGGCATGGCGTGGGCGCCATATCCATCAAATTATGGTTAGTAAAATTGATTTACCAAATCGTAATCATGCAGGCGAGCGATGTCAAACCACAATTACGATAGGTCAGCGAGTGGGCGAGCGTAGGCGCGCCGACAGGCATCAGGGCGCACGGCGACAGCCACGATCAGTGGCGGAGCGTCAGGAAAAAGGGAAAAGCGGAGATAGCGGCGCGAAAGCTCGCCGCAAGGGGGCAACAGCAAGGCGCGCCATCCGATATGGCGGCCGGCAGGACAAGCGGCGCCCGGGCAGACGCCAGGCGCAGCCAACGGAATTCGTGACAGGACGAGCGATCGCCTGTCCTGTCACGAATCCTGAGGGGTTAGACGGGCTTGTGGCCCTCCCCCGTAGTGGGGCCCGAACCAAAACCACCGGGCGACGGCGTCGATGCAGCCGGTGCAGCTGCCGCGGCAGGCTGGCCAGCCATCGATGCAGCCGTCACACCGCCATTACGGCTGGCAATGAACGCGTTCACGTCGGCGGCAAGATGCTGTGGCGCAAGCACCACTTCAAGACCCAGCGCCTCGCAGGCCGCCAGGAAAGTGGACATGCGCGGGTCGGCCTGACCCGATTCGGCACGAAGATATGCCTCGCGGGAAATCCCGGCCTTACGGGCGACGTCCTCCTGCTTGAGCTTGCGCGCTCGACGCAACGCCCGCAGTTGCCGGAACGGTTCGCTAGCGCCTCTTGGCACGGCTGTACTGTTCATGTCGGTCTCCAGTCACCAGTGAAAAAAAAGTGCGCGGACGTGCATTCGAGTATAGAGCACGTAAAGCGTTCCGTAAGGTCTGTTGTGGAACACTTTTACAGATTTCTTATGATGGCTTGATCTTCGCCGCCGGACTCTCATCCAAACGGCGGATAAAGCACAGCATCCCTCCTCCCGCCCCCACATAACGACAGTGCGCGCTTTGCGTTGACGTCACATCAGTATCGTCCATGTGTGCCACAAGGCAAGTTGACAAACCGACCGGTCGTGCTATTCTCGATCGCATGCAAAAGGGACAGCTCACGCGCACCGCGATCATCGAACAGGCTCTGCAGTCGGCCACCCAGGTCGGCTTCGAGCAGTTGTCGCTCGCCACCCTGGCCGCCGACACCAATATGTCGAAGAGCGGCCTTTACGCCCACTTCAAGTCGAAGGAAGCGTTGCAGGAGGCCGTGCTGGCGCGCGCGATGGAGCGATTCTCGGAAATCGTGGTGCAGCCGGCGATGCGGCAGGACCGTGGCATCGCCCGGCTCGAAACGCTGTTCGACGGTTATCTGGCGTGGATCGCCGGCGCGGTCATCGAGGGCGGCTGCGTGTTCATGGCGCTGTCGCAGGAGTACCGCAACCGGCCCGGCATCATCCGCGACCGGCTGGTACTGGCCTTCAAGGACTGGCACAGCACCATCGTGCGCGTGGTGACCGATGCCGTGGACGAAGGCGACCTGCACGCCGACACCGACCCGCGCCAGTTTGCCTTCGAGATGGCAGGCATCGGCATGTCGTTCCAGTCGTCGTCCAGGCTGATGGCCCGTGCCGATGCGGAAGTGATGGCCCGGCGTGCGTTCGCGCGGCTGGTCAATGACGTCAAAGAGAATCGCGCCAGGGAGGCCGCCGGAACAGACTGATCCGGCAGATGCTGCGCCGTGCGATGCCGATTCCCGGTTATCCGCGTGCCGTGAGATAGCGGCGCGACAATGTAGAGGGTGGTTCAGGCGGCATTTTTGCCCTGTTTTCTTGCCCAGAAAATAGCACGACTGGTCGGTCGTAAAGCATAAAAAAGATGAGGCCAGCACGGTCTTGTCACCGGCCAGATCGGTAAATGATCAGTTGGAGGTGTTCGTCGTGCCGCAAGTGCTGTCATCCACATCCCAACGCTCCACCAGCCCGAACGCTGGCGGCGCCCTCTCCCGCCGTCCCCGGACCGTTGCCGGCGCACTGCAAGCCAGTGTCATGGCGTGGCGTCGGCTGCGCTGGCAAACCGGCAGCCTGTTCTTTCCGACCGCCACCGCCACGGCGCTGGAGCGCCTGTGGTTCAGTCCGCCGCGGGGCAAGCACAGTCCCGAAGGCCGCCGGCTGCTGGATTCCGCACGCACGGAATGGGCGCTCGTGACCGGCCAGGGTGCCAGCCGTCGCGTCCGCGTGTATCGCTGGGGCAACAAGGGGCCGGTGGTACTGCTGGCTCATGGCTGGGGAGGCAATGCGGGCCAGTGGCATGCGGTGGTCGGCGGCCTGCTGTCGGCGGGCATGCGCGTGGTGGCATTCGATGCGCTGTCGCACGGCGCGTCGGATGCGGGTGCGCGGGGCCAGCAGCAGACTTCGATACTGGAAATGGCGAGATCGCTATTGGCCGTGGCATGGCATGTCGGGCCGGTGCATGCCGTCGTGGCGCACTCGCTTGGCGGTGCGGCGGCCGCGCAGGCAATCCGCGAGGGCCTGCCCGCACGCGGCGTGGCGATGATCGGCGCCCCTGCCGACATGTACGACGCGTGCTCTGCGATGGCCTGGCAGCTTGGCATCGCGCCGCATGTGCTGGACCGCATGCAACGCCGCAGCGAGCAATGGCTGGGCGCGAGCTGGTCCACGTTCAACGTGCCCGATATCGGCCGGACGCGTCCGGTGCCGCCACTGCTGGTGATTCATGACCGCGACGACAAGGAAGTGCGCTGGGAAGATGGCGCGGCCATTGCCGGCGCATGGCCGGACTCGCGCCTGATCACTACCGAGGGCCTGGGCCACCGGCGCGTCCTGCGCGATACCGATGTCATCGCACATCTCGCGCGTTTCGTGTGCGGCCTGGCGGCCACGCCTGCCCTGCCCCCAATGTCGCTCAGAGCCCCCGCGTCGCAATGATGCGGAAGCCTGGCTCGCCGTCCATGCAGCGCTGACTACGGCTTGGCCGTTAATTGCGGATCAAAACCCTTGCAGCACCAGCTTGCCGATGGTCTGGCCGCCTTCAAGCAGAGCATGAGCACGCCGCAGGTTGTCGGCACGGATGGCACCCAGGTTGTCACCCACCGTGGTCTGCAGCTTGCCGGCGTCTACCAGCCGCGCCACTTCGTTCAGGAGGCGGTGCTGGGCGATCATGTCGGGCGTCTCGAACATCGCACGCGTGAACATGAATTCCCATACGAACGTGGCGCTCTTGCTCTTGAGTTCGCCCACGCTCAGCGGGCCGGCGTTCTCGACGATCGAGCAGATCTTGCCCTGCGGTGCGATCGCCTCGGCCATGGCGTGGAAATGGCGATCCGTATCGTTGAAGCACAGGATGTAGTCCACGTGCGCAAACCCCAGCGCGCGCAGTTGCTTCGGCATGTCCTGGCGGTGGTCGATCGTGTGATCGGCGCCCAGGCGGCGGCACCATGCCTCGGATTCCGGCCGCGAAGCGGTGGCGATCACGGTCAGGCCGGCCAGCACCTTGGCAAGCTGGATGCCGATCGACCCCACACCGCCTGCCCCGCCAATGATCAGCACCGACCTGCCGGCATCGTCGCCCTTTGGCGAAACGCCGAGCCGGTCGAACAACGCTTCCCAGGCCGTGATTGCCGTCAGCGGCAGCGCGGCGGCTTGCGGGAAATCCAGCGATGCAGGCTTGTGGCCGGCAATGCGTTCGTCGACCAGATGGAATTCGCTGTTGGCACCAGGCCGGGTAATGCTGCCCGCGTAGAACACCGGATCGCCCACCTTGAACAGCGTCACCTCCGGGCCCACCGCCACCACGGTACCGGCGGCGTCCCAGCCCAGCACGCGGGGGGCGTCCTCGACCTTGTCCTTCGGCGCACGCACCTTGGTGTCCACCGGATTCACGGCAATGGCTTCCACCTTGACCAGCAGGTCGCGGCCCGAGGCTTCGGGCTTGGGAATCTCCACGTCGACCAGCGACTGGGGATCGGAAATGGGCAGGTAACGGGTCAGGCCGATGGCTTTCATGTCAGCATCCGTTCGAAGAATGACGGGATGGATGCATCGTAGCCAATCGCCAGCTGATTGATTAGCCGGATAGTGTTGCAATCACTTTCCCGTTTTTCAGGAAAATCCGGCCAAACAAAAAGCCCGCACGAAGCGGGCTTTCGTTTCTCCATGATGCGAAAGGCGAACAGGTCAGGTCAGGTCATCCGGTACGGGGCGATAGCCCATTGGAGACGTGGTGTTGTCCTGGACGAACTTCTTTGCATGCGCCTCGCGCATCGGCTTGAGCAGGAAGATCGCCATCAGCGCCGAGACTGCCGCCATGCCCGACGCCAGCATGAACACCGCGTGCCAGTCGCCGGTGGCCGCCGTGATCACGCTAGAGAACGGCACCAGCAGCGCAGCCGTACCCTTGGCCGTGTAGAGCATGCCGGCATTGGTCGCCGCGAACTTCGGCCCGAACGTATCGCCGCAGGTGGCCGGGAACAAGCTGTAGATTTCACCCCAGGCGAAGAACACGATGCCTGTCAGGATCACAAACGCCACAGGGTTGTGACCGTAGTTTGCCAGCAGCAGGATACCCACCGCCTCCACCGCGAACGCCAGGAACATCGTATTTTCCCGACCGATATTGTCCGACACCCAGCCGAAGAACGGGCGTGTCAGGCCATTCAGCACGCGGTCGATGGTCAGGGCGAAGGTCAGCGCCGGCAAGGTCAGCCCGAGGATCGACACTGGCGAATCGTGCAGGCCGAAGTCCTTGGCGATCGGGCCCAGTTGCGCTGTCGCCATCAGGCCGCCCGCCGCCATCATCACGAACATCGCGTACATGACCCAGAAGATCGGCGACGACAGCACCTGGCGCGGCGACGCGTTGTACGTGGTCGCGGCCTTGAGCGTCGACTTCACGTCCGCCAGGATCTTGGCCGACGGCGGCAGCAGCAGCATGCCCAGGATCATGACGATGATGCCCTGCCCCAGACCGAAGTACAGGAACGTGGCCTCATAGCCGCTGCTCTTGATCATGTTGGCGATTGGCACCACGGTCGCGGCCGATCCGGCGCCGAAGCCCGCGGCCGTCAGGCCAGCTGCCAGACCCCGGCGATTCGGGAACCACTTCAGCGCGTTACCCACGCAGGTGCCATACACCGCGCCCGCGCCGACACCGCCAATTGCCGCGGCCACGTAGAGCATCGGCAGCGACGACGCCACCGAGTTCAGCGCCCAGGCCACCGCGCACAGCAAGCCGCCACCCACCACCACCGGGCGCGGGCCATACTTGTCCACCAGGTAGCCTTCGATCGGCACCAGCCAGGTTTCGGTGACCACGAAGATTGTGAATGCCACCTGGATTGCCGTGCGGCCCCAGTGGTACTTGTCGTCGATCGGGTTGACGAACAGGGTCCAGCCATACTGCATGTTGGCGATCATCGCCATACAGATCACGCCAAATACAAGCTGCGTCCACGGCGATGAATACCAGGACGCTTGCGCGCTCGCGCTCTGCCGACTTTCCATGGTGTCTCCTTCTGGCGGGTGGGCCCGCTGTTGTGGATCGGCATCTGCATTGGATGCCTGTGGTGTGTGCTGCTGTACGTTCTTGTCTTCGAACGGCTTAGCCGCTCTAGTGCTATACAGTATGTGGTATATCAAGCAAGTCAAGACCATTCGGCGCGTTACCTGACCTATCAGGCAGACATTCGAAAGCTCGCAGTCGCGTGACCCCGTCGACTGGTGCATCGGGTGCATGAAAGCCCCCTGGGCCGGCAGCCCAATCCCCTTGTCGATCAGTCACTTAGGCATGGAACCAGCATCAATGAAAAATGCTGCGGCGCATGTCGCGGATTACCCCATCTAGGGAAAGTCCCGAGCGTTGCGGCGACGTTGAATCATCAGCGGACAGACTGAATCGGGCACGGTTCAGGAGCGTGACGCATGGGCGCCGATGGGTCAGGAACGGAACGGAAGGAGGATTCCGGAAAGGTCCGGAGGCAGCCACGAAGGGGAATGCGGTCGGAGGTGCGCTGCAGGAGAATGCCAGGCTGCGTCGCGACCTGAGATCACGGGCGCAGGGGCATGGAGACACGTCTTGCAAAAAGACGGAGAAAACGGCCGCGGAGGACTGCGGATACTGCGTGCTGCGGGAGTTGCCGGCCGCTACAACTTCCCCACTACAACCAACTGCCAACTACAAGTACTGCGGGTACTGCAAAAACCATCGAACGGCAATCAGGCGTGCAGGAAACGCGGCTGGAGCACCATATCCGATGCCGAGCTGCCGATACCGGTGGACGGCTCTTCCGACGAACCCAGACCAGCGAAACGGCCATGTTCCTGGGCGGTGGTCAGCAGGCCCATCGGCAGGAAGGTGGCCAGCACATAGGTAACGGCGACACCCAGCGAAACAACACCGAGAGCGAGAAGGGTAAGCAGCGTGGCGTTCATGAAAACTCCTAAGTCGTAAGGATCAAGGTGGATTCATTATATGCTGCACTGCGAGGTCTGTAAATATTTGGTATGTGATATATCTAGAGAGGAATCACTCTAAAAACAACAACGCACCCCGTGGGGTGCGTTGTTCGTCTCAAAAACGTGCCGTACGGGGGCTGAATTGGCCTATTCAGGCAATAAAAGTACCGAAATCGTCGCAAAAATATTTACTGCGGCGCGGCACGTGAATCCCGCTCATTGCCCTACCCCACTTTCTTCAGCAGGCTCTGGTCGTATTCCTGCGCGCGCAGGTTGTCCCAGACCGCAGCCGCGTTGGGCTTCAGCGAGCGTGCCTTGCGTCGGACCAGCATGACATTGGACGTCACCTGGGGCCGCAACGGTCGCAGGACAGCAGCGGGAGCCATGCCGCTGGCCTGCGCACGTGACGGCACCACGCCGATACCCAGCCCCATCGCCACCATGCCGAAGATGGCCGCGAAATGCCCGAGCAGCTGCAGCGAGCCAGGCCTGACGTGATACGTGGACAAAGCACGCTCCACGGCGGGCTGGACCCCGGAGTTCTGGTCCAGCGACAGCACCGACGCATCGGCCAGCTCGCCCCACCCCAGCGATTCGCGCGACGCCAGCGGATGGTCCGCAGGCAGCACGGCCTGGAGCGGGTCCACGCACAGCGGCTCGCAGTAGAGATCGTCGCAAGCGGCAGGATTGCTGGCGATTCCGAAATCCACCTCGCCGCTGCGCACGCTCTGCAGCACGCATTCATGCGAACGATCGCGCAGCGTGATGCCGATGCCGGGCCACGCCCTGCGGCAGCCCGCCAGCCACATCGGCACCGACATCGACGACAGCACGGGGTCGGTGGCAATCTGCACGGTGCCCTGGCTTGGCTTGCCGGTGCCATGGCTGTCGCGCAGCGTCTGCTCGACTTCCTCGATCAGATGGCAGATGCGTTGCGACAGCATTTCGCCGGCGTCAGTCAGCTCCACCTGGCGCGTGGTGCGGTCGAACAGCCGCTGGTCGATCTCTTCTTCTAGCTCGCGCACGCTGCGGCTGATTGCCGACTGCGTGAGACCCAGTTCCGCCGCGGCGCGCGTAAAGCTTTTCTGGCGCGCTACCGCGGCAAAGGCCTTCAACTGAGGAAGCGAAACATTCATGGTGCCGCTCCTTCCTTGCTGGGTACTGCAGGGGTTGGGGGGCTCAGGTTATTCACCCTTGCCCGTGGAAAAGCCTGCCATGTAGGTACCGGTATCGCTGACGGGCTGCGCCTCGACGTGGCCCGTGATAAAGCGGCGGCGCATCGGCTGCAGCACGAACTTGGCCGACAGCCCCGCCGCCACGGTCATCACGGCCGCCACGGCAAACACCAGGTTCCAGCCACCCGTATGCGACAGCACCGATGCCACCGGCACCAGCAGCGCAGCCGTGCCCTTTGCCGTGTAGAGCGTGCCGGCGTTGGCCGCGGCAAACTTGCTACCGAACGTATCGGCACACAGCGCCGGGAAGATCGAGAAGATCTCGCCCCAGAACAGGAACGTCAGCGCGGCGAACAGCATGAACATATAGGGGTCGTGGCCGAACTTCATCAGGCCGATCAGCGACAGCCCTTCGCCGATAAAGATCAGGAACATCGTATTTTCCCGACCAATGCGGTCCGAGACGAAGCCGCACAGCGGACGCGTCAGCCCGTTGCACAGGTTGTCGATCGACAGCGTCATCGTCAGCAGCGGCAGCGTCATGCCCAGCATCGTCACCGGCATCGTCGCAAACCCGAAGTCCTTGGCGATGGGGCCCAGTTGCGCGGTGGCCATGATGCCGCCCGCCGCCACGGCCACGAACGAGATGTAGATCACCCAGAACACCGGAGTGCGCACCATCTGCCCAGGCGTGAATTCCACCGGGTTGGTCAGGATCTTCTTGTTGGCCACCAGCCCCTTGGGCGGCTGCGGCTTCACCAGCAGCAGGGCCATGATGAAGATCAGTACGCCCTGCAGGATGCCGAACGTGAAGAACGCGTTCTCATAACCCGTCTTCTGGATCATGTTGGCGATGGGGATCACCGTCAGCGCCGAACCCGCGCCAAAGCCGGCGGCGGTCAGGCCGGCGGCCAGGCCACGCTTGTCCGGGAACCACTTCAGCGCATTGCCCACGCAAGTGCCATAGACGCCGCCCGCGCCGATACCGGCGATCACCGCCGCCGCGTAGAGCATCGGCAGCGACGTGGCATAGGAATTCATGACCCACGCCAGCCCCGCGCAGATTGCGCCGCCGGCCACCACGGGGCGCGGGCCAAACTTGTCCACGAGCCAGCCTTCCAGCGGCACGAGCCAGGTTTCAGTGACGATAAAAATGGAAAAGGCGATCTGGATCGCAGATTCGCCCCAATGATGCTTCGCGTTCATAGGTGTTACGAACAACGTCCAGCCATACTGGAGGTTCGCCACCAGGCCCATACAGAGCACGCCGATAAATAGCTGGAACCAGCGGTTGCGGAGCAATCCGCCGTTGGAATTGCCCATGGCGGGGCCTGCCGCATTGATGTGCGCCATGTCGTGTCTCCTTGCATTAGTGTCATGCGCGCTCTGCGGCGCGCGTGGTGGGCTTGGCCTTGGGGGGACGCCCGCTTTCACTACTGAATGAGCGCGCCTGACATTGCGGCACGTGTATTCGTGGATTGATGCTACTTCAAACTTAGATCAGCACAGCATAAAGTTTTTTATTATGATCATTGACGATCCTTTATAGATTGCAGGATATCGTGCAATGAAAAACGCCACGCTGCGCCAGCTGAAAGTCTTCGAAACGGTGGCCCGCCACCTGAGCTTCTCGCGCGCGGCCGAAGAGCTGCATCTCACGCAACCTGCTGTTTCTACACAGGTTCGGCAGCTTGAGCTGCATGTCGGGCTGCCCCTCTTCGAGCAGCTCGGCAAGCGCATTTTCCTGACGCCGGCCGGCACCGAAATGCTCCACTACAGCCGCAGCATCATTCAGCAATTTCGTGAAGCCGAAGACGCAATGGCGCAGCTTAAGGGTATTTCCGGAGGCCGCCTGAACGTTGCCGTGATCAGTGCGGGCGACTATTTCTTTCCCCGCCTGCTGGCCGAATTCATGAATCGGCATGAGTCGGTCACATTGAATCTTGCAGTGCACAACCGCGAGGAACTGCTGCACCAGCTAGCGGGCAACCTGACCGACCTGGCAGTCATGGTACGCCCGCCCGAGGGCGTGGACACCATTGCCGAA
The DNA here is from genome assembly GCF_001652915.1 of Cupriavidus sp. D384. Taxonomy (GTDB): domain Bacteria; phylum Pseudomonadota; class Gammaproteobacteria; order Burkholderiales; family Burkholderiaceae; genus Cupriavidus. The sequence continues at coordinate 84,786 of NZ_BBQI01000073.1, forward strand.
TCGTTCGCCCCCCACCCCTACGTGATCGTCGCCGCGCCCAACCATCCGCTGGTGGGCCAGCGCAATATCCCGCTGGCGGGCCTGGCCGAGGAAGCGTTCGTGTCGCGCGAGAAAGGCTCGGACACCTGGAACTCGATGCAGGAAGGCTTTGCGGGCCGGCTGTCGAACCTGCGCATCGCGATGGAGATCAAGAGTACCGAGACCATCAAGCAGGCCGTGATCGCCAACATGGGCATCGCGTTTCTGTCCGCGCACACCGTGGGCCTGGAACTGCAGACCGGCAAGCTTGCCGTGCTTGATATCGAAGGCTTCCCGGTGATGCTGAACTGGTATGTGGTCCATCGCAAGAACAAGCGCCTGCCGCCGGTTGCGCTGGCGTTCAAGCAGTTCCTGATGGAGGAAGGCCATACGCTGATCCAGCAGATCACCGGTGTCGAGGGCCTGATCCATCCCGCGAGACACCGGTCATCTCATGCATAAGCAATGACTTATGATTTTTCGATAAAACTTTAATTATCGTAAATCGTTCCTCCTGTCTAAGCTTCGGACATCACACGCTGAGATGTGTGCCAACTACAGGAGACGATCATGAACCACCTCCAATCCGACGCGCCCGCCACCGCCGCAATGTCGACGGCCGTCCGCGAGATGCGCCACGTTGATCGTGAGGTCCAGCTGGCCGCCTACAATGCCGCATTCACCGAACTGGGCCTGCGTTTCCGCTGGGACGCGCCGATGTTCGAATGGCTGTGCGGCATCGAATGCGAGAAGGCGCGCGTCACGCGCTATATCGAGCAGTACCATGCCCACCTGCTGAACGCCTACGATGCGCCGTTCCTGAGCCAGCTGATCTTCGACAAGAAGAACGAGTACCTGCGTGGCATGGCCGGCGCTGGCGCGAACTAGATTCCCGCGCATCGCCAGAGCGACAAGGGCCCCGTCACGGGGCCCTTGGCTTTTCTACGATCTCCTTCGTCAACCGCTGCCTCAGATCTTCCCGGCGCCGCGCGCCCACTTGTACTTGGCCCCCAGCACCGCCACCGGGATTTCCGTCGAGTATGCGTAGGCCGGCACGCCGTGCGCGTACAGGTATTCGGCCGCTTCCTCCACCTGCACGTCTCCGGCCAGCGACGCCACGATCGGCTTCTCGATACCCAGCGCCTTCATTTCCTCCTTGACCTCGATCACGAGCCTGGCAAACACCATCGGCGGCGTGATGATCGTGTGCCAGTAGCCCAGGATGATCGCGTGGATGCGCGGCTCCTCCAGGCCCAGCCTGATCGTGTTCTTGTAGGTCGAAGGTGGCTCGCCACCGGTGATGTCCACCGGGTTGCCCGCCGCGCCGAACGGCGGGATGAACTTGCGGAATGCGGCGTCCAGATCCTCGGGCATGCCCATCAGCGACAGGCCGTTGTCCACGCAGGCATCTGACAGCAGCACGCCCGAACCACCCGCGCCGGTGATGATCACCACGTTCTCGCCCCTGGGCGTCGGCAGCTTTGGAATGCCCCGCGCGAATTCCAGCAGATCGCGCAGCGAGCGGGCACGGATTACGCCGGCCTGCCTGAATACGTCCTCGTAGATCTTGTCATTGCCGGCCAGCGCGCCCGTGTGCGAGCTGGCCGCCCGGGCGCCCAGGCTGGTACGGCCCGCCTTGAGCACCACCACCGGCTTCTTCTGCGAAACGCGGCGGGCCGCTTCGGCAAACGCCCGGCCATCCTTCAGGTCTTCGCAATGCTGGGCAATGATCTCGGTGTTCTCGTCCTGCTCGAAGAACGTCAGCAGATCGTCTTCGTCGATATCCGATTTGTTGCCCAGGCCTACGATGGCCGACACGCCCATCTTGGCCGACCGCGAGAAACCGATGATCGCCATGCCGATGCCGCCCGACTGCGACGACAGGGCCGCCTTGCCCTTCACGTCGTACGGCGTGCAGAACGTGGCACAGAGGTTCTTCGGCGTGTAGTAGAAACCGTAAATATTCGGCCCCATCAGGCGGATGTCGTGCTTGCGCGCGATCGCCACGATCTCCTCCTGGCCCGCGACGTTGCCCGTTTCGGCAAACCCCGATGGAATCAGCACGGCGCCCGGGATGCCCTTCCTGCCAACTTCCTCCAGCGCCTGCGCCACGAACTTGGCGGGAATGGCAAAGACGGCCACGTCGACGTCGCCCGGCACATCGAGCACGCTCTTGTAGGCCGCCATGCCCATGATCTCCCCGGCCTTGGGGTGGATCGGGTAGATCTTGCCCTGATAGCCGCCATTGATCAGGTTCTTCATCACCGAATTGCCAATCTTGCCGTCCTCGGCCGAAGCACCGATCACGGCCACGGTATCGGGCTTCATGATGCGGTTCATCTGGCGCACGATGTCTTCCTGGCTCGGGCGATATTTCTCCGGCTGCGGCGAGTGGTCGACCACGATCCGCACGTCGGCGGCAATCGCGCCGCTGGCGCTGGCGAAGACCGGGTTCAGGTCCAGTTCGGAAATTTCCGGGAAATCACTGACCAGCTCCGACACGCGCTGGATCATGCCCGCCAGTGCTTCGCGGTTGGCCGGTTCGGCGCCGCGCACGCCCTTGAGCACTTCGGCGGCGGCAATGCCGTCGAGCATCGACAGCGCGTCATCGGACGAAGCCGGCGCCATGCGGAACGTGATGTCCTTGAGCACCTCCACCAACACGCCACCCAGGCCAAACGCCACCAGCTTGCCGAACGACGGGTCGGTCACGGCGCCGATGATGACTTCCTGTCCACCGGCGATCATCTGCTGCACCTGCACGCCGACGATATTGGCGTCCGCCTTGTATGTCTTTGCGTTCTCGATGATCGTCAGGTAGCCCTGCTCCACCTCGGCCGCCGACTTCAGGCCCACCAGCACGCCGCCGGCCTCGGTCTTGTGCAGGATGTCGGGCGACACGATCTTGAGCACCACCGGAAATCCCATCTTGCTGGCCAGCTCGACGGCGCCCGTCGGCGACTTCGCCACGCCTTCGCCCGGCACCGAAATGCCATAGGCGTCGCAAACCAGCTTGCCCTCGGGCGCAGTCAGTGCATCGCGGCCTTCTTCCTTGACGGTCGCGAGGATCTTGCGTACCGCATCCTTGTCATGTGCCATGTCAGGTCTCCATCTGTATCGGGCGGGATCTCCGCCAATATTGAGGCGTGCAAAAGGGCAGACGCCCCGCGTCGGTTGACGCAGGCGGCGTGCGGACTGCTCTGGAGAAAATTTCGGGAAGTACCGGGCGGCGCTAGACCGCTCCGGCCGCCTTGAGCGCGGCAATCTGTGCCGGGGTGCGGCCCAGCCATTCGAGCACTTCATCGGTGTGCTCACCCAGCAACGGCGAGCGCTCGACTTCCACCGGCGAATCGGACAGCATGATCGGGCACCCCAGCTGTACGTACTTGCCGCGCTGCGGGTGATCCAGCTCCACCAGGTAGCCGCGCTCGTACAGCGAGCCGTCCTCGATCAGGTCCTTCATCGAGAGGATCGGGCCGCACGGCACGTCCACGTCGTTCAGGGCCGCCATGACCTCGAACTTGGTCCTGGTCCGGGTCCACTTCTCGACCACGCCAAAGCATTCGCCCAGGATCTTCAGGCGGGCCTCCGGCGTGGCGAAGTTCGGATGCGTGATCAGGTCTTCGCGCCCGCACAGGCGCATCAGGGGCTCCCAGCCCTGCGGCTGGATGATGACGTACACATAATCGTTGGCCCCACCCGGCGAACAGCGCAGCGCGGCACCGGGCTGGCCGCCGCCCGACGCGTTGCCGGCGCGCGGCACGAAATCGCCGAACTCCTGGTTCGGATATTCCTTGAGCGGGCCGGCCGCGAGCCGCTGCTGATCACGCAACTTCACACGGCACAGGTTCAGCACCGAATCCTGCATGGCCACTTCCACGCGCTGTCCGCGGCCGGACTTCTCGCGATGCAGCAGTGCGGCCAGGATGCCCACCACGCAATGCACCCCCGTGCCCGAGTCACCGATCTGCGCGCCGGTCACGGTGGGCTCGCCGTCGTCGGCGCCTGTGGTGCTGGCCGATCCGCCCATGCACTGGGCCACATTCTCGTAGGCCTTGCAGTCGACATAAGGGCCGGGGCCAAAGCCCTTGATCGAGGCGTAGATCAGACGCGGGTTCAACATCTGGATGCGGTCCCAATCGAAGCCGGCACGGTCCAGCACGCCCGGCCCGAAGTTCTCGACCAGCACATCGCACCGCTGCACCAGTTCCTCGAGCAAGGCCTTCCCCTCGGGCGTCTTCATATTGAGGGTCACGCTGCGCTTGTTGGAGTTCAGCATCGTGAAGTAGAGGCTGTCCGCGTTCGGCACGTCGCGCAACTGGCTGCGCGTGATGTCGCCCCGGCCGGGCAGTTCTACCTTGATCACATCGGCACCCAGCCAGGCCATCAGTTGCGTGGCCGACGGGCCGGCCTGCACATGGGTCATGTCCAGGATGCGAACTCCTTCCAGAGCCTTGTTGTTCATGGCGTTGTCTCCTTGAGTATTCTCGTGAAGGCAATGTCTATGCGGCCGGTCTGACTTGTTCGACCGGGATGCACCATTCGCGCCGCGCGGCGTCGACCTTGCTAAACACCGTATGTGATATATCACCACGCAACAAGAAGAAAATCGGCAGAACGCCAACTTTCGGTGCCGCGCCGCACCAAATCGGCGCCTTCCTATCCGCGAAAACCCGCAACAAAGAAAGCTTTGCGATCAATCGCGCATGATTGATGCGGTGGGCTTGTCATCGCATCAATCATGCTTGCGACAAGCTCATCCGAGCACCTTGTGAGGCACTTTTTTGTGGATTTTGTTGATATATTACATACCATATTTTAGGCTACAAAAAACTAGAACAACGGACACCGCCCTGCGCCACCCTGGCGCATCCCAAGCGAGGAGACACGTGAACATTCACGAACATCAGGCCAAGGAGTTGCTCAGGCGCCATGACGTGCCCGTACCGCAAGGCTGCGTAGCATTTACGCCAGACGAGGCCACCCATGCCGCCCGCAAACTGGGCGGCCCGGTCTGGGTGGTGAAGTCGCAGATCCACGCCGGCGGCCGCGGTGCCGGCCGCTTTGCCGGCGACGACTCGGGCAAGGGCGGCATACGCGTCGTGACGTCGATCGACGATGTGCATGCCAATGCCGGCCAGATGCTGGGCAAGACGCTGGTGACCCGGCAGACCGGCCCGGCCGGCCGGGTGGTACGGCGCCTCTATATCGAGAAGGCCTTCGACATCGCGCGCGAACTCTACCTGGGCATCCTGATCGACCGCACCACGGCGCGCGTCACCATCATGGTGTCCACCGAGGGCGGCATGGATATCGAGGAGATTGCCGCGCGCACCCCCGAGAAGATCCTGAAGGTGGCGATCGACCCGGCCAGCGGGATCCAGCCGTTTCATGCACGCCGGCTGGCGTTTGGTCTCGGGCTGACCGGCAAGCAAGTGGACGCGGCCACGCGGTTCATCCTGTCCACCTATCGGGCGTTCACCGAACTCGACGCGTCGGTCGTCGAGATCAATCCGCTGGTGGTCACCGACAGCGGCGACATGCTGGCACTCGACGCCAAGTTCAGTTTCGACGACAACGCCCTCTTCCGTCATCCCGAGATCGAGGCCATGCGCGACGAGAGCGAGGAAGATTCGGCCGAGACCGAGGCCGCCCGCCACGGGCTGAGCTACGTGCGCCTGGACGGCAATATCGGCTGCATGGTGAACGGCGCCGGCCTGGCCATGGCCACCATGGACATCATCAAGCGCTACGGCGCCGAGCCAGCCAACTTCCTGGACGCGGGAGGCGGCGCCACCAGGGAGCGCGTGACGGCCGCCTTCCGGCTGATCCTGGCCGATCCCAAGGTGGAAGGCATCCTGGTGAACATCTTCGGCGGCATCATGCGCTGCGACGTGATCGCCGAAGGCGTGGTGGCGGCGGCGCGCGAAGTGGACCTGACCGTGCCGCTGGTGGTGCGGCTGGAAGGCACCAATGTCGACCTGGGCAGGCAGATCCTGCGCGATTCGGGCCTGCCGATCAAATCCGCCAGCCATCTGGCCGATGCAGCCGAAAAGGTGGTGGCGGCCGTGCGTGCCACGCAGGAAAAAGGAGGCAACTGACATGGCTGTGCTGATCGACCAGAACACGCGCGTGATCTGCCAGGGCTTTACGGGCGCGCAAGGCACGTTCCATTCGGAACAGGCGCTGGCCTATGGCACGAAGATGGTCGGAGGCGTCACCCCCGGCAAGGGCGGCGAGTCGCACCTGGGCCTGCCGGTCTTCGATACCGTGGCCGCCGCGGCCGATGCCACCGGCGCCGACGCATCTGTCATCTACGTGCCGCCGCCATTCGCCGCCGACGCCATCCTCGAAGCGGTGGATGCCGGCATTGCGCTGATCGTCTGCATTACCGAAGGTATTCCCGTGATGGACATGGTGCGCGTCAAGCGTGCATTGTCTGGCACCGGCAGCCGCCTGGTGGGGCCGAACTGCCCCGGCGTGATCTCGCCGGGCCAATGCAAGATCGGCATCATGCCGGGGCACATCCATACGCCGGGCAGGATCGGCGTGGTGTCGCGCTCGGGCACGCTGACCTATGAGGCCGTGGCGCAGACCACGGCGGCCGGACTGGGGCAGTCGACCTGCATCGGCATTGGCGGCGACCCGGTCAACGGTACCGACTTCATCGACTGCCTGGAGATGTTCCTGGCCGACGACCAGACAGAAGGCATCATCATGATCGGCGAGATCGGCGGGTCGGCGGAAGAAGACGCGGCACGGTTCCTGCGCGATGCACGCCCGCGCAAACCCGTGGTGGGCTTTATCGCCGGCACCTCCGCGCCACCGGGACGCCGCATGGGCCATGCCGGCGCGATCATTTCGGGCGGCACGGGCACGGCGGAGGCCAAGATCGACGCCATGCGCGCGGCCGGCATCCAGGTGGCCGCTTCGCCGGCGGAACTGGGGGCGACCATGGCCGCAGCCATGCGCTAGCGATCGACAAAGCAAACGGGGCGCCATCAAGCGCCCCGCATCACGTCCCGCCTCGGTGATTCAGCGGGCTCAGGCCGCGGCGCCTGCCTTGGCTTCCAGCTCCGTAATGCGTTTGCGCAGCGCGCGCTCTTCCTGGAAGCGCACGGTCTCGTCGCGGATCACCGCCACGATGCCGGTGACCTCCCCGCCTTCCCCGTGCAGCAGCGCCACGGTAAAGGCGATCGACATCGCATCGCCCTTCTTGTTGATCGCCGGCACCTTGAGCAGGTCATGGCCGTAGCGGGTCTGGCCCGTTGCCATGGTCTTGTCGTAGCCCTCCCAGTGACGCGCGCGCAGGCGCTCGGGAATGATCAGGTCCAGCGACTTGCCCAGCGCTTCTTCCTGGGTATAGCCGAACATGTACTCCGCGGCCGGGTTCCACAGCGTGATGGCCCCGTCGGGGCCGGAGATGATGACGGCGTCGCCGATGGCGGACACCAGCTGTTCGTAGTCGATTGCAGTCTGCATGGTCATTCCTGAGGAATGGGGATTGGCCCGGTTCAGCGCCCGGGGCCCAGGCTGTCATTGTGGCACTGCCGGCACCGGGAGCCCATTGGATGGGCCCATCGGCTCAGCCGGCAGCTGGTCATTCAGGTCAGGCGTCCAGCTGAAATGGAAAAGGCGCCGGGGATGCGTGGTGCGTCCGCTCCACGCATCCCGGCAGCGCCGTTATCCGGCTCAGATCACCTGCGACTCGCGCAGGCGGGCGATTTCCTCTGCGTCGTAGCCCAGGCCGGACAGCACTTCCTCGCTGTGCTCGCCCAGCAGCGGCGAACCCGTGATTTCCGGCTTCATGTCCGAGAACTTGATCGGGCTGCCCACGGTCAGGTACGTACCACGTTGCTTGTGCGGGACTTCCACGATCGAGCCGCTCTTGCGCAGCGATTCATCGGCCGCGATTTCCTTCATCGACAGCACCGGCGAGCACGGGATATCGAACTTGCGCAGGATGTCCACCGCTTCGTACTTGGTCTTGTCGGCGAGCCACTCTTCGATGGTGTTGAAGATTTCGAAGATGTGCGGCTGGCGGGCCTTGGCCGTGTTGTAGTTCGGATCGTTGATCCACTCTTCCCGGCCCAGTGCCTTGCAGATCGGCTCCCAGGCATGGCCCTGGACGGTGAAGTAGATATAGGCGTTGGGATCGGTCTCCCAGCCCTTGCACTTCAGCACCCAGCCCGGCTGGCCGCCACCGCCGGCGTTGCCGCCACGGGGCACCACGTCGCTGAACGTGCCGTGCGGGTACTGGGGATACTCTTCCAGATAGCCCAGGGCGTCCAGGCGCTGCTGGTCGCGCAGCTTCACGCGGCACAGGTTCAGCACGGCGTCCTGCATCGACACGGCCACCTTCTGGCCCTTGCCGGTCTGCTGGCGCCCGATGATCGCGGTCAGGATGCCGATCGCCAGGTGCATGCCGGTGTTCGAGTCACCCAGGGCAGCGGCCGACACGGTCGGCGGGCCGTCCCAGAAGCCGGTGGTCGATGCGGCACCGCCGGCGCATTGCGCCACGTTCTCGTAGACCTTCAGGTCTTCGTAGTGGTGGCCGTCACTGAAGCCCTTGACCGATGCCACGATCATCATCGGGTTCAGTTCGTTGATGCGCGCCCACGAGAAGCCCATGCGGTCCAGCGCACCCGGGCCGAAGTTCTCGACCAGCACGTCCGATTCGCGGATCAGCTGTTCCAGGATCTTCTTGCCTTCCGGCTTCTTGGTGTCCAGCGTCAGCGAGCGCTTGTTGCTGTTCAGCATCGTGAAGTACAGCGCGTCGGCGTCGGGCTGGTCACGCAGCTGCGTGCGGGTCACGTCGCCGGAGCCGGGGCGCTCCACCTTGATGACGTCCGCACCGAACCATGCGAGAAGTTGCGTGCAGGCGGGGCCGGCCTGGACATGCGTGAAGTCGATGATCTTGATACCGCTCAGTGGTAAGTTCACGTTCGCTCTCCCGTTGGAATAGAGGGTGAAATTCAGGTGGTTGGCTGTTTACTTGCTGGCCGAGCTTTGCGGATTCAGGTTGGTCAGGCGACCGCTTTCGGTACCCGCGGCCGGATCGATGACGGCGTTGATCAGCGTGGGCTTGCCCGACCGCAGCGCTTCGTTCACGGCCGATTCGAGTTCCGCCGGCGTGGTCACGTTGTGACCAACGCCACCGAACGCTTCCATCATCTTGTCGTAGCGCGCACCCGGGACGAACATCGTGACCGCGGGGTCCTTGCCGCCGGTCGGGTTCTTGTCGATGCCCTTGTAGACGCCGTTGTTGTTGAAGACCACGATGCAGACCGGCAGGTCGTAGCGGCAGATCGTCTCGACCTCCATGCCCGAGAAACCGAATGCGCTGTCGCCGCACACCGCCAGTACCGGCTTGCTGGTCTCGACCGCCGCAGCCACCGCGTAGCCCATGCCCACGCCCATCACGCCCCAGGTGCCCACGTCCAGGCGCTTGCGCGGCTCGTACATGTCGATCACGGCGCGAGCGTAGTCCAGCGTGTTGGCGCCTTCGTTGACAAACGAGATGCTCGGATTGGCCTTGACGACGTCCTTCAGCACGCGCAGCGCGCTGTGGAAGTTCATCGGCGACGTCTCCTTGGCCAGGGTCTCGGCCATCTTCGCCAGGTTCTTTTCCTTGCGTTCGTCCACCGCGTTCAGCCAGTCGGCGCCCGGCTTGGCGAAGTCGTTGCCGATCTTGCCCAGCAGTGCCGATACGCACGAACCGATATCACCCACCACCGGTGCGGCGATGGCGACGTTGCTGTCCATCTCGGTCGGCGAGATGTCGATCTGGATGAACTGCTTCGGCTTGCCCCAGGTCTTGCCCTTGCCGTGCGACAGCAGCCAGTTCAGGCGCGCGCCCACCAGCACCACGACGTCGGCTTCCGCCAGCACATATGACCGTGCGGCCGAGGCCGATTGCGGGTGGGTATCGGGCAGCAGGCCCTTGGCCATGGACATCGGCAGGTACGGAATGCCGGTCTTCTCGACCAGCGCGCGGATATCGGCATCGGCGCGTGCGTAGGCGGCACCCTTGCCCAGCAGGATCAGCGGACGCTTGGCGGTCTTCAGCAGTTCGACGGCGCGGTCGACCGAATCCGGTGCCGGCAGCTGGCGCGGGGCCGGGTCCACCACCTTGATCAGCGACTTGCGGCCTTTTTCGGCTTCCATCGACTGGGCCAGCAGCTTGGCCGGCAGGTCCAGGTATACACCGCCCGGGCGGCCCGATACGGCGGCGCGGATGGCGCGGGCCACACCGACACCGATATCTTCGGCGTGCAGCACGCGGAAGGCGGCCTTGGCGTGCGGGCGGGCGATGGCAAGCTGGTCCATCTCTTCGTAGTCGCCCTGCTGCAGGTCAACGATCTCGCGCTCGCTGGAGCCGCTGATCAGGATCATCGGGAAGCAGTTGGTGGTCGCGTTGGCCAGCGCCGTCAGCCCGTTCAGGAAGCCCGGCGCGGACACGGTCAGGCAAACCCCCGGCTTTTGCGTCAGGAAGCCGGCAATCGCCGCGGCGTTGCCTGCGTTCTGCTCATGACGGAAGCTGATGACGCGCATGCCGTTGGCCTGCGCCAGGCGGGCCAGATCGGTGACCGGAATGCCAGGCAGGCCGTAGATGTTTTCGATGCCGTTCAGCTTCAGCGCGTCGATGACCAGATGAAAACCATCGGTTTGTGCCTGCTGCTCTTCTGCAGCGTGACGCTGCAGTTCGTTTCCGACTTCTGCCATGGTTGCTTCCTTCTATGCAAATTGACGGGATTGGAATTTCTCTTCTTCAGGGTGTCCGTAGCGGTCGCGCTTGCGTTCCGCCTGGCTACTTCGGACAAATCGGCACGGTGTCTCCTCCGTTTCGATCCCCTGTATTCGATAACGCTGAAATACGGTATGTAATATATCAAAGATCGGCAAGAGATTTCCCATTATTTCGACGAACTTTCGTCGGTGCACTGCAGCATTTCGTGAAAATTAGAAGCAAATTAAGGGGAATTACCGATCCCGGAACTGCATGCCCTGGCTGGTCTGGCTGATGCCAGGGCACCTGCTGCCCTGCGCGACTGGGCCGAACCGGCCTCAACCGCGCATATGGTTGACCAGCGAGCCAATGCCGCGGATCGACACCTCCACCACCGAGCCGTCCTTCATTGACCCGACGCCGATCGACGTGCCAACGGCGATCACGTCGCCCGGCATCAACGTCATGTCCTGCGACAAGCGGCTGACCTGCTCTTCTGGCGAAAAAACGATGTCTGACAGCGGATAGTTCTGGCGCTCGTTCCCATCCAGGCGCGTCACCACGCTGGCGCTGCGCCAGTCAAAGCCGGACACGATGGCCGGACCGATACAACCGAAGGTGTCGGCCCCCTTGGCCCGCGTCCACTGCGGGAAATTCGGATCGGCATTGAGCAGCTCGCCCGCCGTGACGTCATTGACGATGGTGTAGCCAAAGATGTGCGAGGCGGCGTCGCTCAACGGGACATTGCGGCATTCGCGGCCGATGACGATGCCAAGCTCGCCTTCATAGGCGATCTTGCCGGTGTATCCGCTCGGGCGAAGGATGGCGTCGCCGGGGCCGGCCAGCGAACTGGCCGGCTTCAGCAGGAACAGCGGATGCACGGGCACCGTTTTTTCCAGCCGGGCTGCGAGGGCGTGAAAATTGTTCCATAGCGCCACGATCTTGCCGGGCTGGCACGGGGCCACCAGTTCCAGCGAGGCGTAGCTGTAGGTGTTGCCCGTGGGACGGGGATCGGTATAGCCAGGGCCATCGCATTCGATGACGCGATCGGCATCGCCATCGTCGAGGCGGCCGTAAGCGATGTCACCGTCAGGACGGCGGAAGCGAATCCAGGTTTGCACGGCAGAGTTCCTCCGGCAGGCGCGTCTTTGCGGCGCCTGCGCTCTCAGCAGACATTGGGGCCCCTCCCGGGGGCCGTGGAAACAGCTAACAGGTGGCCGGGCGGCCTCGGGTCAGACCGCTCCCGCCACGCGCAGCGCCGCGATCTGTGCGGGCGAGCGTCCCAGCCATTCGAGGATCTCGTCGGTGTGCTCGCCCAGCAGCGGCGAGCGCTCCACGCTCACCGGCGAATCGGACAACGTGATCGGCGAGCCAAGCTGCACGTACTTGCCGCGCGTCGGATGCTCCAGTTCCACGAGGTAGCCGCGCTCGTACATCGACTTGTCTTCGATCAGGTCCTTCATCGACAGGATCGGGCCGCACGGCACATCCACCTCGTTGAGCGCGTTCATCACCTCGAACTTGGTACGGCCCAGCGTCCATTGCTCGATGATGCCGAAGCACGCGGTCAGCTTCTTCAGGCGCACTTCCGGCGTGGCGAACTCCGGATCGGTGATCAGGTCTTCGCGGCGGCACAGGCGCATCAGCGGCTCCCAGCCCTGCGGCTGGATGATCACGTAGACGTAGTCGTTCGGGCCGCCCGGTGCGCAGCGCAGCGCAGCGCCCGGCTGGCCGCCGCCGGAGGCATTGCCGGCGCGCGGCACATGGTCGTCGAACTGGTCGTTGGGGTACTCGCGCAGCGGGCCGGCATCCAGGCGCTGCTGGTCGCGCAGCTTCACGCGGCACAGGTTCAGCACGGCATCCTGCATGGCGACTTCCACGCGCTGGCCGCGGCCCGAATGCTCGCGCTGCAGCAGAGCGGCCAGGATGCCCACCACGCAGTGCACACCGGTACCCGAATCGCCGATCTGCGCACCGGTCACCGTCGGCATGCCGGCGGCCTCGCCGGTCGTCGAAGCCGAACCGCCCATGCACTGCGCCACGTTCTCGTAGGCCTTGCAGTCCTGGTACGGGCCGGGACCGAAGCCCTTGATCGACGCATAGATCATGCGCGGATTCAGGTTCTGGATATGGTCCCAGTCAAACCCGGCGCGGGCCAGCACGCCCGGGCCGAAGTTCTCGATCAGCACGTCGCTCTGCTGGATCAGGTCCTCAAGCAGCGCCTTGCCTTCCGGCGTCTTCATATTGAGCGTCAGGCTGCGCTTGTTGCTGTTCAGCATGGTGAAGTACAGGCTGTCGGCGTTCGGCACGTCGCGCAACTGGCTGCGCGTGATGTCACCGCGTCCGGGCATTTCGACCTTGATCACGTCGGCCCCCATCCAGGCCATCAGCTGCGTGGCCGAGGGGCCGGCCTGCACGTGAGTCATGTCCAGGATGCGAATACCGTCCAGGGCTTTGCGTTCGTTATGGGTGTCGGCCATGCTGCGTCTCCTGATGTGTGTTTTGCTCTGTTGACATACAGTATGTGGTATATCACGAAGACGCAAGGGGGTTTAAACCCGAATCCGGGAGGTTTCGATGATGCGTTGCAGCAAATGCGGATGGAGGCCGACAACGGCCGGCAGCCAGCGCGCGTATCAAGCGCTGGCGATGACTGGCAAAGCGGTGAAAATGACATCCTCGAACGGGATGCCGGGGCAGGAAAACGGTCAGCCACCAGCAGTTGGTTGTGGCGGCAGGCAGGATTCGAAGTCTTCCGCCGCGCGGGGGCGCGGCGGGGCAAGTGGGCGGGGTGCAGCAACGTGGCGCGACATGGCGCTTGTCAGCATGGCACCGCCCTCGCCTCACCGATGGGTCCTGGCAAAGGCGAGCGCATGGCGCGACCGGCCGTCAGTCCAGGAAATCGCAGTTCTTTTCCACGTACTCGGCCAGGTCCAGCGAATGCTGGCGCACCAGCCGTTCGGCCAGTTCCGTATCGCGCTTTTCCAGGGCTTCGATAATCCGCAGATGATCGACGATGGAGCGCGCCGCACGGTCGCTCTGCGAGATCGTCATTTTCCGAATCGCTCGCACATGGACAAAGATGTTCTTGATCTGGTCCATGATGACCTGCGACTTCGACAGCTGCACGATCGCCTGGTGGAACACGATATTGGCGTCGGAGTATTCCTCGATATGCTCGGCCGGCGTTGAATCGCGGAAGCTGTCGAACATATGGCGCAGCTTGCCGATTTCCTCGTCGGTGGCATTCTGCGTGGCCAGGCGCGCCGCCATGCTTTCCAGCGCGGCCCAGACCTGGATCATCTCGACGATTTCACGCTTGGTCTTGCGGGTGATATAGATCCCGCGGCGCGGCACCGTGCGCAGGAACCCTTCCTGCTCCAGCAGTGTCATGGCCTCGCGGATCGGCGTGCGGCTTACGCCCAGCGCTTCGGACAGTACGCGTTCGTCAAGCCGGACTTCGTCGCGCGATTGGTAGATGTCGGCGTCGGCAATGGCCTGGCGCAGCATTGCGTACGCCTGGTCGCGCAGGCTGGCGCCGGCGTTGATCGGTTGCAGCGACAGGGACAGCCCTTGCGGCTGGACTTCAGGTTGGCTTTGGGCAGACATGAATGCACTCGTCAGTGGCCGGTGCCCCGGACGCCGGTCTGGCGTCCGGTGGCACGCGTCCCGTGAACGTCATGGCACCAGTTTGGCATGGCGCCATGCGTTCCGCTCATCAATCTGGCGTGTTTCCGCGCCACACTGCGAGGCAAGGGACGAATCCGGCCTTTCGTATATGGTATATCACAATGACGGCACTGCCGAAGGTCATTGCCCTCGTTTCGATCAGGCGGCCTTGGCCACCTTGACCGGTTCGGCGCTGGCTGCAAGCGCCACCTGGGCCATGCGGTCGCGCTGCTTGATCAGGCCCAGCACCGCATCGATCATCGGCGTGGGCTGCCCGATCATCCGGCCCATTTCCTGAACCACGGTCAGCAGCGGATCGATCTCCATGGCCCGGCCCGCCTCCAGGTCCTGCAGCATCGACGTCTTGTGCGCCCCAACCGCGCCCGCGCCATCGATGCGCCGTTCCACATCCACCCGGAAATGAACGCCGAAGCGCTCGGCGATGTCCTTGGCTTCGAGCATCATCTGCTTCGACAACGCACGCGTGGCCGGATCGGACGTGATGATGTCCAGCGTGCCATGTGTCAGCGCGCTGATCGGGTTGAAGCAGAGATTGCCCCACAGCTTGAGCCAGATCTCGTCACGGATGTTGTCGCGCACCGGCGCGTCCAGGTCGGCCTTTGCCATCATCTCCGCCAGGCGGGTCACGCGCTCCGAACGGGTGCCGTCCGGCTCGCCAATCGGGAATTTCTTGCCGTAGACGTGCTTGATGACGCCGGGCGACACGATCTCGGCCGCCGGATACAGCACGCAGCCAATGGCGCGCTCCGGCCCCAGGCCCTGCCACTGCTTGCCGCCCGGGTCCACGCTTTCCAGGGTCCGGCCGGCGAATTCGCCGCCATGCTTGTGGAAATACCAGTAGGGAATGCCGTTGACGCCGGTCACCACGGCGGTCTCGGGCCCCAGCAGCGGCTGCATCAGGTCCACCACGCCGGGCACCTGGTGCGCCTTCAAAGTGATGAATACGTAATCTTGCGGGCCGAGTTCACGCGGATCGCTGGTGCAACGAACCTTGGCGACGCGCTCCTCGCCCTCGATCTGCAGGCGCACGCCGTTGGCCTGCATGGCCGCCAGATGGGGCCCCCGCGCGATAAAGCTGACATCGGCGCCCGCCAACGCCAGCTGGGCGCCCATGTAGCCGCCAATGGCTCCCGCTCCGTAGATACAGATCTTCATCGGTTGTCTCCTGATGGTTGTGATAGTGATGCGTAAAGTTCTTTGGTATATCACATACTATATTTCACAATCGCCATTCGACAACCTCGTTCTTTCACTCAGTGGTGCAGAACACGCTGTACCGGTTTCGCCGCGTGCAGGGTGTGTACTACCATGTCTACCGTTGTCCGCTTGCGGGCCGCCCTTCCGCTTCCCGGCCCTCTTCCACCGTCACGGAGATCTGGAGTCCGCATGGAAACACTGCTCGTACTGGCACGCGACCCGTCGGCCTGGGCCGCTTTGGCTACCCTGGTTGCCATGGAAATCGTGCTGGGCATCGACAATCTGATCTTTATTTCCATCCTGACCAACAAGCTCCCCGCGGAAAACCGGGAAAAGGCGCGCCGCATCGGTATTGGCCTGGCCCTGATCCTGCGGCTGGGGCTGCTTGCCACCATCGCCGTGATCGTGGCGCTGACCGAACCGGTCTTCACGGTGTTCGGCAAGGGCATTTCCTGGCGGGACATCATCCTGATTGCCGGTGGCGCCTTCCTGGTCTGGAAAGCCACGCGCGAAATCCACGAGCACGTGGCGCCCGAGGCCGAACACGAGGACGAACTGGCCGCTGCCCGCCCCGTGCCCGGCTTCGCTGCAGCCATCGGCCAGATCCTGGTGCTGGACCTGGTCTTTTCCATCGACAGCATCATTACCGCCGTAGGCATGACAGATCACATTCCGATCATGTTCGTGGCCGTGATCGCCGCCGTGACCGTGATGCTGGTGGCCGCCACCCCGCTTGCCAACTTCATCAATCGCAACCCGACCATCGTGATGCTGGCGCTGGCCTTCCTGATCATGATCGGCATGACGCTCATCGCCGACGGGCTGGGTCACCATGTGCCGAAGGGCTATATCTATACGGCGATGGCGTTCTCCACGGCCGTGGAGGGACTGAACATGCTCGCCCGGCGCCGGCGTGCGAAGGCTGGCAGCAAGGCTGTCGCACACGATTGACGGCAACAGGCTCAGGCGGCTATTCGTGAAAACGTGACGTGAACCGCTCGCGTAACACGCGCATGGGCGATTGAAAAATGCCGCCCTCCGTTTCCAGATACGCCCGCAGATGGGCCTCGCTGGCTGGCAACAGTGCGGCGTAGAGTGCACCGGTACCGGCCCGCGCCTCACGGCCGGGCCAGTCGGCCGGCAGCAGTTCATCGGGCAGCCCGGGGTCTCGCAACAGCACGCGGCGATATTCGTGGATCAGCAGGATGCGCACGAAAAACGCATCGGCCGCCGACAGTGACGGGGCTTCCTTGACCCACGAGGCAAAGCGCCTGACATACGCCTGCCACGCCTGCGCCACCTCCTTGAGCCGATAGGTCTGTTGGATCAGCTGTTCAAGCGGCCGCCGCGAGAACGCGGCCGCCGATTCGGCCACCATCACGGCCGCATGCTCGGCGGCGCCGGCGGCCGCCAGGATTTCTTCCAGCGAGCCCTGGTCGGCATTGGGGTGCGCGAACACCCCAGGCGCCACTGGCCCGAAGCCTTCCCAGAGCAGTTCCCTGCGCAATGGCTGCCGCATCGATGCCCTGGTGTCGTTGCGCAGCAGCACCAGCGTCCACTTGCCGTCCCATGCCGGCGACGCGCCCGCATAGATGCGCTTGCCCGCGTGCTGAACGCGTAGCAGGCCCGCATCGGACAGGCCGTAGAAACTCTTGCGGCCCACGCGCGTGGCCGCCAGCCAGTCGTCGGCCGCCAGCCGGAAGATTGCCGTGCGCACCAGACGGTTGCTCAGGCCAAACGGCGCCGACAGCGTGATCAGGCTGCCCAGCCAAGGCGCCTGCGGCCGCGGCGCAATCACATCGCCATACATCGTCACCAGCAGCGAGCCCGCCCCCAGTTTCAGCCCCTTCGACAGCCGGGCCACGGCAGGCGATACCCCCTCCGGCTTCAACACGTCAGGCATGGGTCTCCTTGCGCAAAGTGATACACACGAACTCGTTGAATGAGTCAAATCGTATCACTATGATCCTGATCAATGTCAGGCCTACGAACCTGACGCGAATCACGGAGACATGCATGTACGCGCAACTGGTCGATACCGGTGTCACGAAAGTCCGCACGGCGGACGACATGAGCGATGACGAACGCAGCTTCCAGCAGCGCATCGACGAAGGCATCCGCATCGAATCGAAGGACTGGATGCCCGACGCCTACCGACGCACACTGGTACGCCAGATCTCGCAGCACGCCCACTCGGAAATCGTGGGACAGCTGCCCGAAGGCAACTGGGTAACGCGCGCGCCGACGCTGGAACGCAAGGCCGTGCTGCTGGCAAAAATCCAGGACGAAGCGGGCCATGGGCTGTATCTATATAGCGCGGCGGAAACGCTTGGCGTGTCGCGCGACCAGATGCTGGCCGACCTGCATAGCGGAAAAGCCAAGTATTCGAGCATCTTCAATTACCCGACGCTGAACTGGGCCGACATCGGCGCCATCGGCTGGCTGGTGGACGGCTCGGCCATCATCAACCAGGTGCCGCTGTGCCGCTGCTCGTACGGCCCCTATGCCCGCGCCATGGTGCGCGTGTGCAAGGAAGAGTCGTTCCACCAGCGCCAGGGCTACGACATCCTGCTCAAGCTGTGCAACGGCACGGCCGAGCAGAAGCAGATGGCCCAGGACGCGCTGAACCGCTGGTGGTGGCCCGCGTTGATGATGTTCGGGCCGTCCGACGCCGATTCGCTGCACAGCGCGCAATCCGCGCAATGGCGCATCAAGCTGTTCTCGAACGATGCGCTGCGCCAGAAGATGGTGGACCAGACCGTGCCGCAGGCCGAGTTCCTGGGCCTGTCGATTCCCGACCCCGATCTGAAGTGGAACGACGAACGCGGCCACTACGACTTCGGCGCCATCGACTGGGACGAGTTCTACAACGTGATCCAGGGCAACGGCCCCTGCAATCGCGAACGTCTTGGCACCCGCGTCAAGGCCTGGCAGGACGGCGCGTGGTTCCGCGACGCACTGGCGGCCCACGCCGGCAAGCATTCCGCCGGACACCCGGTGGAACGCCAGGTCGCCTGACGCGCCCCTTTCCGCAATTCAGCGTTTCAGCATCCAGCACTCAACAAGCAGGAGACAGCCATGAGCGAATGGCCGCTTTGGGAAATCTTTATCCGCAGCCAGCACGGGCTGGCGCACAAGCATGTCGGCAGCCTGCACGCGGCCGACGCAGCCATGGCGATCAACAACGCCCGCGATGTCTACACGCGCCGCAACGAGGGCGTCAGCATCTGGGCCGTGCCGGCCACGCATATCGCCGCCAGCAGCCCGACCGACAAGGGCCCGCTGTTCGAACCGGCCAACAGCAAGGTCTATCGCCATCCCACGTTCTTTCCGATGCCGGAAGCGGTCAAGCACATCTGAGGCACGCCATGCAAGTCAGCAAGCAAGCAACCTTCGACTACCTGCTGCGCCTGGGCGATACCGCGCTGGTGCTGGGCCAGCGCCTGTCCGAATGGTGCGGCAAGGGCCCTGCGCTGGAGGAGGATATCGCGCTGACCAACGTCGCCCTGGACCTGATCGGCCAGGCGCGCATGTGGCTGTCCCATGCCGGTGAAGTGGAAGGCGCGTGCCGCACCGAAGACCAGCTCGCCTATCTGCGCGACGCGCACCAGTTCCGCAACCCGCTGCTGGTGGAGCAGCCCAACGGCAGCTATGCCGATACGCTGGCACGCCAGTTCCTGTTCGATACCTGGCACTATTACCTGCTCGACGCGCTGCGGCGGTCCAGCGATGCCGCCATCGCCGCCATCGCCGACAAGGCCGTCAAGGAAGTGGCCTATCACGCCCGCCGCAGCGCCGATCTGGTGGTGCGCCTGGGCGACGGCACGGCCGAAAGCCATCGCCGCATGCAGGACGCCATCGACCGCCTGTGGATGTACACCGGCGAGCTGTTCGACGCCGACAGCGTCGATGCCACCCTGATCGCGGCCGGCGTGGCCTGCGACCCCGCCGCGCTGCAGGCGCCCTGGCGCAAACAGGTGGCCGACGTACTGGAAGAAGCCACACTGGAAATGCCGGCCGATGGCTGGATGCAGCGCGGCGGCCACGCCGGGCGCCACTCCGAACACCTTGGCTTCCTGCTGGCCGAGATGCAGTTCCTGCAGCGCGCCTATCCCGGCGCCACGTGGTGAGCAGCATGCAGGCGCAGGCAATCGTCCATCCCCACGCCACGATGGCCCCAACCGCGGACACCATCTGGTCGTGGCTCGACACCATCCCCGATCCCGAGATTCCGGTGATCTCGGTCATCGATCTCGGCATCGTGCGTGGCGTGCACTGGGAAGCCGACACCTGCGTGGTGACGATCACCCCGACGTATTCGGGCTGTCCCGCCGTCACGCTGATCCGCGAGCAGATCGTGCAGGCGCTGGGCGAGCATGGCATCGGCCAGGTGGATGTGCGGCTGCAACTGGCGCCGGCCTGGACCACCGACTGGATGACCGCGCGTGGCCGGCAGCAGCTGGCCGGCTACGGCATTGCACCGCCCGCGCAGACTGTCATCGACATCAGCGGCATTACCCGCCGGCGCCAGCCCGCACCGAAGGTGGCATGCCCCCATTGCGGTTCGGCCCACACGCACCTGGTCAGCCAGTTCGGGTCCACGGCCTGCAAGGCGCTGTACCGCTGCGGCGACTGCCGCGAGCCGTTCGACTACTTCAAGGCGCATTGAGCCGCCGCGACCGGAAGACACTGACATGAGCACTTTCCATGCCCTGCGCGTGACCGATGTCACCAACGAGACGCGCGATGCCATCGCCGTGACCTTCGACGTCCCGCCGGAACTGGCCGAGACGTATCGCTACGCGCCCGGCCAGCACCTGACCGTGCGCACGCGCATTGCCGGCAACGAAGTGCGCCGCTCCTATTCGATCTGCGCCGCCGCGCAGGACCAGCGCCTGCGCATTGCCATCAAGCGCGTGGACGGCGGCCTGTTCTCGAACTGGGCTACCGCCACGCTGCGCGCCGGTTGCACGCTTGACGTGATGCCGCCGTCCGGCCATTTCAGCGTGCCGCTCGATGCCGGCCACCGCAAGCACTACGTGGGCTTTGCCGCTGGCAGCGGCATCACGCCGCTGCTGTCGATCATCGAAACCACGCTGCGTGCCGAGCCGGATAGCCGCTTCACGCTGTTCTACGGCAACCGCGCGTCGTCCACGGTGATCTTCAAGGAAGCACTCGAAGACCTGAAGGACACCTACCTGCACCGGCTAAACCTGGTCTTTATCCTGAGCCGCGAGACGCTCGACATCGACCTGTTCAACGGCCGCCTGGACGGCGCCAAGGCCGACGCGCTGCTCAAGCAGTGGGTGGACCCGGCCAGCATCGACGTGGCCTTTATCTGCGGCCCGCAGTCGATGATGGAAGGCGTATCCGACGCATTGAAGCAGAACGGCGTCGACCCCGCTCGCATCAAGCGCGAGCTGTTCGGCACCAGCGCGCCGGCCACCCGCGCGCCGCAGCCGCAAGGCGCCGCCGCCGGCAAGCAGGATTGCGAGGTCACGGTGATACAGGATGGCCGCTCGCGCCGCTTCACCGTGGCCCGGAACACCCAGACGGTGCTCGACGCCGCGCTGGAACAGGGCATCGAGCTGCCCTATTCGTGCAAGGGCGGCGTCTGTTCCACCTGCCGCTGCAAGCGCGTCTCGGGCGAAGTCGACATGGATGTGAACTTCGCGCTGGAAGACTACGAAGTGGCGCGCGGCTTCATCCTGAGCTGCCAGAGCTACGCCGTCAGCAGCAAGCTCGTGCTCGACTTCGATCAGGAAACCTGAGCGGCCCCCACACCCGCCCTGCCCCATCACAACGCCCTTCACGCTTCGGCGTAGACGATCTGGAAAATTTGGAGACCCCCGTGACCCACGCATTGTTCACCCGCCATCAGGCCATGCTCGACCAGGCGCTCGACGCCATCGACCAGCGCGGCTACTGGAGCCCGTTTTCCGAAATGCCGAGCCCCAGGGTCTATGGCGAAACGGCGGCCGACGACGGCAAGGCCGCGTTCGATGCACGCCTCGGGCAGCCGTTCGCGATCACGCAGCCTGGCACGACCGGCCAGGCTGGCCAGGAAGTTTCGCCCTACGGCCCGGCGCTTGGCGTGACCTATCCGCGCCCCGACCTGGACGCGCTCTTCGGCGCGATCGAAGCCGCCGCGCCCGCCTGGCGCGAGGCCGGCCCCACGACTTGGGTGGGCGTGGCACTGGAAATCCTGACCCGCCTGAACCGCCGCAGCTTCGAGATGGCCCACGCGGTCATGCACACCACCGGCCAGCCGTTCATGATGGCGTTCCAGGCTGGCGGCCCGCACGCACAGGATCGCGGACTGGAAGCCGTGGCCTATGCCTGGCAGGCGATGCGCGGCATCCCGGCCCGCGCCACCTGGGAAAAGCCGCAGGGCAAGAACCCGCCGTTGCGCATGGAGAAGACCTTCACGGTCGTGCCGCGCGGCATCGGCCTGGTCATCGGCTGCTGCACGTTCCCCACCTGGAACGGCTATCCGGGCCTGTTCGCCAGCCTGGCTACCGGCAATCCGGTGGTGGTCAAGCCGCATCCGGGCGCCATCCTGCCGCTGGCGATCACGGTGCAGATCGCCCGTGAAGTGCTGGCCGAAGCCGGCTTCAGCCCCGACATCGTCACGCTGGTCGCCAACAACCCGGACGAGCGCATGGCGTCCACGCTGGCGCTGCGCCCCGAGGTGCGGCTGATCGATTTCACGGGCAGCACGGCCAATGGCGAATGGCTCGAACGCAATGCCCATCAGGCGCTGGTCTACACCGAAAAGGCCGGGGTCAACCAGGTGGTCATCGATTCGACCGACGATCTGAAGGGCATGGTGCGCAATCTGGCCCTGTCGCTGGCGCTGTACTCGGGCCAGATGTGTACCGCGCCGCAAAACCTCTACATCCCGCGCGACGGCATCGATACGCCGGAGGGCCATGTCACGTTTGACGGCGTGGTCGCCGCACTGGGCGAGGCGCTGCAGAAGCTGACCGCCGATCCGGCCAAGGCCGTGGAGATCCTGGGCGCAATCCAGAACGACGGCGTGGCCCAGCGTATCGAGGCATCGCGCGCACTGGGCAAGGTCGTGCTGGACAGCCAGACCATCACCCATCCGCAGTTCCCCGAGGCACGCGTGCGCACGCCGCTACTGCTCAAGGTGGATGTGCGCGACGAAGACAAATTCACGCAGGAACTGTTCGGCCCCATCGCCTTCGTGATCGCCACCGACAGCACCGACCAGGCGATTGCCGTCGCGCGGCGCATTGCGAAGCAGCACGGCGCGCTGACGCTGTCGGGCTACAGCACGCAGCGCAACGTGGAATCGCAACTCGAAGACGCCGCGCTGGACGCGGGCGTGGCGCTGTCGCTGAACCTGACCGGCCCCGTGCTCGTCAACCAGTCGGCCGCCTTCAGCGACTTCCACGGCACCGGCGCCAATCCGGCCGCCAATGCCGCGCTGGCCGACACGGCGTTCGTCGCCAACCGCTTCCGGGTAATTCAGGCTCGCCGCCATCTGAAAGACTGAACCCCACGGCTTACGCCATCCCCACGATTCGCCCGACATACCCTGGAGGAGACACCCATGGTCCAGCGCGCCCCCCAAACCGACCTGCTCGATCCGATCGAGCATGCCAGCCGAGACGAACTCCAGGCACTGCAGCTGCAGCGCCTGAAATGGACGCTGCAACACGCTTACGACAACGTGCCGCACTACCGCCAGGCATTCGATGCTGCCGGTGTGCATCCCGGCGACCTGCGCCAGCTGTCCGACCTGTCGAAGTTTCCGTTCACCACCAAGAAGGAACTGCGCGACAACTATCCGTTCGGCATGTTTGCCGTGCCGCGCGAGCAGGTGGTGCGCGTCCACGCGTCGAGCGGCACCACCGGCCAGCCGACCGTGGTGGGCTATACCGCCAACGATATCGACACCTGGGCGACACTGGTGGCGCGCTCGATCCGCGCCGCTGGCGGCCGTCGTGGCGACCTGGTGCAGGTCTGCTACGGCTACGGGTTGTTCACCGGCGGGCTGGGGGCCCACTACGGCGCCGAGAAGCTGGGCTGCACCGTGATCCCGATGTCGGGCGGACAGACCGAGAAGCAGGTGCAGCTGATCCGCGACTTCAAGCCGCGCATCATCATGGTCACGCCGTCGTACATGCTGAACCTGATCGACGAAATGGCGCGCCAGGGCATGTCGCCGGCCGACAGCTCGCTGGAGATCGGCATCTTCGGCGCCGAGCCATGGACCGACGCCATGCGCCAGGAGATCGAGACACGCGCCGGCATCGACGCCGTGGACATCTACGGCCTGTCCGAGGTCATGGGCCCCGGTGTGGCCTGCGAGTGCATCGAGAGCAAGGACGGCCCGGTCATCTGGGAAGACCATTTCTACGCCGAGATCATCGACCCCGTGACCGGCGAAGTGCTGCCCGATGGCTCGGAGGGCGAACTCGTCTTCACGTCGCTGACCAAGGAGGCGCTGCCCGTGATCCGCTACCGCACGCGCGACCTGACGCGCCTGCTGCCGCCCACGTCGCGCGCCATGCGCCGCATCGGCAAGATCACCGGGCGTTCGGACGACATGCTGATCATCCGGGGCGTGAACGTGTTTCCGTCGCAGATCGAGGAACTGATCCTCAAGCAGCCCGAACTGGCACCGCACTACCAGCTGACCGTCACCCGCGACGGCCACCTCGACCGCCTGGCCGTGGCGGTTGAAGTGCGCCCCGAGGTCACGCATCGCCTGTCCGATGCCGACCGCGAGGCCCTGGGCGCCAGGCTGCGCGATGCGATCAAGACCAACGTCGGCATCACCACCCGCGTGGACGCCGTGCCGGCCGACCGCCTGGAGCGGACCTCCACCGGCAAGGCCCGGCGCGTGCTGGACCTGCGCACCGCCACAGCACCGGCCGCGCCGGAAGCGGTTCGCGCCGCCGCCTGACGCGCTTCCCCCCGATTACTCCTCGCCGTCGCCGCCCGCCACTCTCGCGGGCGGCAGGCCGCAACGCCTCGTCAGAAGGCCTGCCGGCCACGCTTCGCCATTGGAGACAACCATGACCGAACGGCAATTCGCCTCTATCACCCAACACCCCGACTTCCAGTCGCTGACCCGCCGCCGCGCACGCCTGGGCTGGTCGCTGACCGCGCTGATGCTGGCCGTCTATTTCGGCTTTATCGGCCTGCTGGCCTTCTACCCCGCACTGCTGGTGGCGCCGATCCGCGGCGGCACGCTGACCACGGGCATCGTCGCCGGTGCCGGCGTGATCGTGGTGGCGTTCGCGCTGACCGCCATCTATGTGCGCAAGGCCAACCGCGAGTTCGACGGCCTGAACGCCCGCATCCTGAAGGAGTGCGCAGCATGAAGCGACCTGCCAACCTTGCGTCTGCCCTTGCCGCCCTCATTGCATTTGGCGCGGCCAGCGCCCACGCGGGCCCGCCCGTCGACGGCAACGTGGCCCAGCAGCCGATGAACTGGCATGCCATCGGCATGTTCGTGGTGTTCGTGCTGTTCACGCTGGTCATCACGCGCTGGGCGGCCCGCCGTACGCGCACGGCATCGGACTTCTACGCGGCCGGTGGCGGGCTCACCGGCTTCCAGAACGGCCTGGCCATTGCCGGCGACATGGTGTCTGCCGCATCGTTCCTGGGCATCTCGGCCATGATGTTCGACAAGGGCTTCGACGGCCTGATCTACGCGCTGGGCGTGGTGGCCGGCTGGCCGATCATCCTGTTCGTGGTGGCCGAGCGGCTGCGCAACCTGGGCCGCTACACGTTTGCCGATGTGGTGGCGTACCGCCTGTCGCAAAAGCCGGTGCGTATCACGGCCGCGTTCGGCACGCTGACCGTGTCGATCATGTACCTGGTGGCCCAGATGGTGGGCGCCGGCAAGCTGATCCAGCTGCTGTTCGGCACCAGCTACCTGTCCGCCGTGCTGGTGGTAGGCGTGCTGATGGTGCTGTACGTGATGTTCGGGGGCATGCTCGCCACCACCTGGGTACAGATCATCAAGGCCATCCTGCTGCTGGGCGGCACGACGTTCATGGCCTACGAGGTGCTGGCGCAATTCGGCTTCAGCCTCGATGCGCTGTTTGCCGCCGCCGTCCAGGCCCATCCGAAGGGCCAGTCGATCATGGCGCCTGGCGGGCTGGTGGCAAATCCGGTGGAGGCCATATCGCTGGGCGTGGGGATGATATTCGGCACGGCGGGCCTGCCCCATATCCTGATGCGCTTCTTTACCGTGGCCGATGCCCGCGAGGCCCGCAAGTCGGTCTGCTATGCCACCGGTTTTATCGGCTACTTCTACCTGCTGATCCTGGTCGTCGGCTTCGGGGCCATCGTGCTGGTGGGCAACAACCCCGCCTTCCGCGACGCTGCCGGGCAGCTGGTCGGCGGCAGCAACATGGTGGCCGTGCACCTGGCGCAAGCCGTGGGCGGCAGCATGTTCCTGGGCTTTATCTCGGCCGTGGCCTTCGCCACCATCCTGGCCGTCGTGGCGGGGCTTGCGCTGTCGGGCGCATCGGCCGTGTCGCACGACCTGTATGCCACGGTGATCCGCAAGGGCCGCGCCACCGAGGCCGAGGAAATCCGCGTGTCGCGCTTTGCCACGCTGGGCATCGGCGTGGTGGCGATCCTGCTCGGCCTGCTGTTCGAAAAGCAGAACATCGCCTTCCTGTCCGGCCTGGTGCTGGCCATCGCGGCTTCGGTCAACTTCCCGGTGCTGTTCCTGTCGATGTTCTGGAAGGGCCTGACCACGCGCGGCGCGGTGGGCGGCAGCGTGGTGGGCCTGGTGTCTGCCATTGCACTGCTGGTGCTGGGCCCGACCGTCTGGGTGGGCATCCTCAAGCATGGGCAGCCGATCTTCCCGTACGCCAATCCGGCGCTGTTCTCGATGACCCTGGCCTTTGGCGCCGCGTGGCTGCTGTCGGTGCTGGATCGTTCGGAAGCGGCTGCGGGCGAGCGGCAGGCCTACCTGCCCCAGTACGTGCGGTCCATGACGGGCCTGGGGGCGGCATCGGCCAGCCGGCACTGAGGGTGGCCGGCATCGAGGGCGGATCGGGCAACGCCATCGCCATCGAAATGATCCTGCCAAGTTAGAATGGCCGCCAGCGTGGCAGCCGGGCCGGCAACGGCTGGCCTGCCACACCGCCCATTCCCTTGTCGCACGGACCATTGCCAGCATGTCGACCTCGCAGATCAGCTTTGAAGAGGCCATTCGTACCGCCGGTGTCGGAAAATTCCAGTACCGGCTCTTCGTGATCTTCGGGCTGGTGTGGATGGCCGATGCGATGCAGGTGCTGTCCATCGGCTTCAGTGCCCCGTCGATTGCCAGCACATTCGGCGTGCCGGTGCCGCAAGCGCTGCAGACCGGCACCACGTTCTTTGTCGGCATGCTGCTCGGGGCGTTCTGCTTCGGGCGTATCGCCGACCGTATCGGCCGGCGGCCGGCGCTCATGCTGGCCGTGGTCATCGATGCGGCCTGCGGCGTGGCTTCCGCGTTTGCGCCGAGCCTGGGCTGGCTGATGGTGCTGCGCTTGCTGACCGGCATCGGCGTGGGTGGCACGCTGCCGGTCGACTACACGATGCTGGCCGAATTCCTGCCGCGCGACCGTCGCGGCCGCTGGCTGGTGCTGCTGGAATCGTTCTGGGCGCTCGGCACCATCTGCCTGGCCCTGCTGGCGCTGGCCGCCGCAGCCCATGGCGACGACGCCTGGCGCATCATCTTCTTCGTGACCGGCATCCCCGCGCTGGTGGGCCTGATCCCGCGCATGTATGTGCCGGAATCACCGCTGTTCCTGAACCGGAACGGCAAGTCCGAACAGGCGCGCCAGGTGCTGGAACGCGTGGCCCAGACCAACGGCAGGCAGGTCACCATTCCCGCGCTGCAATCCGAGCGCACCGAGCGGCAATCGGTCTTCACGCTGTTCACGGCCACCTTCCGGCGCCGCACCGTGGCCCTGTTCGCCGCATGGTTGCTGATCTCGGTGGCCTACTACGCGGTGTTCGTCTACCTGCCCATCCGCCTGAGCGGCGCCGGCTTTGCCTTCATGCGCGGCCAGGCCTTTCTGGTGATCCTGGCCCTGGTGCAACTGCCTGGCTACGCGCTGGCGGCCTATGGCGTGGAGCGATGGGGCCGCAAGCCGACGCTGATCGGCTTCCTGCTGCTCAGCGCCGTGGGCAGCATGCTGTACAGCCTGGGCACCGCGCCCGTGGTGGTGGTTGGATCCACGCTGCTGATGAGCTTTGCGCTGCTGGGCACCTGGGGTGCGCTGTACGCCTTCACGCCCGAGGTCTATCCCACCAACCTGCGCGCCACGGGCATGGGTACGGCTGGCGCCGTGGCCCGCTTCGGCGGCCTGTTCGCCCCGGCCGTCATCGCGCCGGTCATGTCCACACATTTCACGCTGGCCCTGGCGATGATCTCGGCCATGCTCGCCACGGCTGCGCTGGCGGTCGGCGCGGTCAACGTCGAGTCGCGGAATCGCGCGCTGGACTGAGCCGCATTGGTCTGTTCGCGCGCTATTTGACTTGACGGCCCTTTGCCGCCCGCGCGGGCACGGCTGGTCAGTGCATCGTCTCGCGCAGCAGCGCGGTGTCGTAGCCCAACGCTGCCACGCGGGCAATCAGCGACGTCGCCAGCGCGCGCGGCGGCCGGGCGTCGCGGGTCAGTATCCACAGGAAGCGGCCCGACGGCTCGCCGACGATCGACCACGTGTAGTCGTCGGCATGGTCCAGCACCCAGTAGTCGCCGAAGAAGAACGGGCCGAAAAACGACACTTCCAGCTTGGCCCCGCCACTGTCCGGCACCACGCGGGCGCGGCCTTCCGATGTGCGTGTGCCGCCATCGGCGCCGCCCTCGTGGCAGGTGTTGCGCACCGAGATCAGGCCGTCGTCGCGTAGCGCATACTCGGCGGTCACGCCTTCGCAACCGCGCTCGAAGCCGTTCTCGTAGCGGGCGAATTCGTACCATTTGCCAAGGTAGCGATCCAGGTCCACAAGCCTGGCCGGTTCCGGGACTTCGGCATTGCCGCGCCTGCCGCCGGAGAACTTGCCATATGCCCGGGCGGCCAGCGCCGCACCGGCCAGGGCGATTCCTGCCGCTGCCAGCGGCGCGAGGGATCGTTTCACAAGGCACCTCCATCGAATCGGTAAGGATCGAACTGGCTCGATCCTCCGGCCGATTGTGAAGCGCCCATGCCGCGCGCCGGAATCGGATGGATGCCGACACGCGCTGTGGGACGGCGCCGACGAAAGCCGGCGCGGCGTTCATGTCACCCGCACGTCACCCTCCGTTCCCGGGCAAGCTATACCGGCAGCCCCTTCGCGCGCAGCGTCGCATCGAAGCGCTCGGGGTCGGAGGTGCCCGCAGCATTGTCGGCGCGGATCTTTGCCTCCTTCGCCAGGTGCGCCTTGCAGCGCTCCAGCACCAGCGCGGCCTCGGCGGCCGGCACGGCGATCACGCCATCCGCATCGCCAACGATCAGGTCGCCCGGCATGACCGCCAGCCCGGCGCACGACACCGGCACGTTGATCTCGCCGGGGCCATCCTTGCTGGGCCCGCGATGGGTGTGGCCGCGCGCGAAGATCGGCATGCCGTCCTCGGCCCACTCGCACAGGTCGCGGATCGCGCCGTCGATCACCAGGCCGCCAAGCTGCTTCGCCACGCACGTGGTGCGCATCAGCCCGCCAACCAGCGCCTGCGTGACATCGCCGCCGCCGTCGATGACCAGCACATCGCCCGGCTGCACCATCATCAGCGCCTTGTGGATCATCAGGTTGTCGCCGGGGCGCACGCGCACCGTCACGGCCGGGCCGCACAGCACGGTTTCCAGGCGGCGATGGTACTGGCGCAGGCCCACCGTGCCGATATTGCGGCTCATCGAATCGCCAATGGCAGCCACCGGCATGTCACGAAAGGCGGCCACCACGGCGGCGGCAGGCCCTTCGGCACGCGGGTGGATGCGATAGCCGGGGGGCCACTGGGCTGCGGCGGCGGCGTCGGATTGACTCATGACTGTCTCCTGGATCGGGAATGGAATTGGGGAAACCTGGAAATCTGGAAATCTGGAAATCTGGAAATCTGGAAAGCGGGAAAGCGGGAAATCGGGAAAGCGGAAATCAGGAAAAGACCTGCGGATTGACGCATGCGGCGCGGTCCACGGGCTGGCCGTCGAGCCAGCCCAGCACATTGCGCGCGGCGCCGCTGGCCATCGCGGCCAACGCAGCCGGCGTGGACCCGCCAACGTGCGGGGTCAGCACCACATTCTTCAGCGCCGCCAGCGGGCTGTCCGCCGGCAATGGCTCGATAGCCATGGTATCGAGCCCGGCTGCGAACAGGCGTCCGTCCTGCAGCGCGGCCACCAGCGCAGCTTCATCCACTACCTCGCCACGTGCGGTATTGACCAGGATGGCGCCCTTCGGCATCAGGCTGAACTGCTCGGCGCCCAGCATATTGCGCGTGTGCGGGTTTAACGGGACATGCAGGCTCAGCACGTCGGCCTGCGGCAGCAGGTCGGCGACGGAAGACACCAGCTCCACGCCTTCGACGGGAGTCTGGCGGCCGGTCAGCGCCGGGTCGAACGCCACCACGCGCATGCCCAGCGCCAGGCAGACGCGGGCCACGCGCTGGCCGATCTGACCAAACCCGACCAGGCCCAGCGTCTTGCCGCACAACTCGACACCATCCTGCGCGCGCGACCACCGGCCGCCGTGCAGTTCGGCATCCATCCAGCCGATGCGCCGTGCCGCCGCGAACATCAGGCCCAGCGTCATCTCGGCCACGGACTGCGCGTTGGCACCCGGCGTGACGTAGACCGGAATGCCGCGCTGCGTGGCGGCCTGCACATCAATATTGCTGACGCCCACGCCGTGCTTGGAGATCACCTTGAGCGTGGGACACGACGCAATGGCCTGGGCCGACAACGCCACCGTGCGCGAGATCACGGCGTCAACCGGCTCGCTTGCCATGATGCGCTCGACCTCCTGCGCATCGTCAGGCGACGACAGGTAGATCACGCGCGCACCGGCCCGGTCCAGCCATTGCACGCCAGCGGCAGCAAGCCGGGGCGCGGTCACAAATACGGTATGCATGGTCATTCTCTGAATTCAATCGAGCTTGATATTGGCTTCGCGGACCAGGGCACCCCACTTCTGGTGCTCGGCGTGCAGGTATTCGCTGAACTGTTGCGGCGTGCTGCCCATCGCTGTGCTGCCTTCAACGGCCAGCTTGTCCAGCACGTCCTGTGTTTTCAGCGCCTTGCGCACTTCGGCGTTGATGCGGTCGATCACGGCCTGCGGCGTACGGGCGGGCGCCACCAGACCCGTCCACGTAATGGCCTCGAAGCCCGGATAGCCCGATTCGGCCACGGTTGGCACATTGGCCAGCAACGGCGAAATGCGCACGCGCTGCGCCGAACTGATTGCCAGCGCCCGCACCTTCTGGCTGCTCAACTGCGAAATGGCGGCAGCGGTATTGGCAAAGTTGAATTCCACCTGGTTGCCCAGCAGGTCCATCATCGCCGGGCTGGCGCCCTTGTACGGCACGTTGAGCATGCGGAAGCCGGCCTGGCGCTCCAGCAGTTCGCCGGTCAGGTGGGCCACGGTGCCGTTGCCGGGCGTGCCCATGCGCAGGGCCTCGGGCTTGGCCTTGGCGGCGGTCACCACATCCTTGAGCGTCTTGAACGGCGAAGCGGCGTTGACCAGCAGCACCACCGGCTGCGACGCCACCGTGGTGATCGGCGCGAAGTACTTGAGCGGGTCGAACGGCATCTTCGGGTAGAGCGCGGGATTGATCGCCAGGTTCGCGGTCTGCCCCAGGCCAATCGTGTAGCCATCGGCCGGCGCCTTGGCAACCACGTCCAGGCCAACGTTGCCACCTGCGCCGGGACGGTTCTCGACCACCACGGTCCAGTGCGCCTGCGTGGACATCTTTTCGGCAATCAGCCGCGCTACCGCATCGGTGCCGCCACCGGGCGGGAACGGCACCACCAGCCGGATCGGGCGGCCCGGCCACGTCTCGGCGCTCGCGGTGCCACTGCAAACGGCCAATAGCGCCGATACGGCGGCGGTGACCAGCATTCCGGGCTTCAGCATCGCATGTCTCCTGTCTCGATTCGTTTGCAGGCATTCTTGCCGCGCCAAAGCATTCCGTCTATTTGATAATGTTCATGTTTTCATTCCTGTGAGTTATCGATGGAAATCCAGCTCAGGGATCTGCGCTATTTCGAGGTGGTGGCCGAACTCGGGCATATCGGCCGCGCCGCCGAGAAGCTGGGCCGCACGCAGCCCGCGTTGACCAAGGCGGTGCAGCGGCTCGAAGAGGCCTTTGGCAGCGAGCTGTTCGAGCGCAAGGGGCGCGGCATCCGGCTGACGCCGGTCGGCGAGGTGCTGCTGGCCCGCGCCCGCATGCTGCGCGGCGCCACGGACGAAGCGCTGAGGGAAGTCGGGGATTTCGCCAGGGGCAATGCGGGCCACGTCAGGATAGGCAGCGGCCCCATCGCCGCCGAGCATGTCCTGCCCGAAATCTGCAGCCTGCTGCTGGAAGAAGCGCCGGCGACCACCATCGACATTACCGTGGCACCCAGCCTGGTGCTGCGCGAACGGCTCAAGGAAGGCACGCTCGACCTGCTGATCGGCCTGATGCCCGAGCATGACGACGCGCTGGTCAGCCATGCCATCGTGGAAGACGTGGTGGTGGTGGTTGCCAGCCGCCATCACCCGGTCTTTGCCCTGCCGCGCGTCACGCTCAAGGCGCTGCTGGCCTGGCGATGGGTGTTGCCGGCGGCGTCGATACCGAGCCGGCAATGGATCGACGCGGCGTTCCAGTCGCACGGGCTGCCCCGCCCCGCCACGCAGATCGATGCCAACTCGATCCCGCTGCTGCCCCGGCTGATCGGCAAGACGGAACTGCTGAGCTTCCTGTCACGCCATACGCTCGACGAGCACCGCCACGTGCTGCGCGAAGTGCCGCTCAAGGAGGCCAGGCTGCGGCGCCGGCTTGGCGTCAGCTACCGGCGGCACGGCTACCTGTCGCCCGCCGCGCTGCGCCTGATGGCGCTGCTGCAGGAGCGTGGCGAGGCGCTGTTCAGCACGGCGCCGGGCGATGAATGATGCGTGACGGCCTGCCCGGCGCGCTGTCACAGGATGGTGGACAGCGCCCCGGCGGCAGGGCCCGGGCCGTCAGGCCGACAGTTGCTGCATCACGCTGTACAGGTCCGACTTGCCCTCGAAGCCGATACCCGGCAGGTCCGGCATCGTCAGATAGCCATTCTCGACCTTGACGCCATCGGGGAATCCGCCGAACGGCTGGAACAGGTCGGGATAGCTCTCGTTGCCGCCCAGGCCCAGGCCGGCAGCGATGTTCAGCGACATCTGGTGACCGCCGTGCGGAATGCAGCGGCTGGCCGACCAGCCGTGCTGCTTCAGCATGTCGAGCGTGCGCAGGTATTCCACCAGGCCATAGCTCAGCGCGCAGTCGAACTGCAGCCAGTCGCGATCCGGACGCATGCCACCGTGGCGGATCAGGTTGCGCGCGTCCTGCATCGAAAACAGGTCTTCGCCGGTCGCCATCGGCTTGTCGTAGTAGTTGCGCAGCGTGGCCTGCAGTTCGAAGTCCAGCGGATCGCCGGGCTCCTCGTACCAGAACAGGTCGTACTGCGACAGCGCCTTGGCGTACTGGATGGCCGTGTCGAGATCAAAGCGGCCGTTGGCGTCCACGGCCAGCTTCTGGCCGTCCTGCAGCACGCTCAGGATCGAGTCGATGCGGCGCAGGTCTTCATCCAGCGACGCGCCTCCGATCTTCTTCTTGACCACCGTATAGCCGCGGTCGATATAGCTGCGCATCTCGTCCTTGAGCTTGCCGTGGTCCTGCCCGGGGTAGTAGTAGCCGCCAGCGGCGTACACGAATACCTTGCGATCCGGCTGGCCGTTGCCGTAGCGATCCGCCAGCAACTGGAACAGCGGCTTGCCCTCGATCTTCGCCACGGCATCCCAGACCGCCATGTCGATGGTGCCGATGGCGACCGAGCGCTCGCCGTGACCGCCGGGCTTTTCGTTCCGGAACATGGTGTCCCAGATCCTGTGCGGATCGAGGTTGTCGCCAGTGGCATCCACCAGCGACGCCGGATCGGCTTCCATGATGCGGGGGATAAACCGCTCGCGCATCAGTGTGCCCTGCCCATAGCGGCCGTTGGAATTGAAGCCATAGCCCACCACCGGCTTGCCGTCGCGGATCACGTCCGTGACCACGGCCACCAGGCTCAGCGTCATCTTGCTGAAGTCGATATAGGCATTGCGGATGGGCGAACTGATGGGGAACGTCTTTTCTCGGATTTCTACGATTCTCACGGGGGTCTCCTGGTGTGCGGAACGCGCGGCATCGGTGATGGGCGTCACGTGGGAACCGGTAGCTTAGGCGCCAGACGATGCACTAAGATTGAATCACTTTTACTTCATTATTCACTTAGAGTGAAAACCGACCTGGCATCCGAACTGGAGTTTTTCGTACTGGTCGCCCGGCTGGGCAGCCTGTCGGCCGCCGCCCGGGAGCTGAACCTGACGCCCCCGGCCGCCACCAAGCGCCTGGCCCTGACGGAGTCGCGCCTGGGCGTGCGGCTGGTGAACCGGACCACGCGCAGCATCA
Source organism: Cupriavidus sp. D384 (assembly GCF_001652915.1). Taxonomy (GTDB): domain Bacteria; phylum Pseudomonadota; class Gammaproteobacteria; order Burkholderiales; family Burkholderiaceae; genus Cupriavidus. The sequence continues at coordinate 119,054 of NZ_BBQI01000073.1, forward strand.
GCCTGACCAACGAGGGCGAGACCTACCTCGCCTATGCCACGCGCATCCTGGCGGACCTGCGGGAGATGGAAAACGTGGTGTCCAGCAGCGGCGCCGAGCCCCGTGGCCTGCTGCGGGTGAACGCCACGCTGGGCTTTGGCCGTACCACCATCGCGCCGCTGGTCTCCGAATTTGCCAAACGCTACGCGCATGTCGAGGTACAGCTGGAAGTGACCGACCGTCCCGTGGATCTGGTCGACAGCGGCGTCGACCTGGCGATCCGGTTTGGCACGCTGCCAGACCGGCGGCTGTCGGCGCGGCGCATCCTGCCCAATCGCCGCTTCCTGTGCGCGTCGCCGGCCTATCTGGAACAGTCCGGCACGCCACGGACGCTGGCCGACCTGGCGCACCATCGCTGCATCATCCACCGGCAGAACGACGACGCCTACGGCGTCTGGCGGTTCGAACGCGACGGCCACCATGAAAACGTGAAGGTAGAAGGCGCGCTATCGAGCAACGATGGCGATATCGTGCTGGGCTGGGCGCTGGACGGGCACGGCATCCTGGTGCGATCGGAATGGGACCTTGCCAGGTATCTGGAAAGCGGCCGGCTGCGCGTGGTGCTGCCCGAGTACCGGCTGCCATCCGCCGACCTGTTCGTGTACTACGCCCAGCGCCGCAACCAGACCGCGCGGGCGCGCGCCTTCATCGATTTCCTGGCGCAGAAGTTCCAGCAGGCCGCGCCGGGCCGGCGGTAACCGCGACAGCCACCACACCCGCGATGACCGCGATGACCGCCGGGGTTGCGCGCGGCCCGCACGCCGCCCGGATCAGTCTGCCTGGATATTCGAGTCCTTGATGACGCGAGACCAGCGCGTGACTTCGGCCTGGATCTGCACCTGCGCCTGATCCGGCGTGCTGTAGACCGGCATCGCGCCCTGCGCCACCAGCGCGGACTTCACCTCGGGCTGCTCCATGATGTCCTTGAGCGCAGCGCTGAGCTTGCCGACCACCGGCTTCGCGGTGCCGGCCGGCGCCAGCACGCCGAACATCGAACTGACCTCGAAGCCGGCAAGCCCCGCCTCGGCCGCGGTCGGCACATCCGGCAGCACCCGCTGCGGCGTGGCCGATGCCAGCGCGCGCAGCCGTCCGCCCTTGATGAACGCCTGGGTGGCCGGCAGCGTGTCGAACACCACGTCGACCTGTCCGCCCATCAGATCGTTGAGCGCGGGACTGCTGCCCTTGTAGGGCACGTGCACCAGTTCCACGCCGGCCTGGCGCTTGAACAGCTCGGCCGCCAGGTGTTGCGGCGATCCATTGCCCGATGATCCATAGTTCATGCCGCCCGGCCTGGCCTTGGCCGCCGCGATAAAGTCCGCCAGTGTCTTGCCCTTGAACGACGGCCCTACGGCCACCACCAGCGGCACCCGGCCCACGACGGCCACGGGCACGAAGCTCTTGTCCATCGTGAAACCCGCCGCCGACGGCTGCAGCACGCTGTTGATCGAATGGCTGGTCAGCGCGCCCAGCAACAGCGTGTAGCCATCGGGCTTTTCCTTGGCGACGTAGGCTGCGCCCAGATTGCCGGCGGCACCCGCGCGGTTTTCCACCACTACCGGCTGCCCCAGCGACACCGACAGCTTCTGGGCGATCACCCGGCCAATGACGTCGGTGGCGCCTCCCGGGGTATAGGGCACCACCAGCCTGACCGGCTTGTCGGGATAGTCCGCCCGGGCGATGGCCGGCAGCGCGCCGCCAAGGGCAACGGCCATCGCCGCCACGAGGGCACGCCGGCGGCTCATGCCTTCGGCGCATGATCTTAATTTGTGCTTCACAAGTCTCCTCCTGCTCTGGTTCGGATGCATGGATATGTCCGGGGCACTGGCGCGCCCGAGACTGCCCGAACTCTAGTCAATCGTATTATTAATAATATAGGTGATAGTACCGACGACAATCAGACGGGACTCGACTATCCTTAGGTCCAACCTCCAATCCAGGGGCACCGCGCCCCGGCACACTGCATCGATCCATGTCCCACGACGAACAGAACCCGAAAGGCGCCGCCCCGCGCCACGACATCGCGCCTGCCGACGCCGCCACCGGCATTTCCAAGGGCCTGACCAACTACGGCGACCGAGGCTTCTCGCTGTTCCTGCGCAAGGCGTTCATCAAGGGCGCGGGCTACACCGACGACGCACTGGACCGTCCGGTCATCGGCATCGTCAACACGGGCAGCGCTTACAACCCCTGCCACGGCAATGCGCCCCAGCTGATCGAGGCCGTGAAGCGCGGCATCATGCTGGCCGGCGGCCTGCCGATGGACTTCCCGACGATCTCGATCCACGAGAGCTTTTCGGCGCCCACCAGCATGTACCTGCGCAACCTCATGTCGATGGACACCGAGGAGATGATCCGCGCGCAGCCCATGGATGCCGTGGTGCTGATTGGCGGCTGCGACAAGACCGTGCCCGCGCAACTGATGGGCGCGGCATCGGCCGGCATCCCGGCCATCCAGCTCATCACGGGTTCGATGCTGACCGGATCGCACCGCAGCGAGCGCGTGGGCGCCTGCACCGACTGCCGCCGCTACTGGGGCAAGTTCCGTGCGGAAGAGATCGACGCCGAGGAAATCGCCGACGTCAACAACCAGCTGGTGGCCAGCGTGGGCACCTGCTCGGTGATGGGCACGGCCAGCACCATGGCCTGCATTGCCGAAGCCCTGGGCATGACCGTGCCCGGTGGCGCCTCGCCGCCGGCCGTGACCGCCGACCGTATCCGCGTGGCCGAGCAGACCGGTACGGAAGCGGTGCGCATTGCCCGCGAACGCCTGACGATCGACAAGATCCTGACACCGGCCGCCTTCGAGAACGCCATGCGCGTACTGCTGGCGATTGGCGGGTCCACCAACGGAATCGTCCACCTGGCAGCCATCGCGGGCCGGCTGGGGTATGACATCGACCTGGCCGCCCTCGACCACATGGGGCGCGACACGCCGGTGCTGCTGGACCTGAAGCCGTCTGGCGACCACTACATGGAAGACTTCCACCACGCGGGCGGCATGGCTACGCTGCTGCGCGAACTGAAGCCGTTGCTGAACCTGGATGCGCTGACCGTGACCGGCCGCACGCTGGGCGAGGAAATCGAGCGCGCGGGTCCCGGGTTCAGGCAGGAGGTGGTGCGCACGCGCGACAACCCGATCTATCCGCAGGGCGGCATTGCCGTGCTGCGCGGCAACCTGGCACCGGGCGGCGCCATCATCAAGCAGTCGGCGGCACACCCGAAGCTGATGGAGCACGAAGGCCGCGCCGTGGTGTTCGAGAACGCCGCCGACCTTGCCAACCGCATCGACAGCGACGACCTCGACGTGACCGCCGACGACATCCTGGTGCTCAAGAACATCGGCCCGAAAGGCGCACCCGGCATGCCCGAGGCAGGCTATATCCCGATTCCGCGCAAGCTGGCCCGCGCGGGTGTCAAGGACATCGTGCGGATTTCGGATGGCCGCATGAGCGGCACCGCGTTCGGCACCATCGTGCTGCACGTGACGCCCGAATCGGCCATCGGGGGGCCGCTGGCCCATGTACGCAACGGCGACCGCATCAGCCTGTCGGTGGCGCGCCGCGACCTGACGTTGCATGTCAGTGATGAAGAACTGGCACGCCGCGCGCAGGAAACGCCGGTGGTGGTGCCCACCGCCGACCGTGGCTACCGCAAGCTCTTTCTCACCACCGTCAACCAGGCCGACCAGGGCGTGGACTTCGACTTCCTGCGCGCCGCCGAGACGCGCGGCAAGGTGCCGGGCAACGGCGCCTGACGCACGGTGGAACCATGGCCGGACAGGCGCCACGGACAGGAAAATCGGTCAGAATGACGGCTTTCCATCCCACACCTCTTCACGCGACCGGGGCCAGCCCCGGCGCGATTCGCCTGATGCCGAGTTCCGACACGCTCCACGCCGCTGCCAATGCAGGCGTCGACGACACGCCCGTGGCCCAGGACACCCTGGGCGCGATGATCGCCACGCTTGAGGAAGATATCGTCTTTGGCCGGCTGCACCCCCGGGAGCGCCTGGTCGAGGACGAACTCATGGAGCGGTTTGGCGTCAAGCGGCACGTGGTGCGGGATGCACTGGCCGCGCTGGACCGCCTGGGGCTGGTGGAGCGGCGCAAGAACGTCGGCGCCGTGGTGCGCTCGTTTTCGGTCCAGGAAGTGACCGAGCTGTACGAAGTGCGCGGCATGCTGGAGACCGAGGCGGCCCGGCGCATCGACCTGCAGCGCGTGCCGGCACACCTCGACCGCCTGATCGCCATCCAGCAGCAGCACGACGCGGCCGTTGCGGCCGGCGACGCGCGTATGGTGTTCCGCGTCAACCTGGCCTTCCACCGCGAGCTGTTCAGCCTCTGCAGCAACCAGACGCTGCAGAAGGCCATTGCCGAATTCGCGCGGCAGACCCATCCGATCCGCTTTGCCTCGCTGGTGTCGGCCGAGTACCGCGAACGCGCCCGCCAGGAACACTGGCAGATGATCGAGGCGCTCAAGGCCGGCGATATCGACGCGCTGGTGGCGCTGTGCGCCAGCCACCTGCTGCCGTCGCGCGATGCCTATCTGAACGCGCAGCAGTACCGGGGCTGATTGCCCGCGCCCGGTTGCAGGTGCCTGCGCCTATTCCGGCTGGATACCCGCCTGCTTCACCAGTTGCGCCCAGCGGTCGACCTCGCCGCGCAGCCGGTCGCCCAGTTGCGCGGGCGTGGAAGCCTTCAGGTCGATGCCCTGGCTGTCCAGCCGTGCCCGGGTCTGGGGATTGGCCAGCGCAGCGCGCACTTCGTCATTGAGACGGGTGATCACAGCCGTCGGGGTGCGCGCCGGGGCCACCACCGCCCACCACTGGCTCACCTGCAAGGCCGGCAGTCTTGCCTCGGTTGACGTCGGCACATTCGGCAGCGCTGCAAGCCGCGACGGCCCCGTGACCATCAGCGCCGTGATCTTGCCGCCGCCAAGCAGGCTGCTGCCGCTCGCCAACGTCGCAAAATGACCAGAAACCAGCTGCGCGGAAACATCGGTCAGCGCAGGCGCCGACCCGCGATAAGGCACGGCATCGACCGGGATGGCTGCCTGCGCCTCCAGCATCTTGCCCGCCAGATGGCTGATCGTGCCGTTGCCGCTCGTAGCCAGTTGCACCGGCTTGCCGGACTGGCGCGCATCGGCCAGGAAGCGCTGGATGTCACCGGGCCGATAGCGCGCACTGTCCGCGAACAGCACCAGCGGCGATTCGCCGAGCAGCGAAACTGGCGCGAAATCGCGCAGCACATCGTAGGACATCTGGCGAAATACCGATGGCGCCACGGCATGGGCCAGTTCGATCACACCCAGCGTGTAGCCATCGGGCGCGGCCTTGGCAACGGCCTCGGCACCAATGCGACCCGAGGCCCCGGCACGGTTTTCGACCACCACGGGCTGGCCCATCGATTCGCTCATCCGTTGCGCCACGGCGCGCGCCAGCGCATCGGTGCTGCCGCCCGCCGCCCACGGCACGATCAGGCGGATGGGCTTGTCGGGATAGCCGGCCGCCTGCGCCCCCGGCACATGGGCCGCCAGGCTGACGGAAAAGATGGCGGTCAGGTAACGCAACGTCATGGTGGTCCCCTCCAGGGCTTTAGTTTGTGATCTGCGCCGGGTCGCGGTCGCCGCGCGCCGTCAGCATGAGCAGGACGGTTTCCGATGGATCGATGCGGCCATCGGCACGCAGCATCTGCGCGGCGGCAAGTCCGGCGCCCGCGCAAAGCTCGACCCAGAAACCGGCGGCGGCCAGTTGCCCGGTGCCGGCGCGCGCGGCGGCGTCCTCCACGACGATCGCACCGCCACCCGATCGGGTAGCCGCATGTACCTGCTGCGCGGTAACGGTGGAGCCAGCCGTCGAGAACTGCTGCGTTGCGCCGGGGAAATCCGCCTGCTGCGAAGCGCCGCCCAGCACGCGGGCCAGACGCGGGAACGGCTCGACGGCCCACAGCTTCGGCACGCGCGCCAGGTGCCCAAGCCGCACGAGGTCGCGCAGCGCGCTGTAGAGACCCCATAGCAGGTCGCCGCGTGCGGTGGGCACCATCACGTGGTCGGGCAGGCAGCCCTGCTGAACCCATTCGAGCGCGGCGGCGCGATACCCTTCCACACCAAACACCGGGCTGCCGACGGCCGGCAGGCTGTAGTTCGTCAGCGCAAAGGCGCCGTCTTCGCGCACCCGGCGGCGCACGTGTTCCCAGCGCGCATGGCCGGTCGCGCAAATCACGCGACGGGCGCCGTAGTGGCGTAGCGCCGCATCGAACACCGCAGGCAGGTCGCGATAGGTGGCGACCTCGCACGCCAGCCCGGCGGCTGCGCAATAGGCTGCCGCCGACACCGCCGCGTTGCCGCTGGACGCCAGCACCACGTCCCGCGCCCCCGTGGCAAGCGCCCGGCTCACGGCCTGGGCCGACATGCGGTCCTTGTGCGAGCCGGTGGGATTGGCTCCCTCGTTCTTGATCCACACCGACGCCACGCCGGTCAACGCGGCAAGCGCCGGGACGGGCAGACATGGCGTGGCGCCCTCGCCCAGCGTCACGCCGTCGAGATACGGCATCCAGTGGCCCCAGCGATAACCGTGGCTTTTTGGTGCAAAATCGGGCAGCGGCGCACCGGGGGCAGCTTCGTAGACCGCTTCGAGGCTGCTTGGCCTGCCGCGGCTGGCGCAGGCCGGGCAGCCTTCGGGCAGGTCGGAGACCGGATAGACCTCGCCGCAAGTCACGCATTGCAGGGCGCGCAGCGCGGGATTGAGGCTCGGCACGGGGCCGGACACGTGGATATCGGACATGGCAACGGACGGGAATGGCATGACCGCGAGTCTACGGGCAGACGCACCGCCGCGACGCAAGCCATCCGGCGTTTTCAATAAGCCAAACTTATAGGGTGGCAATGAACCAGATCGCAGAGGCAGCCGGGCAAACCATCAGCGCGCGGCAGATCGAGGTATTCCGCATGGTCATGCGGCTGGGCTCCGCGCGCCGCGCCGCCGAGGCGCTGCACATCAGCCAGCCGGCGGTGACCCAGATCGTGCTGCAACTGGAACAATCGGCGCGGCTCAGGCTGTTCGACCGCAGCAAGGGCCGCATGGTCCCGACCGCCGAGGCGGCCGCGCTGATGGACGAAGTCGAGCGCGTTTACGTGGGCCTGGATGCCGTACAGCGCAAGATCGACCTGCTGCGCTCGCACGAAGACACGGTGCTGCGCGTGGGCGCGCTGCACGCGATGGCCGCCAGCGTGATGCCCCTGGCGGTAGCCAACTTCACGCACAGCTATCCGCGCAGTCACTGCCGGCTGGAGGTAGACAGTTCGCGCGGCCTGCGCGAACGGCTGCTCCAGCGCGAACTGGACCTGGCGTTCATGGGCGACGAAGTGGACACGAGCGGGCTGACCGCTTCGGAGTTCTACGCGGTGCCGGCGGTCTGCATCGTGCCGGCCACGCATCCGTTTGCCGGCCGGGCCCGGGTGGGCGCCTCGGATCTGGCCGATGCCCCGTTGATCGGGCTCGATGCAGGCGATCCGGCCCAGCGGCAACTGGAATCCGCGCTCGCCGGGCACGGCCACACGGCACGGTTTGTCGCGACGACCCCTTACAGCCATACACAATGCGCAATGGTGCTGGCGGGCGTGGGCCTCGCCATTACCAATCCGCTGGTGGCGCGCACCTATACGGCGCTGGGCCTGCGCAGCGTGCCGTTTGCCGGCCCCGTGCGCTTCCGCGCCATCCTGGCGTTTCATCCGGGCCAGGGACAGTCCACGGCGGCACAGCAGTTTGTCCGGCTGTGCCGCCAGCGCGTGGAGGATCTACTACGTCTGTGAGCGCCGCTCAGCCGTTGCGGAACAGGAAGCTGTAGGCGCTCAGCGCGGGCGCGCCGCCCAGGTGGGCATAGAGCACGCGCGACCCCGCCGGGAATTCGCCTCGCCGCACCATGTCGATCATGCCGTGCATCGACTTGCCCTCGTACACCGGATCGGTCATCACGCCTTCGTACCGTGCGCACGTACGGATCGCTTCGAGCGTGCCTTCCGACGGCAGGCCGTATTCCGGGCCGCCATAGCGCGTGTCGAGCACCACATCGGCATCGGCAATGTCGCGGTTCAACTCCACCAGCCCCGCCGTATGCCTGGCGATGCGCAGGATCTGCGCGCGGGTCTGCTCCGGCTTGGCCGAGGCGTCGATACCGATCACGCGGTCTGCGCGGCCATCGGCGGCAAAGCCGACCACCATGCCGGCCTGCGTGCTACCCGTGACCGAACACACCACGATGTAGTCGAACCTGAATCCCAGTTCGGCCTCCTGCGCGCGCACTTCCTCGGCAAACCCGACAAATCCCAGCCCGCCTAGCGGATGCTCCGAACAGCCGGCGGGAATCGGATACGGCTTGCCGCCAGCCTGGCGCACGCTTTCCATGGCCTCTTCCCAGCTCTTGCGGATGCCGATGTCAAAGCCATCGGCCACCAGCCGCACGTCGGCGCCCATCATGCGCGACATCTGGATATTGCCCACGCGGTCGTAGACGGCATCGGCATAGTTGACCCAGTTTTCCTGCACCAGCACGCACTTCAGCCCCAGGTGCGCGGCCACGGCGGCAACCTGGCGCGTCTGGTTGGACTGGATGCCGCCGATCGACACCAGCGTGTCGCATCCCTGCGCCAGGGCATCGGGAATCAGGTATTCGAGCTTGCGGGTCTTGTTGCCGCCGAATGCCAGGCCGCTGTTGCAGTCTTCGCGCTTGGCATAGAGCGCCACCTTGCCGCCAAGATGTTCGGACAGGCGCTGCAGGGGCTGGATCGGGGTGGGACCAAACGTCAGGGCATGGCGAGGAAAGCGCTTCAGGTTCATGGTGGCTGCTCCGGGGTTGAGGGCGATGGACTCAATCCTAGAAAAAAAGCCACGAAACGTGCTTGCAAAGAATGGCCCTGCGAAACACTATTCATCCATCGCAAGACGCCATTCCTTTTATTTATTCCGGTGAGATTGCCTTGAAAGAAACAAAATTTCGCACCAAAGCCGGGCAGCCTGCCCCATCCGCAGCGCCTGCAACGCCGGCCCCGGCGCACGTCGACACGCTGGACCGCGCCGACAAGGCCATCCTGCGCGCGCTGCAGCAGGATGCGTCGATCTCCAACGTGGCGCTGGCGGCGAAGGTCAATCTGAGCCCGCCGGCCTGCCTGCGGCGGGTGGAGCGACTCAAGGAAATGGGCCTGATTCGCGGCATCGTGGCGCTGCTGGACCCCAAGGCGCTGGACGCCGGGATGCTGGTCATGATTGGCGTGGTACTCGACCGATCCACGCCCGAATCCTTCGCACAATTCGAGACCGCCGCGCAAAAAGTGTCGGGCTGCATGGAGTGCCACGTGGTCACCGGGGAATTCGACTACTTCATGCTCGTGCGCACGCGGGACAGCGAGAGCTTCAACCGGCTGCATGCCGAGCAACTGCTCTATCTGCCCGGCGTACGGCAGATCCGCTCGTTCATGGTCCTCAAGCAGGTGCTGTCGACGACGCAGTTTCCCTTTTGACAAAAGGCCCGGCGGCGATCTCGGGTAGACTCTCGTGTCTTGGTTACCCACTTCACGTTTTTCATGCTTCCTACGGACCTGGCTGGCGCCGACGGCGACCAGAGTGCTTCGTTGCCGCGTTCCGAGCGGGCCTATCAACAACTGCGTGCCGCCATCCAGGCAGGCCAACTGCTACCGGGAACCCGTCTGCGTGAAGTCGAGCTGGCCGAAACGCTAGGCTTGTCGCGCACGCCGGTGCGCGAAGCGCTGTCCCGACTGGAATCCGAAGGCCTGGTCGTCAACGAGCCGAACCGGGGCATGATGGTGACCCGGCTCGATGCCAGCATGGTCAGCGAACTTTATGTCATGCGCGAGGTGCTGGAATCGACGGCAGCCGCGCTGGCCGCGCGCCATGCCACCGATGTGGAAATCTCGCTGCTGCGCGATATCGTCGAACGCGACCTGTCGTTCGCGTCGGATCCGGACAAGCTGGCGATGAACAACCGCCTGTTCCACGAAACCCTGCACCGCTGCGCCCACAACCGCTACCTGCTCAAGACGCTGCGGTCGCTGCACGAGTCGATGGCGCTGCTGGGCCGGTCCACGCTGGCCGTGCCGGGCCGGGCACGTGGGTCCTACGAGGAACATATGGCGCTGGTGGAGGCCCTGGAGGCACGCAACCCCGAACAGGCCGAACAGATCACGCGCCGCCATATCCAGCAGGCCTACAAGGTGCGCCTGTCTCTGTGGATCGAGGAACAGTCCCGAAGCTGAGCCTTTCCCCGCGTCTTTTTCGACGATTTGACTGATCATGGCCCCGCTTGGACGGGGCCATTGTTTTAGAACCCCGAAAAGTGTGTTCCGCCGTTGCGCTTTTGCGCAACGATCGGTCGCGTTATCGTCTTGCTCAGGGCTGCAGGCTCTCTCTCCCTTCCAGCCTTACGTCACCTCCGTGGCGGTTTTTTCATGATTGGCGCGGGCACGTACGACTCTCAGGCGTGCGTCAGGCCGGCGCAGGCGCGGCATCGTTGCCGCGCCTCATTTTTTCCGCCGTCGCACCCAAGGCAAGGAGTCGCCATGACTGACAAGCCCGTCAAGATCCCCGGCCCGGACCATCCCATCACCATCACCCCGCAGCGCGCACGCGTTGTCGTCACGGCCGGCGGCCGCGTGATCGCCGATACCACGCGCGCCCTGAACCTCCAGGAAGCGTCCTACCCGGCCGTCCAGTACATCCCGCGCGACGACGTGGACATGTCGCAACTGACCCGGACCGCACACGCCAGCCATTGCCCGTACAAGGGCGACGCCGCGTACTTCAGCATCGCGGCAGCCGGGGCCCGGGGCAACAATGCCGTCTGGACGTACGAACACCCGCACGACGCCGTGTTCCAAATCGCCGGATATGTGGCGTTCTACCCCGATCGCGTCGATAACATCGACATCCAGCGCTGATCCGAACGGTTCGACACGCCACGCCAAAAGCAAAAAACCGGCCCGCCGCGCACCTTGTATTCGGTGCGCGGCGGGCCGGTTTTCAATGCTGCGACGCTTGCAGCGCCGCCTGTACTGCTATCAGCCGATACCGATCAGCCGTTCGCGTAGACCACCTTGGCCTTGCGCGCTTCCGCCTGCAGGCGGGTGAAAATGTTCTGGATGGCTGCAACTGCGCGCTTCACGTCATTGGCAAAGCCCAGGCTTTGGGTGCCCAGTTCGCGGTCGATCAGGTCGCGTTCCAGTTGATCGGTCAGCTTGATGTCGGATTGGGTGTTCATGGCGTCCTTCCTTTTCAGGGATAACCCTTATGGGGTTTTCCCGAATTGTAGCAGAAGGAATATCGCATCGCAGCATTAGGTAATTGTGCGTATGCCGGGGCGCAACATGTGACGGTGGGAAAACTCGCAATTCATGTCCGCTTGGACGCGATCTGCTTTTCGCGGAGAAAGGACTGGTTATGCTTTACTCGCATGGTTTTCCATTTGCAGGGGAATCCATGAGCCTTTTGAGTTCATCATGGAGCACATTCATTCGCCATTCAGAGCCAAAGAAGATCTTGAGATGCCTGGCAATCTGCACGGCAGACGTCGATACTCCTTGGGCAAACGCGAGAGAAACAGCGTCCCTCAACGCCTGCTCCTCTGCCAGTCTCAGTTCTGCCTTGTATCTACCATGAGCAGCGACTGCTGCTGCGTACAGCTCAGGATCCATACTTTTCAACGATGGACCGGATGAGATTCCCAGGGATTTGGCAAGACCGGCGGCTGACAGTGGACTGGACTCCAAACAGGCATAGGACGCCTTTGCCTTCTCAATTGCTTCGTTCAGCTCTGGGTCGAGCCTTCGTCGTCGAAGGACATTCCGCGAAAGTGTGACCTCCTCTCGCCAAACAATCGGTCGGTACAAAGTCGGGCAAATGATACTCACTAGGCTCCTGTCCGAAGCCTTAGCCAGCGCAAGTAACATTTGCATGGTTGGTTTTCCGCGGCGCCCATGCGCCATCCCACTGATCGATGTCCGGTTTACTCCGGAGGCACAACTCAGCGACCGCGGTCCGCCCTTGGCGGCAACACACATTTCGAGGCCGCGAACAAGCCCCGCCTTTGATATTTCTGCCCCGCCAGATGCTACGGCAATCACCTCACCGATTTCCCGCGCGATGCGCACCTCCTCAGCGGACGCGGGAAGAACTTGCTCCCGGTTGCACTGCATCCGAATAGATCCACACTTTCTGCATACGCCGCGAACACATGGCGCCTCCTGCCGATTGTGAAATCTCCCCTCAATGGGACTTCCACAGATTGCCTGCACAAGCCGCAGTCCGTGCTTCGGGCATGCTTTAACGACATCAAACTCCCACATTACCTGCCCGTAAAGCGGCGTATCTTCGTCCGCATAACATGCTGGACAAAACCGTTCGATACGGGACACAAGGCCGGCGCCGGACAACACTGAAAGTAGCGACTGCAAACTCGCCGAGACAATCATGTCAAGCCCCGTCAACTGTGAAAGCCGGTCTACCAACGCACGCAGTTCGATGCTTTTGGAAGAAAGCGAGTACGTCCTGCCGGTACCAACGAAAGACCACGGTCTGCCGAGTCCCTGAGCCTCCATGTAGGGCCGCACGAAGGTTTCCACTAAACGGTACGGCACCACGCAATGAGCGAAGGCCAGTCTCCACAGGTAACTACGTAGCGACTCACAGTAGGCAGTGCCCACCCCAATCCACGGCAACCGATACAAAGTGCTAAGAGGAGGGGCGTGCGACGCACACGGGTCGATTACTTCGACCTTGCTAGTGGCTTTTCCCATTGCAGCCCCTCACGTGCCAACGCGCATACTCCGACTCGCTTATCACCACGAGGTTCGCCAATGGCCCACACAAGCTTGATGCCATGCTTCGGGCATGCTTGAACGACCTTAAAATCCAGGGGCACGTTCCCGGAGCACGGCGAATCCGCGCCCACATGGCAGCCGGCGCTAGATCGCTCAGCACGAAGATCACGTTCAGTGAACTGAGACCTTCTAGTGGATTTTTCCATTTCTGCTCCTCCAAGCATAGGCACGCATGCTCTGCTCTGCCTCGAGCCAGAGTCTTTCAAGGTCCGCGCGTTGCGGCTCTGCCATATATGAATCCATCAAAAAATCATCACTCCATTTCCCTTCGTGATCGGCCTGCATCTCGGCTGCAGATATGAGGATGGCTTTTAGAGTGCCAATCTGACCAAGAGATTGTTTTCTCAAATCCCTAGATTTCTTAGATAAATTAGGTTTATCAACCCAAGGCCATATTTCATCGTACTTCTCCAGTATGCATTTGAAGTTGTTTATCACAAGCTCTTTTCTTTCCCTAGAATCAGATTGTTCAAACACATACCTTTCAAACATCACGTGCCTCCCTCTTCTGACATATTGATCTGATTTTCTCGCCTCCAGGGTGGCCTTTAAGTCCGTAACAATCAATAGCTTTGGACAGTGATCCTTTGCGAAATCAGCAAGTGACTTAAGCATGATTTCTTCGTCTCCGTGCAAGAGCAAATTTATAACCTCGTCCACTGTGACGAGATGAAAATCTCTATTCAAAAGCATGCTATTCACGGCGTCCCCCAGAACTTCCTCCGTTGGTGGACGTCGATTGAATTTAACGCTCAATCTGCCATCTTGATTGATAAATTTTACCTTACCATCGATCATTGGCTCCCCCCCCTCTTTTAGCATCAGCGCACAAAATGCCTTCGGCATAATTCTCTTATTTACCTTCGCTGGCGCTGATATATATAACTGGCCGTCTTTCTTGCAAAAACTCTTCTGCCGCAAACTACCAGGCAGCACATTCTTAAGCATCTCAGATTTACCCACACCCGACACACCAGATAGACCTATTATTGGAACCCCATTATTAGGCAACAAAAGGTGAATAATATTACCGAGTGCCGCGCTCATATTGGCATGCGATAGATTTATGTTTCCAAGCATAGCCAATTTGGTTAGGTCATCAGAATCAAACCTCTTGGGATCGCAAGCCATTGTTTTCCAGTCAACCGTTGAATCTGGTTCCATTTTTCCTTGCTCTCAAAATAAGCTGGGGACGTTATCGAAGTTAACCCCGCGTAGGCCGACAGGAGCGGGGTCCAGAACCGTCGGACTTGGCTCATCGACATCCTGATCCTCAATATCAAGCTCGTTATTCGAATCCTTTGCTTCATCTTCTGACTCCTCGTTCGTCTCGGTGGATGCGAAGGGATAATGGCGTGCAGCGTCAACCTGTGCCCTCATGATCGCCTCCGCTACCTTCGGATCAATAACTTCTATCGTGCCGTTCACAGCATCTACTCGGGGTATCATTCCGTTTCCTGAATAGAGGCGCCTGAGCTCCTCCTCTCGCATACCGATAACCGGGTCAAAATGGCGGGCCTCGAGACCTAAAACATCATGAAGTTCTGACGGCTTTAGTGCCGAACGCTGCGCCAACCGACCCGCTTCTTCATGAAACTGCCGGATAGCCTGCTCCATCTGATATGACGTCCGCCCAGGAAACGGGTTAATGTCCGATGCCGTTGCGACAAGCATGCGCCTCTTGTATTCGACGTAGACGACATCAGCGTTGAAGCGCTCAATGCGAACCGCCGCTTTGGCATCGCGCTTGGCGGTAGCGAATGCTTCATGTTGGTACCACCTGTAACCTACCCAGACACCGCGACGGCTATCAACACTGTGTATGGGTCGCACAGGGTATGGCGCCGTGTCGATCAAAAATTGTTCATCGTACGAAACAGCCAAGAATGGCTGTCGGCCATGGCGCAAGAACAACTCTGTCTCGTATTCCTCAGGCGTCAAACCTAGCGCCGGATGCTTATCGTTGCTGTATTTTCTGACTAAGTAATACTGCTCGTAACGGCGGTAGAGACTCACAACCGTCTCGCGCGCCTTAGATTTTGGCGACGGATGCCCGTTGTAGGCACGCACATCGTCTTTAAGATGAGACGTACTCCCTGGCAGCAGAACATCAACCTGGAGTTCGCGAGCTTTGTTCGTTGCTTCAATGGGCGCTCCCTGCCTTGGATTTCTCTTTGCACGTCGGATCACGGTCATTTCATGATCCTTGAAGAACCGCATCGTCGCCTGCGACCGCAAGTTGATTCCGCCATCCACGATCACGTACTTAGGCAATCTCCCCCATCTACGGACATAATCGCGCAGGACCATCAACACGCACTCCGCATTGGCACTCCCAAACGAAAGGTAGATGGCTCGCGCGCAATGAATACAAGCGTCATGGGCTATCGTTATAAGCGGTCTTTTGAGATTCATGCCTGTCGGTCCGACCACCTCGACATCTGCCGGAGTGTGATCGATATGCACGAATTGATGCGGAAGCCATCCATTTGGCAGACGCCCCGAGTTCAGAACCGTGGCGATTGGTGTCATTGCCAGCGCCGCTCGACTGCCGTGTTGACGGACTAGGTTGCGATATCGATGTACACGAATTCGAAAGGTTGCCATGCTGAATGTTGGCAACCCTTTCTTCTCGCAATAGCGCACATACGAATCAAACGCACCTTTGATTGAAATCCTAGGACCTAAATGGATGACATGAAGAATGAACCTCCGAGCAAGGGCTTCTAGCGCTGGCCGGCGAGGCTCCCGATTGCCGCGATCGCGCTCCCGCGTCGCCAGCGCAGCGACAGCTTCGGCGGTTGTACTTGCATTCCTGACGCTAGCGCGATACCGGCGCATTTGCCTGTCCGACCGTATTGAGGTACCCGTTCGGACAGCGTTCAGCTTATGAGATGCATCCATTTCCTCAGCTTCGGTGAGCAAACGGTACTCGTGCCGAAGTGACTCGCGGACGCCGCCGTCCAAATCTACGATGCTTCTTGCGCTTGCAGCCGCTACGACGGTAAGCGGCAGTTCCAACCTTGCATCGCCCTTACCACGCAACTTGACGCGGTCCCCATAGACGCCTTCTACACGGTAGGTTGCGCCATCAAACGGAATGAGGGAGTTGACCCAAACATTTTCCGGCTGCGCGAAAGGTAAGAGATCCTGGTTCCGCACGTCAGGCCCAAATATCCTCATATCCTCGGCGTTGCGATAGAGATGGAAGCTGTCAGTCCCGTCTAGCCGTTCGTGAACCAAATCGCAGTCCAGTTGGCCTTGAAAAATTGCAGTGCGCACGTCGTCCGCATCGAAATCAAAACCTTCCTGGAGCTGTCTCAACGTGAGGACGACCTCTCTATCAAGGACGTCGCGCAACGCGCGGCAAACAGAAGCGTCCAGCGGCTCCTTCTTTGAGTAGCGTGAGAGGTCGTCAAGGTTCATGGTCAGAATATGCTGACGTTGAATCTCGACCTGGCTGCGGGTCTGATGATGAATACGTAGCAAAGCGTAATACTTCTCTGCTGGGCGCCAATGCCAGCTATAGTCTTGGTCTTTGTAGAAGTTTGGCGATTTCCCCCGCAGCTCCTCGAGGTCGCCCTCTGTCCTCCAAGATTGAACAAAGACGCCATCCTCCCGGATCAGCATTACGCTCGGCGCATCATTCACATAGGTGGCAAGGCGTCCGTCCTCACGATACACGGGGATTTCGAGACTAAATGGCTGAAAATAATATTCGAGAACTTGAGGATCATGTTCGAACAGAATTGCTAGGGGTAGCCCGACATTTCTGCCCGGTGCCGCCACAACCCCGCCCATCTTTCTGCTGGGCATATACCCAACACAACCGATTGTGTCTCGGGACAATTTGTCCTGACGCTTACGCCGAACACCCTCGACAAGATATCGGCCATCCAACGGCATGTTCCACTTGGATAAAAGGATATTAAGGGCGCTGTCGTCCATGATTGCTCCCAGAATCATCGAGCAATGCGTTCAAGCATGCACTGCTACACGAGGCAATTCCGTACGGAGAAGAGGGGCTCCCCGGCAAGACTCGAGAGCACACCCTTACCGATGCCATTCAGATCTCTCGATGACAGTGGGCCATGCGCCCTCGCTGTTCGTAAGGCGCATCTAGTGCCGACTAAGTATGCCTGGCACCCCGATAC
This sequence comes from Cupriavidus sp. D384, assembly GCF_001652915.1. GTDB lineage: Bacteria > Pseudomonadota > Gammaproteobacteria > Burkholderiales > Burkholderiaceae > Cupriavidus. Next base: position 136,132 of record NZ_BBQI01000073.1, read on the forward strand.
CCAGACGCCGCCCCGCCCCGGGCGACTACATCCGGCCAATGCACGTCGCATCGCTCCACGCGAGGTAGTGTTGAATCGACCATCGAACTCTTCGAACATTTGGATCGCCAGGTAAGCTCGATCTGCGAAACCCAATCTTGACGGCCGATAGCTTCGTCAACCTGATGAGCCCGAATCCGGTCCGTCCACGAATCAACTACGGTTGTCGCGCGTGGCCTGCGAGCTACGCTGCGTCCTCGCAACTCAATCTGATGTAACTCGCAAAACCGCACCGCCTCTGCAGATGTCATCCGTCCGTTCCGCGGTAGATCACCGCTCAGCGATGCCAGACTAGTGCGATTCGGATGCAGTTCGACATCAATTCCAAGTGGCCCCACGTGGCGCCCGATCTCTTCCTTGGAATCAACGTATTGTTGTGGCCGGTTGGGCCAGTCGAAGATCTCTCCGTGTCGGTGTAAGTCCAATCCTGCATTTAGATCGGGGGGAACAGTTGATTCCCTCCCTATCAAGTAAGTTGCCCCCCCCTGGATGCCACGGCTCGCCCGTCTGTTCCATTAGCGCTACAAAAGACCAAGATAGCCGCCTTCGTAGCGGATTCAGGATGGGCCCCCGCAGCATTGCGGCGACTCGGTTCGACTTTCCAACGCCCTCGATACGATATCGAGCGAACCCTGCCGCCAGATTCAACGATTGGCCGTCGGGTCCGTAGGGACCTGTGGACATCGCCCCAAAGTTCCCATCCCAGAGGGCGCATGTTATGAGCATCAGTCGTCGAAGTAGGCTCGCAAACTCGGAAGGCCCTGGCGCGGACATCCAACGTACGCCAGGGAAACATTCCTGGACGGCAATGGTCAATTTTGAATGCGCAACAGGTGTCCCTATCCACTGAATCTGAGGATTTCTTAACGCATGCATGGCTCAGCTCCTTCGAGGTGCGACTGCTTTCAGATACGGTGGCAACCCGCTCGTCATTTGAAGATTGCAACGTACGATTTGTCTCGTTGCATCGTCTGTGACGACTACGAGCCGCGGCCGATGCTGTTGACGTCGCGCCCCATCCACGACGACAACATCAAACTCAGTGGCATCGAAGGAAACTTGACCGGTTCCGCCCAACGGTTCCCAAGGATCCGTGGAAGAACGGGAGCGTCTACGACTTGACTTTCTCTTCCCTTGCATCGCCATGATTTCTCCAACTCTCTCTGATACCCACGCTACCGCTGTTCGATACATGTGGTTTCCATGGTCTAGAAACTCACGTTCCTATCGCCTGCCTCTGGGCTGTCGGAACTCGAACCACTTCACGGCATCCCAACGATTCGGACTGAACCATAGGTCACGTAAATTTTTTTTCAAGAATTATCTAATAAACCTGAACAATGAGGTTCGACTAATCGTCCTCGGAATGTGGCATCAATAGAACATTGATTACGACGTAACATGTCAACTTCACTCACTCTGTATCATCGTCCTGTGATTTTTCATTAATGCTAATTTACGTTATACAAAATCGTCCATATGATAGTTTCACACTAAATATATGCTTATTTTTGTTCTAGTTAACTTTAGAAAAGTCCCGTCCGTTCCAGCTCTTGAGCGCGACGTTCGGCCTCTGCGCGTACGTAGACCGATGTGGTAGCGAGCGATGCGTGGCCCAACTGGCTCTGCACAACATCCAACGCGACGCCATGCGCAACAGCGTGGTTGCCAAAGGAATGGCGCAACCAGTGCGCCGAAGCGCTAGCAAGACGCCGCGCACCTTCTGGGTCATCGCTCTCCATCGCACGTGCTGTATCTGCAAAGAACCTCTTGAAAATGGCGTGGAGCTGTTCGACTGACAGGCTCCCCACGTTTCCGTCAGGCTTCACACGACCAATCAAAGGTGTTGCTGGATGCAGACGCGCAAAGTCGTCTGTCAGACCTCGGTTCTTCAGGTAACGCGTCAGGAGCCAAATGACTGAATGGGAGACGTGAACTTCCCGCTCAATCGTCCCTTTCCCAACAAACACCAGAGTCCAGGTTCCGCGCGGATCATCTGGATGGTCGTGATGCACAAGCTGGCCTACGGTGGCTCTCGCTTGCTCAGAGATTCGCAGACCCGTTGCATAGGCAAGGTGCAGCATGAACTGAAGCCGCATGCTTCGCGGATCGTCCGCCGGCAGCTCTGCTGCATGTCGTTTAATGAACGCCCATTGCGACCTCGTGAAGCTTCGCGAGATTTGGATTCTCGTGTGGGCTGTCTTCGGCTTCGGCAGCAAAGCGAATGGGTTGTATCGGAGATAGTGAGCGTCGACTAACCAATGACATAGACTGCTCACCACCGTGTAGCTTTGGCGGATGCTCGTTGGTGACAGGGAGCCCGCGAACGGTCTCCAGTCATATCGAAAACGTGGCACGCCACGCGGACCGACCCAACGTTCTGCTGGCTGAGGGTCGGCAAGGAAGTCGAGGAATGCGGAGCAATCTTCCACGGTCAGGTCGGATAGCGCCTTCCCTCGTTCGAACACAGCCCACAGCAGCAAGCGTTCTGCATGGCAGCGGTAGGTCTTCCATGTCGCGCCCTGCTCTGGGCCATGCACACCGAGCCAAGCTCGTATAGCACCCAAATCATTTTGAGCGGCCGTTCTCGCTGGCGTCCCGCGCGGCGGACGGTTATGACCATCACTGCCATCGTATGATGCCGGCAATAGAAGTGACTCCAAGGGAGCGACCATAGTGGCAGCCGGCCGTAGGCTGCCCAGCGTTTCGCGCGAAGCTTCTCTGCGCGAAACCAGCGCGGCAGGCGGTATGTCGCCCAACGAAGACCCGGCGTCCACCAGCCAAGCTGTCAGCCGCCGCCCCGTAGCCGGTCCAATGCCGTGCGCGAGGGTGTACCAGCGAGGCCCGCGCAACACAACCTGTTGCTTCAAGTCCTGCAGGGTTGGTAATCCAGCGCGAGTAAGCCGCGCAGCCACCGCCGGCGAAAACCAGGCCGCCACGGAATCCTCGGGGGCTGGCGTCCTGGTCAAGTACGGCCGCACAAGGTCAAGCGCTACCAGTTGCCGGGCGCGTCGCTTTCGCTGAACGCCGCCATGCTCGCCCGCAACCGAGAACAACTCCTGCCAGGAGGCTTCATCGAGCAAACCGCCATGCTCATCGGCTGCTTCCGAACCGGTGCGCTCGGATTGCAGGCGTCGAACGCCGCGAAGCAGTTCCGCTTCTATCACCCGCAGCTCAGCGGCCGCCGCTCGCCGGTCGGCCCCGGTCCCCAAGTAGCGCGCGCCAAGGTCCGCGAGGTCCAAACCCTCAACTACGCCCTTGTAGAACGCGAAGTGCTGTGCACCCAGATATCTCACAGGAGGAATTGGTGCCCCCGGGCCCCGACGACGCGCGGCTGGCGCGAGGCCCGTCTCCTCGCCGGCCGTTCCTTTCTCCGCTGGCTTTTTGCTTGCCATGCCGCGCCCTCTCCTTCGCATCAACGACATCGGGACGCGCGCCGGGCTTCCTGCCGCAGCCGCTTATCCAGATATCTGCTGATATCTTGATAGGTGAATTTGGTGCGCAACACGAGGGGCAATTTGCGAGTGGGATGTCGAAGGTCCCTTGCCTGACATGCCGACGGCGGCTACCCGTTGCAGAATCCTCTTCCCGTAAGCGGCAACATTCTGCCGCTTATGTAGAGAAATCCCTGATAAGCGCCCCTTTTAGGGCGCCTACGGGAAGTGGACAGCATTGCCATGCTGGGCCTTACGGGTGCTGTCTCCGGCAACTGCGATTCCGAAGGTGAGAGTTTTTTCCAAGCTCTCTCACCTTTGAAGTTCTTGACAACGGAACTCGCCTTGCCTTAGCTCGAAGCAAAACTGCGGAGAGGGAAATGACAACTCGAAAAGAAGAGAAAGCGCGTAGCAGGACGTGCAAGCGCGAGGAATATCGTGCCCTTGCTTATGACGAGTTACCGGCCCTTGATCGCGAAGGCGCCTACATACTTCTCGCCAACAAGTTGCATGTGTGGAGCCCTACCGGCGCCACGGTAGGGCTTGTCGACGGCAATCACGGAACCTGCGTGCGCTTCGAGTACGTGAACTCCTACCTCGGAAATAAAGTTGGGGAGTGGCTGGACGATGCGTTTAGGAATGTCTCCCGGCCGTGTAGGCTCTACTCCGCGAGTGACCGGACAGTTAACCAAGGGGCTCTGGTCGCCTGGGGCGCAGCTCGTGGGGTTCCCGTTACCATCGCCCCGGCCTGCGCTTGGGCTGATGCGGTATCGGCACTGGTTCCTTCTATGGTCGAAGTCATGAACGAGGCTATGATGGACGCAACGCCTGATCTTCGTAGTCAACGCCTTGAGCGTTGGCGAATCGAATACAATTCCCGACTTGAGTTGCCAGATTTCCGCGCTTAGGATCGAGCCCCATACGGCCACACGACAACCGTCGTTCACGCAAGCAAAAGAGCGCCCATGGGCGCTCTTTTGAATTGGCTCATCGCTTACGGATGCACGCGGTCGGGATGCGCGCCCAGCATCGGCTCAATGATGAATACACCCATGCCAGTTTTCTCGTCTTCAGTCATCCAGGGAGGCGGAAAGTAGACTAGCCCGTTCTCCTTGACCAGGCTGAAGCACTCTCGGAGTTTGCAGTAATACTCGTAGAACTCCTTGTCGCCGGTGAGCCGTACCTTTGCATCCCACTCGTCAAAGTCCGCGCTCACCTTCGCGCAAGCAGCCGGCCCAAAGCACATCCCCCTGACGCCGTACCGAAGAAGCTCCCAGAACGGCCCTCTTCCGTCAGACTCCGGGTACTTTTCCTTGTCCATCACCAAGTCGGAAACGTCGTTGCAGAACTCGATGATGCGCCGTGGTCCTCCGCCTAGCTCTACTCCCACGGTCAACTCAACCAGCTTTGCGCACCAGTCGAAAAAGTAGTAGTCGAACGAATACTCGAACAGACAGTAGTGGCTTAAGTTGCTCCACTCGTACTTGTAGATTGCCCCGATTTCCAAACCATCTGCCAGTTGCGGGTAGTCGGGCGGCGCTACGGCCAGTACAACGTTCTCCATCGACTTACCTGTCACAGGGTCCTCATCCCACCACAGCCGATTCTGGGGTTGCCCCAGGTTCGTCAGGCCTTTGCATACAAGCATGTAGTTCTTGCTAGGCATCGTTCGTTACCACTCCATCAAATATTGGCAATGCCGGACTCAGCCCTTGGGCGTCACGCAGACGAATCCATGCGCGCGTAGCGCAGCGACTGTAGCCTCGGCTCTCGCACGCCACGCGAAGTGACATGCGGTGAGGTATATCTCTACGGAGCATTGATGACAGAGCGCCGGCACTCGATTTGCGCAACGTCGGTCAGCGTGAAAGTGGAAATAAGCCTGCGTGTCGCGGAGTTCTCGAGGTAAAAATTATTTTGTAACAGAGGCGAATCTGCCGTGTACGAGCATTGATGCTTGGCGACCGCAGCCTCCAAACACGCTCCAAGACAAGTCGCTGAGAGCAGTTTTGTGCGAGGCACGCATGGCGCCTTCACCGAGCAAGCAGCATCATTCTTCCCTTTGCGCTGACCCTTGGCGATATGCGGCAATTTTCTGCCGCTTACAGCAACGACGTCCGATATGAAGCCGCGCAGCCTTAGACGACATGGCGCTACACTCGAACGATGATTCCTCGGGGGAGCCCGCAGACAACCATGAGCATTACAACCTTCCACGAAGGCGACAAAAGCCGCGCCATCTGCGCCCATTGCGGCCAACTTGTCAGCACGACTTTTGTTCGCCGTGATTTGCGGTTCATCGACGGCAAGGGTTCCGCCAACAACATCCTCGTTGCGATCTGCGATGAGTGCGGCGACGTCGTTGCTACGCCCACGCAGTCCACACCGGCAATTCGCTGGGCGCGCTCGTAGATTCGAACTCTCTTCAGGCCGCCGCCACGCAAGGCGGGCCAGGTCGCCACACGAGCGATCGCATACGCTTCTGCACATACAAAAGCCGCGCTCCCAGTTGCTGCACCTACAGTCCGCCATGACCGCTACGCTGTTCGTGTGGCTGACCAGGAAACGGCGTGTGCCCGCGCGGACCCGCGCCTGAAGTGCCAGCGAAGCGCAGCCCCTGGCTGCCCTTTCTCATCCATGGAGTTCGGACGTGTCCAATGCTGAAATCTCCCGACGACAAGGAGACCTTATGGAACTCACCAGAATCGTTGTATGCGAGTGTGGAGTGCCGGCACGAGTCCGGGAGATTCCCTACGACTTGGGCGGTACGCCCCTGCGCGACTGGGCGCCGTGCCCATGGTGCTACCGGAAGATGTACGAGATGCAGGACGAAGGTGTAGTGCTCGTCGAGATGGTGACCGCGGACGAATGGGAGTAACAGCGCCCAGACACTCGCCGCAGTGTGCCGAATGGCGGTGCCTTACAAACTTGGCCGGCGTGACGGACCCTAATCTGCTTTTACCCCGGATCCTCCCGGTCCCCGGGGTTCTTCAGATACGGCCGCACTTTCCTAGTAGTGCGGCCGTCTTTTTTCGAGAAACGTCGGGCTGGTGGCGAACCCCTGCGAGTGGAGAGACCGTACTCGCAGGCAAAAAAAGACCGGAGCGACGCGGGGGCATCATTCCGGTCCTGCGCAGCGGAGCACAAGTGGTGCAGCCTACCGCCGCGGACCAGAATTAAAACATATTGATTTCTGTTGTAAGTATCGTGAATATCAGGTGTTGCACCGCAGCAACGCGGAATTTGCAGATGTGACCTACTCCCACAGTTCGTGAACGACTGGTGAGATGAAAAGACCACCTAGCAGGCTAAGCTTGCGTCTAGCGCTTGCAAGAGCCCACACACTGATACCCCTTGAATCGCTGGAACCGACTTCTCCTTCAGGCTCTTCTTGCCACGACCCTCATCGTGGAAGCCGCCGTCGTGTCTCGCGGAATCTATCTCTTCGTTGCGCAACCGCCTGCGGCAGAGATGGAGGATGTCATCGACTTCGACCGACCACCCCAGGATTGCCCCGCTTTCCGTTGGGAACGTAGTGCCACGCCCGACCGGGAAATGGAGCGCAAAACGCAGAGAGCGGATGGCTGCCTCGAAACTTAGAAACTAAGGGAGCGGCATTGACCGCGCCCATGCACCCGCTTGCGCCCCTTGATCAAGAGCGATGCGCCAGCCAGTTTCTTTGGACTGCTATGTTAGGGCCTAGCGCCGTCACGATAGCAACGAGGATTAACGCCGGCAGGCTCCAAACATCCATCCCAGTCCATAGCGGGGGCAAAGTTCTTAAGATAGCCGCGACAGGTTCCATCAAGCGGCTTCCCATTTCGCATTGGAACTCGCGCCCAAGGATACCAAACGGAACCGGCAGCGAACGCTGATGCCGACAATTCGGTCGTGGTCCTCTTGCCTCGATAGCCTTGCACCTCACAAGCAAGCGAAACCGTGTGGTTACCTGGCAGAACCATAACCTTCGCTGGTTTGCCGCCCTGATCAGGAACGGCCTGTCCGTCGACTGCCACCACGGTGACAGTCCAGAGCCGTTCGAACTGATTCTGGGGATTGACGGACATGTCTTCGACCATGAGGCTGACCAGCTCAGTCGTTGGCTTTTCGGCACCTTGGTACATCTTTAGCGGCGTGGCGAAGCGCGGGCCTCCAATCGCGCATCCTGAAAGCACTACAGCTACCGGAAACATGCGAATTAGTCGTTGCAAGTGAATCTCCAAAGTATGAAAAGTACAACGACTTAATATCGGACAGTCAAACGAGTACTTTATCGAGCAACGTGCGCCCATAGGTTCCGTGGTAGCAAAATCGTGTCGCCTGAGCGTCCGTCATAAACACTCGGCCCACCTATACTGGGGATGCAAAAACATCCTCACCTCCAAGCCGAACAAGCCGGCGCTCCTTCTCTCCTCAATATCCCAGCGTTGGCTGGGCCAATTTTGAAATGGCCTGGCGGGAAGACACAGCTCCTGCCGACGCTCCGCAGACTGTTGCCCGCCGGCAATCGCCTCGTGGAACCGTTCCTTGGCGGCGCAAGCGTGTTCTTGGGTACCGATTTTCCGAGCTATCTGCTGCTCGACGCCCATGTTGACCTCATCGGCATGTACAAGCAGATGGTGAAGCGCCCCGAGCGCGTCATCGAACTGGCACGACCGCTGTTCTCCCAGCAGGCAGCCAACGAGGAAATCTACCTCTTTATCCGCGAAGCATTCAATCAAGCCACGCCTCCCGACGTCCGCGCCGCGTATTTCCTCTATCTCAACAAGTTCGGGTTCAATGGACTGTCGCGGTACTCGGCAAAGGGCAACTTCAACGTGCCGTGGAATCGGGCTGTCCAGGCCCCGGCGCTGCCGGAAGAAAACATTCTTGCGTTCAGTGAGCGTGCGCGGGAAAAAGCGGTCATCGTGCAAGGCGATTTCACAGATGCATTCAAGCTCGCCGTGCCTGGCGACGTGATTTACTGCGACCCGCCCTACGTCGACCTTGACGACGCACCGACTTTCACGAAGTACACAGCCGAAGGCTTCCCCCGAGAACGCCAACAGGAGTTGGCAGATTTGGCGCGCATCACTGCGGCCAGGGGCATCCCGGTCGTCATCTCGAATCACCTGACTAGCGAAACCCGAGAGCTGTATCGCGGCGCTGAGTGTCATGAGGTCGAAGTGCGACGAAGCGTAGCGGCACAAGCGAGCGACAGGAAAGCGGTAGTCGAAGGGATTTTCTTGTTTAAGGCATGAGCCAGCCAAGTCGGTCCGCCCGCCAAAATTGGACGAAACCTAGCAGGCTGCTGAAGTACTGACCGCGCAAGCGGTGAGGCTTTCCCCCGCAAGCCCCGAGGTTCGCCGTTTTGCACAATCTG
>NZ_BBQI01000074.1 GCF_001652915.1 Cupriavidus sp. D384
TCATGGCACGCTTACCGGTACTTGGTTTGCTCGCTGTTGCCCTGACGGCCTGCAGTAGTGCACCCCCGTCGCCAGCCAAGGCGCCGGAGAATCCGCCGGTCGCCGCCGCGGCGCCCGCCGCCCAGGCGCCGGCGCCGAAGCCCGACGCCAATGCAGTGGACCCGGCGGTCATCAAGGCATTGCAGGACATGGGCGCGAGCCTGCAGTCCCTCAAGCAGTTCGAGGTCGGTATCAGCCTGACTGGCGAGCGCGTACTGCAGGACGGGCAGAAGCTGCAGCACACCGCGATCGCGGATCT
>NZ_BBQI01000075.1 GCF_001652915.1 Cupriavidus sp. D384
CAGCGTCGTCTTGCCGTGGTCAACGTGACCAATCGTACCTACGTTCACGTGCGGCTTGGTCCGCTCGAACTTTTCCTTTGCCATTTCGCGACTCCTGTCTCGGTAGCAATTGCCAGTGCGGGTATTGATGGTGCCCATGGGCAGGATCGAACTGCCGACCTCTCCCTTACCAAGGGAGTGCTCTACCACTGAGCCACATGGGCGAAACTTGACTTACTTTTGCGACGGCAACCTGGAGACTGGAGCGGGTGAAGGGAATCGAACCCTCGTCGTAAGCTTGGAAGGCTTCTGCTCTACCATTGAGCTACACCCGCCCGGTTACTTCCTGCTTCACCGGCTTTCGCCAGGTTGTTGTCTTGCATTCTGGTGGAGAGGGCTGGATTCGAACCAGCGTAGGCGTAAGCCAACAGATTTACAGTCTGCCCCCTTTAGCCACTCGGGCACCTCTCCGCAGAGAACTTGTGATTATGGTGTAACTTACCGGGGCTGTCAAGTGCTTTCCGTTGAAGGAAGCAACTTTGCGGATCGCTCCAGAAGCCTGCAAATACGTCGCCGGGAGGCTTCGTTTGCGGACCAGAATCATCGATCTGAAATCGACGCTCTCACCCTATAGGGCACGCTGGAAGCGGCTTCCAGGGCCTCGGAGAGCGGCGATTTGCCTGCTTTCGCATTTCATGCGCACCAAAGCAAAACCCCCAAGCTTTCGGGCTTGGGGGTTCTGGGTATAAGAGCCTGGCGATGACCTACTTTCACACGGGTAG
>NZ_BBQI01000076.1 GCF_001652915.1 Cupriavidus sp. D384
ACGCCGGGAAGGGTCGGGCCGAGCAGCTCTCCATCCGCGGAAGGCGCGAATCCCCCGCTCGCTTCAAGCATAGGCAACGGGGTCGACCCGGCATCGACCGGATGGGGGAACGGGGTCGGCGCGCCTCATCCGTTTAATGGGCCGAAATTGCCGCCGGTCGCCCCCCGCCTCACCTATGATGGATGTAGCCACCGCCCCTTGGCGGTGCGCTTTAGGGCGTCCCGCCACCTGGAAATGGTTGCGGGTCTTTTTCTGTCCCTGCGGGCGGTGACGTCACCGGCGACGTCATCGCCCTCGCCTCCAGCCGGGACCATGCACGTCCGCCTGTTGCGTAGCGGCGACCGCGCGCTGTTCCTGTACGCGGTCGCGAGCCTGAACAGTTGCCCAGCCCCGTGCAGGCGTGGCTGGGCCCGGTGTCCACCGAGACCGTGGCCGACCTTACGCTGCCCCCCTGCTCGGTCTCGACCGGTCGATGGTGCTCGAGGCGCTGCGGGACACCGGGTATTGAGCCGTCGATCTGGACGGCATCGTGACGGGGTTCGGCACGGCGGCGGTGGAGGTCGCCGCGCGCAGGAACGCGGCGGGCAGTGCTACGGAATTGCTACGCGACGAAGGGGCGCCACCCGGAAACCCGCGTGGTTAAGCCAGAGTGAGGCTCACTTCGCACCAGTCCATCATTGGCCGGACTACGCCCTGCTTCAGTCATTCGGTTCAACGCACTTGAACGGCTCCCATGGGACCGCAAACCGCCGATTGAGCTAGACCAGGCCTGTGAATGAGGGCCGACAACCGGGCCCGGCCAGTTGCCGCCGCTCGCGAATATCGGTTTTTCGGGTAGTCTGGACGACTTTTCCAACGGTGTGGAATGCAGATGACCAAAGCACTACGTATCGGACGCGCTTTACGATCCGGTCGCGCCTGTGCGGGAGTGGAGACCCATCGCGCTTCGCACGCCAGCGGACGAAATTTCCCCACCGCCCGACCTTGCCCACTCTCAATCGAGCAGCATGCCCTGCAATAGTCGACGCCGGCGCGCCTGAGCCGCGGTACTTATGGCGATGCGCAAACGGCGGTACTGCAGTCGATCTGAGCAGGATTGTGGAAACAGTAGAGGCGGACGCGTTGACACGACGATGCACTCGGAGCGCGTCGACGTCGCTGAGCTCCGTACGCAGATGAAACGCTGTAAGGGACCGCAGATATTGGACAAACCGAGACAGCATCAAAAAAGACACGCACGTGAACACGCGCCTATACCCGCGCCCGTCTGAGGCCGCGCCCTTGCAAAGGCTTGGCAGGCCGATTCCACCTAATCGCACGCTATGTGGACCGGCGGACGCCGACGGACTTGCCTGAGTCCCTTCGGCTGGCCCGCCGTGGTCGGGTACCCCCAAGGCTTACGCGGACTGCGACAGTACCCAGAGCATTGCGCCCACGGCCTCCGTCTGGGATCGCGTGCTGGTCTTCTCGAAGATGGCGCGAAGTTGGGTCCGCACGGTTGCGACGGAAACGCCGGTGCCAGCCGCATATTCGTCCGGCGTCCTGCCGCAAATCAGCGCCTCGGCCACTGCCGCCTCGGCCGCGGATAACCTGAACGACTGCTGTAGTTGCCTGGCTGTGACCAGCGGCGCCGTGCCGCGCCGTCTGGCCGTGACCAGAACTTCAGCGTGTCCGAAGGCCGACTGGGTGTCTCGCCCTGGCAGCCGGCTGATGTTCAGGAAAATCTCGGGCTGCACCCCCGACTCGGCGCGCAACGCCAGGCTTTCACCCTGGCGTGACTGTGCCACGCGCGCGATGGCGGCTTGCAAACCGGTGTTCTCGGCGGCGACCGACGCGACCAGCTGTTGGTGAATCAACCTCAGACAGGTTGTGGCACGCAGCATGGCTTCGGCTTCCTGGTTGGCGAAAACGAGCTTGCGGTCCCGGTCCAGCGCAAACACCGCAAGCCCCAGTTGCGCCATCAGTTCCGTGCCGAGCGCTGCGTCGCGATACAGCACCCGCGCATCCTGCCAAAGGTTGATCGATCGCTGCAGATGTCCCGCCATGCCGGAAATGGCAACCCGCTGCTCAGGCGAGAAAGGCGTCATGTCGCTACCTCGCACCAATCCAAGAAGAATATCGTCTGCCCCCGGACGCGCCAGGCGCGCGCCCGCAAGATATCGGAAGCCCGTCGGAATATGGAAGTCCTGGTAAAACTCGCTACGCGCGACGTCCGACTCCTTGAGATAGTCCTGGCAAAAGAGGAAATTGCCACGGCTCCCTTTCTCCACGACCTCGCGCCTGGGATCCAGCGCCCCGTAGTACTGGTCGTAGAGCGACACGACCCAGTCCAGGTGACTGTCGGCGGTGTGGACTGATAAATGCGGCGCATTGCGCGCTGCATCCCAGCTAAACATGTGGAATACAGTGGCACCCAGTGATTCCACAACAGCTTGGAATGTGGCCAGAAAGCCATCCTGTCGAACTGCGGCCTCGTAAAGATCGCCTATCAAGAGATCTTTCAACAATTTTCTCTCTCCCCGGGGGTCATTTCATTCAGCACACGCTTACATCGCAACGCAACGCTGGTGGTCTCTTGCGGACTTGATGGCAGCTTCCCATAGGGCCATGCGGATTTGATGCCCTTCGTCAGCGGGGATTGCCATCCTTTCATCTAAATGAATGATGCGCGCGGATTGGCGTTCTCAGAGAATCGCATCGCGGGAAGTGGATCGCATTGCCCGGATGGGTTAGGGCACGCAACGTTTCCCGCAATCGTTCTGATCAGACAGGGGGAAATCCGGGAAATGAAAACAAAACTTTATCTGGCTGCTATCGCTGCAGCGGCCTTGAGCGCATGCGGAGGCGGTTCGGACTCGACGTCGTCGACGCCATCCACATCCAATACGCCCACCACCAAGATCGCCGGCACGGCAGCCGTGGGCGCCGCACTGCCCAATGCAACCGTGCAGGCCAAGTGCGCTTCCGGCAGTGGTACCGCAACGACGGCCTCCGACGGCACCTTTACGATCAACATCGCTGACGCCACGCGCCCGTGCGTGCTCAGCGTAACGACGCCGGATGGCACCACGCTGCATTCCGTGGTCGAAGCGGGCACCGGCACGACAGCCGTCGCCAACATCACGCCGCTCACCGAGCTGATCACCGCGTCGATTGCCGGCGGCAGCACCAAGACCTTCTTCGATAGCTTCGACGCCCAGGCGCAATCGAAGCTCAACGGCAGCGGCGTGAGCAACGCCATCGAGGCCGTCAAGGTGATCCTGACCGGCACCGTCGACCTCGCCGGCATGGACCCGCTCAAGGATACGCTGGTGGCCGCGCATGGCAACACGCCGGGGAACGCGCTCGACCAGCGTCTCGACACGCTTGGCAGGGTGCTTGAGACCGCAAAGACCTCGATTGCGGATCTGTCCGCCGCAGTGGGTTCCAACTCGGGCTCGACCGCTGGCGTCACGACGATCCTGCAGCCCGCTTCCGCCACCTGCGCATCGTTCCGCAGCGGGAAGTACCAGAAGGTCGACCTGACCGGCAATACCGTCCAGCGCTTCACGGTGGATGCCGTGGCCCTGACGCGCACGAACGATTCGACCAGCGCTGTGGAGTCGTTCCCGGCGTTCGCTGGCGAAGCGTGCCGCTTCAGCAACAACGACGCTCGCCTGCTGGTCTCCAAGTCCGGCATCGGTGTGGAGCGTCGCCTCGGCGCCCCAAGCCTGGTGATCCCCGAGCAGACCATCCCGCTTGCCGAACTTGCTGGCGACTGGGTGGCAATGGCCTTCGAAAAAGAAACCAGCGTCTCCACCTATGACTCCGGCCTGATCAGGTTCACGGTGGACATCGCAGGCAAGTTCACCAAGGGTGCCGACTGCGGTATGAACGGCTGTTCGGCGTGGGCTCCCGCAGATCTTCCGACGGTCTCGGTCAACGCCAATGGCGGCTTCGACGCCGTGTTCAGCGACGGCACCGCGCGCGCGTTTGGCTTTAAGGGGGTGGACGGGCAGTTGTCGATCGTAGTCATCCACGCCAACGGCTTCTGGATGGCGAAACGGCCCACGCCTCGCGCGATGCCTGCTCTCGGATTCACGAATTCCTATTGGGACGTCAACGTGAACTCGAGTGGCAACATTGGCACCAACGGCATCAACGCGTTCACGACCAAGGTCATCTCCGTCGATACGGCGAATGGTCTCTTTACACGCCAGCGCGCCGAGGACGGCCGAATCGACACGTTCAAGGACAACATGCCGTCGGTTGGCTTGCGTTATCGCCCGCAGGTCCAGGCAATTCCCGGCGGCGCTCCTGGCGCGGCGGAGGCCATCACGATGAACCTGCCCAACACGGGCCTGAGCGTGGCGATCAGTGTCAACCCGCCGGACCCGCTGAACCACTTCTACTCAATCTCGGTCGACCGTCCGTAAGACGACTCACTGGCGATTCAGCCCTTGCCCCACGCAGCCGCGTGGGGCTTTTGTTGGTTCTTCGAGGAATTCGTTTCGCGCGAGGGCTGGACCGTCGATGGGATGGAGACGATGGCGGACCATAAGTGGTGGAGCCGGGAAGAACTGGTCACCACCGCCGAGATCGTCTCTAGGGGCGGGAACGGTCCGTTCGGAGGCAAAAACTGTGGCCAAGAGAACTTCCTTCCTAAAGACTGTTGATTTGCACTGAGAACTGACCCAGCTGACCCACTGGGTCCGTTTTCCGTGCAAATCAACATGCTATCCCTGCCTAGAGCCTCAAGCTATCAGCGATTCCCGGCGGACCATCAGCCTGCGGTGTCACGCCGTCAATCTCTTGAGCGTCCACTACGCAGTACCCATGAACCGTGAGATCGTACAGTATCGCAGAGGGGTTCAATCCAAGCATTGGGGTTTTCGCATCAAGCTCCGAGTCGACGGAAGTCTCGATGGCACCGAGCCAGGCAAGAGCCTCTGGGGGAACTTGTTCGAGAGTAGTACCCGCGCGCACAAACAACGCGCGGGGCCCATTTCGATGGAGGGTGATGAACATGGCGACCTCAGCACAGGACAGGTTTAGCAGCTTTGCCGGTGAGCTCGTCTGAGCTTTAAAAATATAGACTATCTGCCGCGGTAACTCGGAGACTTTCCATCACGGCATGATCTACCGGCTCGCCAAAGAACGCGAGCCTCTGACGATCGTCGGATTGTCCACTAGTCTTCCTCGGCAAATCCGCAAATCCTCAGGGGAGCTGACCAGTATCGGCCAGAACGGGCGACAGCCATTTGGCCAGAACGGGCGACAGCCATTTGACATTTTGAGATTTTCGTTTAGCCACTGGAGACATCAGGGAACACCCTAATAAACGGCGCAGCGAGACTGATCGTCGTCGACCACGCCTCAAAAGTTCAGCGGTGTACTAGCGCCTGTAATCGTGAGCACGTAGCGAGAGAGGATGGGTTCTGCGCGCCCGCACAACGGCAGCCGAGATGGCCGAGCAGTCTGATCCTGCCTCCTCGCCGGCCGGCGGTCACCCGCTAGCAACGCGCATCACCGATGCCAACCTTGCGGCCCTTTACGCCGATGAATCTTGGCAAGGCATAGTTGCCGTTGATAGGGACAGGTCGAATTCGGCGTCCGTGACGCCATCAATCCGGCAAACTCATGCGGATTCGGCAAATTTCGCCGAAATCGCGCAAGAAGTGCTGCATGGAGCAACAGTTGTGTCTGTGACACACGTCGTTCGGCATATTGCAGCGGGAAGTCCGTTAAGGTGCAATGGCGGACCGGCTCTGTGTCCGCGCGACTCGGCCGGACCACTTTTATGCCCCTGACTCCCTCCCGGCGCGTCGGGGCATTTTCTTTTATGGCTGAGCCGGCTTAACAAGTGGTGGCGGAGGCGATTGCGCAGTTTCGTCCAGATTGAGACGGTCCACGGCTCTCACCAATGCCGGCAAAGAGTCCACTTCCAGCTTTTGCATCACGCGAGCGCGGTGGACCTTTATGGTTTTCTCAACAGTTCCGAGTAAGTTAGCGACTTGCTTATTCATCAAGCCTTCAGCCACGAGAAGCATTACCTCATGTTCGCGTTTGGTAAGGCGGTCCAGCCGGGCCCGAAGTATGTTCAACTCTTGGCGCCTACGGGTTGCTTCATCCGCTTTGGACATCGCCCTATCCACAGCAGCGAGGAGTACGGATTCATCCACAGGTTTCACAAGAAAATCCACCGCACCTGCTGCGAGTGCTCTTACGGCACTCGGCACATCGGGATGGCCGGTAAGGACGATGATGGGTACATCTCGGCCTAATGCAGCTTGCAACGCCAATCCGTCCATGCAAGGAAGTAAGAGGTCGACGATAACGCAGACGCATTTTCCTAAAATGTCGGCCTCAGCAAGAAATTTCTCCGCCGATTCGTACTGTATTGCCCTGCGTCCATGGGCTCCCAATACGCGACATAGGGCCCGACCAACGCTTTTATCATCGTCAACTACGTAGATGGATGGTTGCATATAGTTACCTCGTCAGCACACGACAATGCTTGGCATAAAGGTAGCGCTGTCAGACTAGGGCTACGAGAGCCGACGAAAACTTTCAGCTCTGACATCGGTGCTAGTTAAGACTGGTCCACGTTGAGCCCCTTCCGTTCGGAGTTTGGACCCTATCATGCCCCGTTCTGTCAGATGGCGAGCCAAAGATCATTGAGGAGATCTGTTGCGACGCGATATCGTGGTAATCGCTGCCTGCACGGGCGGCCAACTTCCCTTTTCGAACACGCCGAATTCGCGCGGAGCACGCTATAACACAGACGACATCCAAGTCGGCAACCGGAGAGACGATGCTTGAACATGCAGATTTCGTCCTGCGCTCGCCATACAGGAAGGATGCGCGCGCGTGTCTGGGGACAGCTCCGCGCCCTGGGCGCATGGTGAACGAACAGACCGCCAGGAACTTCCGTCGTTAAGCCGACGAGCTGCTTTGCTTCTCCGGGTCCATCATTAGCCCGAGTGCAAGCTAGTGTCTGTTCTTCGCAGACCATTGGACATTCGCTTCAATGCGAATGAAAGACCGAGATGGGTCGCGAGGCGCCGATTGAGCCTGGCCGGCCTGTGAATGTGGGCCGAGGGCCGAGACCGGCCAGACTCAGTCATTGCGACTTGGTTGGCGAGCGTCCGCGCCACGGCTCGCGTGGCGGAGGTCAATTAAATCGAGCTTTCTCCGATGGCAATTACGGAGTCCAATCGCCGGTGCCTGGAAAAGGCCCGCCCTCTCCCGTCTTCTCGCCTTTCCTCCTAGCCAAAGAACCTAAAAACGGACGGCAGGATCTTGCGTCACCCGTGGCGCGAGATTGCGTTCCCTAACGGAGGTATCGTTCCCACGCGGCAATACGCTCGGACTCGGGCACGTCGCATGATGGACTCTAATCATCCAGGAAAGGCCTTGACGCTCTTGTATGGGCTGTTGGCCCGACGATCAGCTGCTTTAGGATGGTGCCCGGCACCGCCACCGGCGCAAACGACTTGACTGCGTCATACGGCAACTTCGGATTGCAGCGGGCGGCAATGGGACGATCTTGCAGATGTGAGCAGAACTGCTGCTGCAGGAAAACGTGCGCATGAACCGTCAGCAACCAATCGTCTTCGGCCCCCGTCTCAAGCTCCTTGCCGGCCGCGCGCCAGGCATCGGTGCCACCATAACGCATATGGAAAGGCCACCATGACGTATACGCAATGGAGCTACCCGACCTCCGCCTCACAACGATCAACGCATAAGCCTATGCAAAATCCGCAGTTCCCTTGAAGCCTCGGCGTGGCACACAATCGGTCGCTTGCCTTCGCCACGCCGCGCCGCAATCGCGCCCGCATTCAGCATGACCCGCCAGATTCGCCTCAACGCCTTCACGATGAACTGCGTCGCCCATCTTGCCCCAGGGCAATGGACGAATCCAGAGGACCAGTCAGCGGCTTACTTGCATACGCATCACTGGGTCGCGCTCGCACAGTTGCTGGAAGCAGGAAAATTTGACGCGCTGTTTCTTGGCGATATCATCGGCATCTATGATGTGGCCGGCGGCGCGCCCGATGCGGCGTTGCGCACGGCCGCGCAGGTTCCCATGAACGATCCCGCGCCGTTGATCCCGCTGATGGCACATGCCACCAAGCATCTTGGGTTCGGCGTAACGCTGTCGGTGTCGTACGAGCATCCGTATCTGCTCGCCCGACGGCTGACCACGCTCGATCATCTGAGCCAGGGCCGCGTGGCGTGGAACATCGTCACGTCCTACCTCGACAGTGGCGCGAAAAGCCTTGGCCAGGATGGCCTGCGTGCGCATGATGCCCGCTACGATCGTGCCGACGCCTATCTCGATATCTGCTATCGGCTTTGGGAAGGCGCGTGGGAAGACGGCGCCGTGGTACGCAATCGCGAGACCGGCGTCTACGCGGATCCGGCACGCGTGCATCGCACCACCTATCAGTACGACGACCTTCGGATCGACGGCGTGTTCCAGTGCGAACCCTCGCCGCAGCGCACGCCACTGCTGTTCCAGGCAGGCGGTTCGGATCGCGGTTCGCGTTTTGCAGCGCGCCATGCCGAATGCATCTTCGTCGGCGCGCCCACACGCGAGGGGCTGCGCCGTACCGTTGCCAAGCTGCGCGATGCATTGCGCGCTGAAGGGCGAGACCCGGACAGCGTCCTGATCTTCGCTATGTTCACAGTCATCGTGGACGACACGGCGGAGAAAGCGCACGCACGTCACGCCGCTTACCGGGAACGCGTGAGCTACGAAGGCGCACTGACCCTGTTGTCCGGCTGGACCGGCATCGACCTGAGCCGCTACGCGCCTGACGACACGCTCGACTACGTGGACACCAATGCGGGGCAATCCGCGCTGGCGTCTTTCAGCAAACTCGACCCGAACAAGACCTGGACCGTGCGCGATGCGGTGGAATTCGTCGGTATCGGCGGTCGCGGTGGCCTGGCCGTTGGCGACGCGCAGCAGGTAGCCGACGAACTGCAGGCCTGGATGGCTGACACCGGCATCGATGGCTTCAACCTGGCCTCTGTCGAAATGCCACGCACGTTCCAGGACATCGTGACACATCTTGTGCCCGAACTGCAGCGCCGCGGCGTGTACAAGACCGCGTACGCAGAAGGCACGCTGCGCGATAAATTTTTCCACGCGGGGCCGACGCTGCGTGCGCCGCATGTCGGGTCGTCGTTCCGTCGCACGTCACCAGCGTCGGTCGACATCCCCGCACTCACGAAATAGCCGTCTCACCGGAGTCACCATGCCTCGCGTCAGCGAAATCTCTCCCGATACCTTCGACCCGGCGCGCCGCGCACTGTTCGACGCCTTCACCGGAAACGGCGCTCATTTCGCCGATCAGTTCTCGGTGCTAGCCCATGTGGGTCCCGCAGTCGATCATCTTCCGCAGTTGCTGCTGGAACTGAAAGCACGCAATGGGGTGTCCTATCGCTATATCGAGATGGCAATCGTGGTCGTCTCCCTGCTCAACGACTGCGAATACTGCGTGGCCAATCACGCGCCGCGGCTGGAAGTGGAAGGGATCAGCGAAGCGGGCGCGCGCAAGCTGCTCGACTACGCCGATCACCCCGAACTGTCGGACATCGACAAGCTCGTCGTCGAATACGTGATCGCTGTCACGCAGCAGCCACAACGCATTCGCGACCACGTGTTCACGCGGCTGCGCGCACATTTCAGCGAGGCACAGATCGTTGAGCTGACGCTGCGCATCTCGCTGTGCGGCTTTTTCAACCGCTTCAATCAGGCACTGCAGATTGGCGAAGACGCCACCGCGGTACATCCGGCCTGACGCACCCCTTTTTCCATTTCGTCCGTCTTCATTCGCATGTCTGACATTTCGTCGCTTATCTCGTTGCAGCGCCGCGCGTGGCTGCGCGCCGCTGGCGTCGGCGCGGCCGCCCTGGCCCTGCCCACCCTTTCCCTCGCACAGGACAATGGTCCGATCCGAATTGGCATCCTCGCACCGCTGAGCGGCGGTGGCGGTGCCTATGGTGCCGGCATGGCCAACGCCGCGCGCAAGGCCGCCGACTACATCAACAGCCAGGCCGGGGGGCTGCTGGGCGGCCGCAAGATCGAGATCCTGGTCGAAGACGACGAAAGCAATCCGACGGCAGGTGTTGCGGCGGCGCGCAAACTGCTTGACGTTTCGAAGGTGAACGCGATTGTCGGCGTGTGGAGCAGCGCCGTGGCCATGGCCGTCAAGCCGCTGACGATCGAGCGCGGCGTGCCGTTGTTCGTGACAGGATCGGGCGACGAAGTCACGCAGGGCGACAACAAGGGCTTGGTGTGGCGATTCCAGGCGCGCGGCAGCGATTGGGGCACGGTGTTCGCGCGCGCCGCCGCGAAGGACGGCGCACACAAGGCATCGCTGCTGGTGCTGCAGACGCCGTTCACGCTGAGCATGGTCGATCCGTTCGTCAACACGTTTAAGAAATCGGGCGGTCAGATTCTGGACGTCGTCTACTACAACCCGAACCAGCCCTCCTACCGCGCCGAAGTGGAAAAGGTGTTCGCGCGCAAGCCTGATGCGGTGTTCATTCCCAGCTACCTGCCCGACCTGTCGGCGATTTCGCGCGAGGTGTATCGCAGCGGCTTCAGTGATACGCGTCTCTACGCCAACTCGTCCGCCGCCGACGCCGAAGGCGCGTTCATCAAGAACGTAGGCAAGCAGGTGGCCGAAGGCATCCACCACATCCAGTCGATCCCGCCCGCCTCGTCCACGGCGTACAAGACCTTCGCGCGCGAAGCCGGCATTCCGTCAGGCACACTCGCCATCTTCCCGTCGAATGTGTGGGACGAAATCTCGGTGCTGGCACTGGCCATCGAACGCGCCGGCAGCGCCGACCCGAAGGTATTTGCGAAGGCGATCCTGCCCGTGGTCAATGGGCCTGGCAAGGCGGTGGAGAATCCGGTGGACGGCCTGAAAGCCATTCGCGCAAAGCAGGCCATCGCCTACAGTGGTGCGGGTTCGCAGTTCCAGTTCACGCCGACCGGCGATCAATTGAATCGCGAGTACGGGCACTTCGTGATTCGCGATGGCGCCAACCACCTGGTGGACGTCCTCAAGTAATGCGTAGTGCTGCCACCCTGTCAGCCACGTCGCTGAACATTGCATTCGGCGGCCTGCGCGCGTTGGACAACGCCACCCTTACCCTGCAGCCTGGGCGCATCACCGGCATCATCGGCCCCAACGGCGCGGGCAAGACGACGCTGTTCAACGTCCTTGCGGGTGTGCTGCGGCCCGATTCCGGGCGCGTCGCGCTGGGCGATGTCGATATTACAGCGCTGCCCGTGCATCGCCGCGCCCGCCACGGGGTGGCGCGCACCTTCCAGCTCGCGCGCGAGCTGGACAGCCTGACGGTGCTAGAAAACCTGCTGCTGGCCATGCCGGCGCATCCCGGCGAGCGTTTCTGGAACTTGCTGTTCGCGCGTGGGCGCGTGCAGGCGGCCGAACGACAGGCCATTGATCGCGCACGGAGGTTGCTCGAACGGGCTCGGCTCCTGCCGCTGGCCAACCAGCTGGCCGGCGGCCTGTCGGGCGGTCAGAAGAAGCTGCTGGAGTTGTGCCGCACGCTGATGGCCGATCCGTCGATCGTCCTGCTGGACGAGCCGGCGGCGGGCGTCAATCCGGTGCTGATGGAATCGCTGGGGCGTTTCATATCCGATCTGCGCGACGAGGGCATGACCTTTGCGCTGGTCGAGCACAACATGGACATGGTCGCCGCGCTGAGCGATCACGTCTACGTCTTCGCGCAAGGCGCCGTGCTCACCGAAGGTAGCTTCGCCGACGTGACGGCCGACACGCGCGTGCGCGCCGCATACCTCGGGGAAATCGTATGACCCTCGCCCTGCAACTGGACGGGATTAGCGCGGGCTACCACGGCAAGCGCATCATCCACGACGTCTCGCTGCACATCCCGGCGGGCGGTGCCGTCACCGTGATCGGCCCCAACGGATCCGGAAAGTCGACCCTGCTGAAAGCCGTCGTCGGCCTGCTGCCGCTGGCATCGGGCACGCTGACGCTAGGCGCGCGCCAGATCGGTCCGCTCGATGCGCCAGCACGCACGCGGCTGGGGATTGGCTACGTACCGCAGGAACACAATGTCTTTCCGAACCTGAGCGTGCTGGACAACCTCAAGCTCGGCTGGGAAGGCGTGCAGGGCAACCGGCCCGATGGAGACCGGAGCAAGGGCCCATCACAACGCGCGCATCTTGACGCCGTGCTGGCGCTGTTCCCCGAAATCGCCACGCGGCTGCGAAGCGCTGCCGGCCTGCTGAGCGGCGGTCAACGCCAGATGGCGGCCATGGCTGCCGCGCTGATGCAGCAACCCTCTGTGCTCGTGCTCGATGAACCTTCCGCGGGACTGTCACCGCGCAACGCCGCGCTGCTGTTCGAACGCATCGCCGACGTACGCCGTACCGGCGTGACCCTGTTGATGATCGAACAGAACGTGCGGCTGGGACTCACGGTCGCCGATCACGGCGTTGTACTTGTCAACGGCCAGGTACGAAGGCAGCGTCCCGCGCAGGCGCTGCTGAACGACGACGATCTGCCGCGCCTGTTCTTCGGCCACGACCTCGAGGCACTCACTGACGCTGACACTACTGCTTCAGCCGACACTCCCGATAGCACCGTTCCCGCATGATCCAGACTTTATTCAACGGCGTGGTCACGGGACTGTTGGTCGCCCTGCCCGCGCTGGCGCTCGCCCTGACGTTCAGTGTGCTGCGCTTTGCCAACTTCGCCATCGGCGCCATGCTGACCGCCGGGGGCTACATCGTCTACGCGTTCAATGCCGGCCTTGGTTGGCCGCTGCTGCCGTCGGCGCTGGCCGGCGCCGTCCTCGGCGGCCTGCTCGCCGTACTGGTCGATACCGTCGTGTACCGGCGATTGCGCGATCGATCGGGCGTGGCGCTGCTCGTCGCCAGCATGGGCGTCGCATTCGTGCTGGAGAACGCAGTCCGTTTCATAGCGGGCAACGCCGCCGTCGGTTACGAGGTGGATCCCGCGCGCCCACTGCGTGTGGCCGGCTTGCGCATCAACCATGAACAGTTGCTGATCGCGGCGGTGAGCCTGTTCACGCTGCTGGCCATCTGGGGCTTGTTGCGGCTGACATCGCTGGGGCGGGCCATGCGCGCCGTGGCGGACAACCCGTCGCTGGCCGCCGCGCGCGGCATCGTCGGTAATCGCGTGATCGGCATCACATGGTTCATCGCGGGCGCGCTTGCGACGGCTGCCGGCACGCTGATCGGGCTCGATGCCACGCTGGACCCGCAGATGGGCTGGAACTACGTGATCCAGGTTTTTGCCGCAGCCATCCTCGGTGGTATCGCACATCCGATGGCTGCCGTGTTTGGCGCGCTGGCGCTGGGCGTGATAGCCGAGCTTTCCACGCTGATTGTTCCGCCCCACTACCGACCGCTCGTCGCATTCGCGGTCCTCACCGCGCTGCTGCTGGTGCGGCCCTGGGGCGTTTTCGGTACGGCCCGCATTGCAAAATGACAACCTACCTAATCTCCATCCTCGTGCTGGTGTCGATTGCCGGCATCGCCGCGCTGTCGCTCAATCTGCAATGGGGCCTGACCGGCATGGTCAACTTTGGGCTGTTCGGGTTCTACATGCTGGCGGCCTACGTGTATGCGCAACTGGCCGCCACGGGCGCATCGCCCTGGCTCGCGCTGGCCGGCGCGATTGCCGTCAGTGGCATCGCCAGCGCGCTGACCAGCCTGATCTCGATGCGGCTGGCCGACGACTACCTGGCGATCGTGACGCTGGCGTTTGCGGAATGCCTTCGACTGATCGTGATCCACGAAGACTGGCTCACGCGCGGCAGCTTGGGCATTGCCAACATCTCGCGTCCCGTGGCCAATGACGGCGCCTTCTTGCTGCTAGCGCTGGCGGCATTGCTGCTCAGCTTCCTGCTGCTTGAAACGATTGCACGCTCACCGCTGGGACGCGCCGCACGCGCCTTGCGGGACGACCCCCTCGTGGCGGCCACACTGGGCAAGGACGTGCTGTGGCTGCGTGTGCGCCTGTTCGGCATCGGCGGCGCAGTCACTGGCGTGGCCGGCGCGCTGCATGCCGCCTACTACCAGTACATCGATCCCACGCAGTTCGGGCCCATCATCACCGCCTATGCGTTCATGGGCGTCATCATCGGCGGACGCGGCAGCAATCGTGGTGTGCTGCTGAGCGCGTTTACGGTGATCCTGTTGCTCGAAGGTACGCGCTTCCTGAACGACCAGGTCGGCTGGATGACGCCCGCGCAACTGGCGGCGCTGCGGCTCATGTTGATCGGGATCGCGCTTATCGCAGCCTTGATAGTGAGGCCCGCTGGATTGTTAGCGGAGCACCGACTGAAGGTATAACTCTCGATACCGCTATTGGCCGTCGAGGTCGTGTGTATCCGGCTCGACCAGTCGACCATGTGCATCGAAACGGAATCGAAGCGGGGCTGCCCCGAGCCCGGCTCGGAATGCACCTATTTTTTGAAACTGGTCCAGATGAAACCCCTTTCCCAGGCAGCAGCAGATCAGTTTTCGACAATCCAGTTCCTGCTCACGGACATGGATGAAACATTGACACATCAAGGCCGTCTATCTGCGGAGACCTACACTGCGCTGGAAAAGTTGCAGACCAGCGGCATTCATGTCGTGCCAGTCACGGCGGCCCCCGCCGGATGGTGCGACCAGATGGCCCGCATGTGGCCGGTAGACGGTGTCATCGCCGAGAACGGCGGCTTGTTTCTACAGCGAAGTCCAGACGGACTCGGCGTAGATAGGCAATTTTGGCATCCGCCCGAACACATCGAGCATGTACGTGAACAACTGAAGTCGATCGCTGGGGTTGTCGAGAAGATGGCGCCCGATGCACAACAGGCCGACGATCAAGTGTTTCGATTGACGAGCCTAGCTTATCGACGCACCGATAACGATGCCGATCACCGCATCGTCGATGTGCTGAGACAGGCGGGAGCAAACGCGACAATCAATAACCTTTGGGTTCTTGGCTGGTTAGGGGACTACGACAAGCTGACAATGTCATTGCGAGTACTAGCCAACGCATACGGCGTCAATGCTGAAACAGCCCACGAAGTTGTCGCCTATTCCGGCGACTCCGCCAACGACGCACCAATGTTCGAGTTCTTTAAGCACACGGCAGGCGTTAGCACGGTGATTGATTGCCTTCCTCAGTTGCCGATTCCACCCCAGTGGATTACACACGGCCCTGGAGGGCCTGGCTTCGTAGAATTCTCCAATGCCATTCTTCGCTCCGCTTCAACGAACGCTCGCGACGCGTCCGAGCGATAGACCTTGGGGCGGCTGCTTTACCACCAAGCCGACTCCTTCAGAGATCCCGGCCGCGGTCCGAGGCTCCGGTAGTTGCCCTGACACCCATACCTTACCAGGATGAGCCAACAGCCCTGGCCGGCCAAGGGACTGAGTCGCTGGCGCGGAAACGCTACTCTCCAGTTGTAAACCTGGGCAGCTGCAGACTAGCGGGGGCGTTGAAGCTCAGGACACTTTGGCAGATTAACATCGGAACACGGGCGGACCGACTGCACTCGCCAACGTGGCGTTCAGTACAAGCGATCGATTAGAAATCGCTCGGGCTTCTTGCCAAGCCACGCGGGAGCCCTACCGCGCCCCGACCAGGTCTGGCCCGTCTTGGGATCGCGGTACCGCGGACGCGGCGCGGCCTTCGTCGCGGTTGGAACAGCGCGGGCCGCGGCCTCGACTTTGGGCTTGCGCGCAATGTCGTCAACGCTGAGGTCGTACTCCTGCATTAACTGCTGAATCTCCGCCACGACCTTTGGCACTTCCGTGGCGCGCAACCGCTGAAGTTGCGCATTGATAGATGCTAGCTGAGCGAGCAGCGAGGATATGGACTGCCTTTGGGTCGCAATGGGCGCTTTTTGCTTCTGTCGCGCCGTACGAGTTGGCGTTTGGTGGGTCCGCGCTTCCGAGGCAGCCTCTCCTCCAGGCGGTGCTATCTGCTTCGGTCCGTGCTTCCGGGTTGGAGACTCTTGATTCGTGACTTCCGCACCGGCAACCTCAGCTAGGATTATCGGGTTCGGACCGCGCTTCGGGGTCTGCCTCTCTTCCGGCGAAGCTTTCGGAGCGGCAGTTTCGATAAGCTCTTTGGCCTTCCGTCCGCGTTTCCGGGTTGGGCCCTTTTGAGTTGTGACTTCCGGAGCAGCAACCTCGGCTAGGGCTCCAGGCTTCCGACCGCGCTTCGGGGCTCGCGTGGCTTCTGGCGCAGCTCCCCGAGCTGTGGCATAACGCGACGCAGCCGGGGCGTGCGACTCCGTCAATTCGTCACGGGAGAAGATTTCGGTCGGTTCCTCCGTGTCCAGGACTTCAACCGGGACTTCGGGCACGGATTCAAAGGTCGCTTCCGAGGGTGCGGCTTCAAGGGGCGCTTCCGGCGAGCCGGATTCCGTCAACGATTCCGATTCAGTCACTCCCATCGGTTCCTCGGCTGCCTTTTCCGTCGAAGCGTCAGGGGCCGTATAACGCCGCCGGCGCCGATATGACACGGTCGCCGTCGGGCCGCCACCCCGGCTTGTCGACCAGAAGTCCGAGCGTTGAGCCTGAGAGTCAACGCTTCCAATACCGACGCATGCATCACTGGCTTCATCGCTGAAACAATCCGCGTCGCGCATCGCCTCAGCTATGGGAAGCTCCATCTGACCAAGCCCGTCCGTCGCATCGCTCGCGATAACCGGCTCAACCTTTAGCTGGGGGGCCAATTCGTTCTCCTTCATTGAAGTCACTGCACGTGCAGTCGCTTCCTAATCCCGTGGACGGTGAGACCTTGTCTCTTGCGTGTCGCGTTGCGACGCTAGCCGAATGGGCGGTACCGTTGTATCACACGTTCTCACATGTTTTGAGAATTCTCAAAAAGCATGAGAATAGATGAGAACGGCCTTCCCGACCCTCTTTTGGCGTGCGTCGGCCCGACCCAGGGAGGTAGATCGCAATTTATGTTAAATGCGATGCGTAGGTCGGAACGATAGTTCAACTTGCGGACTACACCTCGATGTCGGCCCTCCCCGACCGCCCCACCATCAGTGAGCATTAGCTCGGTCGGCTCAAGCTGGCCACAAGCTGACGCTCGGGGTCGCGACACCGAAAGGCTGTCCAATCTCGCCAGAAGCGGCGCGCTGCAGGCCGAGCACGGCCAGCGCTCAGATTGAGTTATCCGAAGTTCCGGTACCCGAAACTGAAATCTGCGATTTTATCCACCGTCTTGATCACTCTGTCAGGCAGCTCCGGAAACTCCGGCTTGATGGCTGCAAAGAACGCTTGAGTCTCCGTCCAGAAATACTCCGGGACACCATCCACGGCAAGATTCGCGAAGATTGTTCCCTGCTTGAAGTTTCGCTCGAGTAACACAGTCGCACGCTGAAGCTTCGTTTGCCACTTGAAAGGATAGACGTCTTTCTGGTCGTCCTCCATCTTGTCTTTCGGTGCAACAAGCGCTGTTCCATGTGCAAGCACATTGCGCAACGTAAAGAGGCTTTCAATAGCTTCAAAGGTTGTTGAAGGAACGATCACCGACATCTTCATATCGAGATAATCTTGATATTGTCCCTTAAGATTCTCCCATCCGCCGTTCAGTTCAGCATTCATGTGAAACAGTTCGACCAATCGCTCGGAGCTCGTCGGCCCCGTTCTACCCTCAGCGACGGCCCTTTCGATTGCCGCGCGGCGATCGCCCAAAACTCTATCCGAAAGGATGCTCCGCATGGTCCCCTCCACGATGGCCGCATTCAGGGACAGCAGATTGAAGGTGGTGGCGTAGAAATCGAAAGTTTGTCGTGGTGGGACGGGTGCCGATGGAGCGCCACTCAACTCCCTCTCCATACTGGCCGACCTTCGCATCTTCTTGTGTTCACGGGCGACGAAATCGTATGCGTGCAGAAGCGAAGTGGAGGTCTCCAGTCCGATATGATGGTCAATAGTCATGTTCAACTCCACAGTTGGTCTGTCTTGCTGTCTTTCATACGAAGTCGTCGAGCCATCTCGCCCACGACAACGTCCAGGTCGTTCTCGGAGTTTACCTACCGCTCGTTCGGAAGCACATCGCTTTTGCGCATTTTCCAGCCGGCCCCAGCGGGTGCCATGTCGGAGAGAACCGCCAATGACGAACGGCGCCGATTATAAAGCGCACAGAGTGGTGTTACCGTGGCGGGTATCGAAATTTCAACCGGCGATCGAGCCGGATATGCCAATGAAAGTATCGTCGTTCCAGGGTGATATGCCCTTCGCAATGCGCCTCGCTCAAGGAATGCCGGCGCATAAAGTCAGCATGGATGAAGCGTACCGGTCTATCAGGAACCGCCTCGCTCGCTATAGCGCGGCTTCGATTCTGGATGCGGCGTTGCATATGCTATGGAATCCTCCTGCAGACCGGCTGGAGGAACTGCGAAGTGCCCCGTGGTTGACCATGTTGATCGTCAAATGGGCGCTCCAGGACAAGGCCGTCAGGCTGCAAGCCGGCGCCGCGATGACGATAGCCGAGATGAACGAGATTCGGCAGAAGTTGTGGGATATGCCGGAACATGTGCGGGAACCTCATCCAAAAAACGTCTTTCTTATGCTCCGCAGCCTGATGCATCCGCAGGTTGAGTTCCAGCGAAAGGAAACCCGAAACTACATGCGCTGGGCCGCACTGTATGCGCGCCTGACGAAGAACTGTGCTGACCGCCAGCAGTTCCGAGCCGCCTTCGGAATGGAGCCGGACGAATTCCTCGTGCTTTCGTTCGCTCTGTACGCAGCCGTGCTGAACAGGAAGGTCCCGCTAAATCGTGACTGGATGATACCTATGCGCACGACGTACGGCGACAAGGTAGACAGGATCTTCGATGTGTTCGCCCGCGACATGGTGAACCTGCGTGAAGAGCTGCAGAAGGACCCAGCACAACGTATCCGCGGAAAGAACGAACTTTACGAATTCCCATACTTGAAACGCTTTCCGTTGCTCCAGCTTCCTAGCGGATTATTTCATTGCTGGCATAGGCAGGTGTTCGCACGCGGGATCGAGGAGATCGTCCACCTGAGGCTCTCCGATCTCTTCGATTCGAAATACACCGCGTCATTCAGTCGGGTCTTCGAGAGTTACGTCACCGAGCTCGCGGGGGAATCGGGGTTGAGTTTAATGAACGAGGCCGAGTACAAGCGCCTCGTTGGTCCCCAAATGCCGTCAGTCGAAGTCATATTCGACGGCGATGATGATTGCAATATCTTCGTCGAGGCGAAGCTGAGCAAATTCGAAGACGATAGCATCGTGGAGGACAGCCCAGTATGGGCGCATAGAAAGATGCGACGAGTGCGTGACGCGCTTGAGCAAGGATGGAAGGTGGGGAAGGTAGTTCGCGAGAGCGAGGCTCTGGCGACCCGGTTCGCAAAGCGAGAAGATTTCCTTCTAATCGTCACCAGCCGCGAACTCTTCATCGGCGGTGGACAAGCACTGCAACGCCTGATACCGGAAGAATACAGAGGCTATCCAGATCCCGCCGCCGAGCACAGGCTGCCACTTTCGAACGTCTTCGTGATGGGAATTGAAGAATTCGAGCGGCTGGTAGGTGCGGTGCGCAAAGGCCAGGTCAATCTGCCGCGGCTCTTGCGCGAGGCTGCGATGGCCAATGATGACGGTGCAACCTCGCGTATATTCTTCAGCGACTTCTTCCAGAGTCAGGTCGGCCCTACGGGATGGACGAGCCCCCGGCTGATCAAGGAAGCCCACGAAAGGGTAGACGCGCTGATTGCACATGCGATGAACCTGCCGTCGGCTGAAGGTGCGCCGACCTGACGGATTCCGCGAATCCGGTGGGTGCGGCGCTGCGGACCATGTCCGGTCCAAGATTATCGCGGTCGATGACGGAGTAAGATGCCGCGCCATCAAGGCGATGACGCAGCGGCGGAGTAGAGTCTTTTGAGTCCTGGCAGAAGACCTCGGGACAACGAGATGTTTGCCACGGACCCGGCCCGAAGAAGGTGCTCGTGCTACACCCATCGCGCTGTACCGGGATACTGAGGACGGGCGAGACCAGTCCGCCCGGTAGAATCGCATACCGTCACACGGACCGGTGCGGCCTGGCCATCCACCGTACTGTCCTACAGGTCGGCCGCCGCATCCAGAGCGTTCAACGGGCTATCGAGAGGGACGAAAACGGGCAGTCAGCAAGTGACTGATTTGACGGGGATATCTGGCGAGCGCCGCCCGGAAACCCGCGTGGAGGCTAGGCGTGGCGACCCCGGTAGAGTGCAGGGAAATCACAGGGACCCCAGTTAGCCGATCTTCAGCGCCGCCCGGCACCGACTCGTCTCGGCCGTGATCGCTGGTATCGGAAGATCCCATTTCCGTGCTTTGCTCAACGGTGATCGGCTCATTGTTCCGTTGCTCGTCCCGCCCATAGGCATAACAACGTCCCCGCTCCGCGGCGTCGTCGGTGATGCCAAACTCCTTTTCAATGCCGGCGGAGCAACGCCCCGTCTTCTTATTAATTACCAGCGCGGTGATGATGGGTTCGCCAGCGGCACCACAGGCTTTACCCACAGCGCTCAGAGCGGCGTAGATTGTCCGGAAATTAAGGGCAAACCGTCCCATAATTTCGCCATAGAGTTGGGCGACAACCTGCCCCACTAGTCATCCGCGACCAGTACAGGGCATTACTCGTTTATCTGCGTTGTCTGCGTCCTGTTTGCCGTGCGTACTTATTTAGGAGACATATACGACTAGGGGGATGTGTCATTATCGACTAGTGACCCGCGTCATAGATGTCCTGTGGGGTACTATTCTATTTCGTCTGCAACCCGCGTAGATTGGGGCCATGGCGAAGGAATAACAAGGATACCGCATGACGACCGCAACAACAAAAGGGAGCGCGATGGCGACCAAGACGAACGCTTCCGTGCGGCCCACGAAGACAATCAAACCCGCGTCGGCTAAGCCCACGAAGGCTCAGCAAGCGTCGGATGCGAAATGGGGCCGCGACGTGATGAAGCATGGCTTTTGCATTGTACCTTCCGTGCTGCTGCGAGCCCAACAGCGTTTAGGCTTGAATCCAACGCAATTGGCTGTGCTGATGCAACTCGCTGACTACTGGTGGGACGCTGCGCGCAAGCCTTACCCCAGCAAGGACGCGCTCCATGACCGCCTCGGCCTTAGCGCGCGGCAAATCCAGCGTTACATCGCCGAGCTCGAGCAGGCGGGTCTGGTCAAACGGGTGGAACGCGTGGCGTCGAACGGCGGCAAGCTCAGCAATGAGTATGACTTGTCAGGCCTGGTGCAGCGGCTGAAGAAGCTCGCTCCCGAGTTCGAAGAAGCGAAGGAAGCGAGTAAGGCCGTCATCCGCAAAGGCGGAGTCTCTCGGACAAAGGCAGCGAAGGCCGGAACGACACACACCTAACAAGAAGAGCAACACTATGGAGTGGAGAAATCCGGCCCGCTGGGAAAAGTGGGAAACCCGAACTATCCAGGGCAAAGCATACTCGTTCGCCCACCTTACGCAGTTCGACATGCGGTTGGAGCGCGAGGCCAAGGGTGAGATGGCGGCGTTCAACATTGGGATTCGTGTCGTTTTCGATTGCCATGTGGTCACCGAAAAGGACGACAGCAAAGGGCCGGCGGACGTCGAAGGTGACCCGGCGTACTGGGTGGACACCGGTGATTACTGCCGGCTCTTCCATGCGGAGCGCTATGAGCTGTCGCAAAGCCTGCCAGATCTGATTCGCGGTCTGCCCGACGGCAAGACGAAGTGTTACGTCGCCAAGAATGCGAATTACATGGTGTGGCGGCCGATGGGCGCTGGCCTACAGGGACCGCACTACCAAGTGTTCTTCGATCTTTATCGCACTGACGACCCCACGCCACGTCTGGTGATGTATGTGCAGAGCGCCTACGTTAAGGACAACCCGCTGGCGGTGCAACGTGAGAATCAGAAGCCGTTTGCGACGGTGTGCGCCGAGTTGGCTGGTCTGATCAGGAAGGTGCTAAAGGGCCCGCGTAGCAAGGCCAAGAAACGACGCTAGAAACACAGAAGCCCGCGTGAGCGGGCTTCTGGCACATCGGGACCGGTTCCTCTTATCAGCGATTGCTAGACCCTCTTGCGAAGGCGGGCGG
This sequence comes from Cupriavidus sp. D384, assembly GCF_001652915.1. Lineage (GTDB taxonomy): Bacteria > Pseudomonadota > Gammaproteobacteria > Burkholderiales > Burkholderiaceae > Cupriavidus. The sequence goes on from NZ_BBQI01000076.1 coordinate 22,134, forward strand.
CTCCTCGCACCGGCGTAGGGAGCCTCACTTGTTCAGTACTGCTTGAGTACGAATTCTAGCATCAACCGCGATTTGGAGTGCAATCAGTGGACGAAAAACCCGTACTGCACAATGCTTGTCGATACAAAATGCCTTATTAGGCGCTTTTTGTCGCCGTGTTCGAATTGGAGCCGAGCCCGGGGCCGGCCTAGGAGCAACGTTCGGCGCCAAAGTTATCGAACCGAAAATCCGCCATCGAACGGATTGGCGTAGTTTGGATCGGCCAGCAGCGCCGGGAATTCTGACATATCAGCGAAACGGGTCACTTGAATGCCCACGCGGGCCCGCCACTCGTCGAGCGCGCCAGAGTGGACCGCCAGCGCGACGTGATTCTTGTGCTTGCGCGATGGATAGCGAAAGCCCATCGGCGCGGCCTTGCCAGCATACCCAGCGAGTACCGCGAGCATATCGAGTGTCACAGCGGGTGGCGGGCACAAAAGGACGGAGGGGGTCCCGAGTTCGGCATGGTAGGCGCTCGATCGAGCCTCGAACGCGTAAGGGCAGACTTGGCTAACGGCCAGCCAAACCGGTGGGTTTTCTTTTTTCAAGCGCACCGGGTTTCACCATCCGTCAGGCGCGGCAATGCGGTTGACTTCCTTGAGGCGGGGGTTGTACAGTTCCATTCAAGGCGCCCGCCTCAGACATGGATGACTTAAAAAAGGCCCGTAGTTGGCAAAACTACGTGAAATGTTTTACCTCTGTATCACAGCGACTTGTTTTGTGAGTGCGGCAATCATCCATCGCTTAGTAGCGTCCCCGTAACCCGAAACTAGGAGCTTGTGATGTCTGACATTTTTTCTACCCCCGCCTTCCTCAGCCAGAAAGCGCTCCGCGAGCGTGGTATTGAAGTCAAGAGGTCGTTGTTTCATGAGTTTTACGCCTCGTTCTTTGGCTACTACCATCACCGTGAGATGCTAGACGATCTCGATGAGATCCAGTTCGCACTAACCCAGCGGCCGTTGGTCGTGCTGCAGAACCACGCGGCGTACCTGCGCATGGCCGACCGACTGAAGGATCAGGTCCGAGCTGATCAGTTGCAGCCGGTATTCGAGGTCGTCAAGGCCAACCTCTTGCAAGTCCTTCCGCCGACGACGTTCGATGATGAAGATCACCTCATCAAAACCTACCTCGCCGACCAAATCAAGCAGTGGCTATTTGACGATGCCAACGAGGAAGTCGTTGAGGCGCAAACGACGGTAGCCGCGTTCTGCGATGTGTTCGTTCCGGACGATCTTGATTTTCCTGACATCAATCAGGAGCACAACGACGAATGGCGCGGGCATTTCATGGCCATGCTGTATCACGCGCTGCCGGACGGGAAACCCGCGTACCTGGAAGACCAGATCACTACCACGACCTACATCCGCGCGGAGAAGGTGGGACGGGTCATCCTTTCACGCGACCTCGAAATGAGGACGGTCGTTACCGCTTTTACCCCTCACGCCGCCATGGGTGGCATCCCGCTTTACCCGAAACCTTGATGCGCCGTTAGCCTATTGGTGAACGACACTTATTACCGAGGAAAGCCCTACCTGGTCCGAGCCAGGCAGGGCTGCGTGATTCGCAACTACGTGCCCGTAGAGTGCGCGATTGCGCTCGCCGCTCCCTAGCACGCTCATATGGAGTCTTAATCATGTCCATCACAGATCGTGGTGAAGCAATTGCTCAGGCGCTGGAAGATTGCGCCAACCAGAATGCCACCAACAATAGCGGCGAGTATGTCGGTGGCCGGTACGGCTTCATGTATGGCAGCGGAGGCTATCCGGTGCCGGTACGCCCCGGCGCCATCACACCCCTCCCGGGTCGTCTTTTTCCGGCCAGCCACCGCTCCAAGCGCGACAAAGCCTACGAGTGGTGGATTCCCCGCCAGGGCGGCGGCATCATCGCACCGCTCCGCGATGAAAACACAGGCGAGATCGCCGACTACCGCATCGAGACCACGGGTAACAACGGTGTCTGGGTCACCGAGAGCGTGACGGGCTGAACCGCCGTCGCCTAGCGGCCCGGTGGCGGATATCTTTTATTATCTTGCCGAAACAGGGCATCGCACGAGTTCGCGGGCGCGCCACCCGGGCCTAGGGCGCTCAGCGCCGTGGAATGGATCACGGACGGACGCATTCAGCAGTTCAGTTGGCGAGACGACGACTCGGCTGGAATTGCGGCACTTCAGCTCTTCTTCGTTCTCTGCCATTTCGTGAGCGAGCGCCTTGTGCGGTCGATGCATGTCGCGCCAAGGCGGGCTCAGACGAGCCCACAGCAGGACGCGATCCAGCCGAACTACGCCTTCGTGGCTAATGCCTTGCAAAGACTCGGGTCCGAAATGCAGGCCCCAACCGATCCCTTGCATCCCACTGTTGGAGGAAATAGATGCGCAGCATCTGCTCCAGACCGATCGCGGCCGTCCACGTTTGCCCAGGGGGTAGTACGGTTCGACCGCCGCAATCAGGCAGGACCACGGCACAAAACTCTCCATCTCCGTCAGGAAGCGCTCGCGTCGCGTGTATTTCCTTAACGAGTTCTGTTCTCTCAAGAATGGGGGTTTCCACTTAACGCAGGGCGGCGGTTCAACTAGTTGCCAACGGCCAGTCTCGCGAGCTTCTCCAGCACGCTCATTTTCGAGTTGTCTCCCCCAACCAGCACGCCGTTTGTCATCGTGTGCAGGTAGATGTTCACGAGGGATTCTTGCAACAATCCTTCCGAAATATTCTCGCCGGATTCCTCGTACACCATAACGTCACGCATCCCGGAGAACGCATCGCCAGCTCCGTTGATGCCACCGGCCGGTGGAACGAATACCCGTACAAATCCCCCTCGATCCTCAAGCGCCATCTTGACGCCAACGCGTTCTTGCGAGGGGGCATAACCCGCCTTATGCATCGACATGTAGTAAGGGAGCAGATTGAAGCGCCGGTCTTTGGAGTAGTATTTGCCGCCGCGTCCCGACTGCTTGCCTTGAGCAATATGGTCTGACTGCTCAGCCAGGGCAGCTTCAATATTCGAATACGCGTCGTTCAGGATGATGCGGGGCACAATCTCTCCAGCCCACGCCGTGAGTCGGCGTCCAGTCGCCTGGTCGATCACCCAAAACTGGTTATCCCGAATGGGTTTTCTGTTGTCGGGTTGCAGGAACGGGTAGAGAGAGACCATGTCAATGACCGAATCGTCAGCCGCAGACCAAGGCGATCGCCGCACGCTCTGGACCATAATACCCCGCTCATCCAGCTTGACCTGCACCTCTGAAACGAGTTGTTTGATCTCTCGTCCACTCATCCGGATCTGGCGTGTAGCAAGCAGTGTCAATGATGAAGGCAGAAATTCCCGTGGCATATCGGGAACTGGCACAGGCTTGAGCGCACGAAGGCATTCTTTCAAGGACAGCTCAACGAGGCATCGCTTGAGAGCCTCCTGCAATGGTCGATCTTCCGGCCGCGCTTTCCCAGGCATCATCGAAGCCAGGCCCAGCGGCGAGCAGTTAATACCCTGCATGGAAATCGAAAAATCGGGAGCGTCCATCAAATGCCGGAACTTGTGCATGGTGTACGCGTCTGCGACTATGTCGCCGCGCGACAGGCCAGCGTACGCCTCCTTCCACGACACAGTCTGCCAGTTTTCAGCATCCCCGACCTTCGCGACCCGAACGCTACCGTTCTCATCATCGCCGGGGCCATTAAGGAAGAGATAGTTGACATCCGACGTCAGTCGCTCCGGTACAAGCGACGAAGCCTGGAAAACCGGTGGCTGAAAATGGACCTTTTTGTTGCCGGCTACGTGGTAGCCATTCGAAAAGAACTCAGGCCACGCTTGAAGCGGTTTTAGCGCCTCGACATCCATCGGATCCTGCGTAGCGTTCACGACCTCGATCGGCTGGAGAAGACTCGCGAGGGGTGCAAGCGGAATGTAGCCTCCATCGACGTAGTGGCTTGCGACAAACGTATCCTGGACAACTGAAATCTCGGCTTTCGCAAATAGGTCTAAGGCAAACTCATGAAGGACGTTCAGGTAGTACAGTCTGCATTGCCTGACTTTAGTCGTGTGCAGGCTGACTCCCACCAACGGATACTGACGCGCGTCCAGCTCAATGAAGTCCTCAGAAACAATGCGAGTAACGGGGAGAAGATGCCCATGGCCAACTGCCGCGAGCTCGCTGGCTGATGCAGCAGCAGCGTCAGCCGACTTGCTCTTTCGCGCAAAGACCTTCGACGTTACATCGCATAGCAGGTGTCCATGCTTGACGTTGATGTTGAACTCTGCCTCAGCTAGATGAAACCGTCTCTTTCCAGCTTCGCTTGCCGCCCCAAGGTATACACTTGGCCCAAAGCCTCCGGTAACAAACGTTTCCTGATCGTCGAATGCAGCTGCCTCGATGAGATGCCGCTTGAGCATGAGTTCAATGAAAACGTCTGGAGCATCGCGAACAGCGTTCAGCATTGAGCCTTCTGTGAGGCTCGGTCTCGGACCGATGTACCAAGCATCCCTGGAACTCTGCCGGAACGTCAGCTTTCTCGCCGCAACAGCGTCCAGTCCAAGCCTGTTTGCAATTTCGGCCCGGACGAGCTTCGCGCGCTCCTTGAATCCACGCGGAGTCGTGCTGCCGTCACCCTTGAGCCGAGATAGTTCCACCTGAATTGGCACGACGAACCCACCAGCCTTCGCCTGCCATCGAGCCAGTCGTTCGGCAACCTCGGCCACTGGCATCGAGAAGCGAATGGAGTTGAGTCTCGCGACTGCGGCAGAGTCATCAAGTTGTCGAATTGGCATGACTTCAGTGTCCCCAAAGTGCAGAGGCAAGGTTCTGATTTCTGATCCAGCTGCGTGCACCATGCGTGTTTTGCAGGTACAGCGACATAAAGCGAATCGTTCCGTTTGTCGGGCGCACAACACTGTGCTTGTGAGCGCCATACAAGTTCACGTAGATTGCATGCACGGTCCTGGAAGGGAAGATCGCTCTCAATCGAGAATGCTTCTCGGCGGCCATCTCCTGCAACTCCATGCGGTTGAGTCGATCCGTGCTGCGCGCCCAATTTTTCATGTCCACCGCAATGAGCGAGTTGTTCGGTGCCACAAGGTAGTAGTCAAAGACTTGATAAATCTCGTCACATCGCGAGTGGGTCGTCGGGTCAAGGTATGCCAGGCGACCCGGCGAGCTCGCTTCACTCTGGAGATCGAGATCGAACTGCTCACGCATGTACTCCTCGAATTCAAGCTCCGCCAAGTATCCCTTCATGACTTCAGCCACGAACCACGGTTGGGGTATCCATTTCGTCTTGCCGGCCTGCTCTTCCGTGACGTATCCCACAGCCTGCCGAAGCAGTGTGCGGGACTTGTTCGACATGTAGGTGAGCAGGCCATCTGGCACGACACGGCCAATCCAGTCGTATATATCGCTCCCATCGAACGCATCCGTCACGATGACGTCTCGCTTTCCGGCAATGGAAAACTCGCGCAAGTATGGCTGCGCAGCTAGTGGTGCTCGTTCGAAGCAGCCTTCCCTGTACGCTGCCGGCACCCCACGCGAGTCGAGCTTTCTCAGGTACTCCGCAGGATTCTTGAACATCGCCTCGTCGAAAAGTGCAGCCCACATTACTCTAACGCCCTCGTCGGATCTGAACCGCTTAGGCAGTTCGCTCGTGAATCCCCGGAACGCGAGGGCTTTCTTCAGACTTTCGACTGCGTGCTTCTTCCGGTGCTCGTCTGATTCGAAAAGCCGAGTCTCGACGTTGTAGCGGTCCAAGGCACGTAGTACCTCGCGCTGCGCCGGAGAAGCACGTCTCCGGAGCTCCTTGACGTAGCCGAGACCGAGATGAACGGTACGGGCAGCCTCTGAGCTGAGGAAGATGTATTGAGTGGGCATCGCCTGCTGCGGCCGTCGCTCGCCGCGGCCGAGTGCCTGGAATACCGTTCGAGTGATGTCTATGACGTGCTCTTTTTGCAGTCGATCCCACCGATGTCGAGCGTACTGATACAGGAGGTCGCCGCGGGACATCAGGCTCCAGCCTTGACCATCATCTCTGAGAACCTGGACAAAGCTTTGAAACATCTCCATCGAGAACCCACGCCGGCTCGGACGGGTATGTTTTGTGTAGTACGGATCGTTGAGCAAGCAGAAAAGTTCAAAATCCCGCTCTTCTCCCTCCAGCTTCGTGACAAAGTTGATGCCGCGAGATGCGGAAGCATAGGCGGACCAGAGCAGCACCTTCTTGCTACTGATGTCAAGGGCGCTTTCCAGCTCTTCATTGAACTGTCCGGCTTCTTCATCTTGTTCCTCCAAGGCGCCGATCTTGGAAGCGTCCCGTTTCCGGAACCGCTCTGCTTTGTACAGGATGATCGTAATGTCTTCGTTGTCTGCTCCGCTGGTGCGATACGTAGGCAGCTTGCGTGATCGCACAACGAAGTGATAGCCCGAGTCGTCGCGCTGCGAAACCCAACCGCCTTCGGTTCTCGCGAGCTTCATCAAGCAGTTGCGCATATGAGAGACGGTCTGGCAGAGCACGATGCCGGATCGGATACTCGTTGACAGCAAGCGATCCAGACTCGCGACGAGCCCTTCGATCTCGCTGTGCTTGTGACGATTCAAGAATGCGTACGGCCCATCTTCCCCCTCACGAACTACTGCTTTGACCTGCTGAACCAGCCCCGCATAGCCCATTGACACACCGAACGTTGACGATGGATCCGAATCCGACAGAATGGTGACCGCCCTGTCCCGGGTCTGCATTAGAGCTTCCGCTGCTGTAGAAACAACAGAAATCTCCGGCGCGGTCATCTCGAAGAACACACCGCCCTTCTCCTCCAGGACCCGCTTGATCTGCCTGATATTGAACGCACCAGCCGACGAATCCTCCAATCCACCTGTTGCGCTCATCAGATACATCCCGTTACTGCGCCCAAGGGCTCTACGGACGTCCTCCTCGGGAGTTGCTCGAAGCGTTGAGATGGAGATCGTCAAGCTAACATCCGAGTCAAGGTTGTACTCTTCTGCCTGATGCCAGCTCTCGCCTAGTGTGACGACGCTCTTTATCTCGCTAAAAACAAAATCGTCCGTAACAGCTTCCTCAGAACTTGCCGCTTCCGCAACACCGTCCTCAGAGATGGCACCCTTGAACAACGCGCCTACGTCGGTACGGAAGCGATGAAGTTTCGGGTAACGCTCGATGTCCTGATTGGAAAACTCGACAGCGGCCTCTCCGCTTCGAGGTGCCAGGACTCGAGCCATAAAGATCACCAGCCCTAGATAGTCGAGCAAGGTATAGGCATTCTCAGGCGATTCGGCCTCATGGTAGTGCAGGCGAATTGTCTGATGCCCAGTGTCCTTGACCAACTCCACGCGTCGTAGGAAATCGGTATCCATAACGCTCGCGGTCTCAGTAAAGAAGGTCTGCGCAGGCTGATCGAGAACTTCACCGTATGTTGACCTGGTCATGGTGAAGAACTTCTTGTCACACACTAGGTCCGTAACATCCTTGAACGTCTGAAAGGCCGTTCGCCCAGCTCCCCTGATTTTCCAGATGTATTCTCGCAGTTTGGCCAGCACGTGTGCCTTCTGGCGAAAGCGCCTGAATCCGGACTGCACGTCATTCTTGTCGACCAGTTGCTTGAGAATCTCTAGAAGCTCTGCGTCGTCGAATCGCGCAGCCGTCTGTTCAGATTTTGTTGCCAACTCGCGTGCGAAGATCTCCGTGCGACGCTCATCCGAGATGAAGCGTGCTTTCGTGCGCTCTCTTTCCAGCTCGAATTCTCGATGCACAGCCTCAGCTACATCGGCGATCTGCTCCAGGGAGTCGTACAACTTTCCCGCAAGTACATGGTTGCCATTGCTCCGTTCGAACGCGAAAGGCCACTTCAGGTCGAAGTACGTAAAGAATTCCGATATCACGATACTGAGGTCGCTTCGGCCGTCCGGGTTGAGCACCGACTTCCGTTGGCTGAACAGGTACCAGTACGAGTCCTCTTCCTCGTCCACAAATGTCACGACGCGTGCAGCATCTGCACGCTGGGAGACCTTCCGCCCGAGTTCACTACCATCACGATTCAGCTCTTCAAGAAACGCCGGTAGGTTCTCAAAATTCTCCGGCTTGCATCGCTGGCGGGCCTTGTCAAACACGAAGACGCTGTGACTCACCTGGGCCTTCGAGGCAGTACTGATGATAATGCCAGGCCTGTCGAGGAACGCCTGCAACGGATGAAGCCGTCGCACCATATCGGCGACGGCAGGCTCATCGAGGTACCCTGGCGATCCTTCTTTACGCTCCCGCGCCGCCAACTCGATCCTGATGAGATCCGCTGTCAGACTGTCCGCAACCGATCGCGCTCGTCTCGCCGCGCGAAGATACGCCGCCTGCGTATCTTCATAGGTGTCGTCGGACGTCGACATGCCAAGATATGGCGACTGCTGGCAGATGACAGATTTAGCACGAAGCTCCGCAAGACGAGCCATCAGATCATCTTTGCGAGCGGACTGGCCCGTGAGAATCTCCAAATCGCGTACAACCTGAGGCGAGCCATGAATCCAGCTCACCAGCGCCAGAGCTGCAGCGAAGAACGTACGATCGTTCAGGTGGTAGTCAATGGAATACAGCCGGTACACCGGAACAGCATGTCCAGTGCTTCGGATGGCTGCCTCGATTTCATCATCGTATACGTCAGATCGATGATGGGCTTGAATGTCGGACGCGAAACCGGCCACCAGCGACTGCAACGGTGCAATGAAGACTGGAATCACATCCCGATTCAGCAACAGATCAATGGCGAAGACTGCCGCCGTGTACGTCTTTCCGAAACCGGTGTACCAGTTCAGGAGTTTGACGAAGGGTCTCTCCTCCGCGTGGAGAAATGGCTCCAGGAAGCCCTTTTGAAATATCTCTGAAGATGTTCGAGACTCTTGTCCATTGCTCATCGGGAAAATCTCCTCTCTCAAGGCCGACGTCAACCGGCCCCGTCAAATTTCGTCGCTACCGGTTGCCGGTGTCGTCCTTGACTGCCGCAGATTGATTCACGCTGCGAGCCCAATGCATTGCCTCATCAACGTCTAGATTCAGGCTGGTATACGAAATGCGCAGCAGGTTCTCGGGAAGCGCCCAGTCCCATTTTTCTCTGAGCAGATTGCTAACATCTGCCAAAAGCACGTCAATCGGCGGCGGCTCACTTGCAACGATATCGGAGAGGGTCGTCAGCACGTCGTCTGCCTGCACCTGCCCCTTGACAACCTCGATGCCGGGTCCGGAAGCGAACGCGGTATATCCGTATTGGCGATACAAGCACGCAAGTGCCTCGTTTGCAGCATCCCCAAGCCACGTCAACAGTTGGACTTCCTGACCTTGGTCGACCATCACGGCGTGGGCGAGATCCCTGGCGGCATAGTTCCTCCGAGCCTCAGCCAGGAACTTCTTTGCTGTGGTGTCAAGGTATGCAGGCACTTCAGACGATTCCAGAAGCTCGCGCATACGCTCGCGCACGCGCGTGTGAGTTCGGCCGCTCCCTCCCGAGAAAAGCGGCGGTGTTCCACCACCAGCGCGAACTACCACGATCGTCTTTTGCTCTTCATCGATGCTTTCTACTCGCCAGGTCCTACCCGCAAAGAGAATCCGCTGCCCTTCCATTAGCATCTGGGATACGGGAAGACTCCCCAGTGTCTTGCCGCCCGACACGATACGAAACTCCTCGTCGGCCGCGAAGGCTGCATAGAACGTGTAGTGATTCACCATTCGCTCACCGACACTTCCGTGCAGAAGCTCGCCGGAGGATTCCTGCACCAGCAATTCCTTCTCGCCCAGATGGCGAATCAGATCCGCAAATTCGCGCTTGCCCAGGCCTGAAAATGGGGCATCTGGAGCGCAAAGGGCTCCATACAGGCGCACTATCGTCGCTCCTCCGTTCTGCGCCACATAGGACAGAACCTGCTGTATGAGCGTCGAGTAGTGAGCCCCCTGCGTTGCTGGCGGCTCAAACCAGCCCTCAAGCAGCAAGGAGAGCATCGCGGCGAACTGAACCGTGTCGAGACGCAACTCCGTGGCAAGCGAGCTCTTTGGGCCAACGGCATCTTCGATGCTATAGCCGCGGAGAATTGCGGGTTCGCCTTTGCGCCGACCCGACCGGCCCAGGCGCTGACGCAGGCTCGCAACGGAGGGCGGTGGACCAATCTGCGCAATGCTCTTGACCGCCCCAATGTCTATGCCCAGTTCGAGGGTATTGGTGCAGACAGCCGTGGCAGGAACTGTCTTCTGCTTGAGTGCGGCCTCCGTCTCCGACCGTATCTCCTTGGAGAGATTGCCATGATGCGGCCAGAATTCATTGGGCACCTGATGTTGCGCACAGAGCTTGCCAAGCAGATGGGTGTACCGCTCAACCTCACGCCGAGAATTTGGGAAAATTAGGTTGTTTGTTCCACGCAGCACGGTGTAGAGATGCGTTGCTATCGCAGCCGGCATGAGTGGCTCGTCTGCGTCTTCTTCCTGTTCATCCGCACCATCATCCGTCGCGAGGAATGGTCCGTCAGTGTCTCGCGGCATCTCGCGACGCCTCAACACCAGAGGTTCCTCATAACCTTTGACAAGGATCTTGAGATCGTTGCCAGGCGCGCGGGATACGACTTCCTTGACAAGCTCACCCTCTCCCGGCCGAAGAAAGCTCTTTGCCAGCCCCATGTCACCCAAAGTCGCAGACAGTCCAATCCGTGGCACCCGTCTGTCAACGAGCAATTCAAGCCGATGCATGAGAGACTGGAGCTGCTTGCCTCGTTCTGTCCCGATAAAGGCGTGGAGTTCGTCCACGACAAAGTAGGCAAGCGGTCCAAATGCAGTCGCGACAGAATTGCCTCGATTGCACAGCAACGCTTCGAGCGACTCTGGCGTAATGAGGAGAACGCCTTGACGCTTCTCTAGAAAGCGCCGCTTCGTCGAGGCAGGCACGTCTCCGTGCCAAGGCCAAACTGGCACGTCAAGCAACTCGCAGAGCCGATCCAGGCGGCCAAACTGATCATTAATGAGCGCCTTCAGCGGACTGATATACGCGATCAGTCCGGGCGTAGACTGCTGGACGATATGCGTCAACGCCGGCAGGAACGCGGCTTCGGTCTTGCCAGACGCCGTCGCCGCGGCCACGATGACGTCTTTGTCCGCTGGCAAAATGAGTGGAATGGCCGCTTCCTGCGCATCGCGCAAGGAATCCCACCCTTCTGCCCAAATGAACCGCTGGATTCTCTCGTCCAGTTGAAAGAAGGAAGAACTATCGCTGCTCATCTAATTGACCCGGGCAATGCAGTCACATTTTGAACGAGGCAAATTCGTCATCGTCGTCCACGTTGACCATGGTGTCGTTAGCGCCTCCCGCATCCACCTCAACGGCCACACCGCCGAGCAGTTCCTCCCAAGCGACGCCGGGATTTTGCTCCAGAACGGCAAGCATGTTGATAAATGCAGTGATGGTAGTTCGCGGCGTGCGGAAGTACGTGTCGCCGATTCGTTTGGAGCAGTGCTCCATGAAACTGAAGATTCCCTGGTCAGGAAGCAACGATTTCTGCTCGTCGCCAAACGCGTAGACAGTTCGAATTTTCTGCAGCAAGACGTAAAAGTCCTCCGGCGTCAGGCTGGACAGGGGCAATACGGGGCCGCTGAAGTCTACGAGTCCATCGCTCGCAAACGTATTCTGCGCAAGCCGACTCTGCAAGGCGGGGTAGCTGTACAACCCTCTTCTCGTGTCCAAGAGGAATTCCGGTGTACCACCCAGGACGAATCCCAGGCCTACTGCCGCGCCCTGCAGCGAGTCATTGAGGATCCGGAGGATCTGTTCGTAGTTGGAATTCCGTGCTTGCGTGTTGGCCAATTTGTAGAGGTTTACGAGTTCGTCGAGGCCGACGAGAAGCCCAGCGTACCCCGCCAAGCGGACAAAGCGCGCCATCAACTTGAGCTGGTCATACACCGAAGCGTCGTCGATGATCGTGCGAACACCGAGCGCCTGACGAGCGTCCGTTTTCGTCGTGAACTCTCCACGCAGCCAACGAATTGCGTCCGCCTTCAACTGCTCATTGTTTTCATCGTGACCACGACAGTAAGCTGCGATGACATCTGCGAAGTCATAGCCGTTGACGAGTTCCGTCAGCTGTTCCAGCTTCTGGCGGAGTACAAACTCCGTCGATTGCCCGTTACTCTTCGCTTCGGCCTTTACCGACCCGATAAATTTCTCGACTACGCCTGCCAAAGCACCGCCGTCAGGCTTGGTCCGTGTGGCCAGGTTGCGCGTGAGTTCGGCGTAAAGCGAGCGGGCCTGTCCGCCTGAAGAATGGAGTCGACGATCAGGGTTCAGGTCCGCATTGGCGACTACCAGCTTCTTTTCGAGCGCGATCGCTCGTACAAGGTTCAGGAAGAACGTCTTGCCGGCCCCGTATTCCCCGGTTACCACGCGGAAGGCTGAACCACCGTCAGCAATGCGCTCGATGTCTTGCACAAGCGTCTCAATCTCTCGCGACCGGCCGACCTGAATCAGGTGCTGTCCGCTACGTGGCACCACTCCCGCACGCAAGGATTGAATGACCGCGTCACGCTCTTTAGATCGAATAGGACTATTCATGCTGCCAACTTCTCCCGCAATTCAAGGTTGATCTCCACTGGATCATCCCCTTCAAAAAAAGCCATATCGTGCGCGTCGAACGCGGCGTCGTTAAGTTGCTCGAGGGCCCCCTCAAGCATCAAATCGAGATCCAGCGCTGCATCAGAAAGCTCTGCCTTGGTCCAATGTGGACGCGACAGAAGAAGCCGTGCGAGCGAACTATGTGCTTCATCAAGGCCGAGTAGACTATCTTGTTCGACGGTGGGCACCGCATTCGCGGTTGGCGCTACCTCGACCATCTCCGCCTCCTCGACAAAGATTGTCGAGAGCATTGCCGACACCGCCTCGCTGTCCTTTTGCAGCGCGGCAATCCGGGACGCGTCTAGCGTGAAGCCCGCCGCAGCCTTCGCCTCGCCCAGGGCCTGCTTGGCTGCCGGTTCGGAGCCGGTTGCAGCCGCATGAAGCTCCGAGAAGACCTTCTGAGGATCGACGCCGAGGACCTTGTACACTTTCTCGAGCATCCTGACTTCGACTGGCGAGACCGTTCCATCGGACTGTGCTACCGCAGCGACGAACGATGCGATGCTTCCTCTGGCCGCGGGATCGAGTGATTCAAGCCTCTTCTTCAGTGCCGTCAACGACGGCGGAGCGACCATGAGAAGACGGAGGTGAGCCACCAATCTTCGCTGGTTGTTGGGACTCAGGTGACTCCACGACTGAATCTGCTGGTGTAGGTGACTGATTTCCTTAGCCCCGAAATCCCCATCGGAAGTGGCCACGGCAGCTGCGAGTTGCAGCGCAAGTGCCGCGAGTCGATAGTCTGGTGCGTCACGACTTTGCAGATCATCTGTCGCTGTAACGAAAAGCGCGACCTGATCCTCTGGTTTTGGCTGCTTGGCTCCGCCGAGTACGTCCGGCTCCATGCCGATGCTCATGCCTTCCAAAATGCGAGCCAATGCAACAGTTCGCTCCCTGCTGAGCGTTGCAGAGCTGCCCAGCGCCCCCAGAAGCTCTTGGAAAGGCATCGTAACCATGCCTCCATCCATCCGCTCTTTGAGCGCTTCGATCGAACGCTTTGCGGAATCGGGCCACAGTGCGACAGGCAGCAACAGAAGCGCCTCGACGGTGGACCGGGCCCCAGGGTTGCGCCCCAGATACCTGCTGAGCGGCTCCAGTTCGTTCGTCGCCGCTTCGGTGATTTCGTGCAGCTTCTTGAACGGTGCGGCGAGCACGCTGACGTCAGGAATATCGCCGAAGGTTAGGCGTGGCTCTTCAACTCCCCGGAATCCAGCAGAAGCGGCTCGGTAGACAAGCTTGAGCTTGGTCCGATTTCGCGGCAGCACCAATCCGTCGCCAGCTGCAAGATACTTGAGTTTGAACAGGGAATTGAACTCCTGAGCGCAACGCAGAGTTGGCGTCCGGAGCAGACTTCTCGGATCGAGTTTGATCCAGGCTAATGCGAGATCCGCTGAAATCGCCACGCGATCCACGGCTGCCTGGCCAAGCGCCGCTCGAATGTATAAGGGAAGCTCGTATGACCTTGGAGAACTTGGTAGCGGCTGGAGATAGGAGCGTTCTGGCAGGTTCACCAGCGTGATCCAGTCCAATAGCGCGGTCCCGTATCCTTGAAACGATCCAGAACGCGGGCCGTAAATGGCGAGGAGCCGCCGCAGTTCCGCTGCGATCGCTGGCAGATCGGCTCTGGCCGCCTGATCATTTGCCGCGTCGAACACTGCGCGGCGCTCAAGTCCGTAGAAATAGATAAAGACGTATCCGATGTCAGCGTCTGGATCTGCTCTGCCGGTCGATAGCCAGTTCAAGTACGCCCTGCGAGCGGTGGGCGAGATCGCCGAGTAGCTTGGCCAGTATCCCATCTCCCGCACTGTATAGTCGGCTCGTTTCGCGACATCCTTTGATGGATCGATCAAACAAGGATCCACGATGCCGGACGCCGCCTTAAGAGCCGCCCCGACGTAAATCAAGCCACCCGAGATGGCAACGCCGGCGATCTCCACGCTTTCTGTAGCTGAGAGCCACCTTGCGCGACCAAATTGCGCAGGGGCTGGCGGAATACGAAAGGACTTGCTGGACTCCGGATTGTGATAGCTCGCGGCAACCAAATCCTCATCGACACCCGCTGAGATCTTGCCGGAGGAGGACTTCACCGCTCCCTGTGCGCTTGCTGACTTGACGAACTCCCTCTCGCCTTTGTCCGTATTACGCACCGGCTCGCTACTTGCCACAGTCTCCCTAGACTGACCGTAGGAGGCCAAGGGTTCATTGGAATCCTTGATCGTCGACCCTCTATCGGGGGGCGACTTCTTGCCTCGTCGAAACAGGTAGACAACCAGTCCGACTGCGGTCAACCAGAAAAGCGTTCCACCAATGTTCTTTGGATTACTTGCCAGCACCACAATAGCGATGACAACAGCAATCCAAATAAGCCCCCCTGAACCCGAACCTTTTGCTTTTGGCATACCTACTCTTCCAGCTTGAGTGACATCCCCGGACGATCCCTCGATTATTTGGTCACTTCCTGTACCGACTCAATCGCATTGCTGCCTTCGTCATCAGGCTGAATGCCATGCGATTCACAATACTCGAACAGCAGATGCTCAAGCATGTTCGTCTGCGAGCGGCGATCACGATCTGCGGCGGCCTCAAGCAATTGCTTGAACCGCGCGGAGACCCGATAGCTCACCGAAATTGTCTTGGCGCCCGGCATGGTGTTCCGAATGTATAGGACTCTACGATACAAGCAGGACGTACCGCCGAACATCACCCAATTGGGGCGACCACACCCATCTGAAGTGGGATATCGCTGCTCACACACGCTGCGCTCACTGGCACCAGACGCCAATCAACGAGGTGCCGGGCATCCCTGCCCAGCACTCATCAAATTGCGCACATTTCTTGACATTTCATGCCGTACGCGGAATTACCAGCCAAGAAGGATGGTCGACTTTTGCCTTCTGATTACTGCTTTGCGACCGCCTCCAGGCGAACGGCGCGTCCAGCCACTGGTAGGTACAACCACTGCTCCTTGACCGGGCGTTCGGTGGTATTAGCAAGTGCCGCGGCATACAGCGCAAGCTGGGCACCATAGGTTTCGGCAAGAGTCTCGTCTCGTTCCATCCCGCCAGGATTCGACTTGTGGTCAAGCAGAATCCAACCCTCCGTCGTTTCGACCAGAAAATCGATGCGTCCACGCAGCCGAATGCCGTCGGCCAATCCAGACTCAAGCGGGACTTCGACGTGGAGCTTGCCTCCAGGCCACCGTCCTCTGACCCAATCCAGGAACGCTTGAACCTGAGCCTGAACCGCCACTTCATCTATGACATGATCGACGGCCCAATTGCGCAAGATTTGAGAAATCTCGCTTAGCTCGGCATTGCCCCGGACACCAGCGCGAGCGATGCAATGATGCATTGCCGTACCCAGGACCGCCATATCAACTTTGCCCTGAAATGCTACGCGCTGTCCGACCTGCTCGGTGTGCGCGACAGCATAGTTTCCGCCTTGTGCATCGCTGGGGCGGCTCCACAGCGGCACCGCGTCGCGTCTATCCGCATACTTGAACCAGTTGCAGTCGATGGGTGCCGGCTTTTCGGGCCCCTCCGCACAGCTGTCCGCCTCCCAGGCTCGAGTTTCACGAAGGACCTGAGTTCCGTCCGGCAAGACCACAGTTCCGGTCTCGCCAAAAAGAAGGTCGCTCGCGCCAAGCTCGTCCATCCATTGACGGTTCGGCGTCTTGCGCACTGCAGACACGAGAACCATCGCATCGCGCGCACGCGTCATGCTGACGTACATGAGGCGTTTGTTCTCTTTTAACGCAGCGTCGGCCATTGCCTTACCGAGTTCCGATTGCTCTGCGTTTTCTACTGCAGCAGACTTCTTCCGCTTCCCCCAGGTTTTCAGCCAGAAGTGGACGAATCGTCCGTCGAGCGGCCGCGAGGGGTCAAAGTCGCCATCGGTGCGCGCCCGGACACTCCACAAGGCCGTCCGGGCTTCGCTCCCAAGCGATGTCAGAATGGCCACTGGCCATTCCAGTCCCTTTGCTCCGTGATGCGTCATCACTGTTACGGCATCGCCTGCAGAGGTAGCACGATCATCATTTTTGCCAGCAGCCAGCAACTCAAACCAGCGAAGCAATCCGCTGACAGTAGCAGGCTGCCTGGTCGCGGCGCACTCTGATTCGTAGGTCTTCGCAAGGGCCACCAGAGCCTCGATGTTTGCGACCCTGGCCCTAGCCTCTTGTGGAGACCGCGCCCATTGGCTCACAATCCGGGCGACGTGCGACTCGGACTTGACCATTGTGACTGCCTCCGACGGCGTCAAGCCATTCAGCTTGGGTCTGAGCGTCTCAAGGCGCAAAAGTGTCGGCTGTGCGGCCTCACCAGTTACTCGCCAGTCCCGACGCTGCACGTCATCGCGCTCGATAAAACTCAGTCGATCGCTCAGCCACTCATTGGCTGGCACTCCATCACTCAAACTGACAATCAGCGCCGTCGCAACGGTATCGTTGCCATCGAGAAGCCGCCTCAGGCAGGCCAATACGAAGATCGCTTCTGCTGTGCCAAGCAATCCTGACCGCGGGCTAGCGGAAGGGATACCCCAGCGAACGAGCGAGGCAACTGCGAGATCCACCTGGTTGTGTTCGCGACAAAGCACTGCGATGTCACCAGGCCGAACCGGACGGAGCACGCCGGAGGACTTATCAAACACCTCCAACCCTGACTCGATGAGCTCGCGCACGGCGGCGCCCAACGCCAGGTAGTCTTTGTCGTTCCTGCTGGCGGTAAAGTTCCAGTTAAACAGGCTTGGCTGACCTGGGATGTCCTCCCGGAAAGCCGTCAGCTTGACCGCCTCAGGGGCCATGGTGTCGGCAAACGCCGGCTCGAAGACGGCATTCGTCAGAGACACAAGCGCCGGAACCGAGCGACGCGAGGTCGTGAGGGGAACGCCGAGTTTCCCACCCCACCTCGTAATAGATTCGAGTACACCATTGATTAGCGCGGCGTCAGAACCTCGGAAGCCATAGATCGCCTGCTTCGGATCCCCCACCCATACAGACTGCTTGGCCAGCTCGGCTAGTTCGACAAAGAGAGCAAGCTGTAACGGATTGGTGTCCTGAAACTCATCCACTACGACAAGATCGAGTTCGCTCCTCAACGCCGCCCGGACATCGGCATTGTCCTGTACGATCTTGAGAAGCAGAACTTCCTGATCAGCAAAATCGACCGCACCGAGTGTTCGTTTGACCTCAGCGTAACGCTCCAAAGCATCTGCGGCGAGGCCAAATACAAGCTCGAGATAGCGACGAACCTCGAAATGGAATAGCGGATGAGTCTCGTGGGCCAGCGCGAATTCCTGCACGGACGCCACGAAGTCTCGTGCTTTGGCCCCCGCATCGAGCGTGTTGGCGGCAAGCCAATCGCCCCAGACCCAATGGCCCTCACTGAATACCCGGTAAAGCCGTTGTAGCTCTTGCAATCCGTCGGTTAGATTTTTTGCAATCTTCGCGCCGGAAGCACGCTGAGCCTCAATCAGCGCACTGATCTGCTCTTCCGCGATCCGCAGCGCATCTGTCAGCGACGAGGTCGGGTCCAGCGCCGTGGGGCCAGGCCAATTAGCAAGCATGAGATCGGCATTGCGTGCGCCCATAGACCGCAGCCGATCTGGCGAGATGTCATTGCCACGGGCAGCGTTGACAATGGCACCGATTGGCTTGGGCCAATCTGCATGATCGATCCCGAATCGAGCCGTCAAAGCCACAAGCTCAGCTTGGCCGGATTCGTCGAGCGTTTCGTCCAAGGCAGTTGCCAACAAGCGATCGCTCTGCGCTTCGCTAAGGACCGTCTGGTCGGGGGACATCCCCAGCTCGAAGCAGAACCTCTTGAGCAACTGGCCACACACGCTGTTGATGGTGCCAATCTTCGCTTGACCGATAGCAGTAGCCAGATCTAGGCGCTTTTGCTCCAGAAGCCATGACCGGGCGCGCTCACGGAGTTCAGTCGCAGCCTTTTTCGTAAACGTGGTTGCCAGGATCGCATGCGGCCGTGCTGTCCCGCTCTCCAGCGCCTGAGCAATTGTCTGTGTGAGCCGATATGTCTTGCCACTGCCCGCACCAGCGCTGATGAACTCGATGCCATTCATTTGTCCCAGCCTCCCAGCAAAATCAGGTGTTCCTTGTGCCACGGCTTGGAACCCTCCACAGGCAGGGTTCCTTCCGGACCTTGAAATTGCACGAGGGACTCCTTCACGACGATGTCAATACGTCCCTTTTCCATCTGTTCGGTGCGCCATTTCCAGCTTTCGCTCGCGCGGCGCAAGAGCTCCTCAACCGATACGTCATTGCGAGGCTCGCGAACCAGTGCCCCAGGCATGACATCCGGAGCCGTCACGTACATCGCGCCGGACTCAAAAATGAAGTAGCCCAAAGCTGCAGGAGTCATGCTCCGATTCTGCTCGATCAGCATGGCGTACAACGCAAGTTGCAAGTAGTTTCCCCCGCGCAAAAGCTCGACAAACCGCTTGTCGTCACGCCACTTCATATCGAGCGCGACGACGCGTGAGTCCGCAAGCTCGATCAACAGATCGACCTTCCCCGTGAGCGGAACGGCACCGAAACTGCCGTCGAACGAAACCTCCGTTTCCACCTTGCGCGCGCCGGCCGCTCGCAGGCGATCGAGCAACGAAACAATGGCCTTTTCGCAGATGCCTTTGAATCGCTGCTGGCTTACGCCAGCACCTAGCATCAGAAGAGGAGCTCCCTCTTCCAGAAGAAGGCGATCGACGGTCGACTTGAACCACTCGACTGCCTTTTCAGACGTCCATTCCAGTGCATCTTCGTGTTCGAACAATTGCTCGATTACGCGGTGCGCAAGCGTACCGAGCAATTTGTTGTTCTCTTCTGCCGCCATTACCTGCGTGGCGCTAAGCTTTGCGATACGCTTCAGATGAAACAACGCTGGATTGTCAAACAGTTCCGCCAACGAAGTGTAGGATTGGGGCTCCTTCGGGAAGGCCACGGGCGCACCGAGCTCGATAAATTCCGAGGTGCTCGGCAGATCGATCCGGTTCAATGGAAGTGTCAGATCAGAAAGGGCTGGCGATACATCATCCGCATCGAGATGAATGCGGCTTTTCTCTAGAACCGGCATCAGCATCAGCAACAACTGCCTAATGGGATGCTCTTCCTCGCCTTCTGGCGGAAGAACCAGGATGAAGCGCTTCCTGGCAGCGAGCAAAGGCCGAAGCCATTGGCGAGCTTGCAAGGTCAACTGAGCCTTGGGTTCACGCAGCTCGACAGCCATTTTCCGCAGTGCATCGATCTCCTCTTCCGACCATGGCAGCGGTTGTGCCAGCGAGGGCGTTGAGGGCATCCACCAGATCACCTCGTCCGCCGCCTCGAAGCAGGCAGCTGGCGATGACGTCGAGCGCATGCATCCGGCTTGAGCGAAGGCCCACGGATTGCCTGCTCCCGCAGGCGTGGCATGGGCGACGATCTGCTCGATCTGTCGCTGTACGACGCATGCCGTCGCTTGCTTTTCCAATTCGTCCAGGCTTTCCATCACGGCAAGACACTGGTCAAGGGCCGGCATTAGCGTAGCCGACTGCTCCGCATCGATTCCCATTCTGCCGGTCAGGCCGCTGCGCACTCGTGCGATACGCATACGTAGCGCTTCGATTGGAATGCCGTCATTGCGATCCCATCGATCCCCTTCTAGCCAGAACGCGATATCTTCTAGCACAGCGGCTTGCTTCTCGTCCTTTGCAAGCTCTTCTTTGACCGCCATCCATGCGCCACCTCCAATGCCAGGCTGCTCGGCGAACGCGCGAGCTAGCTTTCCGCGCGCCTGCCGCGCAAACGGACCAACTGGGTGCGAGAGAAACTCCACCAATCTTTCGGCATTGACCGGAGTCCAGCACATCTCGATCGCGAGGCTCAGTGCTTGAAGCGCCGGCCGAAGCGGACTGAAGCGCTCAAAGCCGCAGGCCAAGGAACCGGTCGCCACGAGGGTGCTGTCCAGCACGTCGCCGTGCTCCTCGCAGACGATGAGCCGGTCGACTTCCTGATGAGAGCAATGCGCACTAAGCCAGTGTTCAGCGGCCTCTCGCGTAGACGCTTGAACCCATATCACGCTGTCGTCGAGAGTCTCCGAAGCATTCAGGTCGAACACACCATCCGACGTAGCGGATAGCGCTGCGCCCTGAAGCCCCTGCAATTGCCCTATCCCTTCGGATTTTTCAGACCACTCGTCGTACGCTCCAAGCCTCTCAAGCACCCGGCGCCACGCCCACGGGTAGCTATCAAATGGATCAACCAGCAGAACCGATTTGATAGGCGAGGGTTCGGTTTCCAGCGCATGCGTCACGGCCGTCAGACGCTCGGCTTCCCCTAGGGGAAGCTCGCCACATGCAGATTTTTCAACCAGTGCCATTTGTACCAAGCGGCGGGGTGCATCCGGGCTAACCGTGCCATCCCAACCGCCGAGGCGCCATTCGTCGCGCCATGCCAAGAGTCTTGCAGCTGTGCCGATTCCATCGGCATTCAAGGACTCGCTATAGAAGCGGTTCCCATCGTCATGCAGACTCAGGTGCCTGAGAAAACAAGTGACCCGCTTCGCCGAGCGTGGCTCAGGCGCTGCAAGCCCCAAGTACGTCTCAAGAAGATTTAGGAAACCTCTTCTTCCCAGCACAGGCTCAGAGAACTGGCCAGCGCGCGGAGAACCTCGATGACCATCGAGCTCAAGTCCAAAGGTGACGTGCATAGAGTACTCAACTGGTTTGATTACTTATCGGAGCATGTTCGAATACCTTCAACTAACTATCCCCCGCAAGCGCGCTGCAGCGCACCATCAAGGAAGCGAAATACCTCGAATGCGCTGGTAAAGCTCGACGGCATAGGAGTCGGTCATACCCGACACGAAATCGGTGACGCGTATGGCTCGCTCATACTGTGAGAGGTCTTTTACGGATTCCTCTCCACCTGGCATCAAGTTCAGGAGGACGCGCGCACGCGGACCGGGCTTGTCATTGCGCAGAGCCTTATCTTCTACAGCGTCCGAAAAGGCGCCCAATAACCCATTGATTACCTCGAAGCCGCAGGCTTCTACTTCTACGACCGGTCGCGCACAATAGACCTGTTTCACGGCTCGTGTCTTAAACGCTTCAAACTCCTTGGCCCGCTCCAAATGGGCCGCAAGCTCTTGGTCGAACATACCGTTCAGGATTGCATCGTATTTGTCGCGAAACACCGCAACCATAGAGAAGATCAGCGTATTCAGCGTCAGGGCGCGGAAAAACTCTGCCTGCCGTCGATGTTCGCCCAGCGACGTGGCACGATCAAGTTGAGCAGCCGTCAGCCATGGGCGATGCAGGTCGCGAAGCTCCTCAAAGGTGACCACGCCTGCGCGAAAGCCGTCTTCGATGTCCATGATGTGGTAGCAAATGTCGTCCGCCGCTTCGACCAGAAAGGCCAATGGGTGCCGTTGCCACGCCAATCCTTGCCCATGTTTGCGAGGCAGCCCGACTTCATCGGCAAGTTCCTCGAACAAGGCCTTCTCACTTTGCATAAAACCAAACTTCGCCCCACTCTTACCCCGAGACTGGCAGTCGTCTACAGACGACTCTCGCGGGTACTTGGTAAAGGCACCAAGGACGGCACAGGTAAGCTGAAGCCCTCCATATTGGCCCGGATACTGAAGGGCGGCGACTGTCCGAAAACCCTGTGCATTGCCCTCGAATTTCGTGAGGTCCGCAGATTCCGACGGACTCAATTTTCCGCCAGAAATTTTCGCGCCCGCCTCGGATTTGGCGAACCACTCCTGGATTGCATCTTCCCCAGAGTGGCCGAAAGGCGGATTCCCTATGTCATGCGCTAGGCAAGCGACCGACACAATGCTGCCGATGTCCTGCGCAGCAACCACGTCCCTTAGATGCTTGTCTTTTTCGTGGATGACGTCCGCGGCCAGCATCCCAAGAGATCGACCAACGCTGGCCACCTCGAGGCTATGAGTGAGACGGGTACGAATGTAGTCGCTTTTTGCCAATGGAAAGACTTGCGTCTTGTCTTGCAGACGGCGGAAAGCGGAAGAAAAAATGATGCGATCGTAGTCGCGGGTGAACTCCGTACGCGGCACTGGCTCGCCACCACCAGCCTCTGCCTTCCTACCGAGACGCTTTACCGATAACAGCTTTGTCCAATCCATCTTCTATCCAGAGGTACAAAGTCAATGGAACCACGTGCAGCATGGTAGCGTGATTTAGCCGCAAAACACCTCCCCCAAACGGGGCATCATGTCTATATGCCGGGACACGGCTTGATTTGCGGCGACGGCTGGCCTAGTTGTCGCTCGAATTCCGGCTAGACGAATCCGTTGGCCACGACTTCGGCAGTTTGGCTTGGACATCCCGGCGCATGCGCGCCATCGGTACGACATCTGCCCGCCACGTCCATGCATCGACAAGGGCCTGATCAACAATCGGCTTGACGCCCTGATAATCGTTCGCACAACTGAATTTGTAACGATACCGCAGGCGGTAAAAGCTCCCACCGTCCCAGGGCCGGCAAGGCTTCTCCGGCGATGCTCATTTCAACTGAATCCGTCACAACGGGAAGCAGATTTCAACTGAATCTGCACTCCGATGTGCGATTTCAACTGATTTTGTATTCCGATGCGCAGCTTCGCCTACTCTTGTGCTGTAGTTGGCCGCACATCGGAGCACAGGAATGTCGCGACGCCCCCGCCTTACCAATGCCACAGCGACCGCAGGTGCGACCTCGGACGGTGAGATCGACCTCGCCAGTTGGCCACAGGTCGACCAGGAGGCACTGTCGCAACAGCAGCGAGAGCGATTCGCGCGCCGCGTGCGGGCGATCCAGCTTTACCTGCTCGGTGTCAGCGCGACGCGCATCAGGGAGGAATGCGGCATCGGGCGTTTCCAGGCCTATCGCCTCTTGACCGAGCGCTGCCTGCAGCTGCATCCGGACGGGCGGGTCTACGGCTGGCGCGGCCTACTGTATTACCAGCACATCAAGCCCTATACACGAGCCGTACCGGTGCGTCCCAGCGCATGGGGCGGCGGAGCCGGCGGGGCGTTGCAGTGGGTGTTTGAGTCGCCGACAGGGCGTGAGCTGGAGACCCGCTTGCGCGAGCAAATTCTGGGTCGGCGCGGCGAATTGGAATCTTCACGGCGGCCACGATTGGCCATCTTTCGCTGGTTCTTGGAGGAATTGCGCCAGCGAGGATTCGAGCGACGTGGGGAATGGCCTTTCAACGTCGAGAAACGCGGGTACGTCACGCTTTGCCGCCATATTGATCGGGTGCTGGCCGACCACCCGCAACGCCAGCGCCAGCTGGTTGGTGGTCCGGAAGCCGTGCGCAAGGCTCGTGCAGGCGATGGTAGCCGGCGACCGGATCTGCGGCTGTTCGAGCGGGTGGAATGTGACGCCCATAAGCTTGATGCACGGATGGTCGTCATGGTGCCATCGCCACACGGCGATGCCGAGCCGCGTTTGATTCATCGCTTGTGGGTCATTGTCCTGATCGAAGTGGCCTCGCGCGCGGTGCTTGGCTACCACTTGAGCTTGCGTAGGGAATGTTCGGCCGAAGACGTGTTGCGCGCCGTGAAGTGCGCCTTGAGTCCATGGGTACCGCGAGACCTCCAGTTCGGTGGTCATGCCTATACCGTCAGAGCTGGCCTGCCGTCATACCGGTCAGCGAGCTTCGTGGGAGCATGCTGGAACGAGTTCAGTGTGGATGGCGCCCTCGCAAACATCTGCCCGCGCGTGGAAACCGCTCTGAGGGAACTGATGGGGGCCCGCGTGCTCAAGCCGCAGGATCCGACGAGTTATAGCTGTCGGCGCAGCAAAGACGATCGACCGTTTGTGGAGTCGTTCTTCCGGCATCTCGCCGCCGGAAGCTTTCACCGTCTGAAGTCGACCACCGGCAGTTCCCCGGCGCACAAGCGCGGCACCGATCCCGAGCAGGCTGCGCTGGCCACCCAGTTCCAACTCGAATACGCCGCGGAGTTGCTCGACACACTGATTGCCAACTACAACGCGACACCCCATTCCGGCCTGGGCTATCGCACCCCGCTGGACCAGATGGAGCGGCTTGCCAATGGTCTGACCCTTCGCATTGCCAACCCCGTCGCGGTGCGGCACCTCGCTTGCGAGCGCAGGCTTTGCACGCTCTTGGGCGGCGTTGCCGCCGGGCGACGACCACACTTCAATTTCGCCAACGCCCGCTACTCCGCCGAATGGCTATGCCTGCGCAGCGATCTCGTCGGCAAGAAGTTCTGGCTATCCCTGGAGGACGAGGACGATGCCCGGTTCGTCAGCGTGTCGACGCAACAGGGAGAGTTCCTGGGCATTGTGCGTGCCGCGCCACCGTGGCACCGCATGCCGCATTCCTTATTCGTGCGCCAAGCCATCCGGGCGTTGGACAAGCGCCGGCTGCTTTACTTGTCCAGCCATTGCGACGCCGTGGAGGCCTTGCTCCAGTATGCGGAATCTTCCCCGGGACGCAAACTGCCGCCTCATCCTGCGTATCTCGAAGCGCGCCGCATCCTGCAACAACACGCGGAAGCGCTGACTGGGCACTCCATGGTGGAGCAAGCCAAAGCCCGCACCGCCGTGCGGGCGTCGGGGAATGCAACGACGCTTGCGGGCGCCGAACCCCCGGAGACAGGCGCGAAGGTCGCCCTGCCCCCCATGCGCAAGGCGCAGCAATGGTGATGAACACTGCCACAGCCGCGCCGCTGCTTCCGCCTCATATTCCGCGTGATCACCCCGTGGTGACGCGCGATTACTCGTTGTTCACCCCTGCCATCCAGGACATGGCCGACAGTATCGGCGGCTGGTTGGACGACCAGGTCGATGGGGCGACGATTTTCGGCCCTTCCCGCTTCGGCAAATCCAGTGCCGTCGATCATTGGCTCCAACGGCTACTGTCGGAGCGGCATGGCGGCTACGTGCCAATGGTCGTCTGGAGTCATACCGACTCGGGCAGCGCCCAGGCGGTGGGGCGTTTCTACGCCCACCTGCTCGACGCTAGCTCGCATCCCTTGGCCAAGGCCGTCCGTAGCCCCCTGGCACGCCAGCAGATGCTGATCGAACGCTGGATCGAGCTGGCCGCGCAAGGTGGGGGACGCTTCCTGGTACTGGTAGTGGATGAGGCACAGGGCATGACCCAGCGGGAGTGGATGTGGTTGGTGGAACTCCACAGCCTGCTGGAGAAGCAACGGATTCGCCTGTGCGTAATATCGGTGGCGTCGCTGCAGTTCTTCGACGAGCCGTTCGGCATGGCCCTGGCTGGCGGAGCCCACGTAGCTGCCCGCTTCATGCTGGTGTCCAGGCCGTTCCACGGTGTGCGAAGCGTGGAGGAACTCGCCCATGTCATGGCCGGCTATGACGTGGGCAGCGAGTGGCCACCAGACTCCGGCCAGTCCTACACCGCGGGGCTGGCCCCGTCGGCGTGGGCGCAGGGCTTCCGCATGACCGACCAGGCCGCTGCCCTGATGCGCGCCATGACCGATTGTCTGCCGCCGCACTACGCTGGGCCGACGGATTTCCCCATGAAGACCGTGGCACAAGCGTGCCGTCATGTGCTGCTGCGTCTGGCAGGCGGAGCCGATCCGCTCGATGCCACATCCAGCGCCGCCTGGCAAACTACCGTCGAGGCAGGCGGCCACCGGATGCTGATGGCGATGGTGTCCGCCACCGCGGCGCAGCGGCGACCCGACTCGAAAGAGGCACGGCGTGATTGACGACGCGCGCCTGACCTGGCACGTCGGCAGTCTGCTGCCGTACGCCTCGCTGCCGCACACCGTTCAACGCATATGCGCTCTCAACTGTCTACGGCGAGGTGAATTACCCGCGCTCGACCGTCGATCGGTCGGGGCGCCATCGGTTCTTACCGCCGGCGGCATCGACCTCGCGAGGCTGGCCCGCTGGATCGGTGAACCCGAACAAGCATTTCGCTGGGCGACGCTGGATGCCATTCCCCACTGGGTGCGTAGCCACCTGATCTTGCCATATGCCCGCGTCTGCGAGCCGTGCCTGGCGTGCGGCTATCATGCCGCGCTGTTTTCCGTAAAGCTGTTGGACGCCTGTCCAATGCATGGCACACCATTGGTCGCATCTTGCCGCTGCGGGCAATTGCTGCCCACCACGCTCGGGCCGGCTGGCCACGATCGGGCGGGCAGCTGTGCCTGCGGTCAGCTGCGATTCTTTACACGGGAAACGTGCCGGCGGCCATTGCTAGATGCCAGCTTGACCCATGCTCTGGATCCAGCCGCGGCTTGGCTGGAAGCGCTTGGGCGGCTCGTGCGAGCCGCTGACGTGAATAACGGCATCGACGCCGCGCAGTTGGATGGCAACTCATTGGGCGTGCACATCCCGGTCTGGTGTACAGCCCTTGGCTTGCCCTATCCGATCTGTTTCCGGGCCCCACCGCGTCCGGTACCGGTAGTCGTG
This sequence comes from Cupriavidus sp. D384, assembly GCF_001652915.1. Taxonomy (GTDB): domain Bacteria; phylum Pseudomonadota; class Gammaproteobacteria; order Burkholderiales; family Burkholderiaceae; genus Cupriavidus. The sequence goes on from NZ_BBQI01000076.1 coordinate 49,198, forward strand.
GCAAAGCGGCCCATCCCGTGTGGCATACCCTCGCGGATACTGCTGGGGCGTGCGCCGCCCCATGACTCGGTATCAAGACTGCCATTCTGGTCAGACACCCCGGCGCACTGCGTCTATCGCGCCATGGCAAGGCATGTGCGCCGTCACATCGCACCGGATTCAACGCGATGGCTTCGACGGTTTGTTACCGCTGGCGGGCCATTGCAGGCCGGACACCTGCTACGCGAGGCCCCCCGGGCCGTGTTGGCGTTCGCCGTATTGTTGTGGACGTATGACGTTGAACCCGATGTGCAGCAGCATCGGTGGCCCGACCGACCGCCTCCCGCGGGCTCCGCCGGAGGCTTGTCGAAACGCGTGATGGCGGCCGCCAGCGTCCAGCCGCCGGCGTTTGGGACGGTCGACATGGCTGGCCAGCAGTGGCTGGCCTACCATGCCGCCGGCACGGCGATGCAAGTCGCTTGGCGCGATGCCGAGGCAATGGCCACCCTTGCGGCCCGCATTGGCATTGTCGGCTGCGTCCGGGGTGCACAATCTCCGCCCCAGCCGGGGCATTGGTGGGCGGCCGCGCGTCCCCATGGCACCCTGTGCTTTGTGGCGCGAGACCACGGCGGCACAATGTGGCAGTCCGCCCCGCGACAGGACAAGCGCGCGCGCTGCCTGGCCTTGGCTGCGTCGCAGGCCGCACGTCACCGGCAAGTGCTGGCGGCATGCGAGGGGCCTTGCCTCACCTACTCGGTACTCACAGGCTGGGAAGCCAAGCACGGCGTCCCGCCAGTGGACGCAGCGATGCGCCGGCTGCGATTGCTGGGCCTGGATGGGAAACGGCCGCACTTCTGGCTGTACCGCGGCGCCGATGGTCGCTTTGTCGCGCGCCTGTGTCAGAGCCGATTGCAGGCGCTCGGCGCCGCGCCTACGCCCGCCATAGCTGCCCTGCGCAAGGCAGCGCTGGATTACGTGCAGCGTTATGGCAGCCTGCCCTGATTGACGCTGCGGCACCGGCATGCCGAAGGCGGGGGATGGGGTATCTACAAATTCAGTTGAAATTTAGCTACAGATTCAGTTGAGTGAGCGGTATCAGCGGTGTTGAGTTTCCCCCCACAACATGCTGCTATATCGATAACAAACATTATCGATACTGATGCATTTCTGTGGCAAACTACGCAGCAGCAATTTGCGTCTCTCTCTCATGCCTCGCTCGCGACCCGCCACCGCTCCGCTGCCGCTCGATCCCTCCGCATCCTGGCCCCGCGCCGATGCGCTCGCGGCCCTGCGTGCCTGGTACGAAGGCACGCCGTCGCGCGCGGCCGTCGCCCGCTTCTGGCCGGACGCGCTGACGCCGGGCCGCTCCGCACGAGGCGTGATCGGTGCCCTCCGGCGGCAGATGGCCGAGGCCGCCCGACTACGCCAGCGCGAAGACCTAGCCGCCCTCTTCACCTGTCCTGCGGAGGGCCGGACCGCCCATGCGGCAGCGGTCGTCCGGGCCCTGGAGACCCTGCGCCAATTACCAGCTGCCCTTCCGCAGATCACGGACCCCGTCGAGGCCTGGCTGCCGGCGCGCGCCGCGGCGGCGCTGCAGGCGCACGGGCTGAAAACGCTGGCCGACCTGACCGTGCGGATCCCGCGCCGCCAGCGTTGGTGGCTCGCCATCGACGGGCTTGGCGAGCGCAGTGCCCGCGCCATCGAAGCGTTCTTCGCCGCGCATCCTCAGTTGACTGAGCGCGCGCGCGCTTTGGTCTCCCGTCATGCAATGGCTGCGTCGGGCCCTCAAATCGTGCCGTGGGAACGTATCGAACTGCCGCAGTCGGTGAACGGCTCACACGGGGCGTTCCGCGCGCCGCGCGCGATGTGCTCGCTGACCGCGGACAACGACTATGACGCCATCAATGCCTGGCTCGGCCTGCACGAGGCACCGGCCACCGCGCGGGCCTACCGCAAGGAAGCCGAGCGTTTGCTGCTCTGGGCGATCCTGGAGCGCGGCAAGCCGCTCTCGTCGCTGACCGCCGAAGACGCCACGGCCTACCGCGCCTTCCTTCGCGCACCCACTGCCCGTTGGGTGGGTCCGGCACGGCCCCGGCCATCTCCCGAATGGCGGCCCTTCGCAGGGGCCCTGGCGCCCCGTTCCATCGCCTATGCCCTGGGTGTCATCGCCGCGCTGTTTCGTTGGCTGATCGCCCAGCGCTATGTACTCGCCAACCCGTTTGCGGGGCTCAAGGTGCGGGGCGCCCAGCGCGCCGCGGATCTCGACACGTCAAGAGCCTTCACGGAAGGGGAATGGGCGCTGGTGCGTACTCTCGCGGATGGCCTGGAGTGGTCGCACGGTTGGACGCCGGATGCCGCGACACGGCTGCGCTTCTTGCTGGATTTCGGGTATGCGACGGGGTTGCGGGCGGCCGAACTCGTCGGCGTGAGCCTCGGTGGCATCGAGATCGGACCGCGCGGCGAGCGCTGGCTCCATCTGGTCGGCAAAGGCGAGCGCCGGGGCAAGGTCGCGCTGCCCTCCATGGCTAGCCAGGCACTGGACCAGTATCTGGTCTCGCGCGGTTTGCCTGTCATGCCCGCGCGATGGGACCGCCACAGCCCCATCCTCGCGGACCTGGAGGACGGATCGCCGATCACCACACCGCGACTGCGGGCCGTGCTGCGGCGCTTCCTCACGCTCGCGGCAAATGAGATCGAGTCGGACCACCGTCCCCTGGCGGACAAGCTCCGGCGCGCGACCCCTCACTGGCTGCGCCACACTCACGCGACTCACGCGCTCGCGCAGGGCGCATCGCTGACCACGGTACGCGAAAACCTTCGACACGCGTCCATCACGACCACCTCCCGTTATCTGCACGACGACGACATGCAGCGCGCCAACCAATTGGAGAGGGTTTTCGGACGACGCTAGTACGGCAGCCAAAGGTAAATTGGCCGGGACACAAGTATGAGCCTCGCCCGCCACCTAAGCTCAGGCTACGAACACCACGCTAACTGGCCCCGCGTCGCGTTGGTGATGGGTATCTCTCTGACAATCCAATTGCTGGCTCGACTTCGGAAGGCGCGAAGGAGCATGAGGTAGCGCCAGCGTTTAGCAACTGCTCGGCGCCTTCGTATCCCGGCTCTATGGAAAGGAAAAAAGCCTTTGCGGGACTCATCTGCTCTTTTTTATGGTAGGTGTGGCGTCACGCAACCTTGAGCCGTGAGCTCACCAAGCGGTTCAGACTGACGTGCTGCTCGGCGGCTTCAAGTGCGAGCGCGCGGTGTTGCTCCGGCGGGATCCGGACCTGGAATTTCCCACTGAACTTCTGATCGGCGAACGCCTCGGGAATCTTCTCGCCGGAGGCGCGCATATCTTGCACGACGTCTGCGACGAGTTTGCGCACGCCCTTCAAGGCCTCGACCTGGTCCTCGGCCAACCACAAGAGGGAGGGAAACTCCGCGCACAGGCCCACATATTCCTCATCCTCGGCGGACCAGGTAACACGGTAAGTGTAGTGATCGAATGGCACGGTATTGCTCCTTTTCTACTCTTTCTCGGACGGCTTCAATGCTAGCTTCTCAATAGCATTCAAGACCTGTTTAACTTGATATGGCTTGGCCATGCCCGTCTTGTCCTGAATGTTCACACGGGGATCACCGGGCCACGGCGTCTTGAAGATTTGATGGCTTCCGCCTTCATGGCGTGGTTCACCAAAGTACTCTTTGCACACCTTCGCTAGATCTTTGAACTTGACGCTTTTCGCGTCGCGCCTCATCTGGGCAGAGGATCTTCTCGATGTCTGCCATGGAATTATAGTATCAATAGTGATACCGTCGAACAAGATGTGTGTCGCGCTTTTTGCTGTCGTGCCTACTCCGCTACGGAGGTCTGGGCGACACAACGAGCCGCGTCTCGTACGCAAGGAGGGAGCCAACCCAATCCGGCAACTGCACTACTTCCATAGCGCCTCGTCTGCCGTTGCGACTGGACGCAATATACTGTACACATATACAGTATATTGCGTCCAGTCATGCTCTCCTCGCCTTCCGAACAGCTGTGCTGTTCTCCAAGACGAATGGACCGTCCCGTCGCGCAGAAAAAGCGCCAGCGCCGCGGCGCCGTCGGCCGCGCCAGGCGTGTTGGCGGCGGTCTGTGGGATGGGCGAAGCCGCCGGTGCGCGCAGGCAGGCCTGGTCGGCATGGCAGGGTCGGACACCATGGCGCTGTCTCAGCGCTCGGCGCCTGGCCTACCCTTCTAGTCTCTATGTCAAGTCGCCAGGTTCGTCGACCGCCGTACCAGCCAAAGGCTTCCGCCCCGCTCGATACCAGGACAGCTGCGGCTAGCGTCGCTACCTCTTATATAGTTGCCTTCGTTGCGGTAGCGATCGCAGCGTGGTTTTTCACCCTCGACTTTCGTGAGCGGAAGACCTGGCGACAGTTCCGGGTACGTCTGGGGCGACCTGACCGCCATCGCGGGCTCGCCCTGCGCCCAGACCGTTGCGAAGGCCGCCATGTCGGCCACCCATCGTGGCGTTTCCACCGTGGTGCCAAATGCCAGTTCGTCCGCCGCATCCACCATCATCAGCAGATGGCCCCGGTAGAACGGCAGTGTGTAATTCAGCATGTTGACGCCGTACAACTTCATGCCCGGCGTCAGCCGCTGGTGGATGCAGCGTGGCGGTGAATCCCATGTACCTACCCCGGCCGCGCTTGGTAGCACGCCACGGCGCTTAAGCGGCATGCACGCCTTCAAGGATCGCCAGCGGCATCCCCACGAAGGCCACGGCGACCCCGACGGCACGGTAGAACCTATTCGGCGTGTGGCTGGCGTTGAGCGTGGTCACGATCGGCTGGCCAGCAATCCGCCGATCGCACAAGTGAGACGGAAGAAATGCTTGAATCGCACAGGATGGATGGCGGCGAAGGTAAGCGTGCAATCCGAAGCGAAAGACAACCGCTTCCCGCGAACAGACCTCAGGCGTGGAAGCGGTCGAAGCGCAATCGGCGAGACTCGCAACGGCGTAGGTGCGACTTTACACGGCAATTTCTCCTCATTGATCTTTCGAGAACTGGCTCGCTGTGGGCGGCTCTCCAGTGTTCTCGTGAACTTTGCGATGTGAGACGATCTGGCATGACACTTGCGATGTCATTACCGCGTGGGCCTTTCTCACGCTGAACACCTCTCCAAGGAGACCATCATGAAGAAGGACAAGGGGACAGCGAGTGACGACACTCGGAAGAAGGATAAGAAGGCGGAGAAGAAATCCGAAGGCAAGAAGGCAGACAAAAAGTCCAGTGATCGTTCTTCGGCGTCGGCTAAGAAGTCGAAGAACGGAAAGAAGGCAAAGAGCGAGACAACGGCTGGCAAGGAAGACCGTGCTGATCGTGGCAAGAAGCAGCGGAAAAGTTCTTAGTTTAGGCGTATCGTCACGCACTAATCTGTCCGGTTTCATCGCGCTTACCTTCATCAAATCCATCCCATGGGTACCGCTCGAACCGCCGCGGGTGGGTGTCGACGTCTTCCCCCGGAAGGCATCCACCCGGACAAAAATAACTTCGTAGTTGCTGGCTCCGGTTGGCGTCGCCGTCGGACGTGGGGCCCACGCTGGCATCTGCGATCGGTCGCCATTGAGCGCAAGCAACACGTGTGCTGCTTGCACGATGTGCGGTGACGCCGCAGCGGCACAGGCCACCGCTCGGGGGATATGAAGGATCAGTGACGGCAACTTTTGCGTGAAAAAGGGCTGCCCGGTGAAGGAAAGCTACGAGAGTAGCAATAGCATCGGGCTGCCCGCCCGCTTAACGCCGCGAACCTTGATGCTGCGCGCTGAAGCCTACGACGCAGGCCTGCGCGCCGGTGAAGTCATCGGCGCGCAGGCCATTGGTATCGACACTCCGCGAATGACCCTGCGGATGACGCCATGCAGAGGCCGCCTTCGAAGCGACCGAACCGCCCTCCTCGCTCGCCCTCAACCCTAGAATCTCCAGCGCAATCCCAACGTGCCGGTATGGTCCTGGTTTCCGCCACCGAACTGGCCGGTATAGCGCAAGCCAAGCGTTGCCATGGGCGAGATGGCGAAGTCGGCGCGCAGTTCGGCCAGCGCCGCGTTCTGCGCGATCGGTGCACCCGTTACCGTGAACGGCTGGCTGCCATCGAAAGCCAGCGTGGTAGCCGGGCGTACGTCGCCGAACGCATGGCGCCAGCCGGCTCCGACGTAGAACGCCGCCTCAGTGCCGCCAAACTGGACGCGCGCGCTGGTACGCAGGCCGAGCGTTGTGGTGGTCAACGTGTTGCTATCGCCTGGGCTGTGCAGGGCGGCCGAGCCGCCCGCCTCCGCGAAGCTGCGCGTGCGTGTGTCGCTCCACGCCACGCCCCCGTACGGCTCGAGCTGGATGGTTGCCGATAGAGGCATGGCGAAGCCGGCTTCCGTGAAGACTTGCGCGGTGCTGGCGTGATAGCTGGCGGTCAGGGACTGCACCGTACTGCCGCCGAGGCTGGCCTGCCGGTCCGTGTCGGCGTCGTGCCAGCTATAGGCGGTACCGAACAGCCATTTGAGCTTGCCGCCGCCAAGCGCGAATGCGCGGCCGCCGTAGAGCGTCGCGCTGAATGAATCGGTGATGGCGCGCGACGACCGTTCGCTCACTCGCAGCGTACTGTTGGCGTAGCCGAACGCGCCGCCGATGCGCCAGCCTTGCCCCACCGCACCGTCGCCACCCAGATAGAAGCCGCCAGTCTGCTGGCGCACGCGCGCTGCATCTGCGCTTCCATGAAAGGTCTGCCAGTTGCCAAGCACTTCCACCCACAGCGGCTGGGCGGCGGAAATGGGCAGTGCGGCAGCCGGCAGGAGGCCACCAAGCTGGGCGATGGGCGCGCCGGGCAGCATGCCGGCGGACAGGCTGTCATTCAAATGCGCCAGCGGCAGCGCCCGCGCCCCACCCGCCAGGGTCATCAGACCCGTGGACACGCTTGCGTGGGCCTCCCCGGAAAGGCTGTCGAAGACGGCCGGCGGCGCGCCCTCGGGCAACGTCACCACGGCTTCGTGCACCGGGTTGCTGTCCGGCAGGGTCTCCAGTGCGTTAGCCACGGCACGCTGGTTGCCGGTGACTGCGGCATCGGCAAAGCGCATCGCACGCGCGGTGCCCCCGCCAGCGCCACCACCTGCGCCCGGAACGAGCGGCGAGACGGGCGGCACGGGGTCCGTCACCACCTTGCGCGTGAGTGCCAGGGTGACTTCATTGGCGCCATAGGTCAGCGTCGGGTCGAGGAACGCGTAGTTCGAGCTGACCGATGCAAAGCGGCCCTGCACCGTGCCGGCGGTCAGGATGCTGTAGCGGCGCGTGGACGCGAAGTTGCCGTCGGGGCCGGCATGGACCACCGCACCGCCCAGTGTGGCTGTACCGCTCACCGCAACGCGGTCGCTGGCCGACGATGCCGGGTCGGCTTCCACTCGATAGGTCGAACCCGACGCCAGCGTCAAGTTGCCGTTGACCGTCAGCGTGCCGATGGAATTGCCCGGTGCCAGCGTGCCGCCCGATGCAATCACGGTACTTCCGACGCTGCCAGCGCCGCTCAGCGTGGCGCCGTTGTTCACCGTGACCGCCCCTGCCACACTGCCGTTCACGGCCAGCGTGCCCGCGTTCACCGTCGTCGCCCCGGTATAGGTGTTCGCGCCGCTCAGCGTCAGCGTGCCAGCGCCGATCTTGACCAGCCCCCCGCCGCTGCCGCCACCGGCCCCGCCATCCTCGATCGTGCCGCTTACGGTGGTGGACGTGTTGTTGCCCCCTACGGTCAGGACGTTCTGGCCAAGCTGGAAGCGCCCCGCCCCGGCGATGGCGCCGGCGGTGATCCGATGGTCGAACGCCGGACCGGACGTGCCCGAGAAATCGACCCAGCCCCCGGCCTCCGTCACCAGCGAGGCGTTGCCAGCGGTACTCCAGCCCCAGAACTCGGTGTAGCTGCCACTGCGGGTCGTCACCTGGCTGTTACCGCCGGTGCTGCCCTCCTGAAACGACATCACGCCGCCGTTGTTGACAATCGTCGCATTGGCCGCCGTGCTGCTGCCGAGCAGGTATGTGAACCCGCCGAGGTTCGTCACCTGCGCATTGCCAAGGCTGCCTGCGCCGAAGAGTTGGATGTAGCCGGATCGATTGACTACCTGTCGGCCACCGAGATCAAAGTTCCCATACAGGCGAAGCGTGCCGCCATCGACACTGACCCCGCCAGTGCCCAGCGCCCCATTGACGTTTGCGCTCAGCGTGCCAGCACTGACCAGCGTGCCACCGGCATAGGTGTTCACGGCGTTCAGGTCGAGCGTGGCGCTCCCCGCCTTGGTCAGACTGCCGGGGCCGTCGATGATACCGTTGTACGTGAGCGTGCCGTTCGTCACCTCGAACGTACCGCCCCCCGCCCCGAGCGTCGTTGCGCGCGCCGTGGTCATGGCTGCGGTAGTCCGCAGCGTGCCGCCGTTCAACCCAAGTGTGCCGGCTGGCGCGCCAAGGTTGGCGTCCGAGGCAATCGCCAGCGTACCGCCCAGGATTTGCCAGCTTGTGATATCGGTATTGGTACCGGCGAGGGTCCAGACCGAGGCACCGATTTTCTGGAAATGCTCGAAGCCACGATAAAGGCCGGCGTTGCCGATGCCGCCACTCAATGTGGCAGCGCCGGTGTCGCCAGCCAGCACAAACGTGTCATCCGTGCCGTAGGCTTCGATTCTCCCCACGACGCTGTTGGTCCAGAACTCGAAGCGGTTCGTGCCGCCCGTGAACTGGACAGCCGCCAAGCCGGGGCCGCCTGCTACGATGGTCCCCTTGTTGACGATGGTCAGGTTGCTGCCGAGCACGCCCACGCCGCCGGCGCCTGCGGCGCCGTTAGCTGCCCGCGAACCATCCATGTTCATGCCGCCCGAGCCACCGGCGCCTCCCGCGCCACCCATGATCATGCCCTCGTTTAGCAGCGTGGACCCGCTGGCCAGCTCCATGCCGCTGCCCCCCACCCCGCCCTTTCCTCCCAGGCTGCCGTAGAGATCGTAGACGCCGTCGCCGCCGTTGCCCCCGGCCCCGCCGTTGCCGCCCGCCACCACGGCATTTGCTTCGATATGTACGGTGGCCGCACTGCTCACCAATATGCCGACACCGCCGTCGCCGCCGTTGCCGGCGCCCGAGAAGCCGGGCATCGGTTTTGACGCGCCGCCATTCCCGCCGCTGCCACCCGAGCCGCCGTACACCGCGCCGCCCGCCTTCACAAGGATATCGGCGCTACCCGCGTGGATCAGGCCGTATCCGCCTTCGCCGCCACCGCCGCCGCCGCCCTGGTAGCCCGCTTGCGGGTCGGTCGCATCGCTTCCACCGTTGCCGCCCCGGCCGCCGTTGCCGCCGAACACTGCGGTGGAGATGGTAGTCGGCACGGCAGCCCTGACCATGCCATCTGCCCCACCTCCGCCGCCGCCGCCACCGCCCCCTGTGAACCAGGCATAGTCGAATTGCCCGTCGCCACCATTGCCGCCGAACTGGCCTGGCGCGGTACCCGCTGTGCCGGCCAGCCCCAGCGGCGTTGTCTGAGACGAACTGATGCCACCCGAGCCACCGGCCCCGTTGCGAGCGCCACCGCCGCCACCAGTCCCGTCGCCATCGAACACCGTAAGACCGCTCTGCCCAGCCTGGCCCGCGAGGTAGCCGCCCCACCCACCTGGTAGGAAGGCAGTGTAGCCCCCGGCACCGCCGTTCCCGCCAGAGGCTTGTGCCGGCGACACGGCAACGGACATCGTGAAGAGGGCGACGGCGCCGGCAATGGCGCGCAGGCACGGCTGTTCACCGGCGGAGAGACTCGAATGTCTTGTCATGCGGATTTTTAACCGGCCAAGCCGGCGACCTTTTTTACGCGCGGCAGCCGTCTGCTTGCTGGCTATGTCCGCGCTTTCATTGTTTTAATGTGCGGGCGCCCGTGCGAACCTCAGCGGCGCCGGCGAAAAGCCGCAACGGCATAGGCGACTGGTCCCTCGGGACCGGATTTTCGCATTTTACGGATCGAAAGATGCGTTTACGTGGCTTGGAAGCGCTGCGGCCTGCAGGCTCCGTGTTGCTTTTGAACCACTACGAAAGGCTTATGTCGATTCCGAGGCATCATCGATCAAACATCGACTGGCATAACCGAGCGGCGATAAGAGGTGCCGGCTACAGATGCAGAAGCGCCCTTCAACGCCACCCGAGACCGGGAGACACCTGCTGCAGAACGGTCTCAATGACGTGGGCGCAATATTCCACGCCGAGCTGGTTCGGGATCGTCAGCAGTAGCGTATCCGCCGCGGCGATGGCCTCATCCTTTGCCAACATGTCGATGAGTACGTCAGGTTCTGCAGCGTAATTCCGCCCAAAAATCTTCTGCACGTCATCCTCGAGGAAGCCGAAGGTGTCCGCGGTCTGCGTGCCACGACCGAAATACGCCCGGTCCTGCTCGTTGACCAAGGGGAAGATGCTACGGGTCACCGAGACCCGCGGCTCCCGGGTATGACCTGCCTCTTTCCATGCGGCGCGGTATGCGCGAATCTGCTCGGCTTGCTGGATATGGAGAGGACGCCCGGATTCGTCGTTCTTCAGCGTCGAGGCCTGCAGGTTCATACCCATTCTGGCGGCCCATTGCGCCGTCGCATTTGCGCCCGAACCCCACCAGATGCGGTCCCGGAGGCCTTCGGAATGCGGCTCGACCCGTAGCAGTCCTGGTGGGTTGGCAAACATCGGCCGCGGGTTCGGCTGCGCGAAGCCCTTGCCTTGCAGGACTTCGTAGAACACCTCTGTATGCTGCCGTGCCAGATCGGCGTGGCTTTCGCCTTCGGCAGGCGCGTAGCCGAAATAGCGCCACCCGTCCACGACCTGCTCACCGGAGCCTCGGCTGATGCCAAGCTGCAGCCGGCCGCCGGAAATCAAATCAACCGCACCGGCTTCCTCCGCCATGTACAGAGGGTTTTCGTAACGCATGTCGATGACCCCGGTGCCGATCTCGATGCGTCTGGTTCTCGCGCCGACTGCCGCAAGCAGCGGGAATGGCGAGGCCAACTGCTGCGCAAAGTGATGGACGCGGAAGAATGCCCCATCCGCGCCCAGTTCCTCGGCAGCGACAGCCAGCTCGATCGATTGCAGCAGCACATCGGCCGCGGTCCTCGTGCGAGAGCTCGGGCTTTGGCCCCAATGGCCGAAAGAGAGAAAGCCGATCTTTTTCATGACGGTGTACTACAGTGGTGCTCCGATTCGGGTTGGCGGGTCGCGCGTCAGTCGGTCAATCAGCGGGTAATCCGGGACGGCGGCCTATTCCGCCGGGAAGTCTGTCGAGGCTGACAGCATCTTCCATATTTCCGTTTCCGTGGCCACATACGCGTTTTTCTCGGCGATAGCTTGCAGCGTATCGGTCCCGAGCGGCAAGCGCAACGGCGGTGTTTCCGCGTCGACCAGCGCGACGACAGCAGTTGCCAACCGCTCTGGATCGCCGGGCTGGTTGTGATTGATGACAACGGCAAGCTCGCGCAGCTTGCCCGAGCTCTCGGCGTAGTCGTCGATGACGTCCGTGCCGACCACAAGCGACGATGTGTCAAGGAAATCCGTGCGGAAGAATCCGGGCTCGATCATGGTTGCATGGATGCCGAGCGGCTTCAGTTCCGCCTGCAGCGCTTCGGTGATGCCCTCGACCGCGAACTTCGTCGAGCTATACACGCCGACGCCCGCTGACGCCTGATAACCCACGATCGACGACAGGTTGATGACGTGGCCCGAACGCTGCTTGCGCATCGTCGGCAGCACCGCTCGCGTCACGCGCAGCAAGCCGAAAACGTTGGTTTCATAGATACGGCGGATGTCGGCGTCGCTCGATTCTTCGATGGCAGCAAGCAGACCGAACCCCGCATTGTTGATCAGTACGTCGATGCGACCGAACCTGTCGATGGCGGCATCGACGGCGGCGTTGACTTGGGCTTCGTCCGTCACGTCGAGGGGAACCGCCAGCAGCGCAGGCGATTCGCCCAGCCGCTCGACGATTGCGGAGGCATTTCGACCCGTGGCAACTACCGCGTTGCCATCGGCAAGGGCTGCCTTCGCCATCAGCGCGCCAAGACCGCGCGTTGCACCGGTAATGAACCAGACGCGCTTGAACTGTTCTTTCGTATGGGTAGTCATGAGTTGCTCCTGAGTGGGGGTGAAATTCGATGAACGGGCTCAGCATTGCTGGCGTCCCAACACCGCACCCGCCCGATCCGGGATGATGCGGGGACTTCTGGCGGCGAGGGCGATCACCGTCGCGACACCCAACGCCAAGACACCGATCAATGCGCCAGCGACACCGATCTCGGGCAGACCAAGCGCGCCGATGACGTTGCCGCCAACGACCGCACCCATACCGATTCCGGCGTTGAAGATGGAAACGCTGAGCGATGCCGTCACGTCTTGGAGCTCAGGAGGCACTGCACGAATCGTCCGGACGTGGTTGGTCACGAACCCGGCCGCGTGTGCGGCTCCCCAGACCGCGAGCGCCGCCATAGCGGCGAGATGGCTATCCAGTAGGTAGGGAAAAGCGGCCATGGCGAGTCCGGCGATGACAACGGCGGCGACTGCCGCACGTAGAGGATTCACATCCACGAACCGGCCAGCAATTTCATTGCCAACGATGCCCGCAACGCCGAACCCCATCAGGATCCAGCCGGTCGAGGTACTGCTGAAATGCCCGACCCGCGTCAGTAGGTCGGCGAGGTAGGTGTAGGACGTAAACATGGCCGTCAAGGCGAGAAAAGACATCGCCAGATGGCTCACGATTTTGGGTTGGATCAGCGACCTGAAAGACGCATGGGTGGTGTCCTCGGGCAGCGCCTCCATGCGGGGAAAGAACTTCCACATCAGGAGCGCCATGGTGGCGCAGAGTGCGGCGCCGGCGGCAAATGCCATCCGCCATCCAAACGCGTCGGCCAATATCGTGGTGATAGGCGATCCGATGACGCTAGCGATGGACACGCCGGCGAATACTGTGGAGATGGCGCGTCCGGCGTTGCCTGGCTCGGATATCCGGGCCGCTGTCGATGTAGCCATACTCCAGAACACGGGCAGCGCCAGGGCCGAAGCGATCCGTCCGGCCGCCAGTACCCCATAGTTCGGTGCCATCGCTGCGATGGCCGCACCGACGGCGGTGACCGCGAGGACGCCGGTGAAGAGCTGTCGCCGCTCGACCCGTCGCAACGCGAGCGTCAGGAAGGGGCCCGTTATCGCCACGGTGAAAGCGAAGGCAGTGACCAGCAACCCGACCTGCGGCACCGGCACGTCAAGATCCTGCGCGATCAGCGGAATGACGCCGATGATATTGAATTCATTGGTGAGCATCGCAAAGGCGGCTGCGGCCAACAGGGGAACCGGAAGTTTCATGATCTCTGTCCTCGCGCGCGGTCCCGGCCCGGCTGGTGGCTGCACCGCATGATCAATCGGGGGGGGCGCCAACCGCAAGGGCCGGCGCGTGGAGACTTTTCCAGAGGCGGCGGCGCGATACCGGCCGCCCTGCTTCTTAGAAATCCTGCACCGTGGGACGGATCACGATCTCATTCACGTCGACGGACGCAGGCTGGGCGATGGCATATGCGATAGCCTGGGCAATCGCATCGGCCGGAATGGCCATCTTGTAGAAATCGACGACGAAATCTCGGCTGTCTTTGTCACCGGAGCCGAACTTGAGATCGGTGTCGATCGCCCCAGGTGAGATGACGGTGGTGCGAATGTTGCCGCCGACCTCGTGCCGCAGTCCTTCGGAAATGGCGCGGACCGCGAACTTGGTGCCCGAATACACCGTACCGCCCGGGCTGAAGACTTTCAGCCCGACAATCGACGCGATGTTCACAAAATGACCGAATTGCTGCTGTTCAAAGACCGGGAGCGCCGCAGCAACGCCGTAGAGAAGCCCTTTGATGTTGATGTCGATCATGCGGTCCCATTCTTCAGTCTTCCGAAGCGTCAGGGGCGCGATGGCCATCAGCCCGGCGTTGTTCACCATCACATCGAGACGGCCGTGCTGGGCGACGACATTGCTGACCAGGCGATCGACCTGCGCCTGGTCGGTGACATCGACGTGATGCGCGGACGCCTTGCCGCCTTTTGCCTGAATATCGGCAGCGATTTGCTTGAGCTCGTCTATGCGACGCGCGGCCAGTGCGACGGTTGCGCCTTGCGAGGCCAGCAGCCTTGCGGTGGCTTCTCCGATTCCACTCGATGCACCGGTGATGAGGACGACTTTGCTTGACATGACTGTTCTCCAAGGGAGGTTGAACTGCTTGGAGACAAGTCTCGGCTACGGAGCGATTTTTGATTAGACTAGAATATCTGGAATCTCTTTTCCACGTATGCAAAAGTCACCATGACCGAACTTACGGATCTGAACGACATCGCCGTCTTCGTGCGTGTGGTGCAGCTCGATAGCTTCAGCCGCGCAGCGCAAGCGCTGGGCATGCCGGTCTCGACGGTGAGCCGAAAGGTCACCGCCCTGGAACAACGCCTCGGCGTGACGCTCTTGCAACGTACGACGCGCAAACTCAGCCTGACGACGCAGGGGCGCGCTTACTACGACCAGTGCAGCGAGCCGTTGAGTCACCTTTTCGACGCGGAGCACGCGATTACCGAGACGCAGCGCAAACCGGAAGGGCTGCTCCGAGTATCGGGTCCGGTAATGCTGGAATATGAGCCCTTCTATACATTTCTATCGGCATTCTTGAACAAGTATCCAGGCATCCAAGTGGACCTGTACTTCACCAACCTGTTCGTGGACCTGATCGCGGAGAACGTGGACGTCGCCATTCGCTTCGGCGATTTGCAAGACTCCAGCCTGGTCGCGCAACGCGTAGGAAGAAGCGTGCGGTACTTGGTTGCGTCGCCGGAGTACGCGCGGACTCATACCCTCCCCGCTCGGCCAGAAGACCTCCGCGAGCATCCATGCGTTCTGATCAATGCTCGGAACAATGAGACGGACTGGCACTTGATGAGCGGCCGAAAGTCGGCAAAGATCCGGGTGACCGGCCCTGTCGCCGCACGTGACTTTCACATCGTGAACGCATTTGTACGGCGCGGGCATGGTATCGCGCTCCTTCCTTCCGGATATGCCGATGCGCAGATCGCCAGCGGTGAGCTTGTGCGTATCTTGCCGAACTGGTCATCGCCGGAGATATCGGTGCACGCCGTTTATCCGACGCGCCGCTTTATGCCGTCGAAGCTAAGAGCTTTTCTTGAGGAGTTGAAGGCTTGGGACAGCCCTCTTTGGCTTCCGCAGTGAGTCGCGAAACCTAATTGCAATGGGGGAGACTTTCGAAGACGGTGGTGAGCAAGGCCGGGCGTGGGCCAGTGGCTGTACACGACCCTTCCCACCTGTCGCGCCCGGGCGCACGCAAGGCCATCAGCGCCGTCGCCACGCCAGATTTTTGAAGATGTGGTTCTCATTGACTGCATCCCGAGTACTTTCGGCACACAGAGTCGTCTAAAATTCACGTGGTCCGAAGCGCGCAGAGGCTGAATTCCCCCCATCCCGGGTCGGGCCACATCGCCATCTGTCCTGACATTGAATTGGCTATGACAAAAGAGCTTGTCCGCGTACAAAGCGGCGTTCCCGGCCTGGACACGATCCTCTGCGGTGGCCTGGTGAAAGGCGCCGCCTATATCGTTCAAGGCAGCCCTGGTGCCGGAAAGACCATCCTGGCCAACCAGATCGCATTCAACCAAATCCGCGATGGCGGCCGGGCGCTATATGTGACCCTCCTTGCCGAGTCGCACGACCGGCTCTTTCAAGCCCTGTCGATGTTCGACTTCTACGATCCGTCTGCAGTCGGGCGGGATCTGTTCTATATCAGCCTGTTCAAGGTACTACGTGAGGAAGGGCTCGCCGCACTGGTCAACGCATTGCGCAACGAGCTTGCACGGCATCACTGCACGACCCTAGTGCTCGATGGACTGCTGATCGCAAAAGACAAGGCGGAGTCCGCGCTTGACGTCAAGACATTCGTGGCCGAACTGCAGAGTCATACCGCTTTCACTGGCTGCACGGTGCTATTCCTGACCAGCGCCCCAATCGACGATGTAAGCCCAGAGCACACCATGGTCGACGGGGTCATACAGCTCAAGGAAGAACTAGTAGGTATCCGCACGGTCCGTCAGTTGCGCATTTCCAAGTCTCGAGGCAGTGCCGCCCTGGGTGGCTTGCATCAGTACCGGATTTCGGAGACCGGCATTGACGTGTATCCCCGGCTGGAGGCACTTCTTGGTACGCCGTCGAGCGAGGAATGGCTGCGCGACGAGCGCATTGCAACAGGCGTACACGGCCTGGAACAGTTGATCGGAGGCGGCCTGCCCCCTGCGGCCGTCACCCTCCTGATGGGCCCTGCCGGCAGCGGCAAAACGACCTTCGGGCTGAACTTCCTAAGTCTCGCGACGCCCGAGAAGCCCGCGCTCTACTTTGGCTTCTATGAATCGCCACAACGACTGAAAGCCAAAGGCGGAGCACTCGGGATTGATCTGGAGGCACTGGAACGCGCCGGTGCGCTCATTATCCTTTGGAACCCGATGACCGAAAACCTGCTCGACTCTCTCGGTCATCAGCTTCTCGATACGGTTCGCCAGCGACGCGTGCATCGCCTGTTCATTGACGGTATGACCGGATTCGAACGGGCGGCGGTTTATCCAGCGCGGCTGAGCGAATTCTATACGGCCCTGACGAACGAATTGCGCGCCATGGGTGTGTCGTCCGTCGCGACGCTGGAGATGCGAGACCTTAACGGGCTTGCCGGTACAGACCCCCTTCCTGAATTCACCAGCTTGATGGACAACCTTGTTTTGTTGCGACAGGCAGGCATGCACGGCGAACTGAGGCGGTTTATTGGCGTGGTGAAAATGCGCGACAGCGCTTTTGATACCGCTTTCCACAATGTCGTCATTGGCCCGGGGGGCTTGCAGGTTGCGAACCGGTTAATCATCCCTGGCGATACGGTCGACAAAGACGCCGGCATCGCATCCCCCAGTGTCCAAGCGCCCTCGGGGGCCTGAGTATCATGGCTACAGTAGTGGTCATCGACGACGAGACCATGAATGCCGACGCCCTGGCATTCGTACTCACGGCCGAGGGACTGGAGGTTCGAACCGCAGCGGACGGCGAGGCCGGATTGCGGCTGATCTCGGACCTCCGGCCGGATGTCATAGTCACTGATTTCATGATGCCGATCATGACAGGACTTGACCTAGCACGCGCTGTTCGGGCGGACGCCTCGCACGCAAACTCTAAAATTCCAATCATTCTCTTCACTGCGGCACAGGCAGAAATCGGGCGCAGCCATCCTGATTTGTTCGACGTTGTCTTTGAAAAGCCTTGCTCGCCCAAGGAAATTGTTGCGGCAGTGCTTCGTCTGGCGAAACAGCAACGCAACACGTGAATGCCCGCCTGGTGCGCCTCGCTGGCTGCCAGCGCGGACAGCGGCTGTGCTTCGCGTCGCCCATGAGCAATTCGACGTTCCGTCGGCACTGATCGACCACAGGGGCGACGTGCTAAGGACATACGGTAGCACGAAGGGTATCTTGACACTGCCCGCCGGGGAGCCCTCCCTCAATCTCACGGATCTCGTCCCACGGGAATGGGTGTCACAACTTCAATACGGCATCCGCCAAGTGCTGGAAGCGCACGAGCCTCTGACCTTGACAAACCTGAAAGCCGGCGTTGCAAAGGACACTCAGCTAAGCATGCGACTTACCCCGCTCCAGACCTTGGGTGGAAGTGCATGGGACCGTATTCTGGTGTCTTTCATACAGGAGCAAGACTGTACCGACGCACTTGGTGCGGGCGACTCCGACCTTCTACAAGACGACCTTGCTGTGGGCGCCAGCGTCAACTGGAAAGACGAAGCGCGCACGTCCCGCGAGGAACTGGAAGCGTCGCGCGAGGAATTGCAGGCCCTCAACGAGGAACTCAAGGCGTCCAACGAACAGCTCAAACAGAGCAACGAGGATCTCAACGATGTCAATCGCGACCTGACGAGGAACATCGAGCGGCTCGCGATGCAAAGCCGCGTGTTGCTTTCCGGCCAGGTCATGGCTCTTTTTCTTGATCTCGAACTGAGACTTCAGTGGTTCACGCCGGCGATGCGGGACGTATTTCCACTGAGGCCGGCCGACACCGGGAGGAAAATCGCTGACCTCGTGCCGATATTCCGCGACCCTGACTTCTATACCGACATCCAGCATGTGGTCCGCACCGGCGAAGCGCGCGAAGCCGTCACACGCGACGACAAGGGCCGAAGCTTTCTGCGCAAGACATTTCCGTACCTCTCAGAGACAGCCGCGATCGCCGGTGTGGCGATTACGTTCGCCGATATCGGCGCTCATATGGGCTCAGAGGCGCTAGACAAGCGAGGAGCCTAGACCCAGATAGGGTACGCATGGCAGGCGGCATCCCCGTATCAGATACCCGCCAGCGATTCGCCGCTGACCAATCCTTCGATGATGTCCGTCCCGTGCTGGACCGCTGCGCGCTTGGCCACACCCAAATCGGCCCACTGTGCATCCGGTACTTGAAAGACTCGCCCGCTGTCGGCTGTCGGCGCGATACCCTCCCGACATATCACTACGGAGGCGCTGTAGCTACGGTCCGGCCTTCGTTCATGCCATTCACGCGGCGGATCGTATTTGTAGACTAGCGGGTAAATGTCGAAGCCTTTGCTGTTTGCTGCCGGATAAGTGTCCATGCCATGCTCCCAAGGAGAAGTCTCCCACTCTACGCTGATTGTCCGCGACGGCCAGCA
This sequence comes from Cupriavidus sp. D384, assembly GCF_001652915.1. Classification (GTDB taxonomy): domain Bacteria; phylum Pseudomonadota; class Gammaproteobacteria; order Burkholderiales; family Burkholderiaceae; genus Cupriavidus. The sequence continues at coordinate 67,944 of NZ_BBQI01000076.1, forward strand.
TCTATTTTTGGGCCTGGACGCACCCTAGACGACGTAGGACAACGGCCTACATCCCTCGACGATGTTCCCGTTCAGCATGACAGTCTCTCGCAAACTCTTGCGACACGGGCTAACCGCCGCATTGATCAA
>NZ_BBQI01000077.1 GCF_001652915.1 Cupriavidus sp. D384
GTTACCGTTGTCCAGGCCTGGGCCATCTGTCGAATTACCCGAGATATTCGTCGATCCGTTGCCGCCAGTGTTGATCGCTCCATTTCCGTTATCAACACCGGTACCGTTCGTCGAGTTTCCAGAGATGTTGGTCGAGCCGTTGCCCTGCGAGTCGATCGTGCCGTTACCGTTATCTACCCCGGTTCCGTTCGTCGAATTTCCCGAGACATTCGCCGAGCCATTGCCATCCGTGTGGATGGTGCCGTTGCCGTTATCAACGCCGGTGCCATTCGTCGAGTTACCCGAGACGTTGGTCGAACCGTTGCCGCCGGTGTTGATGGTGCCGTTGCCGTTGTCAACGCCCGTTCCATTCGTCGAGTTGCCGGACACGTTGGTCGAACCGTTACCGTCCGTGTGGATCGAACCATTTCCGTTATCGACGCCAGTTCCCTCGCCTGAGTCGCCGGTAACGTTTGTCGAGCCATTACCACCGGTGTTGATGGTGCCGTTGCCGTTATTGACGCCCGTGCCATTCGTCGAATTGCCCGAAACGTTGGTCGAACCGTTACCGCCGGTGTTGATTGAACCGTTTCCGTTATCAACGCCTGTGCCATTCGTCGAGTTGCCGGAGACGTTGGTCGAACCATTGCCGTCGGTGTTGATGGTGCCGTTACCGTTGTCGACACCTGGGCCGCCGGTCGAATTACCCGAGACGTTCGTCGATCCATTGCCATCGGTATGGATCGATCCATTGCCATTATCGACGCCAGTACCGTTGGTCGAATTGCCCGACACGTTGGTGGAACCATTACCACCGGTGTTGATCGACCCATTGCCGTTATCAACGCCGGTACCGTTCGTCGAGTTGCCGGAGACGTTGGTCGAACCGTTACCGTCCGTGTGGATCGAGCCGTTGCCATTATCGACACCCGTGCCGTTCGTCGAATTGCCCGAGACGTTGGTCGAACCATTACCGCCCGTGTTGATGGTGCCGTTGCCGTTGTCAACGCCTGTGCCATTCGTCGAGTTGCCGGAGACGTTGGTCGAACCGTTACCGTCCGTGTGGATCGAGCCGTTACCGTTATCGACGCCAGCTCCCTCGCCTGAGTCTCCGGTAACGTTCGTTGAACCGTTACCGCCCGTGTTGATGGTGCCGTTACCGTTGTCTACGCCAGTCCCGTTGGTCGAGTTGCCCGAGACGTTGGTCGAACCGTTACCGTCCGTGTGGATCGAGCCGTTGCCATTATCGACACCCGTGCCGTTCGTCGAATTGCCCGAGACATTGGTCGAGCCATTGCCATCGGCATGGATCGAACCATTACCGTTGTCGACACCGGTGCCGTTGGTCGAGTTACCCGAGACATTGGTCGAGCCATTGCCGTCGGTATAGATGGAGCCGTTGCCATTATCAACGCCCGTGCCATTCGTCGAGTTGCCCGAGACGTTTGTTGAGCCGTTGCCGCCCGTATTGATCGAGCCGTTGCCGTTGTCTACCCCGGCCCTGTTACCAGAGTCACCCGTAATGTTCGTTGAACCGTTGCCCTGGGTGTCAATCGTGCCGTTGCCGTTGTCTACGCCCGTACCATTGGTCGAGTTGCCCGAGACGTTGGTCGAGCCGTTGCCATCGGTGTTGATCGAACCGTTACCGTTATCGACGCCCGTGCCGTTGGTCGAGTTGCCCGAGACATTGGTCGAGCCATTGCCCTGGGTGTCGATCGTGCCGTTGCCGTTGTCTACGCCCGTACCGTTGGTCGAGTTGCCGGAGACATTGGTTGAGCCGTTACCGCCCGTGCTGATCGAGCCATTGCCATTGTCGACGCCAGCTCCGTTGGTCGAATTGCCCGAGACGTTGGTCGAGCCGTTGCCCTGGGTGTCGATCGTGCCGTTGCCGTTGTCTACGCCCGTACCATTGGTCGAGTTGCCCGAG
>NZ_BBQI01000078.1 GCF_001652915.1 Cupriavidus sp. D384
TGAGCCGTTACCGCCCGTGCTGATCGAGCCATTGCCATTGTCGACGCCAGCTCCGTTGGTCGAATTACCAGATACGTTGGTCGAGCCGTTGCCCTGGGTGTCAATCGTGCCGTTGCCGTTGTCTACGCCCGTACCATTGGTCGAGTTGCCCGAGACGTTGGTCGAGCCATTGCCATCGGTATTGATCGAACCATTACCGTTATCAACGCCGGTACCGTTCGTCGAGTTGCCAGAGACGTTGGTCGAGCCGTTGCCCTGGGTGTCGATCGTGCCGTTGCCGTTGTCTACGCCCGTACCATTGGTCGAGTTGCCCGAGACATTGGTCGAGCCGTTGCCACCAGTCTGGATCGAACCATTTCCGTTATCGACGCCAGCTCCCTCGCCTGAGTCGCCGGTAACGTTTGTCGAGCCATTACCACCGGTGTTGATGGTGCCGTTGCCGTTGTCTACGCCCGTGCCGTTGGTCGAGTTGCCCGAGACGTTGGTCGAACCATTGCCATCGGTTTGGATCGACCCATTGCCGTTATCTATGCCAGTGCCATTCGTCGAATTGCCCGAAACGTTGGTCGAACCGTTACCGCCGGTGTTGATTGAACCGTTTCCGTTATCGACACCGGTGCCATTGGTCGAGTTTCCTGAGACGTTGGTCGAGCCATTGCCATCGGTATTAATCGCGCCGTTGCCGTTGTCTACGCCCGTACCATTGGTCGAGTTGCCCGAGACGTTGGTTGAACCGTTGCCCTGGGTGTCGATCGTGCCGTTGCCGTTGTCTACGCCCGTACCGTTGGTCGAGTTGCCGGAGACATTGGTCGAGCCATTGCCATCGGTATTGATCGAACCATTACCGTTATCAACGCCAGTACCGTTGGTCGAGTTACCCGAGACATTGGTCGAGCCGTTGCCCTGAGTGTCGACCGTGCCGTTGCCGTTGTCTACGCCTGGTCCGTTGGTCGAGTTACCCGAAACGTTGGTCGAACCGTTACCGCCGGTATTGATTGATCCGTTCCCGTTATCGACACCGGTGCCATTGGTCGAGTTGCCTGAGACGTTGGTCGATCCATTGCCGTCCGTATCGATCGAGCCGTTGCCGTTGTCTACACCTGGACCCTCCGTCGAGTTGCCCGAGATATTGGCCGACCCGTTGCCACCGGTGTTAATGGTGCCGTTGCCGTTATTAACGCCGGTACCGTTCGTCGAGTTGCCCGAGACGTTGGTCGAACCGTTGCCCTGGGTGTCGATCGTGCCGTTGCCGTTGTCGACGCCGGTGCCGTTGGTGGAATTGCCCGAGACGTTGGTGGAACCATTGCCATCGGTATAGATGGAACCGTTGCCATTATCAACGCCGGTACCGTTCGTCGAGTTACCGGAGACATTGGCCGAGCCATTGCCGCCGGTGTTAATGGTGCCGTTGCCATTGTCGACACCGGTGCCGTTGGTCGAATTCCCCGAGACATTGGTCGAGCCGTTGCCACCGGTGTTAATGGTGCCGTTACCGTTATTGACGCCCGTGCCGTTCGTCGAATTGCCCGAGACGTTGGTTGAACCGTTGCCCTGGGTGTCGATCGTGCCGTTGCCGTTGTCGACGCCGGTGCCGTTGGTGGAATTGCCCGAGACGTTGGTGGAACCATTGCCATCGGTATAGATGGAACCGTTGCCATTATCAACGCCGGTACCGTTCGTCGAGTTACCGGAGATATTGGCCGAGCCATTGCCGCCGGTGTTAATGGTGCCGTTGCCATTGTCGACACCGGTGCCGTTGGTCGAATTCCCCGAGACATTGGTCGAGCCGTTGCCACCGGTGTTAATGGTGCCGTTACCGTTATTGACGCCCGTGCCGTTCGTCGAATTGCCCGAGACGTTGGTCGAACCATTGCCCTGGGTGTCGACCGTGCCGTTGCCGTTGTCGACGCCTGGACCCGTCGTCGAGTTGCCCGAGATATTGGTCGAGCCATTGCCGCCGGTGCTGATCGAGCCATTGCCGTTGTCGACGCCCGAGCCATTGGTCGAGTTGCCGGACACGTTGGTCGCGCCATTGCCATCGGTATGGATCGACCCATTGCCATTGTCGACACCGGTACCGTTGGTCGAGTTGCCCGAAACGTTGGTCGAGCCGTTGCCGTCCGTGTTGATGCCACCGCCGTTGTCGACGCCCGAGCCGTTGGTCGAATTCCCCGAGACATTGGTCGAGCCGTTGCCGCCGGTGTTAATGGTGCCGTTACCGTTATTGACGCCCGTGCCGTTCGTTGAATTGCCCGAGACGTTGGTCGAACCATTGCCCTGGGTGTCGACCGTGCCGTTGCCGTTGTCTACGCCTGGACCGGTCGTCGAGTTGCCCGAGATATTGGTCGAGCCATTGCCGCCGGTGCTGATCGAGCCATTGCCGTTGTCGACGCCCGAGCCATTGGTCGAGTTGCCGGAGATATTGGCCGAGCCATTGCCGCCGGTGTTAATGGTGCCGTTGCCATTGTCAACACCGGTGCCGTTCGTCGAATTCCCCGAGACGTTGGTCGAGCCGTTGCCGTCCGTGTTGATACCGCCGCCGTTGTCGACGCCTGAGCCGTTGGTCGAGTTGCCCGAGACGTTGGTGGAGCCGTTACCGCCCGTGTTAATGGTGCCATTGCCATTGTCGACACCGGTGCCGTTCGTCGAATTCCCCGAGACGTTGGTCGAGCCGTTGCCGTCCGTGTTGATGCCACCGCCGTTGTCG
>NZ_BBQI01000079.1 GCF_001652915.1 Cupriavidus sp. D384
GCCGTTATTGACACCGGTGCCGTTCGTCGAATTGCCGGAGACATTGGTCGAACCATTGCCCTGGGTGTCTACCGTGCCGTTGCCGTTGTCTACGCCTGGACCCGTCGTCGAGTTGCCCGAGATGGTGGTCGAGCCATTGCCATCGGTATGGATCGACCCATTGCCGTTGTCGACACCGGTGCCGTTCGTCGAATTCCCCGAGACGTTGGTCGAGCCGTTGCCGTCCGTGTTGATGCCACCGCCGTTGTCGACGCCCGAGCCGTTGGTCGAGTTTCCGGAAACGTTGGTCGAGCCATTACCGCCGGTGTTGATCGTGCCGTTGCCGTTGCCTACGCCGCTGCCGTCGGTGGAGTTGCCCGAGATGGTGGTCGAGCCATTGCCATCGGTATGGATCGACCCATTGCCGTTGTCGACACCGGTACCGTTGGTCGAGTTGCCCGAGATATTGGTCGAGCCATTGCCCCCGGTGTTGATGGTGCCGTTGCCGTTGCCAACACCGCTGCCGTCGGTGGAGTTGCCCGAGATATTGGTCGAGCCGTTGCCGCCAGTGTTGATCGCGCCATTGCCGTTGTCGACGCCAATGCCGTTGACGGAGCGTCCGGTAAGGTTGGTCGTGCCGTTTTCGAAGGTGCTGATCGACCCGTTGCTATTGTCGACGCCCGTGCCGTTGACGGATTCACCCAGGATTTGCGACGTACCGTTGCCGCCGGTATTGAAGGTTCCATTGTTACGAACACCGGTGCCGTTGGTTGACGTTCCTGTGACGCTGGTCGAGCCGTTTCCGCTGGTATTGATGTTGCGCAGATCGACACCGGTACCATTCGTAGAAATGCCCGAGATATTCGTCGAGCCACGGTCGCTCGTATTCAACGCAGAGTTGGCTCCTTGAAGAACGCCAGATCCATCCACGGATCTGCCCGAAACATTAAATGTGCCGTTTCCCGAAACGTCGACATGCGTTGTAGGAAGGCTGGCATTCGTTGTAAGCGACACACCCGAACCACTTGATGATTCGCCGTCCAGCGTAAGCCTGCCGTCTCCAGACACACCCAAATTGCTTGCCAGTGAGACGCCGGAATTACTATCCGATCGACCCTTTATGTTCAATGTCGTGTTGTCCGCAAGGCCATCGGTACTACACATGTATATGCGGACACCGTGTTCACTGGTGGAATTTCCCGTCACGTTCATGCCGGCCTCGTCCGACATGTTCAGGAAGCCGGTAAGAAATACGCCGATAGCAGTATTGGATTGCCCGGTGACATTTACCTTCGCGTTGTCGGTAAAATCCTTACTCCCCTGGAGGTTGACGCCTATGGCAGTAGAGGAATTTCCTTTGATATCCAAGGAAGAATTTCCCGAAGCGTTTATTATTGAGCGAGTGAACAAACCTCCGCCAGTAACGCTGTCGCCGGTTACGTTCAGATGTGCTCCGCCGGTCAGGGATATGTTGCCACTCATCGAAGCACCGGTTCCATTCGTGCTTGAACCGCTGATATTCAGGGAGGCATTGTCTGTAGCGCTGATGTTATTAATATATGTCCCGGTACCGTTTGCGCTGGTCCCGGTGACATTCAACTTTGATCCCGTGCCGCCAATATTCCAACTGCTGTTTGCGTGCAAAGACTGTTCTACGCCGGAGCCATTGGTCGACGTTCCAATCAGCGCCAATGACCCATTTCCGTCGACGTTGACACGACCCTGCGTATGCACGCCCGTGCCGTTCACCGATGTGCCGGTTACATTGATGCCGCCGTTGCCGGAAACATTGATTTCCCCGGTTGTCGCCTCATAGACCCCCTGGGCACCGGAAGTGGCGTTGCCGACGATATTTACTCGCCCGCCGTCGGTGACGGAGATATTCGTGCGGATTCCGACGCCGGCCCCCCTATCCGTATAATCCCCCGTATCCACCGCGTTATTTGCACCGGTAGTCCCGTAGAAATTTGCGGTGCCGTTTCCGGATATATTGATAGCACCGTTATTTAACGGTTGAATCCAGACACCAGAGCCCGAATTCGAACTACCAGCAACGTTCAAGGTGGCATTCCCGGAAACGTCCATGCCAAAGCCCTGAAGCCAGGCTCCAATGTGATTCGAAGAATTTCCGGCAAATTCTGCGCTACTGCTATCGGATAGAGTTAGCGTCCCACCAAAATGGATACCTTGAGCTTGATTACCGGCCCCTGCAAGCCGAAGTTTGGCATTATCAGAAAATGACGAATCTCCAAGAAGCACAAGCCCTAAGCGCCCTGCCCCATTCCCAATCAAAGCCGCATTTCCCGACGCATTGACGGTAGTAATGTTTACACCAGTGTCACTATTACTTGCACCACTAATGTTCAGCAATGCGTTACCGGACATATTGATGTCGGTAACCATGGCACCCGTATTATTTCCGCTGGATCCAGCCACATTCAGCGACGCATTGCCGGACATGTTGATGTCGGTAACCAAGGCACCCGTATTATTTCCGCTGGATCCAGCCACATTCAGCGACGCATTGCCGGACATATCGAGGTTATGAACAGCGGCGCCAATTCCATTTCCGCCATTTCCGGTAACGTTCAACCTCGCACCTTCGGACAGCCCTACCTTTTGCAGTGTTACGCCCCGGTCGCGGGAGCTTCTCCCCTGAATATTGACTGACGCAGTTCCGCACGCATTGAGCCGTCCCGAATTACTATCCGCATATGACAGCTCCAGGAATACGCCTTCTCCCAGGTTCGAGACACCTACCATATTCAGCGAGCCATTGCCGCTGACATTGATGGATGTGGCGTAGCCATATATGCCATTGCTGTTCTCGGAGGTCCCCCACACGTTATACGTGCCGCCATCATTGACGTCCAAGGTTGCGCCAGTGGTATGTGCCTGGGAACCGAAGGTCACGCCATTGAAATCCGTGGAGTTTCCGCGGACATTAACGGTGGCTCCCCTATTGGCGTGAATGTTGGCGTTCTGGAGAACGCCAGCGCCGATCACGGAACGGCCGTCAATGTTCAGAACACCACCGGTCGCATCGAAGGCTCCGCTCGAAGCGAATCCACCACTTCTGCCAATCGAAACGCCGATATCCATCGTCGAAACGCCGGTAATATTCAAAACTCCACTACCGGTCTTAACAAAACTGGCGTTCTGATCGAAAAGCACACCCATGCCATTGACCGATGTGCCACTGATGGAACCGCTCCCGGCAGCCAGGTTGCCGATAATCTGGACGGCACTCCGGTTGCTGGTATCTGCCGTTGTGTCCGCGGTTACCCGGATATCACCATCGTTCAGATTGATATTGCTGGTACTGCCCACGATCACGGCACCATTGTTGGTGCCCATGCCCGCGGTCATATTCAGATTCAGCCGGCCCGAGGTCGAAGTGACATTCGCGTTCAGCGTGATGGTGCCGTTTGCGGCCAGCGTAAGGTTGGCGGCGCCGCCGCTGGTCTTGCTGATCGCTGCATCGTTGTACTGGAAGATGTTGCCAGTGCCGTTCCCCGCGCTGACAGTCGTCAGCGTCACGCTCGTGCCGTTGTTCAGTGCGTCGTTGATGGCCGTATTGCGAACAGTGGCCGAGGTGTTGGTGCCGCCGTTGAATCCACCGGTGATGTTGCCGGTGTAGCCGCTCGGGCCGGTGTCATTATCGATATAGACATTGGTGGGGTCGATCAGCCACTCGCCACCCTTGCCGTTCGGTGCAGACGCGCTGACCCGGCCCTTTACGTCCAGGTTGTGGCCCGACGTTTCAACAAAGCCGCCATCGCCATTGCGCGCCCCTGCATCAATGCGAGCACCTTCGTCCACCTGCGTGTAGTTGGCGAAGGCCACGCCGTCCTGCAGCAGCTTTCCGGCTTCCGTGCCGGCCAGCTTGCCCAGGCTGTCGCCGCCCAGCACCACCTTGCCGCCCGCTGCGTCGCCGCTCACGTTGATCGACGCGTTGCCGAACATGCCCACGCGGTCGCCGGACAGCACCACCGTACCGCCCTTGCCGCCAGCCGTCGTGCTGGACGCATCGATGGCGCCCGTCATCGTCACGTCGCCAGTCTTGCCGGCGTCCGCGACCACGGTGCCGGCGCGCACCACGCCGCTCAGGTTCACCACCGTGTTGAGCAGCGTGTCCTTGCCGCGCGCGGTCAGCAGCACCGTGCCGTCCTGGGCGCGAATATTGCCGCTGTTTTCCACCAGCGCATTGGCCGTGGCGTTGGTCAGCGTCACCGAGATGCCCTGGCCGTTGTGCAGGGCCACCGTGGCGCTGTCGCCGGCTGCCAGCACTACCTGGCCGCCGGCAGCGGTATTGATGGAACCGCTATTGCGTACCTGGTCGCCGATCAGCGTGACAAAGCCCGCGGCGTTGATATCGCCTTCGTTGATGACACCCGCCTGCTTGCCCGTTGCGGTCAGTGCCAGCGGATTGCCGGCCATGAAAGCGCCGGCATCGATGGCCTTGGTGGTAGCCAGCAGCGATCCCACGTTCACCACCGCGCCCCTGCCGAACAGCACGCCGTTGGCGTTCTGGATCAGCACCTGGCCGTTGGCCAGCAGCGAACCCTGGATGTTCGTCGGCACGCCGCCCGTTACGCGGTTCAGCGCCTGCGCCTGCGCGTTGGGCTGGTTGAACTGGACGGTATTGCCCTTGCCGATGCTGAACGTGTTCCAGTCGATCACGGTGCGCTGGCTGCCCTGATCGATATGCATCGTGTTGCCGTTGGGCTGCGAGATCGTGGCCTGGCCGCCCACCACGTTGCCGTTGGTCGGCAGCGCCTGTGCAAAGACTGGTGTCGACTCCAGAACCAGCATGGCCAGCGCGATGGCTGTCATCGCGGACACCACGCCAAACTGTGCGCCATCACCGCTGCCGCCCTCTCCCGGGCGCTTGCCCTGGCTCTTCACGTTCTCCGCTACGGCCACGAGCATGCCAAGGCGCTTGCTGAATACGCGACGATACCGATTCTTGTTCATGGACTGATCCTAAAGATTTATTGCTCAGCGCCGTCCCGATTGCACGGCGATGGTTGAATGGCTGTCGCGTTCGTCGCGTCATGGCGAATTCGCCAGAACGCCTTTTGCGACTGTTCGCTTCGGATCGTATGGAAGAAGCCTTGGCCGCGTAATCGTAGAATTACTAAAGTGGGAGGCGTCAGAAGAAACCACGCAACATTGCAGACCTGTCTCAAATGAGAAGCCGCGGGAGGTGAATAGTAATTCGACGAAATTTGCTTCATGCCACTGCACGGCACGCAAATTCGAGTTAGTTCCATAGGCGGAAATCGGTCTATTCAGCAGACTCGTCAGATTGACTTTGCGCAGTCAGCCACTTGTCGAAATGGCGCGCTGCTCAACCTGATCCACGCAAGGGAAATGGAAATATTTCCATCCAGCCAAGGATGAGGGGAATTTACGCTTTAATTTGTGCTGACTGGGCAGTGGTCTCGTGTGTCGAGATTTGAAAAGTCGCGATCTGAATGATCGAATACTCGTAGCGAAATATCAGCGCTTGCAACAGGCGTTGAATCAGGGGACATTCGCGCCGGATCGGATGCCGCAACGGAATATTTTCGTGTCCTTTCCACGCAATCGGCGACTGGCAATACAAGGCCGGCTTGTAAAGAGATATGGCACCACTTCAAAATTGAATCGGGGCTTTGAACGGCGCGCGCCGCATTTTGCGCAAGCCGCATCGCCACGAACATGCCTGCGCCTTTCCGCGCCTTCCACAACTGGCTTGCCGACTGGTAGACGCGTACACCTGTCGCCCGGCCCATCACACATCGGGTAATTCCGGGAATCGCACTATGACAACCATACGGGTCATGCTGGCTGACGATCATCCGTTCATCGTGTTCGGCCTGCGCGAGATGCTGGGCAAACGGCTTGGCTTCAATGTGGTGGCCGAAGCCACCGGCCCGCGACTGCTGCTGGAAAAACTGGCACGTATCGAATGCGATGTCCTGATAACCGATTTCTCGATGCCTTGTGCAGATGCCCCGGACGGGCTCGCGCTGCTGCATTGCATCCGTACGAGATTCCCGAATGTCCGGATCGTGGTGCTGACCATGCTCGATAATCCGGGGCTACTTGGCTGCATCCGCAAGGCCGGGGCGCTGGCATTGCTGAACAAGCGCGACGGCCTGCAGGAGTTGTCCAACGCCGTCATTGCCGCGTTCCAGGGGCGCGAGCATTTGAGTGCGTCGGTCAGGCAGGCACTCGCCAGGCTTGGCGCGGGAAACCCTGAAGCAGTCGCCAGCAGCCGGCTCAGTCCGCGTGAGATCGAGGTGCTGCGGCTCTACGTCGGGGGGATGACCACATCGGACATTGCCCGGTACCTGAACCGGAGCATCAATACGGTCAGCACCCAGAAACACAGCGCCATGCGCAAGATTGGCGTGAAGAACGATGCGGAGCTGTATGACTACGCCATCGAGCATGGGCTCAAGGCATAGCCGATAGCCCCGGAAACCAGCGTCTGGAAAAAAGGCCCCCGAGCCGCGACGGACCGGCCTGGGGGTTGGAAGGGGAATGCGCGGCCCGGGGGGTCAGCCGGGCCGCGTTAGCCAAGAGCCGGTCAGGGCCCTCGATGAAACAGGCTACCGGTGCAGGCGCCGTTCCGACATGGAAGGAACTCGAAAATCGGCGCCAGATTGCCTGGCGGGCAGGGCGGCATATTCGATGCCCTGGCAGGACGCGTGGCGAAGTGCGGCGTACGCTGCTTTTGAGCCATCAACCCGCCATGCGGTAAACTACGGCCCTTCCGTCGCAACGGGCACGGCCATTTGATGCCTTTCAGGCACTCCGGCCATCGCCCACGTCGAAGTGGTGCGGCGGATATCCATCAGGGTCTCGCACCCGCCCCTGGCTTGCCTGCGCCTTGCTCGCAGCATTCGCCTTCCTGACTTCGACCCTCGATCCGGGCCCTGCGCCCCTGGCTGCATGTGGCGGCCGTATCCCGGATAACGCCCCGCGCGCCTTCGCCAGAAGGACTTCCGCACGGGACTGGAACCCCCTCAGGTAGTTGCCTGAACCGACCCTTCCCCGACGCCTGCGCGCGCCGGGGGGATCCGTATTCCGGAGGAAAATTCGTGAAGAAACCAGCCAGCCTTTGGCTGCTCGCGGCCGGGCTGTTGCCTTGCGCTGCATACGCCGACCCTGGCGTGACCCTGTATGGCATCGTCAGCTCGGCGGTGCGCTACACATCGAATATCGATGCCCGCCATCACGACCAGCTGGCGCTGGTATCGGGCGGCATGGTGGGCAGCCGTTTCGGCCTGAAGGGCTCCGAAGACCTGGGCGGCGGCAATCACGCGATCTTCCAGCTGGAATCGGGCTTCGGCAGCGATACCGGACAGGCGGCCTACAACAGCTTTTTCGGGCGCCAGGCCTGGGCGGGCCTGAGCGGCGACTGGGGCAGCCTCACGTTCGGGCGGCAGTACAACGCGCTGAACAACATCGGCTGGGCGTTCGATCCGCTGGACCAGGGCTGGGGCAACTTCTGGTCCGATCCGCTCTACATCGGCGGCGACATCTTCTTCCAGGATTACCGCATCAACAACAGCGTGGTCTACCAGCGCACGGTGGGGCCGTTTTCGGTACAGCTGGACTACGGCGCCGGCGAGCAGCCGGGCAGCATGAACCATGGCACCACGCTGGGTGGCGGTGTGAAGTACAACCAGGGGCCGCTGGCGCTGGGCGTGGCGTACGACCAGCGCCGCAGCGACGACGGCAGCAACACGGTGCGCAATTATTCGGTGGGCGGTTCGTACACGATCGGCAAGGCGACGGGCTACGTCGGCCATATGGGCCGACGCGAATCGGCCGGCCAGGCGCGCTACAACATCTCGTTCGTCGGCCTGGGCTACCAGCTCACGCCGGCGCTGCATCTGTCTGGCGCGTACTACCGCTACCAGCAGTCAGGCGACGTCACCACGCAATTCCAGGACACGCCGGTACACCTGGGCGGCGGCAATGCCGACAGCGTGGCGTTCGTGGCCGACTATGCGTTCTCCAAGCGCACCAGCGTGTACCTGGAGACCGATGTGGTTCACGCACGCGGCGGCACCGTGGGGCGCGAGACCGAGTACTGGGCCGGCACCCCCGTCACCGATGTCAGCCGCACCACGCGCGTGGGCGCGATGGTCGGCGTGCGCCACCACTTCTGAGGTCAGGCGCCCTGGGCGCCCTTCGCCTCGCTCGCTTCTTTGGCGATTTCGCGGATGGCCTGCTCGAATGCCTCGACCGGCTGGCCGCCCGTGACCAGGTAGCGGTTATTGAAGATCACCGACGGCACGGACTGGATGCCCATGCCCTGGTACTGGCGCTCCTCGTCGCGGACTTCATCGGCATAGGCGTCGCTGTCCAGCACCTTGCGGGCCTCGGCGGCGTCCAGCCCCACCGACTGCACGGCCTCAAGCAGCACGTCGTGGTTGCTCGGGTCCTTGCTGTCGCCGTGATAGGCCTGCAGCAGCGCCTGCTTCAGCGGCAGCTGCTTGCCCTGCGCGGCGGCCCATTGCAGCAGGCGGTGGGCATCGAACGTGTTGTAGATGAAATTGCGCGGCCCGAACGTGAACCCCACGCTGGCGCCGCGCTCGCGGATCATCTTCTGGGTCTCGGCGATCTGTTCCGGCGTACGGCCGTACTTCCGGGCGATGTAGTCGAGCACCGGCTCGCCCTCGGGCCCCATCTGGGGGTTGAGTTCGAACGGGTGCATCACCACCTCGGCATCCACCACGTCGCGCGTGCGTTCCACGGCCTGCATCAGCGATGACAGCCCGATGGCGCACCAGGGGCAGGCGATATCCGAGACAAAGTCGATCCGGAGTGATTGAGTCATGGCTTTCTTCCAGTGGGCTGGTAAGGGGTCAAACAGGTTGAAGGCCGACAGGGTAGCCCGATTTGCCGATGCCTGCAGGCGTCCGCGCAATCACCCCGCGCCCTATACTGGATCAGGCGCGCCCTCCACGCGCGCCAGGAGGGCCTGCCATGGGACGCAAATACATCGATTGCCGCGACTATCCAAGTGAAATGCACTGCACCGTCGCACTAAGCGCCGACACCGAGGACGAACTGCTGGAAGCGGCGGTGCAGCACGCCGTCCAGGTGCATCAGCACCAGGACACCCCCGAGCTGCGGTCGCAGCTCAAGACGCTGTTCAAGGAAGGCGCCCCGCCCGCGTGATGATCCGTTGCTGACGGACCTGCGCCGAACGCAAAAAAGGACAGATCGTGCGGGGCACGTCTGTCCTGTCAAAAACCGGCCCCAGCCCGAGTCCGGTACAGATGCCTCAGCGGCCCATGCCCGCCCCAGCTGGCACGGACTGCATCGGCATCATGTTCAGGTTGGCGTTGTGCATGACCCAGAGCGATCCCGACACGACGATGGCAATCAGGAACACCGTGCACGCGAAGATCGCCGTATTGCCGCGCTGACCCTTGCGCGGCCCCAGGTGCAGGAAGAACACCAGCTGCACCAGCAACTGCGTGACGCACAGCGCCACGATCAGCGCCAGGCCCGCCCGCGGCGTGAGCACCCGGCCCATCACGGCACCGAACGACAGGAAGGTCAGCACCAGCGACAGCGCATAGCCGATCAGATGGCTGCGCAGGCTGCCGTGGGCGGCGCCATGGGCGTCCGCGTGGGCGTCCGCGTGGCCATGTGCATGGGCGTGTTGTGGATGGGACATCAGAGGAACTCCCGCAGATAGACGACCGTGAACACGAAGATCCACACCAGGTCCAGGAAATGCCAGAACAGGCTCAGGCAGGCCAGGCGGCGGCGCACCACGGCGTCGAGCCCGAACACCTGCACCTGGTTGACCATCACGATGATCCACAGCAGGCCGGCGCTGACGTGCAGGCCGTGCGTACCCACCAGCATGAAGAACGCCGACAGGTAGGCGCTGCGGTTCGGGCCGGCGCCCTCGTGCAGCAGTTCGCGGAATTCGTAGACTTCCATGCAGACGAAGGCCGCGCCCAGTGCGAAGGTCAGCACCAGCCAGCGGATCACCGCCTGCGGGTTGCCCTGGCCGCCCTTTCCCTCGTGCAGCTTCAGCATCGCCACGCCGAACGTCAGGCTGCTGGTCAGCAGCAGCACGGTCTCGCCCAGCACGAAGCGCAGGTCGAACAGCTCGCGCCCCGTGGGGCCGCCAGCCGTACCGTTGAGCAGCACGCCAAACGTGGCGAACAGCGACGCGAAGATCAGGCAATCGCTCATCAGGTAGATCCAGAACCCCAGCTTGAGGGTGGATTCCGTCTGGTGGGCGTGATGCGCGTGGTCGTCGTGCGTGTGGGCGGCGGCGCTCGCGCCGTGCGGCACCGTCGCCGCGTCGGCGCGCAGTTTCAGGGTTGTCGTCATGGTCAGTTGGCTCCCGCCGGTTGGGTGCCCAGTTGTGCGTAGCGGGCGCGCTCGATGCGCTCGACTTCGGCGGCTGGCACGTAGTAGTCCACGTCGCGGTCGTAGGCGCGGGCGATGAACGTGAAGATCATCGCGGCCAGGCCAAAGCCGGCCATCCACCAGATATGCCAGACCAGCGCAAAGCACAGCACCAGCCCGAACACCGACACCAGGAAGCCGGTGGACGTGTTGCGCGGCATATGGATGTCTTCGTACTGCGCGGGCGGCACGTAGGCGGTGCCCGCTTCCTTGTTGTCCCAGTGCTGCTCCAGCGACGTGATCTGCGGCACGTGCGCGAAGTTGTAGAACGGCGCCGGCGATGCCGTGGCCCATTCCAGGCTGCGGCCGTCCCACGGGTCGCCGGTCACGTCCATGTTCTGCTTGCGGTCGCGCACGCTGACAAACAGCTGCCACAGGATCGCCAGGATGCCGCAGCCGATGACCACGGCGCCCACCAGCGCCACGATCAGATACGGCTGCCAGTCCGGATTGTTGTAGTGGTTCATGCGGCGCGTCATGCCTTGCAGGCCCAGCGCGTAGAGCGGCATGAAGGCCAGGTAGAAGCCGATCAGCCAGCACCAGAACGCGACCTTGCCCCAGAACTCGTTCAGCGTGAAGCCGAACACCTTCGGGAACCAGAACGTCATGGCGGCCAGGCAGCCGAACACCACGCCCCCGATGATCACGTTGTGGAAGTGGGCGATCAGGAACAGGCTGTTATGCAGCACGAAGTCCGCCCCCGGCACCGCCAGCAGCACGCCGGTCATGCCGCCCACGGCAAACGTCACCATGAAGCCGATGGTCCACAGCGTGGACGAGTGGAAGCGGATGCGCCCCCGGTACATCGTGAACAGCCAGTTGAACAGCTTCACGCCGGTGGGGATCGAGATGATCGACGTCATGATGCCGAAGAACGCATTGACGCTGGCGCCCGAGCCCATGGTGAAGAAGTGATGCAGCCAGACGAAGAACGACAGCACGCCGATCGACGACGTGGCGTAGACCATCGACGTATAGCCGAACAGCGGCTTGCGCGAGAACGTGGAGATGATTTCCGAGAACGCGCCAAAGCACGGCAGGATCAGCACGTAGACCTCGGGGTGGCCCCAGATCCAGATCAGGTTCACGTACATCATGGCGTTGCCGCCCAGCTCGCTGGTGAAGAAATGCATGTCCAGGTAGCGGTCGGCGGCCAGCAGCGCCAGCGTGGCGGTCAGCACCGGGAAGATGGCGACGATCAGGATGTTGGTGATCAGCGCGGTCCACGTGAACACGGGCATCTTCATCAGGTTCAGGCCCGGCGCGCGCATGCGCAGGATCGTCACGATGAAGTTGATGCCGGTCAGCGTGGTGCCCAGCCCCGATATCTGCAATGACCATATGTAGTAGTCCACGCCGACGGTCGGGCTATACCCGAGCCCGCTCAGCGGCGGATACGCGACCCAGCCCGTGGCGGCGAAGTCGCCGACGAACATCGACATCATGACCAGCACCGCGCCCATCGCCGACATCCAGAAGCTCAGCGAATTGACAAACGGGTAGGCCACGTCGCGCGCGCCGATCTGCAGCGGCACGATCACGTTCATCAGGCCCAGGATGAACGGGGTGGCCACGAAGAAGATCATGATCACGCCGTGCGCGGTGAAGATCTGGTCGTAATGGTGCGGCGGCAGGTAGCCCACCGCCTCGCCCACGGCAATGGCCTGCTGGGTGCGCATCATGATGGCATCGGCAAAGCCGCGCAGCAGCATGACCAGCGCCAGGATGATGTACATCACGCCAATGCGCTTGTGGTCGACCGAGCAGATCCACTCCTTCCAGAGATAGTCCCACTTCTTGTAGTACGTCACGGCGCCCAGCAGCGCTGCGCCGCCGAGCAGCACCACCACCAGCGTGCCCATGATGATGGGCTCGTGCAGGGGGATGGCGTCGAGAGAGAGTTTTCCGAACATGATGATTAGCGCTCCAGCGTCGTCTGCTGCACCGGGAGCGGCGGCATGTTGGCGCCGGCAATGGCGCTGATTGTCACAGGGCTGTCGGATCGGCAAATCTCGCCGTAAGCGCCGTTGCTTGCCATGTACTGGTCCACCACGCCCTGGAACAGGCGCGGCTCAACCCTGGCGTACACGGTGACCGGGTCCTTGCTGCTGGGCTGTTCCAGCTTGCGGTAGGCGGCTTCGTCGAGCGTGTTGCCCGAGGCGCGGGCGCGTTCGATCCACGCATCGAACGCCGCGGGCGACGTGGCGACGGTGCGGAAGTGCATGTCGGAGAAGCCCGACCCGCTGTAGGCAGCCGAGCGGCCATCGAACACGCCGGTCTCGTCGGCAATCAGATGCAGCTTGGTCTGCATGCCGGCCATCGCGTAGACCATGCTGCCCAGCCGCGGGATGAACAGCGCGTTCATCGTCGATTCCGCCGTGATGCGGAAATTGATCGGCGTGCCCACGGGGATGGGCAGTTCGTTCAACGACGCCACGCCGTACTGCGGATAGATAAACAGCCATTTCCAGTCGAGCGCGACCACATCCACTTCCAGCGGCGCCACGTTCGAATCGAGCGGGCGGAACGGATCGAGCTTGTGCGTGGTGTCCCAGATGATGACGCCAAGCAGGGCCACGATCACGCACGGGATGCCCCACACGACCACTTCGATCCTGGTGGAATGCGACCAGCGCGGCGCGTACTCGGCCTTGGTGTTGGTCTCGCGATAGCGCCACGCGAAGACCAGCGTGAGGATGATCACGGGGATCACCACCAGCAGCATCAGCGCGGTAGCCAGCACGATCAGGTTGCGCGTCTGCACGCCGATGGACCCGCTGGGGTTCAGCAGGTCCCACGAACAGCCGGTCAGGATCAGGGGCGTGATGGCGTACAGCCACGCACGGGGGGAACGAACGGATGGGGGGCGCCGACGCACGCGTCTGGGGTCGGCCGGTTGCTCACGCATTTCAACACCTTCTTACAGGGGCACAGGCGGGGTGGCCCAGACAACATCCCGGTATTTGTATGGATTTGCCTGAGTTGTGCGGCATGCTAAGGTAAGACAACACCCATACAAGATGAGGCTTGTCTTGCGTACAACGAATTCGCCGCTGCATCCCGATCTGGACGACAAACCCGGCTGGATCGGCGCATTCGCCGCCGCTGGCGGGCCGCGCTACGTGCAGATCGCCGGGTTCCTGGAACGCGCGATGGCCGATGGCGTGCTGGCGCCGGGCGACCGCCTGCCCCCGCAGCGCGAGCTGGCGGCGCTGCTCGGGGTTGACCTGACCACCGTCACGCGCGCGCTGGCCGAGGCGCGGCGGCGCGGGCTGGTGGAGCCGCGTGGATCCCTGGGCACTTTTATTGCGGCACCCACGTTCGAACTGGCGCAGGCGGTGGACCTGAGCATGAACGTGCCGCCGCCCCCGGAAGGCATCGACTTCGCCGACATGCTGCGGCGCGGCCTGGCCCAGGTCACGCTGCGGGCCGATGCCAACCTGCTGATGACCTACCAGCTTGGCGGCGGCACGCTGCCCGACCGCGTGGCCGGCGCGCAGTGGCTGGCGCCGATGCTGGGCGATGTCCCGCACGACCGCGTGATCGCCAGTCCGGGCGCGCAGTCGGCGCTGGCGGCGCTGATGCTTTGCCGGACCACGCCCGGCGCGGCCATTGCCGCCGAGCCGCTGATCTATCCGGGTGTGCGTGGCGCGGCCGCCGAACTGGGCCGCCACGTGGTCACCATCGCCACCGACGACGACGGCATGCGGCCCGATGCGCTGGACGCCGCGTGCAGCACCGGCAATGTCCAGCTGATCTACCTGAACCCGACGCTGCAGAACCCCACCACACATACGATGCCCGAGGCGCGCCGCCGCGAGATTGCGCGCGTGGCCCGGCAGCACGGCGTGCTGATCGTCGAGGACGACCCCTACTGGCTGCTGACGCCCGACGCCCCGCCGCCGGTGGCAGCCATCGCCCCGGCGCAGACCGTCTACATCGCCACCCTCGCCAAATGCCTGAGCCCCGGCCTGCGCACCGCCTATGTGGTGGCGCCCGACCGCGAACTGCAGGAGTCGATCCTGGCCGCGCTGCGGGCGATCACGCTGATGGCATCGCCGATTGCCACGGCATTGGCAACGCAGTGGATTCGCGACGGCTCGGCGGCGGAACTGCTGGCAGGCATCCGCACCGAAGCCGCCGCACGGCAGCAGATTGCCCGGCAATGGCTGGCGGCCAGCGGCCCCTATACGCCGTCGGGCATCCACGTCTGGCATCCACTGCCCAGCTACTGGTCATCGGCCGGTTTCAGCCGTGCCGCGCAGGACGAATCGCTGCGCGTCACCGCATCGGACGTGTTCTACGACGGCGCCGCCCCGCCCAACGCCATCCGCATCTCGCTCGGCGGCGTAGCCGAACGCGCGCAGTTGTCGATGGCCCTGAAAAAACTATCGGGCCTGCTGGCCCGCAAGCCGCCCAATGCGTCGATGGCGGTGATCTGAACCACGTCGCCTACGCCACCACTGCCATCAATCCCGCAATCCCGAAGCCAAGCGCGGCCAGGGCGTCGCCGGCAATCAGTCCGCCGCCGATCAGCGATGGGGTGCTCATGTCCTCGGGCAAGGCAGCGTCGCGCGATGCCGGGCGCTGGCGGCTTTCCAGCAGGCTCGCCGTCACGCCGCCCGCCGCCATCCAGGCCGCAGCAGGCAGGTTGACGAAGCCACCGAACGACGATGCGTAGGGCGAAGGCAGGATGACGGCGTCGAGCATGAAGTCGCACGCGCGGCCAGCGCGGCTCCGTTCCGCAAACCGCCGGTAGCGCGCCGACGCGAAGATGGCCTTGCGCAGGATCTCGGTCGCCAGCCCGATTGCCAGGCCGATCCACACCGCCAGCCGCTGGTAGGGCCGGTCCTGCGTCATGCTGCGCAGTGCGCCGACGATCTTGTAGGTCATCGCCGAAGTCCAGCGGGCGGGCTGCTGGTCTGCCGGCAATACGGTCTGGTCCAGGCGCAGCACCGGATAGGCGTCCATGAACAGCCGCGCCAGCAGCACCGCGAGGATCGCCCCGGCCACGATGCCCGCCACCTGGTAGCCGAACTGCACCATGCGGTCGGTGCCGAGCCGCCAGCCCGTGGAGCGGTCCTGCTGCATGTCGCACGCCTCCGCCGTGGAGACCAGCAGCACCGTGGCCGCGATCAGGCCGATATGCGGCTCGCGCAGGCCCACGGCCGCCATCAGGATCACGGTCAGCACGAAGGCCGAAGAGATCGGATTCTGGTCGACCATGCCCACCGAAATGCCATTGACCAGCGCAAAGATCAGCACCAGCACCACGGCCATCAGCTGATAGCCTGCCGGCTGGCCGAACCACGCCACGCCTGCAGCCACCACCGCCAGCCCCCAGACGACGACCCATGCCACGATCCATCGTTGCGGCATCGCGGCCGGATTCCCCTGCGTGCCGACTGTGCCCGTCGTACCCGGCACCCCGCTTGCCTGCACGCGCGCCCGCTGCCACGCACGCCCCAGCAACAGCAGTACATCGACGGCCGCCGCGCCCAGGATCATGCCCAGCGCAAACAGGAACGTGATCTTGCGGTATGGATCGCCAGGCGCGAGCCAGCCAATCGAAACGAAGTACGGCGTCAGCGCCCAGCCCGCCAGCCCGCCGACCAGCGCGGCAATGCCAATGCGCGCGCCAACGATCATGCCCGCGCCAAATGTCGACGCGGACAGGTCGATGGCCCCCAGCCACGCAATGCGCGTGGCGCCCACGCTTGCCAGCACCCCCAGCCCCATGCCTCCCGCCAGCCGCGCAATCGACCGCCGCAGCAGTACGGGGTCTGTCAGCGCGCGCAGGATATTCGCCACCGCCAGCCCGGACGGGAACGTCAGCTGCATGCGATCGACCAGCAACGGCGTGTAGAGCATGCCCACGCCCACGCCGTACATGCCGATGCAAAGCATGTAGCCGATCAGTTGCCACAACGGCGGCTGCGCCATGCCCATCCAGCCCATGGCCTGAATGACCACCACCATGCCACCCATGCCCGCCACCGAGGCGGCTGCCGTCTGGATGTAGTTGGCACCGTGGCGGCCGGCGGCACCGTAGCCGGCGGTGACCGCCGAGCCGAGGATGCCTGCCAGCACCTGCCCGCCCACGAAGAATCCCAGCGACAGGTTCATGTAGGCCGCCGCGATGCCGCCCAGCGGCCCGAGCACGAGCATGCCGGCGGCGCCGAGCAGCGCGTGGTATTGCCAGGTGTTGGGTTTGGGCAGGCGCATGCGGGTTGAAGTTGGCGTTGGAGGGTGGTGGATGCGCTGGCCCTCTCCCCCGCACCTCGCCCGCAAGCGGGAAAAGGGGGAAAAGGGAAAAAGCCTCGGGCAACTGCACACGTTCGGGGGGCTATTCGCTCCCGCGACGCGGCAGAAGTATTGGGAAGAGCAAGGCCCCGTCCCTCACCAGAACGCCCAAAGCGTACCCATTTCTGCGTGAATTCCCCAGCGAAAAATCGCGGGGCGTACCCATTTCTGCGTACGTCGGCACACGGTGCGCGCCGTCTGATAATCGCCCAGAACCGCCAGGCGGCCGCAAGCAGGCCACGGCATGCGGGCATAGAATGTGGCGTCGGCCTGGCCGACCTCCACAACAAAACTCCTCGTCTCGCTGTCACGCATGAAGCCCGCCCTGCTCGTCCTGGTCCAGCTCGAACCGGACCACCTCGCCCTTGTTTCCCAGCAATACGACGTTGTCTACGCGCCCAGCGCCGCCCAGCGCGCCGATGCCGTCGCCAGTGCCGGCGCCACGTTCCGCGCCGTGCTGAGCAATGGCACCACCGGCATCACCGCCGCCGAAATCGATGCCATGCCGAAGCTTGAACTGGTCTGCGCGCTTGGCGCGGGCTACGAGAACATCGACATCGCCGCATGCAAGGCGCGCGGCATCGCCGTGGGCAATGGCGCGGGTACCAACGACAGCTGCGTGGCCGATCACGCCATGGCGCTGCTGCTGGCCACCGTACGCCGCGTGCCGGCGCTGGACCGCGCCACGCGCGACGGCGTCTGGCGCAATACGCTTCCGCTGCCGCCCAACCTGTCGGGCAAGCGCCTGGGCATCGTTGGGCTGGGCACCATCGGCCGCCGCATCGCGCAGCGCGGCCAGGGCTTCGACCTGGAGATCGGATATCACAACCGCAGCCCGCGCGCCGACGCACCGTTCCAGTACTTTGCCAATGTGATGGCACTGGCCGAATGGGCCGACTATCTGGTCATCGCCACGCCCGGCGGCGCCGAGACGCGCCATATGGTCGATACCCCGGTGCTACGCGCGCTGGGTCCGTCCGGCTACCTGGTCAATATCGCGCGCGGCAGCGTGGTGAACACCGCCGCACTGGCCGACGCCCTGCGTGCCGGCGAAGTCGGCGGCGCGGGCCTGGATGTCTATGAAAGCGAGCCGAAGCCGCCGGTGGAACTGTTCGATTGCCCCAACGTCGTGCTGACGCCGCACGTGGCCGGCTGGTCGCCCGAAGCCGTGCTGGCGTCGGTGACCCAGTTCATCGAGAACGCCCGCCGGCACTTTGCCGGCGAGCCGCTGGCGGCGCCGGTGAACTAACCGACGGCCGGGAAGACCACGCGCACGCGCAACCCCGGCGCCGCGTCTTCCAGCGCCACGCGGGCGCCGTGGGACTGCGCCACTTCGTCGACGATGGCCAGTCCCAGCCCGCTGCCACCCGTGGGCGCATCGGGCACGCGATAGAAGCGGTCGAACACGCGGGCACGTTCGTCGGCAGGAATGCCGGGGCCGTTGTCGGCGACCACCAGTTCGATGCCCTGCGCGGTGTGTGCCACGGCCACGTCGATGCGGCCGCCCCGCGGGATATAGTGCAGCGCGTTGTCCACCAGGTTGGTCAGCAGGATGCGCAGTGCGTCGGCGTCGCCCCGGATCGTGACCGGCCCGTTGGCGCCGCTGTCCTCAAGCCCCAGGTCGATATCGCGGTCGATGGCCGCCTGCGACATCTCGACCACCACATCGCTCGCCAGCGCGCGCAGGTTCACCGGCTCGTGCGGCGGCGGCGCGGCGCCCGGTTCCTGCCGGGCCAGCGTCAGCAACTGGGCCACCAGGTGCGTCAGCCGCTCCAGCCCCTGGCGCAGTTGCCCCATTGCCTCCTGCCGGGCCTCGGCGCTGGGCGCGCGCTCCACCAGCTGGGCCTGCAGTTGGAGGGCAGTCAGCGGCGTGCGCAGCGCGTGCGCGGCGTCGGCCACAAAGGCGCGCTGGGTGTCGATGGCGTGGGACAGCCGCGCCAGCAGCTGATTCAGCGCATCGGACAGCGGCGCGATTTCGTCGGGCATGGCGCGTACGGCCAGTGGCGCCAGCGTGTTGGCATCGCGCGCCCGCACTTCGTTGGCAATCTCGCGCAGCGGCCGCAAACCCCGCCCCACGGCCATCCACACCAGCCATGCCAGCAGCGGCAGCAGCAACAGCAGTGGCGCCACGGTGCGCAGCGCCATATGGGCGGCCAGCGTGCGCCGCGCGCTGAGCGGTTGCGCGATCTGCACCACCGCCGGCCCAAGCTGCACGCTGTAGATCCGCCATTCGCCCGATTCGGTGCGGGCATCGGTGAAGCCCAGTTCCGCGCGCTGCGGCAAGGCCGGGTGCGCATGAGACAGATAGAGGCTGCGGCCAGAGCCATCCCAGATATGGATCACCACGTCCTCGTCGGCATGCAGCAGGTCGGCCCCGGTGGCGCTGTCGGGCTCGAACGGCTGCGCCACCGGGGCGCTGAACTGGCTCGGCAGCGCGGCGGCCACCTGCTTCATCTGGTAGTCGAACAGCGCGTTGGCTTCCTGCCGCGCCTGGCCGTAGATCAGCGCCGTCGCCACGGCAATGCCGGCCGCCAGGCCCGCCGCCAGCCACCACAGCAGCGTACGTTGAATGGATCGCATCAGTCAGGCGTTCCTTCCGCGCGGGCGGCGCCATCGGAGCCATCGGCGCCTTCCCGGCCGTCCAGCTGTGGCATCAGGTAGCCCACGCCCCGGATATTGCGGATCAGTGCCGTGCCGAACTTGCGCCGCAACGCATGGATATAGACCTCCACCGTATTGCTGCCCACTTCGTCGTCCCAGCCGTAGAGCCGTTCCTGCAGTTGCGGCACCGACCAGACCTTGCCGGGCCGGGCCATCAGCGCCGACAGCAGCGCGTACTCGCGTGCCGACAGCCGCACCGGCGTGCCCGCCTGCGTGGCTTCGCGCGTGGCCGGGTTGAGCACGATATCGCCATAGCGCAGCACCGGCTCGGCCCGCCCTTCGGCGCGGCGCGCCATCGCGTGCATGCGCGCCACCAGTTCCTGCAGGTCGAACGGCTTGATCACGTAGTCGTCGGCCCCCGCATTGAGTCCGGCCACGCGGTCGGCCACGGCATCGCGGGCCGTGACGATCAGGACCGGGGTGCGGACGTTGCGCGCCCGCAGGGCCTTCAGCACGTCCAGCCCCGAGCGGCGCGGCAGGCCCAGGTCCAGCAGCACCAGGTCGTAGCCGCCATCGGCGCGCGGGCCGTGCTGGTCTGACGCGGCGTCGAGCCCCGCCTCGCCATCGGTGACCCAGTCCACCGTAAAGCCTTCCTGGCGCAGCGCCACCTTCACGCTTTCGCCAATCATGGCGTCGTCTTCCACCAGCAATACACGCATGTTCGTCGGGATTCAGGAATGGGCGTGGCGCATGTCGCCTTCGAGCCGGTCTGCCAGCGCGCGCGCCAGCCCGGGCAGCGCCGGGAACTCGGCCACGATGACGTACACCGGGATATCGGCCAGATACTGGCCCATGCGGCCCTTGTCGACAAAGCGCGCGTTGAACGGCGACGTGCGGAACGCCTCGACAAAACGCGGCACGATGCCGCCGCCGATATACACGCCGCCACGCGCGCCCAGCACCAGCGCGATATCGCCGGCCACCGAGCCCAGCAGGCCGCAGAACGCGTCGAATGCACGGCGGCACAGCGGGTCGTTCTGCTTCAGGGCGCCTTCCGTCACCTGCGCCGGCGTCAGCGGTTCGGCCAGAAGCGTACCCATTTCTGCGGACAGCGCGGCGTGGATATGCGAGAGGCCCATGCCCGACAGCAGGCGCTCGGCCGACACCCGGCCAAGCTGGTCGTGCGCGGCGCGCCACGCAATCCATTCGTCGTCGGTCGCGGGCATGACCTCGATATGGCCGCCCTCGCCGGCCAGCGCCACGGCACCGCCGCCGGGCGCCGGTACCAGCCCCGACACGCCCAGCCCGGTACCCGGCCCGATCAGCGCACGCGGCGCGGTGGCCACCGGGCTGCCCGGGCGCACCTGCGCCAGATCGCCGGCAGGCAGGTAGGGCAGCGCCAGCGCCAGCGACGTGAAGTCGTTGATGGCAACCAGCGTGTCCAGTGCCAGCGCCTGGCGCATGGCCTCGATCGAGAACGCCCAGTTGTGGTTGGTCAGCTTGACGTGGTCGCCGGTCACCGGGTTAGCCAGGCCGATGGCCGCGTGGCCGGGCCGCTCGCCATCGGCCAGCGTCGACATGTACAGGCGCATCGCCGCTTCCAGCGACGCATGGTCGGCCACCTTGTAGGCCGTGACCTCGCCGATGCGCATCGGCGCGGTTTCCAGGGCGAAGCGGACATTGGTGCCACCGACATCGGCAAGCAGGCGCGGATAGGTCATGGCAGGGAAATAGTTGCGGGAGGGGGCGTCATTGCGCCTCGGTCCGGAAGATATCGACACCGCGCCGATAGCGCGCCAGCACCACGCTCACCGGCAGCGCCGGCGTAGGGGCCTGCAGCGCGCGCTCCAGCACGGCGTTCTTCTTTTCGCCGGTGATCGCCAGGAACGTGCGCTCGGCCGCCAGCAGCGCGGCCAGGTTCAGCGTCACGCGCGCGTGGGGCGCCATCGACGGATGCGTGACCAGGTAACGCGGATCGGGCTCCGACAAGGCCGTCTGCAGTTCGGGGGCGTCAGGGAACAGCGACGCCGTATGCCCATCCTCGCCCATGCCCAGCACCACCACATCGGGCTGCTGGAACGACGCGTTGAGCCGCTGCACCGCCTGCAGCGGCGCGGCGGCCTCGGCCTCGTCGCGGATCAGCGGCACCCAGCCGGCCACGCCAGCCCCTTCGCGCAACAGGTGATTGCGCACCAGCGCGCCATTGCTGTCGGGATGATCGGGCGGCACGGCACGCTCGTCCACCAGCGTGACGGTCACGGCTTCCCAGCGGATCGGGCGATAGCGCAGCCGCTCGAACATCGGCACCGGCGATTTTCCGCCCGACACTGCCAGCACGGCCCACCCCTTGGCCTTGATGACGAGTTCCAGCGCATGGCTGACGGAAATCGCCAGCGATTCGGCCTGGTCCATCAGCGTGGCATGTTCAAACTGGCGCATGGCGCAGGCTCCTTGTCAGTCAGTGGTGGATCGGTTCGGCACGTGGCCTGGCGGGCGTCAGACTTCCTCGTGCCAGAGCGCGCCATCGCGCGACATCAGCGCGGTGGACGCCGCCGGACCCCAGGTGCCGGCCGTGTACTGCTTGGGCGGCACGGTGCTGGCGTCCCAGGTATCGATGATCGGCTCGACCCAGCGCCACGCCTGCACCTGCTCGTCGCGGCGCACGAACAGGCCCAGCCGGCCGCGGATCACGTCCAGCAGCAGGCGCTCGTAGGCGCCCGCACGGCGCGTCTTGAACGAATTGGCGAAGTCCAGATCGAGCGAGGTGGGCGTCAGCTCCAGCGTGTCGCCCGCCTGCTTGACCAGGAAGTACAGGCGGATGCTTTCCTCGGGCTGCAGCCGGATCACCAGCCGGTTCTGCGGCGACAAACCCAGCGGCTTGGGGAAGATGGCGTGCGGCACGTCGCGGAAATGCACCACGATCTCGGCCACGCGCGACTGCATGCGCTTGCCCGTGCGCAGGTAGAACGGCACCCCTTCCCAGCGCCAGTTGGCGATTTCGGCCTTGATGGCGACGAAGGTCTCGGTATGACTGTCGGCGGCAATGCCCTGCTCTTCCAGATAGCCCACCACCGGCTTGCCGGCGATGGCGCCCGAGCGGTACTGGCCGCGCACGGTCTTCTCGGCCACGTCGGCCGGCTGGATCGGCTTGAGCGCCTTCAGGATCTTGATCTTCTCGTCACGGATCGCGTCCTCGCTGAGGCTGGCCGGGGGCTCCATCGCCACCATGCACAGCAGCTGCAGCAGGTGGTTCTGCACCATGTCGCGCAGCGCGCCGGTGCGGTCGTAGAAGTCGCCGCGCGTTTCCACGCCCAGTTCCTCGGCAATGGTGATCTGCACGTCCTGCACCCACTCGCGGCGCCACAGCGGCTCGAACAGCGCGTTGCCAAAGCGGATCGCCATCAGGTTCTGGACCGATTCCTTGCCCAGGTAGTGATCGATCCGGTAGATCTGGTCCTCGGCAAAGTACTGCGCCACGGCCGCGTTGATGGCCTCGGACGACTCAAGGTCGTGACCAAGCGGCTTCTCCAGCACCACGCGCACGTTGGGCGTGTTCAGGCCGGTGCGGGCCAGCTGTTCGCAGATGGGGACGAAAATATGCGGCGCGGTGGCAAGGTAGCAGACCACCACCTCGGGCTTGCGGGCCAGCACTTTCTCGGCCAGCGCATCGAAGTGGGCCGGCTGGCGCGCATCGGCCTGCACGTAGCAGATGCGGTCCAGGAACGAAGCCCAGGCCTCGGGCGGCGCATGTTCCAGGCCGGGGCGCACGGTATCTTCCAGCGTGGCCTTGTACTGCTCGGTGGTCTGCGGATGGCTGCCGGTGGCGAGGATGCGCGCCGACGGATGCAGCACGCCACAGCGGTGGGCGTCAAAAAGGGCCGGCAGCAGCTTGCGCCGCGCCAGGTCTCCGGTGCCTCCAAACAGCACCATATCGAAATCGGGCATGCTCACCCTGGGCTCCTTGCGGGGTATCGCGGAATGCGAGCGGAATGCGTGGGGGAATACGCGCCCCCGGCATCTACTAAGTGCCGCCGTGCGGCGCATTGGTTCCAGTGATGTTACGTCACTCGTGGCCGCTTGGACAGGCACGCGCGCCGCCAGACGGAACATGCGTACCCGTTTCTGCGTACCATTGGTGTGACCGAAGGTCGATGCGGAACATCCTGGCCGCGCATCGATCCCATCTGCTGATAGCCAATGGCGATGACGCCGCGATGACGGTGGCGTCCGGATTTTTCGGCTACGCTGA
Organism: Cupriavidus sp. D384; assembly: GCF_001652915.1. GTDB lineage: Bacteria > Pseudomonadota > Gammaproteobacteria > Burkholderiales > Burkholderiaceae > Cupriavidus. The sequence continues at coordinate 23,573 of NZ_BBQI01000079.1, forward strand.
AATGCGCACTTTCAGGAGATCTCCCCATGCCCCGCCACCCCGTTCTGGAGAAGGTCACGGCTCGCATCGTGGCCCGCAGCGCCCAAACCCGCCAGGCCTACCTGGACCGCACCCGTGCCATGGCCGGGCAAAAGGTCGAACGCGCCAATATCTCGTGTACCAACCTGGCGCACGGTGTGGCCGCCATGCCCGACGAGGCCAAGATCCGGCTCAAGGCGCAGGAGCGGCCCAACCTGGCCATCGTCTCGGCCTACAACGACATGCTGTCGGCCCACCAGCCGCTGCAGGCCTATCCGCAATGGCTCAAGGAAGCCGCGCTCGAGGCAGGCGGCACGGCGCAGTTTGCCGGCGGCACACCCGCCATGTGCGATGGCGTGACGCAAGGCCAGGACGGCATGGACCTGTCGCTGTTCTCGCGCGACGTGATCGCCATGGCCACCGCCGTGGCGCTGTCGCACCAGATGTTCGACGGCGTGCTGTGCCTGGGCGTATGCGACAAGATCGTGCCGGGGCTGGTGATGGGTGCCCTGTCGTTCGGGCACCTCCCCGCGGTATTCGTGCCCGGCGGCCCGATGACCACGGGCATGAGCAACGACGAGAAGGCCCATATCCGCCAGCTCTACGCCGAAGGCAAGATCGACCGCGCCGGCCTGCTGGAGGCCGAGACCCGGTCCTACCACGGCCCCGGCACCTGCACGTTCTACGGCACGGCCAACTCCAACCAGATGCTGATGGAGATCATGGGCCTGCACCTGCCGGGCACGGCCTTTATCAATCCGAACACGCCGCTGCGCGAGGCACTGACGCGCGAATCGGCCCGCCAGGCGCTGCGCCTGGTGCACGGCGGCGAGCACTACACGCCGATTGCCGACGTGCTGGACGAACGCGCGTTCGTGAACGGCATCGTCGGGCTGGTCGCCACGGGCGGTTCCACCAACCACACGCTGCACCTGATCGCCATGGCCCGCGTGGCCGGCATCCAGCTGACGTGGGACGACTTCCACGAGCTCTCGGCCACCGTGCCGCTGCTGGCGCGCGTGTACCCGAACGGCAAGGCCGACGTGAACCAGTTCCAGGCGGCCGGCGGGCTGTCGCTGGTGATCCGTGGCCTGCTATCGCTGGGCCTGCTGCACGACGACGTGAAGACGGTCGTCGGCCGGAGCCTTGGCGACTACACGCGCGAGCCCGCGCTGCGCGATGGCAAGCTGACATGGGTCGACGGCCCGCAGACATCGCTCGACGACACCATCGTGCGCACGTCCGACGCGCCGTTCGCGCCCGATGGCGGCATCAAGCTGCTCGACGGCAAGCTGGGCCGCTGCGTGATCAAGACGTCGGCAGTCAAGCCCGAGCACCAGGTGGTGGAGGCGCCGGCCATCGTGTTCCATCATCAGGACGACGTGCTGGACGCCTTCAAGCGTGGCGAACTGGAGCGCGACTTCGTGGCCGTGCTGCCGTGGCAGGGGCCGGCCGCCTGCGGCATGCCCGAGCTGCACAAGCTGACGCCCACGCTGACGCTGCTGCAGGACCGAGGCTTCCATGTGGCGCTGGTGACCGACGGACGCATGTCCGGCGCATCGGGCAAGGTGCCCGCCGCCATCCACGTGTGCCCCGAGGCATTGGCGGGCGGCGACATCGGCAAGGTTCGCACCGGCGACCTCGTCCTGGTGGATGCGCCGGCCGGCATACTGACCGTGAAGGTCAGCGATGCCGAATGGGCGGCCCGCACCCACGACGTACCCGACCTGACGGCAAACCGCCACGGCGTGGGCCGCGACCTGTTCGCCGGCTTCCGCAAGCATGTGGGAACGGCCGAGACGGGCGCGTGTTCGCTTTTTGCGGACGAGGAGTGAGAGCCTTCCTGTTGCCGACGGGGCGGTTTCTCCCCTCTCCCGCACGGCGGGAGAGGGGCTGGGGGAGAGGCATTGAGCTTCTGCTTGCCGATCTGTCGCAGTTTGAGCCGCCGGGCCGTCTCTCCCTGCCTTCTCCCACAAGTGGGACCGGGGAGAAACAAGCCGGATGAGCGCGAGAGTCTTCCTGTTGCCGCAGGGGTGGTTTCTCCCCTCTCCCGCACGGCGGGAGAGGGGCTGGGGG
>NZ_BBQI01000080.1 GCF_001652915.1 Cupriavidus sp. D384
GAAACAAGCCGCATGAGCGTGAGAGTCTTCCTGTTGCCACAGGGATGATTTCTCCCCTCTCCCGCACGGCGGGAGAGGGGCCGGGGGAGAGGCATTGAGCTTCTGCTTGCCGATCTGTCTCAATTTGAACCGCCGGGCCCTCTCCCCTACCTCTCTCCCACAAGTGGGACCGGGGAGAAACAAGCCGCATGAGCGTGAGAGTCTTCCCGTTGCCACAGGGATGATTTCTCCCCTCTCCCGCACGGCGGGAGAGGGGCTGGGGGAGAGGGCGTCGAGCTTCTGCTTGCCGATCTGTCGCAATTTGAGCCGCCGGGCCGTCTCTCCCTGCCTTCTCCCACAAGTGGGACCGGGGAGAAACAAGCCGGATGAGCGTGAGAGTCTTCCTGTTGCCACAGGGGTGGTTTCTCCCCTCTCCCGCACGGCGGGAGAGGGGCTGGGGAGAGGGCATTGAGCTTCTGCTTGCCGATCTGTCTCAATTTGAACCGCCGGGCCTTCTCCCCTACCCCTCTCCCACAAGTGGGACCGGGGAGAAACAAGCCGGATGAGCGTGAGAGTCTTCCTGTTGCCACAGGGATGATTTCTCCCCTCTCCCGCACGGCGGGAGAGGGGCCGGGGGGGAGGGCAT
>NZ_BBQI01000081.1 GCF_001652915.1 Cupriavidus sp. D384
TCTCCCCCTGCCCCTCTCCCACAAGTGGGACCGGGGAGAAACAAGCCGGATGAGCGCGAGAGTCTTCTTGTCGCCACGACAAACTTCCGCGACTTACAAAAAGCGTACCCGTTTCTGCGTACACTCCAAGCGCCTCAATTCGGCTTTCCCGACCCCGGCAGCCGCCCCTGGAACGCCTTGCCGCGCCCGTCGCCGTGGCCCGCTTCGGTCGTCTCCGCCTCGTCGATGTCTGGCACGCGCACTTCCTGCACGGGCACGGCAATGCGGCAGCCGGCCGCCTCCACCGTGGCCTTCAGCTTCGCGTACAGCGCGAACTGCACGCTCCAGAAATCGTCGTTCGACGTCCAGTAGCGCGCATTGAGCGTGACGCCGCGTTCGGTGTAGCGCACCACCATGACCTCGCGTCCGGGCTTGGGCAGCAGCCGTTTCTCGCTGTCGAGCATGGCCGCCAGCGCATCCAGGCCAGCCTGGATCGGACTGTCGAAGGTCACCGTGACCTCCATGTCCATGCGGCGCGTGGGGTTCTCGCTGTAGTTCATGATCGAACTGCCCCAGATCTTGCCGTTGGGCACGCGCAGGCAGACGCCATCGAACGTCTGCAACTCGGTCATGAACAGGCCGGTCTCGCGCACCGTGCCCGCCACGCCCTGCGCATCGATGTACTGGCCCACGCGAAACGGCCGCAGCAGCACCAGCATGATGCCCGCGGCGATGTTCTGCAGCGTGCCCTGCAACGCCAGCCCGATGGCCAGCCCGGCCGCGCCAAGCATGGCGATGATGCTGGCCGTCTGCACGCCGAACTGCGACAGCACCAGCACAACGGTCAGCACGCGGATCACCCATTGGACGATGCTTGCCAGCATGGGCCGCAGCGTGTCGTCGACATGGGTGTGCTGCAGTGTCTGCCGCAACGCCCGCGCGGCCCGCGCGGACAACCACCATCCGATGATCAGGATGGTCAGGGCGGCCAGGCAGTTGAGGCCCTGGCTGATGGCGAACTGGGTCAGGTAAGCCCAGGTGGCTTCCAGCTTGGCGTGATCGATGAAGTTCAGGTCCATGCGTCGGCTCCGGGTGTAAAACCCCGCGAGACTTGCGAAGGACGTGCCAACCAGTGGCGCCGGCGTGGCAAAAGCGTACCCGTTTCTGCGTGACGCACGGTAGCGCAACGGCTTGCGGGCCATGTCCGCAGACGCGCCTCGGACATCACAACCGTTCACAACCCGGGGGGGCGTGTGCAGGATTTACAACGTGGCTGAAATTCCTGCTGCTGTGCGCCATTGGCCCGGCGTCAGGCCGAAGGCCGCGCGAAAGCGGTTGCTGAAGTGACTGGCCGAGGCAAAGCCCGCGTGGCTGGCTACCTGCTGAAGCGACAGCCGGCCATCGGCCAGCAGCGACTGCGCCCTGTCCAGCCGCGTGCGCATGACCCAGGCATGCGGTGCCATGCCGAACGACACCCGGAACATCCGCGCGAAGTGAAATTCCGACAGGGACGCCACTGCGGCCAGTTCGCCCAGGGTTGGATTTTCGGCGGGATGGGCGTGGATCCAGTCGGCCACGCTGCGTCGGGCCTGCGCCGACAGCCCGCCACGCCAGTCCGGCAACGGCTTGCGCGCGCCATGCGACAGCAGCAGTTGCGTCACGGCCCGGTGCGCCAGCGCGTTGCCGATCATGCGGCTGTCCGGGTCCTGCCAGTCCAGCGCCACCAGCTGGCGCGACAACGCCACCAGCCCGGCATCCTCGGCGAACAAACGGTCCTGCAGCTGCAGGCCGCGGGGTTCGGTATCCAGCACGCGCACGCAGTGCCAGGCCAGATGCTCGGGCTGGAAATAAAGGTGCAGGAAGCGCTGCGTGCCGCCCACATGCCAGGCCGACTCATGCCCGGCCGGTAGCAGGCAAAGCCGGTCGGGGCCGCCCTTGCGATCGGGGGCGTCGCGGCGATAGGTGGAATATCCGCCTTCTAGGTACACCGACATCGTGTGGTGACCGGGCCGGGCGTAGGCCGTGTCGTCGTGGCGGTTGCGCCAGAGCGCCAGTCCCAGGCCATCGCCAAGCACGCAGGCGCGTTCCAGCGATGCACGCGATTGCGTGAGCGCGGAGAACACGGCGTTGCCGGCGAGCGGCTGAGGGGGCTGGGGCGACTGCGGCACGGCTGGCATGGTGTGACTCTAATCCAATCCGGCCCGCCTGCGGACGGCCGTACGCGGGATTTGCGGCGCCGCAGAAATGGGTACGCTCCGGCATGGAAAAAGGGCGGCCAGGCCGCCCTCTCCAAGGTTTGCGCCGTGCCGCATCAGCGTGCGGGAGCGGCCTTGCTGCCGGACCCTTCCGCCCCCTGGGGGCCGGTCGGGTGGTCGTGCAGGCGGTCCCGGTTGGTCAGCATCGGGAACAGCTTCATCCATGCCGCCACCACCAGGATCGTGCCTGCGCCGCCCAGCAGCACCGCGCCCACCGGGCCGAGCAGCGCTGCGGTGACGCCCGATTCGAACTCGCCAAGCTGGTTGGATGCCCCGATGAAGACCGAATTGACCGCGCCAACGCGACCGCGCATGTCGTCGGGGGTATCGAGCTGCACCAGCGTCTGGCGCACCACCACGCTGATCATGTCCGACGCGCCCAGCACCACCAGCGCGGCCATCGACAACGGCAACCACGTCGACACACCGAATACCATTGTCGCCACGCCAAAAATGGCTACCGCGCCAAACATCACCCGGCCCACACGGCGATTCAGCGGATGGCGGGCCAGCCACAGCGCCGTCACCAGCGCCCCGATGGCCGGCGATGACCGCAGCAGCCCCAGCCCCCAGGGTCCGGTATGCAGGATGTCGCGCGCATAGATCGGCAACAGGGCCGTGGCGCCGCCGAGCAGCACCGCGAACAGGTCCAGCGACACCGCACCCAGCAGCACCTGGTGGCTGCGGATATAGGCAAAGCCGGCGAACAGCGTCTTGATGCTGACCGGCGCGGTCAGGCGCTGCGCGGCCTGGCGCAGCTTGAGCGTGAACACCAGCGCCGCGGCGATGGCAAACAGCACCGCGCTGATGGTGTAGACCACGCCCGCGCCCGCCACATAGGCAAACCCGCCCAGCGCCGGGCCAATGATGATGGCGGTCTGGGCGGCCGAGCTTGCCAGCGCCACGGCGCGCGGCAACTGCCGGGGCGTGACCACGCTGGGCAGCAGCGCCTGCAGCGTGGGGGTCTCGAAGGCCCGGCAGCCGCCAATGGCCGCCACGAAGAAGAAGATATGCTCGCTGGTCACCCAGCCCGAGAAGCTGGCGACGGCCATCGACGCGGCAATGACCGCTTCCAGCATCTGGCAGGTGCGGACGATGATGCGGCGGTCGAAGCGGTCGGCCACGTGGCCGGACATCAGCATCAGCACGATGGATGGCAGGAACTGCACCAGCCCCACCATGCCCAGCATGAACGGATCGCGCGTCAGGTCATACATCTGCCAGCCCACGGCCACCGTGAAGATCTGGTAGCCAATGGTGGTGCAGAGCCGGGCAAACCAGAAATGCCGGAAAGCGGGGTCACGAAAGACGGAATCCGGCTCGTCGGCCGGTAGCGCGGGGGCGTTGGACATGAGGCAGGAAGCGCCCTGAGGGCGCGGCAGGCAGGCAATGTACGCAGTCGCGTACAAAGCTCAGGATTCTAGCCCAGTCGGCGGCATTGCGCCGCGCCGGTGTTGTATCGTTGCCGACACAATGAAGTTATCAACACACCGCATCAAGGCCATCCCGACCCCGTTGCGGGATCGGGACAGGGCCAGCCGGATCAGGCGATCTCGCGCGTTTCCAGGAAGCGGATGTTCGGGAAGCGCTCCTGCGTCAGGCGCAGGTTGACCATGCTGGGCGCCAGGTAGACGTGATCGCCGGCACCGTCGATGGCGACGTTGTGGCCGTTCTTGTCGATCAGCTTCTCGATTTCGGCCGGATCGCCCTTGAGCCAGCGAGCCGTGGCGCATTCATGCGACTCGAAGATCGCATCGACGCCGTACTCGTGCTCCAGGCGGTGCGCCACCACGTCGAACTGCAGCATGCCGACGGCACCCAGCACCAGTTCGTTCGACATCAGCGGACGGAACATCTGCGTGGCGCCCTCTTCGGCCAGCTGCTGCAGACCCTTCTGCAGCTGCTTGACCTTCAGCGGGTTGTTCAGGCGGGCGCGGCGGAAGAATTCCGGCGCGAACGACGGGATACCCGTAAAGCGCAGCGGCTCGCCTTCGGTGAACACGTCGCCCAGGCGGATCGTGCCGTGGTTGGGCACGCCGATGATGTCGCCTGCGTAGGCTTCCTCGGTGGTGTTGCGGTCCTGCGCCATGAACGTGATGGCGTTGTTGATCGCCACGGTCTTGCCCTGCGACACATGCAGCAGCTTCATGCCGCGGTCGAAGCGCCCCGAGCACACGCGCACGAACGCGATGCGGTCGCGGTGGCGCGGGTCCATATTGGCCTGGATCTTGAACACGAAGCCGCTGAACTTGCCTTCCTGCGGCTCCACGGTACGCGATTCGGTCGCGCGGGCCAGGGGCGGGGGCGACAGTTCGCACAGGGCGTCCAGCAGCGACTGCACGCCGAAGTTGTTGATCGCCGAGCCGAAGTACACCGGGGTTTGCTTGCCCGCCAGGAACGCTTCGCGGTCGAACGTGTGCGACGCGCCGCGCACGAGTTCGATCTCCATGCGCAGTTCGTCGGCCTGCGACCCCAGGATGCGGTCCAGTTCGGGATTGTCCAGGCCGTCGAGTATGGCGGCGGTACCCTTTTCGCCCTTCGGGTCGAACAGCTGCACCTTGTCGTCGATCATGTGATAGACGCCACGGAACGCCTTGCCCATGCCGATCGGCCAGGTCATCGGCGCGCACTGGATCTTGAGCACATCCTCGATTTCGTCGAGCAGTTCGATCGGCGAGCGGCCCTCGCGGTCAAGCTTGTTGATGAACGTGAGGATCGGGGTGTCGCGCAGGCGGCAGACGTTCAGCAGCTTGATGGTCTGGGCTTCCACGCCGTTGACCGAGTCGATCACCATCACGGCCGAGTCCACGGCCGTCAGCGTGCGGTACGTGTCTTCGGAAAAGTCCTCGTGGCCCGGCGTGTCGAGCAGGTTCACGATGTTCTCGGGCTCGTTCGGGCGCGACTGGTACGGGAACTGCATCACCGACGACGTCACCGAGATGCCGCGCTGCTTTTCCAGCTCCATCCAGTCGGATGTGGCGTGGCGATCGGCCTTGCGCGCGCGCACTTCGCCGGCCACCTGGATGGCGCCGCCGAACCACAGCAGCTTTTCGGTCAGCGTGGTCTTACCCGCATCCGGGTGGGAAATGATGGCAAACGTGCGACGACGCGCAATTTCGGAAACGAGCGAACTCACGGCTTCAGGAATCGGGTAAGGGCGATGGGCGAAAGGCGCCCGGGCGGGGCGCTGGCGCCGCCGGAGTACGTTCGGGCGGGCACCAGGGGCCTGGGAGCAACCCGGGACGCGTCCCGGGGATCGGATTGGGGCGCTATTTTACCGGTTCGCGGTGCCGGCCGGGGCGTGGGCTGCCGGACCACGGTTTTCGCGCGCCGGATCGTGCCCTCGCAGGCTGCCGAACTGCAACGCGTACTGGCGCGTCAGTTCGGCGCCAAAGAAGAAAATCTGTGCCGAGTAATACACCCACAGCATCAGTGCCACGACCGACCCGGCAGCGCCATATGACGACGCCACGGCGCTGTTACCCAGATACAGGCCGATCAGCCGCTTGCCCACCGAGAACAGCAGAGCCGTGATGATGGCACCCATCAGCACGTCTCTCCATGCGATCCGCACATTCGGCAGCATCTTGAAGATCGTGGCGAACAGGGCGGTGACCACGGCGAACGAGAAGGCCGTGGAAATGGCATCGGCCACGGGCGCGAACCACGAGGCCGTCCACAGTTGCCCCCAGAAACGGTTGACCACGGCCAGCGCCGCGTTGACCACCAGCGACACCAGCAGCATGAACGCCAGGGCCAGCACGATGCTGAAGGACAGCATGCGCGCCCGCAGCAGCTTCTTCCATCCGGCCCCGATGGGCGGCGGCGCCTGCCAGATATCGTCAAGGCTGCTCTTCAGCTCGGCAAACGCGCTCGTGGCGCCGACAATCAGGATGCCGAAAGCGATCATCGCCGCAATGCCGCTGCCGCCGGCCCGATGCGTGGCGGCCAGGATGCCCTGGATGGCGGCGGCACCCTGCTCGCCCACCAGCCCGTTGAGCTGCGCGAAGATCTCGCCGCGCGCAGCTTCGGCGCCGAAAAACAGCCCGGCGATGGAAATGACCATCACCAGGATCGGCGCCAGCGAAAACAGCATGTAGAAGGACAGCGCTGCGCCCTTGCTGGCGGCGCGATGGTCAAGCCACGACATGATGGCGGCCGATACCACGCGTACGGTACGGCTGCCGGTATGGCGATCGGGCAGCCAGCGGCCACGCTGGGGGCTGGGGGGCGATCGATCGGGCTTCTCGGGCACGTTTTCTGGAGGCATGCCGGGTGACGTCCTTGAGTGGGCGGGTGTCAGGGCCGATTCAGGCTGACCGGGAAGAACGACGAGGCTGGCCCGGCGCCTTCGCTACTGGCCCGGAGCTTCGCCCGTGTGGCGCATCCTGTCTGTCAGCCGGCGTCTGATGCGTGCGTTCATCATAGTTCGCTTGGCCGGCGGCGAACACGTCTGCCTGCTACGATTGATCAAGGCACACATGCCGGACCGGTCGCGCCAGGTACGCTTGCCGGCACGCGCTTTTCCGGCCCCGAACAGGAGCCTTACGTGATCCTAACCTCGAACGGCCAGCCATCCACGGCCCGCGCGGCCCGCGTACGGGTGCGCGTTCCTGCCCGACTGATGCCGTGCCTGATGCTTTGCCTGACGATGCTGTCAGGCTGCGAACGCAACCAGCAGCCTGGACCCGGGCCCAAACCGATGTCGGGCAGCGCCGCGGTGAATCCCGGCACCCCCGCTGCCGCCAACGCGACGACCGCCGCCTCGGGCGCACCGGCCGCACCGCGATAGCAAGCGGGCGCAGTCCGGGCGCACTCCCGGCGCGCCGCCGAAGCGTACCCATTTCTGCGGGCCGGCTGCGGTTTCAGTGATGCAACCGGATGCACGCGCCGTCGGCGGGCAAGGTCCGGCGCGGCCGTATAGGCGGCAACCCTGCCGGCGCCCGGTGGTTGTGCCCCGAAAAGCAGACACACCTGTCTGTTTCGCGCCTTGCCGGCTGCCCTGCTCCCACCTTGGCACCGCCCTGGCGGCCTGGGTACCCCAACGGCCAGCCCGCAGCCCATGCAATCGGCGCCCATGGCAGGCACGCGAGTTTCATCCATGACCGGCCTACGCGATCTGGCGTCCGCTTGTCGTAACAGCGGCGTAACCGATTGCGGCCGCCAGCGCGTCATGGCGCGCGCCGTACGGGGCCGCGTCGGCCGGTAACCCTTGTAAAACAAGCGTTTGCACTTGATTGGCACACTTGTCGCTCTGTTCCGGCTGGGAGAAGTACGAGTCCAATTACAAAGATGGTCAGAACGCAGGAGAAGACACTGCCATGCGTCATCCACCAGCCCGAATGACGGCGCGCCGCCGCGCCTATCGGCTTGCGGGCCCGCCGCCGTCCGTCAGGGAACTGCTCTCGCCGCCCCTGCTTCCGTCCCCGCGCCAGACCACGCGGCCCGTCACGTCGTTTTGCGCCACTGCCCAGCGCATCACGGCCGCGCCTGCCAGCCGGCAGCGCAACGGGCATGCCGGCTGCTGACCAATCTGGCCTGGCAAATGACGGGAAACAGGCTTTTGGGAACGCGCCCGTTGCTTTTTGGCGCGCGCGCACCTAAACCGGTTTACGTGCTCCGTCCCCCGGCGGGCACCTTTTTCCAGCAAGGGAGGGAGCCACCCATGTACGCCAGAGTTTTCGCCACCATCGCAGTGGCATTGCTCTCGACCGCAGCCACGCCGGCACTGGCGGGCAACTATGCCTATTTCGACAGGCCGGAGGACACAAACCTGAACAGTCACGCGGCGGTCAGCAACGATATCTATGTGCGGGCATTCGGCTGGGCCTGGGGCGATGTCCGCTTCAAGCCCGACCAGACGCCGACACAACCCGCGCAACCGGCCGAACGGCAGGCGCGCGACTACATCACCGATCCGCACGACGTGTCGCCGGGGCGTCTGCAGCACGATGACAGTGCGCCCCCGCGTGGGCGCCGTGGCAAGGTCAGCATGAGCTAGGCCGCTGACCGGCCGATTCTGCGCGGGCCAAGCCGCGCCAGCCTTCCGCCGCTGTCCGGGCGGAAGGACGAAGGGGATCCGGCGAGCGGACGTCGCCGGATCCCCCTTGGCGCCACGCACCTGCCGTGGCGTTTTGTCTTCGCTGGTCTTCCGCGACGTTCCCGCTAGTCTCCCGATGCGCCAGGCTGCAGATCCACGCGGATATTGTGCTTGTGCATCAGCCGATACAGCGTCACACGCGACACGTTGAGTTCGCGCGCAGCCGGCACCACGTGGAAGCCATGGCTGGCCATCACCGTGCGGATGGCTTCGCGCTCGGCCTCCTCGCGAATCGCGTCGAGCGTCTTGCGCGGGACATCCACCCCGCCATGCAATTGCAGGTCCTCGGCCGTGATCTTGCGGTTGTCGGTCATCACGATCGCACGCCGCACGCGGTTGATCAGCTCGCGCACATTGCCAGGCCATGTGTATTGCATCATCGCCTGCGTGGCACACGTGGAGAATCCGCGAATGCGGCGATGGGCCTCGTGCCCATGCTCGGCCAGCACTGCATTGGCCAGAAGCAGGATGTCCTCGCCACGCTCGCGCAGCGGCGGGATGGTGAGCGTCAGCACGCAGAGCCGGTGGAACAGGTCGGAGCGGAAGCGGCCGTCGCCTTGCGCCGCCACCAGATCCACGTGCGTGGCCGAGATGATGCGCAGGTCCAGCGGAATCGACTGATGGCCGCCCAGGCGCGTGATGGTGCCCTGCTGCAGGAAGCGCAGCAGCGCCACCTGGCTTTCCAGCGGCAGATCGCCGATTTCGTCCAGGAACAGCGTGCCGCCCTGCGCCTGCTCGATCCAGCCGACCTTGCGCTGGTTGGCGCCGGTGAAGGCGCCCTTTTCGTAGCCGAACAGTTCGGACTGCACCAGGTGCGATGGAATGGCGCCGCAGTTGATCGCCACGAACGGCCCCTTGCGCCGGCTGGACGCCTCGTGAATGGCCTGCGCGGCCAGTTCCTTGCCGGTGCCCGACTCGCCGGAGATGAACACCGGGGCATCGTTGTGCGCCACCTTTGCCAGCGACCGGAACATGGCGCGCATCGGCTGGCATTCGCCGATCATCGGGCCACGCGTGGTCTGTTCGGGAATGCGGGCGCCATGCAGGCAGGCCATGCCGTGCGCATGCTTGAGCGTGTAGAGCAGTTCATCGAACGAAAACGGCGTGCGCACGTAATCCACGCAATAGTCGCGGATCAGCCGCCGTACGCGTTCGTCCTCGAGCATGGCCGTCGACGTGATGGCCACCCACATGACATGCAGATGCTGCAGCCCCTGTTCGAGCTGCGTCAGTTCGGCGTCGCTGTACGGCGTCTGCAGGTCGATGATGCCGGCCATCGGCGCACTGCCGCGCACCGCGCGCTCCAGGTCTCGCACCTGTTGCACGCGCCGGATTTCCCAGCCTGATCCAAACTGATTTGCACTGAAACCAAAATCTTCATAGCGTGACACGAGCACGATCTGTGCGGTGCGTGCCGGCGCCTTGCACAGTCGGTCCATGACGTTCTCCCTGACGTTGGGCTTCTTGTTGGTAGCAACAGCACCAGCGGCACGCGCGGCCACGGGCCATTCGGCCCGGTCCGGTTCCGCTGGCTGCGCGGGCTTGCCCGCGCGCAACGTCTGGGGGATCACGGTGTGGACAGACTGCGTGAAGGGTCTTCGAGCACGCTGACACGATCGCCACCCGCACACAATTCGTCGCGGATGCGTCGGCGCACCATGTCCTTTTCGCGCATCAGCTCGATGCTTGGCGACTCCGGTTTCTGGCCCGAATACTGGTAGTACAGCGCCTTGTATGTGAGCTGGCTCAGGATCCATTCCTGCAACAGCAGGCGCTGGCGGCACAGTTCGTCGGCCAGCAGGCGATGGCGCTGCAGCAGGCCTTCGACTGCGGCGCGGGTGCGCGGCGAGACCTCGTGGTCTTCGGCGAGCACGTTGGCAACATCGGTGATGGCGTAGTCCTCGAGCCCTCTTTCGTTGCCTTCTTGCAGCGCGATATCTGCGGAGGCTTCTCCCAGGGCGCTCCATTTGCCATGCGCCGGCTGGCTGCCAGGCTGGCTGATGGGCCCGATGGCGGGACGCCGGATTTCTCCTGCGGTCATGATCTGTTCCCCGTTGAACAACATCCCCCGGCACTACACGTTCGCGTTTACCACTTTCTGTTCTGGATTTGAGCTGTCTTTGTCTGGTGCGCATGTGCCGCGCACTCTTTCTTTCGTGGTGGCGAAGCCGTCCTGTGGTGGACGGTCTCATGGTCGATCGGCCTCTTTCTGGTGCTACCGGCAGGCCTGACCGCTTCCCTCGTGGGTGCGGTCGATGCTGATCGACAGCCCCGGGATCCCGGAGTCAACAAAGGGCGCTCTTGCGCGCCCTCAAATTTTTGCCACGCCTCTAGTTCAGTGCATTTCCCCCCTTTTGTCCAGCCCGGAATGTTGGCTTTCAGCCAAGTCTCATACTTTTGTATGAGACTTGAGAGCGGCTTTTGCTCTCGCTTATTAGGTTAATGAGTCCTTACATTCGCCGCAGAAACGGGTACGCCGCCAAGTTACCCGACGACCGTTTGATACGCAGAAACGGGTACGCGAACATTCAGCGACACCGTTGGATGTCATCGTTTTCATTTTGAACATGAAGAACCGCCTCCATCAATGAAAAAGGGGATGGCGTTTCGGCCATCCCCCTTGTTTCATGAAACCTGCGCGCTACCACCGTGCCGTCAATGTCCGGGCAGATAGTAGAACTTGAACAGGAACACCGCGGCGATGATCCAGGCCATCAGCGGTACGTCCTTGGCGCGGCCGGTCAGGAGCTTCAGCACGGCGTACGAGATAAACCCGAACGCTACGCCGTTGGCGACCGAATATGTAAATGGCATGGCCAGCGCGGTCAGGACGGCCGGCACCACTTCGGTGACATCGCTCCAGTCGATATCGACCAGCTCGCGCAACATCAGGCACGACACATAAAGCAGTGCCGGCGCGGTGGCATAGGCCGGGACCGTCCCGGCAAGCGGCGCGATGAACAGGCATGCCAGGAACAGCACGGCCACGGTGACCGCTGTCAGGCCGGTGCGGCCGCCGGCCTGCACGCCCGATGCGCTTTCGATATAGGCAGTGGTGGAGGACGTACCCAGCAGCGAGCCCGCCATGATCGCGGTGCTGTCGGCCATCAATGCCTTGTTCAGGCGGTCCATCTTGCCGGCCTTGAGCAGTCCCGCGCGGTTTGCCACGCCCATCAGCGTGCCCGTGGCGTCGAACAGCTCAACCAGGAAGAACACCAGCACCACGTTGACGATGCCAATCGACAGCGCGGCAGAGATGTCGAGCTTGAACAGCGTGGGCGAGATCGACGGCGGGGCCGACACCACGCCGTGGAACTGGTTGCCCGCGAAGATGAAGCTGAGCCCCGTGGTCAGCAGGATGCCGATCAGGATGGCGCCCTTCACCTTGAGGCGATCCAGCGCGACGATGGCAAAGAAGCCGATGATCGCCAGCACCGCCGGCGGCTGGTGCAGGTCGCCGATGGTCACCAGCGTTGCGGGATTTCCGGCGATGATGCCGGCGCTGTGCAGCGCGATGATCGCAAGGAACAGGCCGATGCCCGCAGTAATCGCTCCACGAATCGCCAGCGGGATGCCTTTGACAATGGCTTCGCGGACGCGAAACAGCGTCACCACCAGGAACAGGCAACCCGAAATGAACACCGCCCCCAGCGCGGCCTGCCACGGCAGGCCCATGCCCTTCACCACGGTGTAGGCGAAGTAGGCGTTCAGCCCCATGCCCGGCGCCATGGCAATCGGGTAATTGGCGTAGAAGCCCATGATCAGCGTGCCGATGGCGGCGGCCAGGCACGTCGCCACGAAGACCGCATCCTTCGGCACGCCGGCGTCGCCGAGGATGCTGGGGTTCACGAAGATGATGTAGGCCATCGTCAGGAACGTGGTCACGCCAGCCAGCACTTCGGTGCGCACATTCGTGTTGTGCTCGCGCAGGCGGAAGATGCGCTCGACAAGGCTCGATGGCGCCGTGGCCGATGAGGGATGGGTGCTTGGCCGTGGGGCCTGTTCAGGGGTGGACATAGTGTCTCCAGGTGCTCGGGCGACGCGTGCGGCACATGTGGCCATGTGCCGTGTTGACTCGACAATGCGGAAAAGGCCGGATCATCCCACAAGCCGTCAGGAGCATCCAGCCCAGTCCGGGGATTTCCCTGCCTTGACGAGACTGGCATTCCCCCGTATAAATCTCCGCCAGATTCAAGCGACGAGGCAACAGTTCATTCGTTAGCCACCGTCTTGGTACTTCGGTTGTCCATGGTGTCCTTTCCTTGAGTTGGCAATACGGTGGTGTGCGCACCATCGGTTTCTTTTTTATTTTTTTGGAAAGCAATACCATGCAAACCGGTATCGTCAAGTGGTTCAACGACGCCAAGGGCTTCGGCTTCATCAAGCCGGACGCCGGCGGTGACGACCTGTTCGCGCACTTCTCGGAAGTTCGCGTTGAGGGCTTCAAGTCGCTGCAAGAAAACCAGCGCGTGTCGTTCGAAGTGAAGAACGGCCCGAAGGGTCTGCAAGCGGCGAACATCACGCCCGTCTAAGGCCCGAAGCACGCGCGCTCCGGCGCGCGTCGAGCCAGAAAACCCGCCTCGGCGGGTTTTTTTTCGTCCGTGCGTGGCGCATGGTGTGCCGCGCACTGCCGATGTGGCGCGTCCGCCAAGGCCATTCGTCCCTGGCATTCCCACTCCCATCCATGTGCACCGCCCTTCGGCCTCGGGTTGCGCACATCCCACTATCTCCATTTGCATCCCTCCTTTGGCACCGCGCGCACGTTCGCAGAAACGGGTACGCATTGCCTGGCACGCGGATTTCGACTCACGCAGAAACGGGTACGCCCCTGTTGCCGCCTTCCGCAGAAATGGGTACGGCCAGCCCTCTTCTGTGACCTGATTACAACAAGGTTTGCGCAACGCAGAAATGGGTACGGTTTTCGGTTTCATATGACGCATGAGGCACGCGTCCGGGCCAGTTATCCCGCCTAATGTTTCAGCACGACAGTTTTCCCCGCAGATTTGGGTTCGCTCGCCAGTTGGCGCACGTTTACGACCGGGCGCCGGCGACGCCGCGCAGAAACGGGTACGGTTTTCGCGGTTCTTCGGTCGCAGAAATTGGTACGCACGTGGATGTGATCTGGATTTCCCTTGCCACGGAAAGCAGGGCTTGCCCCGGCCGGTCGCGCAGAAACGGGTACGCCGGCGGCTGACCCGTGGCCGATATCCCGATCACCAAGTGTGGGCTTGCTCCACGTATACGTCCTGCCGTGGCGTGCACGTATACGTCGCGCCGGCGTGGTTCACTGAGAAACGTTCGCAGAATTGGGTACGCACGGCGTGAGAAGTGCCGGGTTTCGATACGCAGAAGTAGGTACGCTTTGGCACGTTTTGCTCTCGATCACCCTGGTACGCAGATTCGGGTACGCCGCAGAAACGGGTTCGACAGGGCCGTTCCTGGGCCCGCAACCGGGTATACGCAGATTCGGGTTCGCTTTGGGGCCCGTTCAACGCAGAAATGGGTACGCAACGGCCGCTTTTCAGCCGGTCCAGGCAGAATGGCGTACCCAAATCTGCGGGGATAAGCGACGCAGGACGCCGGGTTTGACCCCTGCCGCAGGCCACCTGGGCATTGCTGCGCAGAAATGGGTACGGCCTGCTCTCGTTTTTCTGTGGAAAAGCCTGTGGGATCAGTGACTTATCCCCGCAGATTCCGGTACGGCGTTTCCGCTGAAACGGGTTCGGTTTGTCGCAGATTCGGGTTCGGGGCATCGCAGAAACGGGTTCGGAATGCCGCAGAAACGGGTACAGAGAGGGGTGAAAAGCGCTTTGCAATCAATGGGCTTGGCGCTCCGTATACGGTTTACGAGTAGTTAACCCGTATCGGTATCGTTTACTTGTAGTGGATGCGCTGCCAACCGTGGACAACCCTGCCGGGTTGCCCACCGTCTGGCCGCCATCCCACCAATCGCCGGATACCCGGCCAGGCAAAACAACCAGCTTGCAAGACAGGCTTGTGGTTACGTAAGCGCCGTACCAGAAGCCGCGAGTCGCATGGGAAATCGCATCGCCGCCAGATAAACACGTATACGTACCCGTTTCTGCGTGACAACGTATACGTGATCGCGTAAAAAGGCGGGTAATCCGAAGCCCATCAATATGTCGATCAAACGCTCTATGGCCTCCGAGGGGGAACGTACTGTCCTGGAAGCGGACGCGGAACCGTCCCGCATCATCATTCCCGGGAACGAGAACGCCCTCGCGCCGTCCGAGAAATTCCAGCGTCTTTTCGACGAAGCCCAGGCCATGGAGCGTGAAGACGCCTGGCAAAGTGGCGAAGTCGGCTTCCTGAGCCGTGCCAGCGTGCAGGTAACGCTGCCCTATCGGGCACCGAAGGGTGCGCCTCCGGTCTGGACGCGTACCAGCGGCAATATCTCGCTGATGATCCAGCCGGGCTACTTCACGCAGCAGCGCTCCGAACGGGCATCGAACGGCCGGCAGAAGCTTGTCTCCGAGACTGTGTCGCTGGGATATCCATACGGCTCCTACCCGCGCCTGATGCTTGCCTGGATCGGCAAGGAAATCATGGCCAAGAAGAAGCGTGGCGAGTTCACGGGAACCGTGGAAGACCGTCGCATTTCGCTTGGCAACTCGCTGTCGGAGTTCATGTACAACCTTGGCATCCCGATGGCTACGGGTGGCAAGCGCGGCACGATGACGCTGGTTCGCCAGCAGATGATCCGGCTGTTCTCGGCCACGATCGCCATCGTGCAGAACAAGTCGATGCCGGTGCCAAACCAGGCGCCCAATCATGAGCCGCTGTCGATCGATCGTGTGGGTTATTTGCTCGCCGATCAGCTGTCGACGTGGTGGGACCCCATGCAGCCGGGCCAGGGGTCGATGTTCGAGAGCTTTGTCGTGCTGTCCGAGCCCTTTTTCAACGAGCTGGTCAATCGGCCTGTGCCGGTGGATATGCGGGCGCTCAAGGCGCTCAAGCAGTCGCCGTTTGCGCTGGACGTGTATTCCTGGCTGACCTATCGCTTCTTCACGATCCAGCGTCGTACGGAAATCCCTTGGGAAGCCCTGCAGATGCAGTTCGGCACAGAGACGGAGAGCGAACGGAAGTTCCGGGCGCTGTTCCGCAAGGCGCTCAAGGATGTGCTGGTCGTGTATCCCGGCGCAAAGGTCGATGCGGACTCTTCGAAGGCGCTGATCCTGCAGCCGTCGCGCACCAGCGTACGCAAGCTCGGATAAAGATCGAAGCGGCCGGGGCGAGAACGGAACACGCCGGCTGAAAAGCAAGAAGGGCAAGCTTGTGCTTGCCCTTCTTGCTTACCGGTCAGTCATCTCGATGACCGCCCGGAAACTGCAGTGGTTCGCTTCAGGCCGGCTTGATCGCCGAAGCCTGCAGACCCTTCGGGCCTTGCTTGACTTCAAACGTCACACGCTGACCGTCCTTCAGGGTCTTGAAACCCGCACCCTGGATCTCCGAGAAGTGGGCAAACAGGTCTGCGCCACCATCGTCGGGAGTAATGAAGCCGAAACCCTTAGTCTCGTTGAACCACTTGACCGTACCGGTTGCCATAAGAAAGTCCTTTCGAAGCAAGTTCGTTTACACAACGCAAACAACCGTTCAAGCACGCTGGGGTCTCGTAGATACCGAACGGAAGTCAACGAGTTGACACGACTTGACTCGACTGTAACGGGCATCATAACCACATTGTGTTGCGGTGTCATGTGCGGCGTAATGCGCACTACCTTTACTTTAGGCGGATTCTCTACCGCTTTTCAAGAAGAAGAATCCCCAAAGTTGATATAGGCGGGTTTGTCCCAGCTACGCCACTTCTGACGTGCGTTACGGCCGTGGAGTGCGCATTTCGCGACAATTTCAATTATTTAAATTTTCGAAAATGGGTTGTAGCGCACTGTGGGATTGGCTAAAGTTTCGCCTTGATTGAACACCATCATCCGCGCGCTTTCAGCGCTGAAAGTGAGGCCCCAAGTGGCAGCAAAAATCATCACCGTTTTCAACCAGAAGGGCGGCTGCGGCAAGACCACCGTTAGCATGCATCTCGCTGGCACACTGGGGCTCCGTGGCGCGCGCTCGATGCTCGTCGACATGGACGAGCAAGGCACGGCAACCCGCTGGGCAGCCCAGGCAAGCGACGAACGGCCGTTCCCGGCCTCCGTTATCGGCCTGGCGCCGTCGGGTGGGGCGATGCACCGCGAAGTGCGCAAGTTCGTGCACGACTACGACTACATCCTTGTCGATTGCCCGCCCGCCGTGCATTCGGCTGCGCCGTCCAGCGCATTGCTGATTTCCGACCTGGCCATTATTCCCGTGGTGCCATCGCCCCCTGACCTGTGGGCCGCGGTGGCCGCCAAGACGCTTGCGCAGCATGCCCAGGTGCAAAACGAGACGCTGCAGATCCGCGTCATGGCGAACATGGTCCAGCGCCGTGTTTCCATCGCGCGCCAGGCAATCGAGATCCTTGGCGATGACGGCGATGTGCCGTTGCTCAACTCGATGATCGGGTCGCGCTCGGCGTTTCGGGAATGTCAGGCGATTGGCTGCACCGTCCACGGCGTGCCTGGCGCACGCGAGGCGATCCAGGAAGTGGACATGATGGTGGACGAAATCCTGTCCCTGATTGAGTAATACGAATGGCAACGAAATTGAAAAGCCTGAAGGCCGGCATGCTTGCCGGCATGGCCGCGGAGAAAACCCGTAGCGATGCGATCGACCGGTTCGCGCGTGCGGAGGCCGCGCTGTCCGAACACCCGAATGGGCTGCTCCAGAACCAACGCCCCGGCGCGCCGCTGGCCACTTTCAGCGCTGAAAGTCCGGTGGTGAGTGCGGAAGGGCGCGTGCTGATCCGGGTCCCGATTGCCAATCTGCACGACAACCCGTTCAACGCCCGGCGCATTTATGATCCGGCGGTCGTTCAGGAACGGGCTGCGTCGATTGCCACGCATGGGCAAAAGACGCCCGGCCTCGCTGCGCCAGATCCCGCTCGTCCGGGCCACTACATCCTGATCGACGGGCACTATCGAAAGCGCGCCCTGGCCTCGGCCGGCAAGCTGGAGATGGAGTGCTTTATCGAGGACGACCTCAGCGACCTCGATTTCTACCGGCTGTCTTTCCTGCTGAACGAGCAGCGTTCGGATCAGTCCGCACTGGACAACGCAATTGCATGGCGTCAGCTGCTGGACGAAGGCAAGGTCCAGAAGGAAGAGGAAATCTGTGAGCTGACAGGGATGTCCGCCGGTACGGTGAACAAGACACTTGCCCTGCTGAAACTGCCGGAATCGGTGATTGCCGTCATGCGCGAGCGACCCAGCGCAATCGGCATTGCCGCCGGATACGAGCTGACGCTCTATTGCAAGATCGCCGGCGAGGATCGCACCCGCGATCTTGCCACGCGCATCATGAACGATGGTCTGTCGAGCCGCGAGGTGGAGTCCATCCGCAAGCAGGCGCAGGAAGGCAAGTCGCGCAAGGTCAAGGAAATCAGCCGCCAGTACAAGATTCGCACCGAGGCAGGGCAACTGCTTGGCACGATCAAGGAATGGGATTCCGGCCGGATCATGCTTGATGTCCAGCTGACCGACCGCAATGCCCGCGAAGATCTGCTGGAAGTGCTCAAGGCCCGATTCGGGCTGGACAAGACGCTGCTCTGATCTCAGGGTAGCCTGAGCTGGCGGGGTGTGAACGCCGCCGGCACATCATCATGCGCGGCGGCAAATCGCCGCCAGCTGGATCGCAACAGCCGGTCCAGCCCACTGGGCGAGTAGCCTGCCGACCCCCGTGATCGCTTTGCGCGGCCACGTTCGGTATCCGGAAAATCAATTGGCCCCAATAGCGCAACATCGGGGCGGTTGCCTGGCAAATCGTCCTTCCATTCGACTCCACGATCACCCCAGTGCGCCACCAGCGCATCCCATGTGTCGCCATCCAGAGGGATCTCGCCGGCCCGTGCCGCACTCTTTGCCATGAGCGTCAGATTGACAGTGTTGACGCCAGGCACCAGATGAGAGAGGCGCAGGCCCGGTAGTTCGACCACGCGCAAGCCGTGTCGGGCAATCAGCAAGGCCGTGGCCAGCGCAGCGCGTTGCTGAGGCGACGGCGAATCGTTGGACAGCCATTGAAGGAACCGGTCAACCGGAACGGTCGACGCCGTACCTACTTCTTCCACGGCATTCTCAGTCACCTCCGCTACGGAGATATCGGCCGACGAGTGTGGCGTCGTCGCGACCGCGCCATCGTTCAATTGACTGGCGGAGTCACGTGATGGCCGGACGCGCCGGCGCGGCACTTCGTTGTGGAGAGCGCCGAGCAGTGCCCGCACCACCCGCAGCGCCGCCTCGCAGGAACTGGTACGCAGCGGGCCTTCGAAGGGCCGCCAATGGGCCTTGTCCCGCGCGCTTGCCGGCCCGCACCAGAAGTCGGCGGGCTGGGGATCGGCTAGAAACGATTGGTAGGCCAGCAGGTCTGCGGCCGCCAGCGAACGCAGCGAACGGCCTTGCCGTGCGGCCCACAACAGCAACCGTTCGGCTTCGCGCCGATAGCTTTTCCACGTGTTTGGCGACGACTCCTTTGTCTTGATCCAATCCTTCACCGAACGCAGATCTTCGGCCAACTCCCGTTCCTGGGTGCTGCTGCCACCGTGCATCAGCATCGATTCCAGCGGCACGGGAACACGCATAGATGGTCCCAATCGAGCACTATTGAGTGCTTTTCGAATCACAAAATCGGAGGGTGCCAGCACAAACTCGCGCAGCCTGATATCGGAGGCCACCTGCTGTCCGGCCAGCCAGCGAACGATCGTTTCGCAGGATTTCTGGCCGATACGTGGCACATGACGCCACCAGCTGCTGCCACGGCGGTTAGCCAGCGTCACGAGGTCGGCAATGGTATGAATGTCAGCCGCCATCAGTCGCCGGGCCAGGCTTGGCCCAAACCAGAGCGATACACGATGCGACGGCAGCGGACGGCCCTGGCCCAGTTGCTCGATCGACGAGAGCGCCTCCACCCGCCGCGACATGCCGGAATCCGACCTGCCGCGCAGTGCTTCGAACATCTCGGCGATATCTGGCCGGTCATGCTGGAGTGCAAACTGCACCAGACGATCACGCAGCGAAAGAATGCGCTGGATGGCCTGATGTTCGGTCAGGTCATCGTCGTCATCCGGGTCCAGCAGGTAGCGGTTGGCGATATCGACCGGCCGCATGCCTTGGGCATAGGCCCGCACCACGGCAAACTCGGTACGGGTCAGCTTGGTTGCCGCAAGCGTATCGCGATCATCCGCCATGATTGCGCTCCCGATAAAGTACCGTATAGCGCATATTTTGACCTTTCAGACATCGCTCCATTGGGATGCTGCAAGCACGTATGACAGCCGTCAGCCTTAGACGTGCGCTGATACAGGCGCACGCGGCCAAACGCCCGTAAGTGACTGATTTGCAACCAAAAGTTGTCATTCGAAATCCCAACCGGCCCATTCTGCACATCAAAGTGCAATGTAAATTATTTTAATGGAAGTGGAGGCACTTGGGGAAATTCGGGGACATGGAGCGCCTGCAAAGCGCCGCGGCGCAAATAGGCCGCCCTGACGCGCTCAGCACGTCACGTGCAGCAGATGCGTCGGGACGATACCAGAATGCGGCGCTGCGTCGCCAGGGTCTCTTGTGGGCCCGCAAGACGATCAGGACGCGCAGCGGCGTTTCCAGGAATTCGAGGGTCCATAAGTGCTGGAGCAGGTCCGGACATGGCGCATCGGGGCGCTTACCCCGCTTTCCTGGGTCCGGAGAAGTTGGCAACGCGATCAAAAATCCAGCCAACGAATGTAGAGGGGCTTTTGAGGATGGGCGTCATTCGTCTCGCATGCGACCTCGAGGACGCACGTATCCGGAAGCCGGCATTCCTTCATCGTCGGCATGCGCGTTGAACGGAGATTGGACCGCACGCTGCAAGGTCGAAGCGGCCACATCGAGGCAGCTTCTGACACGTGCCTTTTGGGCACGCCAGAGGGAAAAAGTCGCCGTTCCGTCCATCATTCTGCAGCGTTGATTTAAAAGGAATTTCATACGCAGCAGTGAGTACGCTTTGTGTGTGGCGGCGCCAAACGCCAGGCGCTGAAGTGCCTGGTACGGGAGGCCTCTGAAACGCAATATGCGTATACGTATACGCGTATACGCATTCCTGCCCCTTTGGCGTTGCCGCATCCGCCGCGATGCTCACGACCAAAAAACCCACAATAGACACATCATTCGCTCGAATGATTTTTCACTGGCTCGACATTGGCCTAACTACTAATCCACCGAATAAATTACGCGGAACGGACACGGGCACGTTCGCGCCACCCGATGGGTGATGGCGCTCGCGTGCCCGTGATCTTGGTGGGGTGCTGGCGTAGTCGCCGATCAGTACTCGATCACCGGTGCATGCACCGGGGCGATCGACGGGTGCGCGGTCTGCGTGCGCTGCGCGGCCTTGTGGACCATCGTGTAGGCGTAGTCGATGCCCATGCCGTACGCGCCCGAGTGTTCCTTCGCCAGGCCCGTCACCGCGTCATACGTTTCCTTGTTCTTCCAGTCACGCTGCCATTCCAGCAGCACCTGCTGCCACGTCACCGGCACCACGCCGGCCTGGATCATCCGCTGCATGGCGTAGTCGTGCGCTTCCTTGCTGGTGCCGCCCGAGGCGTCAGCCACCATGTAGATCTCGTAGTCGCCTTCGAGCATCGCGCTCAGGGCGAACGTGGTGTTGCAGACCTCGGTCCACAGGCCCGCCACCACGATCTTCTTGCGGCCGTTGGCGGCCAGGGAGTCGCGCACCTTCTGGTCGTCCCACGAATTCATCGACGTGCGTTCGAGCGTTTCCTTGCCCGGGAAGACGTCGAGCAGTTCGGGA
>NZ_BBQI01000082.1 GCF_001652915.1 Cupriavidus sp. D384
ATGGTGTTCTCCGGAATAAAGGGTGATTCAATAAGTTTGAGGATTTATCGGGCGGCGCTGGCTTCACTTCGTTCGTTTCGCTGCGTTGCTGCGCTGTCCATGTGCAGAACTATAGCGACCGCCACCCCGGAGAAAGTGGGCTATCGTCGTCATAGTTATTCAAAATAATTGAATCGAGGAGTTTCGACCCGATCGGGTTCGAGAAACACGTCGAGTCGCCGCCTGCACGACGCCATCGATGGCGCGGAGCCGGACAACTACATAGAGAGGGAAGGAGGAAGAGGCCCCGGGGTTCGATGGAGAGCCGGGGAGGCGCAAGGCCCCGGGGACGGCGCCCCGCCCGGAAACAGGCCGGGCGGGGGCGTAGCGCAAGGATGAGCCGGGCCGGATACCGGGCTGCGGTGTCAGTCCAGCCGGAACGTGCGCACGACTTCCGCGAGCGTGGATGCCTGGCCCTGGAGCGCAGCAGCGGCGGCGGTGGATTGCTCCACCAGCGCGGCGTTCTGCTGCACCATCTGGTCGAGCTGGCTGACCGCCACGTTCACCTCCTGGATGCCGCGCGTCTGTTCGCGCGCCGCGCTGGTGATCTCGGAGATGATCTGCGTGACGCGGCCCACGTTACCCACGATCTCGTGCATCGTCTCGCCGCTCAGCCGCACCTGGCCGGACCCGGCATTGACGCTGCCCACCGTCGATTCGATCAGCGTCTTGATCTCCTTGGCGGCTTGCGAACTGCGCTGGGCCAGCGCGCGTACTTCGCCCGCCACCACCGCGAACCCACGGCCCTGCTCGCCGGCACGGGCCGCTTCCACCGCAGCGTTCAGCGCCAGGATGTTGGTCTGGAACGCAATGCCCTCGATCACGCCGATGATGTCCGAAACCTTGACGGCGGCGCGCTCGATGTCACCCATCGTGTCGATGGCCCCGGAGATGGCGCTGCCGCCCCGGGTGGCAACCTGCTGCGCCTGCGTGGCGGTGTCGTCGGCCTGGCGCGCGGCGCTCTCCGACTGGCCCACGGTGGCGGTAATCTCCTCCATCGACGCCGCAGTCTGCTCCAGGCTGGCGGCGGCCGATTCCGTGCGGCGCGACAGATCCGCATTGCCCTCCGCAATCTCGTTGGCGGCCACATGCACCGATTCGCTCGCGTCGCGAATCTGGCGCATGACGTGCACGAGCTTGTCGGCAAAGGCATTGAAGGCGCGGGCGATCTGCGCCACCTCGTCGGTGCCCTGCGCGGGCAGGCGCCGCGTGAGGTCGCCATCGCCGGAGCCGATCGCCACCATGGCATCGCGAATGCCCGACAGCTGCCGGAACGAGACCGCCGTGACACCGGCCACGATCAGCGCGGCCGCGCAGGCCACGATCACCAGCGAGATCATCGATGCAATCAGTACCGACCGCATGCCGGCCGTGGCCTCGGCCTTGTCCAGCGCGATCACGGCAACCCAGTCGGTGCCGGCGATATCGCGGCCGCGCAACAGCTTGCTGGCGCCGCCCACGCTGACGTCCAGCGGCGTGGTGGCCGATACCAGCGCACCAAGCTTGTCGCCGTCCAGCGCGGGCACCAGGTCCGATATCGGCTTGAGCGTCAGCTTGTCGTCCTGATGCGCGACGATCTTGCCGTCGCGCGCCACCAGGATGCCGAAACTGGCCGGCGTGGGATGGATCGACCGGACGTTGGCGACCACGGCGTCCATGGCCACATCGCCGCCGATTACCGCCTTGACGCCGCCATCGCGGATCACCGGTACGGCAAACGTCACCACCAGCTTGCCGCTGCTGGCCGCGATATAGGGTGGCGTGACGATTGGCTTGCCTGCCGCCACGGCCTGCCTGTACCAGGGCCGCGCGGTGGGATCGTAGTCGGGCTTCAGGCCGGCGGCGTCGGAAAACCGGTGGCTCTTGTCCGGATAGCCGACGTAGGTCTTGATAAAGCCGCCCGCGCTGGAAACCAGGCGCAGCGCAGGGATGGGGTCTTCCTGCAGCGCGGCGTCCTGCAGTGACACGATCATCTGCGTATGACTGGACACCCATTCCGCAATGGCGTCCACGTGGCCGGTTTGCACGGCGGCAAGGTTATTGTCGATGGCCTCGTTGTTATAGGCGTGGGCGACAAACTGGTTGACGATGGCATTGGCTGCCAGCGCCACGATAACGATGGCCACCGATAGGGCCACGATTCGTGCGCGAAGCGAGGAAAGCATGTGTTGAACTCTTCTCATGGGTTGGCCCGGGTCTGGGCGATTGAATTGCCATCGCATTGACGGCGCGCCCCGAGCCGACTTTAGTGCGGCGCAACATAGAGATTCTGGAGTCACTTTCCCTGGCTTCGAACAATCGTTCGAGGTCTGCCGGGTCATTTGCCATATCGCTCGGGTGCACTTGCCATACAACCGAGGGAAAACCCGTTGCGCTGCAACATCGACTTGCAATCGCAACACGTGCTGCCTATGCTGAACACCAGAATTAGATTTCATTTGAATCTGAGTTCAGAGGCATCTAACGCGTTACATACGCACACGGGGCGGTCTGACATCCTCCGAGGGAGGGCCGAAGCAGTCGGTAGCCAGGACGGGAAGTACTGCGAACGGCTCAGGAGGTGATGCAGACCGTATGGAAGCGCAACCGCGCCATAAGCGGAGCGTCTCCAATCAGCGCGCCATGCGAGCAGCCAGATATCGCAATGGTGCGCCAAGAAGAAGTGAGCGGCCATGGCCACCATTCTGTTGCTTGAGCCACATCCATTGTTGCGTCTCGGCTTGCGCCATCTGTTGGCACAGGCGCATGTACCGGGCGATCTCGTCGATCTCGATTCCACCGCGCTGCACGACCCCGATCCGTGGACACACCACGCCGATCTGCTCGTCTTCGGCCTGCCGGCCGATGCGGAGCAAGGATGGCTCACGCTGGCGGACCTGTGCCGCCGGCTGACGCCGCTGCGCGTGCTGGTGCTGGCCGACCAGTTGCCGATGCCGCTGCCCGAGTCCGGCATGCCCGACGCGGTGCGTGGCCTGCTGGCAAAGACCTGTTCGGCCGATGGGCTGGAGGCGGCTATCCGCCTGGTGCTGGCTGGCGGCGAATGCTTTCCGTCCCAGTTGCCCGCGACGCGGCACGCCGAGCCGGGCGCCGCCGAAGCCCGCCACGACGCCGCGCCGATCGTGGTGCCGCTGCACAGGGTGCCGGGGAGCCTGGCCGATGCCGCGCACGCACAGGCAGCCGCGCCGGAGACGCCCGCTGCAGGCGCGCATCTGCTCAATATCACCGAGCGTCAGTACGAAGTGCTGGCCCTGCTGGCGCGCGGCTATCCGATCAAGACGGTCAGCCGCCTGCTGAACATTTCGGTGGCCACCGCAAAAACCCACGCCTGCACGCTCTATCAGCGCCTGCACGTGCGCAACAAGGGCGAAGCGGTGTACGTGGCGCTGCAGCGCGGCGCCACACTCAACTGGCCTGGCCCCACGCCGGCCCAGCCCACGCACATCCCGATGTCGTCCCTGAGCGCACGGGAGGCCTGTGAGGCTGCATGAACATACTCATCGGCTGCTGCCGGCCATCGGCACGCTTCCGCCATTCGCCGGCCCGCCCTCATCCAAAAGCATGAGGCGGTAGCCGGCCGCGGTTGCTAGCTTGTAGTTTCAGGCACGGCGCCGGGGGGCAGCCGCGGAGATCAGCGAAATCTCCGGCACGCACTCCTTTTCGCCATCATTTCCACAAGAATACGATGCGCCCAACCAGGGCGTCCCGCAGGGGCACCACCCCCTGCGGACACACGCGCCAAGCTGCGCGGATGGCATTCAGATGACGACCTATCTCATCGCCAGCAACGAAATGATGTGCCGGATTCTTGCGCGCCGGATGGAAGGGCAGGATATCCCGACGCCGGTGCGCTGGCACGGACCCGAATGGCTGCTCGACGGCGATCCCGTTTCGGTACGCATGCCTTCGATCGACAACCCCGATGAATCCGAACCCGTACCGGAACAGCCGGTCGAGATGGCGCTGGTGGATTGCAGCGGCGTGCCGGGCGACCCGCGCACGCTGCTCGACCGCGTGCGCTCGCGGCTGGCGCCCCGGCGATGGCTGGTGCTGTCCGACGCGCTGGATGCCACGCTGATGGCGCATGCCGCGTTGCTCGGCGCCAATGGTTGCCTGGCGGTGCCCGCACCGGTGGAACTGGTGTGCGCGGCCGCCACGCTGGTCTGGGCGGGCGGGCAGTGTTTCCCGCGCAGTGCGCTGTCGTTGCTGAGGGCGCTGCATCCGCACAGCACGCAGGCAGCGCCCGCGCCTGCGCCGCACTTCATCCCTGCGGCACGGGTTAGTCCCGATGGGACTACTGCCATCGGATGAAGGCGTCCGCGCGTTGATACGACTATGCTGGATTTGCCCGCGATCAGAAGCCGGCGCCTTGGAGAGGCCGGCCGTCGCGGGGAGCAGGGGGTCGTATGGAACACAGTCTGGAAATCCTGGTTGTCCACGGATTCGCCGTGCGCGAAGGCCGGGGCAAGTGGGCATGCTGCTACGAGATACGGCTCGCCATTATTGGCGGGCCGTTGTTGTATCGGGGCGAACTGCATGGCCGGAGCTTTGCCACCGAGGATGCGGCGATCATCGCCGCCCGCGAAATCGGCGAGCGTGAAGCCACCCGTCACCTGGACACCGCCCGCGCGCTGTTCGTTGCGCTGACGCGCACCCCGCCCCCCTGACACCCGTCCCGCCCTGCGCTTCACGCATCCGTTGATCCGCATCCGCCCCGATCCGCCGGCGCCAAAAAAGAAGCCCGCCGACCGGGGGACCATGCGGGCTTTGAAATGGCCGCCCACGAGGTGAGCGACCATTGCATTGAACATATCGAATCGCCGTGCAGGACAGTATCAACCAGAAGACGCATGCCACCCCGGCATCTCATACCCTGTCTCGCAGGCCGCTCGAGGCGGCGGGCCCAGTGCTGGCGCGCCAGTGCGGCCCGCGGCACCCGGCGGCGGACATCCGGCGGCCACATGCGGCCCTCATGCTTCGGGATGGACACCCGGGATGATCCATCGAATGATTTGGCGCACGCCGCCGCCGCGGTGGTGCTACGCTGCCGCCACGTACGGTGCCACCGCACCTGGTCACCCGCAATTGCGCGGCCCTGCCGCAGATACCGATGAACCGCTGGGAACTGATCACCCACTTTGGCGAATCTGCCTTCCTGCTGCCCTGCGCATGCTTTCTCTACGCGTGGATGCGCTGGCACGGCGCCACCGGCGTGGCGCGGCACTGGATGCTGGCATTCACCGCCACCGCGCTGGTGGTGCTGGCGTCCAAGCTCGCGTTCATGGGCTGGGGCATCGGCAGTGCTTCGCTGAACTTCACGGGCTTTTCCGGGCACGCGATGATGGCCGCGTCGATCCTGCCGGTGATCTGCTACATCGCCATGCCCGACACGCGCCCGGGCCTGGGCCTGCTGGCCGCGCTGGGCGGCGTCCTGCTGGCGCTGGCGGTGGGCATCTCGCGGCTGGCCCTGCATGCGCATTCGGTTTCCGAGGTCGCCAGCGGCCTGGCGCTTGGCTTTCTGGTCAGCCTGCCGATCGTGGTCAGGCACGGCGTGCCGCGCAGCCCCCGCACGATGCTGGCGATGTGCGTCATGCTGGCCGCGCTGCTGCTGCTGCCCACCGGCGGCCTGGCCGGTGCCACCCACGTGATGGTGCAGGACCTTGCCACGTTCCTTTCGGGGCGCGACCGCCCTTACCACCGGGGCGAGTGGGCCGCGCTGCCCGGTCCCCACATGCGCGCGGCCGACGTGTTCCGCAACGCTCCGCGCTAGGCTGCCGGAGGCGCCCCGGACCTGTGTGCGCCGCCTAACAGACGTTGTGAACACGCTGCGCAAACATGACCCGAAACAGCTTCCCGCGAGGGGATGGTCATGGCGTCGAACTGGAATGTCGCTGCCGAGCGTAATTCGGCGCTTCACTATCTCTACAGACTCTGCGATGCGCTGCTGATTGCAGCGGCCGGCATCGGCATGGGGGCGGTCTATTTTCCGGGAGGCATCCGCGAGGCGGCACCCGTCAACGGGTTCCTGACGATGCTGTGCGCGCTGGGGGCCCTGGTCGTGTTTCCGGCGTTCGGCCTCTACGAATCGTGGCGCGGCCGCAGCCAGGCCGTGCTGGCGCTGCGCACCTGCGCCGCGTGGGCCACGGTGTTCCTGACGGGCCTGATGGGCGCGTTCCTGATCCACCAGATTGCCGCCGTCTCCCGCGTCTGGTCGATGGGCTGGTTTATCACCACTTTGGTGCTGCTGCTGGTGTCGCGCGCCATCATGTTCCGCATGCTCGCCAACGTGCGCGAGCAGGGCATCAACGCCAAGCGCGTGGTGATCTGCGGCTACGGCCCGCTGGGGCGCGAGATGTACCTGCGCGTACAGCATATTCGCGCCGCCGGCTACCGTGTGGTCGGCATCTACGACGAAAGCAGCCAGAACATCCCGGCCGGCGTGGAGCCGCTGCGCACCATTGAAGAGGTCTGCGCCATGGTGCGCAGCCAGGGCGTGCGCGAGATCTGGCTCACGCTGCCGATGGCGGCCTGCCGCGACCTGTCCGATGTGGTGCGGCAGTTCCGCAACGAACTGATCGATATCCGCTGGGTGCCCGATGTGGCGTCGGTCGAACTGCTGGGGCACCGGTTCAGCGACTTCATGGGCCTGCCCGTGATCGACCTGAACAGTCCGCCGGTGTCGGGCGTGACCGGCATCGTCAAGGCCAGCTTCGACCGTGTGTTCGCGCTGGCGGTGATCGTGGGTTTGAGCCCGGTGCTGCTGCTGATTGCGCTGATGGTCAAGCTGTCGTCGGCGGGGCCGGTGCTGTTCCGGCAGCAGCGGCTGGGCATCGACGGGCGCCCGTTCAGCGTCTACAAGTTCCGCACCATGCGCATGCACCAGGACCATGGCGTGACGCAGGCCAGCCGGGACGATCCGCGCGTGACCCGGGTGGGCGCCTTCTTGCGCCGCACCAGCCTGGACGAACTGCCGCAGTTCTTCAACGTGCTGCGCGGCGAGATGTCGGTGGTGGGCCCGCGCCCGCACGCGATGGAACACAACGAGATCTACAAGGAACTGATCGACCGCTACATGCTGCGGCATCGCGTGAAGCCCGGCATCACGGGCTGGGCGCAGATCAACGGTCTGCGCGGACAGACCGACACCATCGAGAAGATGCGCAAGCGCATCGAGTTCGACATCTATTACATCCAGCACTGGTCGTTCCAGCTCGACCTCCGAATCATCCTGCGCACGGCCCTGCACGGCTGGACAGGCGCGGCCGCCTATTGAGCGTGCACCCGCCCGACGGCGCCTGCTTGGTGCGAAATCGCACCGAGCCGGACGCGCAAAACAACTGGAATGGAGCCCGTCAAGGCTTCCGAATCGGAGACATCGAATGAAAACAACCATCCGCAACATTCTGGGTGAAGTGGCCCGCCTTGACGTGCCGCTGGACACGCTCGCCGATAACGACGACCTGTACGCGGCCGGCCTGTCGTCGCTGGCCACCGTGCATGTGATGCTGGCGCTGGAAAATGCGTTCGATATCGAGATTCCCGATCAGATGCTGACGCGCCAGCTGTTCCGCAGCGTGGACTCGCTTGCGGCGGCGGTCGAAACCATTCGCCGGCAACAGGAGGCAGCATGAGTACCGCCAAGGTAGCGCTGGCGCACGCCAGCCCCGCCGGCGGCAGCGCCATGGCCGGCGACGAACTGATCGCGGCCGCGCGCGATGCGGCTGCCGTGGCACAGCGCTTTGCCGACGACGTGGACCATGAAGCGCGCTTTCCGCACGAGGCGTTCGAGGTGCTGCGCCAGAAGGGCCTGCTCGGCGCGATGGTGCCGGCCGTGCTGGGCGGCAGCGGCGCGCCGCTGGCGACCATTGCGGCCATCTGCCGGGTGCTGGGCGAAACGTGCGCATCCACCGGCATGATCTACGCGATGCACCAGATCCAGGTGGCCTGCCTGCTCGAACACGGCACGGGCAGCCCGTGGCATCAGCAGATGCTGGCGCGTGTGGCGGGCGAGCAATTGCTGCTGGCGTCGGCCACGTCCGAGGAAGCCATTGGCGGTGCGCTGCGCAGCAGCGGCTGCGCGGTGAACGTGGAGGGCGACCGGTTTCATCTGCTGAAGATGGCGCCGACGATCTCGTATGGCGCGCATGCCGACGGCATCCTGATCACGGCCCGGCGCCATGCCGACGCATCGCCGTCGGACCAGGTGCTGGTCTGCGCGCTGAAGGACGACTACACGCTGCAGAGCCTGAACGCGTGGGACACGCTGGGCATGCGCGGCACGTGCAGCAACGGTTTCCGGCTGGAGGCCACCGGCCAGGTCGACCAGGTGCTGCCGGTGCCGTTTGGCGAGATCGCGGACACCACCATGACGCCGGTCTCGCACATCCTCTGGAGCGCGCTGTGGCTGGGCATCTCCGGCGACGCGGTGTCGCGTGCCAAGACCTTCTTCCTGGGCCAGGCGCGAGCGCGCCCGGGCCAGCTGCCGCCGTCGGCGCCGCGCGTGGCCGAGGCCGTCAGCCTGCTGCAGATGATGGAAGCCCGCGTGGACATGGCGCTGGAACGCCAGCGCGCGCGCCATGCCGGAGCATCGGTATCGGCCGCCTTCGCGCTGGCCGCCGAGATGAACGGCCTGAAGACCGCCATGTCGACGATGGCGCTCGATGTCGTGCAGCAGGCGCTGCTGGTATGCGGCATGGCCGGCTACAAGCAGGGCACGCCGTTCAGCCTGGGCCGCCACCTGCGCGATCTGTGGTCTGCGCCGCTGATGATCAACAACGACCGTATCCAGACCAACACAGCCAACCTGCTGCTGGCCGACCGTTCGTAAGGAGCCATCGATGGATGCTCATGCACTGACCGACGCCGCGCCGGGAGGCGGCGCCGGTGAACTGACCTCGGCGCCAGCCGCGCTTGCGCCGACCTATCTCGAACAACTGCTGGCCTCCGGCCTGCTGATCGAAACCGGCGTCAAGGGGCTGTATGGCCGCAGTGCGCAGTTCGAAGCCATTGCCGATGGCCTGAACCTGGCGATCTCGCGGATTGGCGCGGACCAGCAGGCCGAAGTGCTGCGCTTTCCGCCTGCGCTGGGGCAGCAGGATTTCGAGACCAGCGAATACCTGAAGAGCTTTCCGCAACTGGCCGGCACGATCCACAGCTTCTGCGGCAACGACCGCGCGCACCGCCAGCTTCTGGCGCGCGTGGAGGACAAGCAGGACTGGACCGACCAGCAGGAATTCACGGGCGTGGTGCTGACGCCGGCAGCCTGCTATCCGATCTACCCGGTCATCGCCAAACGTGGCCCGCTGCCGCAGGACGGCAAGGTGGTGGACGTGCTGTCGTACTGCTACCGGCACGAGCCGTCGCTGGAACCCACGCGCATGCAGCTGTTCCGGCAGCGCGAGTACGTGTGCCTGGGATCGCCCGAGCGCATCGTCGCGTTTCGCCAGCTGTGGATGGATCGTGGGCAGGCACTGGGCCGGGCGTTGCAGTTGCCCGTGGAAGTGGACGTGGCCAACGACCCGTTCTTCGGGCGCGGCGGCAAGATCGTGGCCGACAGCCAGCGCGAGCTGAAGCTCAAGTTCGAGCTGCTGATCCCGGTCAACGACGGCGCACCGCCCACCGCGTGCATGAGCTTCAACTATCACATGGACCATTTCGGGGCGCTTTGGCATATCGGCCTGGCCGATGGCGGCGTGGCGCACACGGGCTGCGTGGGCTTCGGCATCGAACGGCTGACGCTGGCGCTGCTCAAGCATCACGGGCTGGACCCGGCGAGTTGGCCGCAGGCGGTGCGCGAGGCGCTGGGAGGCGTGTAAATGTACGGAGACGGCAAGGCTGTACGCACGCGCGGGGGCGCGCATGCGCTGCACGGTGGCAACCCCGTGTGGTCGCATGCGAATCGCCATATCGACCTGTGGGTCGAACTGTTGCACGGATGGGATTTCGAACCCATTGCCGCCTTGCCGTTCACGGTTACGCTCGATTTCGAAGGCGACCAGTTCACGTCCTCGAACATCCCGTCCGTCGACCTGGAGCGCCTGTACGGCATCGTCAAGGACGAACTGTCGACCTATGGCCGGCTGGAATCGCACGTCGCCGCGCAGACCAACCGGGGCAACGCCGTGCTGCTGGAGGTGGACAGCTTCCAGTTGCCCCAGGCCCCTGGCACCTACCGCCGGCAGCACGCGCGGGCCTGCATCGCCATCGACGTGCTCGTCCCGGAAGCCACGGCCGTCGGCTACTACCACCATGACGGCTATCACACGGCGAGCGGGGACGACTACCTTGCCATCTTCCGCATGCCCGCGCACGAGACGATGTGGGGCGTGGCTACGTTTCCGCAAGCCGAGGTCGTGCGCCGGCGCTTTCCGGGGCTGACCGAGGATGGGCTGCTGTGCGCATCGCTGGACCTCCTGCGCGGCCATCTGGCGCGGCGCCCCCGCGAGAATCCGATCCAGGCTTTCCGCGCCGCGTTTCCGGCCCATCTGGAACAGCTGATGGCGCGCGGCGAGCCCAATTTCCAGATCTACGCGGCCAGCGTGCTGCGCCAGCTTGGCGCCAACTTTGAACTGCTCGGGCGCTATGTGCGCTGGCTGGTCAAGCAGGGGCTGACATTGCCCGATACCGTGGCCGAGGCGTGCTACACGATGGCGTCCGAGGCCATGGTGATGCAGTTTCGCCTGATGCGGGCGGTGATCAGCCACAAGGCCGATAGCTGCGAAGACTGCCTGGAGCAGCTCGAGCTGGCCTACCAGGGCACGGTTCCGGCGCTGGCGGCCCATTTCGGAGAGACCGTCACATGACCGCACGCGACCCGGAACCGACACTCCTGCCCATCCTGCGGCCTGGTGTGGCCGTGGGCCGGGCGCGGCTCGAAGGCGACTGGACCTTCCTTGAAACCTTTGCCAACGCCGCCGCGCATCCCGGCGAGCTGTCCGAGACCGGGCACTGGCTGCCCGCACTCGTGCCTGGCACGGTGGCAAGCGCGCTGAGCGCGGCCGGCCGCTGGGACGATACCGCGCCGCCGCCGCTGCACCAGCGCGACTACTGGTACCGGCTGCAGTTCTCTGGCAGCGGACGCCGACTGCTGCGCTTCAACGGCCTGGCAACGATTGCCGAGGTCTGGCTCAACGGCCAGCACCTGCTGACCACGCGCCATATGTTCGCCGCGCACCAGGCGGAGGTGGAGCTGGCCGGCGCCGACAACGTGCTGTTTATCTGCTTTCGCGCGCTGTATCCGTGGCTGCGCACGCAGCGCGGGCCCGTACGCTGGCGGCCGCGCATGATCCAGCCGCCGTCGCTGCGCACCGTGCGCACCACGCTGCTCGGGCATATGCCCGGCTGGTGCCCGCCCGTGCATGCCGTGGGGCCGTGGCGCGACATCGAACTGCTGGACCCGATCGGCACCGATCCCACCCATGGCGTGCGCGCCGAACTGTCGGGAAGTATCGATGGCACCGATGGCGTGGTGGTCCTGCAACTGCACTTTCCGGGTACGGTGCCCGCGCAAGGCGCGTTTTCGGTAATCGGCCCCGATCACGCCATCTGGCACGGCGACCTGCATTGCACCGGCCCGCACACGCTGGCGGGCACGCTGCGTATTCCCGACGCCCGGCGGTGGTGGCCGCATACGCATGGCGAGCCGGCGCTGTATCGCGTGGACGCCAGCATGGGCGGCCAGGTGCTGGCCTGTGGCAACGTCGGCTTCCGCACGATTACCGAGGATCGCGATGGCGAGCCCGGTGCGTTCGGGTTGCGCGTCAACGGCGAGCGCGTGTTCTGCCGCGGTGCGTGCGTGTCCAGCCACGACCTGCCCGGCCTGGCCGATACCGACGAGGCCGTGGCCCGGTGGCTGCGGCTGGCCCGCGACGCCGGGGCCAACATGGTGCGCGTGAGCGGCGTCACCTGTTATCCGGGCGAAGCGTTCTATCGGCAATGCGATGCGCTGGGCCTCCTGGTGTGGCAGGACTTCATGTTCGCCAATTTCGACTATGGCACCGACACCGGTGCCGCGTGGATGGATGACGCGCGGCGCGAAGTCTCGCAGTGGCTTGCATCGTCCCGGGCCCACGCCAGCATTGCCGTGCTGTGCGGCGGCAGCGAGGCCGAACAGCAGGCCGCGATGATGGGTGTGCCGCGCAGCGCGTGGCGCCAGCCGCTGTTCGACACACTGATCCCGGCACTGGTGGCCGAGCATCGGCCCGATGTGGTCTACCTGCGCAATTCGCCCAGCGAGGGCGCGTGGCCGTTCCAGGCGGATACCGGTGTGTCGCATTACTACGGCGTGGGTGCCTACCAGCGGCCGCTAAGCGACGCGCGGCTGGCAAATGTCCGTTTCACCTCGGAATGCCTGGCCTTTGCCAATGTGCCGTGCGCGCGTACGCTGGCCGATGCCGGCCTGTCGCAGCCGTACCACGATCCGCGCTGGAAGGCGCGTGTGCCGCGCGATGCGGGCGCCGCCTGGGATTTCGAGGATATCCGCGATTTCTACCTGCGCGCGATGTTCGACGTCGATCCGCTGCGTCTGCGCTATGAACGGCCGGCGCGTTATCTGACGCTGTCGCGCGCCGTGGTGGCCGAGGTCATGAACGAAGTATTCGGCGAATGGCGCCGCGCCGATTCCACCTGCCGGGGCGGCCTGGTCTGGCAATTGCAGGATCTTCTGCCGGGCGCGGGCTGGGGCATCATCGATGCATACGCCCGGCCCAAATCGGCGTGGCATGCATTGCGGCAGGTCTGGCAACCGTTGCAGGTCATCCTGACGGATGAGGGGCTCAACGGGCTCCACATCCATCTGGTCAACGAAACCGCCGCGCCGCGCACGGTGCGGCTGACGCTGCGTTGCCTGCGCGACGGCGAGTCCGTGGCCGCGCAGGCCGACCAGACGCTGACGCTGGCGCCGCGCGAGACACGGCGGCTGGTGGCGGCGGAACTGCTCGATCACTTCTTCGACTTCACCTATGCCTACCGCTTCGGGCCGCCCGCGCACGACGTGGTGCTGGCTACGCTGCACGACGCTTCTCCAGAAGGCAACGGGGATGACGCAGGCAACCCGTTGCTCAGCCAGGCCGTGTATCTGCCCGACCGGCGCGCCGACGCGCTGCAGGACCCGGGCCTGAGCGCCAGCGTGGCGTGCGAGGATGGCGTCTGGTGGCTGACTGTGGGCACCCGGCGCTTTGCGCGGTGGGTCCACATCGAGGATCACGCCTGGCTGCCCGAGACCGACTGGTTCCATCTGGGCCCGGGCGAGTCGCGCCGTATCCGACTGATGCACGATGCAGCGGATGCCATGCATGCGAGAGCCATCCCTTCGGGTGAAGTGTGGGCGCTGAATGCGCCGCGATCCGTCAGCTACGACGGCTGAACTCATCCTTGTCCACCTGCCCGCCAGACCAGGTCTGGCGCGGCAGCACACATTTCCCTCCTCCCACCGGCCAGTATCTGCGCCAGCCTCGCATCCACCGCGACTCACCCGTTTTCCTACATCCAACCTACCAAAGCATGACGCCCTGACCTATCCGTCTGCCTACTGTCCGTTCTGTGCTGCATGGCACTTAATACAGTCAACAACGAAGAGGAAACCGGAGCAACAACGGCAACACGCTCCGGCCTGGGTTCACGGGTGGCGGCCTCAGGGCTGCCGGGCATTCGCCAGCAAGCTAGCTGATAGAAAAGCGGAGCGGCGATGTCGGGTCACGCGTCTCGCAGGTACTGCGGCGTTCCGATGTCATTGCTCCTGGGTCACACGGAGAAGGAAAATGATCACGCATCGGTCGGACCTGCATGTCAATCATCTGCTCAATGCACTGCCGCGTCATGAATGGGACGCGCTGTCGCGCCACTTCGAACTCGTCCGCCTGCGTGCAGGGGAGCTGCTGACCGACTCGGGCCAGCGCATCGTCCACGTGTATTTCCCCACCACCTCGGTGGTTTCGCTGCTGTCGCTGCTGGAAGATGGCGCCACGGTCGAATTTGCCGCAGTCGGCAACGAAGGGCTGGTGGGCATTCCGGTGGTGACCGGCGGTGACACGATGCCGAGCCGCGTGGAAGTGCGCAGCCCCGGCTTTGCCTACCG
This sequence comes from Cupriavidus sp. D384, assembly GCF_001652915.1. Lineage (GTDB taxonomy): Bacteria > Pseudomonadota > Gammaproteobacteria > Burkholderiales > Burkholderiaceae > Cupriavidus. The sequence goes on from NZ_BBQI01000082.1 coordinate 14,111, forward strand.
CATTCCGGCACGCGTGCTGCGTGCGGAGCTGGCGCAGCTGCCGGCGCTGCAGCGCGTGACGCTGCTCTATGTGCAGGCCGTGCTGACGCAGATCGCGCAGACGGCGGCGTGCAACCGCCACCATTCGCTGAACAAGCAGCTGTGCCGCTGGCTGCTGCTGGCTATCGACCGGATGAACACCAACGAACTGGTGATCACGCAACAGGTCATCGCCAACATGCTCGGCGTACGGCGCGAAGGCGTGACGGAGGCCGCCGGCAAGCTGGAGGACCTGGGGTTGATCCACCACAGCCGGGGTCATATCACCGTGCTGGACCGCTGCGGCCTGGAGCACCATTCGTGCGAGTGCTACAAGCTCGTCAAACGCGAATACGACCGGCTGTTGCCGGCCCTGGCACTGGCGCACGCCTGAGCGTACCCGCACCAATGCCGAACGCCCCGCAAGCCACTCGCCGCCAGGCGGTGGCCTCCGGGGCGTTTGTCTTCATGGGCAGACACCCATCAGCCATGTGCCGGATCGATACTCCCGAACGACGCCAGCAGGCCTGCGATGGTGGTGTCGTAGGCCGACTCCAGGTTGTCCATGCACTCGGTGCAGGCGTCGGGCCGGTTGCGTGCCATCGCACGGGCCAGGCGGAACTGCAGCACCTTGCACTCTGCCGCGATGGCGCCTGCCGCATCGCGGATGTCTGGCGACACCGTATGACCATGCTCGCCCAGCCAGTTCAGGCAGTGATGGAGCATTTCGAAATTCGCCCCCAGCTGGCGCGGAAGGTTGAAGCCGTACTGATGGAAGTAGGCGTCGCCGCGCGCCAGGATGGTATCCACCTGCGCCGGAAATTCGGCGCGCCAGCGCGCGATGGGGCTCTGGCCCGGACGCCGGCCCAGATGCCGCCGCAGCAACTGCGCCACGGCATTGGCCAGGTCGCGGCCGCGCAGCGGGTCGCGCACGCGCTTGGCGCATTCGGCATACGGGAACAGGATGTTGCCGTTGCCGCTCAGTTCCGGCGTGAGCCGCATCAGGCCACGGTAGTCGTCGGCCTCCGCCGTGTACCGGCCCAGGCTGTGATAGTAGGACAGCGTCTGCGCGACGGGATCGATCCCGTCGATCGCGATGGTGGTCTTCACATGGTTCATGCGATAGGCCGTGGCGCGCGTATCGGGCAGGTAGAAGCTGTCCATCTCCACCAGCATGGCGTGCCCGCGCCGCACCTGTTCGGCGACGTGCGTCTCCAGGGTGTCGTAGATGGCGCTTTCCTGCACCACCGTTCCATACAGCAGTTCGAGGTCGGCCTGCGGATACTTGAAGAACGTGAAATGGTCGCCCTCGTAGTCCTGCACCACGGTGAACGGCAGTGCCGCACGCGGGTCGAGATGCCATCCATACAGCAGTTCGATCCACAGATCCATATAGCAGTTGGTCTCCTGCCAGATCGAAGCATCGCCATGCAGCAGGCGCGGCGGGGCCACCACGGGGCGTGCCGGCGGCTGCGCGCTGGCGGCCGGCGCAGGGGTGTCCCCGGCCGGGGGATTGGCCGTGTATGCCAGGGCATTCGCAGTGCTTTGCTCCATCTCCTGTCCTCCGTCTTCGGATGGCCGCCGGCGTGGCGCCGGCTGGCCTGGCGCGTGCGTGGGCAACGTCATTTGAGCCGTTCCGGCGCGGCGCTTCGGTACGTTTTCCAACAAAGCCGGTGCGGCGCGCCGGCACGCCGACAGCGGCCACCAGCGTGTGCGGAATCGAACAGAGCACTGCCTGCGCAGATTCCTACACTGGCTCCATCCTCTCTGGCCAGGATCCGTGCACGTGCGTCTGCCGCGCATCCCATGCACCGACCGGGTACCGGAGCCACGTCGATACGCAGCAACCAACAGGGGGCATGATGAGAACTCCGACCCGAGGGAAGCACCTTCCCTCTGCCGCAGTCCCGGACATGATCGAGCATACGGGCCATGGTGCCGCAGCCGCGCAGACGCGGCAGGCGCTGATCCAGCCCGTGATTCTCGCGGGCGGATCGGGCACGCGGCTGTGGCCGCTGTCGCGCGAACAGCATCCCAAGCAACTGCTGAACCTGGTGGCCGAAAACACGCTGCTGGAGGCCACGTCGCGCCGGCTGGAAGGCCTGGCCGTGCTGGCTGGCCGCAACGTCGGCATCGAGGCTCCGCAAATCGTGGTGTGCGGCGAGGAACATCGCTTCATGATCGACGCGATGATGAAACGCTGCGGCAAGCCGGCGCAGATCCTGGCCGAGCCGTGCGGACGCAATACGGCGCCCGCACTGACGATGGCCGCGCTGCATGCGATGGCCAATGCGGGCGAATCCGGCGATGCGATCCTGGTGGCCACGCCGGCCGATCACGCCGTGATGGATCCCGAGGCGTTCCGCGCAGCGCTGGCCATTGCCGTGCGGCAGGCCGACCGCGGCGCCATCGTCACGCTGGGTGTGCGGCCCAGCGCGCCCGAAACGGGGTTTGGCTATATCCGGACGGGCAGCCTGTCGCAGGAAGGCGCGCTGCCGCTTGAACGCTTCGTCGAGAAGCCCCATCTGGAACTGGCGCAAGCCTACGTGGAGTCGGGCGACTACTGGTGGAACAGCGGCGTCTATGTCGTGCGTGCGTCGGTCTGGCTGCGCGCACTGGGCCAGCTGCAGCCTGACATGGCGCGGCAGTGCCGGGCCGCCTACGACGCCGCGGAACGCGCCGCCAAGGGCAACGCGCTGTGCCTGTGCAAGGAAGCATTCGAGGCCTGCCCGTCCGATTCCATCGACTACGCGGTCATGGAGAAGATCGAGACGCTTTCCGACGTGCCGGCAATGCTGGTGCCGATGGATCCGGGCTGGTCCGATGTCGGCTCATGGGCAGCCATCTGGGAGATCGCGGACAAGGACGCGGCTGGCAATGTGGCGCGCGGCCGGGTGCTGTTCGATGGCGCGACGTCGTGCCTGGCGCATTCCGAAGGCCGCCTGATCGCCTGCGTGGGCGTGCAGGATGTGGTGGTGGTGGAAACCGCCGACGCAGTGCTGGTGGTCGACAAGGCCCATGTGCAGGACGTGAAGAACGTGGTGCAGCGCCTGCGTGCGGAACACGGCAGCGAGGTGGTGAACCACCGCAAGGTGCAGCGGCCCTGGGGCTGCTACGACTCGATCGACCACGGCGACCGCTTCCAGGTCAAGCGCATCGTGGTCGAGCCCGGCGCCAGCCTGTCGCTGCAGATGCACTACCACCGCGCGGAACACTGGGTGGTGGTGCGTGGCACGGCACGCGTGACCTGCGGCGAAACGATCAGCATTCTTTCTGAAAACCAGTCCACGTATATCCCCATCGGCACGCTGCACCGGCTGGAAAATCCGGGCAAGACGCCGCTGGAGATCATCGAGGTTCAGTCTGGCTCCTATCTGGGCGAGGACGATATCGTCAGGTTCGATGACAACTACGGGCGCAAGTAGTCAGGCGCGCCCGCACGGGTAAAGCAGCAATCGAAGGCAAGGGGGACGTCGTGAGCAAGGTGTCATTTGCGGGTGGAGTGGGAACGGCCGACGCGGCCATGCCCGCGGTGGGCAACGGTAGTGCGCGGCGGGCCATGCTCGATCACGCGGGCTGGATACTGACCGCAGGCCTGGCGGGCGCGGTCGTGGCATGGCTGTGCGCGGTGTCGCAACCGCCGGTGTATAGCGCCAGTGCGCTCGTGCAGGTCCTGCAGCCACGTGAACCGGCCGGCGCCGCGCGCAACGCGGTGCCGGGCATGTCCGCACCGGCGGTGCCGCTCGACGCCGGCATGCTCCGCAGCCGCACCGTGGTAGCCCCCGTCGTCGAACGCCTGCATCTCGATATCACGGCCCAGCCGCTGCGCGCGCCGTTGATCGGCGGCATCGTGGCGTTCTTCGCCACACCGGGCCGGGTGGTGGCGCCGTGGCCCGCCAGCCTGGGCTACGCGTGGAGCGGCGAGCAGATCACGGTGGACAAGCTGGCCGTGCCGGATCGCCTGCTCAACGTGCCGCTGACGCTCGAAGTGCTGCCCGACAATGGCTACCGCCTGTACGACCGCGACACGGAACTGCTGACCGGCACGGTGGGCCAGCTGGCCGATGCCAACGGCGTGACGGTGCGGGTGACCGGCCTGGAAGCACGCCCGGGCACGCGGTTCGTGCTGACGCGCCGCGACCTGGTGCAGACCATCGACGACGTGTCCAACAGCCTGCGTATCGACATGCAGCCCGGCGATGCCAGCACCGTCAGCATCTCGTGGCGCACCAGCGACCGCACGGCGGCGGCGGCGCTGGTCAATGGCATCACCGAATCGTTCATCGGCAGCCAGGCGTCGCAGCGGCGCGACGATACGGCCATGACGCTGGCCTTCCTGACCAACGAGATCCCCCGCGTGAAGGCCGAGCTGGAACGGGCCGAGGCCGCCCTGACGCGTTATCGCTCGAAGTCCGGCACCATGGCGCCGACGCAGGACGCCCAGTCGTACCTGACGGGCAGCATCGACTATCAGCGGCAGATCGCCCAGCTCAAGCTGGAGCGCACCAAGACGCTGCAGCGCTTTACCGAGGAAGCCAACGAGGTCAAGACGATCGACAACCAGATCCAGCAGCTGACGCGCGAACGCAAGGACATGGAGTCGCGCTACCAGAACCTGTCGTCGACCGAACGCGAATCCGTCGGGCTGACGCGCGACGTGAAGGTGGCGGAGGACATGTACATGACGCTGCGCCAGAAGGCCGAACAGCTTTCGCTGGTGCAGCTGGACCGCAGTGGCCTGGTGCGCGTGCTGGACAGCGCGCTGGTGCCGATGCGCCCGGTGGGGCTGGGTCCCTGGCCGGCCACCACGGCAGGCGCGCTGATGGGGCTGTGCCTGGCGATGGCGTGCGTCACGGTGCGCCAGCGCATCCGGCCCACGCTCGATTCCGCCAACGATGCCGAACTGCGCCTTGGCCTGCCGATGCTTGGTGACGTCGTCTTCAGCCAGGAACAGATGGAACTGGAGCGGCTGGTCGACGCGCGCGCCCACGCGGCCTATGCGCACGTGCAGGTCGCCGGGCTGCTGGCACAGCAGCCGGGACAGGCGCTGGTGCCGCAGGACGAGCTGGCGGAGCATCGCGAGGACGACGTGGATGGCGCCGAACGCCTGCTGCGGCTGGGCCTGCACGACCAGTTCCTGCTGGCCCGCAACGCGCCGCATTCGATGGCCGTGGAGGGCCTGCGCAGCGTGCGCGCGGCGCTGCACTTCATGCTGCGCGATTCGCCACAGCGTGTGCTGGCGATAACCAGCCCCACGGCTGGCGCCGGCAAGACGTTCGCGTCGGTCAACCTGGCGGTACTGTTCGCGGAGGCTGGCCAGCGCGTGCTGCTGATCGATGCCGACCTGCGGCGCGGCAAGGTGGCCAGCTGGTTCGACCTGCCCACCGACGTGGGCCTGGCGGACCTGCTCGCCGGTCACGTGGCGCTGCCCGAAGCGGTGCAGCGCACAGTGGTCAACGGCCTGTCGGTATTGCCGGCGGGCATTCCGCCGGCCAATCCGTCCGAGCTGCTCATGCATCCGGCGTTCGCGGAATGCGTGCGGGCCTGCGCGGAGCGGTTCGACCTGGTGCTGATCGACACGCCGCCGGTGCTTGCCGTGGCCGATGCCACGCTGGTTGCCAACATCGTGGGTACCACCCTGATGGTGCTGCGCGCCGGCTCGACGCTGCCAGACCAGGTGGACGAATCGCTGAAACGGCTGGCGCGCGCACACGCCAACCTGTCGGGCGGCATCCTGAACGGCGTGACGCCGAAGCGCAGCAACCAGGCCGAGCTGGGCACGATGAATCCGTATCTGGGCATGCCCATCATCGCGCCTTCCGTCAAGCAGATCGCGCACGTGCGCGCGGAGCAGGGCAAGACAGCATAGACGGGCCGACGCCCGCACCCGTCCCCATGGCCCACGCAGGCCGTGGGGACGTCCCCTTTCCACGCATCGGGGAGGATGCATGAAACGGGTCATGTTCGAAGGCTGCGCCGGCTGGCTGCATGAAGCCCCAGGCGACACTGGAGTGGTGCTCTGCGCACCGCAGGGCCACGAGATGATGTGGTCCCATCGTGCATTGCGCCACCTGGCCGATGATCTTGCCGCAGCCGGCATGCCTGCCCTGCGTTTCGACTACCCTTGCACCGGCGACTCGACGGGCGGTTGTGACGACCCCGATCAGGTCGCGCGCGCCATCTGCAGCATCGTTGCCGCCGCCGACAAGCTGCGCGCCTGGACCGGCGTGCGCAACGTCGTGCTGTGTGGCCTGCGCCTGGGCGCCAGCCTGGCGGCCCTGGCGGCGGACGCGATGCGTTCGGACCCCAACCGCGCCGTGGCCGGACTGGTGATGCTGGCGCCGGTCGTCAACGGTCGCGCCTATCTGCGTGAACTCAAGGCGCTGCATCTGAACTGGCTCGACAGCACCGGCCCCATGCCGCAGCCGACTGCGGCGCCGGACGGCGCGCAGGACGTGCTGGCGTTCCGCATGCCCGCCGACGCGGTCAGCGAAATCATGGCGCTGCGGCTGGACCGCATGTCCGAGTGCCCGGCGCCCAGGGTATGGATGCTCGATGCGTGGCCCGGCAGCACGTCTGCCGTGGCGGCGCTGGGCCAGGCATGGCAGGCCGCTGGCGTCAGGGTGGACACGGCGCCGTTTCCCGAGTATCCGGCACTGATGCAGTCATCCGAATATGCCGCCGTGGCAAACGAGGCCAACCGGCAGATCGTGGCATGGCTGTCGCCATTGCTGCAGGCGCAGCAGGGGGCACCCACTGCCATGCTGCCTGCGCATCCGCCCCCCACGGTGGTCGAAGGCGTGGTGGAGGAGTCCGTCTGGTTCGATGGCGACCGGCAATTCGGCGTGCTGAGTACGCCGAGCGGCCAGACCGTGCCGCGCCTGGCAGTGATCTTTCCGAATACCGGTGGCAACCATCACGTGGGCGATGGCCGCATGTTCGTCACGCTGGCCCGGCACCTGGCCGCACAGGGCATTGCGGCGCTGCGCCTCGATGTATCGGCGCTCGGAGACAGCCCGGGCGCAAGCCGCACCATGAGCATTCCCGCGATCTATTCGGATGGCCCGCGCCGCGATGTTTCCGCGGCGGTGGACTGGGTCCGTGCGCAGGGCTTCGAGCGCGTGGTGCTGGCCGGCGTCTGTTCGGGCGCGTTTCTGTCGCTGCAGACGGCGCTTGCCAACCCGGGCGTCAACGGCCTTCTGATGGCAAACATCGTCAAGTTTCGCTGGGGCCGGGCCGACGAGGCCGAACTCAAGCATGGCGTGCGCACCTGGCGCGGCCTGCTGGACGCCGCGTGCAGGCCCAATAACTGGCGCCGGCTGTTGCACGGCGACAAGCATCTCTGGCCCATCGTGGAGGGCCTGGCGCAGCAGGTGGCGCGCCGTCTGCGCGACCGGGCCATGATCGGCCTGGCGCGCCTGCACGAGGGCGGCAGCGGCGCAGGGAACAGCGCAGGCGGCCGCGGCGAATCTGTCACCGCTTTCGCGAACGCCGCCATGCAGACGCTCAACCGCCGCGGCGTACGCACCGAGTTCCTGTTCGGCGCAAACGACGTGGGCCTGGATGAAGCGAGATTCCGCTTCGGCCGCGACCTGGAGGCGCTGGCTGGCCTGGAGCAGGTTGCCGTGTCGCTGCGCGACGGTATCGACCACAGTCTGTTTCTGGCCTACGGTCGCGAGCAGTTCGGCGATCGCCTGACCCGGCAGTTGCAGCGGCATCTGGAGACCATGGCCGACAGGACGGGTCAAGACGCCGCCAGCGGCCTTGGCGGGCCCGGGAAGCCGCCCGAGGCGCCCGTGGCGGTGTAGGGTACCGCCACGCCTTGCTGCCACGCCCTTCTATCTCGTCTGCGGCCTGCTCCAGCCCGTTTTCGCCCCTTTTCCGTCCTTGACTATCCCGCCGCTTGCTCCGGCCCATCCCCAATAAAAAACCCGGCCAGCGGCCGGGTTTGCGGAGGTTGCCGTGCGGCGGTCAGGCCCGTTTGGCCTGGTCTGCACCGTACTGGTTGAGGTAGCGGTACTTGCCGAACCGATAGTGGGCGCGGTACCAGCGGCCTTCCACCTGCAGGCCGTTGAACAGCACGCCCTTGATCTGGTTGCCGGCCTGGAGGATGGTGCGCTGGGCGGCCTTGAGTTCGCCGGTGGTGCTGCGGTCGGCGCGGGCCACCATGAAGACCGCTCCGGACTTGTTAGCCAGAATCGCGGCATCGGACGCGGCCAGTACCGGCGGCGTATCGAGCAGCACCATGTCGTAGCGTCGCTTGAGCAGTTCCAGCAGATCGTCCATGGCGGGGGTCTGCAGCAGGTCTGCCGCCAGCGGCGGTTGGGAGCCCGTGGCGATGAAATCGACGCCGGGCACCACATCGCGTTGCAGCACCTGGTCCAGCGGAGTGCCTGTCAGGTACTCGGTCAGGCCCGGCGTGCGCTTGGTGCCGAACCGGTGGTTCAGGCTGCCGCGCCGCAGGTCGGCGTCGATCAGCACCACCCGGCGGCCAGCGCTGGCGGCCACCGCGGCAAAGTTTGCGCAGATGAAGGACTTGCCCACGTCGGGCGCCGGCCCCGTGATCATCACCACGTTGCTGCCGGTGTTGACCAGTGCGAACTGCAATGCGGTGCGGAAGCTGCGCAGGCTCTCGATGGCCGGATCGTCGGGCACCCGCTGTGCCAGCAGATCGCTGCCAGACGTGCCGTCCGCATGCAGGCGCCCCTGCTGCACGCTGAACGGAATGGTGGCGTACACGGTCATGCCGGTGTGCTGTTCGATCTCGTCGGCGTCGGATACGCCGCCGTCCAGCACGCGGCGCAGGATCACTGCGGCCAGGCCGGCCACGATACCGAATACCAGCGCGCCCGCGCCAATCAGCATCCGGTTCGGACGGACGGGCTTGAGCGGCACGTCGGCTGCGTCTACCAGGCGGGCCGTGCCCACCTTGCTGGCCCGCACCAGCTTCAGTTGTTGCACGTCGTTGAGCAGCGACTGGTACATCTCGGTGCCCACCTTCACATCGCGCATCAGGCGCAGCACGTTCTGCTCCACGTCGGGCAGCTTCTGGATGCGCCCGGTCACGCCGTTGAGCTGTGCCTGCAGGCTGCCGATCTGGTTGTCCAGGATCTCGATGGTCGGGTGATTGCCCGTGAAGCGGGCAATCAGCTCGGTGCGCTTCTGGCGCAGTTCCTGCAGCTTGGTCTGGATGGCTACCGACTGCGACAGGATCAGCTTCGATTCCTCGCTCAGATCGATCGTGCCGCGCTGGTTGCGCATGGTGTTGTAGCGCGACTCGGCCGTTTCCACCTGCTGCTTCAGCTCGGGCAGCTGCGATTCAAGGAAGGCCAGCGATTTCTCGGCCTCGGCGGCCTTGCGGCGCACGTTCTGGTCGACATACTCGGTGCCGAGTTCGTTGAGGATGGCGGCCGTCATGGCCGGGTCCGCGCCCTCCAGCGCCACGCCGATGACCCCGCTCTGCTTGCCCCGTTCGGTGATCTGCAGGCGGTCCTGCAGTTCCGCGATGGCCTCCGCGCGCGGCAGGTGGACGACGTTGAACATCGCACCCGGCCGCCCTTCGAGCTGGTCGATCTGGATTGTGACGCTGCCGCTGGTGGTGGCCACGGTCAGCGGCGCACCCACCACGCCTTCGCCCCTGGCATCGTCGCTGGCAAACGTCAGACGGTACTTGTGGTCTCCCAGCGCAGTCACCAGCATCTTGCGCCGGTCCATGGCCGCCGGTACTTCGAGCCGGGAGACCGTGATCGATTCGCTGCCCCACGCGAAGCCGCCCATGCCGAACAGGCCCGGCGTGGACAGCTCGCGGTTGAGCCTGGACACCGCGGAGCCGATCACCGGGAAGTAGCGCGGCGCCGCCACCACGTTCAGTTGCAGCGAATCCACGGCCTTGCCCACCACCATGCGCGAACGCAGCAGTTCGATTTCGGCGGACGCCGCAGGCTTGACATCAAATATCGGCGAGACCGTCGCCGCCACCTTGGTGGCACCGCTGGCGGGATTCGGCTCCTCCACCTGCACCAGGATGTCGGCGCGATAGACGGGCTTGGCCACCATGGCGTAGATCAGCCCGACGACCAGCCCGGTCAGCACGAGGCTCAGGAACGTCCAGCGGTAGCGGACCAGGATGTCCAGGTAGGCGGTCAGGTCCACCGGATTGTCATGCGGGTCTGCCAGGTCTGCCTGCTCGTAGTCCCGTATGTTCTTGACGTTGCTCATGATGCCTCCCCGTAACCAATTGCCAACGTACTACGCTGAATATCTGCCTGAATCTGCGCCGACCACGAGTCGACGCCTTGTCTGATAAGTCCCAGCACGATCACGAACATCGTGTGCGACCCGCCGAACGGATCAGGGACGTCGGTGTGCTCGTGCTCGCAAAGCCGGAAGATCCTGGAACGAGCCTCGGGATACTGCTCGGCCAGTTCGACGGCTTGCTCGTCATCCATCACAAGCACCAGGTCTGCCTGCGTCATCAGGTCGGCGTCCACGGCCCGGGCACGGTGGCTGCCAAGGTCCATGCCTTCGGGTTTCAGCAGGCGGATCACGTGGGGATCCGCGCTGGCCCCGACCGGCGGCGCCAGGCCGGCGGAAATCACGCGGCAGTCAGGCAGTGCCCGCTGCAGCAGGACCGCAGCCATGGGGCTGCGGCAGCGATTGCCAAGACAGACAACAAGAATGGTGCGAACCATGGAAACTCGCGTGTGTAGCCTAGGGCTTCAGGCTGTTGATGCCGACGATCGGGTTGACGAGCAGGCTCATGACGCGATTCCAGCGCACCAGGTTGCGGGCATCGACATAGACCACGTCCTTGGGCTCGAGCTCGAAGCTCTCGGCCACGGCCAGCGCTGCGGGCGAGGTGCCGTCGAGGTGGTAGACCTTCGGCTGGTCGTTGGCGGTGCGGCGGATCACGAAGATCTGCTCGGCGTTGGCCGTGCCGGGGTTCACGCCACCGGCGTCGCCCAGCGCTTCGTTCAGCGTCATCTTGCCGTTGCGCATCAGCAGCGACGTGGGCTTGACCACTTCGCCGGTGACGAAGATCTTGCTGTCCTCGCGCTGCTCCACGCGCACGATGTCACCGGAGCGCAGCATGATGCGCGCCGGGTCCACGCCCTTCTGCAGCAGTGCGGGGATGTTGACGTACCAGCTCTGCTCGCCACGTACCACGCGGATGCGGCTGTTGTCACCGGTCAGGTTCACCACCCCGCCGGCCCGGTTCAGCGCTTCCACCAGCGTCATCGGTGCATCGTCGATGGCCAGCATGCCCGGCGTCTTCACCTCGCCGTCGACATAGACCCGCTGGCTGCGGAAGCCAAGCACGCGTACGGTCATCTGCGGATCCCGCACCACGCGCGACAGGATGCGTGCCATTTCGTCACGCACCTGGTTGGCGGTCTTGCCGCTGACATGCATCACGCCGGCATACGGAAACTGGATATCGCCGCTTGGGCTGACCACATAGCCAGGCATGTTGGAGCCGCCTGACGAGGTAGGAATCTCGAACGCGGCGCCAATGCTGTAGGTCTGGGTCGGGAACACCAGTTCGGGGTGGTCCCACACCACCACGGAGATGATGTCGCCGGGACCGATCAGGTACGGCGAAGGTGTGCCGTACAGCTGTTCCACATTCAGGTTGGCGGGCTTCACCTTGTTGCGCATTTCCTGCACCAGATCCATCGTGATTGGCGTCACGTCGGCCTTGGCGTCCGGCCCGACGGCCGTCACGGTGGTTTGCGGACTGAAGTACATGCCCGGCGACGCTGCGCAGCCGCCCAGCAGCAGGGCGGCGCCCAACGCGGCAAACAGCCCTGCGCGGCGGCAGCGATCGACTGCGGGCAGACAGCTACGGCTGAGATGTTGATTCATGCTCACGGCATCCTCCTCCTGCATTGTGCGGGCGAGCCACAAACGGGCGCGCAACGCCCCTGGATGTCAGCATCTTGAAATGCGCGGGGTGCTGATTCGGTGCGTTTTCGCACACTGGCCCGCCCTGTGCACGCTGCCCGGGCACCACCGATGTGCGGGCAGACACACGGAGCCGACTGTGGCAGACAAGGCGCTTCGCGTAGGTGGCCGAACGAACATAGCGCGGCGCGGGTTGCGCCTTATCCTGCGGCCAAGCAAGGCCCGGGGGGCGGGCCGGCATTTGCAGTTTTCGCCGAAGGCCGACAATGAAGCTGCTGCACGTCATTCCATCGATGCATCCCGCGGGCGGTGGTCCGATCGAGGGCGTGCGCCAGCTTCGCAAGCCGCTGCAGGCGCATGGCGTGGACGTCCATGTCTGCTGTGGCGACGCACCTGACGCACCGCATGTGCGCGACAACGAATATCCGCTGATCGCCCTGGGGCCCGGCAAGGGGCGCTATGGTCTCAACCTGGCCATGCTGCGGTGGCTGCGCGACCATTGCGAAGACTACGACGCCATCATCGTCGAAGGTATCTGGCAATTTCACAGCGTCGCCCTGTGGCTTGCCACGCGTGGCAAGCGGGTGCCGTACTTTGTCTTTACGCACGGCATGCTGGACCCGTGGTTCAGGTACCGCTATCCGCTCAAGCATCTGAAGAAGTGCCTGTACTGGCCCGTTGGCGATTACTGGGTGCTGCGCCATGCGCGTGCCGTTCTTTTCACCTGCGAGGAAGAGCGGTTGCGCGCGCGCGAATCGTTTGGCCTCTACCGGTGCAAGGAAGAAATCGTGTCGTACGGCACGTCGGCGCCGCCCGACGAGGCAGCACTGCAGCGCGAGGCATTCCTTGCGGCCTATCCGGCGGCGGCCGGCAAGCGCAACCTGCTGTTCCTGGGCCGGCTGCACGAGAAGAAGGGCTGCGACCTGCTGCTGAAGGCGTTTGCCGAGGTGGCGCACCACGACCCCGCCCTGCAGCTTGTCATGGCTGGCCCCTGCGATCATGAAACGCGCCGCGCCCTGGTGGCGATTGCCGAAGATGCGGGCATCCACGGCCGGGTAATCTGGACGGGGATGCTCGCGGGCGATCTCAAGTGGGGCGCGTTCCGCGCGGCCGAGGCGTTCTGCCTGCCTTCCCACCAGGAGAATTTCGGCGTGGCCGTGGCGGAAGCCATGGCGTGCGGCGTGCCGGTGCTGATCTCCGACAAGGTGAACATCTGGCGCGAGATCGTGCAGGACAACGCTGGCCTTGCCGGCGACGACAGCGTGGCCGGCACGGTGGCCGTGCTGCGGCAGTGGCTGGACGTGCCACCCGACGCGCGGGCGCGCATGGGCGCCGCCGCGCTGTCCAGTTTCCAGAAGCGCTTCCAGGTGGAGCGCGTGGCCGCGCGGCTCGTGCATCTGCTGAGCAACCGGCAGGATGCGATGCCTGCCCCCGATGCATCGCTGCATGGCGAACCCTACTAGCCTGAACCGATGGACAAGCTCTCTGTACTGATCCTGACGAAGAACGAAGCCCTCGATATTGGCGGGTGCCTGCGCGCGGTGTCGCGGCTGCAGGACGTGCATGTGCTCGATTCGGCCAGCACCGACGCCACGCGCGAGATCGCCACGGCGCACGGCGCCACGGTGACGGTGCGCCCGTTCGACAACTTCGCGGCGCAGCGCAACTTCGGCCTGCACGCGCTGCCGTTGCGCAACGACTGGGTGCTGATCCTCGATGCCGACGAACGCGCCAGTCCCGAGCTGATCGAGGAATCGCTGGCGATGGTCGAGCACGCGCCCGACAACGTGGCGGCCGGCCGCATCCGGCGGCGCGACTACTGGATGGGCAGGTATCTGAAGCATTCGATCATCTCGCCGCTGAGCATCCGCCTGGTGCGGCGGTCGCGTGTTCACTACGAACGCGATATCAACGAGGTGTTGGTCGTGGACGGCGATATCGCCGACATGCGCCACCACTTCGACCATTTCTCGTTCTCGAAGGGCATGTCGCACTGGTTCGACAAGCACAACCTGTACTCGACGATGGAAGCCGAGCTGATCGCCGCGCGGCGGGTTGGCCAGCCGTCGCTGACCAAGGCGTTCTTTGCCCGCGATCCGCACGAAAGGCGCATGCATCAGAAGCGCCTGTTCTACCGCATGCCCGGCCGGCCGCTGATCAAGTTCCTCTATGTGCTGCTGTTCCGCGGAGGTTGCCTGGATGGTCCGATCGGCCTGCATTACGCACTGCTGCAGTCTATCTACGAGTACATGATCGTGCTGAAGACGCGCGAAATGCGCATGGCGGCCGATGCCGCAGCAGAATCGCGTGATGCGGCCTCGGACAGCGACGCCCGCCCGGTGAAATCGCAGCCTGTGGAAACCCGTTAGCCCCCGCCGGTCTCATGCGAGGCCGCCCCGCGGGCCGGCCCGTGCAGCGCAGGCGCCTCAGGCCTGCGGCGTGCGCTGGGCAATGGGCTTTGCCGGCATGCCGCCATAGACCGTCCACGGCTGGCCCAGCGAGCGCGTCACCACGGCACGCGGTGCCACCACCGAGCCCAGGGCAATCGTCACGCCAGGCGACAGGAAGGCCTCGGCGCAGATCCATACATGCCGCTCCAGCGTGATCGGGGCAGAAATCAGCTGGAAGGTCGGGTCGTTGTAGTCGTGCGAGCCCGTACACAGATGGGAACCCTGCGACACGATGACGTGGTCGGCCAGCCGGATCGGACTGATGTTGTAGAGCGTGCAGCCGTCGGCCACGGCGCAGTGATCGTCGACCGACAAATTCCACGGGGCCCAGACCTTGACCGACGGATAGATGTGCACGTGCTGGCCGATGCGCGCACCGAACAGGCGCAGCAGCGTGGCACGCCAGCGGTGGAAGGTGCGCGGACTCGGCCGGAACAGCAGCAGCCAGATCCAGTTCCAGATCTGCCGGCGTATGCGGTTCTCCAGTGAGAAGGACGGGCCGGAATAGCGGTCTGTACGTTGAATGATCATCGGATGTCCTGCCTTGAATGACACGGTCCGGCCGTGCGCGATGCACCCGGTTGCAGGGTGCGGCACGCGGTTTGCAGATTCGGTTCGGCATCCCACATAGCAGACGTACGCCGCGCGCGGTATCGTACCGTTGTACGTGCGCGGGGGGTGCAATGTCCGGTCAGTTGCAGACGTCGGTCATACGTGCGGTTGGAAGTGGAATGATTGGAGCGGGAGGTGCCATGATTTCGCCAGTAATGCAGCAGGACGCGATCAATCGCAAGGCATGGAGAAGCTGGGGCGCGCGGCGCTGGTTCCGGATTCTCAGCGACTGGACCGACCCTGGCGAGGCCGCGGCGGTGGCTTCCGTGGCAGACATGGTGCGTGATGAGCCAATCCTCGACGTGGGTGTGGGCGGCGGCCGCACCGTGCCGCTGCTGCGCCGCGTGAGCGACGACTACCAGGCCATCGACTACATGCAGGAGATGGTGGATCTCTGCAGCCGAAACCATCCCGATGTGCGCGTGCGGCAGATGGATGCGCGCGACCTGTCGGCGTATGCCGACAACAGCTTCGGGCTGATCGTGTTCAGCTTCAATGGCATCGACGCGGTCGACTACCCGGGCAGGCAGGCGATCCTGCGCGAGTTCGCCCGTGTACTGCGGCCCGGTGGCCGGCTGATCTTCTCCTCGCACAACATGGAAGGGCCGTCCTATCGCGAAACGCTGACCCGTTTCCTGCAAGTGCCACGGTGGTCGAACAACCCGTTGCGGTTCGGGTTCAACGTGGCGCGCATCGTGGTGAACCTGCCACTGGCCGCCATCAACTACCGGCGCAATTCGCGGCTCAACCACGAATTCGACGGCTACGCGGTGCGCGTATGCGCCGCGCACAAGTTCGGCATCGTCATTGTCTATACGGAACTGGAACACCAGCGCCGCGAACTGGCCGAATTCGGGTTCGAGACCGACGCGGTGTACGGCAATCTCGATGACCAGCCACTGGCAGCGGGCCAGCCGCTGCATGACGTCATGTGGTTTCACTTCGTGGCACGCAAACCGTAGGGCCGCAGAGGCAGTCACCGGCGTCCTCAGTCGTTGCCGATGCCTGCGGCGGCCGCTTCGTCGCGCGAGCGCTCCAGCACCAGTTGCAGCAGCGTGGATTCCAGGTCCAGGAATACGGCTTCCCGGTCGAGATGCCGCTCGGCCCATGCGCGGCCGGCAGCGCCCAGCATGCCGCGCCGCACCGGCTGTTCGGCCAGCGTGGCAATGGCGTGGGCCAGCGCCGGCGCATCGCCAGGCGGGACCACCACGCCGCATTGGGCCACCAGCGTGGCAAGTTCGGTGCCGGCGTGCGCGGTGGCGATGACAGGGCGCCCGCTGGCCAGCATGCCGGTGAGCTTGGACGGCAGTACCAGGTCGGCGGCATCGGCGCGCTGCGGCATCAGGTGGATGTCGGCGCTGGCCAGCAGTGCCGGAAAGCGCCTGGCCGATTGCAGCGGCAGGAAATGTACGCGCTGCAGGCCTTCGCATCGATCCGCCAGATCGGCCCGGCCGGCACCGTCGCCGCAATAAATGAAATGAATGTGGCGATGGCCCGCCAGCAGGCGCGCGGATTCGGCCAGCAGTTCCAGCCCCTGCTTGGCGCCCATGTTGCCCGAATACAGGGCCACCACGGCGTCTGGAGCGATGCCCAGCATCTCGCGATACTTGTGGTCGGCCAGCGGACGGATCGCACGCAGGTCGACGGCGTTGGGCAGCATGACCAGCCGCGATGGCGGCACGCCCTTCTGCCGGGCGCGGGCCAGCATGGCCTGGGAAATCGTGGAGATGCGGTCGAAGCGCGCCAGTGCGCCCTGTTCGAGCCGCGTGGCCAGCCATTTCAGTGCGGGATGCTTGAGCAGCCCCAGCGCGAACGCCGCGTCCACTTCGTAGTCCTGGATGTGAAGCCACGTGGCGGCCTGGCGCCAGCGCCCGAACAGCAGCGCGGCGGGCGCACAGGCCAGCGGCGGCTCCACCAGCATCAGTACATCGGGCCGCCAGGTCCATTGCGACCACAGCACCGGCAGGCTGCTGGCGGCAAAGCTGGCCAGATGGATCAGGCGCTTGAGTCCCGATGGGCGCTGCGGCACCCACAGTGGCGTGCGATAGATGCGCACGCCGTTCAGCGTTTCGCGGCGGTACTGCCAGCCGGAGTACCCGCTCGCGACGCGCCAGGCGGGATAGTACGGCGGCCCGGTGATCACGCGCACATCATGGCCGCGTGCGGCAAGCCACTCCGCCTGTTCGGTGGTGTACTTGCCGATGCCGGTGATCTCTGGCGCGTAGTTCAGGCAATAGAGCAGAAGCTTCATGTCGCGATTCGGGTCGGAAAGGCTCGTGCGGACGGATTCCGGCGCCTGGGCGCGCCAACGAAGTGGCTGGCTGCGTGCTGCAGGCTGCGGGCAGGCTGGGGTGCATACGCCGGGCCATACGGGCCAGGCACGGTGCCAGTGTCCACGGTTTGGCTCGCGATAACTGTGTGGCAACACACGCACGCTGGCCGCCACGCCTTGCTTTCAGGGTGTGTGCCAGCGCACAGAGGCCGGGCGCCACAGGCGCGATGCTGCCGGAGTCGGCCTGTGTCAGGAACCATCATGAACCGGATTGCACGCGGTATTGGCGCCAATGTATATGCCCAGGCGTCCACCGTCGCCACACAACTGCTGAGCGTGCCCTTGCTGCTGGCCGCCTGGGGGCCGGAGCGCTACGGCACCTGGCTGATGCTGCTGACGGTTGCGGCCTATCTGGGCCTGTTCGAATTCGGTTTTACCGGCGTGGCGATGAACCGCATGATCATGGGCATCGCGGCGGGCAAGACCGACATGGCCATGGTGAGCTACCAGTCTGCCATTGCGCTGATTCTTTGTGTCGGCGTGGTGATGTCGGCCGCCGCGGTGCCGGTGGGCATCGCCGTGGCCGCGCCCGTGGCCAGATGGCTGGGCATGGATCCCGGCGACGTGCTGCCCGCCGCGCTGATGATCGTGGTGCAGGTGATCGCGCAGATGCATGTGATGCTGCTGTGCGGCGTGTACCAGGCCGAGCAGCGCTATGCCCAGTCCACCATCTGGACCAATACCGCACGGCTGATCGAATTTACGCTGGTGTCGGCCGGCGCGGTATGGCTCAAGGCCGGCTTCGCGGAATTGCTGGGCCTGATCGCGCTGACACGCGTGGGGCTGGTATTGGGCATGTACCTGCATGCCTGCCAGTTTGCGCCGTGGGCGCGGCTTGGCCTGAAGCACGCGTCGCTGCAGGACCTGCGCCAGATGCTGCTGCCGGCGATCGCCATGCTGGCATTTCCCTTCGGCAATGCGCTGAACCTGCAGGGTATCGTGCTGCTCGCGGGCACGGTGTTCGGGCCCGTGGTGGTGGCCCATTTCTCGGCCATGCGCACGCTGGCGCGCATACCGTACCAGCTGTCGCAGCTGGTCAACCTGGCGCTGGCGCCGGAAATCGGCCGGCTGTATGGCGAAGGCAAGACGCTGGCGCTGCGATCGCTCTATCGCCGTTCCACCGCAGGCTGCATTGCGCTGGCCGTGTTGTCGAGCGCGGCGCTGTACGTGCTGGGCGACTGGATCTGCCGTTACTGGACGCATGGCAAGCTGCTGCCCGAGCATCCGGACTACGAATGGCTGCTGCTGGCCGCAGTGGTGAATTCGCTGTGGTACACCGGTTCGCTGATGTTCACGTCGACCAACAACCACACGCGCTATTCGCTTGTGTACCTGGGCGCCAACGCGGCGGGGCTGCTGGTGGCCTGGCTGGCGGGCAGGACGTTTGGCAGCTCGGCCGTGGCGCTGGGTGTGCTGGCTACCGAGGTGGTGCTGTTCCTTGCATTGCTGCCCCGCATCCGGGTGTTTGTCCGCAGCGGCATGGCGGCGCCGAATCCGGCACCCTGACCGGCATCTTCGAAGCGGCAGGCTTTTCCCGAACATTCCGCGCAAACGCAAATGCGGCCCGCCACGACAGTGGCGGGCCGCCTTTTCTTGCCTCAATCCC
>NZ_BBQI01000083.1 GCF_001652915.1 Cupriavidus sp. D384
CCGGATGGCAACTACCGCCAGCGCGTGGGCAGACGGGTAACCAGGTGTTTTTCGGCCCAAAGCACGCAGTGCGGGATCACGTCGTAGGGCCGACGCTCGCGGTTCATGACCTTGCGGAACATGCGGGCGCCGTCGCGGTAGAACTGTTCGATCAGACGGTTGCTGCCGGTGATCGATGTGGGGTGGATCCGGAACAGGCCAAGATGACGCCGCGACACGCGAAACCGTGCGCCGCGCACGGCCATGTCCAGCAGCAACTCTCCATCCCAGCTGCTGCTGTTCTCGATGTTGAAGCCCTGCACGGCGTGGAAGGTCGGCGCGCGAAAGAAAACGCCCTGCTGGAACAGGTTGGCCGCGCCGTAGACAATGCGCAGGCGCGACATGGTCGAGGCGCGGATCTCGCGCAGCAGCTTGCCGTCGCCGTCGATCTTGTAGCCACTGCCGCACAGTACGTCAATATCGGGTTGGGCCTCGAAGATAGACGCCGCATAGTCCAGCGCCCCGGGCAGCAGCGCATCGTCGGCATTGAGGAAGTAGAAGATCTCGCCGGTGGCCTGCCGGAAGCCGTTGTTCAGGCCGTCGGCGGGCCCGCGGTCGCGCTCGTAGACGCGCTGGAGGCGGTCGCCGTAGCTGTCGATGATGTCACGGCTGCCGTCGGTGCTGCCCGGGTCCACCACGATGTACTGCAGGTTGCTGTAGTTCTGGCCGAGGACGGAATCGATACAGGTGCGCAGATACTGCGCCTGGTTAAAGGAAATCGTGACGATGCTGATCTTGATCACACGGACCTCGCGAATTTGAGCCTGGACGGACGCGTACCCGTTTCTGCGGGCGCGCGGAAGCGGACGCGGTGCTGCTGAAGGGCGCTGAACGCGAATATGATCCCGACGAACACGGCGGCCTGCCAGCGGTTGGCGGCGCCGAACGGCGAGAAGAACGCGTCCCAGATGAACTGTGGCAGCGCCACGCAGAAATAGACCGGCATGTACCTGGCCTGCAGCAGGAACATGCGCAGGCAGCCGCCCACCACGCTCAGCCAGAAAATGCCGCCGGCAATGCCGCACCAGACCATCGCGCCCATCAGGTACGAGTGCGTCGGAATCATCGGGGATTCCAGCTCGTCGAACCTGTCGGTCAGGGCCATGCCCATCTGGTGGGTCAGGCGGTTGTACTCGTCGACGTAGCCATGGCGGTCGAGGGCCCAGGAGCCGTGCCCCAGCAGCGGCGCATCGAGGAACGCCTTGACCGAAATGACGATTTCCGAGCGCCCGCCGAACAGGATGCCGTACTCGCTGGTGGCCTGCACGGTGTACTTGTGGACCGACTCGGGCGACAGGAAGCCAAACTCCGCCGAGTGCGCGAAGATCAGCGTGAATACCACGTTGAGGATGTAGATGACGGTGGCCAGAACGGCGAAGATCAGCAGGACGCCGCCCGGCTTGCGCACCAGATACCCCAGCTTGCGCACGAATGAGGAATTGCGGGCCAGGAACACGATGGCGCCCAGCACCGCCATGGCGGCAAGGCTGCGGAAGTCGAACACGATCGACGTGGCGGAAAACGCCAGCAGGCAGCCCACGGTGGACAGCTTGCCCGCACGCCGCGCGGACAGGTACGCAAGCAGCAGCGCCAGCAACGGCGTGGCGAAACCCCACTTCCAGGGATTCATCAGCGCCGCCTCCATCGGATTCATGACCGTTTCCCACATCTGGAATATGGTCGTGCCCGCCAGGAAGTACCAGATGCGCCGCTCGTGCCCGTGGTTGAAGTGGGTGGCAATGGCATACACGGTGCCAAAGAAGACCAGCGGCGCCAGCACGCCCTTGAGCGAGGTGGTGAGGTCGGTGTGGTTCTGGATGTCGGACAAGGACTGCGCGATGCACCACATGAGCGTGAGCGCGAACAACGGGGCCAGCTTGCGGTCCACCTTGAACGACGACAGGCCGTAGGCCGTCATGCACAGCGCCAGTAGTTCGCCGATATAGATTTCGCCCAGCAGCACCACGCGGATGCCCGAAATCACGCCCAGCGCGAAGTAGAAGGTCGCGTGGTCACCTTCGGCCCAGGGCCGCCGGCGTGTCAGAGAGAGCTGCCGCATCTGCAATCCTGTTGTGGTTGCAACGTCTACGAGTGCATCCGGACTGCCAGGCCGAGCCAGCCGTCAGATGCCGTGTCAGCAGGGTCCCATCGGGCTGCTGCGGTATCTGTGCGTCGCCGCACACGAATCCCGCAGGGGCCTAGCCAACCACCCGCTTGAGTGACTGGACGACCGATTCCAGCCCATGCCGGCAACGCAGCCGGTCTGCGGTGTCGCGCAGCGTCCACATCAGCTGCGTGCGCAGGTGGCCCATGCGCGTCTTGTAGAACGTGTGCTCGGTGTACTCGGCATTGATCATCGCCGGGTTGATATAGATGCGATGGCCGGCCGCGCGCAGGTCCTCGTGGAACGAGATATGTTCGTTGACCTCGTCGCCATTGGCGTCGATGCCGGTGTAGTGGCCCTTCACGAATGCATCGCGCTTGTAGATGGCGAAGCCGCCGCCGGCGGACTCCACCTCGATCGGCGCGGCATCGGCAGGGATGTGGATCTGCTTGGAACCCACGCACATGTCGAACGCCTGGCGCGGACCCACCGTGTCCACCACGGCCTGGTAGGCTTTCCAGCAATCTCCCGGCGCCCAGTACGGATGGCGCAGGGCCCAGATGTCGTAGTAGCAGAGGCGCTGGTTGGCGGTGATGCCGCTCCAGTCGACATCGGTGTCCCAGCACGACAGCACCCCGGCAGCGTCGAGCGCCGTGTTGAGGCCGTCCATGTCCGCCTCGACGATGTAGTCGATATGCGCGTACTCGGGCGCCGAGCGGATCAGGTTCACGTACTGGTTGCGGCAGATCGCAATGCGGTCGCAGCGAATCGGGTGTTCGGCGCGCAGATGCCCCATAGATACGAAGGCAAAGCCGGGTCGCGGGGTGGCGGGGCGGG
>NZ_BBQI01000084.1 GCF_001652915.1 Cupriavidus sp. D384
CAGGAAACTGACCGATGCGAACGGCGACAGCGCCCGGGCCAGCCGTTCGGTTTCCTTTTCGATGGTGCCGCTGCAGTTCCGTACCGGCCCGGCCACCAGCACGTGCGACTCCGCCGCGGGCTTCCTGAGCATGCGCGATGCATTTGCCATGGTGCGCGTCTCCATTCCTGGCAGCCAACTGCGCTGGTCAGCCGATGATGCCGTCGCGCACGATGTCGCGATAGGTGGACTGCAGGCCCTCTGCCAGCCCGATACGGGGCCGCCATCCCAGGCTGGTGATGGCGCTGTTGTCCAGCAGCTTGCGCGGTGTGCCGTCGGGTTTCGACGGATCGAACGTGATCTCGCCGCGGTAGCCCACCGCGTTGGCCACCATGTGCGCCAGTTCGCCGATGGTCACGTCGTAGCCGCTGCCTGCGTTCAGGTGCGTGCCGCCAGACCCCGCGCAGGCATCGTAGAGCTCGCGGTCAACGTCCATGACCTGCAGGCAGGCCTGCGCCAGATCGTCCACGTGCAGGAATTCGCGCCGTGGCGTGCCGGTGCCCCAGATGGCGATCTCCGGTGTTCCACTTTCACGCGCTTCATGGAAGCGGCGCAGCAGGGCCGGAATCACATGGCTGTTTTCGGGATGGTAGTTGTCGCCGGGCCCGTACAGGTTCGACGGCATCAGGCACCGGTAGTCAGTGCCGTACTGAATGTTGTAGCTCTGGCACAGCATGATGCCGGCGATCTTGGCCAGCGCGTAGGGCGAGTTGGTGGACTCCAGCTCGCCGGTCAGCAGCGCTGACTCGACAATCGGTTGCGGCGCGAGCTTCGGGTAGACGCAGCTCGATCCAAGGTACAGCATCTTGCGCACGCCGGCCTGGTGCGACTCGTGAATCACGTTTGTCGCCATCGCCAGGTTCTGCTGGATGAACTCGGCGCGGTACGTGTTGTTGGCGTGGATGCCGCCGACGCGGCCGGCGGCCATGTAGACCATGTCCACCGGTTCGGACGCAAAGAAGGCACGCACCTGCTGCTGGTCCGTGAGGTCCAGCTCGGCATGCGTGCGGCACACCACGTTGACGTCGCCACGCGCGGCAAGCGCGCGGGCGATGGCCGATCCCACCATGCCGCGGTGACCGGCCACGAAGACGTTGAGGCGCGAATCACTCATGGTAGTTGTAGGTCCGGAAGCCTGCCATCTTGACCAGTGCGTCGCGTCGCGCCGAGGCGAAATCGGCTTCGATCATCTCGTGCACAAGCTCGTCGAAGGTGATGCGCGGCGACCAGCCCAGCTGTTCGCGTGCGCGGGTCGGGTCGCCCAGCAGCGTTTCCACTTCGGTCGGACGGAAGTAGCGCGGGTCCACGCGCACGATCACATCGCCCACCTTGCAGCGCGACGACAGCTGGCGCCGGACATCGTCGATCTGGGTAATGATGCCCACCTCGTCGACGCCCTCGCCTTCGAAACTCACCGTGATGCCGAGCTTGCGCGCCGCCAGCGTGACAAAGTCGCGCACACTGTGCTGTTCGCCGGTGGCGATGACGAAGTCCTGCGGCTTGGCCTGCTGCAGCATCAGCCATTGCATCTCGACATAGTCGCGGGCATGGCCCCAGTCGCGCAGCGCCGACATGTTGCCCAGGTACAGCGTGTCCTGCAGCCCCAGTGCGATCCGCGCGATGGCGCGCGTGATCTTGCGCGTGACGAAGGTCTCGCCACGCACCGGGCTTTCGTGGTTGAACAGGATGCCGTTGCACGCGTACATGCCATACGCTTCGCGATAGTTCACCGTGATCCAGTAGGCGTAGAGCTTGGCCACGGCATAGGGGCTGCGCGGATAGAACGGCGTGGTCTCGCGCTGCGGGATTTCCTGCACCAGGCCGTACAGTTCCGACGTGGATGCCTGGTAGAAGCGCGTGTCCTTTTCCATGCCCAGGATGCGGATTGCCTCGAGCAGGCGCAGCGAACCGACGGCATCGGTGTTGGCCGTGTATTCGGGTTCCTCGAACGACACCTGCACGTGGCTCTGGGCCGCGAGATTGTAGATCTCGTCTGGCGCCGCCTGCTGCACCACGCGTACCAGGCTGGCCGTGTCGGTCATGTCGCCATGGTGCAGGATCAGGTTGCGCTGCACTGCCTGCGGATCTTC
Source organism: Cupriavidus sp. D384 (assembly GCF_001652915.1). Taxonomy (GTDB): domain Bacteria; phylum Pseudomonadota; class Gammaproteobacteria; order Burkholderiales; family Burkholderiaceae; genus Cupriavidus. The sequence continues at coordinate 2,130 of NZ_BBQI01000084.1, forward strand.
GTAGAGGTGATCGATGCGCTCGGTATTGAACAGCGAACTGCGGCGCTTGATGCCATGGACCTCGTAGCCTTTCGCTAGCAGAAATTCGCTCAGGTACGAACCGTCCTGCCCGGTGATGCCGGTAATCAATGCCCGGCGCTTGCCGTTGCGGCCTTGCGGGACCTGCGAATCGCCAGCCCTGTCTTCCGTGTGGAGGAGGTTGTCCAGTTCGTTTGCGCCCATGACAGTCACATGTTGGTTTGCGGTAACGCTGACTGTAGGGGGTGCCGCACCGTACCAACTGTCTGCTAGCCCACACAGCGGCGGGTGATGAAAGCGGGGGTGCCAGAATGAAACAGGCGCCTTCCGGGGAAGGCGCCTGTTGTATCCACCAATACGTGCAGGGATGTATCAGACCGACAGGCCGTTGGCGTCGAATGGCGCCTCGCCGTTGCGTGCGAACACCCGGCGCGTTCCACCGTCGCGGGCTGCGTGCTCGTCACCGTTGACCCACTCCAGCGTGGCGCCGCGCTGCAGGGCGGCATAGACGGCCTCGCCCTTGTTGCGGACCTTCAGACGCTGATACAGCGTGCAGGCGTGGCTCTTTACCGTAGCCACCGAGATATTCAGCATGCGGCTGACGGTCTTGATGGGATAGCCGCGCGCCAGCAGCACCAGCACTTCGTACTGGCGGGGCGTGATCTTCAGCATTTCGGCTTCGTCATAGCCGGGCTCTTCCTCGGCCATCGGCATGCCGTTTGCAGGCGCTGCAGGCGCAGAGGCAATAGGCTGGCCCGGACGCAGGCTGGTCAGGTCACGCACGGCCACGGCGGCACGCATGGCGCTGGCGCAATTGGAAGGCGATACCGCATCCGGGGGCGTGGCCGGTGCCAGTGGCAGCGGAGCGGCGGATGCCAGCGACGTGGCGGCCGGCATGGCCGAGCGCGACGCCACGGGCGTGGCCACGGCGTCACCCGCGAACATCAGCCCCTGGACGCTGGAAATAGCCAGCCGGATGGCGGCTTCGATCACGGCCAGCGATGCCGACTTGGGCAGGCAACCGCAAATGCCGCGTGCGGCATCGGGCGACGGCACATGCAGCGGCAGCGTATCGGCCAGCACCAGGATGCGCTGCGGCGTCAGCCGGTCGCGGGCCTGTTCCAGTTGTTCCCAGCCGAGCGCCTGGTCGGCGGGCATGCCGAAGACCAGCAGGTCGGCGTTTCGGTGCGGGATCTCCAGGCGGTTGATGTCGGCTGGCGCCAGCGCCAGTACATGTCCGGATTCCTGGATGGTTTCGAGCATCTGCAGCAGCCCGAGCCGGAGCAGCGGATGCTCCTCGATCAGCAAGGCGTTCATTCTTCTTGACTCCCCGTTTGTGGGTGAGATGCGGGACGCTTTGCGTGAGGGAACTACACCGCTGGATTGTGCGCCATCGTGGATGGCACCGCGTACTTCAGCTGTAACCCCGTGCTTCCGTGTCAGTCGATGCCCGTTTGTTAGAAGGGCTTGTCCGCGCGACCAGAAGTATGACCCGTACCCTAACCCGAAAGAAAATCTCGCTCCTAAATCGAAACTTAAATTCATCTTATGGGCTGGTTGGAACGAATGCAAGCGCATGGCCAGTGGTTGATGCCGGGATGTAATGCGGTCCACCTCATAATCCATTGCGGGGATCGTGCATTCGGCTGGAGAAGTATTTGCAAAGCCATCCAACTGGCTCTGTCACAAGGGTTTCACGATTGATACAGCACCTCCGGCAGTTGTTTCATGCATGCAACCGATTCGAATGAAAATGGCGTTGCGAATATCAAAAACTCACCCGCTTGGGGGGTGTGGCATTAACGGAATTGGTGTTTGGTGACGCATTGCTGAAACCGCGTGAAAATGTTCCGGACGTCATCATTTTCAATCACGACTTTCGTGGGGAGTCTGGCGGACTAGTGCAAAAGGATGAAGCCCGGATCGTGCCTTGGCAGGAAAGAAAATCGTGTTGTACCGTTGCCGCCGCTTGGTCTGCAACCTGCCTGGGATGGATGCCCGGACCACCCCGGAAAGCATTGCGGGCCGGACCCCATGCCCGTGGGTCCGGCCCGCTCTGCGGTCTTTTGCGCTGCCCGCTTCACTGCCCTGCCGGGCAGCCCTGGTTACCGTGATCGCATGCTGCGTCGGCGGCCGGGCACGAGCGTGCGCTGACTTACCATCGTTCGCCGTGCATCAGCGGGTCCAGTAGCCGGGACGCTTGTACCAGCCGTGCGGCCCGCGTACCCAGTTGTCGGGTACATAGCGCTGGCCGGGGCGGGCAGACTGCCAGTAGCCGCCACGCCACGCATAGCCGCTGCTGGCGCGGTCATAGTGGCCCGGCACCCACACCTGGCCCGGGCGCGGGCCGGGGCGCACCTCGTGGTGCGGCGGCGGGGGCGGGTTCTTGTAGTAGCCGTGTGCCTGCGCGGCAGGCGACAGCAGACCAAAGACGCCACCCGTGGCAAGGACGGTGGCAGCAAGCAGGATCTGGCGTTTCATATGGATCTCCTTGAGGCGAGGGCGCCGGAATGAGGGAAAAGGCGGTGGATCTTCAGACGCGATTCGCTTAGTAGCGACCGCCGCGGTAGTAGTCGTGGTGATAGTGCGGGCCACGTGGCGGCACCACGATGCAGGCCGACAGCAGGGCGCTGGTGGTGGTCAGCAGGATGGCCAGGGCGATTGCGCGTTTCATGGGAGAGGCTCCGTATCGGGTTCGCGTTGAACACGGCTTCACTCTAGCGGCGCGCCCCGCGCCAGCGTGGTTGCACTTGTAAGGCTGTCTCACATGGCCGATCGTCCATTCGACGTTGTTGACGTCGCTTGGCGCTACCCGCTAGCCCTTGTCTGGCAAGGGTTTGCGGGAATGTGACGTGTACGTTGAGAAGATGTCTGACGGGTCAGTGGCCGGTAATGTGGCGTTACATCGGAAATGAGTCATGCAAAGATTTGGCGATGCATGTAGCGATGTCCGGGGCGATGTCCGGGGCGAATCCCGGACCACTTCCGATCATGTCCGAACGCGCTTTCGGGGTGCGCAGCACGGCGAGGCGCTTCCCGTCATCGCATTCGGGGTCTGCCACGTTCTTCGCAGAAACGGGTACGCTTCAGGCGTGCGGGCCGGTTGCCGGTTTCCCCGTGGCGGTGCGCGAACCAGGCCACCGGGGAGGCGGCGGGCAACTGAACGCCCCACGATGCGTCATCGCGCCCGCCAGATGTCCCAATGCACGTGCCGGCACGATGGCACGAAGCTTGCGCTAACCAGTTCGCCGTATTCCCGGAGGGAGGACGTCATGCCGGTCATGTTCATCGTGCTGGTCCTGCAGGCGCTTGAAGGCCTGAGCCCGCTCTCGGTGCCGCAGTTCGCACGCGTGAGGTTCGACGACGGCGCCACCGATGCCGTTGCCGTCATCGAGCGCACGCAGTCACCATAGCCACGCGCCGGCGCGACGGCTCTCCGGGGAAAAACTTCCAACCAGACCGGAGAGACCGACATGAATCGCCAGGACGTGACTGACCTCATCATCGAAGCCAAGGTAACGCGCGGCATCTCGTGGGCCCAGGTGGCCGACCGCGTGGGCAAGAGCAAGGAATGGACGACCGCCGCCTGCCTGGGGCAAATGACCTTCGACGAGGCCGGCGCCCGTGCGGTGATGGAGATCTTCGACCTGCCTGCCGAGGCCGAGCCGTGGCTGCGCACCGTTCCGTACAAAGGCTCGCTGCCGACGCAAGTACCCACTGACCCGCTGATCTACCGCTTCTACGAACTGATCAGCGTGTATGGCACCACGTTCAAGGCGTTGATCAACGAGGAGTTTGGCGACGGCATCATGAGCGCCATCGACTTCCGCATGGACCTGCAGCGCGAGGCCGATCCCAACGGCGACCGGGTGCGCATCGAGATGTCGGGCAAGTTCCTGCCCTACAAGACCTACTGAAAATCCATCCTGGCCCGCTGAGCCTGCCGGAGACGGCCGCGGCGGTGCGCCATGGCCGTCCCGGGCACACTGCGGGCGGGCTCCCGGCTGCGGGAGCCACCGGAGCTCAGCCGAAGTATTCCTGGTAGTAGCGCGTGCAAGTGCCCGTCTGGCGGAACGTGTAGGGCAGTTCTGCCATGGCGGCCGCTTCCAGCGAGCCAAACGGGATATCGAGATCGGCCTCGGTGTGATCGGCCACGTCGTCAGGGCGGGAGATGTGTTGCGGATTCACGATAACGCTCACTCAATCTAGGGCAGGCCTGCCGGCCGCCTGGTTGCAAGGAATCTGGTCGTCGGGCGGAAATTGCCGCCACGCAGCAATCCTACGGAACGATGGCCGCCGGATCATCGGGTAAACGCTGAAAAGACTGTTTCAGTTCGGGGATCAATCGCGGCTGGCGATCGGGTTCATTGCGGCGCCGGCGCAACAAGGCACGGGGTGGCCCCGCCACAACACCCGGCCAAGAAAATCCCCCGCCGTGGGCGCGGCCCGGGTCTATAGTGGCTGTGGAACACGCGCCGCAACCGGTTCGCCACCGGTTCACAAGCGCTCCGTAAGCGGTTATTCACTTTCACGCCACCTGATGCAGGAGCCCGCCATGAGCCTGCCGCCCTGCTTTGCCGATCGCCGCGAGGCAGGCCAGTACCTGGGCCGCCGGCTGGTCGAACTTGGCTACTCGCGTCAGGCCGATGGCGATCCTCCGCTGGTGCTGGCATTGCCGCGCGGCGGGGTGCCCGTGGCTCACGAAGTGGCCCGTGCCGTCGACGGCACGCTGGACATCCTGTTGGTACGCAAGATCGGCGCGCCCGGCTATCCCGAACTGGCGCTCGGTGCCGTGGTGGAGGGCGATGACAGCGGACACGGCCCGCACACGGTCATCAACGACGATCCCTGGGTGCAGCGGGCGGTGGAATCGGGAGCATTCGATGCCGAACGCGGGCGGCAGCTTGGCGAGATCTGCCGCCGCCAGCAGCGTTATCGCCAGGGGCGTCCGGTGGTGGCCATGGCGGGCCGCTGCGTGATCATGGTGGACGATGGCGTGGCAACGGGCGCCACCATGCGCGCAGCGCTCGATGCCGCGCGCATGGCCCGGGCGGCCCGTATCGTGGCCGCCGTGCCGGTGGGTTCGTCACAGGGTCTGGACACGCTGCGCGAAGTGGCCGACGAGGTCGTGTGCCTCAACACGCCGGTCAGCTTTGGCGCGGTCGGGTCGTTCTATCTCGACTTCACCCAGACTTCGGACGACGAGGCCATGGCGCTGCTGCGCGCGGCCCAATGCGCATCCACGCTGCCGCACCCTGCGGCATGGCCGCGCGGCGAGCAGCCGCTCAGGGACGGCCCGTTTGCCCGCTGAGGCGCGATTTCAGGTGGGGTACCAGGCCGCCCGCATGCAGCAGGGCGCGCAGGAAGTCTGGCACCGGCTCGCATGCCACGCGAGCGCCGTTGTCCAGCCGTAGCAGCGCGCCATCGAGATCGAACGTGGCGCGCGTGCCATCGGCCAGCGTATCGGCCTGTCGGCATACCAGAACGGGCAGGCCGATATTGATGGCATTCCGATAGAACAGACCCGCGAACGATTGGGCCAGGACTGCGGCGACGCCCAGATGCCTGAGTGCCTGCGCAGCCTGCTCGCGCGACGATCCCATGCCGAAGTTGGTGCCTGCCACGACGATGTCGCCCGGCCGCACATGTGCCGGAAACTCCGGACGCAGGTTCTCCAGACAGTGGCGCGCCAGTTCGTCGAGGCCGGACTTCATGTACAAGCCCGGCGCCATGGCGTCGGTATCCACATCATCACCAAAACGCCAGATGCGGCCGGCGGGTGGCGGGGCAAAATCGGGGGCGGGGGTCATGCGAGCAGCGTTCGGGGGTCGGTAATCTGGCCGGTAACGGCGGTGGCTGCCACGGTCATGGGCGACGCCAGCCAGACCGCGCTGCCGGCATCGCCCATGCGTCCGGCGAAATTGCGTGCGGTCGAGGCAATCGCCCGGCTGCCGGCAGGAAAGCGGCTGGCACCATAGCCCGCGCAGGCATTGCATGCGTTCGGCAGCAACTCGGCGCCGGCATCGATCAGCACGCCCAGCGTGCCTTCCTGCATCGCCAGTTGCTGGTCGCGCGCCGAAGCCGGCGCCACGCGCAGCGACATGCCAGCGCTCACCTTGCGTCCGCGCAACACGCGCGCGGCCATGCGCAGGTCTTCGAGCTTGGCACCGGTACATGCGCCGATATAGGCGATGTCGATGCGCTCGCCCACCGCCTGCGTCACGGGCGCGCCGTTGGCCGGGCTGTGTGGCGCGGCCACATACGGCGCGAGCGTCGTGGCGTCGAAACGATGTGCCTGCAGCACCGGTGCATCGGCATCGCTGCGCCACTGGCGCGGATCGATGGCGGCCAGCGTTGCGGCGTCGACACCAGCGGCAGCCAGCCACGCCATCGTCGTGGCATCGGGCGCGATCAGTCCCGTCTGCGCGCCCAGCTCGGTACACATGTTCGTGAGCGTCATGCGTTCCTGCATCGGCAGCGCGGTGATCGCGGCACCGGTGAATTCGATGGCTTCGTAGCGGCCGCCTGCCAGGCCCAGCGTGGCGCACAGGAACAGCATGATGTCCTTGGCGCAGACGCCATCGGCCAGCTTGCCGTGCCAGTCCAGGCGAATGGTCTGCGGCACGCGCAGCCAGATTTCGCCCGTGGCCAGCACGCCGGCCATTTCCGTGGCGCCCACGCCGAACATGTAGGCACCAAAGGCGCCGCCGGTGGGGCTGTGGCTGTCGCCGCCGACGATAAAGCGGCCCGGCAGCACAAAGCCGCGCTCGGGCAGCACCAGGTGGCAGATGCCCTGGTTGTCGATGAAGTTGGGAATGCCGGCTTCGCGCACCCAGTCGCGCGTGAAACGCACGATGGCTTCGGCGTCGGGATCCGATGCCGGCACGTAATGGTCGGTGACCACGACGTAGCGCGAAGGGTCCCACACGCTTGCGCCAAGATCCCGCAGCAGCGGTGCCACGCGGCGCGGCCCGCTGGAGTCGTGCGACATCGCCAGGTCGACCTTGCACATCACGATGCTGCCCGGCGTGACATGCGCCGAGCCAGCCGCGCGCGCCACAAGCTTTTGCGCGAGCGTGGCGGGCAACTGGACGGGATCGACGGCGTTGCCGCTGGACAGCGTCATTCCGGCTGGGCCCCCGAGTACTTCACCACGGTGGCCCAGCGCTTGACGTCCTGCTTCACGAAACTGGCGAACTCGGCGGGCGGCATGCCGCTGGGCTGGGCGCCATCGTTCTCCAGCCGCTTGCGCACGGCTGGCTGCTCCAGGCCATGGCGCGCTGCCTGATAGAGCGTCTGCGTGATCTCGGGCGGCAGGTTGGCCGGACCAAACAGGCCGAACCAGGCGCTCGATTCAAAGCCCTTCACGGTCGCGCCAATCGGCAGCGCACCGGGGAACTGCGGCAGTGGCGTGGGGCTGGTCACGCCCAGCACCTTGAGCTTGCCAGCCTTCACATGCTGCGCCACATTGATGGTGCTGGCGAACATCAGGTCCACCTGGCCGGCCAGCAGGTCGGTGATGGCAGGGGTGGTGCCCTTGTACGGGATGTTGACGATGTACGTGCCGGTCATCATCTTGAACATGTCGCCGGCCAGGTGCACCGACGAGCCCACCGAGCCAATGCCGAAATTCAGCTTGCCCGGCTCGGCACGCGCCAGCTTGATCAGTTCGGGGATGTTGTTGGCGGGCAGCTTCGGCGTGGCGACCAGCACGCTGGGCACGTTTGCCACCAGCGTGATCGGCGTGAAATCCGCAATCGGATCGAATGGCAGCTTCTTGTACAGCGTGGCGTTGATCGTATGGCTGGTAAAACTCATCAGCAGCGTGGTGCCGTCGGCCGGGGCCTTCGCCACCATGTCGGCGGCGATGTTGCCGCCGGCGCCGGGCCGGTTCTCGACCACCACGGGCTGGTCAAGCGTCTGCGAGATTTCCTGGGCGATGGTGCGGGCCAGCGTGTCGGTGGTGCCCCCGGGCGGGGCGCCCACCAGAATGCGGATCGGCTTGCCGCCGGCAATGGCGGCCTGGGCGGCCGGCGCAGCCAGCAGCGATGCCAGGGCCAGCAGCGCGAGCACGCGGCGGCGGCCTCTGTGGATGGAGGTGCGGGCCGGATGATGCGCGCCCGGGCGAACGACTGGCATGACTAAGGCTCCTCGCAGTGTGATCTGGAGTGCGCAGTATGGCCCGAAATGCCTGGCCCGGAAAAGGTCTGGAGGCGCAGGGAAATCCCTGCGCCGCGATCAGTCGCGCAGGCCGGTGCGGGTTTCGTTTTCCACCCACACGTTCGCGCTGTCGCCGCCACCCATCGGGGACAGCTCCATGCGGTATTCGTAGCGGTCCGGACGGTACTGGCCCAACAGCAGTTGCACGGGGCGGCCAGCCTTGTCCAGCACCACGCGGCGCACGGCCAGCAGCGCGCCGCCCACGGGCACGTCGAGCAGTGGCGCCACCACCACATCGGCCAGGCGCGCGGTCAGCACCTGCGACGCGCGGCCCAGCTCGACACCGGCGGCTTCGAGCAGGCGCAGCATCGGCGTGGACTCCAGGTCCTTGCGGGCCAGCGGACGGCCCAGATCGGCAGGCAGGTAGGTGGTGATGTGCGACAGCGGACGGCTCTTGTAGTGGCGTACGCGCACGATCTTCATGACTGGGTCGCCCACCTGGATCTGCAGCGCCTCGGCCACTTCCGGCGTGGCGTGCACTTCGTCGATCGAGATGACCTTGACCGCCGTCTTCTCGCCCATGTCGATGATGGTGCCGAGCAGACTGGTGACGCGTTCCTCGGTGGCCTGCGGCTTGACCGGGTGCGGGTTCACGAAGGTGCCCAGGCCGCGGTGCCGGCGGACCAGGCCTTCCTGCACCAGGCGGTCGAACACGCGACGCATCGTCACGCGCGATGCATGGAACTGCTTGGCAAGATCGATCTCGCCAGGCAGCGGGCCCTGGCCGAAGCGGCCTTCCACGATCTGCTGGCGGAGCACCACGTAAATCTGGTGATACAGGGGGACGACGGCTTCACTCATGGTTTGCCCTGGCGAATGCGCTAACAAGTGTTGACGCGACTAATGTACTGTAAATCAGACATAGAGCCTAGCATGAAACACCGCTGCGGCGCCCGGGCCACTGTGTTACGGCACATTTAATGGCAGGGGCTGACGCTGCATCCAGGTTCCGCAAGAAACGCTGCCTGATCCATGCGATTCCCGCCGTGCCCTGGCGCACGTGCGCTTGCCTGGCTCCCTGCAGGCGTCCGCATGAATGACTGCTGGTCGACTGCCACCCCGAGAGCGGCATACGAATCATCCCCGCGGCTTTGTTTCATGGCCGTTACGCCGCGTGGGCATGCGGGTTTGCGGGGAGGTGCGCGCTAACTCATTGAATGCAGGCCGCTTTTTGCCGAAGTGTTGGCCGGTGGCCGACAACCGGCCGGAACCCGTGTCACAGCCCTGTGACATGTCGACTGCCAAGCACAGGCCTCGGCGTGCGGCTGGCCGCAAATCCATCTGGAAAGTTCCCGTCGAAGAACCCGTCAGCCGTTGTATTTCAACGGAATTCCGCCGTGTGCTTGCGGGCTGGCACTGAATATGCGCAAGGGGAGGCTGGTCTGGCAACCGTGCCGGACCTGAACCTCCAGCCGATGTTCTCGAGAGCGCCGGCCGGAGGCTGAGCCGCAGTACAAACTTCCTGGGAGCTTCGTATGAAAAAGACTTTACTCGCGTCGGCGATTACCCTGGTTTTTGCAGGCGCAGCTTGGGCTAACCCGACGAACAACAACACGACCGGAGGCGGGAACGACCAGACGGCCACCGCAAACTCCACGCAGAGCGGCGGCGGGGCCAACGCCAACGAGAATGCCACTGCGACTCAGGACAACTCCGACCGTAGCACCAGCACTTCCACCCGTACTGCAACGCTGACGTCCAACCGGACTTCCACCCGTACGTCGACCGCGACCAATTCGCGCAACCGCACCGACCAGGACATGGACGGCTACGGTAACGCGGCAGCCGCGAACGGCAGCACCGCCACCGCCAATTTCTCCAATTCGTTCAACAGCAGCCGCGCCATTGCGGTCAGCAAGTTGAGCGGCACGGTGTCGGGCAACGCCATCAACCATATCGGCAACTACGCCACCAATAACGGTAACGCCAATGGCGCGACCGGCGGTGCTGGTGGCCGTGGCGTTGGCGGCACGGGCCAAGGCGGCTCGGGCGGCAACGGCGGCAATGGCGGCAACAGCGGCAACGGCGGCGCTGGCGGCAGCGGCGGTTCAGCCAACAACGGCAGCGCTACCGCAGGCGCAGCGAGCAATGGCGGCTCGGTGGCTGGCAATGGCGGCAGCGGCGGCACGGCTTCCGGCTATGGCGGTGATGGCGGCAGCGCCCGCGGCTATGGCGGCGATGCACTGTCGGCAAGCCTCGGTGCTGGCGGCCGTGGCGGCTCGGCCCTGGGTGCTGGCGGCAGCGCAGGTGCCGGTTCGCGTGGCGGTTCGGGCGGCGATGGCGGCTCCGGCCGTGCCAGCGGCGGCTCCGGCCTGGGTGGTGGTCTGGGCGCAGGCCTGGGCGGCGGCCTGGGTGCTGGCGGCAGCAGCGGCGCATCGAACCAGTCGAATGACAGGGGTGCAGGCAATGCGGGCACCGGCACGGCAACGGCCGCAGCTGGCGGCGCAGGTTCCGGTACCGGTACGGGCAGCGGTTCGGGCACCGGGACTGGCACTGGCGCAACCGGCACGGCCACTGGCGGCGCAGGCGCAGCCGGCGGCGCAGCCGCGGCAACGGCCAGCGGCGGTGCAGGTTCGGGCACGGGTGGTGCTGGTGGTGCTGGCACGGCCACGGCAGGTGCTTCCACTGGCGGCGCTGGCTCGGGTACCGGTGGTGCTGGCGGTGCGCAAACCAGCGTAGCCGGCGCCGGCGGCGCGGGCGGCAGCGCAACCAACGGTGGTTCGTCGACCTCGGCCTCGAATGGCAGCGCAACGGCGGGTAACGGTGCCGTGGGCGCAGCCTCGGGTACCGGTGGTGCAGGCGGTGCCGGTGGTGTTGGCCAGGGCGGCACGGGCGGCGCCGGCAACGGTGCGGTCGGTGGCGCTGGCGGCAACGGCGGTACCAACTACGTCGATGCCGGTACCTTCAACATGTCCAACGCCATGACCAGTGTCGGTCAATCGGCCGCGGGCATCATGATCGCCAACCAGAACAGCGGGATGGCATCGCTGGTGCAGCAAAGCGTGAACGTGCAGGCCAACCTGGCTGTCGGCAAGTAAGCGTCCTGACGCGTCGTATGTGCCGCTCCGCACGGAGCGGCACTGCACCGCCAGGATTGAATGACAGGGCAGCGCGGCGCGGTCATGCCGCCCGCGCTGCCAGGTCGAAAGCCTGCAGGTCTGAAGACATGGCCCGGATGGGGACCGTGTTTCGGAGCACGAGGGGAGACGCACCATGCGATCGCATCGCCCAGCTGTCGTGACACTCGCGACAGCCCTTCTGGTCTGGCCGTTCATGCAGGCCAATGCAGGGCCGCCCAGCGCCGAGGCTTCCGCCACGGCCGTAGCGGTCGCAAGCAGTGACACAGGCGCAGCCACGGCAGTGGCCGGCGCGGTGACCAGCGTGTCGGCGGCAGCGCCCGGCACCGGTCCGAAACTGAACATATTCGGCACGGCCGCGGCGGCCGTGGCGACCGAGAAGCTCGATGATGTGCGCGGTGGCGCCGAAGTGGTGGTCAACGACATGCGGCTGCATGGCACGGTTGGCGACAACGCAGCCATCAACACCATCTCCGGCAGCAACATCGTGTCGGAAGGATCGTTCTCGAACGCTGCGGGCTTGCCAACCGTGATCCAGAACACGGGCAACAACGTACTGATCCAGAACGCGACCATTCTCAACGTCCAGTTCAAATGATCATGCGCAGCTTGCTGTGTCAGGCCGCTTGCGCGGTCGCGGTGCTGGGCGGCATTGCTGCCGCCCACGCCGATACGGTTCGCGTGCCCGGAGACCAGGGCAATTCGTACACCGTGCCGGTCACCAGCCTGCGCGAGGCACGCTTCCGGACCACCATCCGCCAGCAATACGACTTCAGTTGCGGGTCGGCGGCGGTGGCCACGCTGCTGACGTTCCAGTACAACTTGCCGACGTCGGAGCAGACGGTCTTTGCCAACATGTACGTCAACGGTGACCAGGCCAAGATTCGTGCCGAGGGCTTTTCGCTGCTCGACATGAAGCGGTTCCTGGAGTCGCGCGGCTTCCAGGCCGATGGCTACGAACTGCCGCTGTCAAAGCTGGAAGAAGCCCAGATCCCGGCGATCGTGCTGATCGTCGAGAACGGCTATCACCATTTCGTCGTCGTGAAGGGCGTCAAGGGCAATCGTGTCCTGATTGGCGACCCGGCGCGCGGCACGCGCGCGCTCGAGCGCGAGCACTTCGAAAGGATCTGGGACAGCAGCCTGCTGTTCGTGATCCATAACCGCACCGATCAGGCGCGATTCAACCTGGCCGCTGACTGGCGTGTGGCGCCGAGCGGCCCTTACTGGATGGGAGTTCCGAGAGACAGTCTGTTCTTCACCGTCATGCCCAAGCATGGCGCCTCTGATTTCTGAGTTGAGGAACATCATGGCCCAGACAAACAATTCCAACGCGCCCAGACGCGCGGCCGGTCATGCCACCGCTGCCGTGCTGCTGGGCGCGGGCCTGGCCTGCGCTGGCAATGCGCACGCCGGCGCCGAAGCACTGGCCACGGAGAACACCGAAGCCGCCGGGAGCGCCGCCGTGGCGATCCCGACAGCGATCGACATGACCGCGCCGCCGGTTGCCACCGAACTGGTGGCACTGGCGGAACGCGTGGCAGATCCGCCTTCCGTTGTGGCTGAATCACCAGTCGAAGCAACTGCCCGCGAAGACGTTGCCGCCAAGGCAGCATCATCCGTTTCCGAACCCGTTGTGGTCGCAGCCGTCGCCGAAGCGCCTGCGCGAGTGGTTCCGGTGGACAAGGCCAGCGTGGCCCGGCATCACCCCCCTGAGGACCCGCTGGCGGTGGCCATGACACTGGCTGCGCGGGATCCCGGTGCGCCGGTGGCCGATGCGCGCAAGCAAATGGCCAAGTGGAAGCCGGTCGCGCAGGCGCGGCTTGAAGAGTCGCGCGGTGGGTTCGACGCCGGGGGCCTGCAGGTGGGCTTCGGGATCGATCGGGCCGTGTTCGTCAACGGCGCCCTGGCGGTGTCCACCAGCATCACCATTCCCGATGTCAGCAGCATCACCGCCTCGCAGGCCAACCTGCTGGCGCAGGCGCTGGGGCCGGTCACCGTGGCCGTGACGGCGGCCAACAACGCGGCCAGCGCCGCAGTGGCTGCCGCCCAGGCGGCCGCTGCGGCCGCGGCACAAGCCGGACAACCTGCCGTTGCGGCAGCCCAGGGGGCCGCCGCCAATGCGCAGGGCGCGGCGGGCGCGGCCAGCAGCACGGCCAGCGCAGCGGCCACCGGTGCGTCGGGCATGGCGACGGGCGCGGCAGGCGTGGCGCAGCAGGCCGTGGCCAACGCGACAGGCACGGTCGTCACCAACGGCTTGCTGACGGTGATCCAGAACGGTGCCGGCAACTCTGCCAACCTCGGTGCGGTATCGAACATGCCCGGTACTGTGATCCAGAATAATCTCAACAACCAGAATATCCAGAGCCTGATGACGCTCAACGCAAGCGTGAATACCCTGGCCGCATTCCGCGAACAAATGGCCAACACCGCGTTGAACAGCGTTCTCCAAAGGTCAGCCGCAATGAGGTAACAAGCGTGTAGTCATGAACGAACAGGCGCGGGCCCTGCAGTATGCCCGCCGTCCCGGGGGAGGAAGACGTCATGAAGAAGCGTTCACTGCAGGGCATCGGCTATGCCGGTTGCTCCATGCTGCTGCTGGGCGGCATGGCCCAGGCCCAGACACCGCCTGATGCGGGGCCGCCGGCCGCCAGCAGGCTCGAGTCGCTGCAAAAGGAACTGGCCGACCAGGCCAGGCAACTGGAGGAAATGAAGCGGGCGCTGGCCGAGCAGCAGGCCACGATCCGCGAACTGCGCAGCACCGTCGATAGCGAGGCGCTGTCGCGCAGGCGCGGCGGGCAGGCTGCCGGCGTGACCGGCGGCAACATGGCGACCAACGCCGCCGCCGCAGGCGCGGGCGCCAGCGCCACGCAGATCAACAACACTGCCCAGCAGGGCGTGCAGGCCCAGCAGGCCCCGGAAGCCGCGCCGCCCGACGCCCCGCCGCAGGGCCAGGCCGCGCAGCCCGGCGAATCGGCAGCCGGGGTCGAGGAACCGGTGGGCAAGCCACCCGAGCGCGATACGCGTCCGCCGGAGATCGCGCCGATCTTCGACCAGCCTGGCGTGCTGACACCGGCCGGCAAGATCATCGTCGAGCCAAGCTTGCAGTATGGCTATTCGTCCAGCGACCGCGTGGCGCTGGTTGGCTATACCGTGATTCCCGCCGTCCTGATCGGCCTGATCGATGTGCGGCAGGTCAAGACGACCACCTATGTCGGCGCGCTGGCCTTCCGCTACGGCATTACCAAGCGGCTGGAAATCGAAGCGAAGATTCCGTACGTGCATTCGAGCAGCGACACCGTCAGCCGCGAGGTGTTCACCGGCACCGCCGTGGACAACGTGTTCAATTCCAGCGGCAGCGGGCTGGGCGACGTGGAAGCGACGCTGCGCTACCAGCTCAACTACGGCAACGAGAAGATGCCGTTCTTCATCGGCTGGCTGCGCTACAAGTCGAACACGGGCCGCGATCCGTTCGAGGTGGTGACCGACTGCGTGACCCGGTGCGTGAGCAATACCACGGGCACCGGGCTGCCGCTGGGCATGCCAACCGGCACGGGCTTCCAGGCGCTCCAGCCGGGCGTGACCTGGCTGCTGCCGACCGACCCCGCGGTGTTCTTCGGCACCTTCAGCTATCTGCACAACTTTGCGCGCGACAATGTCAGCCGCACGGTGCTCAATGGCCAGACCGAGAACCTTGGCAAGATTGCGCCGGGGGACATCTTCCAGTTCAACTTCGGCATGGGCCTGTCGCTGAACGAGCATGCATCGTTCTCGATCGGTTACGACCAGAGCATCATCTGGCCGACCAAGCAGAACGGACAGACCGTTCCGGGTTCGGTGCGCATTACGCAGGGCACGCTGCTGGTGGGCTACTCGTACCGCTTCAACAACCGCTACACGCTGAACCTTTCGGTGGGCGCCGGCCTCACGCGCGACACCCCCGATCTCACTGTGACGGTGCGCCTGCCGATCACATTCTGACCGCATGATGCAGCGCGAGGTGATGCCCGGAATTCTTCCGGCGCACCTCGTCCGGAAGTCAGCCGTTCGGTACCTTGCGCAGTCCATGCGGAGAGAGTAGAACGAACGAAACCGTCCCAGACGGAGGACCCGAATACCGGGGCGGCCTGACAGAGGAGGCAAGTCATGCGCAAACGGATCTTCTGGTTGTTGCCCGACCTGGCAAGCGCCCGCCGTACCATGGACGACCTGCTGCTGGCCCGTATCGAGAACAGTCACATTCACTTCGTCGGACGCGATGGCGCGGACATGACCGGCCTGCACGAAGCGAACCTGTTCCAGACTTCGGACATCGTGCACGCGGCGGAAATGGGCCTGATGGTGGGCGGTGGCGTCGGCATCGTGGCCGGAGTGGTGGTGGCGATGTTCCCTATCGTCAGCGATACACCGCAGTGGGGCCTGGTCGGCGTACTGGCCGTGCTGGGCGCGGTGTTCGGTGCCTGGGCCGCCAGCATGATCGGCAGTTCGGCGCCCAACAGCAGGCTGCGCGGTTTCGAGAAGGAGATCGAGGCTGGCAAGCTGCTGCTGATGGTGGACGTGCCGCGCGGCCGCGTGGAAGAAGTCGAGACCCTGCTGCAGAAGGCTCATCCGGAAGCCCGTTTCGCGGGGCTCGATCCCGCTGTGCCGGCCTTCCCCTGAAGCCGTACGGCGCAGCCTCCGGAGCGCGTCCGGGGACTGCCAGAACGCCTTAGCTTTCGCGCGCCGCACATGGCGCGCCCCGGCGCATGTTCCCCCATGCGCCACGCTGCGGCCACACCGGACCGCCACCGGACCAATCAGGCCCTGGTGTGATGCCGCAGCAACAGTTCCCTTCCCCGGATTGTTCCAGCGTTTGAACAATTACCTCTGATGAGGTACTTTGCGCAATGCCGCCGTGTGGTGCATCGTGACGATGCGTACTGCCGCGCGGCGGGCAGCGGCAAAAAACTATTCAAGCCAGCGCTTCAGGAGGGGTCAACAATGAGGAACGCACGATACTTCGCGTGCGGCATGCTTGCCGCCACGCTCGGGTTTGTCACGCCCATGGCGGCGCACGCGGAACCCGGCATCACCAAGTCAGCCATCCGTATCGGCCAGTCGGCCGGTGTCAGCGGGCCCGTGGCCGGGTCGGTCAAGGAACAGATCGCGGGTGCCCAGGTGTACCTGAACCACGTCAACGCCAATGGCGGCGTGGCGGGCAGGCGCATCGAACTGCTGACCTACGACGATGGATTCGACGCAAAGCGCACGCCCGACAACGTGCGCAAGCTGATCGGCGAAGACAAGGTGTTCGCGCTGTTCATGGTGCGCGGCACGCCGCAGAACGAAAGCATCCTGCCGATCATCGGGGCAGAGAAGGTGCCGCTGATCGCGCCGCTGACCGGTGCCATTACGCTGCACCGCCCCGTGAACCGCTACGTGTTCAACGTCCGCGCCAAATACCAGGACGAAGTGGCCCGCGCCATCAACCACCTGGCAACGTCCGGCATGAGCCGCATCGCCATCTTCTACGCCAACGACGGCTTCGGTCAGGACGTGTTCGAAGGCTTCAACACGGCGCTGCAGGCGCGTGGCGTGCAGCCTTCGGGCGCGGCATCGTTCAACCGGCCGATGGGCGATATCAGCCAGGGCGTTGCCAGCGTCAACAAGGCCAATCCGCAGGCCGTGATGGTGATCGGCTCGGGCTCCGAGGCGGCAAAGATCATTCGCGAGATGAAGAAGGCCGGCAGCCAGGCGCAGTTTGTCACGCTGTCCAACAATGCGGCCGACTCGTTCATCAAGGAGCTTGGCGACGATGGCAAGGGCCTGATCATCACCCAGGTGGTGCCGGGCATGAATTCGAGCCAGATGAGCATTGCCAGCGAATACCGCGGCCTGGCGAAGGCACAGAAGCAGGAACCCAGCAACGCGGGCATGGAGGGCTTCATGTCGGCGAAGGTGCTGGTGGAAGGCCTGCGCCGCGCCGGCCCCGAGCCCACGCGCGAGAAGCTCATTGCCGCGCTGGAAGGCCTGCGCGACTACGACCTGGGCGGCATCCTGATCAGCTACAGCCCCGCGCGTCACACGGGTTCGTCGTTTGTCGAGATGTCCATCGTCTCGTCGACGGGCAAGCTGATTCGCTGAAGCGATGCGCTGAGCGGCGGCCGCCACCCCGGCCGCCACGCCCGCCGCCAATCGCGGCCCGGCGGCTGCGGTATAGTTGCCGCCATGGCGATTTCTTCCACAGCTCATCCTTTCTCGCTGGCCGGACGCGTGGCCCTGGTCACGGGCGGCGCGCAGGGCCTTGGCCTGGCGATGGCGAGCGCACTGGCCGATGCCGGCGCGCACGTGCTGGTGTGCGCGCGCAACGCGCAGCGCGTGGCCGATGCCGTGTCGCAACTGCAGGCGCAGGGCGCCACGGCCGAAGCGCTGGTGCTGGACATCACCGACGATGCGGCGGTTGCGCAGGCGTTCGAAGACATCGCGGCACGGCTTGGCCGGCTCGACATCCTTGTCAACAATGCCGGCACGCGCAATCGCAACAGCATGGCGCATCTGGATGCCCATGACCTGCGGGCGATGCTCGACACCAACCTCGTGGCGCCGTACGCGCTGTGCCGTCACGCCGCACGGCTGATGGAGCAGGGCCAATACGGCCGCATCGTCAACGTGACGTCGATTGCAGGACAGGTGGCGCGAGCCAACGACGTGCTGTATCCCGCCACCAAGGGCGGCCTCGACGCGCTGACGCGCGCCATGTCGGCAGACCTGGGCCGGCACGGTATCACCGTCAATGCCGTGGCGCCGGGCTATTTCGCCACCGAGCCGAACCAGGCCATGGTGGCCGATGAAACCGTGTCCGAATGGCTGCGCAATCGCACGTCGCTGGGCCGCTGGGGCCAGCCAGCCGAGGTGGCTGGCGCCGTGGTCTTCCTGGCTTCGCCTGCGGCGTCCTACGTCACGGGCCAGGTGCTGGCCGTCGACGGCGGCTACCTCGGGCACTTCTGACCTGACTTCGGCAACCTGCCAATCCCGCCAGCCGGTTCACAGCCGCTTGCCGGCGCCATAGTGCGCGCGCAGGCAGTCGATCATGGCTGCCGAGGCGGCCGAATCGCTCCGCTCCCTGAGCCGCACCAGGCAGATCTCGCGCACCAGCGCGGGCATCTGCATCGGCCGTATGGCCAGCCCCTCGCGTCGGAACTGGAACAGCGCCAGCGCCGGCACCACCGATACGCCCAGGCCGGCTTCCACCAGCGCGGCCACCGTGGCAAGGTGTTCCACTTCCATCACCCCATGCAGCTTCAGCGGATGCATCGCGGCGTCCAGGTGCTGGCGCACGCTGCTGGTCCGCGACAACTGGATAAACGGCAGCCCGGCCAGCGCCTGCGGGGCGATACGCCGTTTGGCGGCCAGCGGATGATCGGCGGGACACACCAGGTGGAACGTGTCGTGGACCAGCGATTCCACGCGCAGGTCGGCGTCCTGCGCCGGCGCCGGCGCCAGCGCAAAATCGGCCTGGCCGCGCCGCACCATGTCGATGCAGCCATCGGCAAGCTGGTCGTACAGTTCCAGCGAGATACCCGGATAGCGCCGATGAAAGTCAGCCAGCAGCGGCGGCAGGTCGCCGCCCGCCAGCGACGGCAGGGCAGCAATGGCTACGCGCCCCTTGCGGCGTTCGGCATGGTCGCGCAGGTCTTCGAATGCGCTCTCGAAATCGGCCAGCAGGCGGCGCGCCACCTCTTCGAAGCGCTTGCCATCGGCACTCAGGTCCACGTGGCGCGTGGTGCGCTCGAACAGGCGGCTGCCGGCCTGGTCTTCCAGGGTCTGGATCAGCGTGCTGAACGCCGATTGCGACAGATGGCAGGCCTGTGCCGCCCGCGTGAAATTGCGGTGCGTGGCCAGCGCCACGAAGGCGCGCAGGTGCTTTACCGAGAGATTCGACAGCATGGCGGGATAGTGCGGCGGATTCATCCAGGAAGTCGATAGATTAATCCAAATAATCCGTTTTCGCGTGGCAGAAGCCGGCCCTAGAATGAGATCGCTGCTTACTCCAGACGTTGCCAACGCCCATGACTGCTCCCCTGCTGATCGGGTCCGGGGCCGGATTCTCCGGCGACCGCACCGACGCCGCCCTGCCGGTGGTGCGCACGCTGATCGCCGCCGGCGGCCCGGCCGCGCTGATATTCGAAACGCTGGCCGAGCGCACGCTGGCACTGGCCCAGCTGGCGCGCCGCGACAACCCCGAGCACGGGTACGAACCGCTGCTGGACCACCTGCTGACCCCTGTCCTGGGCCTTTGCCTGGCGAACCGCATCCCGATCATCGGCAATTTCGGCGCCGCCAATCCGCGTGCCGCCGCGCGCCGCATCCTGGCGCTGGCGGCCGAGCTTGGCCTGTCCGCGCCGCGCGTGGCGGTGGTTGAGGGCGACGACCTGTCGCATGACGCCGGTCGCGCGGTGCTGCGCGGCATCGTTGGCGACGCATTTCCCGAGGCGCGCTTTGTCTGCGCCAACGCCTATATCGGCGCCCAGGGCATTGCCGATGCGCTGCGCGACGGCGCCCAGGTGGTGGTATGCGGCCGCGTGGCCGACCCCGCGCTGGCCGTGGGCCCGGCGATGGCGCATTTTGGCTGGGCCTGGGACGACTGGACCCGCCTGGCAGCGGCCACGATGGCCGGCCACCTGCTGGAGTGCGGCGCGCAGGTCAGCGGTGGCTACTTCGCCGATCCCGGCATGAAGGATGTGCCTGACGTACACGACGTGGGCTTCCCCATCGCCCGGCTTGACGCCGACGGTGGCATCGAGGTCTTCAAGGCCGCCAACACAGGCGGCTGCGTGGACCTGCGAACGGTAAAGGAACAGCTGCTGTACGAGGTGCACGATCCGTGCGCCTACCTGACGCCCGACGTGGTGGCCGATATCGGCCAGGTCACGGTCGAGCAGATCGGCCCCGACCGCGTGGCCGTGCGCAATATCCGCGGCCATGCACGGCCGGCGGAACTCAAGGCCAACCTGTTTCACCTGGGCGGCTGGTTTGCCGAGGGCGAGATTTCCTACGCCGGCCCCAATGCCGCCGCCCGGGCGCGCCTGGCCGCCGACATCGTGCGCAAGCGCATGCAGGGGCTGGGGTTCGATGTACCGATCCGCTTCGACCTGATCGGCGTGCTGAGCGTGTTTGGCGACGACGCCGGCACCATGCTGGCCGCGCCGCAGCCCGGCGAGCCCGAAGCCCGCGACGTGCGCATGCGGGCCGCGCTGGCGCACGAGGACAAGGCCGTGGCGCAGGCGCTGTTGCGCGAGGTGAACGCGCTCTATACCTGCGGGCCAGCCGGCGGTGGCGGCGTCCGCACCGCGCTGCGTACGCGCCTGAACGCCACGTCGTGCCTGGTGCCGCGCCAGGCGGTGGCCGCGTCCCATTCGTTTGTCGCCGCCTGACCGGAGCCCGCCATGACCGCAACCCAGCAAGCGCCGCTCTACCAGTTTGCCCACGGCCGCACCGGCGACAAGGGCGACCGCTCCAACATCAGTGTGATTGCCTACGACGCACGCGATTTCGATCACCTGGTCGCGCACGTCACCGAAGACGCCGTGCGCGCGCTGTTTGCCGCGCGCCAGCCACGGGCCGTGAAGCGCTATGTCGTGCCGTCGATCCAGGCGATGAACTTCGTGATCGACGGCGTGCTCGATGGCGGCGTCAACGATGCATTGAATCTCGATACCCACGGCAAGGCGCTGGCGTTCCTGCTGCTGGGTTTGCCGATCCCCTTGCCGCCGCGGCTCGCCGGCGGCGCCGCATGATTGCCGAGCCGTCCCATATGTCAAAACGATTCGAGGAGACACAGATGTACGGAATTCGCAGGCCGCTGGCCGTTGCCGCCGCTATTGCCACGTTCGCGTGCCTGGCCTTGCCCGCTGGCAGCGCATGGGCGGAGTTCCCGGACAAGCCGATCCGCTTTGTCGTGCCGTTCGCAGCCGGCAGCGCCACGGACCAGCTTGCGCGGGCTATCGGACAGGCCATGACGGTGGACAGCAAGGCCACCGTGGTGGTGGACAACAAGCCGGGCGCCAACGGCTTTATCGCCGCCACCGACGTTGCCAAGGCCACACCGGACGGCTACACGGTGCTGATCACCACCAACACCACCCACGCGGCCAACGAGCATCTGTTCAAGAAGCTGCCTTATGACCCGGTGAAGGACTACGCGCCGCTGTCGGCGCTGGGCCGCGGCGGCCAGATCATGGTGGTCAACCCCCAGGTGCCGGCCAAGACCGTCGGCGAGTTCATTGCACTGGCGAAGAAGGAACCAGGCAAGCTCAGCTTCGGCAGCGGCAGTTCGTCGTCGCGCATCGCCGGCGAGCTGTTCCAGCAGATGGCGCATGTGCAGCTGCTGCACGTGCCGTACAAGAGCAATCCGCTCGCCATTACCGACCTGCTGGGCAACCAGATCCAGATGATGATTACCGACACCGCGACCGGCCTGCCGCAGGTGAAGACGGGCAAGCTGCGCGCGCTGGGCGTGTCGGGCAAGGCGCGCTCGCCGCTGGCGCCGGATGTGCCGACCATCGACGAGGCCGGCGTGAAGGGCTACGAGATGAGCTACTGGTTTGCTGCCTACGCCCCGGCAGGCACGCCGCCGGCCGTGGTGACCAAGCTGAACCAGATGCTGGTCAAGGCCGCGAAGAGCGACACGGCGTCGAACTTCTACAAGTCGACCGGCACGGACGTGTTCACCAGCACGCCGGCCGAACTGGCCAAGTTCCAGACCCAGGAATCGGACAAGTGGGGCCGCATCATCAAGGCGGCCAACATCCAGCCCGAGTAATCCGGACGCCGCCGTCCCGCCTGGCCCTGCAAGGTCCCCTTTTCCGCAAGCGGCAAAGGGGACTTTTTCCATCCGGCCAGCCACCGGAACCCCTGTTCCGACCTCCGCAGAAACGGGTACGCCTGTCGCCAGGCTGTTGCACTCCGTTGCGGCGACGCGCCACTGAAGTCAGATTTAAAAAAGTCTGATATCAGCCACTTCCGATATCTGGATTTGGCGATTCCACGAGATTGGCTTTCCCCGTCCCTTTACTGGTGCGGCATTCAGGCAGTCGCCGTTGCAGGCGTAACAAATTTGTGATCGGAAATCGATATTCACTAGGTACATAGGGGGGTATTCAGCCCTTCCCGTCGTGGTTTACCCTTCGCGCCGTTTCGGGTTTCTTACATCCGGTTACAAGCGGCAAAGCGTGCGACAGGCAGATTCTCGGGTCCGAATGATCCGGTGTTGCCGGGGAAAGACGCAAGAAGCCGTGTCCGTACCGGCGTCACGGGTCACGATGAATCGGCTTTGTTTTCGCATTGTTTTCAACCGCACACGTTCCATGCTGATGGCCGTGGCGGAGACGGCTTCGGGTCATGCGGGCGGCAAGCCCGCCGGTCAGGGCGGCAGCACGCGCCGTGCGCCGCCCGACGTGGCATGGCTCGGCGTGCCGGCGATCAAGCTGGCCGTCTGGGCGTGCATGGGCCTGCCGATGCTGGCTGGCGCGCAGATCGTGGCCGACCCGAATTCCGGCGCCAACCGGCCCACCGTGATCGGCACGCCGAACGGCCTGCCGCAGGTCAACATCACGCGGCCGTCCGGCGCCGGGGTGTCCACCAACCACTACACCCAGTTCGACGTCAACAAGGCCGGCGCCATCCTGAACAACTCGCCGGGCATCACCAACACCCAGCAGGCGGGCTACATCAACGGCAACCCGAACCTGCTGCCTGGCGGATCGGCGCGGATCATCGTCAACCAGGTCAACAGCATGTCGCCCAGCCAGCTGCGCGGCTACCTGGAGGTGGCGGGGCCGCGTGCGGAGGTGATCGTTGCCAACCCGAACGGCATCCTGGTGGATGGCGCCGGCTTCATCAACACCAGCCGCGCCACGCTGACCACGGGGTTGCCGGTCTACGGCGGCAGCGGCAGCCTGGACGCGTTCCGCGTGACCGGGGGCCAGATCCAGATCGAGGGCGCGGGGCTGAACGCCGCTGGCGTCGACCAGGTGGATCTGATTGCCCGCGCGGTACAGGCCAACGCCGCCGTCTACGCGAACAAGCTCAACGTGGTGGCCGGGGCCAACCAGGTCGACTACAACGCGCTCAACGCCACGGCCATTGCGGGCACCGGGCCGGCACCATCGGCCGGTATCGATGTCAGCCTGCTTGGCGGCATGTACGCCAACAAGATCCTGCTGGCATCGACCGAGCAGGGCGTGGGTGTGTCGCTGCGCGGCGTGATGGCGGCCCAGGCGGGCGACATGACGCTGAACGCAGCCGGCAAGCTTGTGCTGGCAGGCAGCACGAGCGCCGCCGGCAACATCAAGGTGACGGCCCGCGATGGGGTCGATAACAGTGGCTCGACCTACGCCATGGGTGCGATCGGCATCCAGACCGATGCCACGCTGAGCAACAGCGGCACATTGGCGGCGCAGCAGTCGCTTGGCCTGGCCGCGCAGCGCGTGGCGTCGACCGGCACGCTTGCGGCGGGCTTGAATCCGGACGGTGTTCCCGTCGGCGGCGCAGACCTGGCGGTGAACGCCAGCGGGGCGGTGTCGGCTACCGGCCGGAATCTGGCCAGCGGCAATGCGGTGATCCATGGCGAAAGCGTCAGCCTGGCGGGCAGCCAGACCGCGACGAACGGCAACCTGAGTGTCTCGGCAAGTGCAGGCGGCCTGGACCTGACGGGCGCAACCACCACGGCGGGCGCGGCGCTGGTCGTCAATGTCCGGGGGGCGCTCAACAACGACCGGGGCCAGATGTCCAGCGGGGCGGCCACCACGTTGACGGCGGGCAGCGTGTCCAACCAGGGCGGACAGATCGAAGGTGCCGAGCTTGCCATCCGCACGTCGGGCGATCTGCTCAATCAGGGCGGCAGCCTGAAACAGCTGGGCCAAGGCGATAGCACGATCACTGCAGGCGGCAAGCTGGACAACACTGGCGGCACGGTAGCCGCCAATGGACAGAACCTGACCATCGATGCAGCAAGCCTGATCAACGATGGCGGCCGGATGTCCCATGCGGGCACCGGCACGCTGTCGGTCACGAGCCAGGGTCGAACTGGCAACGCGGGCGGTGTCATCCAGACCAACGGTGACCTCCAGGCGCAGGCCACAACGCTGGACAACAGCCGTGGCACGATGTCCGCACAGGGCAAGGTCACGGCCATCGCGAGCGGCAATCTGTCGAACCGGCAAGGCAGCGTCTACGGGAATACGGGCCTGATGCTTGCCAGTGGCGCCACGATAGACAATGCCGCGGGCTCCGCGCAGACGGCCGGCGATCTGGCGGTGTCGGCCACCGGCGCCGTGCTGAACCAGGATGGCACGCTTGCCGCGAATGGCGAGCACGGCACCGCAACGGTGTCCGCAGCGAGCATCGACAACACGCGGGGCGTGCTGGTCAATGCGGGTGACGGTGCGACGACAGTCACGGCCGCCGATGCGCTGACCAATACGGCCGGCAAGGTGGGCGGCAATGGCGACGTCACCGTGGCCGCGCAGACGCTTGCCAACGATACGAAAGGTACGTCGGGCGGCCAGGTGGTGGCCGGTGGCGCGCTCGACCTGAAGGTCAGGTCCCGGCTCGATAATCGCGGCGGCATGTTGTACGGCGGCCGGAGCCTGACCCTCGACCAGGCCGGCGCGACGCTCAACAATGCCGCCGGCCAGGTGCTGGGTGGCGTGGACGTCAAGCTTGGCGTTGCATCCCTTTCCAATCTGGCCGGTGCGGTCAAGGCCAACCAGGACGTTGCCGTGTCGGGCGCCATGTCCGGTAGCGGGACGATGGTTGCGGGGCGCGATCTGACGCTGAATGCGGTGGGGGACTACACCAACGACGCGTCCAACCAGATCAAGGCGAACGGGAACATGCAGGTGACGGCCACCGGCACGCTCACCAATACGGGAACGCTCGCAACGGCCGGTGCGCTGACGGTCTCCGGTGCCAACGTGGTGAACGGGGGTGGGGCGGACATCAATTCGTCCAATACCACGGTCAAGGCGGGTAACCAGATATCGAACGCCGGACGCATCGAGGGCGGCACGGTGCAGGTCAACGGCTCGTCGGTGGTCAACACGGGGACCGTGATCGGCAACAACGTGCAGGTGCAAGGGGCCGATATCGTCAACAACGGGCCATCGGCCCTGATGGCGGCCGTCCAGAATCTGAA
Organism: Cupriavidus sp. D384; assembly: GCF_001652915.1. GTDB lineage: Bacteria > Pseudomonadota > Gammaproteobacteria > Burkholderiales > Burkholderiaceae > Cupriavidus. The sequence continues at coordinate 27,618 of NZ_BBQI01000084.1, forward strand.
CCTGTACGCTGGCAACTCGGTGCAGAACCTGGATGGCGCCACGCTCTACAGCGCGGGCAACCTGCAGATCGCTCGCGATGGCGCGCGGGACCCCGACACCGGCCTGCTCGCCAACCAGACCCACGCGCTGATCAATCGCTCGGCCACCATCGAGGCGGAAGGCGACATCGACATCGCGGCCAACCAGGTCAGCAACACGCGCACGAGCATCGTGACGACGGCCGGCACGCCGGTGCAGACGGCTGTCAAGACGCTCACGCTGTGGCAAGGTGGACTTCCCGGGACCGAACTGAACTATCACGGCAGCATCACCTTCCCTGGGTGGAACTGGGCGACTGGCAGCGCGCCGATCAGCACGCCGCAAACCAACGCCCTGCGGGCGCCGGTCACCGTGACGGTGGACAAAGCAACGGTCACGAACTTGGACGCCAGCAAGCAAACGCTGTCGTTCACGCAGTCTCCGGTGGAGGTGTACGGCTCGATATTCCAGGGGCCAAACTGCGACATCGATACGTCGATCTGCACGCGCCCGATTGCAACCCGGCCTACTCAGTACTACCAGTCCATCACGGACAACGGGTCCACCTACAGCATCACCTTCTGGCCGGACTGGGACCCGAACATCCATATCCGGCCCGATGAGGTACGCCAGGCCAACTTCGGCACCGACTTCAACGAGATATCGCGCACGACCGTCACCTATACGGCGACTGACCAACTCGTGAGTGCGTCCGACGCGGCCAGGATCCAGGCGAGCGGCAACATCCGCATCAACAGCAACGGCGGAAATATCCTGAACCAGTCCTCGACCATGGCTGCGGGGGGCAACCTGGTGCGGGTGGCGGCCAATGGCACGATCCAGGATGTGGGCACGGTGCTGCAGCAGACCGTGACCACCGAGGACACTTCCACCTTCTACTGGCACCAGCGTACCGGCAACAGCCAGAGAACGGAGGTCGTGGCCTATCCGGGCGCGCCGCAGGCCCCGACCACGGTGGCCGCCCTGCCGGCCGTTGCCACCGCCAACCAGGCGGTGCAGACCACGGCGCAGAACGTGACGATCGCCTCGGTGGATACCGTCGGTGCGGCCGTGACGGGCAGCAGCGTTTCAGGTGGCGGTGCAAGCGGCACCCAGCTGGCCCGCGCAGCGGGCAATGCCGGCATCCCCAACCTGAAGCTGCCAACCAACGGCCTGTATCGCTTCCGCACTGCACCGGGCGACACCTACCTCGTCGCCACCGACCCGCGCTTTACGCAGTACGGCAACTTTATTTCCAGCGATTACATGCTCAAGGCGCTGGATCTTGACCCGCAGAAGACGCAAAAGCGTCTGGGCGATGGCTTCTACGAAGAAAAGCTGGTCCGCGACCAGATCACGCAACTGACGGGCAAGACGTTCCTGACCGGCTACACCGACCAGCTGGAGGAATACAAGGCGCTGATGAACAACGGCGTCGCCTATGCCAAGACCTTCGACCTGACCCCCGGCGTGGGCCTGACCGACGACCAGATGCGCCAGCTCACGACCGACATGGTGTGGATGGTGTCGCAGGACGTGACGCTGCCCGATGGCACCACGCAATCGGTACTGGTGCCGAAGGTCTATCTGGCGCAGGGCAATGGCGTGGACCTTAACGCCACGGGCGCGCTGGTCGCCGGCAATACCGTGGCGATCCATGCTGCCGGCTCCGTCGAGAACAGCGGCTCGATTGTTGGCGATATCGCCACGCAGGTGGTGGGCGGCAATATCGTCAACCGGGGCAGCATCGGGGGCGCCGGCACGACCGTCGTGCAGGCCGCGCAGGACGTACGCAACCTGGGTGGCCGCATCGGCGGGCAGGACGTATTGGTGGCGGCGGGCCGCGACATCGTGAACGAATCGCAGACCATCACGAATACCACCACCCTCGCGAACGGCAACAGCGCCAGCGCCACCGGCATTGGCGCGGCGGCATCGATCGCAGGGACGAACAACGTGGCCTTGCTGGCCGGGCGCGACATCAACATGGCAGGGGCCACCGTCAATGCCGGCAGCAACGCCCTGCTGGCCGCAGGCCGTGACCTGAACATCGGCACCGCAATGCTGGGCACCACGCAGGATGCCACGGCACACGGCGGCCAGGACTATCTGCGGGACCGGACGGTCATCAACCAGGGCAGCACCGTGCAAGCCGGCGGCAGCGTGACGGCCGTCGCCGGGCGAGACGCTACGCTCACGGCATCGACGATAGACGCGGGCGCCGATGCCGCACTGGTTGCGGGCCGTAACACCACGGTGACGGCGGCGCTGGACTCGCGCACACAAGAGGCAGGCGCATTCAGCAACAAGGCGTCGCAGTTCACGCAGTCTTCGTATGATGAGGGCGCGCGGGGCGCCACGGTCCACGCTGGCAACCATGTCACGCTGGGCGCGGGGCAGGCGGCGGCCGTGGGCCAGATCCTGCAGGCCAATGGCATCGCCCCGGCCGCGCTCGACGGCAACGCCACCGGCAACGTGGCCGTGCTCGGCTCTGCCGTCAGCACGGGCAGCGCGACGACCGACGGCGGCACGGTCAAGCTGGTGGCGACCGGCGATGTCACCGTTGGGGCGGTCACCGAGCAGCACAACGCCCAGAGCTGGTCGCACTCGGAAAGCTCTGGCTTCCTGTCGAAGACGACAACGACGACGACCTCCAGTTCACGGGAAACCGTGGCGGTGGGCTCGGTGGTGTCGGGCGACACCGTCGTCGGCAGTGCTGGCCGCGACATGACGATCAGCGGCTCGACCGTGGCGGCCACGCAGGACGTGTCACTGGAAGCCGGCCGGAACCTGACCATCACCACGGCCGAGAACACGAGCGAAAGCCACAGCTATTCGCGCACGAAGTCCACGGGCTTCGGCGCCACGGGCGGCGGCATCTCGTACGGCATGCGCGACCAGAAGGACACCATCAACGACAGTTCGGTCACGCAGACCGGCAGCCTGGTGGGCAGCACGGACGGCAATGTCAGCCTGAAGGCAGGCAGCACGCTGCACGTGACCGGCAGCCAGGTGATCGCCGCCAAGGACCTGACGGGCGTGGGCGCCGACGTGATCATCGACGCGGCAAAGGGCAGCGGGCACCACGACGAAACCCACGAGATCAAGCAGACCGGCTTTACGCTGAGCGTGGGCGGCGGTGCCATCGGTTCGGCGATCAACGCGGGCCAGAAGATCAGTTCGGCAAGCAAGAGCCAGGACGGCCGTGCGTCGGCGTTGTGGGGCATTGCGGCCGGCCGCGACGCGTATGACGCGGCGATGGGTGCAGGCGACGCCATGAAGAGCCTGGCCGATGGCAAGGGGCCGGCAGGCACGGCGGTGACGCTGTCCTTCGGCACCAGCAAGAGCAAGAGCACGGTCACGCAGGACAGCACCACGCACACCGGATCGAATGTGCAGGCGGGCGGTACGGCAACCTTCATCGCCACGGGCGTGGATGCCGATGGCAACAAGACGGCCGGCAACCTCGACATCATC
>NZ_BBQI01000085.1 GCF_001652915.1 Cupriavidus sp. D384
ATCGGCGACCGATACCTACGAGAACCACAGCACGAACAAGTCCAGCAGCGGCAGCATCGGTGTATCCCTCGGCAGCAAGGGCTGGGGCGTGTCGGCTTCGGCATCCACCAGCAAGGGCAACGGCGACACCACGGGCACCACGCAGGTCAACAGCCACGTGAAGGGCAGCGAATCGGTATCGATCGTGTCCGGCAACGACACGAACATCCTGGGCGGGGTGGTCAGGGGCGGCAAGGTAACGGCAGACGTGGGCGGCGACCTGAACCTGGCCAGCCGCCAGGACACCGAAGAAAGCCACGCGCGCCAGCAGAGCGTGGGCGGCGGCCTGAGCTGGAGCCAGGCTGGAGGTCTCACTGGTTCGTTCACGGCCACAAAGGGCAAGGGCGACGGCAACTACGCCAACGTGACCGAGCAATCGGGCATTCTGGCGGGCGACGGCGGCTTCGATATCAAGGTCAAGGGCAACACGGACCTGAAGGGCGCCCTCATCGCCAGCACGGCCACCAAGGACAGGAACAAGCTGAGCACGGGCACGCTGAGCTGGAGCGATATCGAGAACAAGTCGGACTACAGCGCGACGTCGATGGGGCTG
>NZ_BBQI01000086.1 GCF_001652915.1 Cupriavidus sp. D384
TTAGCTCAGCTGGGAGAGCACCTGCTTTGCAAGCAGGGGGTCGTCGGTTCGATCCCGTCATCCTCCACCACTTACCTGGATCAAGGATCTGGGTAATGAGATTACTTGGTTGGTAGCCAAATGAAAGCATTCAATGCTGAGTGTTTTCATTTGGCATTGCCAAGCGACGCAAGTCGGCTGTTCTTTAACAATATGGGATGTAGTAAAGGTGTCGCGAAGCGTTGATGA
>NZ_BBQI01000087.1 GCF_001652915.1 Cupriavidus sp. D384
CGCAATCTTGTGCGTGGGCAGGCCGATGGTCTCGTTGCCGTTGATCTTGATCGATCCCTTGCGCGCGCCGGTCAGGCCCATGATGGCGCGCATGGTGGTGGTGCGGCCCGCGCCATTGCGGCCCAGCAGCGTCACCACCTCGCCACGGTTCACCGTCAGGTCCACGCCGTGCAGGATGTGCGATTCGCCGTACCAGGCGTGCAGGTCCTTGATTTCGAGTGCGGGAATATTCGCGGTCATCAGTGCGCTCCCTGCAGTTCGGCATCGGCGGTGCCCATATAGGCTTCCATCACGCGTGGGTCCTTCGACACTTCGGCGTACGGCCCTTCGGCCAGGATGGCGCCCCGCTGCAGCACCGTGATCTTGTCGGCAATCGACGACACCACGTTCATGTTGTGCTCGACCATCAGGATGGTGCGGCCGGCGGAGACCTTCTTGATCAGCTGCGTCACGCGGTCCACGTCCTCGTGGCCCATGCCCTGCGTGGGTTCGTCCAGCAGCATCAGCTCGGGCTCCATCGCCAGCGTGGTGGCGATCTCCAGCGCGCGCTTGCGGCCATACGGCAGGTTGACGGTGGTGGTCTCGGCGAACTCGGTCAGGCCCACCTCGTCCAGCAGCGCCATGGCGCGCGCGTCGAGCACGTCGAGCGACCGCTCGCTGCGCCAGAACTGGAACGCGGTGCCCAGCTGGCGCTGCAGGCCGATGCGCACGTTCTCGCGCACGCTCAGGTGCGGGAACACGGCGGAAATCTGGAACGACCGGATCACGCCGCGCCGCGCAATCTGTGCGGGCTTCTCGCGCGTGATGTCGATGCCGTTGAAAAGGATGGTGCCCGTGGTGGGCTCCAGGAATTTGGTGAGCAGGTTGAAGCAGGTGGTCTTGCCCGCGCCGTTCGGTCCGATCAATGCATGGATCGAGCCGCGACGCACGCGCAGGTTGACGTCGCTCACCGCAGTGAACCCCTTGAATTCCTTCGTGAGGTTCTTCGTTTCCAGGATGATTTCCTGAGTCATAGTCTCCTGCCCGCCCTCTTGCTGCATGCCGGGTTGTGCCCGGCTACTGACAATGGTTCGAACTGCGGCGCTTTGTCGCCATGTTTGCCGCTTTAGATATAGGTGGGAACGGTGCGGCTACCGTGGATGCCGGTGCGCGAAGTGAAGGCTGCGGCACCGTATACCGGCGACTATTGTGTGCGCCTGCTGCGTCGCAAAACATCGGGGTTTGCACTAGGCTTAATACATTAACGACGTGACGGCAATCCGATGTGCGAAGCCGTACCGACGTCTGCGGGCATCGGCTTCGCCAGGTATCGTGGAAGACCCTTACGCCGGAACTGACGTGACGATTTCCGGTGCGTTTGCTGCACCGCTCGCACGCGCCTTGCGATCGGCACGGATCATGTCGCTGGCCCGCTCCGCGATCATGATCGTGGGCGAGTTGGTATTGCCCGATGTGATCAGCGGCATGACCGAAGCATCCACCACGCGCAGGCCGGCAATGCCGCGTACGCGCAGCCTGTTGTCGACCACCGCGTCGGCATCGTCGCTGGTGCCCATGCGGCAGGTGCCCACCGGATGGAAGATCGTGGTGCCGATGGCGCCGGCCGCTTCCGCCAGCTGCTCGTCGGTCTGGAACGCCGGGCCCGGCAGCCATTCGCTGGGCTGGTATGGGGCCAGCGCCGGCGATGCCACGATGCGTCGCGTCAGGCGAATCGAATCGGCGGCCACCTTGCGGTCGGCTTCGGTCGACAGGTAGTTCGGTGCGATCAGCGGGGCGCGGCGGAAGTCCGGATTGTCGATATGCACGCTGCCGCGGGACGTGGGCCGCAGGTTGCACACGCTGGCAGTGAAGGCGTTGAAGTCGTGCAGCGGATCGCCGAACTTGTCCAGCGACAGCGGCTGCACGTGGTATTCGACGTTGGCGCGGGCGTGGCTGTCATCGCTACGCGCAAACGCGCCCAGCTGCGACGGCGCCATGCTCATCGGCCCACTCTGGTTGAACGCGTACTGCAGCCCGATGCCGAGCTTGCCCCACCACTTCGACGCACGCGTATTGAGCGTGCGCACGCCCTGCACCTTGATGACCGTGCGCAGCTGCAGGTGGTCCTGAAGGTTTTCGCCCACGCCTGGCAAGGCATGCCGCACGCGGATGCCCAGCGCCTGCAGCCGTTCCGGCTGGCCGATGCCCGACAGTTCGAGCAGTTGCGGCGAATTGATGGCGCCGGCGGCCAGGATCACTTCCTCCGTGGCGCGCGCTTCCAGCTGCTGGCCGCCGCCCAGGTATTGCACGCCGGTGCAGCGCCGGCCGTCCGGCGAATCGAAGACCAGGCCGCTGACCTGGGCCCCGGTGACGATGGTCAGGTTGGGCCGATCCGACGCCTTGCGCAGGAATGCCTTGGCCGTGTTCCAGCGAATGCCGCGCCGCTGGTTCACCTCGAAATAGCCCACACCGAAGTTGTCGCCGCGGTTGAAGTCGTCGGTGCGCGGAATGCCGGCCTGCTCGGCCGCGTCGATAAACCGCTCCAGGATGTCCCAGTGCAGCCGCTGCCCTTCCACCCGCCATTCGCCGCCGGCGCCGTGGAATTCGTTGGCGCCGCGATGATGGTCCTCGCTACGCCTGAACAGCGGCAGCACGTTGTCCCAGCGCCAGCCGTCGTCACCGGCAATGCGCGCCCAGTCGTCGTAATCCTCGCGCTGGCCGCGCATGTAGATCATGCCGTTGATCGACGAGCAGCCCCCCAGCACGCGCCCGCGCGGATAGCCCAGCGAACGGCCGTTGAGGCCCGCCTCCGCCACGGTGCGGTACAGCCAGTCGGTGCGTGGATTGCCGATGCAGTACAGGTAGCCCACCGGAATATGGATCCAGTGATAGTCGTCCTTGCCACCGGCTTCGAGCAGCAGCACGTTGACGTCGGCGTCCTGCGTCAACCGGTTGGCCAGCACACAGCCGGCCGACCCGGCACCCACGATGATGTAGTCGTACGTCTCCATATCCCTTGCTTCCTTTGCCGACCCTGAGGGCCTTTTGTTTTTCTTGTGGAATGCCGGGCATCATCGCACGACTTGGCAGCCCCCGTCGTCAGGGCTTTGCCGGAGTCTCCAGGTGCCGGTCCAGCCAGTTGGCCAGTGCCGCGAAGACCTCGCCACGCAGCGGTTCGGCCTCGTTGAAGATCTCGTGGAAGCCGGAATCGAACCAGGCCATGTCGCGCAGCGCTTCCGGCGCGTTGTCAAAGAAGGTGCGGCTGCCCTGCGGATCGACGATGCTGTCGGCGCCGCCCACCAGCATCAGCATGGGCGCCTCCAGCCTTGGCGCGTCGGCCTGGGCCTGCGCCATGCCATGCAGGAAAGACTCCAGCACACTGGCGCTGATCGTCCCCTGCACCAGCGGATCGGTACGATAGGCCCGCGCCACTTCGGCATCGTGCGACAGCAGATGGGCGTCGATGGGATTCGGCACGCGCATACGTGGAACCAGCGCCAGCAGTACACGATGCAGCGTGAGCATACTGTTGGACAACCTCAACGCCAGCGCCGGCGACGACAGCACCAAGGCCCGGATCGGCCGCACGCGCGCCGTGGCAAAGCGCGCCGCCACCAGCCCGCCCATGCTGTGGCCCAGCACGATCGGCAATTCCTGCCATTGCCGCACTGCGGCATCGTGGATTTCGGCCAGATCGTCGAGATAGCTGTCGGGATGCGGCACCACCATGCGGGGGCCACCGCTCGCGCCATGGCCCCGGTGGTCGTAGGCCCGCACGCGCAGCCCCAGCGCGCACAACGCGGCCGCCACATGCCCATAGCGGCCACTGTGCTCGGCCAGTCCGTGGACCAGCAGGACGGTACCAAGGGGGGCGGCAAAGCGCTGCGGGTCAGGCATCCAGGTACGCAGCAGCAATTCGGTGCCATCGCGCATGCGCTGGCGCGATTCGGCCGGCACGATGGATGCCGCCGGCGCGGACGCCAGGGCAAAGGCCGTCACAGGTTCGTTCATCCCAATCTCTCCTTGTTGGGACCTGCTTGTCGTTATGCTGCTGCCTGCTTGTCTGCGCTCAGGAATGGCATGCCGGACAGTCCGATGCCATGTCCGACAGGATCGGGCAGTCTGGCCGGTCGTCGCCGCTGCAGGCCTCGGCCAGCGCCCGCAATGTGTCGCGCATGGCGGCCAGTTCGGCAATCTTGACCTCCAGTTCCGCCACGTGCCGCAGCGTCAGCGCCTTGACGTCGGCGCTGGCCCGGCCGCGATCATGCCAGAGCGACAGCAGGTTGCGAATCTCGTCGAGCGAGAATCCGAGATTACGGGCGCGCCGCACGAAGCGCAAGGTATGCACCGCGCGGTCGTCGTAACGGCGGTAGCCGCCCTCGGTGCGCGGCGGCGCGTCGACCAGGCCGATCGATTCGTAGTGCCGGATCATCTTGGCGGATACGCCCGAGGCGTCCGCCGCTTCTCCGATATTCATCGTCACTCCTTTGCTTGCTTGCCGGCCAGCGGATGCCAGCGGCGCAGCAGCAGCGCGTTGCTGACCACGCTGACGCTGGAGAACGCCATCGCCGCGCCCGCCACCACCGGATTGAGCAGCCCCGCCACGGCCAGCGGAATGCCGATCACGTTATAGATGAAGGCCCAGAACAGGTTCTGGCGGATCTTGCGCACCGTGCGGTGCGACACCGCCAGCGCATCGGCCACCAGCGCCGGATCGCCCCGCATCAGCGTAATGCCGGCCGCGTGCATCGCCACGTCGGTGCCGGTGGACATGGCGATGCCGACATCGGCCGCCGCCAGAGCCGGCGCGTCGTTGATGCCATCGCCCACCATCGCCACCACGGCCTTGCCGTCCGCCCGCAGTGCCGTCACGCGAGCGGCCTTGTCTTCCGGCAATACCTCGGCCTGCACATCGTCCAGGCCCAGCACGCTGGCTACGCGGGCCGCCGCACCGGCATTGTCGCCAGTCAGCATCACGGTGCGGATGCCGGCCTCGCGCAGCCGTGCGATGGCGGCGGCGGCGCCCGGCTTGAGCGCGTCGCCGAATGCCACCAGCCCCAGCACGGTCTGCCGTCCGGCGTCGATCAGCCATGACACGGTACGCCCTTCGCCGCGCAGGCGTTCGGCATCGGCCTGCAGCGCACCCGCATCGGCGTTCAGCGATGCGCGCAGCCCTTCACTGCCCAGTTGCAGCACCTGCCCCGCCACCACCCCGGCAATGCCGCGGCCCGGCAGCGCGCGCACGTCGACAGCCACGGGCGCCGCGATGCCGCGCTCCGCGGCCAGCGTCACCACGGCACGCGCCAGCGGGTGCTCGCTGCCAGCCTGCAGCGCGGCCAGCTTTTCCAGCAGCGCGTTGTCGTTGCCATCGACGGCGTGCAACGCCACCACTTCGGGCTTGCCCACGGTCAGCGTGCCGGTCTTGTCGAAGGCCACGATCGACACGCGATGCGCCACTTCCAGCGCCTCGGCGTCCTTGATCAGGATGCCGGCACGCGCGCCGGCGCCCGTACCCGCCATGATCGCGGTCGGCGTGGCCAGGCCCAGCGCGCAGGGGCACGCGATGACCAGCACCGCGACCGCGTTGAGCAGCGCCTGGCTCCAGTCGCCGACGATCACGCCCCAGCCCAGCAACGTCGCCAGCGCAATGCCCAGCACCACGGGCACGAACACCGCGCTGACCTGGTCCACCATGCGCTGGATCGGCGCCTTGGCCGCCTGCGCATGCTCCACCATGCGGATGATCCTGGCGAGCACCGTCTCGGCACCCACGGCAACGGTACGCGCCACCAGCAGCCCTTCGAAATTGATCGCACCACCGGTCAGGCGGTCGCCCGGCTGCTTGGGCACCGGCAGCGATTCGCCGGTCAGCATCGATTCGTCGGCATGGCTGTTGCCGGTCACCACCTCGGCGTCGACGGGAATCCGCTCGCCGGGCCGCACGATGATATCGTCGCCCACGCGCACCTCTGCCAGCGGCACGGTCTGCTCCGCGCCGTTACGGACCACGCGCGCCGTATCGGGGCGCAACGCGGCCAGCGCGCGGATGGCATCGGCGGTCTGGCGCTTGGCGCGCACTTCCAGCCATTTGCCGAGCCGCACCAGCGTGATCACCACCGCGGCGCTTTCAAAATAGAGATGGGGCATCGCGCCGGGCTCGGCATCGAACATCTGCCAGATCGACAACGCGTAGGCCGCCGATGTACCCAGCGCCACCAGCAGGTCCATATTGCCGGCGCGGGCGCGCACGGCCTTGTAGCCAGCCTTGTAGAAGCGCCAGCCGAACACGAACTGCACCGGCGTGGCAAGCAGCCATTGGAGCCAGCCCGGCAGCATCGCGTGGATGCCGAACCATTCCAGCACCATCGGCGCCACCAGCGGCAGCGACAACGCGGCGGAGATCACCACGGGCCACGGGCCCGACCAGAAATCGGCGCGCGCGTCCGTACCCGATGCAGCGGCCACCGCATCGGCCACCGCCTTCGCGCCATACCCGGCGCGCGTCACGGCAGCGGCAAGCGCCGTGGCATCGGCGGTGCCGCGCAGCACCGTCACCGTGGCACGCTCGGTGGCAAGGTTCACCTGGGCGTCCTGCACGCCCGGCACGGCACGCAGCGCGCGCTCCACACGGCCCACGCACGACGCGCAGGTCATGTCGGCGATCTCCAGTTCGATCTCGTCGCGCGGCACCTCGTAGCCTGCGTCGGCCACCGCCTGCGCGGCGGCAGCCAGGGCAGCCCCGCCTTCGGCATGGAGCGTGGCCTGCTCGGTGGCAAGGTTGACGGCCACGTCATGCACGCCGGGCACCTTCGCCAGCGCACGTTCCACGCGGCCCACGCACGACGCGCAGGTCATGCCCTCGACGGGCAGGCGCCACTCGGCTGCCCCGGGCGCATTCCGGGCGGCATTCGATGTGGTGTTGGGGACGGGATTCAGGGAAGACGCAGGCGTGGACATGGGCGGAATCCGGCAAGGCGCACGTGGCGCGACAACGGTACTGTGGACCTTACCATCATTGGAAGGTCAAGGTCGCCCGCGTTATTTCCGCGTCACCAGCGCGGGCTTGCGCTTCCCATGGTGGGAAGGTTCATACTCCATCCGAAGTCGTTTCCGGTTCCAATCATTCAGAAGGAGTCACACCATGATCCAGTTCCAGGTCGAAGGCATGTCCTGCAACCATTGTGTCGGCGCGATCACCCGCGCGGTGCAGGCCGTCGATCCGGCCGCGCAGGTAGCCGCCGATGTGCCGGCCAAGTCCGTGAAGGTCGAATCGGGCGCGGATCGCCAGGCGCTGCAGCAGGCCATCGAGGAGGCCGGCTATCCGGTGAAGTCGGTAGCCTGAGACCCGGCGCCGGCCATGAAAAAGGGCACCCGAAAGTGCCCTTTTCGCCATCCAGCCTGGTCCGCGAAGAATCAGAACTTGTAGCCGACGTTCAGGTAGGTCACCACCGGATCGATCTTGATCTTGGTGTGCGACTCCACCTTGGCGCCATTGGCCAGCGTGGTCGTGAAGTGGGCCGTGGCCGAGATCGGCACGTACGACACGGAGAAGCCAACGAACCACTTCTCGGTGATGGCGTAGTTCGCACCGACGTTGAACACCGGGTTCCACGACGAGCTGGCGCTCGCGGTCATGGTAGAGCCCGGGCCGAATTCGCGCTGCACGAAGGTCTGGTTCGTGACGGTCTCGCCGGTGAACCAGGTGTAGTTCACACCAACGCCAACGTACGGGCGGAACTTGGTCTTGGCGTCGAAGAAGTGCCACTTCGCCACGATGGCCGGGCTCCACTGACGCACTTCGCCGAGCTTGCCGTACTGCGCATAGCCCCGGTCGCCGCTGACATCGTGCTGGGGCGGAATGCCCACGACGAATTCGGCCGAAATGTTATCGGTGAAGAAGTGCCCGAACGTGAGACCGGCGGTGTCCGCGCCGTCGATCTTGGCACCGGTGTTCGGGCGCTGCACGCCGGCCGGACGGCCAGCGATCGAATCGATCGTCAGCAGCTGCGAGTCGCCCGTAGGCATCACGCGCATCCAGCCAAGGCTCACTACGTTACTGCCCGCGGACTGGGCCTGTGCGGCGCCAGCCATTGCCATGGCGGCACCCGCCATCAGCATGTTCTTATAGATCTTTTTCATTGTTCCTCTTACTCCATCCTCTTTCTTCTGAATACAGCCACTGCTGGCGGCAATTATCCTGCGCGGCTTGCACGGACTGTTTCAAACACGGGACGGGATGATAGAAGAAATGCCCTAAAGGCAGGGTTAACCCAAAAGACGGCGTGCGATTTCCGCGTTTTTGCATCCAAAACGACGCGTGAGCACAACGGTTCCGTTTCACAAATGAAAAACCACTCTTCCTGAGTGGTTTTATTGCTGCATAGCCGTTTTCTCAAACAAGCGTTCGGACTTTTCCCAGGGTCATGCCCGCGTCACTTCTGGCTGGCCAGGATGCACGCAGCCAGGTCCCACAACGCGTAGCCCACGCTCTTGAACACCAGCGGGCTGCCGCTTCGGGCGCGCAGCATATCGGCTTCGAGAATGGCCGTCTCGAACGGTTGCACCGTGTTCCAGTCGATACCCGCCTGCAGCAGGTCGCCAGCCTCTTCCTCGATGCCGAAAAGCGTGTCCGCCAGCAGGCGGCCTTGCGCCGAAGCCGTCTGGCACAGCTGGGGCGGCAGTTCGCACATGTCGGGCCGGAATGCGCCTACCGCCGCCACGAAATGGCGGTCGGTCCAGAGCCCGCTGTCCAGATCGGGCAGCACGGGCGACCGGCTCGACGTCACGGTGACCACCATCGACACCCGGGGCAGCACCGCCGCGACATCGTCGATCACCTCGGCCTCCAAGCCCAGGGCACGCGCCTGCGCGGCCAGCGCCTCGGCCTTGTCGCGCGTGCGGGACTGCAGCCAGACCTTGCGCAGCGGCAGACCGGCCACGAAGGCTTCCAGATGGGTTTGCGCCTGCACGCCTGCCCCGACGATCAGCAATTCGCCGTCAATCACCGGTGCGAACGATTGTGCTGCCAGCAACGATACCGCGGCGGTACGGCGCCCGGTGACGGTCGGGCCGTCGAGCATGGCGATCCGCTCGCCCGTATGCGCGTTGGCTACCACCACCTCGCCCAGGATATTGGGCAGGCCCCGCTGCGGATTGCCCGGATGCACGGTGATGTTCTTGGTCATCACGATGTCGCGGTTGCAGGCGGGCATCACCAGCAGCGTGCCCTGCCCGCGCGCGGCATCACCCACGGGCAGCGCGATGCGCGGCGGCGCCATGGCGGTACCGTCGCGCAATTCGCCCAGCATCGACGCAATGGCCTGGGCGAGTTCGGGATACGGCAGGCGCGCCGCGGTGGCGGCGGCGTCCAGGGCGGTCAGGGGAACGGACGGCTTGGCAGTCATCGGTGTCGGCCATTACAGGCAATAACGAGCGAAGGCCGACATTGTCACCCAGCCGGGCCCCTCGCCCCCCTGTCGCCCCCCTGTCGCCCCCTCCAATCAACGCGACAGCAGCGACATCACCTGCTCGGCGTAGCGCGTACCCGCCGCTGCGCCCAGCGGGAACACCGCGTCGATATCGGCCAGGTCCTGCGCTGACAGCGTCACTTCCAACGCACCCAGGTTGTCGTCGAGATTGCCGATGCGCCGCGTGCCCGGAATCGGCACCACCTGCTCGCCACGCGTCAGCACCCAGGCCAGCGCCAGTTGCGCCGCCGTACAGCCCTTGGCGGCTGCCAGCTCCCGCACCGCATCCACCAGCTTCAGGTTGCGCGCGAAGTTCTCGCCCATGAATCGCGGATTGGTGCGGCGGTAGTCGTCCGGCGCGAAATCGTCGGGCGTGCGAATGGCGCCGGTCAGGAAACCGCGCCCAAGCGGGCTGTACGGCACAAAGCCGATGCCCAGCCGCTGGCAGGTGGCCAGGATGCCGTTCTCGTCCACATCGCGCGTCCACAGCGAATACTCGCTCTGCAGCGCCGTGACCGGATGCACGGCATGGGCGCGTTCGATGGTGGCGGGGCCAGCCTCCGACAGCCCGATCCAGCGCACCTTGCCGGCCTTGACCAGTTCGGCCATCGCACCCACGGTCTCCTCGATCGGCGTGTCCGGATCGACGCGGTGCTGGTAGTACAAGTCGATATGGTCCACGCCCAGCCGCTTCAGGCTTGCATCGCAGGACGCCCGGACATACTTGGGCCGCCCGTTGGCACCGCGCGCGCCGGGGTTGGCGGCGTCGCGCACGATGCCGAACTTGGTTGCCAGCACCACCTTGTCGCGGCGCCCGGCCAGCGCGCGGCCAAGCAGCACCTCATTGGTATGCGGCCCATAGATATCAGCCGTATCGATAAAGTTGATTCCTTTATCGATTGCATGATGAATAGTGTGAATGGATTCAGCGTCGTCGTGGGCGCCGTAGAACTCGCTCATACCCATGCAGCCGAGGCCCAGGGGGAAAACTTCGGGGCCAACCTGCCCCAGCTTGCGCATTGCCGTCATCGGAAGACTCCTTGTCGTTCACGTCATGGATTTCACATCGCGGCCGGTGCCCGAACATGCAGGGCAGCCCCAACCGGATGAGCGCCAGTATCGCGATCCCGCGCGCCGGGAAACAGCGTGCTACGCTGCACGCATCATGAAGCCAGACTTCACAATCGATCCCGATTCCCTGCCCGCCCTGGCGGCCTTCACGCGCGTTGCGCAACTCGGCGGCTTCACGGCTGCCGCCGCCGCGCTCGGCGTCAGCCCGTCGGCGATCTCGCAGACCGTGCGCCATCTGGAAGACCGGCTCGGCGTGCGCCTGCTGCAACGGACCACGCGCCGGGTGGGCCTGACCGAAGCCGGCGCGGCCCTGCTGGCGCGCGTGGCACCGGCGCTGGCCGAGATCCATGCCGCCACCGACGATGTGCGCCAGCAGCGCGACGTACCGGTGGGCACGCTACGGCTGACCAGTTCGCACTCGGCCGTGGTCATTGCGTTGCGTCCGATCCTGACCGAATTCATGCGCGAGTACCCGTCGATCTGCGTCGACCTGGTGACCGACGACCGTTTCATCGACCTGATTGCCGAAGGCTTCGATGCCGGCCTGCGTCTGGGCGAAGCGCTGCAACAGGATATGGTCGCGATTCCGGTCACCGGCCCGCTGCGCATGGTGGTGGCCGCCGCGCCCGGCTACCTGGCCGCGCACGGCACGCCCGAAACGCCCCACGACCTGCATCGCCATGCCTGCCTGCAATATCGCTTCGGACCGATGGGGTCGGTGTACCGCTGGGAGTTTTCACGTGCGGGCGGCCGGCCGTTCACCGTGGATACGCACACCGCGCTGATCGCCAACGACAAGACCATGCTCCATCAGGCCGCGCTGGCGGGATTGGGCCTGGTGTACGAGTTTCCGCACCACATCGCCCAGGCGCTGGCATCGGGGGCGCTGGTCACTGTGCTCGATGCCTGGACGCCCCCGTTCTCGGGCTTCTATCTCTACTATCCAAGCCGCGCGCTGATGCCACCCAAGCTGCGCGTGTTTGTCGATTTCCTCAAGGCGCGCGAGCTGCCGCAATCGCCGTTGTAGCGCCCGGCCGTGCGGGGCGGCTCAGCGCTGCAGCGACACTTTCTGCGCCTTCCCCTCGCGCACGCTGGCGCCGCGCACTTCGATGCCGATCTCGTGCACGACCTTGCCGCCGGCGTCCACCAGTTGCACGCGATGGCGTCCCGGCCATGGCAGCCAGCCCACTTGTCCGCCACGTCCCAGCGGCTTGCCGTCCATGCGCCATGTCACGGCATTGGCGGTCTGCCCGGTCAGGCCATCGGCATGAAACCATACGCGCTGCGCGGCCGGCGGGATATCGGGATCGAGCGCGAAGATCGTGCCGTCCGCCGGGCTGGCAATCGCCGGTGTGCCTTGTGTCTTGCCGGGTTTGCCGATGCGGATCTGCTGCACGGCAGTACCCGCCAGGAACACCTCGTCGCGCGCGGGCTCCAGTTCATCCTCGAACTGCAACGCCACGCGTTCCACGCCGGCCGGCATCGCCGGTGGCCGGCTGGGCATGCCGCGATGCAACGCCTCCATGACTTCATGCCACACGGGCGCCGCACCCGACACACCCGACACGTCATGCATGCTCGCCCCGCTGGCGTTGCCAACCCACACGCCTACGGTGTAGCGCTGCGACCAGCCTACGCACCAGTTGTCGCGCATGTCCTTGCTGGTGCCGGTCTTCACGGCCGTCCAGAAGCGCGTGGTCAGCGGACTGTCGAGCCCGAACGTGCGCGCGCGGGCATGGCGATCCGACAGCACGTCACCAATCACATAGGTGGCTTCGGGCGTCATCACCGGGCGCTTTGCCGGCGTTGCCGCACCCATCGTCGTGCGCGGCGGCGCAAACGCGCCCGCATTGGCGAAACTACGATACGCATTGGTCAGCGAC
The DNA here is from genome assembly GCF_001652915.1 of Cupriavidus sp. D384. Classification (GTDB taxonomy): domain Bacteria; phylum Pseudomonadota; class Gammaproteobacteria; order Burkholderiales; family Burkholderiaceae; genus Cupriavidus. Next base: position 12,401 of record NZ_BBQI01000087.1, read on the forward strand.
AGCAGCGACACGTCGGCACTGCCCAGTGCGAGGCTGTACCCGTAGTAGTCGCCCGACTGCGTCAACGGCAAGCCCAGCGACACCAGCCGCCGATGAAAGCGGTGCGGTGTCACCATCACCAGCGTGCGCACGGCAGGTACGTTCAGCGACGAACCCAGCGCGGCGCGCAGGCTGACCCAGCCGGCATATCGATGATCGTAGTTCTGAGGAATATAGAGACCGCCGCCGGTCGGCAGGTTGACGGGCCGGTCATCGAGCAGCGATGCGGCGGTAAGCCTGCGCTCCTCGATGGCCTGCGCATAGAGGAACGGCTTCAGCGTCGAACCGGCCTGGCGCAGCGCGGCCGCATGATCGACCTGCGCCGCCGCCGACAGCACGCCTGACGACCCCACATAGGCCAGCACGTCGCCGCTGGCGTTGTCGATCACCACCACGGCGCCGTCCTCGGCATTGCGGCCCGCCAGTTCGCGCAGATGCCGGTCGAGACTGTCCGACGCCACGCGCTGCAGTTCGGCGTCGAGCGTCGACACGATGCGCGTGGGCAGCGGCTTGCCCGCGGGCGTGGCGGCCCGTACCTGCGCCACCAGTTGGCGTGCCAGATGCGGCGCAAGGTTGACGTCGCGGCGCGCGTTCATCGCATCGCCCGCCGTGCCGGATGTCTTTGCCAGCACCAGCGTGGCAAAGCCATCGAGCCCGTCGCACTCGCGTGGAACCTTCATGTCGCGCAGGATGCCGCACGCACGCTTCGACACCTGCAGCGCCGACGCATTCGGGCTGCGCACCAGTGCCACGGCCAGCGCCGACTCGCGCGCATCGAGCCCGCTCGGCACCTTGCCGAACAGCGTCTGCGACATCGCCGACAGTCCCACCAGTTCGCCGCGAAACGGCACCAGGTTCAGGTAGGCCTCAAGAATCTGGTCCTTGCTCCAGCCCCGCTCCAGCGATGACGCACTGACCACCTGCCCCATCTTCTGCCCGAAGCTGCGGCCACGGCCGGCACGCAGATCGGCATCGAGCAAGCCCGCGAGCTGCATCGTCAATGTCGATGCCCCGCGCGTGCGCGTGTTCCAGAGGTTGGCCCAGGCAGCCGCCGCCACGCCCTGCCAGTCCACCCCGCTATGCGCATAGAAGCGCTTGTCCTCGGACAGCACGATGGCCGTGCGCAAGGCTGGCGATGTGTCGGCCAGCGTCACCCAGTCGCCGCGCCGCGCCTGGAAGTCGTCACGCACGCGCGCCACGGTCTGCCCGTGCCGATCCGTGACCACGATGTCGGCACTGCGCCAGTTGTCGCGCACCTCGCGAAAACCCGGCACGGCATGGGCCACGCCTGCCGACCACAGCAGCAAACCTGTCACCACCCACGCACTTCGCTTCAATCGCATGCTTCGTCCTGCGTTGCCCGCACCCAACGCCCTAGTCGCGCGCTGCCACCACGCCGGCCACCAGCAGCAGCTGCGCGATGGCGTACGTCCACCAGATGCCCAGCTGGTACGTGTCGAACGGCGACAGGAATTTCGCCGTGCCGATCAGCGCATCGGACACCACAAAGCACAGCGCGCCCAGTGCCGCCAGCGGCGTCGGCAACCGCGCCAGCAGTGCCGCGCATGCCATGGCGGCCAGCACGCCGATATATACGGTCACGGGCCACATCAACGGCCCGAGATTGGGCCAGAAGCGTCCCAGCAACGCGCCTGCGGCACCAAGCACCAGGCCGCAGCCCACCAGCCGATGCGGGCGCATGTCGCTGCCCAGCGGCACGAACAGCCGCAGGTAGGCCAGGTGCGCCATCAGGAAGGCCCCCAGGCCACCGACGAACGAGACCCTGAGCCCGGGCAGCGCCAGCAGGAAATCGCCCAGCCCCGAGAAGACCAGCGCGATCACCAGCCAGCGCCGCTCGCCGGGCGGACGATGGAACCACGCCGCGCGCGCCAGCAGCAGCGCCATCGCCGTCTTCCAGACCGGCTGGTACGCGATCTGGCCGGCCAGCGGCGCATTGGGCGGCAGCTCCAGCGACGCCTGGAACAGCAGCACACCGTAGGTGATGCCGGCCAGCGCGCCGGCCATCCACCATTCGCGCACGCGTGGGGGCATCCGCAGGGCAATCCAGCTCACTTGGCAGCTCCCACCGTCAGCTTCGCGTTGGGCGTTTCACCGAACACATCCGGCGCGTACATCGCCTCCACGCGCGTCGGCGGCAACGCGAACTCGCCGGCATTGTTGAGCCGCACCGTGTACTCCACCGACAGGCCACCCTTCGGCACATAGCTGAAGTACTCGCGGTAGGCCTCGGGCGTACGCTCGGTGTAATCGGACCATGCCGACTTCTGATCGCGCGTGGCGATCACCGAATCGCGGCCCAGGCCGCTGCCCAGGATCGTCGCGCCCGTAGGCACCGGGTCGCTGACCACCACCCACGTCATGTCGGCCTGCGCGTCGATATCGAGCTTGACGCGGTATGTGTCGCCACGCGACCACTTGCCCGCCACCGCCTGGTCCACCGGCGTGATGCTGCGGCGGATGCGATAGCCCGCCGCCACCGGTTCGCGCAGCGGCACGGCGGCCAGCGCACGCACCGTGGCCCACGGCCGGCCCGTGCCCTGCTGCTCCACCTGCAGCGCAAGCGGCGCGCTGGCGGAGGCCGCCGGCCACGGCAGGTCGACCATGCCGCTTGCCACGCCGTCCTGGTGCGTGGCCTTCGACCAGTCCAACGTGCGCGACACCTCGCCCAGCGTGGCACGTGCACTGCCCGCCACGGGCGTCTTCTCGTACACCTGCGCATAGCGGCGAATCGCCATCACGCCCCAGGCATTGGAGGTGGTCGTCGACCACGCACCGCGCGTCTGCCGGCCCAGCAGGCCCGTCACGAGTTGCGGCACGTCTTCCTTCCAGGCCGGCAACTGCGACGCCAGCGCCAGCAGCCTGGCCGCGTTGACATCGCCACCCGACATCAGCCACCACCAGTTGTCGGTGCGTTCGGTGGAGAACACCAGGCGCGTACCCTGCACGGTCAGGCGGCTGCGCAGCAGTTGCGTGGCATCGGCAATGCGCTTGTCGCGCTCGGGGATGTCCTGCACGCGCGACAGGATGCCCAGCCAGTCGATCAGCGCCGAGGTGGGCCACTGGTCGGGCAGGATCTGGATCGATCCCAGCATGCGGCCCTGCGCCTTGCCGGTACGCGACAGCGCCTCGATGGCCGCCAGCTTGCGCACGTCGAGATCCATCGTCGCCGACGACGGTGCCCAGCGCGGCGGCGCGATGCGCCCTTCGACGAAGGCAATCAGGCCACGCTCCATCTGCTCGCGCTGCGCGTCGGGGATGCGCATCGGCAGCCCTGCACGCGACGCCTCGTCGGCAATCGCCAGCAGGTAGGCCGTCAGCACTTCGCTGCCCGACTGGCTGTCGCTGCGCAGCGGGAAGTACGACGCCAGCCCGTTCGTGTCGAGGTACGCGGGCAGCTGCGCCATCAGCGCATCCCAGGCCGCGGCATCGCCCAGGCCGAGCGATTTCGACGAGCGCTGCTCCAGACAGCTGAACGGATAGTTGCGGAACCACTCCCGCACGCCGGGCATGCCGCCGGCCAGTGACGACTGCAACGACACCTGCATGCCACCGCGCAGCTTGCCGGCCGGATCGGCCAGCGCCCCGGCCGGCGCCTGCACCGGGACGGACATGTTCGGCGTCAGTTGCGCCAGCATCGCCTGCTGCACCGTCACCGGCACGGCCGGCACGATCTGCTGCGATACCTTGAGCTTGTCGCTGGCGCCGCCCGTGCCCTTTTCGGCTGCAGCCACCTCCCACAGGATCGTGCCGCTGCGGCTGTATGCCAGCAGCGCGGGCGCGGTGATATCCCAGCCGATCTCGCGCGCCTCGCCAGCCGGAATCTGCACGGTCTGCGCCGGCAGCGTCTGTGCGTCGACCAGCGTGGCGCGTGCCGTGGCTTCCACGGTCATCGCGCGCTGCGTGGTGTTGCGCAGCGTGAACATCGCCCGGTACTTGTCGTCCTCGCGCACCAGCAGCGGCAGGCCCGAGATCATCTGCAGGTCCTGCGTGGCGGCGATGCTGGCGCTACCGCTGCCAAAGCGGTTCACGCCCAGGTCGGCCACGGCCACGATGCGGAAGCTGGTCAGCGAGTCGTTGAGCGGCACCTCCAGCGTAGCCTTGCCTTCGCGGTCGAGCTGTACGCGCGGATTCCACAGCAGCAACGTGTCGAACAGTTCGCGCGTGGGACTCTTGCCCCCGCCACCGCCCGCTGGCACCGCCTTGCGGCCATAGTGGCGGCGCCCGATGATTTCCATCTGGGCCGTCGATGTTTCCACGCCATAGCTGCGTGGCTGCACCATCGCGTCAAGCAGGTTCCAGCTCGTGTTCGGCATCAGTTCCAGCAGTGCCTGGTCCACGGCGGCCAGCGCCACCTCGCCATTGGCCGCGGGCTTGCCGTCGGGCAGCTTGACCTGCACCGTCACGCGCGCCTTGCCGCGCACCGGGTAGCTGGCCTTGTCGGGCGTCACGGCAACATCGAGCCGGTACGCGTCATTGCCGACACGGATCTGCGCCAGTCCCAGCCGGAAGGCCGGCTTGGACAGGTCCACCAGCGGCGACGGCGCCACGTACTCGCGCCCTTCGCTGCGGAACGCGTGCCACCAGTCCAGCGGCTGGCGCCAGCCCCACTGGAAGAACGAATACCACGGCACCTCGCGCAGACGGCCGCGCAGGCTCAGCACCGACACGTAGACGTTGGGGCCCCACTCCGGCTTGACCTTGAGCTTGATCGTCGGATCGCTGCCGTTCAGTTCCACCACCTGCGTATCGAGGATGCCCTCGCGTTCCACGGCCACCAGCGCCGTGGCGCGACGGAACGGCATGCGCACCTGGAACACGGCGGTATCGCCCGGCGCATACGCCTTCTTCTCGGGCAGCACGTCCATGCGGTCGTGGTTCTCGCCACCGAACCAGAGCTCGCCCTGGCGCGTGACCCACACCGTGGTGGCGGCTTGCGCGGTGCGGCCATCGGCATCGCGCGCACTGGCGATCAGCTCCACTTCACCGGCCTGCGACAGTTCCACCTCGCAGCGTGCGCGGCCCTGGGCATCGGTGCGCGCATCGCACACCACGCCAAGGTCCCTGGTCTCGCTGCGGTTGTCGTAGCGGTAGAAGCCGCCCACCACGCGCTTGCGTGCCGACGTGGTGATGCGGGCGCGCGCCCTGATCTGCACCGGCGACTCGGCCACCGGCTTGCCCTGCGTGTCGAGCACCACGGTGTGTACGGCCAACTTCTGGCTGACCGACACCCAGTTGGCCGCGCGAATGCCGACCACCACGGCGGACGGCCACAGCGGTACGGTCTGGCGCAGGGTCTGGATCTCGCCATTCGGGTCGGCAAAGCCGGCCTCCAGCACCAGGTCGCGTGGCGCGTCCACCTTCGGCAGGTTCTTCACGGTCAGCTTGCCGTTGCCGTCCTTGTCCAGCGTCAGCGGCAACTTGTCGGCCACGAGCTTTTCGGATTCGTCGCGCGAGCCTTCGCTGTCCTGGTCGTCTTCCTCGTCGCCACTGCTGCTCTGCTGCTGCACGCGCGGCGGGTTGAAAGCGTAGTCGTCGTAGTCCGGGAAGTTCACCGCCTTGCTGCGCATCAGCGCGGACAGGCGCACCGGCAGGCCGGCGGCACCGCCACCATTCAGGTAGTGGATCTCCACGCCAACCGGCACCTCGGCGGGCGCCACCAGCGCATTGCCCTTGGCCTTGGGGTCCTTGGTCACCGACAACGTGCCGGACAGCACCGGCAGCCGGAAGGCCTCGACGCGGAAGCTGCCGCTGTCGAGCGTGCGATCGTTGTCGTAGACCAGCGCCACGTCGTAGACGCCAAGCTTGGCCGACGACGGTACCTGGAACGCGTTCTCGGCGCTGCGTCCGCCCGTGGCGGTGGTGCGCCATGTCAGCGGCATCTCGTACTTCTGGCCGCTGCCTTCGTGGGTGATCAGCAGCTTCGCCGGCATGGCCTGCGGCAGCGCAAAGCCCTGCGCGGTCTCGTTGCGGATCAGGTGCTTCATCGACACCGTTTCGCCAGCGCGCAGCAGCGTGCGGTCGAACACGGTGTGGGCGCGTACGGTCTGCCTCGGGCTCAGATCGGTGGGCACGTTGAAGCGCCACGTCTCGATGCCGCGATTCCAGTCCGACATCACAAATGCCATGTCGGCCTTGCCGCGTGCCTGGGCATGGTCGGCGGCGATGCGGGCCGACACGAAATAGCCGTTCATGCCGTTGGCGCAGTCCTTGTAGCGACGGTCGGCCAGCTTGGCAAAGCGCACCACGCCGGTGGCGTCGGTGGTGCCCTGCCCCAGCAGTTCGCCCTCGCAACTGCGCACCGCCACTTTGGCATTGGGCACGGGCTTGCCGTCATCGAGCGTGGTGACCCATGCCAGGCCGCTCATGTCGCCCTCACCCTCGCCACGCGCAAGCTTGAAATGCACGCCAAGGTTGGTGACCAGCGCCGCCGTGCGCACGTACATCGGCGCTTTCTTGCCAAGCAGTGCCTCGCCCAGCATCGGCGAGGCAATCTCCACCACGTGGAAACCGGGCTCAAGCAGCGGAATGCCGACCACCTCGAACGGGCGCGGCGTGTTGTCGGTGGACTTCGGAATCGCCAGCTTCTTCGCACCCGCCACGCCTTCGAGCAGCGACACCGAACGCGTCTCGATGGACGGTGCATTGCGCGGGCTCTGGACGGAATACGGTGCCTGACCGGCGCGGATGGCGGCGATCTGCTCCTTGGTCCAGCTGTTCTCGTGCATGCGCCTGACCATGCCGAACCAGCGCAGGATGGCACCGTCGTCATCGACCTTGAGCCGCGCCACGGTGCCGGCCTCGGCACGCACGGCCAGCGTCGGCAGGTCGGCTTCGACATTGCGCAGCGTTACCGGCAGCAGCGGCGGATAGTCGCTTGCCGATTTTCCGCGCGGCAGGTCGGCAAAGCGCTCGACCACGCCAAACGGCGCGGCGGCGAACTTGGCCAGCGGCGGCAGCGTGGCGGTGGTCAGCTTGATCGGGAACAGGTCGGCATTGCTGAGCGCACGGCCGCTTTCGTCCTTGAGATCCCTGGGGGCCTCGATCGTCAGGCTGGCCTTCTCCGGGAACGGGCCCTTGAACGTGACCGTGGACACCGGCGCATCGGGCGCGTCGTCCGGATCGAACGACGGGGTCTTCGGACCGGAAGGCGTCTTCATCACGATGCCTTCGGCCGCCTTGCGCGAAATCGGCGCGGTGAACGTGACGGTCATCGGGCGCAGCGGCGTACAGGGCGCCTCGGCGCGCTCGCGCTCGCAGGTGAAGCCCGCCGCAAAGGGGTCGCGCACCTGGAAGTCGAAGCGGCGCGCCGCCGTGGTAGCCAGGCCCGACGGCGTGGCAATGCCCGCATCGAGCACCAGCTGCATGCGGGCGCCGGCCGGCAGACGCTGCTGGCAGGCCAGCAGATGCACGGCTTCGCCTTCACGCTTGACCACTTCCTTCCAGTTCAGCGCCTCGATCACGGTGTCGCGTTCCCTGCCCGCGAGCAGCCGCACAGGGATGCGCTCACCCAGGCCCTCGGCCTGGCACCACGCATGCGCGCGGATCGATCCGGCCGTGGCCGCGCCATTGAAGCGCAGCGCAAAGACCTGGTCTTCCTCGACCTGGCCGCCGGACGGGCGGGCGGAGATCACGATCGGGCCGCCCGTTTCAAACCGGTATTCGGATTTGCCGCTGAAGGCCTTGCCGGCCACGCTCTTGAGGGCAGGCGTGATCTGTACCGTGCAACGCACGCCGGGCGGCAGGTCGCGCTCGAAGTCGTAGACCCAGTTCGTGGCGTTGACCCAGCGTCCGCTGCCACCCACCCCACCCACGCACGACACCGATGCCGGCGCCGCGGCCTTGAGGTCGCCCATCGGCACCATCGGTTCGTCGAACCGGATGGCCACCTGGCGCACCTGCGGATTCACCCCTTCGGGTGAGAAACGCGTGATCTGCGCGGCCGATGCGGCCGGCGCCCATGTCAACGCACTGAATACAAGACCTGCTGCGGCGGCCGTGGCCGCCGTGGCGATCCTCCCGATCATGCTGCCTTCTCCCGAATTGGCTCCGCGCGAGCGTGACATGCGCAAGTGGCAAGCGCAAGCCTCTGCACATTTCAGGAGAACTGCATTGCGGTTTAGCGTAAATGAGACAGCGGAAGCGGGCCCTCGCGCTTGAGTGCCGTCAGCACGATGTTCGACCGCACGCTCTCCACGCCGGGTACCCGCATCAGCCGCTTCATTGTGAAATCGGCCAGCATGGGCAGGTCGGCCACTACCACGCGGATCAGGTAATCGGCCTCGCCGGCCACCGAATAGCACTCCTGCACCTCTTCCAGCAGCAGGATCTCCTCGGCAAAGCGCTCGACCATGGTGTCGCCATGGTGCGCCAGCTTCACGCTGATAAAAACCATCACCCCGAGCCCCAGCGCCTGTGGCGACAGGTTCACGCGGTACCCGGTGATGACGCCATCGGCTTCCAGCCGGGCCAGGCGCCGGCCCACCTGGCTGGGCGACAGGTGCACGCGCTCGGCCAGTTGCTGATGGGTGGAGCGGCCGTCGGCCTGAAGGGCGGCCAGCAGGGCCAGGTCATAAGGGTCGAGACTGGCTTGGTTCATGGGCGCAGATTTCCCGCATGGAGTGGAGAATGTATGCGGATTATATGTGCTGAACTGGCGGAATCTGCCGATTTTGCGGCCATATTGCGGCCACCGGTCGATAGACTATGCATAAATTCCGCATCCGATCGGAATCCAGACCACAAGTTGGAGACGTAACGCATGACGCCCTCGGCCGCCACCCCCGACACCGGCAACTTTGCCGGCACGATGACCGCCAAGCTCAAGGAACAGTTCGACGCCGGCCTGCTGTCCGGCCAGGAACTGCGCCCCGATTTCACCATCGCCCAGCCGGTACACCGCTATACCGATACCGACCACGCGATATGGCGCAAGCTGTACGACCGCCAGGCGTCGATGCTGCAGGGCCGTGTCTGCGACGAATTCCTGCAGGGCCTTGCCACGCTGGGCATGGAGCGCGACCGCGTGCCCGAGTTCGACCAGCTCAACGAAATGCTGATGCGCGCCACCGGCTGGCAGGTGGTGGCCGTGCCGGGCCTGGTGCCGGACGAAGTGTTCTTCGATCATCTGGCGAACCGGCGATTTCCTGCCAGCTGGTGGATGCGCAAGCCGGAGCAGCTCGACTACCTGCAGGAGCCCGACTGCTTCCACGACGTGTTCGGCCATGTGCCGCTGCTGATCAACCCGGTATTCGCCGACTACATGGAAGCGTACGGCAAGGGGGGGCTCAAGGCCGCCCGGCTGGGCGCGCTGGACATGCTGGCGCGCCTGTACTGGTACACGGTGGAATTCGGCCTGATCCGCACGCCGCAGGGCCTGCGCATCTTCGGCGCGGGCATCTTGTCCAGCCAGGGCGAGTCGGTCTACAGCCTCGATTCGGCCAGCCCGAACCGCATCGGCTTTGACCTGCACCGGATCATGCGCACCCGCTACCGCATCGACACGTTCCAGAAGACGTACTTCGTGATCGACAGCTTCGAGCAGCTGTTCGACGCCACGCGCCCGGATTTCACCGAAATGTACCCGGCGCTGCGCGCCCTGCCGACGCTGGGCGCCGGCGACATCGCCGAGGGCGACCAGGTCATCAACATCGGTACCCGCGAAGGCTGGGCCAGCAGCGACGATATCTGACGGCTTGCCGCCGTGAAGGCCGCTTTCAGGCGGCCCTGCCCGCGGCCCGTTGGCGCCCCGCCACCTGTCCCGCTTTGTGAAACAATGCCGGAATGCCCCGGCCGCCGGTCATCCCGCGTGTGCCAGGGCGGGCCGGCTTTTGTCGTGTTCCCAGTGCTGCAACAGACAACCCTTCAGATCGAGCCCATCATGACGCCTCTTTCGCAAGACGCCCGCCAGCCGCTGCTGGCGGCGCTGCCCGGCTGGACCCCCGTCCAGGACCGTGACGCCATCCAGAAATCGTTCAAGTTCGCCGATTTCAACGCCGCCTTCGGCTTCATGACCCGCGTGGCGCTGCAGGCCGACAAGGTGGACCATCATCCCGAGTGGTTCAACGTGTACAACCGCGTGGACATCACACTGTCCACCCACGATGCCAACGGCCTGACCCAGCGCGATATCGACCTGGCCCGCTTCATCGAACAGGCCGCCGCCGGCCTGGCGCGCTGAAACCGGTTCTCGCACGGCTGTAGGCCAACTGAAAGGCAGGCCTTGGGCCTGCCCTGTACAATCGGTAACATTGTTTCCGAATCAATGTCACCTGTACCGCCATGCGTATCCTGCTGATCGAGGACGACCGTCAAATCGCCAGCGGCGTGGAAGCCGGGTTGTCCCGCGCCGGCCACCAGGTACGCGTGGTGCATGACGGCGTCTACGCCACCGACCATCTGCTGAAGGAACAGCACGACCTGGTCATCCTGGACCTGGGCCTGCCGGGCATCGACGGCATGACGCTGCTGGCGCGCTACCGCGCCCGCAATCGCACCACTCCCGTACTGATCCTGACCGCGCGCGACGAGCTTGAGGACAAGCTGTCGGGCCTGAACGCCGGTGCCGACGACTACCTGGTCAAGCCTTTCGCCCTGCCGGAACTGGAGGCGCGCGTCCGCGTGCTGTTGCGCCGCAGCCAGCACGGCGAGGCTGCCCCGGAACGCGACGTGCGGCTGGGCCGGCTGCGGCTGTCGGGCAACGACCGCCGCATGTTCGTCGACGGCCGTCCACTGGAACTGTCGCCGCGCGAGTTTGCCGTGCTGGAACTGCTGCTGCAGCGGCAGGGCCGCGTGGTCAGCAAGGCACAGCTGCAGGACCACCTGGCCACCTTTGCGCATCCGGCCGGCGAAGGCGGCGATACGGTGGGCGACACCGCCATCGAGGTCTACGTGCATCGCGTGCGCAAGAAGCTCGAGGATGCCGACGTGGAAATCGTGACGGTGCGCGGCTTCGGTTATCTGCTACAAATCCGCGCCGGCCACTGAGCCTGACCGGCATGCGCCGCCCGGGTGGCGGCCGCCCTCAAGGGAAGTCCTGACCCGCCATGTGGCCGCGTTCGCAATCTTCTTCTGCCCCGCCTGGCGATGCGAGCGCCACGGGCAAGCGCACACGCGGCGGACGCAGCCGTAGCGGCGCGGCGGCGCGCGGCACATCGAACCTGAGCCTGCGCATCCATCTGCTGCGCGCACTGGCAACGCCGCTGTTCGCACTGGTGCTGACCAGCGGTTCGCTGTCGTACTGGCTTGCGGCGCACTACACCACGCAGGTCTTCGATCGGGCGCTCTATGGCGTCGCCAACAACATCGCCCAGCAGATCCGCATTGCCGGCCCGCGACTGGAGCAGGACATCCCGATCATCGCCCAGACGCTGGTCGAGGCCGAAGGCACGGATCGTATCTACTGGCGCATCCACGGCCCGGACGGGCTGATCGGCGGCATGGACACCTGGCTGGGCTACGGCACCGGCCAGACCTCGCTGCACGATGCGCGGCTGTTCTACGCGTGGTTCAGCGGCCGCCAGGTCCGGGCGGTGCGGCTGCCGGTGAACCTGCCCAGCCCGGCTGCCGACGAACTGGCGACCACGCCTGCCGAGGCGCAGATCCCGCGCGGGCCGATCGTGGTAGAGGTTGCCGAGTTGCTCGACCGCCGGGAAACGGCCGCCAACGAGATCCTGCTGTCGGTGTCGGTGCCGCTGATCCTGCTGCTGCTGGTCGGCAGCCTGATCCTGTCGCACGTGCTCAAGGAAGAGCTGGTGCCGCTGCAGATCCTGACCGACAAGCTGAACCGCCAGACCGCGCGGTCGCTGGCGGCGCTGGACGAGACCCAGGTGCCGGCCGAGGTCGAGCCGCTGATCCGCGCCCTGAATGCGCTGCTGTCACGGCTGCGCGACGCCCTGGATGCCCAACGCAAGTTCATCGCCGATGCCGCACACCAGCTGCGCACGCCGCTGACCGCCGTGAAGCTTCATGCCGACCGCGCCGTGGAAGCCGATTCGCTGGACGTGGCGCGCCATGCGCTGCGCGAGGTGCAGACGGCCGCCGACCGCGCCGTGCGGCTGTCGAACCAGCTGCTGTCGCTGGCACGGGCCGAGCCTGGCCTGTCGCTGGAGCGGCTGGGTCCGGTCGAACACTTCGACCTTGCGGAAATGGCTTTCGAGATTGGCGCCGAATGGGTGCCGCAGGCGCTGGCGCGCCGCGTGGACCTGGGTTTCGAGGTGCTGCCCGGTCCCACGTTCACCGGCGGTGCCCCGGCCGTGGTGCGCGGCAACCGGCTGCTGATGCGCGAAGCGCTGTCCAACCTGATCGATAACGCGGTGAAGTACGTGCCAGCCGGCGGACGCATTACGGTGCGCGCCGGCGGCGAGGCCATGGGCCATCGTGGCATGGCCGTGGTGATGGTGGAAGACAACGGGCCCGGCATCCCGCCTGCCCGCCGCGAGGAAGTCTTCAAGCGGTTCTTCCGTGGCGATCACACGCCTGGAACCCCTGCCCTGCAGGCGTCGCCTGGCGGGGCCGGCCTGGGCCTGGCCATCGTTCACGAGATCATCACCCTGCACCAGGGAACGATCCGGATCGAGGATGTGCCGGCTGCGGCGCCTGCATCGGTCTCGACGGCCCTGGCCGGGGGGCCCGACGATGGGGCCGGGCCGGATTCGGCAGCGCGCCGCGCGTCGATGCGGTTTGTGATCCGGATCCCGTGCGAGGCACCCGGCACCGTCGCCGCCTGAAAAGCCTGACGGGTCCGAGCGTCCGAGAGGCCGGGAATCCGGCCGAGCCGGTTACTTGCCCGACTTTTCCTTGGGCGCCAGCATCGTGCCGCGGCACTTCGGGCTGCCGCAACGGCACTCGTATTCCTTCTTCAGCTTCTTCGTATAGCGCGCGTCAATGACCAGGCCGTAGTCATAGAACAGCTCTTCGCCCTCGGCGATATCGCGCAAGGCGTGGATAAAGACGCGGCCCTTCTTCTCGCGCGCCTCGCAGTTCGGCTCGCAGGCGTGGTTGATCCAGCGCGCACGGTTGCCGCCGAACTTGGCGTCGATGACGTTGCCGTCGTCCAGGCTGAAATAGAACGTGTGGTTCGGATCCGTCGGATCGTGCGGATGGCGCTTGAGCGCTTCCTTCCAGGAAATGTGCTCGCCCTTGTATTCGATCACGCGCTCGCCCTCGGCGATCGCCCCAATCGCATAGACACCCCTGCCATGCACGCCTGACTGGCGCACTTCGATGCGATCGCTGGCGGTCTTCTTCTTGCCCGGCTTCAGTTCGTTGGCGTCCTTGGCCTTGTCCGACATTCTGATGTTCCTGCGGTGGTGGGCCGGTCCAGTCCGGCGCGAACCGGATGATACCCGCGTGGCTGTGTCAGGTATACGCATCATCGCCCGTGCGGGCAGCGACAGGTTTACGGCGTCGCCCACGTATACCGGTGTGGATAACCCGGCCTGTTTTTGTGGATAAGCGCATGGGTTTGATGTGGGCTGCCTGGGGCTGGCATGGGGAACGTATACGAACAACTTGGCAGGTATACGTCCCTCATCCCATCCCGAAGGATGAGTCATCCACGCGGGCCAACATTTCATCCCTGTGCTTTCGGTATACGTAAACGCTTGATCCGATTGACGTATACGGGGTTATCCACAGAAACGGGGGTGGTTTACCTATCACTACTATCTGTATACATGAAAGAAAGATGTAAACCATACGCAGGAGGACTGCCCCGGGGGATGTATACGCCACTGATCCGATCGCGGCACGGCAACTGCCGTCTCGATTGCTTTTGTGGTCCCGATGAAAAAAGAGGCAGGACTGTCGCCCATGCATGCGCCGCAATCCATGGCGAAACAGCCAGGCGCGCGGTATACGTCGCCTGACCGCCACCTGACTGTCGTGCACAGCCCGTATACGCCCTGAGCGGGCTCCTGAGGGCGTATACGGCCGATCGCGCCCTCCGGGGTGCTCACGGCCGTCAGAACGCGTCCTGAGGCGTATACGCGGCTCCAGGGACGTTTACGGCAGATTGCCGGCCCTTGGGGCCTCGGGGCGTATACGGGCGTTCCTGCCGCTCGCCTTTTCTGCAAAAAACCCGCCAACCTTGACCTGACGCGGCCTGGGAGCCAAGTGCCGGTAACAAACTGTTCCCGGTGCGGCGTGTCCGACACGGTATGATGTGGCCCGCGGCGTCTTTGCCGGGGCGGCTTCCAGCCAAGCCCTCCGGACAGGACGTCAGTGTTTTTTCAACTCGATACGGAGTGAAGCATGACGAAAACTGAACTGATCGACGCGATCGCAGCTGGCGTGGACGGTCTGACGAAGGCCAAGGCCGAGCAGGCCCTGAATGTGACCCTGAACGCCATCATGGATGCCGTGGCCAAGGGCGAGACCCTGAGCCTGATCGGCTTTGGCACCTTCAGCAAGGGCGAACGTGGCGAGCGCATGGCCCGCAACCCGCGCACCGGCGAAGAAATCAAGGTAGAAGCTGCGAAGACCGTGAAGTTCAAGGCAGGCCAGAAGTTCAAGGACGCCGTCAACCAGTAATGCCGACGGGCAAGCTGTTGCCCGGTTCGCATGACCCCGCCGTGCCGCCGCCAGAGCCCGAAAGCGGCGCAGGTGCGCAGCGCGCGGGGACGTTATCCACACCATTTTCCCCCCAGCTCCGCGTGGAGAATCGCACAGCCGGCACGGCCACTTCGCAGGCCTGCGGCAACCACGCCAAAATGTCATCCACGCTTGGCTGATCAAGGCCTTGCGCGAGATCAGGAATCACGAGCCTGACATGTCGTTCCGCTTGCCGCAGCGCACATTTCCACAGCCTTATTCACAGCGCTTTCCACACAAACTTCCACAGCATTCTCCACAGGCGCGCACACGTACCTGGCAGGGGCTGATGGCGGTGGTGGCGCTGGCCATCCTGTGCGGTTGCAGTACCGCGCCGCCGCGTCCGGCCCGGCCGCAGGCGGTGCCGTTGCCGGACTACGAGCGCGTGGTCACGCCGCCCGGCGCCACGGCGCGTGAACGGATCGTCGATATCGCCCGGCAGGAATGGCGCAAATGGGGCAGCCAGGTGGTGCACATTGCCCGTGACGATTCGGCCTGCGTGACGCAGAGCCCCCTGCCCGCCCCGGCGGCGGCGCTGCCGGCCAGTGGTGCCGGCGGCAATGGGGCGGCGCTACAGCCGTCGGCCGATACCGATATGGAAGAAGACGGCGACAGCCAGTGCCTGCGTTTTCCCGATGGCACGGGCATGGAAGCCACGCCGCAGGGGTGCCGGATGGCCCAGCGCTACTGGGGCATCGTCGGCGAGGCGCCCGATTGCCGCCAGGTCACGCAGGGTGCGTGGGCGTGGTCGGCGGTGTTCATTTCCTGGGTAATGCGCAAGGCGGGCCTCGACAACGATCAGTTCCTGACCGGCCAGTCGCATTCGATGTACGTGGTGGATGCGCGCGATGGCATCCTGCCGCGCCCCGCCTTCCACGTGGAGCCAGTGCCTGGCGTGCCACGTCCTGGCGACATGATCTGCGCAGGCCGGGGGCGCGACAAATACCTGTCCGATCCTTCCGAGATCGACTTTGGCACTACGCCCATGCACTGCGACATCGTGGTCGAGGTGGACCGTGCCGCCAACGTGGTCAAGGCGATTGGCGGCAACGTCCAGCAATCCGTCTCGATGGATGTGATCGACCTGAACGACGCCGGACAGCTCGACGGCTTTACGAACTCGCACATGCCGTGGCTGCTGATCCTGCGCAACGACCTGCAGTAAATGCAGCAATAACTGCCGCTGACAGGCCGATTCGGTACCGGCGGTAGCTTCTCAACATCGCCCCGCTGCATTGACGGGGATTCCCCTGCCGCTAAACACTGCGCGATCGTATTTCGACGATTTTTCGCATGTCTGCTGCAGCGCCCTCTTCCTCTCCGTCCGCCCCCTATTCCACCCCCGACATCGCGCGCCGCCTGGTGGCCGAAGCACTGGGTACGGCCCTGCTGGTGGCTATCGTCGTTGGCTCCGGCATCCGCGCGGAACGGCTGGCTGCCGGCGATACCGCCCTGGCCCTGCTTTGCAACGCCCTGGCTACCGGGGCCGGGCTGGTGGCGCTGCTGGTATCGCTGGGGCCGGTGTCGGGCGGTCACTTCAATCCGGTGGTCAGCCTGTCGAGCCTGATCCAGGGCCGGTTGTCGCCGCGCGACGCGGCTGGCTATGTGCTGGTGCAACTGACGGGTGCCGTGCTGGGCGTGATGGCCGCGCATGCGATGTTCGGCCTGCCCGCGCTGTCGATGTCGACGCAGGCGCGCACGGGGGCGCCGATGTGGTGGAGCGAATGCCTGGCGTCGTTCGGCCTGATCGGTCTTGCCATCGCCACCGGCCGCTCGCGGCCCGGGCTGGTGCCGTTTGTCGTGGCGGGCTACATCACGGCGGGCTACTGGTTCACGTCGTCGACATCCTTCGCAAACCCGGCCCTGACGTTGGCCTGCGCGATGACCGATACGTTCACCGGTATTCGTATGATCGATATTCCAGCGTTTATTCTGGCTCAGATATTTGGTGCTATGAATGCGACGCTGCTATTCCACTGGCTTTGCCCGCCGTTGCCGACCGAGCTACGCGCGGTGTCCCGGGGCCGATGGAAAGGCCGTGCCAGGCTTACCAGCGCCGATTGAGCTGCACGCCGAAGATCGAGCCGCTGGTCTGCGTAGCCCAGGCGTCGGCCGGCGCCGCGAAGGTGATGCCGTCCACGTCGTTGGCGCGGCTGTACGTATAGAACGCTCGCAGGTTGGCGTTGCCGGTGGCCTTGCCCAGCGTCATCGTGGGCGCCACCGTGAATGCGGTGCGCTGGCCACCGACGCCAAACCCGGACGAAATCTGGTCGTGCGCCACTTCGAAGGTCAGCTTGAACTGGTCGTTGGCGACAAAGGCCGGCCGCACGCGCGTGGCGGCCCATTGCAGCGTACCGACGCCGGAGCGATCGAGCTGCAGGCTCGATTCCACCGATCCGGCCAGGCCAGAGCGGCCCTTCCATTCCATCGATTCCGAAACGCGTACCCGCGACAGTGCGTTGCCCATGCCCGAATAGCCGGTCATGGCCGTGCGCGAACCCTGTCCGTACTGGAGGCCGAGCCGGTTGGTACCGTACAGCACGCCCTTCTGCTCATGCATGGCCGAAGCCCACCACGCGCTGCCCGTGTCCTCGATTTGCGACAGCGGCTCTACCCGCGTGAAACCGACACGGACCGAACCCTTGTCATTGGTGTCGATCGGGGCCGACAGCACCGAGTGATAGCTGGGAAGCTTGGCGCCATTTAGGTCGTTACGCGCGGTGTATTGATAACTCACGCCGAATTCGCCCAGTTTGGCGTTGTCGATGCCGAAACGCATCGATGGCGAGTTCGGCGGCAGCAGTCCGGACGACATCAGGAACGGATTGCTGTCACGGCGCCCCGCCCAGACGCTGGCGCCGTCGAGCACGGTCAGCCCGGACAGGCCGCTGACAGACGTATAGAAGTTCGGCACCAGCGCGTAGGGGTCCACCGCTGCGGCATTGCCATTGATCGATGTGGCATTGGTGCCCTTGGCCTGCGCAACCAGCTGGACCTGCGCGCCACCGCCGATATCCGCCACGGATTCGCGGATCTTGACCTCGCCCGAACTGGTGCACGCCAGACCCTGCCCGAACCCTGCGGAGGGCGTACCGCCGCCCGGACACGCGCGCTGCGTGCCGGAGCGGTCTTCCACGGCGGCGCGGCCGCTATAGCCGAGCCGCCAGACCGAATCGCCTGCGAGATCGTCAGCCGGAAGTTGCGAACGCAGCACTGGCGGGGCGTCGGACGGCGTTTCGGCCGCAATGTCGGCGTCTTCCGGATTGCGCGCCGCGGTCTGCGTGCCGTGCTGCGGCAGCGCCGGGAATTCGCCCAGCCGATGCGGAAACAGCACCACGGGTGGTGGCGGAGGGGGCGGCGGCGCCAATGAATCGGGCGGCCCGACAAAGTCGGGATTCTCGTTGGCCGGGGCCTGCGCTACCGTGGCGCCCGCCTCGGCGGGACTGGCCCCTTCGCTGCCGGCATCGGCCGACTGGATCAGGTCCGCCAGCGGGTCGGTAGATGCGGCGTTGGGTACGGCAGCAGCCGATGCGGCCGCAACTGGTACGGCGGCGGGTACGGCGGCGGAGGTCGCGGATGCCGTGACAGGCACGGCACCTGCGGCGACGGCGGATGTCACCTGCTGGGTCGTACTCTCCGCAATCATAGGCGGAGGTGCCACCGAAGTGCCCGTTTGTGCGCATGCGCTGAGCCCCCACGCGGCCAGAACGGCAAAGGCCAGGCGGCGACGGGCGAATGGACGGGAGGGAGGCAGTACGGATTGCAGCATGGACACAACAGGACCGGCGTGGACGAACTCCGGGTGGGAGGGCTCAGTTTTTAACAGGGGAACTTTTTGACAGCAAGCCGGGTTACAAAATCCCGCGATGCCGTCACAAAGCGTTGGAAATGCGTCGGAATTCCCACATTGCGGAAGATGCGATGCACCGCTTCGAAGCATGCCCCGGCGCCATGGCAAAACCGTTGCAGAAGTGCTGAATTCCTAGCGAAAACCCCCATCCGGCAGGGCGTCCGTGCTTAAAACGCCACCGCTATAATCGACCGACCTGTCTTCCGCGTAACACAATTATCGGGTGCAAGGCAGTCACGCATACATATTTATAAAAGAGGAGATGTCCATGGAACGTCGTTCCTTCCTGTTGAAGGCTTCGGCTGTAGCAGCCACGGGTGCGCTTGCCGCCTGCGGCAAGGAAGACAAGCCGGCGGCCCCCGCCGCATCGGCCAGCGCACCGGGTGCGCCCGCCGTCATCGGCAGCAATCCGGCGGTGGAATGGCGCCTGGCGTCGAGCTTCCCGAAGTCGCTGGACACCATCTACGGTGCGGCCGAACTGCTGAGCCAGCGCGTGAAGGAACTGACCGACGGCAAGTTCAACATCAAGGTGTTCGCCGCCGGTGAAATCGTGCCGGGCCTGCAGGTGCTGGACGCCGTGCAGAACCAGACCGTGCAGATCGGTCACACGGCCGGTTACTACTACTTCGGCAAGAACCCGACGCTGTGCTTCGATACGACGATTCCGTTTGGCCTGACCGCACGCCAGCAGAATGCCTGGATGATGCAGGGCAACGGCATGAAGCTGATGCGCGAGTTCTTCAAGGAATACAACGTCGTCAACTTCATGGGCGGCAACACCAATGCCCAGATGGGCGGCTGGTTCCGCAAGGAAATCAAGACCGTGGCCGACCTGCAGGGCCTGAAGTACCGCGTGGCCGGCTTTGCCGGCGTGGTGCTGTCGCGCCTGGGCGTGGTGCCGCAGCAGATTGCCGGTGGCGACATCTACCCGGCGCTGGAAAAGGGCACGATCGACGCCGCCGAATGGGTGGGCCCGTACGACGACGAAAAGCTCGGCTTCTACAAGGTGGCGCCGTACTACTACTACCCGGGCTGGTGGGAAGGCAGCGCGCAGCTGTCGTTCTACGCATCGCAACCCGAGTACGACAAGCTGCCGGCGCTCTACAAGCGTGCGCTGGAGACGGCCACCATCGAGGCGCATACCAACATGATGGCCAAGTACGACACCGTGAACCCGCAGGCGCTGGCCCGTCTGCTCGAAAACGGCGTGAAGCTGCGCCCGTTCTCGAAGGAGATCATGGAAGCCTGCTTCAAGGCCACGCAGGAAGCGTATGCCGACGAAAGCGCCAAGAATCCGTCGTTCAAGAAGATCTTCGACGACTGGCGCGTCTTCCGCAACAACGAGGCGGCCTGGTTCAACGTGGCCGAGCAGGCATTCGCGCAGTTCAGCTACGCGCGCAAGCTGTAAGCGGCGCCGTTCTGGCCTTTCGGCTATTCCGGTTACGCGAAAAGCCCGGCTTCGGCCGTAATGCCGTTCAGTTAAGAACTGAACGGCATTTTTAATTGGAGCGTCAGAGGAGGTTGTAAACGCTGCGCCGAGGTGTTAACT
>NZ_BBQI01000088.1 GCF_001652915.1 Cupriavidus sp. D384
CCTGGAAGTCTGGGTGTTTGGCGACTTCCAGTTTTCCAGACTCAGATCGGATGAACCACGGATACAACGTATTGAAGCTTCACAGCTAGCCGAGTCGATGACTGACGTGATCTCAAAAAGCCGATGATTGCGTGTTGACCGACTCGCACTCGCTCGCCTCTCGGCGTGCTGCAATTGCCGAAAGGCGCGTCGACAGAAGTGGATTTGATTTCAGTCGTCACCTCACCTCTTCCAAATCTCCCGGCTTCCAACTCCGGTCAAACCACGCCTGCAACGGCGCATATAGTCGGAGAATGACCATCCACTTCTTCTTTGGCATGGTCTCCACCCAGTTGCTCTCCTGGCCTGCTGGCGCCTTCGGACCGAACCAGACAGTGTACGAGCCATCGGCATTTGGTTTCATGCTCTTCTGGTTGCTGTCGATGCCGGCAAGCTTCTGGTTGGTTTCCAGCATCGAGCGTGTTTGTGTGTCGTATGCCGTGAACGACCAGAACTGGCCGGCCGGCACCGGCCCTGGCAGGGTTACCTTGTAGGTCCTGGAGCCATCCAGATATTCGCCTTTTCCGTCCCGGGTCGTTATCGCGTATGCCGAACCCGATCCTGGCTTGGCCGCAGACATGGCAGGCGTGATTCCGGTCGCGGCATAGTGGAACAGCGTGCGCGCATCCAGCATGCGTTCGCCGTTGTCCATGAACTGGTAGCTGTTGCCGATGAAGCCATTACCCCACTGCCGGTCAGGAAAGAACTTAAAGCGCGCGTCGCGCGGGGCGAACTGAATCGCGCGTGCAGCGGCATTCCCTACCGCGACGGCGTCGGTCAAGATTGATTTCATCCGTGCATCGGGCTCGAAAGGCTTTCCCTTCTTGATGCCGATGGCACTGAACAGGCCGACGATCTCCGGATCAAACGCATCTCCCGGTTCGTACTGAATGACTTCGTTCATCTCCTGGTAGAACTTGAAATTGTTCGAATGGATAGTATTGAACTGCCTGCCAGAGGTGTTGACGAACGTCGTCACTGGCGGATTCTCGGCGAGCGCCAGCGGATAAATGTGCGTGCTCTGCTTCACGTGCCTGACGGTTGCCGGCGTGTCGTTGTTCTGTACAAAGGCGCGGAAAAACATCAGGTTGGTAAAGGTAGGTGTTGGTATTACGAAGTAGCCTTTGTCAGGCACCGCCCCTTTATAGCCAGGGGGCACGAACAGATATTTCCCACCTTTGCCCTTGTCCGGTCCCGTCATGCCGACATCCGTGACAAAACGGAAATAGGCGTCATCGACCGGCCCCAGCACGCCGGGCGGAATCTCGACCACGACTGGGCCGTCCTTGACGTCAATGCATGTGGCGCCATAAACCGTGGTGGAGTTTGCGGTAAGGAAGAGCGAACGCGCGTCCAGCAGATCTTCGCTGATGCTGAGGCCCTGGTTTTTCCTGACGCCTGCTTGTTCCAGGCCGGTGCAGATGGCGTGTACGGATGCAGCGGGAATCCCTGAGAGGAACGCCTCGATGCCGCGCGAGAAGTCGACTTGATCGTAGGCCTTCCTGACCGTATCCGCGTCAGGCAGGCCGTCGACAAACTTCAGTGCGCCGATGCGCGTCTCCACCGTATCCGGCGTCGTAATGGAGGGCGGCACCACTGCAGAATATTTCGGGGTGGTTTGAGCCTGTGCCGAAGCCACGGCCACCATTGAAAATACGGAGACAAGTATTGCTGCTTTCATGGATTTCCCCACGTATCAAACTACGTGACAGTTTTTAACGTCAACGGGGAATATATCGGTAGACCACCCGGGGCGACCCATACATCACTGCTGAAAGTTTTATCTCTCCTTGTTAAAAATTGTCGATGGGTCGGTGGTCATCTGCGCTACGGCAAATGCGGTCGGCGGCCTGCGTTGTTTCCCCATTCCCGGTCGTGCGATAGGTCATTGGTCCAATGGCAGACAGGCGTTGTCCGGTCTACCGTGTCCGAACCTACTGCTGGTGCACGGGGAGGAACCTCCATGTCGGCAATCAATCCGTCGCACAGCGACAGCGTGCAGGATCGCGCACCCACCCTCGACGTGGTCGATCGCGTGTCCGAGATGTGCTTTGGGCTCTACATGGCGTTGACGTTCGTTGGCGCGGTGTCATCCGCCACGGCCGGGCCCGATGCCGCCCAGACCATGCTGCGTGCCGCGCTGGGCTGCAATCTCGCCTGGGGGCTGGTCGACGCCATCATGTATCTGGTGCGGACGCTGGCCGGGCGCGGCATGCTGCAGAAGCTTGCCTTGACGGCCAAGCATGGCGATGCGCCTGCGGGCATTGCCGCCATACGCGATGCGCTGCCGCCAGCCATGAACCCGCACATCGCCAACGACGACCTCGAACCGGTGCGGCTGCGCCTGGTCTCCGGCGCCACGGTGCCAGACCGCCCCACGCTGAATGGTGGCGACTTCCTTGCTGCAATCCGTATCTTCTTCATCGTGGTGCTGACGACATTCCCCGTGGCGCTGCCATTCGTGCTGCTGCACGACGTCGCCACGGCTTTGGTGGTGTCCAGGGTGCTGACGCTGATCATGCTGTTCGTGGGCGGCGCGGCGCTGGGGCACTACGGCGGGATCAACCCGTGGCGCGCCGGATTCTGGATGATGGCGCTAGGGGTGGCCGTCACCATGGCGGTCATTGCGCTGGGAGGCTGAGATGCGTGCCACCGCCCTGGCAGCAGCTGTGATCTGGCTGGCGTCGAATGGCGCCCATGCGCAGGAAATAGCCGTCACCCCGCCTGCCCCCGCCGAGGCTGCGCCGCCGCCCGCCTGGAGTTTCCTGGCAACGGGCTTCTGGAACATGCCGCGTCACGAAGACAGCTACGGCTCGGGCATATTCTCGGCCGATCACGGTCAGTTGCATCTCGAGGCGCGCGTCAACTACGAGGCCATGCATGCCCAGTCGGGCTTTGTCGGCTGGTCGTTCTCGGGTGGAGAGACCCTCCAGTACAAGGTCACGCCCATTGTCGGCGTCGTGGTTGGCAGCGCGCACGGCCCCATCGCCGGCGTGGAGGCCAGCCTCGCGGTAAGCAAGTTCGACTATTACATCGAGGCCGAATACCTGCCCGGAACGGGGTCCACAACGCCCTACACCTACGCATGGAGCGAACTCGGATTTCGCCCCGTCCAGTGGCTGCGGGTCGGCCTTGTCGCACAGCGTACGCGGATCTACGGCGGCGACCGCGAATTCCAGCGCGGCGGGCTGGTGCAACTCACGTTTGGCAAGGTCACCGGCAGCGTCTACTGGTTCAATCCGGCTTCCCACGATCAGGTGGTGATTGCCGCCATGTCCCTCGCGTTCTAGCGCGGCCCGCACCGGCTGCGGCCCGGCGAGCGCAGGCTACGTCACGTTCCCGGCAGGAACGGGCCGCCTGCGCCCTGCCCCTTGCCTACATCACGCGATGTGCGAAATGGCCGCGCCGCGCGTCGGTCATCAGCTGCGAGAAATCGTCGACGTTCATATGGACCAGCGCTTCGCGGTCGCCGGCCTCGAAGTAGACGTCGTCGTGGGCCAGCAAGCTATCGTCGATCCAGGTCAGCGTGCCGTAAGCCATCCCAACCGGTGGCAGCGCGTGCTGGTCGCAGTCGCGGAACACCTCGCGCACGCCGTCGGCATGCGCGTAGGCCAGCTTGCGGCCGGTCTGCTCTCGTAGTTCAGCCAGTTTCAGGCGATGGCTGGCGGGAATCACGGCGGCCAGATAGCCCTTGTCGTCTTCCAGCAGCACGGTACGCGCCAGCCGGTCGGCGGGGATGCTGGGCGCCGGCATTGCCGTCGCGTCAGCGGGCGTCCCGGGCCGCCCGGGGCGTCGCACGGTCTCGAACCGGCTCTCCGTCCTGCTCAGGCATCGTGCCAGCTTCGTAGACATGGTCATGATCGCAGCCTCCCGGCGTCAGCCGCCGCAGTGGTCTGAAGTACCGGAACTATAGGTCACGCACCGCGCGGCAAATGGTCGGTGCTAACCCGAATCGTGATGGCGCACACGTCATAGCGATGCCCTATCGCGCCGATTGCAAAGCTCTCATGTTGTTGACATGCGCTCTCGCCTATATTTCTCGTGCGACAGGATCTGCCGAGGCAGAGCCTCGTGGAAGTGTTGACGCGTGAAGACAGACTAGAACTACCGTTTGGATCCCCCAAAGGAGAGAGCATGTCTAACGAAAAGTGTCCCTTCAACCATGCCGCCGGCGGCGGCACCACCAATGCGGACTGGTGGCCGAAACAGCTGCGGCTTGACTTGCTGGCCCAGCATTCGGACAAATCCAATCCGCTGGGCGAGGGATTCGACTACGCCGCGGCCTTCAAGAGCCTCGACTACGCTGCGCTGAAGCAGGACCTGGCCAAGGTGATGACCGATTCGCAGGACTGGTGGCCGGCCGACTTCGGCCACTATGGCCCACTGTTCATCCGCATGGCCTGGCACAGCGCCGGCACGTATCGCATCGGCGATGGCCGTGGGGGTGGCGGCCGCGGCCAGCAGCGTTTTGCGCCGCTCAACAGCTGGCCCGACAACGTCAGCCTGGACAAGGCCCGCCGGCTGCTATGGCCCGTCAAGCAGAAGTACGGGCAGAAGATTTCCTGGGCCGACCTGATGATCCTGGCCGGCAACGTCGCCCTGGAAACCATGGGCTTCAAGACGTTCGGCTTTGGCGCCGGCCGCGAAGACACCTGGGAACCGGACCAGGACGTCTACTGGGGCAATGAAAAGACGTGGCTGGGCGGTGATGTGCGTTACGGCAAGGGTGCCGCGGGCAGGCAGGACGACGGCGGCGTGCTGGTGGCCGATGTGGAAAAACATGGCGAGGAAGTCAGCCGCACCGACCCGGGCCGCAATCTGGAAAATCCGCTGGGCGCGGTGCAGATGGGCCTGATCTATGTGAATCCGGAAGGCCCGGACGGTAACCCCGATCCGCTGGCCGCCGCGTATGACATCCGCGATACGTTTGGCCGAATGGCCATGGACGACGAGGAAACCGTGGCGCTGATCGCCGGAGGCCACACCTTTGGCAAGACGCACGGCGCGGGCCCTGCCAGCAACGTGGGGCCGGAACCCGAAGCGGCCGCGCTGGAACTGCAGGGCTTGGGCTGGCAGAACAAGTACGGGACTGGCAAGGGCGCCGACACCATTACCAGCGGTCTGGAAGTGACGTGGAGCAGCACCCCGACCCAATGGGGCCAGGGCTTCTGGGAAAACCTGTTCAACTTCGAATACGAGTTGACCAAGAGCCCGGCCGGCGCCAACCAGTGGGTGGCGAAGGATGCACCTGAAACGGTGCCGCACGCGCACGATGCGTCGAAGAAGCTCAAGCCGACCATGCTGACCACCGACTTGTCGCTGCGCTTCGATCCGATCTACGAGAAGATCTCGCGCCGCTTCAAGGACGATCCGAAGGCGTTTGCCGATGCCTTCGCCCGCGCGTGGTTCAAGCTGACCCACCGCGACATGGGGCCGGTGGCGCGCTACCTGGGCCCGGAAGTGCCGTCCGAGGAACTGCTGTGGCAGGACCCGATCCCGAAGGTGGACCACCCGCTGGTGGACGACAAGGACATCGCGGCGCTCAAGCAGAAGGTGCTGGCATCGGGGCTGTCGATCGCCGAACTGGTGAAGACGGCGTGGGCCTCGGCGTCGACGTTCCGCGGCTCGGACAAGCGCGGCGGCGCCAATGGTGCCCGTATCCGCCTGACCCCGCAGAAGGACTGGGCGATCAACGAGCCCGATCAGCTGGGCAAGGTGCTGTCGAAGCTGGAAGGCATCCAGAAGGAGTTCAACGGTGCGGCATCGGGCGGCAAGAAGGTCTCGCTGGCCGACCTGATCGTGCTGGCGGGTGGCGCCGCCATCGAGAAGGCGGCCGAGAAAGCTGGCAAGAAGCTGACCGTGCCATTCTCGCCTGGCCGCATGGATGCGTCGCAAGACCAGACCGACGTGAAGTCGATGGACGCCATGGAGCAGACCGCCGATGCGTTCCGCAACTACGTCAATCCGCGCGTGCGCGTGCCCGCCGAGCACATGATGATCGACAAGGCGCAACTGCTGACACTGACCGCGCCCGAGATGACGGTGCTGATCGGCGGCATGCGCGTGTTGAACGTCCATGCTGGCAAGGATGCCCACGGCGTGCTGACCGACCGGCCCGAGACGCTGACGAACGACTTCTTCCGCAACCTGCTCGATATGAGCCTGGAGTGGACGCCGCTGTCGCGCGACGTGTTCGAAGGCGCCGATCGCAAGACCGGCGCGGTCAAGTGGACGGGCTCGCGGGTCGACCTGGTGTTCGGCTCGCACGCGCAGCTGCGTGCGCTGTCCGAGGTGTACGCCAGCGCCGATGGCGCCGACCGGTTCTACACGGACTTTGTCGCCGCCTGGGCCAAGGTGATGGACCTGGACCGCTTCGACCTGCGCAAGTAAGGTAGCGCTGTAACAAAAAGGGCGCCGATGTGGGAATCGGCGCCCTTCTCTGTTTCTGATCCTGGTGATCTGCCGGAAAACCGGAATGCCAGCCGGTGCGCAAACCGGTCGACGTTATTCGGTTATTGCTGGGTATCCGAACGGCTCAGCACCCTGCTTCTGCTTTCTCCTTCGGGTGGATCTTCCGGCGTCAGCGCGAAACTGCGCTCCCAGACAACGACATCGTCATAAGCATAGAGCCGGCAATTGGTGAATCGCATTTCGCGGCAGCGTGCCATCGCCTTTTCAATGGCATTCGGGCTATTGCCCCAGAACGCATAATGTCCGCCATCGGCCAGCACGAAAGCCTTGGGCGCCTTGCGATCGCGATAGGTGGCGTAACCCTTGCGGGCGCGTAAATAGGGAACGGCATCGATGTTTGCCGCATCGGCGTAACCGGTGGCGGCGGGCAGCGATGTTTCGACATGTCCAAGCCCGTTTGCGGTGGCAGGAATGCTGACGATCGAGTTCATGCCCATGCGGACCATGATCAGGTCCGGGTAGTCGTAGGCTGCGCCCGATGCCGTGTCCACTGCGACGCCAATTGCCCCGCCGATCAGTATGTTGCCGAAGGCCGCAGCCTTGGTTGTCGACTTCACGGTAGCCAGGCCTGGCTCCTGTCCGTCCTTGTCGCACCTGACCGACATGTCGCCATAGGCCCGGTTGATGGTGATGGTGCCCGGCGTGGTGACGTAATACGTGCCCTTGCTATTGGTCAGCTTGCATTTGGCGCCGGCATGCGGCTGATCATGGTCGCGGGTTTCCACCGAAACCACCTGGTTGGTGCCGCTGACGATGGATGCACAACCCCCAAAAAGACTACTCGCACAAACAAGCGCGATGGCGATGACTCGCATGCTTTCCCTGACATATCGTTTTAGTTTTTTATTGCGATGGCATCGCAACAGACCCGGCATGCATTACGGCATTAATCCCCTGCGCTGAATACCCCCCGAACTTCGTAATGCCTCCGGCCAGATACATGCATATCCAGCCTGAATGTCCGGAGGATTATGGTTTGCAGCACGCGCTTAATGCCCGCAGGCAGAATTCCGCCACCACGCCGGCCATCTGGTCGATATCGAGCGGCTCCGCCGATACTGCGGAAATGCGGGTATGGCTGGCCGTCACCGTAGCCAGGCCATGCGCGGCGATCCAGACCGCGAAGGCCAGTTGCTCCTCGGTCAGTTGCATCGGCGCCCTGCCGTCCAGGCACGCGGTCACGGCCTCGCGCACGCGCGAGAACGAATCGCCCGCGGCCTGCGTCAGTTCGGGATAATCGGTGCGGCGTTCGACGCCGGGGCCGAACATCAGGTGAAAGCGAGCCGGATACGTGTGTGCAAATTCGGCATAGCCCACCAGCAGCCCGCGCAGGCGGTCGGCCGGCGTGGTGTTCGGCAGCCGGGCGGCGCGTTCGCTCTTGAAGTGCTTGAGTTCGCGGAACGCCTGCGCGGCGATTGCCGCCAGCAGCCCGTTGCGGTCCTGAAAATGGTGCGATGGCGCGCCGGGCGACACCCCCGCCAGCCTGGCTGCCGTGCGCATGCTCATCGCGGCAACGCCTTCGGTATCGATCAGATGCAGACCCCAGGCGATCAGCGCCGCGCGCAGATCGCCATGGTGCCACTGCCCTTCGGGCTTGGTGGCTGCGCCGCTGGGCGCCTTGGGGGGCCGGGACGGGCGGGCCGCCGTGGAATCCTGTGTCATGCCGGGCTGCTGCCGTGATTCAAGGGCCTCCATGCTACCGTGGCTACGTGGCTACGGGGCTACGGGGCTACGTGGCTACGTGGCTACGGGGCTGTCCAGCGCGCCGTCGGCCTCCGGTGCGGTGGCCGGGCGCCGACGCAACGCGGCCTTCACCACGGCGTACTGCACGCAGAACAGCACCCCCTTGGACGCGGCCGGATAGATCGCGATAAAGGCTGGCCACGACGCCGGATGCCAGATCGCCACGAACGCGTTCAGCACGGCAGACACCAGCATCAGCACCGCCCAGGCGTAGCCGAAAAATGTCATCTCGGGCTGTACTCGCGGCGCGACGGCCGGTGGCACATAGCGGTTCATCCAGCCGCCGCGCAGCATCACCACGCCGATCACCAGAAACAGGATGCTCGGCTTTGCCATCACGAAGCGCGGATCGGACGTGACCCATGTGGCAACCGACGACACCACGACCGACGCCAGGCTGATCCACTGCAGCACCGCCACACGGCGGCGATGGACGATTTCCCGGCCAACCACGGCCAGTGCCACGACCAGCCCCGCCAGCGTGGCGATGCGGACATCCACGCTCAGCGCCATAAGCACGGCAAAGACCAGCACGCCCAGCGTATCGAGAATAACGGGCCACGCCACCCGCAGGATCCGGCTCATGTGCTCGCTCCTTCCACCCAGTTCCCGTGGAAGCCAAATGGCACGCGCTGCGGCAATTCCACCGTGGCGATCGGGCCTGCCTCGACGTTCAGGGCATCGAGCACCAATAGTTCACTGGTGTTCGATGCCGCGCGCCACACCACTGCCAGCAGCCAGCCGTCGCCTTCCGCACGGCCCCGCGCGGCGAATACCGGCTCGGAGGTGGCGTCGCCCGGGGGCAGCCACAGCGTGGCCTGCGCGCCGGACTGGGCATCGACATGCACGATGCCGTTGCGCTCGCTGTGGTCCGACTGTCCCTGTCCGGCGTCTTCCCCCGGCACCGAGGCCGCAAACCACCCATGCCGATGCGGGCGGCCGGCCAGACGGTCGTCGATGCGCGGAAACTCGCCCGGAATGTCGCACAGGCGCTGGCTGGTGAAACTGTCGCGGCCACCGGCCAGGTCAAAGGTCCAGCGGGTCAGATACGCCAGCTGGCGCGACCGGTCGCCCGGCGAGCCGTCCGGGCGCGGAAACAGCGGTGCCTCGTCGTAGACCATGACATCGGCATGGATCGTCTCGCCCTCCTCCCATGCGTTCAGCGCGTGGAACACGTAGCACGGCGGCCCCTGGAACCAGCGCACCGCCGCCGAAGGCGAGTCACGCCGCATGATGCCGATCATCGACGGCCGGTCTGCCTCGAAGGCATACGGCGGCAGCCCCTTCTCCAGGCGCTCGCGGCTGCCGGTCAGCGGCAGCACAGGAAACAGCAGGTGCCGCGTGGTCATCATGAAGTCGTGAACCATGCTGCAGTACGGCGTTTCGAACTTCAGATGGCGGGTGAGCCGGGCATCGGGACCGATGGTGCCGGTCGTCATGGCGGCGGTCAGCGGGCCATCGGCGTTGTAGCCGAAGAAGAACATTTCCCCGGTCAGCGGATCGATCTTGGGATGGGCCGTGAACGGGCCCTGCAGCGGGCCATAGTCGGCATAGCCCAGCGTTTCCAGCGTGTCCGGGGTCATGCGCGTGGGCCGGTGCGCTTCTTCCAGCGCCAGCAGCCGCTGGCCGTGCCACACGATATTGGTGTTTGCCACGCCCCGGTCGTCGCCTGCCCACTCGGGCGCATCGGGCAGCTTGCCCGCGAAGGCGCGGAACAGTGCCCGGCCCGCCCGATCCTCGTCGCGCCATTTCGGGGTGCGGACCCAGCGGTTGCGATAGCTGGCGGCACCGTCCGCCAGTGCGATGGCGTGGATCATGCCGTCGCCGCCGAACCAGTGGGTCGCGGCACTCGGGAAACGGGGATTCGGACCATTCCGATACAGGGTGCCGGTCAGTTCCCGGGGCAGCGCACCATGCACCTTCAGGCCGGCGGCCTCGATTTCCTGTGACACCGGCGCGTAGTTGCCGTTTGTCCAGATGCTGTCCGGCGCCCGCTGGGCCTGCTTGTCGTGCGCCTGCTCATGCGCCTGCTCATGCGCATCTTCATGCACTCTTTGCTGTGCCGTCTCCACGCTGCCTCCCATCCAAACTAATCACTGTTCAGTTTGCGTATTCAAGGCGCCGCTGCAGGGGAAGTCAAGGAAATCTGGCTTGGGGATTTCGCCTATGCGCCCGCGTGCCCATGCACGAAGACGGGCTGCCGGAAGTTTTCATCAACGCCCAGAAAACGTTCATGGCGATGGACACACGGCTGGCCGGGGCCGCCGCGTATAGTGGAAAACGCCATTTCCGGCCCGACCGTAAAAGGAGTCCACCCCATGGCCATCGCCCGTCCTTTCGAACATTCTTCCATCGTCGCCACCCTGCGCCGCGCGGCCTGGCTGGCCGTGCCGGCCGCGCTGCTGGCGGTGTCCGGCATTGCCAGCGCCCAGCTGGGCGACATGCTGAAGTCGTCGCCGCTGGGCGGCAGTTCCGGGTCCAGCCAGGGCGCAGCTGGCGCGCTGGGCAACCTTGGCGGCCTGGGCAGCATCTCGTCACTGACGTCCAGTTCGGCCGGCAATGCGGCCGGCGTGATCGAGTTCTGCATGAAGAACAACTACCTGAACGCCGACGCGGCCACATCGGCCGTCAAGGACAAGCTGCTGGGCTCGGTGTCGGGTGGCACCTCGGACACGGGCTACAGCGACGGCTCGCGCGGCATCCTGTCGACCGGCGGCGGCAAGCCTATGGACCTGAGCGCCAGCGGCCTGAAAGCCGAAGTCACCAAGCAGGTCTGCGACAAGATCCTGGCGCAGGGCAAGTCGATGCTCTGAGCGCCGGCGCGCGTGCGTGGGTTGCGGCCTATGCCGCGTCAGGGTCCGGCGAGTTGATGACGACCGTCGGCACCACCGACTGCGCCACCACCTTCGATACCACGGAACCGGTCAGCGCCGCCTTGAGCGGGCCCACGCCCTTGGCGCCCACTACCAGCAGGTCGGCGTTCTGTTCCGCGGCAAAGCCCACGATGGATGCCACGGCATCGCCGCGCAGCCAGTGCTCGTGAATGGCATCGGTATGGCTATCCAGGATGCGGTGCGCGGCTTCGAACGCCAGGCGCGCCTGCTCGCGGTTTTCCTGCTCGAAATCGACCGTGCCAAACCCGGTGCGCCCCAGCACCGGCGATACGTGTATCAGATGGACGATGCGCGGCGCGGCCAGCGCGCCGGTGGCGGCCACCCAGGAGGTGGCAGTGTGGCTATGGGCGGACCCATCGATTGCCAGCACAACTACGGTCATCGGACGCTCCTTTCCAGAATGGATCGAACTGTCGCGAGCATACTGCAAGAACCGTCGGCCATGCGGCACACGGGCGCGCCTGGCGCGTCCTGGCAGCCTGCCGCGCAGTTGCCTACCATGTCATCACCGCCTTGCCATCCCTGCAAACCTCCGGGCCATCCCATGCCGACCGACGCCAACCCCATCACCGCTCCCCCACCCCGCCTGCTCCAGCTGCCCCTGCACACCACGTTGCGCAATGGACAGCCGGTGGTGCTGCGCAAGATCCGGGAAGACGACAAGGCGGGCATTCTCGAAGCGTTCTCGCAGCTGTCCGACGACTCGCGCTACACGCGCTTCATGGCGGCCATGCGCGATTTGCCCGAGGCGCTGCTGGACGACGTGGTTCACCCGGTGCCCGGGCAGGACTGCACGCTGGCCGCCGTGGCGGGCAACGCCGAAAGCGGGCATCTGGTTGGCGGCGCGCGGTTCGTGGCGCTGCCGGGGCGCGATGCCTGCGAGTTTGCCGTGACCGTGCTCGACGGCTGGCAGTCCACCGGCCTGGGCAGCCTGCTGATGCAGACACTGATAGAGGTTGCGCGGGCCGCCGGGTTCGGCACGATGGAAGGCTACGTGCTGTCGGCCAATCGCGGCATGCGTGGGCTGGCGCACCGTCTTGGCTTTGCCGATACGGTATGCCCCGACGACGCCACGCTGCGCGTGGTCACGCTTGACCTTCGCCATACGCGATCCGCCTGACAAGTCAAATCTTTATCGGTCACCTCCGCGTGCGCAAACGCACGGATGCGGGGTTGGCCCCCCCGTAACTTCGGCCTCAAAGAGCCGCAGCGGCAACATCGCCAGCTGCCCGCATGTCGCCCAGGGCGGCGTGTGACACCGGAGAGGCATTCATGGCATTGAGCGATCCATCGCCGGAAACGACGCTGCAGACACAAGTCTGCGTGATCGGTTCCGGCCCGGCCGGTATTGCCTGCGCGCTGGAATTGGCGCGGCGCCGGATCGACGTGATCCTGGTGGAGGCAGGCGGCACCGACCACCTGCCAGAGGCGCAAGCGATGTGCGATGCCGAGATCGTCGATCCCCGACGCCACGCGCCGATGCACGACGCCGTACGGCGCGCACTGGGCGGGACGTCGTGGCTCTGGGGCGGGCGCTGCCTGCCGTTCGATCCGATCGATTTCGAGCCGCGCGACCACGTGCCGGACGTCGGCTGGCCGGTTTCCTACGCGGAGATCGCGCCGTGGTACCGCATCGCGTGCGAATACGCCAACTGTGGCCGCCCGACATTCACGCTGGCCGAACTTGAGGCCCCGTCGGCCCGCCAGCCTTTAACCAACACGTTCCAGCCCGGCGCCGTCATCGCCAGCGACCTGGAGCGCTGGAGCGGCGAACCCAATTTCGCGCGCCGCTATGCCGAGGCGCTGCGCACCAGCCCGCATGTGCGGCTGCTGCTCGATGCCACATGCGTCGCCATCGACCTGATGCCCGGCAGCGAGCAGATCCGCAGTGTGGGCGTGGTCACGGGTCTGTGCGGCGACACCCGCCTGCGCATTCGTGCCGATCGTTATGTGCTGGCCTGCGGCGGGCTGGAATCCACGCGACTGCTGCTCAATGCCAACCTGCAGCACAACGACCAGCTAGGCAACCGTGGCGGGATGCTGGGGTGCCACTACATGGGCCACGTGTCCGGCAAGATCGCCAGCGTGCGCCTGCACGCCGACCCGGCCCGTACCGTCTGGCATTTCGAGCGCGATGCCCAGGGCTTCTATGCCCGGCGCCGCCTGACCGTGCCGGCCGAGATGCAGCACCGCCATGGCCTGCTCAATACCGCGATGTGGCTGGACAATCCGCCCCTGGCCGATCCCCGGCACGGCAACGGCTTGCTGTCGATGGCCTACCTGGCGCTGCGCACACCCGGCCTGAGCCGCCTGCTGGCTGCGCCGGCCATTGCCAGGCTCACCACGGCGGGCGGCCCCCCCGACGCGCTGACCGCCCATCTGCGCAACGTTGCCCGCGCCTTGCCGAAGATCGCGGCCTTCGTACCGCCGTTTGCCTACCGCCACTATCTGGCACGCCCGCGGCTGCCCGGCTTCATGCTGCAGAGTCCCACCAACCTGTACGCGCTGCACTATCACGCCGAACAGCTGCCGCACCGGGCCAGCCGCGTCACGCTGGCCGACAGCGCGGATCGCCACGGCATGCGGCGGCTCAAGGTGGATTTGCGGTTTCAGCGTGCCGATGCCGAATCGGTGGTGCGCGGCCACGCCTTGCTGGACCGGCACCTGCGCGATACGGGCGCGGGCCAGCTTGACTACTGGACGCCGGCGTCCGAGCGGGTGGACGCCGTACTGGCGATTGCGGCCGACGGCTTTCACCAGATCGGCACCGCCCGCATGGCCGCCGACTGGCGCCGGGGCGTGGTGAACCGGGATTGCCGCGTGTTTGGCACCCGCAACCTGTATGTCGCCAGCAGCGCGGTGTTTCCGACGTCGAGCCAGGCCAATCCAACGCTGACCATCCTGGCGCTGGCCGCACGGCTTGCCCATCATCTCGCGATGCAGCTCGAAAACAACCAGCCGGGGCGCGGCCTGGCTGGCGACGATGGGCGCCTGGCTGATGCCACCGCCGGCAACGGCAACATGCCGATGGCCGCGCGCACGGCCGGCGGGGCGATGCCGTAAGACGGCCGGGCTCCGGCCCGATAGTCGCGCCGCTTGTCGCCCCGCTTGTCGCCCCACTGCGCGGCCGTCCTTGCGCGCCCCGGTTCGCTGTCAATGCGCGGTCATGGCGCGCCTTGCCTTTATTGCGCGCCCGACAGCACGGCCTTCTGCGTGGCAAGCTTCGCGCCCATGGCTTCGGCCAGCGCGTGCAGGCCCGACATCGGCCGCACCATCACTTCGAACTCCTCAATCTTGCCGGCATCGTCAAAACGAAGCATGTCGATGCCTTTCAGCGCCTTGCCATCCACCTCGGCACTGAATTCCAGCACCGCGCTCTTGCCGTCATCCGTGGCGAACATGCGGTGATAGGTGAAATTGCGGAACACCGTGTTCACCGTCTTCAGTACCAGCTTGATGGCGGCACGGCCCGGATATGGCGTATGCGCCACAGGCGAGCGAAACACGATCCGGTCTGACAGCAGCGGGTCCAGCTCTTCCATGGCATTGCGTGCCAGCAGCGTGTGCCAGGCTGCCAGCGTCTGCTGCGCGGCGGGGGTCAGGCCTTGAACGTCCATGCGGGTCTCCTGGGGATTGGGGTTGGTGCAACCTGTGCCGGTGCTTCCTGAGCTTGATTTATGCAACTGGTTGCATAGAGACGCATGCTAACGCGTGCCCGGGCAAAATGCCAGCGCAAAACCGCTCTGACCTTGGGCCATGCACACACTGCATTCCGCGCCTGAAGTTGCCCTCAAAATGCTAGAAATACAAAATCAGACAAACGCCTACAGCGTCTGCGTGTGCCTCACTCTAAGCTTCATCGCAGGACCTGACCCGTCCTGTTTAACCTCCCCCTGCAAACCCGCCTGATTTGCGTCAGGCGGGTTCTTTTTTTGGCCTCATGCAAATGTTTCAAATGTGCGATTTCGCATATTGCGGAATCCCGCATTCGGCAAGCATCGGCAAATAGCCAAAAAATCGAGGAGGCGACCGTCATGCCAGATTCACCGCAAGTCCTTGACCAGGCAAGCCGGTTCGGCAGCATCCGCACCCCGCCGGGCCAGCAGTGCCCCATCTCGCCCAGTTCGGTGCATAGCGGCACGCCGATGATGCGCTACCAGGAACACTCCTGCACGGTGGACGGCGCGGCCTGGACGATGGTCTGGGATTGCACGCGGAGCACGTTCGACTGGTATTACGAATTCGACGAGGTGGTGATCATTCTGGAAGGCAGCGTGCGGGTGACCGACTGCCATGGCAACACGCATACGCTCAATGTGGGCGATGCGGGCTACTTCCCGTGTGGGACGACCTGGCTCTGGGAGGTGGACAACTACGTGCGCAAGGTGGCCTTCTGCCACAACACGATTCCGCGGGGTCTGCGCCTGCCCGTGCGGATCACGCGCCGGCTGGCGCGCGAAGTTCAGGTTCGCGCCCGGAAGCTGCCGCCACTGGGGCGCCAACTGGCAAGCTGGCTGCAGCGCGTGGCAAGGATTGGCCGCACAACGGCCAGCGTGATGCTGTTCGGGATGCCGCTCTAGCCGCTGGTCCGGGTGTTACCGGCGCGGCTGTCCCGCCGCGTCCAGCGCCTGCAGGATCGCATACGCAGCCTGCACGCGCGCCGGGATCGGCAGGTTGCGATTTGCCAGCATCACCACACCGATCCGCCGTCCGGGCACGAATGCCACATAGGCGCCAAAGCCATTGGTCGAACCGGTCTTGTTGATCAGCACATCGGCGGGCGCCGGTTGCGGTGGCTCGATGCGCTGCACGGCCTGGGCGTCGCGAACCATGCGGGCGTCGTTGCCGGCCTGCAGCACGTCCAGCGCCACCGGCCAGCCGTAGCGTTCCCACCCGAGCCCCTGCGTCATGCCGCCCACCCGGAAATACCCCGTATGCGTGGCGGCCAGCGCCTGGCGCAGCGCGGGGTCGGAGACGGCCTGCCCGTCGATATTCAGTTCGACATAGCGGATCATGTCGGCGGCGGTGGTCTTGATACCGTAGGCCTGGCCGTCGAACACGCCAGCCGACGCACGCACGGGCTTGTCGTCCTTGTAGCCCCACGCGTAGTGGGCCATCCGGGCACGTGGCACGTCGATCCAGGAATGGCTCAGGCCGAGTTTCGGGATCAGTTGCCGCGTCATCGCGCTTTCAAACGAGGTGTCCAGCGCCTGGGCGGCCGCCAGGCCGAACAGTCCGATGCTGACGTTCGAATAGCGCCGCTGCGTGCCCGGCGCAGCTTCGGGCTGCCAGTTGCGCAGCCAGTCGATCATCTGCGGCATGGAATTGATGGCGTCCGGCACCTGCAGCGGCAAGCCCCCGGCCGTGTAGGTGCCCAGTTCCAGCAGGCTGATCCGGTCGAACGCGCTGCCGGCAAGCGTTGGCAGGTGGCGGGTGGCCTTGTCATCAAGCGAGAGCGCGCCGCGCGCCTGGGCCCAGGCGGCCAGCGTGGCTGTCAATGTCTTGCTGACCGATCCGATCTCGAACAGCGTGTCGTCGGTCACGGGCTGGCTGCCCTGCCGCGATGCCACGCCGTAGTTGAACACCTGGTGCCGCCCGCCGGCGGTGACTGCCACCGCCATGCCCGGCACCTTGTACTGGGCCATCACGGGCTGCACTGCGGCGTCGACGGCCTGGCGAATCGCGTCGGTGCCAACTGCGGGTGCGGCCAGTGTGGCCGGGGCAAACACGGCAAGCGTCAACGCGAACAGCCCGGTACGTACCGGACGGCGGGTGGCAAGGCGGCGGAGCGTGGGGGCGACGGTGGGATTCATCGGTAAACCGGAGGGCTGGTGCCAAGGCAAGGATCGCATTGTAGCTGCGCCGACAGCCGCCGCAGCGGGGTGACAGGCCTGCCCGTTTCGGCCTTTTTTGGTGCGTGGCGGCCTACAATGGCGGCTTCGCCGTCCTGATAGGTCTATTGCCATGCAGCCCGGTGCGTCGCTGAACCTGCTTGAAATCGTCGGCCTGCTGGTAGGTGGGCTGGCCCTGTTCCTGTATGGCCTGGACTGCATGACCGGCGGCCTCAAGGCGATTGCCGGGGCGCGGCTGCAGTCGCTGCTGGGCACGCTGACGGCCAGCCGCTGGCGCGGCGTGCTGGCCG
Organism: Cupriavidus sp. D384; assembly: GCF_001652915.1. Classification (GTDB taxonomy): domain Bacteria; phylum Pseudomonadota; class Gammaproteobacteria; order Burkholderiales; family Burkholderiaceae; genus Cupriavidus. The sequence goes on from NZ_BBQI01000088.1 coordinate 17,290, forward strand.
GGGCGGGCATCACCGCGCTGCTCAATTCGTCCACCATCACCACGGTCCTGCTGGTGGGCTTTGTCTCGGCCGGGCTGATGACGCTGGCCCAGTCCATTCCGGTCATCATGGGCGCCAATATCGGCTCCACGCTGACGGCCCAGATCATCGCCTTCAATATTTCCGCGATCACGCCGTTCCTGCTGGCGCTGGGCTTCCTGCTGCATGGCTTTGCAAAGCGGGAACTGCTGCGCCAGCTGGGCGGCGTGGTGCTGGGCCTGGGGCTGCTGTTCCTGGGCATCGAGTTCATGGGCAATGCCACCCGGCCGCTGCGCAACTTCGAGCCGTTTATCGCGGCCATGCAGGACATGCGCAATCCGCTGCTGGGCATCGTGATCGGCGCCATGTTCACGGCCATCGTGCAGAGTTCGGCCGCCACGCTGGCCATCGTGATCGCGCTGGGCAGCCAGGGGCTGATTCCGCTGGAGTCGGGCATCGCGCTGATCCTGGGCGCCAATGTCGGCACCTGCGGCACGGCGCTGCTGGCGGCCATCGGCAAGAATGCCGAAGCCACGCAGGTGGGCATCGTCCACCTGTTGTTCAACGTGCTGGGCGTGCTGTTCTTTGCGTTCATCATTCCGCAGTTCGCGGACTTCGTGCGGCTGGTGTCGCCCAGCGCGCCGGAGCTGGCCGGCGCCGCGCGGCTGGCCGCCGAAACGCCGCGCCAGGCCGCCAACGCCCATACCATCTTCAGCGTGGTCAGTACGGTCATCCTGATCTGGTTCACGGGGCCCATCGGCCGGCTGGCGCGGCGGATCGCGCCGGCCACCCGCAAGACGCTGCACGACCCGGGCGCGCCGCGCTACCTCGACGACACGCTGCTCGACATGCCCGCGCTGGGCATTGCCCGTGTGCAGCTGGAACTGACCAGCCTGGGCCGGCAGGTGCAGGCGCTGGTGGAACGCGGCGCCGATATCGCCGTACGCGGCACGGCGCAGGACGTGGTGGCAATCGCCGGGCAGGACCAGGCCGCCGAGTCGCTGAGTACGGCGGTTCTTGGCTATATCGGCCAGCTGTCAGACGGCAACGACAGCGAGGACGAAAGCCACCAGATGGTGGATCTGACCCGCATCGCGGCCACGCTCGATGCCATTCGCGAAGTGGCGACCACGAGCATGCTGGCGCTGAGCCAGCGCCGCCTGTCGCAAGGCGCCGATGCCGACCGCCTGGACCGCCTGCGCAGCCCCACCACCATGGCCTTCGCCAAGGCCGTCATCGCGCAACTGGAAAGCGCGGTGAATACGGTGGCCCACCCCGATATCGACGCCGTGGCCCGCATCGTGGCGGCCAAGCCCGCGCTGGAAGCCATGGCCGGCGCCGCGCGGCAGGGCATCATGGCGGAACTGCATCTGCGCAGCCCCGATGACGTGGCGAACTTCCGGCTCGCCAACGACATGATCGAACATCTGAACGAGATCGCGCGGCTGTCGCGCGCCATCGCCAAGGCAACCGCGTCGCTGCGCGATGTGCGCCTGGACGATGCCGGCGCCGTGCCGTCCACCTCCAGGGAGATCCCATGAAACCCCGTATCTCGGTGCTGACGCTGGGTGTTACCGACCTCGAACGCGCGGTGCGCTTTTATCGCGACGGGCTAGGCCTGGCGACGCCGGGCATCATCGGCAAGGAATTCGAACACGGCGCCGTGGCGTTCTTCGACCTGCAGGCTGGCCTGAAACTGGCGCTCTGGGCGCGCGACAACCTGGCCTGGGACACCGGCCTGCCCGCCAGCGCGCCCTGCCCCACGGGTTTTTCGGTGGGTCACAACGTGACGAGCAAGGACGAGGTGGACCAGGTGATGGCGCAGGTTGCCCGCGCGGGCGGCACCATCGTCAAGCCGGCCCAGGACACGTTCTATGGCGGCTACGCCGGTTACTTCCAGGATCCCGATGGCAACCTCTGGGAAGCGGTGTGGAATCCGTCCATCCTGCCTGCCGACTGATCCAGGCTACGCCGCCTGCTGGCAGAAACACAGCCGGTTGCCGAAAGGGTCCTTGACCTGTAGCTGGCGGCCCCAACCCGCGTCTTCCACGCCAGGCTTCGCGTATCGGTACTGGCGCCCGGTCAGTTCGCGGTGAAGGGCGTCCACGTCATCGACCGGTACGAAGACGGCTGACCCCGGGGTGGCGTCGCCATAGTGCTCGCTCAGATGCAGCGTCAGCCCGGATCGCGAGACCTGGGCGTAGAGCGGGAAGTCGTCGCCAAACCGGTGTTCCCAGTCCAGCGTGAAACCAAGGAAGTCGAGATAGAACTCTTTCGCCTTGTCGACGCAGAAGATGCGCAGGATCGGGATGGCTGGCGACAGCTGCATGAGGGACTCCTGGTTTGTCGGCAAATGGCCATTTTGCCATCGGACGGCACCATGAATATGCCTTTTGTGCCACTTTTACACCGGCCGCCACGATCCAGCGAAGACTTTTACTTTGATTTATAGAAATCCTATAATTATTGGGATTTCATAATTCAGTCTAAACCTGCCATGAGCTACGTCTACAAGCGCCCGGAGCTTGCCCGCCAGATGGCGCGCCAGTTGCTGCATCCCAGCGTTCTGGACGAAGGGCTACGTTCCGGCTTGTTCCTGTCCGGTCTGCGGCGCATCGGCAAGACCACGTTCCTGCTCAATGACCTGATCCCCGCGCTCGAAGACCTTGGCGCGATCGTGATCTATGTGGACCTGTGGAGCGATCCCCAGCGCAGCCCTGCCTCGCTGATCCGCGATGCGATCCGCGAAAAGCTGTCAGAACTGGAATCGCTGCCGGCCACCGCCGTGCGCAAGCTCCGCCGGCTGGCCGGTGCCGACATCGGCGCGCTCGGCTTCAAGTTCGGGTTCAAGCTGGACACGCTGGGCGAACCCGGCGGCGCCACGCTGGCGCAGGCGCTGGGCGAGGTGGTGGACCAGGGCCGCACCGATGTCGTGCTGATCGTCGACGAGGTGCAGCACGCGATCACGTCGGAGGAAGGCAACCAGATGCTGCTGGCGCTGAAGGCCGCCCGTGACGCCATCAACCCCCGGCCCAACACGCTGGGACACTTCCTGTTTGTTGGCACGGGCTCGCACCGCGCCCTGGTTGGCGAACTGACGGCGCGCCGCAACCAGGCATTCACGGGTGCCACATCGGTCGCCTATCCGGTGCTGGACAAGGAATACGTGGCCTACCTGCTGCAGCGCCTGTCCGCCGAAGGCTTTACCGCCCAGCCTTCGCTGGACGTGGCCGTCAAGGCGTTCCAGACGCTGGGCCACCGGCCGGAGGAGATGATCAAGGCGCTGCGCCAGCTGCATTTCCACCTGCCGCCCGGCAGCAACCCCGACGAGCACCTGCCCGTGATTGCCAATACGCTGCGCTCCACGGCAGCCGATATCGAACTGATGAAGCTGGAACAGCTCGGTGGGCTGGCTACGGCCATCTTTGACCGGATTGCCTCGGCCGAAGGCGACGCGCGCGGCCTGTTCTCGGCCGATGCGGCGGCAGCCTACTCGAAGGCCATCGGCCGCGAGGTCAAGGTCGAAGAGGCGCAACCGGTGGTCAACGAACTGATGGCCACGAACCTGATCATGCGCAAGGGCCACGGTCTCTACGGCATTACCGACCCGTTCGTGCAGGAAATGTGGCGCGAACGCAAGGCCATCGAAGGCAAGCTCTGACGGCGCCGAAAGGTATTTCGCAAGAAATTTTGCCAAACCTGTCACAACCGCGTTTCGCCACGCGTCTTATAGGCAAACGGATGCGAATGGCGCGTCCGTCTTCCTGAAAACGACCCATTGGAGAACCGCATGTCCGCACGCCTCAACTTCTTCCCCCTTGCCCAGACCAGCCAGAAGGCCCTGATTGCGCTGTCGCAATCGTGCAAGAAGAGTTCGCTCGGCGAACGCCTGGTCGAACTGGTCCAGTTGCGCGTGTCGCAGCTCAACGGCTGCGGCCTGTGCATCGACATGCACTGGCGCGACCTGATCAGGCAGGGGGTGGACCCGCGCCATCTGAACGCCATCGCCGGCTGGCGCGAGGCGCCGTTCTTCGACGCCCGCGAACGTGCCGCGCTGGGCTGGGCCGAAGCGATGAACGCCCTGCCGCACCGTGACGACACCGACCGCGCCTACCCGGCGCTGCGCGAGCACTTCAACGAGGAAGAGATTGCGCAGCTCTGCTACACCGTGGCCGCCATCCGCGCCTGGAACGTGATGAACCTGAGCCTGCACAACCAGATCCCGCTGAACCCGCCGCCGGGGATGTGAATCGCACTTTCCCGAGTTTTCTCCCCCCTCTCCCGCCCTCTCCCGCCCGCTCGCGAGATGCGCGAGCGGGGAGAAAACAGTCCTCAAGCCGCCATCGCCGCCCGCTGCCGCGCCACCTCGGCCTGCGGCGCGCTGGCGTTGTCCGTGTGCAGCGTGAAGTCGAAGCGGATCATCGCAAACGGCCTGTCCACGCCCGCCGCCTGCATGGCGGTCGGGTCGTCGACGCGCGTCACCGGCGGCACCAGGCCATCGCGCGTGGCAAACGCGAAGTCTTCCCACAGGAACGGGTCGCCGTCGATATTGATCTGCGTGGTCAATTTACGATGTCCCGGGGCCGACACGAAGAAATGGATGTGTGCCGGGCGGGTGCCATGGCGATCCAGTTGCTTCAGCAGGCGGTCGGTGCTGCCGCCCGGCGGCACGCTGTAGCCCACCGGCATGATGCTGCGGAAGCGATAGCGGCCGTCCGCGTCGGTCACGATGCTGCGGCGCAGGTTGAACGCACTCTGCGTCGGGTCGAAGTACGAATAGTTGCCCAGCGAATTGGCATGCCAGACCTCCACCACGGCATTCGGCAGCGGCTGGCCGCCCGCGTCCCGGACCTGTCCTGCCATCACCAGCACCTCGCCTTCGTCGGTGCCGTCGTCCAGGCGCGCCTCGCCCCGCGCCACCGGTGCGCCGGCCACGTAGAGCGGCCCCTCGATGGTCCGCGGCGTGCCGCCGTTGATGCCGGCGCGCGCCTCTGCCTCGTCCATGCGCAGGTCCAGGAAGTGGTCGAAGCCCAGCCCCGGCGCGATCAGTCCAAGCTCGCCGGCGCGGCCGGCTTCGGCCAGGAAGTTCAGCCCGGACCAGAATTCCTCGGGCTGCACGTCCAGGTCTTCGATCATGTAGAACAGGTCGCGCACCATGCGGTGAACGATGGCGGCGATGCGCGGGTTGGCGTGCTGGCCCGTGGTTTCCTCGATACGGTTGAGCACGGCGTCGATCTGGATCTTGTCCATGGTGGTCTCCTTGGTGGGTCTTTTCTCGGGGTTTGCTCGTTACAGCGAACGGAACAGCGGACTGCGGGTGGCCTGGCTGGCATCGGCCGCCGACAGGAACTTCTCGGTAAAGATGTCCTTCTCGAACAGCCGGCCCTGCATCAGCGTGGCGATGCAGGATTCGATCATCGGCGGCGGCCCGCACAGGTAGGCGCGCCAGCCTCGGAAGTCGTGCCCGAAGTGGCTTGACGCCACGTCATGCACATAGCCGCGCTCGCCATCCCATGCGCTGCCCTGCGGTTCGGCCGACAGCACCGGCACATAGGTGAAGTGTTCGTACTGCGCCGCCAGCGCCTCGAAGGCCTCGCGGTAATACAGTTCGTCGGCGGTACGGGCGCCGTGTACCAGCACGATCTGGCGGGTATCGCCCGACGCCAGCAGGTCCAGCACCATCGAGCGCGGGCTCGACAAGCCCGAGCCACCGGCCATGAACACCAGCGGTCGCGGATCGCTCTTGCGCACGAAGAAGCGCCCCAGCGGCCCCGACAGCTGCAATCGCTCGCCTACCGCCAGTTTTTCGTGGATATACGATGTCGCGCTACCGCCCGGCACCAGCCTGACATTCAGTTCGATCTCGTCCGACGACGGCGCCGACGCAATCGAAAAGGCGCGTGGCGCGGCCTCGTTGCCGACCCACAGGTTCACGTACTGGCCCGGCTGGAAGCGCAGCGCCTCGGCGCCCTCCACCCGCAGGAACACCCCCTTGATGGTCGGCGTCAGCGCCTCGATGCGCGTGACTTCGGCCGTAAAGTCCATCAGCGGCAGGCACTGATGGTCGGGATCGGGCTCGATATCGGCCTCGATGGTCATGTCGGACAGCGGCGTGGCGCAGCAGGCCAGGCATTTGGCTTCCTCGCGCTCGAAATCCATCAGCGCGAAGGGCGACGCCTCGCCGTGGTCGATCTCGCCGTCCAGGGTCTGCACCTTGCAGGTACCGCACAGGCCGTGCCCGCACGCGTGCGGCAGCCATACGCCGGCGCGCAGGCAGGCGTCCAGCAGGGTCTGGCCTTCATCTACGTCGATGGTCTGGCCCAGCGGCTCGATGGTCAGTTGGTAGCGCATGGCAACCTCCGCTTAGTTGAATGACCCGCCGATACCGGCAAGCCCCGGCGTGCGCAGCCGCAGCAGCGACTTGTGGCCCAGGCCGTTGTCGGTCAGGCTGGCCTGCGCGTCCGGCGTGAACGGCGCGTCGCCGCGCAGCCATTCCACGCGCGCCCAGTCGATGGCCGCGCCTTCGGGGTGGGCCCCCAGCAACGGCACCAGCACGTTGTCGACCAGCGCGCCGAATGGCATGTCGGGTGGCAGCGGCAGCGTGAACGGGCTGCAGAACAGCCGGTGCTGGTCCCACCCGAAATACACCAGCTGGTTGCCGTGAAAGTTCTCCACGCGGTCGCGAACCTCGCCCGTATAGCCGGGCGCCAAGGCGATGACTGGCATGATCTGTCTCCTTCTGCTTCTGTCAGTGCTGACGTTGCTTACTCGTGGCCGGTCCAGCGCTGCCAGTTCGCCCGGTCCTGCGAATCGGCATAGTCGCCACGGTCTTCGGGCTTCAGGTGGTACCAGTCCAGCACCTCGGGCAGCGTGGGGCCGCCGCAGTTGCCCTGGAAGATCTGGTGCACCGGCAGCCATGACTGCACGTATTTCTCGGGCTCGCCCAGGAACACGTCGCGGCAGCCGTCCGAGCAGAAGTGGTAGTGCTCGCCGTCGTGTTCGGCGTGGCGATAGCAGACCTGGGTGGGGTCGTCGGGCTCGGTGAACGCCATCGGAATCTGGCAGATCTGGCACAGCATCGGCAGGCCGGGGTTGGTCCAGCGCTGGCCGGCGTCGTGCTGCTGCTTCCAGTAGTCGAAGCGCGGCCGGTAGTGCTGGTCGAAGCTGTCGGGGTACTTCTGCGCCAGCCAGTCCAGTTCGTTGGGCTCGGGCACCCAGGTGTGGATGGCCGCCGCGTGGTTGAAGTTGTAGAAGATGCCCCACGCGATATGCGACAGGTGGTCTTTCTCCTTCGCGGCCTGCTCGTGGTACTTGGGCATGCGGATGCCGTAGCGCGCCAGGTCCTTGAACAGCGCGCCGCCGTTTTGCTCGAAGTAGATCTCCCAGGCCTCCTTCCAGCTCATCACGCGCTTGGGACACATGTAGTCCATCATCATCGCCACCAGCGTCAGCAGCCGGTAGCCGCGCCAGAACCACTTGTCGATCCACTTCTGGATGATGGGCAGGTTGGCCGGGTCCTGTTCGAGCATGAACTTGACCACTTCCAGACCCAGCGTCATATGGCGCGACTCGTCGGACTGGGCCGAGAACCCGAACGTCACCGTCGCCATGTCGCCGTTGTACGCCGCGCCCGACATGAACGGCATGAACAGCAGGTTGGTCAGCACGTATTCGAACGAGAACGAAATGGCGGTGATGAACTCGAACGGCCCCGCCGTCATCGCGTCTTCGAAATACGACTTGGGCACCGACAGATACCAGAGCCGGTCATGCAGGTGGCGCCAGTCGGAAAAGCCGTTGAAGAACTTGTTGTAGTGGCTGATCGTGTGGATCTGCGTCTGGCAATGGCGCAGTTCGTCGATCGACTGCATCTGGCAGGCCACGCGGGCGCCCACGCCGCGCAGGCTGCGCCCGGCCATGGCGAAACCGCGATGCGCCGCATATTCCAACGGCGACACGCCGGTCAGGAACAGCTTCAGCGCGTTGACGTAGCGGGCGTCGCTGACGTTGAGCTGGCCGTTGTTCTGCTGAAAGGCGTCGATGATCGCGTAGAGCTTGCGCTCCTTTTCCGACTGGAACTTCCAGTAGGCGTCCATCGTCAGGCGGAACGGGTCTTCCCAGCCGTTCCAGTCGTGGATCACGATGCCCTCGAACTTGTCGTGCGGAAAGACCTTGTCCATGGGCTGGTAGGTGGTGTCCCAGCCCAGGTCGCGGGTCAGCACGGCGTACTTGTCCTTGAGCGACAGCTTGGGCCGGGCGGCTTCCCGGGCGGCCATGGCGGTGGCGGTTGCGGTGGTCATTGCCTGTCTCCTGTGTTCTGTGGGGCCGGCGCGGGCTTTACTGCCACGCCAGCACGAATGCGTCTTCGGTCTCGTCGATATGGCCGGCCAGCGAGATCAGGCCGAGCTGCAGTTCCTGCACGTCCCAGGTGCGGCCGATGCGTTCTTCCACGCTGGCACGCAGGATCGACAGCCGCCCCGGCGCGTCGATCTTGACCATCGCCGGGTAGTGGTTGACGGTGGCGTGCGGGTTGTCGGCCTCGATGGCTTCGATCACCGGGCGCATGTCGTCGGTGGCCTGCAGCGCGATGAATACCGGTGCGTCGCTCATGGCTGATCTCCCTGGGGTTGAGTCAAACCCAGCCCGGCCAGGCGCTTGCGCAGCCCATCCACGGCCTGGGTCAGTTCGGCATCGGCATCGGCGCCGAACAGCCGCATAGCCAGCGGGCGCAGCGCATGCGTGAAGCGCTCCAGCCAGCCGCTGGCGAATTCGCCGATGACGGCGGCGTTGTCGGGGCTTTCCTGCACGGCCGTCCTGACCGTGGCATCGACCCAGCGCGCCGATTCGCCATACCAGGCGGTCATGAAATCGGTCACCAGCGAGAACGCCGGATTGGACGAAAGACGATGTCGCTCGAACTGCTGGTAGACCAGCGGATACACCAGTCCGTCCAGCACCAGGTTCTGCGCCACATGCAGTTCGAACCAGTCGTCGCGCACCAGCAGGTCTTCGGTCGCATGGCGCAGCGGCTGCCAGGCCATGTCTTCCATCCAGGCCGTCTTGGCCTGGTCCACGGCGTCCTTGTCGCCGATCAGCAGCCCGATGCGCGTCAGGTACTGGGCGATGCCCAGGCGGTCCATCGTGTGGAACATGGCCGCCTGGGTGATCGCGGAGCCAAATCCGTAGGCGGTGATGGCCGCGTTGTTCATGTTGGCGGCCCACTCCAGATGGCGCAGCGGCACCACGCCTGCGATCAGCAGTTCGCGCAGGTCGGCCGGCAGCGTGGACAGCAGGCCGCGCTTGTCAACGAACTCCAGGTTCTTCTCCATCGCGTCCTGCTGGCGGGCGCGGGCGTTGACGTAGGCGCCGTAGAAATATTGGCGCGGGTCCTTGAGCGCGTACCAGTCCTGCATCACCACGCGGGTGCGGCGCGCGTCGTAAAGCTCGTACTGCGGCTGCCACAGCGGGCGATAGTGGAAGCTGGTCACCGGCTGCAGGTCGTACATGGCCTCCTGGTAGCGCGTGGCGGGCTTGTCCGCGCCCAGCCGCCGGGCGATATTGGCAAAGGTCTGCCGGATCGGACTGACGCTGGCGTCGGTCCGGATATCGATTTGCATGGCTGTCTCCTTATGGGTGTTATCTGTTCAGTTCAGCAACTGGGCGTGCTGGTCGCGGCAGAACGACTGGAACTGCTCCGGCGGCATCACCAGTTCCACGAAGATCGCCGGATCGCCAATCGAGAACTCGAATTCGACCCAGCGCTCGTCGCGCTCCACCACGCGCACGTAGCGCTGGTCCGGGGTGGGAAGTGGCATGTCTCGCTCCTGTTGCCTTGCACACACCGGGCGGTGCGCGCGTTTTTGTGGAATCGGGTGCAAGGCATATAGCGAGCCGCGTGCCAGGCCGCGAAAATCGTTGTGGCACAAGCGATTGCGGGAAATTGGCGGTTCTGCCATGCGTCAGGCTGCTTGATCATTTGATGAGGGGATCAAGGCCGTTTTCATCAAATGATCAAATCGCCGGGCGCTGCGCCGCAGCATCGGCGCAAAGGGGCGCGTCAGCCCCTATCGGGGATCGCCAGAGGCCGTGCTAGGCTTCGCGGAAAGACGAGGCGCTTCGCCAGAAAGCGCCCGCAGGAATCTGGAGTGACGAGGATGACAACGCCCCCCAAAACACCGCCCAAGCTGCCCCCGCAATCGCAAGACCCACCGCCTGGCGCCCCGCCCTTCGACCTGGCATCGCTGCTGACCATCGACGCCCGTGCGGCGCAGATCCGCCTTGGCGAATCGCGCATGGTGCTGATGCATACCGAAGCGTTGAGCTACCTGCGCCGGGAGATTCTCGACACGCTGGGCATCGAGCGCGGCAAGGGCCTGCTGATCCGCATGGGCTACGCGCAAGGCATGCGCGATGCCGAGATGGTCAAGCGCGAGCGCAAGGAAGAACTGGCCAGTTCGCCGCACGAGGCGTTCCTGTGGGGCCCGCAACTGCATATGCTCGAAGGCGTGACGCGCGTCGAGCCGGTGCGGCTGGAGGTAGACCGCGACACCGGCCACTTCTACGGCGAATTTCTCTGGAAGGATTCGTGGGAAGGCGAGGCGCCGTTCAACGAGGCGCTAAGCCGCGAGGAAGCCGGCTGCTGGGTGCAGCTGGGCTATGCGTCGGGCTATTCCAGCACCTTCATGGACCGCCTGGTCATCTACAAGGAGACCGAATGCGCGCGGCGCGGCGACGACCAGTGCCGCATCGTCGGCAAGCCTGCCGAGGAATGGGACGACGCCGAATACCTGAAGTACTTCGAGCCAGACTCGGTGATCAGCGACCTGCTCTCGCTGCAGCAGGAAGTCAGCACGCTGCGCGAAACGCTGTGCGGCGCCAACCAGGGCAACCTGATCGGGCAGTCGCCGGCGTTCCGTGAAGCCTTCACCCTGCTTTCGGCCGCCGCGGACAGCCATATCACGGTGCTGCTGACCGGCGAAACCGGCGCCGGCAAGGAGATGTTCGCGCGCTGGCTGCATGACAATGGGCCGCGCGCCGAGCAGCCGTTCGTAGCCGTCAATTGCGCGGCGATTCCGCATGAACTGGTGGAATCCGAGCTGTTTGGCGTCGAGAAAGGCGCCTATACCGGCGCCCAGCAATCGCGGCCGGGCCGCTTCGAACGGGCTCACGGCGGCACGCTGTTCCTGGACGAGATCGGGGACCTGCCCCCGGCAGCCCAGGTCAAGCTGCTGCGGGTGCTGCAGAACAACGAGGTGGAACGGCTGGGCAGCGTGGAAGCGCGCAAGGTCAACGTGCGGCTGATTGCCGCCACCAACGTGAACCTGGCGCAGGCCATCAAGCTGGGCCAGTTCCGCGCCGACCTGTTCTACCGGATCAGCACCTACCCGGTTGCCATCCCGGCGCTGCGCGAACGCAAGGAAGACATTCCCGAGCTGGCCCAGGCTTTCATCACCCGCTGCAACGCACGCTACCAAAAGCAGGTGCGCGGCCTGACCGGCCGGGCGCGCGACGCGCTGGTGCAATACCCGTGGCCCGGTAATATCCGTGAGCTGGAAAACATGATCGAACGCGGCGTGCTGCTGGCGCCGGCCACCGGCATGATCGACGTGCCCCACCTGTTCGCCAGCCAGCAGATGGGCGCCGGATGCCCGGAAACCAGCGAGGACGCCGATGCGCTGATCGAAAAGCTGCTGAACCAGCAGGTGTCGCTGCCCCAGATCGAGGCCCGGCTGATGCAGCTGGCGATCACCACCACGCGCGGCAACCTGTCGTCGGCGGCGCGGATGCTCGGTATTACGCGGCCGCAACTGGCGTACCGGCTCAAGAAGGACGGATAGGTGCTGGGCTTATTAAGGGTTATCACCTAGTTTTCATATAACCAGAAAAGCGTAAGGTGCTGGCCTATGCAGACAAGGCCCATCACCCTGACCGAGCGCGTTATCCAGCAACTGCGCGGCGAAATTGCCGACGGGACGTTTCCCGTCGGTGCGCGGCTGCCTACCGGCAAGCAGCTGGCCGAACGCTACGGCGTCAGCGCGGCCGTGATCCGCGAGGTGACCGAGCACCTGCGGTCGCAAGGAATGATCGAAAGCCGCCAGGGCCTGGGCAGCACCGTGCGGTCCCGTGTCAGCGACAGTGGATTCCGGCTGGCCGGCAGTGCCGATGCCACCGACCTGGCCGCGATTTTCGAACTGCGGATCGACCTGGAAAGCGCGGCGGCCGCCATGGCGGCCCGGCATCGCACCGAAGCCGACGTGACACGCATGTCCGCCCTGCTCGATGCCATAGCCGCCCGGATCGACGATCCCGACCACGGCGTGGAGCCCGACATCCAGTTCCACATCGCCATTGCCACGGCCACGCACAACCCGTATTACCTGCAGTTGCTGCAGTACATGAACCTGCAATTGCACCAGGCCGTGCGCACTGCACGCGTCAATTCCAGCCGCCAGCCTGGGCTGCCCGCGCGTGTGCATGCCGAACACGTGGCGATCTTCGATGCCATCCGTGCGCGCGACGCCGAACTGGCCCGCCTGCGTGCCACCGAACACCTGCGCAACGCCGCTGGCCGCCTGGGCCTGCCGCTGCGCCAGTCGTAAATCCGCCAAATCCACTGAATTCCTCGATTTCCGAAGCCGATCATGTCCGATATTGCATTCGCCCAACGCCTGACCGAAGCCCTTGGCCCAGAGGTGGTTGCCACCGCGCCCGATGACGTGGCGCCCTGGCTGTCCGACTGGCGCGGGCTCTACAAGGGCCACGCGCAGGCCGTAGTGCGGCCGCGTACCACCGCCCAGGTGGCGCAGGCGCTGGCGCTGTGCCAGCAGTCAGGCGTGCCCGTGGTGCCGCGCGGCGGCAATACCGGGCTGTGCGGCGGCGCTGCGCCAGGCAACAGTCCGGCCAACGTGGTGATCAGCCTCGACCGCATGGACAAGATCCGCTCGATCGACACCATCGCCAACACGATGGTGGCCGAGGCGGGCTGCATCCTGGGCAACCTGCGCCGCGCCGCCGAGGAAAACGACCGCCTGTTCCCGCTATCGCTGGCGGCCGAGGATTCGTGCCAGATTGGCGGCAACCTGGCCACCAACGCCGGCGGCGTGAACGTGGTGCGCTACGGCATGACGCGCGAACTGGTGCTGGGCGTGGAAGCGGTGCTGCCCAACGGCGAGATCTTTCATGGCCTGCGCACGCTGCGCAAGGACAACACCGGCTACGACCTCAAGCAACTGCTGATCGGATCGGAAGGCACGCTTGGCATCATCACGGCCGCCGCGCTGCGCCTGTCGCCGCGCGCCGACTCGCGCGCGGTGGTGCTGGCCGCCGTGGAATCGTCCGCGCAGGCGCTGGAGCTGTATTCGCTGCTGTTCGCCCGTTGCGGCGCCCGGCTGCAGGCCTACGAGTTCTTTACCGGTGCCTGCCTGGACCTGGTGCTGACCCATGCCGAAAACGTGCAGGCACCGTTTGCCGAGCGCCATCCAGCCTATGTCCTGCTGGAAATTGCCGATACGGCGTCCGAGGATGTGCTGAACGCATTGCTGGAATCGGTCATCGGCGAAGCGCTGGAACGGGGCCTGTGTCTTGACGCCGCCGTATCGGCATCGCTGGCGCAACTGCAGGGCCTGTGGCGCCTGCGCGAAGAAATCTCCGAGGCGCAGCGCGCCGACGGCCTGCACCTGAAGCACGACGTGTCGCTGCCGATCGAGAGCATCCCGGCGTTCATGGCGTCGATGGAGGCCCGCCTGGTCGCCCGCCACCCGGGCATCCGGCCGTTCATCTTCGGCCATTTCGGTGACGGCAACCTGCATTACAACCTGTCGCGCCCGCTGGGCGCCGACCCGAAATGGGCGCTCGGCGACGGCAAGGCCGTCAGCGACGAGGTGATGGAGGAAGTCGCGCGCTACAACGGCAGCATCAGCGCCGAACACGGTATCGGCCAGCTCAAGCGCGACGCGTTCCTGGCCCTGAAAGATCCGCTGGAACTGCGGCTGATGCGCGCCATCAAGCAGGTGTTCGACCCCAGCGGCATCATGAACCCGGGCAAGCTGCTGTAACGGCTTCCGGTGGACGTGCTTTCAGGCGCTTTCCGGCCTTGCACAGTCGCTATACTGGGAGCCTTTTTCTGCATACCGCAACGAAACGGTTCCCAAATTGGCTGATCAAGACCTGAGCAAGCTGAAAATCGACCGCAGTGCCATGGCACCCGCGCCGCGCCGGCGCCGCCGCTGGGTGCGTTACGCGATCATCGCGGCGATCCTGCTGGTGGTTATCGGCGTTGGGGCGCGGCTGGCAGGCCCGCAGCCCGTGGAAACCACCACGATCACGGCGGCCTACCCGTCCCAGAACTACACGCTGCTGAACGCCACCGGCTACGTGGTGCCGCAGCGCAAGGCCGCCGTGGCCTCGAAGGCCCAGGGCCGGCTGGAATGGCTGGGCGTGCTGGAAGGCTCGCGCGTGAAGAAAGACGAGATCATCGCCCGCGTGGAAAGCCGCGACGTGGAAGCTTCGGCCGCCCAGGCCCGCGCGCAGGTGCAGGTGGCAGAGGCCAACCTGCAGTTGCAGCAGGCCGAACTGCGCGATGCCGAGGTCAACCTGAAGCGATCTGAGATGCTGCTGGAACCGAAGGCCATCTCCAGGCAGCAGTACGACGCCGACCTGGCGCGCTACAACAAGGCGCGTGCCTCCATCAACAATTCGCAGGCGTCGATCACGTCGGCCAAGGCCAACGCCCGGGCAGCCGAGGTGGCGGTCGAGCAGACCGTGATCCGCGCTCCGTTCGACGGCGTGGTGCTGATCAAGCACGCCAACGTTGGTGACAACATCACGCCGTTTTCGGCCGCCGCCGACACCAAGGGCGCCATCGTGACGATTGCCGACATGGATACGCTCGAAGTGGAAGCGGACGTCGCCGAATCGAATATCGCCAGGATCACGGTGGAACAACCGTGCGAGATCCTGCTCGATGCGCTGCCCAACCTGCGCATGGCCGGGCGCGTGTCGCGCATCGTGCCGACCGTGGACCGGTCCAAGGCCACGGTGCTGGTCAAGATCCGCTTTGTCGACCGCGACCAGCGCGTGCTGCCCGACATGAGCGCCAAGATCGCCTTCCTGTCCAAGCCGGTGCCGCCCGAAGACAACAAGCCGCTGACGGCCGTGCAGCCGTCGGCGGTGGTGGACCGCGACGGCAAGCCCGTGGTGTTCGTGGTGGCCGATGGCAAGGTCAGGCAGATACCTGTCACCCGGGGCGCGAAAGTTGGCGAACTGCTGGCCGTGCAGGGCGTAAAGCCGGGCGAGACCGTGGTGCTGGCCCCGGCCGACAAGCTGTCGGACGGCGCTCGCGTCACGGTCACCAAGAAGTAAGACATGTCCGCCCCGCTCGACCCTTCCACGCCCTCCGCCCCGGTCACGCCGCCGGCCCCGCTGGTCTCGATCCGCCACCTGGCCAAGTCGTACCAGCGCGGCGCGCAGATCGTGCCGGTGCTGTCCGATATCTCGCTCGACATCGCGGCGGGCGACTTTATCGCGCTGATGGGGCCGTCCGGCTCCGGCAAGAGCACGCTGCTGAACCTGATTGCCGGTATCGACCGCCCCGATAGCGGCGAACTGCTGGTGGGCGGCGTCGATATCTCGGAACTGCCCGAGGCCTCGCTGGCTGACTGGCGCGCCGCGCACGTTGGCTTTATCTTCCAGTTCTACAACCTCATGCCGGTGCTGACCGCCTACGAGAACGTGGAACTGCCATTGATGCTGACGCGGCTGAGCCGCGCCGAGCGGCGCGAGCGCGTGGAGATGGTGCTGGGCATGGTGGGCCTGTCCGATCGCATGGACCACTATCCCACCGAGCTGTCCGGCGGCCAGCAGCAGCGCGTGGCGATTGCCCGCGCGCTGATTACCGATCCGACGCTGATCGTGGCCGACGAACCGACTGGCGACCTGGATCGTAATTCGGCCACAGACATCCTGGCGATGCTGCAACGGCTCAATACCGACCTGGGCAAGACCATCATCATGGTCACGCACGACGCCCATGCCGCCGAAGCCGCCAAGTCTCTGGTTCATCTGGAAAAAGGCGAACTGCTCCAGGGCGAGCAGCGCGGCCGGGAAGCGTAGCCCATGTTCCTGCCCAAGCTGATCGCCCGCAACGCCATGCGCCACAAGCTGCGCACCGCGCTGACGGTGCTCGGCCTGGTGATCGCGGTGCTGGCCTACGGGCTGCTGCAGACCGTGGTCGATGCCTGGTACGCGGGCGCGTCGGCGGCGTCCAACGCGCGGCTGGTCACCCGCAACGCCATCTCGCTGACCTTTGCGCTGCCGCTGAACTACGAATACCGGATCAAGGGCGTCGATGGGGTGACGCAGGTGGCACGCTCGAACTGGTTCGGCGGCGTCTACCGCGACCCCAAGAACTTCTTCGCCCAGTTTGCCGTCTCGGACAATTACCTCGACCTGTATCCCGAGTTCATCGTCCCGCCCGAGCAGCGGGCCGACTACCAGCGCGACCGCCGCGGTGCGCTGGTGGGCCGGCAACTGGCCGACCTGTACGGATTCAAGATTGGCGACGTCATCCCGATCAAGGGCACGATCTACGCCGGCACCTGGGATTTCGTGGTACGCGGCATCATGGACGGCCGCGACGAAAGCACG
Source organism: Cupriavidus sp. D384 (assembly GCF_001652915.1). GTDB lineage: Bacteria > Pseudomonadota > Gammaproteobacteria > Burkholderiales > Burkholderiaceae > Cupriavidus. Next base: position 33,952 of record NZ_BBQI01000088.1, read on the forward strand.
ATCACGCGCCAGATGGTGTTCCACTGGGATTACCTGAACGAAACGGTGCGCAAGAAGAATCCCAGGCAGGCCGACCAGGTGGGCGTGTTTATTCTGGGCGTCGATAACCCGGACAATGCCGCCGCGATCTCGCGCGCGGTGGACAACGTGTTCAAGAATTCCCTGGCCGAGACCCTGACCGAGACCGAACAGGCTTTCCAGCTTGGCTTTGTGGCGATGTCCAACCAGATCATCGCGGCCATTCGCGTGGTGTCGTATGTGGTGATCGTCATCGTGATGGCCGTGATGGCCAACGCCATGGCGATGAGCGCGCGCGAGCGCATCACCGAATACGCCACGCTGAAGGCGCTGGGCTTCGGCCCTGGCTTCCTGTCATTGCTCGTTTTTGGCGAATCGATGATCATCAGCGCGTTTGGCGGCGCGCTGGGCATGTTACTGACACCACCGGCGGCCCGCTTCTTCAAGCAGGCCGTGGGCGGGGTGTTTCCGGTATTCACCGTGTCGCACGAGACCATGGCGATGCAGGCTGGCTGTGCGCTGGTGGTTGGCGTGGCCGCCGCCATCGTGCCGGCGGTGCAGGCCGCCCGGGTGCGGATCGTCGAAGGCCTGCGGGCCATTGGCTGACGGGAACGCGCGCAGATGGTCATTCCGCTCCACTACATCGCCCGCAACGTCTGGGCCCGGCGCCTGACCACGGCGCTGACGGCCGGCGGCCTGGCGCTGGTGGTCTTCGTGTTCGCGACGATGCTGATGCTCGATGCGGGCCTGAAGCAGACGCTGGTGACCACGGGCGAGCGCGACAACGTGGTGGTGATCCGCAAAGGTGCCGAGACCGAGATCCAGAGCGCCATCTCGCGCGACCAGGCGGCCGCGCTGGAGATGTATCCGTCCATCGCCATGACGCCAGAGGGCCGCCCGATGGCCTCGCGCGAAGCGGTGGTGCTGATCTCGCTGACCAAGACCGGCTACACCACGCCGTCGAACGTGGTGATCCGGGGCGTATCGCCGCTGGGCGTGTCGCTGCGGCCGCAGGTGCGGCTGACCGAGGGGCGCGTGTTCAAGCCGGGATCATCGGAAATCATCGTCGGCAGCAGCCTTGCCAAGGGGTACGGCAACGTGCGCATTGGCGATCACCTGCGCTTTGCGCAGCGCGACTGGACCGTGGTGGGTCATTTCGATGCCGGCGGCAGCGGTTTCGATTCCGAGATCTGGGGCGACGTGGACCAGCTCATGCAGTCGTTCCGGCGCACCAGCTATTCGTCGATGGTGCTGCGGCTGGCGAATACCGACGCCTTCGACAAATTCCGCACCGATATCGACGTCGACCCGCGCCTGGCGAACGAAGCCAAGCGCGAACAGCAGTTCTACAGCGACCAGTCCAAGGCGCTGTCGGCCTTTATCAATATCCTGGGCCTGACGCTGACGACCATCTTCTCGGTGGCGGCCATGATTGGCGCCATGATCACGATGTACGCGTCGGTGGCCAACCGCGTGGGCGAGATCGGCACGCTGCGCGCGCTGGGCTTCCAGCGCACCAACGTGCTGATGGCGTTTCTGATCGAAGCCGTGCTGCTGGGGCTGGTGGGCGGCATTGCCGGCCTGCTCTGCGCGTCGCTGATGCAGTTCGCATCGTTCTCCACCACGAACTTCCAGACCTTTGCCGACCTGTCGTTCCGCTTTTTGCTGACACCGGCCATCATCGTCAAGACGCTGCTGTTCTCGATGGCGATGGGCCTGATCGGCGGGTTCCTGCCGGCGCTGCGCGCGTCACGGCTCAATATCGTGGATGCGCTGCGGGCACGGTAAAGACGCGGGAAACGGCATCGGAGCCGATGACCATCAGGGCGGTGCCTGGTCCCGCCGCGTGGGCGCCTGCCCTTCGTGCACGGCCGGCTGCCTGCGCAGCGACCCGAAGCGGTTGGCATAGAGCCACGTGAATTCCGCCCCCAGCAGAAAGATCTGCGCCGAGTAGTACACCCAGACCAGCACCACCACCAGCGATCCGGCCGCACCGTAGCCGGTGGCGATGCCCGTCTTCCCGATATACAGCCCGATCAGCAGCTTGCCCACCGTGAACAGCACCGACGTGACCACGGCGCCCAGCCATACGTCCGGCCACCGTACAGCGGCGTGCGGCATGATCTTGTAGATCATCGCGAAGACCACCGTGACCAGCACAAAGCTCAGGCCCATGTCGAGCAGGTGGCCCAGCACCTCGCCCTCGCCCAGCATGGGCGACCAGTACCGCCCAATGGCGGCCAGCGCGGCGCTGGCGACAAGCGAGACGATCAGCAGAAAGCCGATGCCCAGGATCATGCCGAACGACAGCACGCGCGCGCGCAGCAGTTCCCAGACGCCCGACGGCTTCTTGCGCTCAGGCACGCGCCAGATGCGGTCCAGCGCGTCCTGCAACTCGGCAAAGACCGTGGTGGCGCCCACGAACAGGGTGACGGTACTGAGCACCGCCGTGAGCGACCCCTTGGCAGGCGAACTGAGCGAGATCAGCATGCTTTCGATGGCCTTGGCGCCCTCCACGCCCACCAGGCCGCCGATCTGCTCGACCACCGCGCCGCGCGCTGCTTCGTCGCCATACACCAGCCCTGCAATGGCGATCACGATCAGCAGCAGCGGCGCCACAGAAAACACCGTGTAGTACGCGAGCGCGGCGCCCATGCTGGGCGCATAGTCGTCCAGCCAGGCTGACACCGTATCGCGCAGCAATCGCGCAAAACTCCGAACCGATCGTTTTTCCGCCACCACTGGCTGCATCGTCAGGACTCCCATGCGGCATCTGACTGAAGCCTAGTGGCTGGTAGCCTCGGCAGCTATCGGTCGGGGTCTGACAGGCCGGCCCGCCCTTACTCCCACGCCTACCCCCACGCCTACCCTCCGCCCCTACCCCATTACCTCCTCGCAAACCTCCAGCCACGCCCGGGCCGCGTGTGACAGGTAGCGTCCCGGCGACCAGATGTGGGCCAGGGCCCAGTCCATGGTCGGTTCGGTCAGACGGGCCACGGCGAGCTTGTCGCGCGTTTCCAGGCGCTTGAGCAGCGGTTCGGGCAGGAAGGTGGTGCCCAGTCCTGCGGCGGCCATCGACGCCAAAAAATCCCAGTGGCCGCTTTGCGCCACGACATGCGGTTCGATGCGCGCTTCCAGAAAGGCCTGCCGCAGCTTGCGCGTCAGCGAGAATTCGTCGGTCAGCATGACCAGCGGTTCTTCGCGCAGCGCCTCCAGCGTCACCGTGCGGCCGCTGGCCCACGCGGCACGATGCGGCCCGACCGCCCAGATTGGATATTTTGCGAACTGCCGCGTTTCCAGCGCCAGGCCCGTATCGCCGGGCAGCACCGTGGCGCCCACTTCAAGTTCGCCATTCGCCACTTGTTGCTCCACCACCTGCCCGCCGTGCTCGGACAGCGTCAGCTGCAGGTTGGGATATCGCTTGCGAAAGGCGCTGACGGCAGGCGAGAAGAACAGGTTGACCATGGGCGGGATGCCCACCGTCAGCTGGCCGCGCCCCAGCGATGACAGATCCGCCACTTCCAGTGTCAGCCGGTGTACCACGCCCAGCGCCTCCTGGCCCCGGTCGTACACCACCCGGCCCACGTCGGTCAGCCGCACCGACTTGCCTTCGCGGATCAGCAGCGGCTGGCCGATCTCGTCTTCCAGCTGCCTGACCATCTTGCTGATGGTCGATTGCGTGACGTAGAGCGACGATGCCGCCTGCGTAAAGCTTTTCAGGCGCGCGGTCTCGACGAAGTAGCGCAACGCCCGGATGTCGATCGGCATGACTGGCCTTTCATGAATATTCCGACTGAAGACGCGAATTTTAAATCATGTATGGAATCTTTGCCGGGCGACTACACTGCCCGTCCTACGCCCCCAATTGCCGGCCCCCCCGGCGCATCACAATCATGGCTAGCTGGCCGCATGCCCGACAGTGGCTGTTTTCGCTGAAGGCATTCGCTGCCGCGATGCTGGCGCTCTATATCGCCCTGTCGTTCGGCCTGCCGCGCCCGTACTGGGCCATGGCCACGGTCTATTTCGTCTCGAACCCGCTCACGGGCGCCACGCGCTCGAAGGCCGCCTATCGCGTGGCCGGCACCATGCTTGGCGCGATGGCCGCCGTGATTACCGTGCCGCAACTGGTGAACATGCCGATCGTGCTGATGGGCGCCATCGCGCTGTGGATCATGGCGCTGGTCTACCTGTCCCTGCTGCAGCGTACGCCGCGCAGCTATGTGTTCCTGCTGGCGGCCTATACCTTGCCGATCGTCGCGCTGCCGGCCGTCATGCAGCCGGCCGACATCTTCGATATCGCCGTGGCCCGCATCGAGGAAATCGTGATCGGCATTGTCTGCGCGAGCCTGGTCGGTGCCATCGTGTTTCCGGCCAAGGTGGCGCCAGCGCTGCGCGAACGGGCGCGCATCTGGCTGGACGATGCGGCAGCCTGGGCCAGCGATATCGTCGCCGCCAACCCCCGCGCGGCCGTCAGCCGGCATCGCCTGGCGGCCGACATGCTGGCCCTGGACCAGCTGATCGTGCACCTGTCCTTCGATATCGAGAGCCAGCAGGCCGTGGACCACGCACGCGCTCTGCGTGGCCGCATGTCGCGGCTGATGCCGGTACTGTCCGGCCTGGAAAGCGTGCTGCAGGCGCTGCGTGACACCCGGGCGCCCCGACTGCCGCGTCTGGCGCTGGAGCAGGCGGCCGCCTTGCTGACCACCCGGCACGCCATCCTGATGCGCGCCTGCGCCGATTTGCGGCAGCGCATTGTCGACCGCCCGGACGCGCCACAGGGCAAGCCGTCGATGAGCGAGCCCCCCGGCAGCGCAACCGGGCACGAGCCCGAACCCGAAGGAGACACCCTGCATCACGACCACGCCATGCTGGTGTTTGGCGCGGTATCGGCTGGCCTGGCCGTGTTCTGCGCAGGCCTGTTGTGGATCTTCTCGGGCTGGGAGGACGGTGGCGGCCCGGTGGCCGTGTCGGCCATCGCCTGCTGCTTCTTCGCCACCATCGACGAGCCGCGCCCCGTGGCGCGATCATTCGTCCGCTGGGCCGCGATCTGCCTGCTGATCTCGTCGTTCTACCTGTTCATGGTGGTGCCGCACGCGCAGACGTTCGAAACACTGGCCGGGATGTTGTCGGTGCCCTATCTGGGCATCGGGCTGCTGATCCAGCGGCCCGGCTTCAACCTGATCGCCATGTTGCTGTCAGTGAATACCGCGTCATTTGCCAATGTGCAGACGGTCTACGACGCCAATTTCGTCGGCCTGTTCAACACGAACCTGGCAAATGCCGCCGCGATGTTGTTCGCGCCGCTCTGGGCCATGCTCGCGCGACCCTTTGGCGCACACGTGGCCGCGCAGCGGCTGATCCGCGCCAGCTGGCAGGATCTGGCGCGGGCCGCCACCTGGCGTGCCGCCGATGCCCATACCCGTGTCGGCGCTGGCATGCTGGACCGGCTGGGGCAACTGATGCCGCGGCTGGGTGCCGGCGGTGGCCGCCTGGCGTCGGACGGATTCACCGAGCTGCAGATTGGGTATTGCACGCTGACCCTGCAACGCGCGCTGCCATCGCTGCCCGTGTCGGCCCGCAAGCCAGTGCGCCGGGTGCTGGGTATCGTGGCCCGCCATTTCCGTGCGCGCATCAAGGCGGGACACACCGTCGAGGCGCCGGATGCCTTGCATGCGTGGATCGAGACATCGCTCGTGCAACTTTCCGCACTGCAGGATCGGGCCCTGGCGGCCGACGTTCAATGCGCGCTCGTGGTGCTTGGCGTCACGTTGCAGACACATGAAAAAACCGACTGACAAATGATTTTTTAAATCATCACAGGAATGCATGGGGCGGCCTACACTTTGTCTCGTGCCGCACCACTCCGATGCGACATCGCCCACAAGGCGTCCCGGACGGCGCGTCCTCCCCCCACCCCCGCCAGACGCGCCGTCCACCCAATCTGTTGAAGACCAGAAATGCACAACTACACGATCAAGTCCCTGCTTGCCACCACGATGCTCTGCGCCTGCACGCTGGCCGCCGCGCAATCCGGCCACGGCATGCAAGACCGCGGCGTCGATGCCGACCGCTACGGCTACGCCATGCACAACGGCCCCCGCGACGTCTTTACCGAAGGCGCCAACGTGCTGGAAAAGCGCGATGTCTACAGCCAGGGTGCCTATGGCACGCGCAAGCCCGATCCATACACCGACGGGGCCCGTACCATCGCCGGCCTTGACCGCACCGGTGTCTCGGCACCGCCGGCCCACAGCGCCTGATCTGCCTGCTCCTGCTTCTTTTCTGCTTTGTTCTCAGTGAGATGAGACTTGTACCGCGTCCCTCGGGACGCGGTTTTTTTATGCTCAGCGGAACCTGAACAGGCCTTCCCAGAACGATTCGAAGGCCGGTTTTTCCGCGCGGGCGGTGCCGGCATCCGACTGGGCGGCGTTCTCCGGGGTCTTGGGTATGTCGGCCATCTTGCGCGACTCATGCAGGGCCCAGACGCTGTTGGCGATGCGGCCGGCAAGCTCCGGCTCGCAGTCCCGGCCCATCAGCACGCCAAACAGCACGTCGCGGCCGTGCCCGTCGTCGGCAAAGCGCATGGCGATGGCAACCATCTTCTCGTAGTGCTCCTGCGCGGCTCGCCGGGCCGCTTCCTGGGCCTCGCGCTCCTGCGCTTCTTCGGCCTCCATCTCGGCGGCATGCTCGGATTCCCAGCGGCGCATTTCCCGCTCGAAAACGTCGTCGTACACCTGACGCTGCTCGGCGTCGGACAGGATCGAATAAGCGTCCCGAATCTGCTGGAAAGCCGCGTGGGCGTCGGCTTCACGCCCCGGATTGCGATCCGGATGCCACTTCATGGCGGCGCGGCGGTAGGCGAGCTTGATCTCGTCCAGGGTGGCATCGGACTGGACGCCAAGCGTCGCGTAGAGCGTAGTCATGGGATGGTTGCGTAAGGGTGCGGCGGAGAACGCGCTCATGCTAGCACGGCGTCCCGGCGCGATTTCCGGCCCGATTTCCGTTGCCACGGCTCGTCCACTTTCGGCCCCGCCCCGAAGCCCGTGGACGCCCATCCGCATGGCGGCAGCATCATGTTTTCGATAGGGATTGCCCCATTCTGGTGCTAAGCTTCGTGCCTGTTTGGACATCCAGCCACAAGCATCAATGTCCGGACATTGACGGCATCTTATTGCGCCCGTGCCCTTCCGCCCGGGTTGCCTACCCGCATTGCATGCCACGGCGCGCATCCGACGCGCCAATCCAGGACGGCCCGGCCGCCAGCCTCTGCGGCAGGCGCAGGCGCCACATACAGTACCCAAGACAATACCGAGACATCGTGACTTTCCACTCCCTCGATTCCTTCCTGGCCGGCGTTGCCCGGCGTGACCCCGACCAGCCCGAATTCTTCCAGGCCGTGAAGGAGGTCATGATGACCTTGTGGCCGTTCGTCGAGCGCAACACGCGCTACCGCGAACAGGCGCTGCTGGAACGGCTGGTGGAACCCGAGCGCGTGATCCAGTTCCGTGTGGCCTGGACCGACGACCGTGGCCAGGTGCAGGTCAATCGCGCCTTTCGCGTGCAGCACAGCTCGGCCATCGGCCCGTACAAGGGCGGCATGCGCTTTCACCCGACCGTGAACCTGTCGGTGCTGAAATTCCTGGGCTTCGAGCAGACCTTCAAGAACGCGCTGACCACGCTGCCGATGGGCGGCGGCAAGGGCGGATCGGACTTCGATCCCAAGGGCAAGTCGGACGCCGAGGTGATGCGCTTCTGCCAGGCGCTGATCGCCGAACTGCATCGTCACCTGGGGCCCGATACCGACGTGCCGGCCGGTGACATCGGCGTGGGCGCACGCGAGGTGGGCTTCATGGCCGGCATGATGAAGAAGCTGACGAACCAGTCGGCCTGCGTGTTTACGGGCAAGGGGCTGGCGTTTGGCGGCAGCCTGATGCGCCCCGAGGCCACCGGCTACGGCACGGTGTACTTCGCGCAGGAAATGCTGCACCGACGCGGCCGCGAATTCAATGGCCTGCGCGTGCTGCTGTCGGGCTCGGGCAATGTGGCGCAGTACGCGGCCGAAAAGGCCATCGAACTGGGCGCCAAGGTGCTGACCGTGTCGGACTCCGGCGGCGTGCTGCACTTCCCGCAGGGCATGGACAGCGAGCAGCTGGCCGCGCTGATGACGTTCAAGAACGAGACCCGCGGCCGCCTGGCCGACTTTGCCGCGCAGCACGACCTGCGTTTCGAGGCCGGCAAGACCCCCTGGCACGTACCTGCCGACGTGGCGCTGCCGTGCGCCACCCAGAACGAACTGGACGGCCACGACGCCGAGCGCCTGCTGTCGAATGGTGTGTTCTGCGTGGCCGAGGGTGCCAACATGCCGTCGACGCTCGATGCCGTGGATCGCTTCGTGGCCGCGCGCATCCTGTACGCGCCCGGCAAGGCCAGCAATGCCGGCGGCGTGGCCACTTCGGGCCTGGAGATGTCGCAGAACGCGATGCGCCTGGCCTGGCACCACGCCGAGATCGACGAGAAGCTGCACGCCATCATGAAAGACATCCATGGCAACTGCATCCACTACGGCCAGAAGGATGACGGCTATATCAACTATGTGGAAGGCGCCAATATCGCGGGCTTCGTCAAGGTGGCCGACGCCATGCTGGCGCAAGGCGTGATCTGACCGGCGCTGGCGATAAGCGCCGGAGCCGGTTCCAAAGAAAAAGCGACGAGGGAAACCCCGTCGCTTTTTTCTTGGCGCCTGGTTTTGGCGCCCGGTTCTGCCGATTTCCCTACTGAACCTTGGCCCAGCCGACCACCTGCCAACGGAACATCGCCGATTCGCCAACTTCTGCGCCATACGTCATCTGCATCTTGCCGCCCGGCGCGTAGATATCGAGCCGGGGCATGGTTGGCAGGTCGAGCCACAACGAATCGTCGTGGAATGACCAGTTGCCACACCAGGCGCAGGCATCGCCCGGCTTCTCGCCTGGCTGATGGAAGTTGAAGCGGCCATCGGCGCTGATTTCCAGGTAGTCGAACGCGCGGTAGAAGGTCAGCAGGGTCCGCTGCCTGGCGGTTGCCTCGGCGGTCTGGGCGGGGGTGGCCGGCGCCGGCAGGTCTGACGGCGCGCGAACGGCTGCGCCATAGAGCGTCCACTTGCCGACGAAGTCCGCGGCAGCGGGCAAATACTCGGCAGCGGTGCTTGCGGCCGGCGCGGACTGCTTTACGGAAGCAGCCGGGCCGGCTGCGTGGGCAGCGGCCGTGGCGGCAAGCGCCAGCAGCGCGGCAACCGTGGCGACCGTGGTAACGGTCCTGAAGGCAGTGAAAGTCGGGAGGGTCGTGGCGGATTTGGCGAAGTGGATCGCCTTGAAACGGAACATCGGCAAAAACATCCTGAGTGAAAGCGGGAACAGCCTAGCAGCCATGGCATCGATCGAAGGCCGGAATAGGCGCGATAAATGTAGCATATTAGGCATTTTAAGGCATATACATCACATATAAAGCGCCTTAAAATACATATTCGGCCGTTGGCAAACCCGATCCGGGCGTGCCCGGGAGCCAGGTCGTACCGGTGGCCGAATCCGTAGCTACACCCCCCATGGGGTGACAAAACACCGAAGGAAAGCAGCAAATGAAAGCGATTACCCTCCGCGTCCTGACGGCTGCCGCATTGGCCGCAGCAGGTACCGCCCACGCGGCAGCCCCGGCGCAATCGCCGGAAGCCGTCACGGACCTGTTCCTGCGTACGCTGATTCAGGCCGATCCGGCAGCCATGAAGTCGCTCAACGACTACACGCGCCCGGTGCGCGTCGCCAACAAGGCCCCAGGCGACTTCATCAACATTCCGGAGAAGCTCGAGGCAGACAAGGATTACGCCAAGGATCTGGCGCCTGTCTTCCTGCAGCAACTGAAGATGTCCGACGCGGACAAGGCCGCGCTGGAGCCTACCGTCGTCATGTTCATGCAGAGCCTGCACGATGCCCAGAAACGCACGGTCTGCACGACGGGCAAGGCCGAGACAGTCACCGAAGGCGTGCCGAAGAAGTCGGTGGCGGTCAACGTGCCGTTCGAGTGCAAGGTGGTGAATCCCCCCGAGAAGCTGAAGGCCTTCCTGCAGCGCGCAGCGGGTAGCAACTGGAAGACCGTGGCGCAGTATCGCGAAGCGATCGACAAGCTTCGCGTGGGCTATGAAACCGCCCCGCTGACCCAGGACTGGCGCGGTGCCCTGCCGCTGATTTCTGACAAGAAGCCAGTCGTGTGGCAGAACATCTTCCCGAACGAGAGCGTCGATATCACCGAAGCACTGTTCTGATTGGCGCGCCGCGCCACGGTATCGGGGTATCCCGAGTCCTGGCGCAAGAATTGAAGAAAATGCGACGAGGCCACCCTCGTCGCATTTTTTTGGCCAACCGCCGATCTGTGCGAGTCCTGGCGCTTGCCTGGACCGCGCGCCAGGCGACACGCTAGACCACGTTCACGTCGGCCGTATTCGCCGCCACTTCCAGCACCTTCGTGCTCGCCGTCGCTGGCGCCGGTGCCGTGCCTCCCGAAAGCCGCTGCATCACGTGGAATGCGCAACTGAGCTTGTCGGGCGTCAGAGTCACCACCGCGTAGCCTTCGGCGTTGGTATTCACGTGCCGCAGCCACGGATTGAACGTGCGCAGCGTGCTGTCGAAGGTGTTGGTCAGCGTGCCGCCGACGTTGCTGTAGATCAGGTCTCGCAGGGCGGCGAACGTCTGGTCGTTATCCACGACCGCGCGGAACGAGCTGAGCAGCGTGTTGCTCGACAAGCCCGCAGTGACCAGATCCACCATCACCGGCGCGGGGCTGGCGGCATCGTAGTCGTCCATCACCTGGCCGCCAAAGAACGCGTGGATGTCGCCGCTCAGCGCCACGACATTGCGCACGTCATGGGTCTTCAGGAACGCCATCAGGTTCTTGCGCTCGGCATTGAAGCCATCCCACTGGTCGGCATTGAGAATGAACTTGCCCAGCAACGAAACGGGCGGCAGACGCGACGCGATGAATGGCTTGACGTTGGCATCGAAGGCCGGCCCGTCAATGCCGGCCTGCGACAGCACGTTGCGCAAAGCCGTATAGGCCAGCCCGGCATAGGTGCCAGCCGTCCGCGCCGCCGCGAGATCGCTGGCCAGCGCCGTGGCTATCGCGCTTTCGACCGACGCCAGCGCGCCGTTGGACAGTACCAGCGCGTGTGCGATCAGGGTCGACACCGCTTGCGTGATATCCACTTGCATCCGCAGCATCGCGAGCTGGTTGCCCCAGAGCTTCCACGTGGTATTGGCGCCACCGACGCGGTCTTGCCACCACCCTCGCTGCGTGTCGCCCAGCATCGACACCGGCGTCAGGGCCCCGCCGGCAGCCGATATCCTGGCCGCTTCGGCCGAGGCCAGCTTGTCGGCCGCCACCAGGTAAAGGCTTCCGACCGAGCCGCCCACGGATTCCTCGGTAATGACATGATCGGCGCGGTACAGCCGTTCGTCCGTCATCATGAGCGTGGCCAGATTGCCAAAGGTGAACGAGCGGTAGATCTGGATGTTCTGGAACGACGGATTGTCCGCATCGAAGCTGACATCGGCCGGCATGTACTCGAACCAGGCCTGGTTGGCGGCACGCCGGCGCGCGGTACGTGGCGTGAGGTCGTCATCGGCGTCGTAGGTCTGCCGGTCCTGCCAGCAGTTGTCGGAAAATTCGTGGTCATCCCAGATCGCGATCATCGGTGCCGCCGCGTGCAGGGCCTGCAGCCGCGAATCGTTGCGATAGCTGCGGTACAGGTAGCGATAATCGTCGAGCGTGGTGGCGTAGACACTGCCATCGGGCAATACCGTGCCGTTGGGCAAGGTCAGTACGGTATGCCGATCCTCGACATTGCCGGTGCGCGAGCCGCCCGGCACCGCTTCGTAGATGTAGTCGCCCACGTGGACGATAAAGTCCAGATCCTGCTGGGCCAGCTCCTCCATGCCGGCCCAATGGTTGGCGTTCCAGTCCTGGCAGCTTACGAAGGCGAAGCGCAACTGCGCCAGCGCAGTGCCGGCCGGCACCGTCGTGCGGGTGCGGCCAACGGTGCTGGCCCGGTTGCCGAGCAGGAAGCGGTAGTAATACCGCGCGCCGGCCGTCAGGCCCGTCACCTTGTTGCGGATCGTATAGTCCCATTCCGGGCGCGCCATCAGGGGCTGGTTGACGAGCAGGCTTTGCGGTGGGAAATCCGCCTGCGTGGACACCTGCAGGCGCACCACGACGGGCCGCTTGCCATTGTTGCCCTCGACGCGTGTCCACACGATCACGCTGTCGGGGCGAGGATCGCCCGAGGCTACGCCATGGACGAAATTGAAATTTTCGGGATTACCGGTATCGGGCGGCTGATCGTCCCCGCCTCCGCCGCCCCCGCAGGCGGCAAGCCCGCCAGCGGCAACGGAAACGGTAAGAAAACCTCCCAGCTTGAGAAAGTGACGACGGTCCATGGCTGTTTTTCCTGTATGTGGGGACATGGACAGCCAGGGACGGGATGCCACGCAAGTCGCATCAGGCTGTCTTGCGTGGCAGGTCGCATCTGGATACTAGTGTCGGCGCGTGGGACGCGCCGTCGGCAAATCGCGGACAACGGTATCGGTAAAAGGATGACGTCGGGTCGGGCAAACCATCTCAACCAGGTGGATGCCTTCATGTTGCCGATTCTTGAATGCTGAATGACACGCGATTACTCTCGCGCGCCCTGCCCGCCGCGCCGGCAAGTCCGGCGGGCGCCGGCGCCACTTCGAGAACGTCAAGCGCTTCAGCGTGCCCGCCGCACCCACTCCCCAATGGCGTCGAGCAGCAGCCCCGAGCCATGCTCGCGCGACCCCGCATCGTCATAGCCATCCAGGAAGGCGCCATGCTCGGTCAGCGTCAGTTGCGTGCCCTGCCCCACGGCCTTCAGCTCGAAGACGGCCAGCGACACCGAAATCTTGCGTTCGCCCATATGCATCTCGTAGCTGTAGACCAGGCGCTCGTTCGGAATCACGTCGAAATACACAGCGTCGAACGTCGACACCAGGCCGTTATCCCATTTGCCCTGCAGATGCTCGCGGCCGCCTGGGCGCACGTCCATGGCGCGCGACACGGTCTGGTAGCCCTGGCCGCCGTGGAACCATTCGGCCTTGGCCGCAGGGTCGCTCAGCGCACGGAACACGAGGGCCGGCGGGGCATCGTAAGTCCGCGAAATCGAGAACGTGCCATGCGCCACCGAGCGCGGCGGCGTTGCGGCGACGATACGGGCCACTTCCCGTTCCAGCCGGTCCAGCGTCTGCTTCCAGCCCTCCTCGGCGCCCCGGATGAAGTCGCCAGCCGACGGATCGAGCATGGTGTATGCCTGGGTCACACGCATCTCGGTGCCGCCGCAGACGGTTTCGAAACCGACCGTTGTCAGCGCGTTGAACAGCGGTTTGCCGTCGACGGTGACCACCGTCATGTCGATCACCAGCCGCGAGTGCGGCATGACCTCCACAAAGTGACCACGGATCCAGTGCTCGAACGTGCCGTCCTGCGAGCGCATGCACAGGTCGAACTTGCCGCCCGGACGGAATTCCACCTCGCACGCCGGCACGGTAAAGCCCTGCGGGCAGAACCAGTGTTTCAGGTGATCGGCCGTGCTCCATGCCTTGAAAACCAGATCGCGCGGGGCATTGAATGCACGCGATGTGGTCAGGCGGTGCTGGGCGTGCTGCTGGGCTGACGACTGGGTGGACGACGACGTCTCAGTCTTCGTTGCGGTCGCGGGTGCCATCGGATGCTGCCTCCTTTTTCATGGTTTCCAGGTATTCGCCCAGGCGGTCGAAATGGCCTTCCCATTCGGCCCGGCGGGCGCTGATCCACTGCTCCGCCTCGCCCAGCGCATTGGGCGCCATGCGGCAGGTGCGTACCCGTCCGACCTTTGCGGTGCTGACCAGCCCCGCCTGTTCCAGTACCGACAGGTGCTGCATGACCGCCGGCAACGACATCGCCAGCGGCCTCGCCAGATCAGAGACCGACAGCGGTCCACGGGCCAGTTGCACAAGCATCGTGCGCCGGGTGGTGTCGGCCAGCGCCTGGAACGTGGCGTCGAGAGGATCGGAATAGTTAAGCATGTCCTTTAGTATAGGGACGCACGAAAGTTAAGCAAGGACTTTAGTGATTTTCCGGGATGGAAAGCCCTATGCCCGCCCGCCCCTCGCCGGGCCGGATATTCAATCTTCTTGGCGATCGATCTCAAAAATCACCGGCGATGCCAGACGCTCAACGGGTCGTCGAACGCTGGCGGTTCGGCATCATCGCCCTGGCCGGATAGTGGCTCTGCCGCCATCCGCATCGCCACGGCCTGGGTATGGAGCTTGTCGAGGCAGCGCGAAAACACCTCGGCCTCGGCCGGGTCCAGGCAAGCGGCCAATTCGCGGTTGAAATCGCGTGCCCGGGCAAACGCGGCGGCATAGACGCCCTCGCCCGCCTGCGTCAGCGTGAAGGCCGCGGCGCGCCGGTCTGCCGCCTGCGCGGTCTTGCACACCAGGCCCTTTTCCATCAACGCATGGACGGCGCGGCTTGCCAGCACCTTGTCCAGCCCGGCGCTGGCGGCCAGTTCGGTCAGCCGGGTGCCGGGCTGCTCGCCCAGGAACGCCAGCATGCGCCATTCGCGCCGGCTGACCCCGGCCGCCGCGCGCAGGTGGAGCCCGCTGGCAGACATCGCCACGCGGCTCAGGTGATAGAGCCGGTAGTTGATGAAATCGACCAGGCGCGCGGGCGCCTGCAGTGTCCCCGAACCATGCTCCGGATTGGCTTGCGGCATGAATAGTTGATTTTGTTAACTAATGGGTCGGATGCTAGCGTGCCGGACACACTGATAACAATCGAAACCTGGTTCGAGGAGACATCGCGTGATCCGCCCCATCCGCTCCACCCGTCCTGTCCACCCCATCGGCCCGGCCCGCCCCAGCCGTTTTACGCGCCGCGCGACGCTCGGCACCCTGGCCTGGCTGGCCGCCGCCATCGTCTGCGGGCCCGCCCTGGCCCAGAGCGACAAGCCGCTGCGCATTCTGGTGGGCTATCCGGCGGGCGGTACCGCCGACCTGGCAGCCCGGCTGGTGGGCGACAAGATCCGGGAAGACCTCAAGCAGACGGTGATCGTCGAAAACAAGCCCGGCGCCGGCGGCCGGCTGGTGATGGACTACGCGCGGGCGCAACCGGCGGACGGCAATACCGTCGTGCTGGCGAATTCCGCCGTGATGACCATCGCTCCGTTGGTCTATCGCAAGCTCAACTACGACATCGCGCGCGATTTCGTTCCCGTGGCGCCGATCGCCAACTTCCAGCTGGCGCTTGCCACCGGCGGCGCCACGCCGGCCCGCAACCTGAAGGACTACATCGCCTGGCTCAAGGCCGACCCGACGCACGCCGCCTATGCATCGCCCGCGCTTGGCAGCATTCCGCATTTCTTCGGGCTGATGATCGGCAAGCAGGTCGGCGTGTCGATGCTGCATGTGCCGTTCAATGGATCGGCGCCGCTGATGACCGCACTGGTGGGCGGCCAGGTGCCGGCTTCGGTCGATACCCTGGCCGACCTGACGGAAATGCATCGCGCCGGCAAGATCCATGTGCTGGCAACCTCCGGCACCCGCCGATCCGCCGCGCTGCCGGATGTGCCCACCTTCACCGAGCTTGGTTACAAGGACATCGAAGGCGTGGGCCGCTACGGCGTGGTTGCGCCGGCCGGCACGCCGCGCGCCGCGATCGACCGCCTGAATGCCGCCATCACCCGCGCCCTGGCATCGCCGGATCTGCAGGAGAAATTTCTCAAGCTCGGGCTGGAGCCGCAAAGTGGCAGTGCCGATGCGTTTGGCAAGACGCTGACCAGCGATGCAAACCGCTGGAGCCCCGTGGTCAAGGCCTCCGGCTTTGTCGGCGATTAAGGAATCAACGATGTCCATCCGCAATGTGCTGTTCATCATGTGCGACCAGTTGCGTCGCGACCACCTGGGCTGCTACGGCCATCCCACGTTGCGCACGCGCAATATCGACGCGCTGGCGGCTCGCGGCGTGCGTTTCGACAACGCGTTTGTGACGTCAGGCGTCTGCGGCCCCAGCCGCATGAGCTTCTACACGGGCCGCTACGTCAGCAGCCACGGCGCCACCTGGAACCGCGTGCCGCTGTCCGTCGGCGAAATCACGCTGGGCGAATACCTGAAGGACAGCGGCCGTGCGCTGGCCCTGGCCGGCAAGACCCACGTGATGCCCGACAACGCCAACCTGAAGCGGCTGCATCTGGACGGCGGTACGGAACTGGAAACGCTGTTGCGCAGCGGCCACTTTATCGAGGTGGACCGCCACGACGGCCACCACGCAGAGCCGCACAGCGCCTATGCCGACTGGCTGCGCGCCCAGGGCTATGACAGCCGTGACCCGTGGACCGACTATGTGATCAGCGCCCAGGCGCCCGATGGCGAGATCGTCTCGGGCTGGCAGATGCGCAATGCGGGCCTGCCAGCACGCGTGGCCGAGCCGCATTCGGAAACGGCCTATACCGTGGACCGCGCGATGGACTACATCGCCGCCCGGGGCGACGATCCGTGGGTGCTGCATCTGTCGCTGGTCAAGCCGCACTGGCCCTATCTGGCGCCGGCGCCGTACCACAACGCCTATTCGCTCGACGACTGTCTGCCGCTGCAGCGCAACGACGCCGAACTCGACGATCCCCATCCGGTGGTCGACGCGTACCGTACGCAGGAGGAATGCGCCAATTTCATGCGCAAGGAGGTATCCGACACCGTGCGTCCTGCCTACCAGGGCCTGATCCAGCAGATCGACGACCGGCTCGGCCAGCTCTGGGAACTGCTGGAGCGCACCGGGCGCTGGCACGACACCCTGGTGGTCTTCACGGCCGACCATGGCGACTTCCTGGGCGACCACTGGCTGGGCGAGAAGGAGCAGTTCTATGACACCGTGCAGAACATTCCGCTGATCGTCTATGACCCGTCCGCCGAGGCCGACGCCACGCGCGGCGTGGCCGACGCCCGCATGGTTTCCGCCGTCGATGTGGTGCCGACCGTACTCGACGGTTTGGGCCTGCCAGCGTTCGACCATCGCGTGGAAGGCCGGTCGCTGCTGGACCTGACCCGGGGTCGCGGCGGCGATTCGGCAGCGTGGCGGGACTTCGTGGTGTCGGAACTCGACTATGGCTATCGCGGCGCCCGCGTGGCCCTGGGCCGGCAGCCGGGCGAATGCCGCGCCTGGATGGTGCGCGATGCGCGCTGGAAGTACGTGCATTGGCAGGGATTCCGGCCGCAATTGTTCGATCTGGCGAACGATCCGTCCGAATTTGTCGATCTTGGCGCCGATCCGGGCCACGAGGCCGTGCGCAGCCATATGCGCGGCCAGTTGCTGGACTGGTTCTGCACGCTCAAGCCGCGCGTCACCGTCAGCCATGCCGAAGTGGCGGCCAAAACCAACGTCTACAAGCAGGCCGGGGTGTTCTTCGGGGTCTGGTGACAGGACTGCAGGCGGGCCCGGTGGTGCTTTGGCGGCGGACTGGATGGTCCGGCAGCGCGCTTTCCGGGCGCTCCGCGGCCGTCCGCAGGACACCTCCACGCGCCTTTGCTGCACGGGTGCGGGAAAGGGCGTATTCTGGTGAACTTGTCATTCGGGCGTCGTAGGCGTAGTGTTCCGCATCGCCTGGCGCGCCGAAGTGCCGGAGCCGCCCCTCCAGATAGTTTTGACGGATGAACCAGAAATCCCCTAAATACCCGGATGAACCGCCCTTGCCGTCCACCTGGGATGCCCGCCTTGCCCGCCATTTGGTGCGGCCCCTCAAGAACACCCGTGTCACCCCGAACCACCTGACCACGCTGCGGCTGCTGATTGGCATCGCCGGCGTCGCCTGCATTGCGCAAGGCGGCTACACGTGGAGCAACTGGGGCGCGCTGCTGGTTGTGGTGTCGAATTTTGTCGACCATACCGACGGCGAGTTGGCGCGAATTAGCGGCAAATCGAGCAAGATCGGCCATTTTTACGACCTGGCAAGCGACGCGCTGATTACCGTGCTGCTGTTCGTCAGCTTTGGCATGGCCGTGGCAAACAGCGCGGCCCCCGGCGGCGTGCCCGAGACGTTCGGTCCGGTGCTGCGCGGCACGATTGCCGGACTTGCCGTGGCGCTGATCTTCTTCCTGCGCATGCGTATAGAATCGCGGGTTGGCAAAAGTGGCACCAAGCAGGCGTCGGCTGGCGGATTCGAGACCGAAGACGTGCTGTACCTGCTGCCGCTGGTGACGCTGACTGACGGCATCGGTCCCTTCCTGACCGCGGCCTCGATCGGCGCCCCGCTGTTTGCCGTGCTGGTCATCATCGATTACTGGCGAGTCATGCGGCGCCCCCAGCCAGTCGCAACTTCCACCGATCACTGAGGCAGCCCATGCCAGAGCAAGTTACCGGCGACATCGCCATCACGCCGCAGATGGCGCGCGAAGCCGAACCCGTGGCCGCGCGTCCGGCGGCCCGCCGTCCGGACGCCGCCGTGGCCGGCGTGGTGTCGCAGCTGGACACCCCCGCCCTGCGCCAGGATTTCGACCGCGATGGCGCGTTCCTGTACCTGGACAAGTTCCTGGGCCCGGACGAAACCGCCCAGCTGGTGGCGCTGGCGCGCTCGCTGCAAGGCGGCCTGAACCGCAACTACCTGCCCGGCCACAAGCAGGGCGGCAGCGTCAGCCGCCATACGATCGACGAAAAGGCGCCGTTCATTGCCGAGCTGTACCGTTCGAAGGCGCTGATTGGCTGGCTCGAAGACGTGACGGGCGACAAGCTCCAGGTCTGCCCGGAAACCGACCCCCACGCCTACGCGCTCTATTACTACACGCGCCAGGGCGACCATATCGGCTGGCACTACGACACGTCCTATTACGATGGCCGCCGCTACACGCTGCTAATCGGCGTGCTGGACGAATCGACGTGCCGGCTCGACTACGAACTGCATACGCGCAACCCCGACATTGCGGACGAACCGGGCTCGGTGCAGATTCCGCCGGGCGGCATCGTGCTGTTCGACGGCGACAAGCTGCGCCACCGCATCACGCCGGCTGGCCCGAACGAGATCCGCGTGTCGCTGACCTTTGAATATGTGACCGATCCGGGCATGCGCCCGTGGCTGCGCTTCATTTCGAACATGAAGGATGCCGTGGCGTACTTCGGGTTCCGCCAGGTGTTCCGGCGCCTGCTGGGCGGGAAATAACCGGGGTAGTCAGCGGCGTGAATCGTGCAGCTTTCATTCTTCTGTCGGTAGGCGCGGCACTGTTTGTCGGGCTGCTGGCCTGGCAGGGCTTTGGCGCGGTGACCACCACGCTGATGTCGGCCGGCTGGGGTCTGGCCGTGGTGGCCGCGTTCCATCTGGTACCGCTGGCGCTCGATGCCGGCGCCATCGCCGTGTTGCTGGACCGCAAGACCCGCCACGGATCGTTCTGCAGCGCGCTCAAGGCACGCTGGACCGGCGAATCGGTCAACAGCCTGCTGCCGGCGGGCCAGATCGGCGGCCCGGTGCTGATGGTGCGCTACCTGTCGCATCGCGGCGCGCGCATGCGTGACGCGGCTGCCGCCATCACGGTCAGCACCACCACCCAGGCGCTGTCGCAGATGCTGTTCGCATTGCTGGGCATTGCCGTGTTCGGCGCCAACGGCGACATGTCCGAGTACCGCACCCCGATCATCGCCGTGACCGGGGTGCTGGGTGCCTGCGTGCTGGCGTTCTGCGTGCTGCAGCGGCGCGGCATGTTCGGCCGCATGATGCGCATCGGCCAGAAGCTGTTCGGCAAGCGCGATGCCACCGATGACACGGATGCCACCGAACCCGGAGCCGAAAAGCCGGGCCGATGGGCCGGGCTGGCACTGCGTGCCGACGCCGTGGACAGTGCGATCCGGGAACTCTATCGCGACCGCAAAAAGGTCGCGGCCAGCTTTTGCCTTAACCTGCTTGGATGGATCGCCGGCACTGGCGAGGTCTGGCTGATCCTGTATTTTCTGGGGCATCCGGTGAACTGGCACGAGGCACTGCTGCTCGAAAGCGTGGGCCAGGCGATCCGCGGGGCCGCATTTGCCATTCCGGGGTCGCTCGGTGCGCAGGAAGGCGGTTACCTGCTGCTGGCGCCGCTGGTGGGCCTGCCGCCGGATGCCGCGCTGGCGCTGTCGCTGGCCAAGCGCGTGCGCGAGCTGGTGCTTGGCATCCCCGGACTGGTGTATCTGCATTTCAGCGAACGGAAGTTCCAGCGCCGTCGCGCCGCGCATGCCCTGTCGGCCGACCGGGGCTAGCGCGGCCCTTTCATTTTTCATGAGAACAACGTGATGCGAGCAATCATTCTTGCCGCGGGCCTTGGCCTGCGACTTCAGCAACAGCCGGGAAAGCAGTTCCCGAAATGCCTGCTGCGCTTTGACGGGCTCACGCTGCTCGAACGTCACCTGCGCCTGCTCGATGCCGCCGGCGTGACCGAAGTGGTGCTGGCGCTCGGCTTCGAACCGGACCATGTCAAGGAAGAACTGGCCCGCCTCGGCCGCGACCTGGAAATCGTCATCAACCCGCGCTACGACCTGGGCAGCGTGCTGACCGTGCATACGGTGGCCGACGCCATGACGCGCGGCGGCGACGTGCTGCTGATGGACGCCGACGTCCTCTACGACGAGCGCATCATGACCAAGCTGGTGGCCGGCGACACCGTCAACCGCCTGCTGATCGACCGCGACTTCGAAGCCGGCGACGAGCCCGTGAAGCTGTGCCTGAAGGACGGCGTGCCCGTGGAACTGCGCAAGCAGCTGATGGCCGACCTGCAGTACGACACCATCGGCGAATCGGTGGGCTTCTTCCGCTTCAAGGAAGACTGCGCCCGCCGCCTGGCCGAAATCGTCAAGGGATACGTCGACTCGGGCCGCGCCAACATGCCGCACGAAGAAGCCGTGCGCGACCTGCTGCTGGAACAGTCCCACGTATTCGACACCGCCGACGTGACCGGCGCCCCCTGGATCGAAATCGATTTCCCCGGCGACGTCTCGCGCGCAGCCGTTGAAGTCCTGCCCCAACTTCTGCCCGTAGGAATCGCCCAATGAACGCCATCGACCCGAACCTGCTCGCCACCTCCGGTACTGCTGTGCCCCTGTCGCGCGCCGCGCGGCTGCGCCAGATGCTGCTCTCCAACGAGCTCGAATTCATCATGGAAGCCCACAACGGCCTGTCCGCGCGCATCGTGCGCGAGGCCGGCTTCAAGGGCATCTGGGCGTCGGGCCTGGCCATTTCGGCCCAGTTCGGCGTGCGCGACAACAACGAGGCCAGCTGGACCCAGGTCGTGGACAACCTGGAGTTCATGGCCGACGCCAGTGACCTGCCGATCCTGCTGGACGGCGACACCGGCTACGGCAACTTCAACAACGTGCGCCGTCTGGTGCGCAAGCTCGAGCAGCGCGGCATTGCCGGCGTGTGCATCGAAGACAAGATCTTCCCGAAGACCAACAGCTTCATCGGCGGCGAACAGCAGCCGCTGGCCGACATCGACGAGTTCTGCGGCAAGATCAAGGCCGGCAAGGATTCGCAGGCCGATGACAACTTCTCGATCGTGGCCCGCGTGGAAGCCCTGATCGCGGGATGGGGCATGGAAGAGGCGCTGCGCCGCGCCGAAGCCTACCGTCAGGCCGGCGCCGACGCCATCCTGATCCACAGCAAGCTGTCGAAGGCCGACGAGATCGTGACGTTCGCGCGCGAATGGGGCAACCGCGCCCCGCTGGTGATCGTGCCGACCAAGTACTACAGCACGCCGACCGACGTGTTCCGCAAGGCCGGCATCAGCCTGATCATCTGGGCCAACCACCTGATCCGCGTGGCCGCTTCCGGCATGCAGGCCGTGGCAAAGGACATCTACGAGAACCAGACGCTGGTGAACGTGGAAGACCGCATCGCCACCGTCAACGAGATCTTCCGCCTGCAGGATGCCGACGAATACTCGGCCGCCGAGAAGATCTACCTGACCGGCGGCCAGGCCCCGGGTTCGGCCGTGGTGCTGGCCGCGGGCCGTGGCAAGGGCCTGGAAGCCCTGACCGAGGACAAGCCCAAGGTCATGCTGCCGGTGGCCGGCAAGCCGCTGCTGCGCTGGCTGGTGGACGGCTTCAAGAACCAGGGCATCAACGACATCACGGTGGTTGGCGGCTACAAGGCCGAGGCCATCGATGCCGCCGGCATCAACCTGGTGCGCAACGACCGCTATGCCGAAACCGGCGAACTGGCGTCGCTGGCGGCTGCCGCCGACACGCTGCAGAACGACACCGTGATCGCCTATGGCGACCTGCTGTTCCGCAGCTACATCCTGCGCGACCTGGTGGATACCGATGCGCCGTTCAGCGTGGTGATCGATTCATCGGAATCGGCGCCGTCGAACCAGAGCGTGCGTGATTTTGCCTGGTGCTCGGCATCGGATGATCGCGACCTGTTCGGCCAGAAGGTCCTGCTGAAGAAGATTTCGGACGACGTGCCGGCTGGCGATGCCCCGCATGGCCGCTGGATCGGCCTGATGAACGTCCGTGGCGAAGGCCGCGCGCGCCTGCAGAAGCTGCTGGGCGAACTGCGCCAGCGCCCGGACTTCGACAAGCTCGACCTGCCGGACCTGCTCAACGCGCTGGTTGCCGCTGGCGAACAGGTCGAAGTCAAGTACGTGCACGGCCACTGGCGTGGCGTGAACGACCTGGACGACTTCCGCCGCGCCGGCGATTTCGCGCACGGCCAGTCGCCGTTCTCGGTCGGCGGCAGCGACGGCGAGGCCGCGCAATGATCGAGGCGGTCCAGTTCGTGGAAGCCGCGCGCGAGCGCGGTTTCGAGTGGTATGCGGGCGTGCCCTGCTCGTACCTGACGCCGTTCATCAACTACGTGGTGCAGGATCCGTCGCTGCACTATGTGTCGGCCGCCAACGAAGGCGATGCCGTGGCGTTTATCGCCGGGGTGACGCAGGGTGCGCGCAACGGCGTGCGCGGCATCACCATGATGCAGAACTCGGGCCTGGGCAACGCAGTAAGCCCGCTGACGTCGCTGACCTGGACGTTCCGCCTGCCGCAGTTGCTGATCGTCACGTGGCGCGGCCAGCCCGGCGGTGCATCGGACGAACCGCAGCACGCGCTGATGGGCCCGGTCACGCCGCAGATGCTCGACACGATGGACATCCCGTGGGAACTGTTCCCGACCGAGCCGGAGGCCGTGGGCGCGGCGCTGGACCGGGCCATCGCCCATATGGACGCCACGGGCCGGCCGTACGCGCTGATCATGCAGAAGGGCAGCGTCGCGCCCTACCCGCTCAAGTCGCAGAAGGGCCCGGTGGCCCGCGACAAGGCGCTGCCCGAGGTGTCCCACACCGGCGCGGCCACACTGCCGAGCCGTACCGAAGCACTGCAGCGCGTGATTGCGCATACGCCGGTCGATTCGACCGTGGTACTGGCATCGACCGGCTTCTGCGGCCGCGAACTGTACGCGCTGGACGACCGGCCGAACCAGCTCTACATGGTGGGGTCGATGGGCTGCCTGACGCCGTTCGCGCTGGGCCTGGCGCTGGCGCGTCCGGACCTGAAGGTGGTGGCCGTCGATGGCGACGGTGCCGCGCTGATGCGCATGGGTGTATTCGCCACGCTGGGCGCCTATGGCCCGGCCAACCTGACGCATGTGCTGCTGGACAACAACGCGCATGACTCCACCGGCGGCCAGGCCACGGTGTCGCACAACGTGTCGTTTGCCGGCGTGGCGGCGGCATGTGGCTACGCGTCGGCCATCGAGGGCGACAACCTTGCCATGCTCGACGACGTACTGGCGCGCGCGGCCACGGCCACGGCGGGCCCGAATTTCGTGTGCCTGCAGACGCGTCCCGGATCGCCCGATGACCTGCCGCGCCCGTCGGTGACGCCTGTACAGGTGTCCACGCGCCTGGGCCGCCAGATCGGCGCCGACCAGGGCAACGCCAATCACGCCTGACCCAACCCGCTTGAGAGCTTGAGAGAACGCATGCTGCTTCTGAATCCCGGCCCCGTAACGCTGTCCGAACGCGTCCGCAATAGCCTGCTGCAAACGGACCTGTGCCACCGCGAAAGCGAGTTCTTCGACCTTCAGGACGAAGCGCGCCAGCGGCTGCTGGACATCTACGGGCTTGACCCAGCCACCTGGTCGGCCGTGCTGATGACCGGCTCGGGCACTGCCGCGCTGGAAAGCATGATCGCCGGGCTGGTGCCGGCGCAAGGCAAGCTGCTGATCGTACAGAACGGCGTCTACGGCGAGCGCGTGGCACAGATCGCCACCCAGTACCAGATCCCGCACACCGTGGTGAAGCACGAGTGGATGGAAGCCCCGGACCTGGCCCGCATCGATGCGGCGCTGGCGGCGGACAAGGCCATCACCCACCTGGCCGTGATCCATCACGAGACCACCACGGGCCGCCTGAACGACCTGCCGGCCATCGACGCGCTGTGCCAGGCGCGCGGCGTGCGCCTGCTGGCCGATACGGTCAGCAGCTTCGGCGCCGAGGCCATCGACTTCAGCGGCAACATCGATGCAGTGGCGGCCACGGCCAACAAGTGCCTGCATGGTGTGCCCGGCGCGGCCTTCGTGATCGTGCGCCGCGCGGCGCTGACCCATGCGGTCAGCCGCACCTATTACCTCGATATCGCGCGCTACGCGAAGCAGCAGGACCAGCGCAACACGCCGTTCACGCCGTCCGTCCAGGCGTTCTACGCGCTGGTGGAAGCCCTGCGCGAGCACAGCGACGAAGGCGGCTGGCAGGCGCGCCACCAGCGTTATGCCGCGCTGGCCGAGGAAGTCCGCAGCGGCCTGGCTGCCCTGGGCATCGAGGCGCTGTGGCCGGCGGCCCAGTCGTCGGTGGTGCTGCGCGCGTACAAGCTGCCGCAGGGCGTCACGTACGAACAACTGCACGACGGGCTGAAGGCACGCGGCTTCGTGATCTATGCAGGCCAGGGCGGCCTGTCGTCGCAACTGTTCCGCATCTCGACCATGGGCGCGCTGACGGCCGCCGACATGCACCGCCTGATCGCGGGCTTCCGCGAACTGCTGCATCGTTGATCGGGAGTGCCGGGGCTGGCTTGCTGGTCAGCTTCGGCCCCCGCCCCTCAACTCTCCGGGTCGTACCCAAACTCGCGCAGTTCCTGCGCGCAGCGGCATGCCGTGGCGATCTTTGCAGCCCACGCGATGGCGGCTTCGCGCGAAGGAAGCTCCAGGACACAGAAGCCGCCATCGAACTCCTTTGTCTGGGGATAGGTTTCGTTTGTGACGCTGCCGTCCGAGGCGACCATGACTGGCGCTACGCCCCCGTTGATTCCGCCACCGAACACGTACACGCCCGCAGCCTTCGCCTCCCGTATGACCTCGCGCGCGGCTTCGCCCACGGCGGCAAATTCCTCGTCAGGTACCTTCATCGCCGGTCCCGGAAACGAGATCAGGTATTTCGTCATCGTTGGCTCCTTCGGTTCTTCACAAAGCGCAGGATTTCAGCCGCACCGTCCTAATTCGCCTGATTATTGGAAATCAGAATCGCCGGATTTCCCGAAGCAAACTGCCTGGTAGATTCACCAACCGTCATGCGGTTCGAATCAACCAGGTAGGACGTAATGCCTGCGATGCCGTTCGCAAGGGTAAAGTTGTAGCCAGCCTGAATCGAATTGCCCCGGACATAGACTCCACTGATAAGCGTGCCAGGAAAGTTTCTGGTGTAGAAGCCACTTCCCCTGGGGTCGGTCGGAAACATTGTATTGAGTCCGGTTCGCACGCTGTTATTGATAATGTCAATGCCGATCAGATTCAAGAAATACGAATCGTACTGCTTCGAAATCACCGAGATTGCCGTGTTTGTCATGGCGTTGCCGAGTATGGCGCTGTCAAACACATTGCCAAAGAAGCCGTTGCCAGTCTGCACGGTAGTCGCGTTGGTAATCGTGTTGTGGCTGATCACGAAACGAAAGACGGAACTCGTGACCGAGATTATCGATGTCTTGTCAGGGACCACATCCCACGGACGATCGACCGTGATGGTGCGTCCATTGATCGCCCGGACCATGCGGTATTGACCAACGCCCCGCCCCTGGCTGATTGCAACCGCCAGCGTCTGGAAATTGGTCACGCCGACCGAGCTGAAATCCATGTCGTTTGCGGTGGTCACGGATTCCGCGGAAGCTCCGGACGTCATGCCAAGATACGCCTGGCCTCCCCCGTCGGTCGTGATGCCCTGACCATACGGGTCGCCGATGTCCGTGATCTGGTTGTATCCCGCATAGAGATTCTGGCAGATCATCGAATAACTGAACTTCCAGAATGGGCGGCTGAACGCCACGCCAGCACCCATTCCGCTTCCTGCTCCCTGGACCCGGTTTTTCTCGAATATGACGTTTTGAGCGGCTGAAAAGCCGATGTCGGAACCCTTCGCCTGGACATAATCGTTGTCGGTAACCAGGGCACCATCGCCATACAGAATATCAACAGACCTGCCGGGGCCGGTGATCCTTGAGGAAAGGACCCGAATATCGGGTCCCGACAGCGCAACGATGGTTCCCTTGCCATTCGTCTTGTCCGCGCTGACCGTAATATTCACTTGATTGAATAACAGATGTCCTGAAAGGGACGGAGCGCCGGTCAGGTCGCCCTTGACAAGGTTGGCGGACATTGGGGCCTTGAGCGAAAGGCTTTCAAGACCAAACCAATGGCTACCCTGGATCCACGCCGGCGGCGGCGAAGAAGACTGCCCGGTGATGGTGGTGGCCGATGGTGAGCGGCCGATGATGTATTGGTGAGGATGCAGCGTCACCGCCCTGGTAATCACGAAATTACCGTCCGGCAGCGGGAGATAACGGGGATTCGCTGCGGTTGACGATGCCTTGTTGGCGTCGAGACATTTCTGCATGACCGCTGCGTTATCGGTTGCCCCATCGCCGGCCAGGCCGCTGCAATGCATCGCGCTCAGATTCACGCCCGGATTCGCGTAGATCCTGATCTTGCTGGCGGGCCCCGATGCCGCATCCTGCGTGCTATTGCCGAGCCAGATGTAGTAGTCGCCTGCAGCAAGAGATGCGGGAATTGACACCGCAATGGCATTCTCGTCGCTGCTGATGACCGAAAGCCTGGAATAGCTGCCGCCGGCATCTTGCAGGATCACCGATGGTCGGCCGGGAAAATTCTTGCCGAAAAGTCGCAGGATGCCACCGGCATCGGCGCCACAGATACGGAGCTGGTGCTTCGGTGCCTCAAGGGGATCGCTCTCCGAAGGCACCCCGACAGCCCAGTCGAGCTGCGGCACATTGATCAGGATTTCCACCGCATCGGCCGAGCGATCTTCGATGCGGACGGCATAAACAGCATGCGGGAAAGTTGGCGGAATCGTAAAGCGGATTCCCGTGGAAGCCAGGTTTTTTGCCGGCACCGTGATCTTGCTGGCGCGCAGGGCGCGACGCCAGTCCGTCATTCCTGCAGTAACCGCGAGCAGCCGAACTGTCTTGGGATTGCTGGTAAAGGCCCCGTTCATCAACACCGGGAGTCCGGGCCCTGCCTCGCGCGAGGTCCAGTACACCGCGTTGCCGGCATAGGTCGGAAAATTGTCGATCTGGGACATCTTGCTGGTGTCCACATGGACCGCCTTGCCGCTTCCCCAGTTCAGGCCGGACGGATTTACCGGGCCACCATTCAGCGCGTATGGGTTGGCGCAGCCGTGGAGTTCGCCAAGATTCTTCGGCAACGGCGCGTTCCCCGAGATGCCCGCGTCAGCGACCGACTGCGATACCGGTTTCGCGGTAACGTTTTCGGCGGCCTGAACGTCGCCCTGGGTGATGCTGGTGTAAGCGATGGTGTACAGCAGGCTCAGAAAAATAAGACGAAGCATGTCGCTCATCCTGATCGGGCATTTTGCTGGCATTTGTCGCCCCCATTTTTCCCGAATGCAGGGCGCGATCAACCAGAAAAAGTCCGCTCCTGACCAGGAGCGGGCTCGACATGGCTTCCATTTCACGGTGTTTCAACACCCTTCTGGAACGGGTAGCCATCAACAACGTGCGAAACGGGATAAACCCCGGGGGACGTCCCTCCTACAACTGCTCCTCGACCGGCAATATCCGCAGCACCCCCTGCTTGAACTTGTCCCACCCGTTCATATCGGGCTCGCTGGTATAAGTCCGCACCACCCCGCCCTCGCGGGTCACCCACTGCAGTGATTCGCCGTCGTCGCCAAGCACCACCTGGTACGCCGCGTCCAGCAGCGCATCGTCCACGCCTTGCGCCAGCATGTCGCATAGTTCCTTGCTGTCGACGATGATGCCCATTTCCGTGTTGAGCCGCGCCGAGCGCGGGTCCAGGTTCAGCGACCCGATAAACAGTTCGTGGCGGTCGACCATATAGGTCTTGGCATGCAGGCTGGCGCGGCTGCTGCCGCCCGGTCCCCGGTGGCGCTTCTGCTTCGCCATCTCGGCGTAGGCGGTTGGCTTCAGTTCGTAGAGGATCACGCCGGCCTTGAGCAGCGCCTTGCGCTTTGGCGCGTAGCCGGCGTGCACGGCGGACACGTCGGTGGCGCCGTAGGAGTTGGTCAGGATGCGCACCTGCACGCCTCGCTTCTGCATGCCGGTCAGCCAGGTCATGGCCGATTCTGGAGGCACGAAGTATGGCGAGATCAGCGTCAGGTCGTGCTGCGCCCCTTCCAGGAATTTCACCAGCTTGGGGATGGCGTGGGTCGAGTCGTCCTCGGGCGGCAGCAGCACCTTGGCCGCGCGGTCGGCAATCACGGTCGCGTTGCCCCAGTACTCGGGCAGCTTGTTGTCGCGCAGGAGTTGCACGATGCCCGTTTCCAGCAGCGACTTGCCGTAGGGCGTGGCGCGCATGTTCACGGCGTGCTCGTCCAGATAGCTGCGGAGCTTCTGCTGCTGCGTCACCGCCTCGTCGCCGCTCAGCGGCTTTGCCATGACCGACAGTGGATACACGGCCTCGCTGTTCCAGAAATCGTCGAACACCGCCGATACCTCGGGCACGACGGGTCCGGCGGCCAGCAGGTCAAGGTCGGTGAAATCGGTATCGGCCGCGCCGTAGTACTGGTCGCCGATATTGCGGCCGCCCACAATGGTCAGCTGGTTGTCGGCCGTCAGCGACTTGTTGTGCATGCGGCGATTGATGCGCCGGAAGTCGGTCACGTACTCGAACAGCCGCACGTTGCGGCTGGCAAACGGATTGAACACCCTGACTTCCACGTTCGGATGGGCATCCACGGCAGACAGCGCGCGGTCCTGCCGCGCCAGGTGGATATCGTCAAGCAGCACGCGCACCCGCACGCCCCGGTCGGCCGCGGCCATGATCTCGGCCAGCAGCGTCAGGCCCGTCTCGTCGGCGTCGAAGATGTAGTACTGGACGTCCAGGCTGCGTTGCGCGGTGCGCACCAGGGCGATCCGCATCGCCAGCGCGTCGGTGCCCGACAGCAGCGGATAGAAAGACGACTGCCCCGGATGCGCGGCCAGCTTGGGCGCCATGCCGCGCGCCAGCATGGTGTCGCCGGTGTCCTGCAGTGCCATCTCTGGCGCCAGCGGCGGCCTTTGCGGCAACCCGGCGCAGGCGCTCACCAGCAGTGCCAGCATCACCATCAACGGCCGCCCCACCTGCCTTAGCGCAGTTTGCGTGACATGCATCATGCCCCTCCCGGGATTGTTCCAGCGTGAACAATGGACATGTACAAAAACAACGATAGCGATATTACCGTGCGCTGCTATGCTTTCGATACTTTCATTTTGCAAGCTATATAGCCCAGCCGCATAAGCTTATGACTACCCTCTTCGACCCGCTCCAGATTGGTGACCTGCATCTGCCCAATCGTATCGTGATGGCCCCGTTGACGCGTCTGCGCGCGGCCGATCCGGTACATGTGCCCAATGCCCTGATGGCCGAGTACTACGCGCAGCGCGCCAGCGCCGGCCTGCTGATTTCCGAAGGCGTACCGGTGTCGCCCGATGGCGTGGGCTACCAGAATGTGCCGGGCCTGTGGTCCGACGAACAGGTGACCGGCTGGAAGCAGGTGACGGACGCCGTACACCGCGCCGGTGGCCGTATCGTGGCACAGCTATGGCACGTGGGCCGCATTTCGGACCCGAGCCTGCTGGATGGCCGTACGCCGGTGGCGCCCAGCGCGATCGCGGCCGGCGGCAATGTCAGCCTGCTGCGTCCGCAGCGCCCGTTCGTGGTACCGCGCGCGCTGACCGTGGAGGAAATTGCCGCGGTCGTGACCGATTTCGGCCGTGCCGCAGCCAATGCCAGGGCCGCCGGGTTCGACGGCGTGACGATCCACGCCGCCAACGGCTATCTGCTGGACCAGTTCCTGCAGGACGGCAGCAATAACCGCACCGATGCCTATGGTGGATCGGTCGAGAACCGCGCCCGCATCCTGCTGGAAGTGGCCGACGCCGTTACCGCCGTCTGGAGCCCCAACCGCGTGGGCGTGCACCTGGCGCCGCGTTCGCCGAGCCATTCGATGAGCGAAAGCCAGCCGGCGCAGACGTTCGGCTACGTGGCCCAGGCGCTGGGCCAGCGCGGGCTGGGATTCCTGTTCGTGCGGGAAACGCCGGGCGAAGGCGCGCTGCTGCCGCAGCTCAAACAGGCGTTTGGCGGCGCGATCATCGCCAATGACGGGTTCGACCAGGACGCCGCCCAGGCCGCGCTGGACAGCGGCAACGCCGACGCGGTGGCATTTGGCCGCGCCTATATTGCCAATCCGGATCTGGTGGATCGCCTGAAACAACGTGCCGCGCTGAACGCGGTGGATCCCGCCACGCTGTACGGCAGCCCGGGCGCGCCGGCCCAGGGCTATACCGACTATCCGACGCTGACTCAGGCCATCCAGGCCGTCCAGGCCTGAGGCCGCCAGCCGCCCAGGGGCACCCGGGTGTCTGGGTGCCTGGGATGGCGCTTCAGCCCGGGCCGGCCGGCACGGGCTGGATCGGAATCACGGTGCGGCCGCCGCACTGGCGCAGCAGGTCGCGCAGTTCCTTGATGACCGGGAACACCTCGTGGTTCCAGTCCTCGCCCTGGCGGTCATGGGCGGCCTGCTCCATCTCCACGATCTCGCGGTCTTCCTTGAAAATCCGCTCGGTGAACCACACCAGCAGCGGCCATGCCGCGTCCAGCAGCAGCGGAATGCCGGGCCGGCGGATCGACAGCATGCCGAACGTGCGGTTGGTGCGCTGCGCGGCGTCCAGTGGCACGTAGACGATCCACAGGTCCATCACCAGCGTGCCGGAGCCCGAGCGGATCTGCAGCGTCTGGTACGGATAGCCGGTGCGCACCGTCATCACGTCCTTGTTGTTCTGGCCGCCATCCTTGCCGAACACCAGCGCCTCGCCCACGGGCTGCTTGCCGCCCTCGCGTTCGAACACGTAGTCCACCTCGACGAAGTCATCGCCACGGCGCCGGCCCAGCGAGCGCGCCCGCATCATGCCCATCTGCTTGCGGTGCAGGAACTGATGGTTCATGTCCATCAGGTTCTCGTGCATGAACGAGTAATGGCAATTGACCGCGCGGCCCAAGCGGCGCGTCTTGTACTTGGGGTCCGACACCGACGCAAACTCGGGCAGCGCCTTCTGGTCGGCCAGCCCCGGATCACCGGGAAACACGAAAATCAGCCCGGCCCGTTCCTGGCAAGGGTACGCACGCACGCCGTTGGGCAGGCGTTCCTTGCCCAGGTACGGCACGTCGATGCAGCGGCCGGTGCAGTCGTAGGTCCAGCCGTGATAGCAGCAGCGGATCGACTCCCCGTCCACCACGCCGGCGTGCAGCGGCACCTGGCGGTGCGCGCAACGGTCTTCCAGCGCGAACACCTTGCCGGTGGCCGTGCGCACCAGCACGATCGGGTCGCCTGCGAACGTCACGCCATGCGCGCGACCTGTCCTGACCTCGCGCGACCAGGCCAGCGGATACCAGAAATCGGGATGGATGGGCACGCGGCGCAGGTCGCGCGGCGGTGCTTCGGGCATGGTGGGCGGGACGGGCGACGCAGACCCGGCTGCAGCCGGGTCGGTGGCGAGATCGGCGGTACGGCGGTCAAGCGCAGACTCTGCATACATGCGGGACGTCTCCTTGGGTCCAGTCACTCGATCTCCGGCGCCTGAACGGCGCGGCGGGTACATCGGGCAGGAATCTTTCGAGTCTAACCCAATGCCGGCCGCCGGTCTGTCAGCTTTTATCCGACTGTCGACCCGTACGGCCCGGCCGGCGCGCCCGCCTTGCACCCGCGCTTCGTACGCCGGCGCGGCGCCCCCTCCGAAAGGGTGAGAAGCATCCTGACCGCTCGCCAGACGGCTGATTTGCAACACATTTGCGGCGGTCTCCGGCAAATGGCCGGTCTCGGGTTATCCTTTCAGACTACCAAACCAGAGACATGCCAGCCCCTCCGATCATGTCCCGTTCCGCCCACCCGCCACTGCCGCACCGCGACATCGGCGACGACGCCTCCTATCGCACCCTGGTCGAGTCGATCTACGACTACGCCATCTTCCGGCTCGACGCCACCGGACACGTCATGAGCTGGAATGCTGGCGCCGCCCGTATCAAGGGCTACAGCCGCGACGAAATCCTGGGTCAGCATTTTTCGCGGTTCTATACCGAGGAAGCCAAGGCGCGCCACTGGCCCGACACGGAGCTGGAGGTCGCTGCCCGGCTGGGCCGTTTCGAGGACGAAGGCTGGCGCGTGCGCAAGGACGGCACGCAGTTCTGGGCCAACGTGATCATCACCGCCCTGCGCGACGAGCACGGCAACCTGACCGGTTTCGGCAAGGTCACGCGTGACATGACCGCGCAGCGCAACACGGCCGAAGCACTGCGCCAGAGCGAGGAAACCTTCCGGCTGCTGGTCGACAGCGTCAAGGACTACGCAATCTTCATGCTCGACCCCGCCGGGCATGTCATGAGCTGGAACGCCGGCGCGTCGTATATCAAGGGCTACCGCCGCGACGAAATCATCGGCCAGCACTTCTCGGTGTTTTATCCGCCAGATGACGTGGCCGCCGGCAAGCCCGGCCGCGAGCTGGTCATCGCCCGCGAGCAGGGCCGTGTGGAGGACGAAGGCTGGCGTGTGCGCAAGGACGGTTCGCTGTTCTGGGCCAACGTGACCATCACCGCCGTCTACGACAATACGCGGGCGCTGCGCGGCTTTGCCAAGGTCACGCGCGACATGAGCGAGCGCAAGCGGCTTGAGGAACTCGAGCAATCGGAACGGCGCATGAACGAATTCCTGGCGACACTTTCCCATGAACTGCGCAATCCGCTGGCGCCGATCCGCAACGCGCTGACGGTGATGCAGATGCGCCCCGAAGACCCGCACGCCATGCAGAAAAGCGTGAGCCTGGTCGAACGGCAGATGGCCCACCTGACACGGCTGGTGGACGACCTCCTCGACGTGGGCCGCATCGCAGCCGGCAAGATCGATCTGCGCCTGGAGCCGGTTGACACGCGCGACATCATCGCGCTTGGGATCGAGGCCGCCGATCCGGCATTGGCGGCCAAGTCGCAGACCGTGACCGTGACCACCGACGCCAGGCCGTTACCGCTGCATGCCGACCGCACCAGGCTCAGCCAGGTCATGCAGAACCTGCTGCTCAATGCATCGAAATTTTCATCGCCGGGCGCGCAGATCGCCATCTCGGCGTCGATCCGCCACCGGACGCTGGTGATCCAGGTCATCGACCACGGCCGCGGCATTGCGTCCGGAGCGCTGGAATCGATCTTCAACCTGTTCGCGCAGGAAGACCGGCCCGGCAGTACCGCGCAGGGCGGGCTTGGCATCGGCCTGTCGCTGTGCCGCTCGCTGGTGGAAATGCACGGCGGCTCGATTGCCGCCACCAGCGAAGGCCCTGGGCTGGGCGCCACGTTTACCATCCAGCTGCCGCTGGCGGCAGCCGCCGCCACACCGGGCACGGACGGCGGCATGAGCCATGGCGGCGGCCACGAACGCCGCGTGCTGCTGGTGGACGACAACCGCGACGCGGCCGACAGCATGTCGATCCTGCTCGAAATGTCGGGCCACCATGTCACGATTGCCTACGACGGCATGGAGGCCATCCACGCCGCCGCGCGCGTGCGGCCCGACGTGGCCCTGATCGACCTGGCCATGCCCGGCATGGACGGCTTCGCGGTCATCCACGCGTTGCGCGGCATGCCAGCGCTGTCCGGCACCCGCTATGTGGCGCTGACCGGATTCGGCCAGGCCTCCGATCGCGAGCAGACCGCCGCCGCTGGATTCGACGTGCATCTGGTCAAGCCGGTGGAACTCGACATGCTGCTGAAGGTGATTGCCGGCGACTGATTCATGACCTGGCGGTACCGGACAGGCTTGCCCTCTCCCCCAGCCCCTCTCCCGCACGCGGGAGAGGGGAGCAAACCCATGCGGACCTCTCACCCACCGCAACCATTCGGGCATTGCGGGCTGCCGGGGTTCTGCCACCGCAAACATTCGGGCATTGCGTGCTGCCGGGGTTCTGCCACCGCAAACATTCGGGCATTGCGTGCTGCCGGGGTTCTCCCCTCTCCCGCATCGCGGGAGAGGGGTCGGGGGAGAGGGCCTGGCGCATCCGGTGCGAGATGTCATCCGCGCGGCAGCGCCCACACCCGGCCATCCCCCACCGGATAGATCCGTTCGCCCTCGCCCGGCCGCACCGTGGCGTGCCCGGTGAACGCGCCGAACGCCGGCAGGATCATGCCCCGCCCGCCCACCACGAAGCACGGCAGCCGCAATACGTCGGCGCCCGTGCCGCGCAGCACGCAGGCGGGATGCAGATGGCCGGCCAGCGTGTAGCCCTCGGTGCGTGCGCCCGGTTCATGGCACAGCGCGAATGGCGGCGCCACCAGCGGTTCGGGCACCACGCCAAAGCCCAGTTCGGGTGGCGGATCGCCGGCGTGGGTGTCATGGTTGCCCCGCACCAGCGTGCAGCGCACGCGCGACGGCATGGCGCGGCGCCAGTCGTGCAGGGCCAGCAGCACCGCCGCCGTGCGGGCGGCCCGCGCGTGCAGGAAATCGCCCAGAAACACCAGCTCCCGGGCCGGATAGCGCCGCGCCAGGGTTAGCAGCCGTGCCAGGTTGTCGGCCGTGGTGCCGTGGGGCACGGGCTGGCCCAGCGCCCGGAACGCCGCTGCCTTGCCGATATGGACGTCCGCCACCATCAGCGTGGCGGCAGCCGGCCACCAGACTGCATGCTCGGGCAGCAGCCAGAGCGTCTCGCCGGCCAGCGTCACGGCCTGGGCCCCCACTTCGTCCGCTGTCATGGCAGCCGGTGTCATAGCAGCGGCAGCGGCTTCGACGCCTTGCGCGGCCGCCGGGGCTTGCGCGGACCCGCAGGTCCGGCATGGTCGGCCATGCCGAAGCGTGCCAGTTCGGCCACGCGCGCCGCGTCGACGGCGGGCGGGGTGTCGTGCATCGGCCCCCGGTAGGTGCCACCCGTGCCGCCCCTGTCGCTGTCGGGCTGGGCGGCCGCCTGCTCCAGCTCCGCCAGCATCCGCGCGATACGGTCGGCCAGCTTCTCGGTGCTGAGCTTCTCGCGCAGGAACTCCACGATCAGCGGGAAGGCCAGCGGCGACGGGCGTTGCAGCGTGCGCAGGTCGAGCCGCCGCGTTGCCATGCGCTGCAGCGTCCCCGCCAGCCGGTGCGCGTCCAGTTCCTGCATCAGCACCTCACGCTCGGCCTGCCCCAACAGCAGGTTGCCAGGGTCGTGCTTGCGGAAGACCTCGTAGAACAGGCTCGACGATGCCTGCAGCTGCCGCGCACTGTGATGCGCGCCCGGGTAGCCCTGGAAGATCAGGCCGGCCACGCGCGCAATCTCCCGGAAACGCCGCAGCGACAGTTCGCCGGCGTTAAGGCTGCCCAGCACATCGGCGGCCAGGTCGCGCTGGCGCTCCTCGGCCAGCACCTGCGGCAGCCACCGGGCCCAGTCCACCGGCGCGGATGCCAGCAGTTCCAGCCCGTAGTCGTTCACCGCCACCGAGAACGTGGCCGGCACCTTCTGGCCCAGCCGCCATGCCAGCAGGCTGCCCAGCCCCAGATGCACCGAGCGGCCGGCGAACGGATACAGGAACAGGTGCCAGCCTTCGCGCGAATGCAGGCTTTCCGCCAGCAGCGTGCCGGGCGACGGCAGCGCAGACCAGCGCGCCTGCAGGGCCACGATCGGGGCGATCAGCGGCAGTTCCGGCGTGGTGGCGGGGTCCAGCCGGCCCGCCTGCACGGCATCTAGCGTTGCCACCACGGCGTCGGCCAGTTCGGTCGACAGCGGCATCTTGCCGCCGTTCCAGCGCGGCACGGACGGACGCTTGCCCGTGGCGCGCCGCACATAGGCCGTCATCTCCTGCACACGCACCAGTTCCAGCAGCCTGCCGCCGAACAGAAAGCAGTCGCCCGGCGCCAGCCGCGCGATAAAGCCCTCCTCCACGGTGCCCAGCGACGCCCCGCCGCTGCCCGCGCGCGTCCAGAAACGAACCTGCATCGACGCATCGCTGACGATGGTGCCCACGCTCATGCGATGCCGCCGGGCCAGCCGGCCATCGGGCACGCGCCAGACGCCCGCGTCGTCGGGCATCGCGCGGCGGTAGTCCGGATAGGCCGACAGCGTAGGCCCGCCCTGCCGCACGAAATCCAGGCACCAGCGCCATTCGTCGTCGGTCAGGGCACGATAGGCCCACGCCTGGCATACCTCGGCCAGCAGTTCGTCGGCCCGGAAGCCGCCGCCCAGCGCCACGGTCACCAGATGCTGGGCCAGCACGTCGAGCGGCTTGTCGGGCGATTCGCGTGCCTCGATGCGGCCCGCCTGGATCGCCATCCGCGCCGCCACCGATTCCACCAGTTCCAGGCTGTGCGTGGGCACCACGGTCACGCGCGACGCGCGGCCCGGCGCATGGCCCGAGCGCCCGGCCCGCTGCAGCAGCCGTGCCACGCCCTTGGGCGATCCGATCTGCAGCACGCGCTCTACGGGCAGGAAATCCACGCCCAGGTCCAGGCTCGACGTACAGACCACGGCACGCAGCGCACCATTCTTGAGGTTCATCTCCACCCATTCGCGCACGGCGCGGTCCAGCGAGCCGTGATGCAGCGCGATCTGCCCCGCCCAGTCCGGGCGGGCATCGAGCATGGCCTGGTACCAGATTTCGGCCTGCGAGCGCGTGTTCAGAAACACCAGCGACGTGCTGCTGGCCTCCAGTTCGCGCAACACGTGCGGCAGCATCGACAGGCCCAGATGACCCGCCCATGGAAAGCGCCCGGCGGCATCTGGCAGCAGCGTATCGATGATCAGCGTCTTGGGCGTATGGCCGTGAACCAGCACGCGGCGTGTTGCGGGAATGCCGGCCAGCAGCACATCGCGCGCGTGATCCAGGTTGCCCAGCGTGGCCGACAGCCCCCAGACACACAGGTCCGGCTGCCACTGGTGCAGCCGCGCCAGCGCCAGCTGCACCTGCACGCCACGCTTGCTGCCGATCAGTTCGTGCCATTCGTCGACGACGACCAGCCGCACGCGGCCCAGCGCCTCGCGGGCATCCGCACGGGTCAGCAGCAGCGACAGGCTTTCCGGCGTGGTGACCAGCGCGGTCGGCAGGCGGCGCGCCTGCGCCGCGCGCTCGGTGCTGCCGGTGTCGCCGGTGCGCAGCGCCACGGTCCAGCCCAGTCCCAGTTCGGCCAGCGGCGCCTGCAGCGCACGCGTGGTGTCGGTGGCCAGTGCCCGCATCGGCGTCAGCCACAGCACGGTCAGCGGCGGCGGTAGCGCACCGGCCCGCGCGGGCGGCACCGCGTAGGCCAGCAACGCGCCCAGCCATGCCGCGTAGGTCTTGCCGGTGCCCGTGGTGGCATGCAGCAGCCCGCTCTTGCCCGCGCCGATGGCCTGCCACACGGCGCGCTGAAAATCGAACGGCTGCCAGTGCCGCGCCGCAAACAGCGCGGGCAGCGATTCCGCCACGGGCGGGGCCTGGACGAACGGCGGATCTTCGGCGCTCATGCGGCGTCCCGGGCCGGCGCTGCCGGCAGCATGGCTTCGAGCGTATCGAGCGTGTCGGCGTCTTCCACCGGCTTGTCGGTGCGCCAGCGCAGCATGCGCGGAAAGCGTACGGCAATGCCGCTCTTGTGGCGCCCGCTGCGCGCAATGCCCTCGAAACCCAGCTCGAATACCTGCGTCGGCGTAACGCTGCGCACCGGGCCGAACTGTTCCACCGTGGTCCGCCGGACGATGGCGTCGACAGCGCGCATTTCGGCATCGGTCAACCCCGAATAGGCCTTGGCGAACGGCACCAGCGCGCGGTCGGGCGTGCCAGGCGGCGCGTTCCACACGGCAAACGTGAAATCGGTATAGAGGCTGGCGCGGCGACCGTGGCCGCGCTGCGCGTAGACCAGCACTGCATCCACGGTGTACGGGTCGACCTTCCACTTCCACCAGATGCCCACGTCGCGCGTGCGCCCCGCGCCATAGGCCGCGTCGGCAGCCTTCAGCATGAAACCTTCCACGCCCAGTGCGCGCGATGTGTCGCGCAGCCGGGCAAAGTGCGGCCAGTCGTCGGCCTCGACCAGCGGGCTCAGTTCCAGCGCCGGATGAATATGGTCGGCAATCACACGGGCCAGCTGCGCCCGACGTTCGGCCTGCGGCCGGGCGCGCCAGTCCTGGCCCTGCCATTCGAGCAGGTCATACGCCATCAGGATTGCCGGTGCTTCGCGCAGCAGCCTGGCACCCACGGTCTTGCGGCCGATGCGTTGCTGCAGCAGCGCGAACGGCTGCACCCGGCCATCGATCCAGACGATGATCTCGCCGTCGAGCACGGTGCCGTCCGGCAACCGCTGCGCGACCTCGGCAAGCTCGGGAAAGCGGTCGGTAATCAGTTCCTCGCCGCGCGACCAGAGCCAGGTCTGGCCTTCGCGCCGCACCAGCTGGGCGCGGATGCCGTCCCACTTCCATTCCACCTGCCAGCCCGCCGGGCCACCCAGCACGGCATCGAACGCATCGACCGGGGCCTGCAGCGGGTGGGCAAGAAAGAATGGATAGGGCTGGCCGCCGCGCGACTGCATGGCACCGTCTTCGCTCTCGGGCGCGATCAGGGCCAGGAAACGCTCCGGTGTGGGCGCGGCCTTGATGTCCGTATAGCCGACCAGGCGTTCGGCCACGCGCTTGGGATCGATGCCGGCCACCTCACCCAGCGCCCGCGTGACCAGCGGCTTCGACACCCCCACCCGGAAGCTGCCCGTGATGAGCTTGAACAGCACCAGACGGCCGCGCGCGTCGAGCGGCCGCCACAGGGCGTCCAGCGCGTCCATCAGCACCTCGGGCGGCTGGCCGCGCGCCAGGTCCCGCAGCGGCAGCACGCGCTGTTCCACCCACTCGGCCAGCCCGGCGGTATCGACGTGATCGGCATCGGGCAACAGCAAGGCGATGGTTTCGGCCAGATCGCCCACGGCCTGGTAGCTTTCCTCGAACAGCCATTCGGGCAGACTGGCCGCACGCTGCGCCAACGCACGCAGCGCGGCCACCGGAACGATCTGGCGCGGCTTGCCGCCCGCCAGGAAGTAGGCAGCCCACGCGGCGTCGGCCGGGGCGGCGCTACCGAAGTAGCGCGCCAGCGCGGCGAGCTTGGCCTTGCTTGACGTGGTGCCATCGAGCTCGCTGTAGAGATCCGCAAACGCCTTCACGTGGCACCCTCCCCCGCGGCGGCATCCGCTGCAGGCACCTCGGAAGCTGTCTCGGAAGCTGCCTCGGCGGCGGCGCCGGTGGCATCGTCGTCATCGCCAAACTCGGTGCGAAAGCCCTGCGCGTCGAGCCCCTGCTCGCACAGGTAGCGCACCATCACCGGCACGTTGCCATGGGTAACGATCACGCGCGGGGCACCGGTGGCGGCGATGGCCGACAGCAGGCCGGGCCAGTCCGCGTGGTCCGACAGCGCAAAGCCCCGATCCACGCCGCGCCGCCGGCGCGTGCCGCGCAACTGCATCCAGCCGCTGGCAAACGCGTCGGACGCATCGCCAAAACGCCGTAGCCACGTGGAGCGCTGGGCCGAAGGCGGCGCCAGCACCAGCGCCCGGCGCAGTGCCGGGCTGCGCGCGGGCAGGTCCGCCGTGGTCATGGTGGGCGGCAGGGCCACGCCGGCCGCGGCATAAGCATGGTTCAGCGTGACGATCGCGCCATGGGCGACGATCGGGCCCGGCATCGCCAGCGCCGCGCCTGCATGGCGCATCAGGCCGTTCAGGATGCGCTGGGCCTTGCCGAACGCGTAGCAGTACAGCACGCTGGCCCGCCCCGCCGCCGCATTGTCCTGCCACCACGTGAAGATCTCTGCCATCAGCGTGGACTCGGGCGGCCAGCGGTAGATCGGCAGGCCGAACGTGCTTTCGGTGATAAATGTGTCGCAGCGCACCGGCTCGAACGGCACGCAGGTGCCTTC
Organism: Cupriavidus sp. D384; assembly: GCF_001652915.1. Classification (GTDB taxonomy): domain Bacteria; phylum Pseudomonadota; class Gammaproteobacteria; order Burkholderiales; family Burkholderiaceae; genus Cupriavidus. The sequence continues at coordinate 74,381 of NZ_BBQI01000088.1, forward strand.
CGGTTCGATCTTGTAGTCGCCCGAGGCCACCCAGACCTGGCCGCCATGCTCCAGCCGCACCTGGGCAGAGCCCAGCACATGACCGGCCGGATGCAGGCTCAGCGTCACACCGTGGTGCGTGATCCGCTGCCCGTACGGCAGGGTATCGAGCGATATCCCTGGCAGGCGCGCCAGCAGCACGCCCCGGCCGGGCTGTGCACACAGGTAGTGACCGTTGCCGGGCCGCGCGTGATCGGCATGGGCGTGCGTGATGACGGCCCGCGCCACGGGCCGCCAGGGGTCGATATAGAAGTCGCCGGGCGGGCAGTACAACCCTTGCGGCGTTGCCACGATCAGGTCCGATCCCATATGCGTCCTGATATCCATCCCGATTCAGCCGGGGGCGCCCTCCTGGCGCGAACCGCCGCCGCGTTGGGCGCGGCCGGCCTTGGCCTGGCCGCGAATATTGAGCAAGGCCAGCGCAAACTGCAGCACCACCAGCGCCCAGGCGCCGGTATGCCAGCCCCACCCCACCCACATCGCGTTGCTGGCAAGGAAGCACCAGAACCCCGCCTTGCGGCGGCGCGCCGACTCGCTGCCCACCAGCCAGGTTGCCAGCACGGTCACCGCCATGGCGGGCCATTGCAGCGCATCGAGCCAGTCCACAGTCACCCTCCGTCGTCCGATGCTCCAGACTAGGCCGGGGCGCGGGCCGCCGTCAGCCGGGGCGGTCCCGTTCCGGTGTCGGCGCATTCTCACAGGCCGGCACGGTGTTACGCATAAGGCGTCTCCATCGCTTTGCATCCGACAAGCCGATTTTGGTTGTGGCGTCAATCAGCCGGACGCCGATAGTGTGAGCTATGAATCTCTCCTAGAATGACTTGGATATTCTTCCTGCCGGCGCAGTCCTGCGGCTGGCGACCCCAACCCATCAAAGCGACGCCCATGCGCACCGAAAACCAGCGACTTGCAGACCTCCTGCGCGCCGAACACGAAAACATCCTGCGCGGATGGACGGTGGAATACCACAACTATGCCGAGGGCCGCGGCCTGACGCAAAACGTGGCAGCCGAACAGACTGCCATCCTGCAGGGCCTGGAAGCGGGCCTGCGCGCCGATGGCGACGCCGGCAACTTCAACACCGGCCCGTGGGGCACGCTGCGCGACACGCTGGCGCACCTGTCGCGCAACCGCGCCGCGCAGGGCGAGACGGCCGACGTGACCAGCGGCTTCGTGCTGGCGCTGAAGCGGCCGATCTTTGATGCACTGCAGCGCCAGGCCAGCGGCGTCGAAGGCCAGATCGACGTGATCTGGACCACCTCTGCCATCGTCGACCGCATGGCGCAGTGGACCATTTCCACTTACCAGAAGACGCGCGAGGAAATCATCGTGCGCCAGCAGCACGAACTGATGGAGCTGTCCACGCCAGTCATCAAGCTGTGGGACGGCGTGCTGGCGGTGCCGGTGATCGGCACGCTCGACAGCAGCCGCGCCCAGATGGTCATGGAATCGCTGCTCGAACGGCTGGTGGAAACCGGCTCCGAACTCGCCATCATCGACATCACCGGCGTGCCCACCGTGGATACGCTGGTGGCGCAGCACCTGATGAAGACCGTGACGGCCATCCGCCTGATGGGGGCGGACAGCATCATCAGCGGCATCCGCCCGCAGATCGCGCAGACCATCGTGCATCTGGGCATCGACTTGCAAGGCATCGTTACCAAGTCGACGCTGGCCGACGCACTGGCCGCCGCCATGCGCATGACGGGGCACACGGTGTCCCGCAACGGCAACTGACCCCGCGAGCGAGCCATGGAACGGATTCCAATCCTGCGGATGGGCAGGCACCTGCTTGTCACCATCCAGATCGACATGCAGGACCAGACAGCCCTGCAGCTGCAGGAAGACCTGGCAACGATGGTCGAGAAAACCGGCGCGCACGGCGTGCTGATCGACGTCTCGGCGCTGGAAATGGTCGATTCCTTTATCGGCCGCATGCTGGTCAGCATCTCCGACATCAGCCGCATCCTGGGTGCCACCACCGTGGTGGTGGGCATCCGCCCGGCCGTGGCGATCACGCTGGTGGAACTGGGGCTGTCGCTGGGCGGGGTGAAGACCGCGCTCAACGTCGAACGCGGCATGGCGATGCTCGACGCCGCCCGGGTGGCCTGACGTGGCAACCGAACTGGCCCAGACGGGCAGCGCGCCCATCGGCGACGAGCGCGACATCGTGCAGGCACGCGCCGTGGTGCGCACACTGACGGCCCAGCTGAAGTTCTCGCTGGTGGAGCAGACTAAGATGATTACAGCGGCCAGCGAACTGGCACGCAATACGATGGTGTACGGCGGCGGCGGCGAAATGCGCTGGGAAATCCTGGCCGAGGGCGCCCGGCGCGGCCTGCGCCTGCATTTCGAGGACCACGGGCCCGGCATTCCCGATGTCGAGCAGGCGCTGGTCGATGGCTGGACCACCGGCAACGGCCTGGGCATGGGCCTGTCAGGCACGCGCCGCCTGGTGAACGAATTCGAGATCCGCACGCAAGTTGGCGAGGGAACCTGTGTCAGCATCACTCGGTGGAAGTAGGAACCACGGGCCGCATCATGCGGTACCGATGGGCGACCCCAGCCGCGTGGGCGAAGCCCGGCGCCACGCCGCCGAGATGTCCGCGCGCCTGGGGTTCGACGCCATCCAGTGCGGCCGCCTGGCGGTGGCCGTCAACGAACTGGGCAACAACCTTGTGCGCCACGCACGGGGCGGCCGGCTGTTGCTGGCCGCGCGCGAGGTGGGCGGCAGCGTCGCCATCGAACTGATGTCGATCGACGACGGCCCCGGCATGGCGAACCTGCAGGCCTGCATGCAGGATGGCTATTCCACGGCCGGCAGCGCCGGCCAGGGCCTGGGCGCCGTAAGCCGGCTGGCCGACGATTTCGACGTCCACACGCAGGCCGGTATCGGCAGCCTGATCCTGGCCCGCTTCTACCGCGAGCGCGATACCCAGGGCAAGGCGCGACGTCCCAACGGCGGCTTCGCCGTGGGCGCGATCTGCCTGGCCGCACCGGGCGAGCAGGTCAGCGGCGACGGCTGGAGCGTGGCCGTATGCGATCATCGCGCCGACGTGGTGGTGGTGGACGGCCTGGGGCATGGCCCCGAAGCCGCCGAGGCCGCCACCGCAGCGCTGACCGTATTCGACCCGAACTGCGGCGGCAGCCCGGGCCCTTATGTGGAGCGCGCCCACGCCGCCCTGCGCGGCACGCGCGGCGCCGCCATTGGTGCCTACCGCATCGACGGTGGCACCCAGCGCATCCGCTTTGCCGGTGCGGGCAACATCATGGGCCGCGTGATTTCCGGCATCGGCGACCGTACGCTGGTCAACCAGAATGGCACGGCCGGCATCCAGATGCGCACAGTCCAGGAGCAGGAACTCGACTGGCCCTCGCATGCGCTGGTGATCCTGCATTCGGACGGCATCCAGTCGCGCTGGCAATTCGACGACGCCACCGTGCTGCAGCGCGACCCGTCCATCGTGGCCGCCTTCGTACTTTGGAAATTCAGCCGTGGACGCGACGATGCCACCGTGGTGGTGATACGCCGCGCGGAGATTTGAAATGAGTGCCCAGGACGCGATCCCGGACAACGCCATGCCCGACCAGCCCGACCAGCCCGAACGGCCCCGACAGCCCGCCCCCTCCTCGCCATCCGACAACGTGGCGACGCTGCGCGCCGCGCTGGATGCCCGCACGCAGGAGGTGGAGGCGCTGCGCGCCGAAATCGAGGAAACCAACCGCGGCGTGCTGGCGCTTTATTCCGAACTGGACATCCAGGCCGAGCAACTGCGCCAGGCCACCGAACTCAAGAGCCGTTTCCTGGCCTATATGAGCCACGAGTTCCGCACGCCGATCGTGGCGATCCAGAGCATCACCCGGCTGCTGATCGACCGCGTGGACGGCCCGCTCACGCCCGAGCAGGAAAAGCAGGTCGGGTTCGTGCGCGACACCGCCGCCGAATTCGCCGAGATGGTGGGCGACCTGCTGGACCTGGCGCGGCTGGAAGCGGGCCGGGTCGACGTGTCGCCCGCCTGGTTCGACATGGTGGCGCTGTTCGACGCGCTGCGCGGCATGTTCAAGCCCGTGCTGACCAACCCCGACGTGTCGCTGATCTTTGAGGCGCCGCACGACGTGCCGAAGCTGTTCAGCGACGACCGCAAGCTGTCGCAGATCCTGCGCAACTACATCTCGAACGCACTGAAGTTCACGCCCAGCGGCGAGGTGCGCGTATCGGCCATCTGCGACACCCCCGACACCGTCACGTTTTCCGTACGCGACACCGGTATCGGCATCCCGCCCGGCTCGCATGGCGAGGTGTTCCAGGACTTCGTGCAGATCGATTCGCCGCTGCAGCGGCGCTACCGGGGCTCGGGCCTGGGTCTGGCGCTGTCGAAGCGGCTGGCAGAACTGCTGGGCGGCCATGTTGGCTTCGAGAGCGAGGTCGGCGTCGGCTCGCGCTTCTACGTGACGCTGCCCACGACCTACGCCGTCGCAACGGCCGCAGGTGACGCCGGGCGACAGGCCGAACCGGCAACAACCTCCGGAGACGACCATGCCGGATGAAAACCGCAATGCACCCCTGCCCGGCGCCTCGGACCCGCTGGTGCTGGTGGTGGACGACAACCCGGTCACGCGCTACGCCACGGTACGCGTGCTGACCGCGGCGGGCTACCGGACGCTGGAGGCCGAAAGCGGCCAGGAGGCCCTGCAACTGGCCGATACCAGCGTGTCGGCCGTGGTCCTCGACGTCAACCTGCCGGACATCGACGGATTCCAGGTCTGCCGCACCCTGCGCGGCCGTCCCGAGACCGCAACCGTGCCCGTGGTGCACCTGTCGGCCACCTACGTCGCCGACTATGACAAGGTGCGCGGCCTCGATGCCGGTGCCAGCGCCTACCTGGTCCACCCGGCCGAGCCGGGCGTGCTGGTAGCCACCATTGCATCGCTGCTGCGTGCCAGCGCGGCCGAGCGCTCGATGCGCGAAAGCGAGGCACGCTTCCGCGCGATCTACCACCAGGCCATTGGCGGCATCTGCACGCTGGACCTGGCCGGGCGCTTCGTCGATGTGAATCCGGCCATGCTGACGCTGCTCAAGCGCACCGAGGCCGAACTGCTGGGCCAGCCCGTGGCCGCCTTCGCCCCGCCGTCGTACCGCGACCAGGTTGTCGAAGCCACCGGGCATGCGCAGGTGGACGGCTGGCAAGGCACGTTTCCGCTGGAGGATGCGCAGGGCGAGACCATGCACCTGGAGTGGAGCATTTCGGCGGTGCTGGAAACGGGCGTCAAGGTGGCCGTGGTGTCGAACATCACCGACCACATCAACCTGGAGCGCCAGCGCGAACAGCTGATCGAGCGCGAGCAGGCCGCGCGTGCCGCCGTGGAGCGGCTGAACCGCATGAAGGACGACTTCATCGCGATCCTGTCGCATGAACTGCGCAACCCGCTCAACGTGATCTCGGTGTGGGCCCACGTGCTGTCGCGCCATGTCGATTCCGAGGAAGGCCGGCGCGGGCTGGCCGCCGTGGAGCGCAACGTGGCGATCCAGCGCCGGCTGGTGGCCGATCTGGTCGACGTATCGATGCTCAACGTCGGCAAGATGAAGCTCGAACGCGAACGCGCCAATGTGGCCGAGGTGGTACGCGGCGCGCTGGACACGATGCAGGCCCAGGCCGCCGAGCGGCAGATCAAGCTGGAGCTGCACCTGGCCCCGGCCACGGCGGAATCGGCCTGGCTCGATGCCGCCCGCTTCCAGCAGATCCTGTGGAACCTGGTGTCCAACGCGATCAAGTTCTCGCCCGAGGACGGCACGGTGCAGATCGACGTGTCGTCCGACACCGACTACCTGCGCGTGCGCGTGATCGACAACGGACGGGGCATCCCGGCCGAATTCGTGCCGTTGCTGTTCGACCGCTTTACCCAGAGCGAGGACACGAACCGCCGCAAGCACGGCGGCCTGGGGCTGGGGCTGGCCATCGTCAAGCATCTGTCCGAAATGCATGGCGGCACGGTGCAGGCGTTCAGCGCCGGGGCCGGCCTGGGGGCCACGTTCGAGGTGATCATCCCGCTGACCGATTCGACCGCGCCGGAGATCCCGATGGCGGGCGACGACGTGCCGCCGCTGCAGCAGCCGGTGCCGCTGACCGCGCTGGACGTGCTGGTGGTGGAAGACGACGCCGATGCGGCGGCCGCGCTGTCCGCAATCCTGACCGACTACGGCGCACGCGTGCGCACGGCGCGCGATTGCGAGGAGGCGCTGGACGAGGTGGCGCGCGTCACGCCAGACCTGGTAATCAGCGACATCGGCCTGCCCGGCCGCGACGGCAACGACCTGATCCGCGAGATCCGCGTACGCGAAGCCGTGGAAGCGCTGCGGCGCGTGCCCGCAGTGGCCCTGACCGCGTTCACGCGCCAGCAGGACCGACGCTCCGCCCTGGAATCGGGCTTCGATGCGGTCTGCGGCAAACCGCTACGGCTGCAGGAACTGATGGACGCGATCGACGCGGCAATGGCCACGACGCCGTAGGCCACAGGAGCGCAGCGGCTTCAGGCAGGGGCACCCCAAGGTGCCCTTGCCGCGCTTCAGGCCGGCACGGGCTGCGGCCTTGCCGTGCGCCGTTCGCCCGGACCGAACAGGGCCGGGCGGGCCTTCATCTGGTCCAGCTGCCGCGCCAGCGCTGCCGTGGCGCCCTCCAGGTTCTCCAGCACGATCTGGTCTTCGTGCGGGTCCAGCCCGCATGCCCTGAGCTGTGCGACAACAGCCTGCTGCTTGGCAACCCTGGTCTGCAGATAATTGACGTACTGCTCCAGCATCACCGTGTCGCGTAAGGCATTGCGTACCATCGCGATCTCCTGATCTGTTTTCGGCTCACATCATGGTGTGACCCATCCCCTCTGACGCGCCAAAGATTACCGCAGTTGAGCGCGGGATGTATGTCCAGAAAGACACCTATACGGACACAATCAGTCACATGTTCGTTCCGGTAGATTGCCGTGGTGCCCGGACATATCCCGGTTACGGGCATTTCCAACAGCCGCGCCTTCCCTGGGCGCGGCATTTTTTTGCCCGGCTCAGGTGGCCTACCTGGAAGGCGGGCTTGCCAGGTCTTCCTCGACAAACCGCAGCAGCGCTTCGGTGAGGGCTTCGCGTGGATAGGCGTTGCGGGTCACGAACATGGCGCCGATGGTCGGGCGCGAGCGCGCGATCGGCACGGCCAGCGCCCAGTGATCCGCATTGACATAGCCCACCAGGGCGCTGCCCGGCACGATCTGGTCGTAGAAGATCATCTGGCTGTCGTTGCGGGCGTCGATGCGTGCCAGCTTGTCGTAGCTGGATTCAAGAATGGACGAGATGCGATCTGGCTCCGGGAATGTCACCAGCGAGTAGTAGCGCAGCCCGGTGGGCAGCGGGTGGTCGGCCAGCCATGCACGCCTTACCGCCGGCCGCAGGCTTTCCACGCCCCGGCCGTCGCCAGCCTCGCACTTCGAGCCCGGGAAATGCTGCAGCAGGTTGGCCTGGTACTGCTCGGCATCGTTGGCCAGTGGCGACCCGCCAACAGCGCCGGCTGCGCTGACCACGGCCACCACGCGGCTGCGGATTTCCGGATAGCCGACCACCGCCTCAAGGATATCCGGCGCCCCTTTGGAATAGCCGATCAGCACGACATACGGCCCGTCCGGCCCTTCAGGCAGCGCCATGACGGCATCGCGCACCTGGCGTGCGTTGTGGGCGGTGCCTGACAGCGCATCGACCCTGAGCAGCGCGGCATCGTAGCCGAAGTGCCGCACATGGGTAGCGACCGTGCCTGGAGGATCGAGCCACGGCTCGAAGCATTCGTAGCCGATGCCCGGCACGATCATCGCCATCAGATGCCGCCGCGACGGACCAAGATCCACCGGCTTGCCTGTGCCGGCTGGCTCCACGCCGACGCGCGTCAGCGCGGTTTCGCACGGCAGGTGGTCAGGCAATGCCTGCTGGCGGGTACTCAGGATGGCGCAGTAGATCTCGCGGAAGCGCCCGCGTGCGTCGCGCACGCCGGCACTGGCAGCCGGCGCCAGGATCAGCGGGGGCGTTTCGGTGGAATACGGCACCAGCGGCTTCGATGCACAGGCGGCCAGCATCAGGCAGGCGCAGGCCAACGCCCAGACCTGGGCGCAGCGTCCCGGCCATCCCCGCCGCGCGGGTCGCCCGACGACTGGCAGCCTAGCGCGTCTGCGCAGTGTCTTCGGCAGCATGCCGATCCTTTCCGACGGCATCGGTCGCCGCGGGCTTGCCAAGAGGCACCCAGTCCAGGATTTCCAGATCCGAAATGCTCAGGGGCCGGGTCACGAAGAACATCACCGCGCGCAGTCCGTCGGTAAAGTACTTCGCCCCGTTCAGGCTGCTGCGTTCCTGCTGCCGGCTGACCGGCCCGCCCCCGGCGACGAAGCCGAGCTTTTCCAGTCCTTCCGAGTAGATGCTGTCCTGGACGACCATGTTCCGGGCCTCGTCCACGTCCTCGTGCAGCACGGACTGCGCCGGAGCTGCCAACAGGCGGCCACCGGTTGGCCGGCCGATCTGCAGGACATAGACGGCCTGCCCCTCATAGCGAAACGGCGCCAGCCAGGCACGTATCCAGTTCGGCGACACCATGCCGGCTTGCCCCTGCTTGCGCAGGACCGCATCAGGCACGCGGCCGAAAACGTACTGCGCATCGTCGAACGGCTCCTGGTTGCGCCGGTAGTTCCGGCGCACCATGGCCGCCCCGAAGTCTTCCAGCCCGCCGATGGCCACGCCATTGAGCGGATCGCCGCTGTGCTGGCTGCTGGCGTCGGTGGCGCAGCATGGCAGGCGCTCCAGCGCGGCACGCAGCGACGCCAGGTCCTGGTAATCCACCGCCACCGGATCGGGGTAGGTAAACAGCGAGCGCGAGAAGTCCGGATCGCCGGAATCATCAGGCACCCTCAGGAACAGCGTAAAGACCACGAGGTGCTGGTTGCCAAGCAGATCCACGTTCAGCAGCTTGGTGCCGCGCGCGGGATTGGTGAATACAATGCCCGAGCGCGATTCGCCAGGCGGGATGGGGTTCCTGAATCCCACATGGTTGAACCAGTCGTCGATTTTGGCATTCGTGCCGCCGGTGAACCACCCGTGCAGCGACCAGGCAACTTCGAGTGGCGAGAAGTAGTCGGGATCGGTCCCGGTACGCAGCAGTGCCAGTGACTGGGCCGTACCGTTGTGAACCTCGATCCAGACCGGCTGCACGCCGACCGCACCGATATTCGCGCCCAGCAGCCGATGGCTTTCCAGCTTGCTCGGTACCGTCGCGCTCAGCGTGACGCCGTCCTTTGTCATGCTGACTGCCCGGGCGCGCAACGGCTCGTCGCCGCCTTCGGCGGGCCGTCGCCAGGTCGAGCATCCCGCCAGCACCAGCAACAGCAACAGGCAGGCCGCCATTGCCAGCCCCTGTGCAGCCGGCCAGCGCCGGACACGCGGGGCGGCGATCATCGTCCCACCCCGACACCAGTTCCGCGGCGCCCGTCCGGCTCATGCTGCCCGTGCGTCTCATGCCAGCTGAATCGCCGGATCGCCGACAGCGACACGGGGCGCTGGTAGAACACCATCACCAGGCGGTCGCCATCCGTGTAATAGGGATCGGTAGTCAGGTTCTGGCGCGGGGCCTGCGGCGGGGCCAGGCCAACGCCGCCCACGTATCCGACCACGGCCAGGCTCTGGGAGTACGCCATGTCTTCGGCCAGCGCCGTGCGCGCCTCGTCAACGTCGGGATCGATCTTGTGGGTGGTCAGCGTGGGCGAATGAATCGTCATGCGGCTGCCGATGTCGCGGCTGATCTGCCCCACCCATACCGGCTTGCCCTGATAGCGCAAGGGGCTCAGCCAGAGCCTCAGGTGGTTGCGCTGGTGAACCGAATCGCGCGCCTTCTGCAGCGCCAGATCCTGCGGGCGGCCGAACAGGTAGAGATCGCTGACCGGTGCATTCAGGTAGCGCTCGCCGGAAAGTGCCGACGTCACCACGCGCATGATGGCGCCCGACCATTTCGTCTCGGTCGGACGCCAGCCACGCCGCACCAGGGCCGGGAAGGCATCTTCTAGGCCGCCCACGATGATCAGGTTCAGCGGGTCGCCATTGCGCGAGCCGTCGCCGTTGGTGGCGCAGCATGGCAGTGCCTCCAGGGCAGCCCGGAATGCCTCGTCGTCGTCGACATGGCGGAGCGCCTCGGCAGGATAGATCTCGCGCTTGAACACCTCGCTGGTCTGGTAGTCGCCCCGGAACCCTGGCACCACTGTGAACACCGAGAACGTGCGCGTGCGGCCGTCGGCTGCCAGGTCGATCTGCACCAGCTTGACGCCTTCCTCGAGGCTGGTCAGCACCATGCCCGACACGGTCTGGCCGGGTGGCACCGGGTTGCGGAACGCCAGTTCCGCAAAGCGCTCGCGAAGCTGGCGTTGCGCGTCGGGGCGCTGGTTCGCGGCGAACGCTTCGGCGGCCTCGGAGCTAGGGACGAAATTCGGATCGAGCCCGGGAAACAGCAGGTAGTACGGCCGGTCGTCGTCGTTGTGGACCTCTACCCAGACCGGCTGCGTGGCCTTTTCGGCCAATGGCACGCCATACAGTTCGGCGCTCTCGCGCGCCGACAAGACCGAGACGGCCACGCTCACACCGCCATCGGCACGCGTGACGGCCCTTGACCGGAAGTCACCCACCGCGTCCTGGCGCTCGGGGGCCGCACAGGCCACCAGCGCCATCAGCATGCAAACGGTAGCGGCAGATTTCATGGCTGACGCGGCGAACGCGAAACCGGCTGTCACGGGATCGAAGCAGCCCGGAAGCTGGCCGCTTCAGGGCCAGATTGCCGCACCGCTTTCCATCGTCTAGTCTGGGATACGTTCCCGCGTTTCACAAGAAAGAGGTGCCCGCCGGGCGCACGACAGTACGGTGAATCAGGGGACCGAAAGCGAACAACCTATGCGTTGCACACTGGCCGGCGCTGCAAAAAGCAAGGGGCCTGGCGCCCCGATACGAAGAAAGGGGGCAGCAATGAATCGAAGAATCGCCATCCTGACAATCCCCGCCCTGGTCGCGGTACCCGCGATCGCACTGGGCGCAAGCAAATCCGAAAAGCAGGCCGAGGTGCGCAAGGCCGCGCAGAAGGCGCTGGATGCGCTCTACAAGGCCCAGCCGTCGGCGCGCAGCGCCGTGTCATCGGCGGCCGGCTACGCGGCTTTCAGTAATTTCGGCATGAAGATCCTGCTGGCCGGCAGCGGCACCGGCGAAGGCATCGCCGTGAATAACAAGACCAAGGCCTCGACCTACATGAAGATGGTCGAACTCCAGGCGGGCCTGGGCATTGGCGTCAAGAAATTCCAGCTGGTCTGGGTGTTCGAGAAGGAAGCCGCGCTGAACGACTTCATCCAGTCAGGCTGGACGTTTGGCGGCCAGTCGACGGCTGCGGCCAAGGCCGGCGACAGCGGCACCGCGTACCAGGGCGCACTGGCCGTGGGGCCCGGAATCTGGCTCTACCAGATCACGGACAAGGGCCTGGCGCTGGAACTGACCGCCAAGGGCACCAAGTACTACAAGGATGACGATCTGAACTAAGCCGCTACAGAAAAGCGGCTGGCTTGGGGCTGCGAGACCGGGCCCGGGGGGCCCGGGGGAGACGCCTGTCTGGTCGGGACGATTCCGATCGCCCCGATCGCCCCGATCGCCCCGATTACTTCAGCAAGCCACGCCCAACCACGAGCCGTATCGGTGCATGCCTGTCGCCTGCGGTGCACGCCGCATGCAACCGTGCCCCGTCGTGCTCTCTTCCTCCCCGCGCTGGAACGTGCCCCGCGCGGCGCGCCCTGCCCCAATCCACCGTCCGACGCCGTTTTCCGGCACGTCGCCTATCCGGGTTTTCACTGGCACGCTTCGTGCTGGATTATTTCCCAAAGATATCCTTAATATATTTACAAGATATTTCCATGCCGCGTACCGGGGCGTTCGAAGGATCGCCCGGGTGCGCAGCCTCACCTTCCCAACCGAGGAGTTCTTCATGAGCAATCCGCGCTGGACCGGCATCTTCCCGGCCGTCACGACCAAGTTCCACGCCGACGAGCGCATCGACGCAGAAGGCACCATCCGCCATATCGATTTCCAGATCCGCAACGGCATCCATGGTCTGGTCACCTGCGGATCGCTGGGCGAGGCCAGCACGCTGTCCCTGGAAGAAAAGCTCGACGTGGCGCGCATTGCGCTGGAGGCCGCCGATGGCCGCATTCCGGTGCTGGCCAATGTGTCCGAAACCAGCACGCGCGACGCACTGCGCTATATCGACGGCGCCAACAAGCTGGGCGTGGCCGGCTTCATGGTCATGCCGTCGGTCATCTATGTGGCCGACGCCCGCGAGGCCATGCAGAACGTGCGCGCCATGGCCGAGGCGGCCCAGAAACCGGTGATGGTCTACAACAACCCGGTTGCCTATCGCGTGGACCTCAAGCCCGAGCACATGGCCGAACTGGCCGACAGCAAATGGATTGCCGCGGTCAAGGAAAGCACCGGCGACATCCGCCGCGTGACTGACCTGCGCAACACCGTGGGCGACCGCTACCAGATCTTCATGGGCGTGGACGACCTGGCCTACGAAGGGCTGGCGCTTGGCTGCGACGGCCTGCTGGCCGGGGTGGGCTGCGCCTTCCCGCGCGAGACCGTGGCGCTGTTCGACCTCATGCGCGCGGGCAATTTCGCCGAGGCACTGAAGCTCTACCGCTGGATGACGCCGATGCTCCATCTCGATGTGTCGAACAAGCTGGTGCAGAACCTGAAGCTGATCGACGCCATCGTGGGCGTGGGCACCGAGCACATGCGCCGCCCGCGCCTGCCGCTGATCGGCGAGGAACGTGCCTTCGTCGAACGCGTCGTGCGCCAGGCGCTGGCGACGCGGCCCGCGCAATACCAGTCGGTGGCCTGACCCGGCCGGCGCACTGACGCCTGCGATGCCAGCGCGGTGCCACGCGCGCCGACTGGCATCCAACTTGCTCGATCCGGCCCGGCCAATTCCCACGCACAGGAGCTTTACAGCAATGCCAGACCTCTCCTCGATCACGGCGGACGCAGCCTCCGCCAGCCCGCCCGTGGCGCGCCCGGTGCGCTGGGTGCTGCGCGCCTCGGACGCCGTGCTCGCCGTGGAGCGCCTGGCGCTTGGCGGGCTGATGACCCTGCTGGTGCTGCTGATCCTGCTGAACGTGGTGACGCGCTACGCCGGCCTGCCGCTCTACTGGGTGGACGAGGCGTCGGTCTACTCGGTGGTGTGGCTGACCTTCGTCGGCGCATCGATCATGACGCGCCTGCGCCTCGATTTCGCGGTGGGGCTGCTGACCGAACAGCTGCCCGCAAAGCTGGCAAAGGCCGCCAAGGTCATCGCCACGGGCGGCGTGCTGGTGTTCGGCCTTGCCATGATCGCCATGTGCTGGCTGTGGATGGACCCGGTCGGCATCACCAGCTTCAACTTCGACGCAAAGGAATACGCGGCCCAGTCGTTCAACTTCCTCTACACCGAGCGCACGCAGACGCTGGAATGGCCGATGTGGGTGCTGCAGCTGATCATGCCGCTGTTCGCCTGCACCCTGAGCCTGCATGCGCTGGCGAACCTGCTCGAAGACCTGGACCTGGCGCCGCGCCGGGCGTATCCCGAGTTCCATGTCGGCAATGCCGAATCGGTGAACTGAGCCATGACGACCACTTTCTTCTTCTGCGCCGTGATGCTGGCCGGCGTGCCGATCGGCATCTGCCTGTGCCTGTCGGGCCTGGCCTTTATCTTCAGCACCGGCGACACCGTGCTGCTGCAGTCGTTTCCCACGCAGATGTTCGCCGGCGTGGACAGCTACGGCCTGATCGCCATCCCGCTGTTCATCCTGATCGGCGAGATCATGAACAGCGGCGGCATCACGCGCCGGCTGGTGGACCTGTCGATGGCCTTTGTCGGCTCGGTCAAGGGCGGGCTGGCCTACGTCAACATCCTGGCCAACATGCTGGTGTCGTCGATCATCGGCTCGGCCACCGCGCAGGTTGCCATCATGGCGCAGGTCATGGTGCCCGAGATGGAAAAGCAGGGCTACGACAAGACCTTCGCGGCGGGCCTGACCGTCTACGGTGGCATGCTCGGCCCCATCATCCCGCCCTCGGTGATGTTCGTGGTCTACAGCGTGCTGGCCCAGGTGGCCGTGGGCGACATGCTGATCGCAGGCATCCTGCCCGGCGTGCTGCTGACCGTGCTGTTCTTCGTGATCATCGCCATCATGGGGATGTTCTACAACTACCCGCGCAGCGCCCGCCAGACGCTGCGCGAGCGCGCGACGACCGTGCTGCAGGCCAGTCCGACACTGCTGATCCCGATCGTGATCGTGGGCTCGATCCTGGCCGGCCTGGCAAATCCGACCGAGGCGGCCGCCGTGGGCGCGCTGGCCGCGGCGCTGGTGGGGCGCTACGTGACGAAGGAATTCGACATGCGTACGATGCCGGCCATCCTGCTGCGCTCCGCAATCTATTCGGCGATCGTGCTGTTCCTGGTGGCGGCGGCGGCCGTGTTCTCGTGGCTGCTGATCTACGGGAAGATCCCGCAGATGGTGGCTACCTGGATCCAGACCGTGGCACACAGCCCGGTGGCATTCCTGCTGCTCGCCAACGTGATCCTGCTGATCATCGGCACCGTGATCGACGGCATTCCGGGCCTGATCATGACCGTGCCGATCCTGCTGCCCGTAGCCACCGAGGTCTATCACATCGATCCGCGCCACTTTGGCGTGGTCATCGTGATCAACCTGGTGCTGGGGCTGATGTCGCCGCCGGTGGGGCTGAGCTTCTTCGTGGCGTCGGCCGTCACCGGGGCCAAGCCCGGCAAGATGTTCATGATCACCCTGCCCTTCTTCCTGATCAGCTGCGTTGGGCTGGTACTGCTGTCGCTGTTCCCCAGCCTGTCCATCGGGCTGCTGAAGTAACCGGTTTCCCTTCCCCTCGACATTCCCTCGACACCCCCTCGATATCACCGAACGTACAGGAGCCTGCCATGTCCCACTTCACCCGCCGCCGCTTTCTGAAGACCACCGCGCTGGCAACCGCCGCCGCGCCGCTGGTGATCACGTCCACCACGCGTGCCGCTACCACCAAGGAATTCCGCCTGGGCCTGATTACCCCGGCCGGCCACTCGTGGAACCGCGCGGCCGTGGCATTCGGCGAATCGTTGAAGAAGGAAACCGACGGCAGGCTCAGCGTCACGGTGTTCCACTCGGGCCAGCTTGGCAACGAGTCGGCGATGATGCAGCAACTGCAGTCGGGCGCGCTCGACATGGGCTGGATCCAGGCCGCCGAACTGGGGTCGCGCGTGTCCAGCGTGGCCGCCATCAACGCTCCCTACCTGGTGCGCTCCACGGCAAGCGTGGCAAAGCTCGTGCGCACGCCCGCCGCGCTGAAGCTGCTCGATGCCCTGCCGCGCGAAACCGGCACCATCGGCCTTGGCTGGGGTATCACGGGCATGCGCGTGGTGTTTGCCACCAAGGACATCGGCTCGCCCGACGACCTCAAGGGCATGAAGCTGCGGATCAACCCCACGCCGGTCTACCGTGATTTCTATTCGATGCTGGGCGCCGCACCCACGCCCATCCCCACCCCGGCCGTATTCGACGCCATGACCAACGGGCAGGTGGACGGGCTGGAAGCCGATATCGAACTGTCCTGGAACCAGCGCTACGACAAGATCTCGAAGGCGCTGCTGCCGATGAACGCGCTGTTCATGCCGTTCGCGCCGCTGGTGTCGGGCCGGATCTGGGCCGGGCTCGACCCCAAGGACCGCGACCTGGTGCGGCAACTGGTCAGCCAGGCGCTGACGGCGCAGATCAACGATATCGTGACCACCGAAGCCGGCCTGGTCGACAAGCTCAAGCAGTCGTCGGTGGCATTCAAGAGCGCATCCAGCTACGATCCGCAGCCGGTTATCAAAAAGTTCGACGAACTCTGGGTGGCCAAGGCCCCGGCCATCCCGGAACTGCGCAAGATCGGCGCCACGCTCTGAGGCCCTGCCCGCCTGCGGCATAATGTCGGCCACCGCCAGCCCTGCCGGCTGGCGGGCCCCGCTTACTTCTACGAGATGCCTAACGCTTCCAGTTCCCAGGGTACTGCCGCGCACGCGCCGGAAACCGGCAAGCGGCGCGCCGCCGATATCGCCTATGACCGGATCGAGACCATGATCTCGAAGCTGGAGATCGCGCCCGGCAGCCCCGTGGTGGAGGCCGAGCTGGCCGAAATGACCGAGCTGGGCCGCACGCCGGTGCGAGAGGCGCTGATGCGCATGGTGTCGATGGGCCTGATCGTGCAGCAGCCACGGCGCGGCCTGATGGTATCGACCATCGATGTGATGGACCACCTGGACGTGATTGCCACGCGGCGCGTGCTGGAGCGGCTGATTGCCGCCAGCGCCGCGCGGCGCGCCACCGATGTCCAGCGCAAGGCGCTGCTGGCGAGCGCACAGAAGATGGTGAAGGCCGCCCAGCGCGGCAACCTGGACGAATACATGGCCGCCGACCAGGCGCTGGACCACGTCAACCACGCCGCCTGCCGCAACCGGTCGGCCGTGAAGGCCGTGATCCCGCTGATCGTGCAGTGCCGCCGCTTCTGGTACGCCTACCAGCACGAAGGCGAGATTGCCGAAGGCGCGCAGGCGCACCACGCCATGGCCAGCGCCATCGCCAGCGGCAACGAGGCCGACGCCGCGCGCGGCGCCGACCTGCTGATGGACTACCTGGAACGGTTCGCGCGGCGGGTCATCGACGCCTGATCGTCGGCCGGCCAGCAACCAGGGTCTTCCTTGCCGGAAGGCATGCGTTTTCGTCAGTCCAGCGTGGTGCCGGTGGATTTCACCAGCGCGGCCCACCAGGCGGTATCGGACTTGATCTGCTGCGCGAACTGCTCAGGTGAATTGCCCACCGGCTCGGCGCCCTGCTCCATCAATCGCTTGCGGATCTCGGGCCGCGCCAGCACCTTGACCATGGCCTGGTTCAGGCGGTCGACGATCGGGCGCGGCGTATGGGCCGGCGCCATCAGCCCCTTCCATGCGGGCACCACATAGCCCTTGAGCCCGGCTTCCTCGGCCGTGGGCACGTCAGGCGCACCCGATGCGCGCTTCTCGCTGGTTACCGCCAGCGCCCGCAGCTTGCCCGACTGCACGTGAGGCCAGATCGCCGGCATGTTGTCGATCATCAGCGTGATATGGCCGGCGATCAGGTCGGCCACGGCCGGGCCGCTGCCCTTGTAGGGCACGTGCTGCATCTTCAGGCCGGCGGTCTGGTTCAGCAGTTCGCCGGCCAGCTGCGCCGGGCTGCCGTTGCCGGGCGAGCCGAATGTGATCTGGTTCGGATGCGCGCGGGCGTAGGCCACGAACTCCTTGACGTTCCTGACCGGCAGCGACGCATTCACCGCCATCATGTTGTGGTCCCGGGCGATCAGCGTCACGGCCGCCAGGTCGCGCGCAGGCTCGTAGCTCATCTTCGCGTACAGGCTCGGGTTGATGGCGATCTGCCCGGCCGCGGCCATCAGCAGCGTATAGCCGTCCGGCGCGGCCTTGGCAACGATGTCGCCGCCGATATTGCCACCCGCGCCGGGCCGGTTATCGACGATCACAGTCTGGCCCAGTTCCTCGCGCAGCGGCTCGGAAATCAGCCGCGCCACGATATCGGTGGACCCGCCCGGCGCAAACGGCACCACCAGCCGGATCACCTTGCTGGGATACCGGGCCTCGGCGTCGGCCGCGTGGGCGGGCATCATCGGCATCAGGGCCATGCCGCAGGCCAGTCCGGCGGCTATCAGGATGGGCTTGAACATGTTGTCTCCGTCGATATCTTGGTAGCCGCTCTGTGGCGGCCGTCCCGTGGTGCGCCGCTCAGCGGCTGCCGGCCTGCGCGAAGGTGCGCCTGGCAATATTGAGCTGGTGAATCTGGCTGGTGCCTTCGTACAGCCGGAACAGGCGCACGTCGCGGTAGAAGCGTTCGATGCCGTAGTCGGCGATATAACCGTAGCCACCGAACAGCTGCACGCAGCGGTCGGCCACGCGGCCGCACATTTCGGACGCGAAGTACTTGCAGATCGACGCCTCCATCGTCACGTCCTGCCCGTCGTCGCGCTTGCGCGCGGTTTCCAGGATCAGCGCGCGGGCTGCGTGGATCTCGGTCTGGCAGTCGGCAATCATGGCCTGCACCAGCTGGAAGTCGGCCAGCAACTGCCCGAACTGCTTGCGCTCGGTGACAAACCGCACCGCGTCGTCGAGCATGCGAATGGCCGGCCCGGTACACAGTGCCGCCAGATGGATGCGCTGCTTGTTCAGCACCTTCATCGCGGTCTTGAAGCCCTGGCCTTCCTCGCCGCCGATCAGGTTGGCGGCCGGCACGCGGCAATCGTTGAAATAGACTTCGGACACCGGCGATCCGGCCTGGCCCATCTTCTGGTACGGCTGCCCCGTGCCCAGCCCCGGCGTGCCGCGCGGCACGATAAACGCCGAGATGCCGCCCGCGCCGGACTTCTCCGGGTCGGTGCGCGCCATGACCGTGAACACGCCGGCAATGGGCGCATTGGTGATGAAGCACTTGGTGCCGTTCAGGATGTAGTCATCGCCGTCGCGTACGGCCGTGGTCTTCAGCGCCGTGGCGTCCGAGCCTGCATCGGGCTCGGTCAGCGCAAACGAGCCGGTCAGCTCGCCGCTGGCAAGCCGTGGCAGGTAACGGGCCTTCTGCTCGGGCGTGCCATCGGCCACCAGGGCCTCGGAGCCGATGCCGGTGTTGGTGCCCACGCGGGCGCGGAACGCCACCGAGCACTGCGACAGTTCCATCGCGGCCAGCACCAGTTCCTCGGTGGTCATGCCCGCGCCGCCGTATTCCTCGGGGATCGAATAGCCGAACATGCCCTGCGCGGCCATGGCGTTGACCAGATCCTCGGGCACGCGGTCCTGCGCGGCCACCTCGGCTTCGCGCGGCACCAGCCGCTCGCGCACAAAGCGGCGCAGCGAATGCAGGAACGGCTGGAATACGTCGGGGTCACGAATCATCGTCTCGCTCCATCGGTCTTGTGTTTTGTGATGAAGCAAGCGTACGCGCGGCTTCGATATGCCGGCACAGTTGTTTCGCTATCTTGAACACCCGCCCGCCCGGCGCCATACTGGCTTCGGTAGGATGACAACCAATGACCGCGCCCAAATCTCCCCGTCACCACCCCGACCCGGCATTCGCCACCACGCTGGCGCATGGCCTGGCGCTGCTGCAGTGTTTCCGGGTGGGCGAAGCGGTACTCAGCAACAAGGAACTGGCCGAGCGCACGGGGCTGTCCAAGGCCACCATCAGCCGGCTGACCTACACGCTGGCCGTGCGCGGCCTGCTGCTCTATGACGCGCGGCTGCGCCGCTACCGGCTGGGGTCGACGGCCCTGGCGCTCGGCTATCCGCTGCTGGCGAGCCTGCGCGTGCGCCAGGTGGCACGGCCGCTGATGAAGGCGCTGGCCGACCGCATGGGCGGTTCGGTGTCGCTGGGCCTGCGCGACCGCCTGCGCATGGTCTACGTGGAAACCAGCCGGGGCCACGACGCCATTGCCTTCCGGCCCGATATCGGCGCGTCGCTGCCAATGCTGGCGTCGGCCATCGGCCGTGCCTGGCTGGCCCAGGCGCCTGCCGACCTGCGCGCCGCCGTGCTGGCCGGCCTGCGCGAAACGGAGCCCGACGAATGGCAGCGTCACGCCGACGCCATCCCGGCCGCCATCAAAGACCTGACCACGCTCGGTTTTGCGCGTTCGGCGGGCGACTGGCTGCCCGATGTCCATGCGGTGGCCGTGCCGATGCAACGGCCCATCGACGGCGAAACGCTGGTGTTCAACTGCGGCGTGCCCGCCGCGCGCATGAAGACGGGCAAGCTCGAAAGCGAGATGGGGCCGCGCCTGCTGGAACTGGTGGCCGAAGTCGAGGCGCTGCTGGCATGACACAAGACATCCACGATGACACCGGGACGCCGCCGCCACCCGCCCCAGACAACGATCCGTCCGACCGCCAGTTCGCCCGGACACTGGCAAACGGCATCGACATCCTGCTGGCCTACCGCCCCGGCGAGGCGTTGCTGGGCAATCGCGATTTCGTGCAGCGCACCGGGCTGTCGAAATCCACGGTGGCACGGCTCACGCATACGCTGGCCGTGCTGGGCTATCTGCGCCATGAAACCGCACTGGGCAAGTACCGCCTGGGCGCACCGGTGCTGGCGCCGGGTTATCCGCTGCTCGCCAGCATGCAGATTCGCCAGGTGGCGCGGCCGCTGATGAAGGCACTGGCCGACGAGATAGGCGGCGCCGTGTCGCTGGGCATCCGCGACCGCACCCAGATGATCTACGTGGAAACCGCGCGCTCGACCGACAACCTGGTGGTGCCGCCCGATATCGGCGCGGCGCTGCCGATGCTGACCACCGCCATCGGCAAGGCGTGGCTGTGGCGCGTGCCAGCCGAATTGCGCGATCCGGTGCTGAACCGCCTGCGGCTGGCGTCGCCCGACGCCTGGCGCCGCGCCGAAGCGGCCCTGTCCCAGGCGCGGCATGACCTGGAAAGTGTCGGCTACTGCTCGAACCGGGCCGAATGGCGGCATGACGTGTTCGGCTTCGCCGTTCCGCTATGCAGACCGGTGGACTCCCAATGGTTCATCGTCAACTGCGGCGTGCCAGCGCGCCCGGGCACGTTCGACACCGTGCAGAAGCGCGTGGGGCCGCGCGTGGTGGCGCTGGCCCGCACGCTGGAAGACCTGCTCGGACTGCGCTGAGCATCGGGTGGTCAGCGCCAGCGCGCGCCAGCGCGCCCCCAGCATCGGGACGGATGCCGTGTCTTGTCCAGATTGCATCCAATCCGCCACCTGTTGGAAATATGGCAAAGGCCGTGCCTGGTCCATGGCTTTTTCTTGACGGCTCAAGTGCTCACTGGGCATGATTCGCCCTTTGACACCGTAATGCGAGTTGTTCGCATTACGGTTTACGTTTTCATTTACGAGCCAAACCGCATCATGACGTCC
Organism: Cupriavidus sp. D384; assembly: GCF_001652915.1. Lineage (GTDB taxonomy): Bacteria > Pseudomonadota > Gammaproteobacteria > Burkholderiales > Burkholderiaceae > Cupriavidus. The sequence continues at coordinate 95,459 of NZ_BBQI01000088.1, forward strand.
TGCCCGTCGCCGGCATCCCGCCGGCAGCACGCCCCCTCGCGCATCCGCCCTCTCGCCGCCTTCGCCCGTGTGGCCGTCCTGGCCGGCTTTCCGCTATGCGGAACCGCCTTCGCCCAGACCGCGCCGGCCGACCAGGCCCTGCCGACGGTGACCGTGAGCGCCGCGCAGGACATCGAAGTAGGCCCGCAGCTCCAGAAAAAGGCCTCCGGCGGCGCGCTGGGCAGCCGGTCGCAGCTCGACACGCCGTTTTCGACCACGGTGGTCAGCGGTGAAGACCTGGCCGACCGCCAGGTAACCAAGGTTGGCGACGTGTTCTTCAACGATGCCTCGGTCTCGGACAACAGCAACGGCAACAACGCGTGGGCGTCGTACACCACCGTGCGCGGGCTGCAACTCGACTGGCGCAATGCGTACAAGATCAACGGCATGCCGTTTATCGCCTACGGCATCACGCTGCCGTACGAGCAGCTGGACCAGGTCGAACTGCTCAAGGGCGCGTCCGGCTTCATGTACGGGTTTGGCAACCCGGGCGGCACCGTCAACTACGTGACGAAGAAACCGACCGACCAGTTCACGGCCAGCGTGGAACTGGGCTATCGGTCGTCGCACGTATGGACCGAGCACGTCGACGTGGGCGGCCGCGCGGGCGCCGACAACATGTTCGGGTATCGCCTGAACGTGACGCACGAGGAAGGCAAGCCGGCCAATGCCGTGGGCATCAACCGCAATTCGGTGTCGCTGGGCCTGGACGCCCGCATCACGCGCGACCTGACCTGGACGTTCGACAGCATCTATCAGGACCGCAATACCTGGGGCGCCACGCCGTCGTTCTACCTGGGCAGCCTGAGCGGCAACCAGCTGCCGGGCGTGATCAGCGGCCGTGGCGGTCTCTACGGCGGCCCGGACACGCACTTCTACTCGAATCTGCAGGTCTACCAGACCGGCCTGCGCTACAACCTGAACCAGGACTGGACGGTCAGCACGACCTACAGCTTCAGCAAGCAGGCCCGCAGCCGTAACGAAAGCACGTTCTTCCTGTCGGATGCCGCCGGCAACTACACCAGCTCGCGCTACGACGGCGCCGAGAACCAGCAATTCAGCAACTGGACGACGATGGTCGAGGGCAAGTTCCGCACCGGCCAGTTCCGCCACGAACTGGTGGCCGGCCTGAGCTGGCAAAAGCAGATCGACCGCTATTCCAGCAACTTTTTCAACGACTCCTCGTTCGCGTCCGGCAACCTCTACGCTCCGTACACGGGCGTGCACTACAGCGACACGGCGTTCCAGAAATACCGCGCCGGCGATACGGCCCAGAAGGCCGCGTTCGTCAGCGACACGATGCACCTGACCGACAAATGGTCGGTGCTGGCAGGCCTGCGCGTGACCAACTACGAGCAGAACAGCTATACCGGCACGGGCTCGGGTAACACCAGCTTCACCAAGAACGGCCTGCTGACGCCCACGGCGGCGATCATGTTCAAGCCGATGCCGAGCACGACGCTGTACGCCAGCTACGTGGAATCGTTTGACGGTGGCGGCGTGGTGGCAACCAACTACTCGAACGCCGGCCAGGGCCTGACACCGGCCAAGAGCCGCCAGTACGAAGTGGGGGCCAAAACCGACCAGGGCATCTGGACCGGTACCGCCGCGCTGTTCCGCATCGAGCGCCGCAGCGAATTCGCGCGCGACAACGGCCCGGGCACGCTGCCTACCTTCGTCCAGGACGGCCAGTCGGTCTACCAGGGCCTGGAACTGGCCGGCTCGTCGCGGATCGGCTCGCAGTGGGAAGTGGGCGGCAGCGCGATGTTCCTGCACACCGAGTACACCGAGGGCGATGCCAATATCGGCAACCGTGTGGCGGGCGCCCCTAACTTCATGCTGACCGGCCGCGTGGCCTACCGCATCCCGTTCGTGCCGGGCCTGAAGGTTGGCGTGGACGGCAAGTACACCGGCCCGATGAAGGCCGACGCCGCCAACAACCTGAACCTGGGCGGCTACACGGTGTTCAATCTCGGTGCCACGTACAACACGCGTGTGGCGGGCAAGGAACTGACGCTGCGCGCGGCGCTGTCCAACCTGACCAACAAGCGCTACTGGGCCTTCCAGTACGAGAACTACGCCCAGCCGGCCGACCCGCGCTCCATCAGCCTGAGCGCGAAGATCGCGTACTGATCTGACGCCATCGCCATGCTCCGGGGCTGCCCCGGATGGCCGCAAAGGCTCCGCCCCGGCGGGGCCTTTCTGTTTTTGGCGCGCCGCTGGCCCGTGAGCCTGCTGCCCGTATACAATCGCGGTTTTTCCTTCCCGCCGAGCCCCCGCCATGAGCACCCTTGGAACGCCCCTCTCCCCGTCCGCCACCAAAGTCATGCTGCTGGGCTCCGGCGAGCTTGGCAAGGAAGTGCTGATCGCGCTGCAGCGCCTGGGCGTGGAAACCATCGCCGTGGACCGCTACGAGAACGCGCCGGGCCAGCAGGTGGCCCACCACGCGCGCACGATCACGATGAGCGACGGCGAGCAGCTCAAGGCGCTGATCGAGGCCGAGCGTCCCGACCTGGTGGTGCCCGAGATCGAAGCCATCGCCACGCCGATGCTCGAAGCCCTGGAAGCGGCCGGCGTGGTCCGCGTGATCCCCACCGCCCGCGCCGCACGCCTGACGATGGACCGCGAGGGCATCCGCCGCCTGGCCGCCGAAACGCTCGGCCTGCCCACCAGCCCGTACAAGTTCTGCGATTCGCTCGAAGCGCTGCAGGCCGCCATCGATGGCGGCATTGGCTATCCGTGCGTGGTCAAGCCGGTCATGAGCAGCTCGGGCAAGGGCCAGAGCAAGATCGACGGCCCCGAAGGCGTCAAGGCGGCGTGGGACTACGCCATGGCCGGTGGCCGTGTCAGCCACGGTCGCGTGATCGTGGAAGGCTTTATCGATTTCGACTACGAGATCACGCTGCTGACGGTGCGCGCAGTGGGCGCCAATGGCCAGGTGGAAACGCAATTCTGCGAGCCGATCGGCCACGTGCAGGTGGCGGGTGACTATGTGGAAAGCTGGCAGCCGCACCCGATGCACCCGAAGGCGCTGGAAACGGCCCAGCACATCGCGCGCGCCGTGACGACCGACCTGGGCGGCCAGGGCCTGTTCGGCGTGGAACTGTTCGTCAAGGGCGAGCAGGTCTGGTTCAGCGAAGTCAGCCCGCGTCCGCACGACACCGGCATGGTGACGATGATCTCGCAGTGGCAGAACGAATTCGAACTGCACGCCCGCGCCATCCTGGGCCTGCCGGTCGACACCAGCCTGCGCGCCCCCGGCGCCAGCGCCGTGATCTACGGCGGCGTCGACGCCGAAGGCATCGTATTCGATGGCGTGGACGAAGCCCTGCGCGTCCCGCAGACCGAACTGCGCCTGTTCGGCAAGCCCGAGTCGTTCACCAAGCGCCGCATGGGTGTGGCGCTGGCCTATGCCGCCGACGTCGATACCGCCCGCAATCGCGCCAAGGAATCCGCCAGCAAGGTCAAGCCGCGCAAGGCCTGATGTATTTTTCCCCTCTCCCGCACGGGACAGGGGAGACAACCACATCCCGCCTGCGGGAGAGGGGCTGGGGGAGAGGGCACGGCGGTTCAAATCGAGGCCGTCGCGTCTTGAGGCGCTCCCCCCCCCCCCCCCCCCCCCCCCCCCAAAAAGGG
>NZ_BBQI01000089.1 GCF_001652915.1 Cupriavidus sp. D384
CGGGAGACAACCACAGGCAAAACAGCCCCCCCACGGTCTGCTCCCCTCTCCCGCCTGCGGGAGAGCGACTGGGGGAGAGGGCACGGCGGTTCAAATCGAGGCCATCGCGTCTTGAGGCGCTCGCCCTCTCCCCCGCCCCTCTCCCATAAATGGGAGAGGGGAGACAACCACAGGCAAAACAGCCCCCCACGGTTTGCTCCCCTCTCCCGCCTGCGGGAGAGGGGCTGGGGGAGCGGGCACGGCGGTTCAAATCGAGGCCATCGCGTCTTGAGACGCTCGCCCTCTCCCCCGCCCCTCTCCCATAAATGGGAGAGGGGAGACAACCACAGGCAAAACAGCCCCCCGGTTTGCTCCCCTCTCCCGCCTGCGGGAGAGGGGCTGGGGGAGCGGGCACGGCGGTTCAAATCGAGGCCGTCGCGTCTTGAGGCGCTCGCCCTCTCCCCCGCCTCACATCACCCGATCCGCCCGATCGGTCTGCGCGGCCATCGGCTCCCCCCC
>NZ_BBQI01000090.1 GCF_001652915.1 Cupriavidus sp. D384
CATGCGCGCCGCGTGGCGAATCGCGCAGCCCGCTCAAATCCGCCCCCGAAGGCGCCTGGTACAGGCGCAGGCCCAGTTCCGGCAGGATCGCAAACAGGTGGTCGAAGATGTCGCCCTGGATGCGCTCGTAGTCCATCCAGCCCGTGCGCGTGCTGAAACAGTAGACCTCGATCGGAATGCCCTGCGAGTCTGGCTCCATCATGCGCAGGTTCAGCAACAGGTCGCGGTGGATATCGGGGTGCGCCCGGAGGAACGCGATGCCATAGGCGCGGAACGTGCCCAGATTGGTCAGGCGCCGGCGGTTCACGGGATCGGTGTCCTGCCCCTGCAACGCGCGGTTGGTCTGCTCCACTTCCTGCTGCTTGACCTCCAGATAGTCGTGCAGCAGCCGGAAGCGCATCAGCGCCTTCACTTCGGTATCGTCCAGGAACCGTACCGACGTGGCGTCGATGCGCAGCGTGCGCTTGATGCGGCGCGCGCCGGACTCGAACATGTGCCGGTAGTTGCGGTAGCTCTCGGAGAACAGCTTGTAGGTCGGCACCGTGGTCACGGTGTTGTCCCAGTTCTTGACCTTGACCGTGTGCAGCGCGATATCCATCACGAAGCCGTCGGCGTTGGACTGCGGCATCTCGATCCAGTCGCCGATGCGCAGCATGTCATTCGATGTGAGTTGCGTGCTGGCCACCAGCGACAGCAGCGTGTCCTTGAACACCAGCAGCAGCACCGCCGACAGCGCACCGATACCGGACAGCATCCAGAGCGGCGAGCGGTCGATCAGGATCGACAGCACCAGCACGCCGCACACCAGCCACAGCGCCAGCTGGGCAATCTGCACATAGCCCTTGATCGACCGCGTCTGCGCGCGGCGGCTGTTGGCGAAGACGGTCTGCCAGGCACCGAGCACGCCTGACAGCATCAGGAAAACGCTGACCCACGTGCCGGCATGCGCCAGCCGCTCGATCAGGATCGAGAACTTGCCAAGGTCCGGCACCTGGCTGATGCCGACCGTGATCACGGCCAGGAACACCGCGTAGCCAAGCCGCCGGTAAGTGCGATGGCGCATCAGCGCGGCCGCCCATTCGCGGTTGCCCGACAGGCTCAGCACACGATAGACCACACGGCCCACCACACGGGCCACCAGCCATTGCGCGACGGCGGCAATCAGCGCCAGCGCCAGCACATATAGCGAGATCTGCGCCCACGGATGGGCGGGAATGCGTTGCTGGAACAGATCCAGCAGGGCGTCAAATGTCATCAAGGCAATGCAAGGAGATTCGGTTCGGAACAGCCGACAAGTCTACTAGCCATGCGTCCCGGCGCCACACTTTGTATGCCTGACCCTGCAAATTCGGATTTGTCTTACGCCGGCAGCAGCTTCAGCCCGCCAATGCCGACGAAGATCAGCGCCATCAGCAACAGCCGCGCCGGCGACGCGCTTTCGCCCAGGAACACGATGCCGATCAGCGTCACGCCGATGGCCCCGATGCCGGTCCACACCGCATAGGCGGTGCCCACGGGCAGATGCCGCAGCGCCGCGCTGAGCAGGTAGATGCTGGCCAGCGCCGCGCCAATGCCCAGCAGCGTCGGCCCCGGACGCGTCCAGCCGTCGGTGTGCTTCAGGGCCAGCGCCATTACGATCTCGATCAGTCCCGCCACGACCAGCAGCGTCCACGCCATGTTGCTCTCCTCGCATCGGGCAACCCCGGTTGCCCTTCCTGGAGCCACACTGTAGGCTCTGCAGATTGGCATAACCATTCGCACAAATCGCGGAAAGGCAATGCAAAAATGCAGGAGGCAGATTGGGACGACCTGCGCGTTTTCCTGGCCGTAAGCCGGCGCGGGTCTTTGGCGGCGGCGGCGCGGGCGCTGCGGGTCAATCATTCCACCGTGTTGCGGCGGCTGAACAAGCTTGAGGAAGACCTTGGCACGCGGCTGTTTTCGCGCGATCTGGGCGGCTATGTGATAACCCCGGCCGGTGAAACGCTGGCCGGGCAACTCGATGGCGTGGGCGAACAGATCGATGCCGCGCAACGCGTGCTGGCCGGGCGCGACACCGAACTGAGCGGGCCGCTGCGCGTGACCACCACCGATACCCTCGCCTACGGCCTGCTGATGCCGGTTCTGGCCGATTTCCGGGTCCGGCATCCCGGCATCGAGTTGCAGGTGGTGATCCACAACACCTTCCTGAACCTGACCCGCCGCGAGGCCGACGTGGCCGTGCGCCCGGCTGCGGCACCGCCCGAGCACCTGCTGGGCCGGCACGCAGGACGGCTGCAGACCGCGCCCTATGCGTCGCGCGACTATCTGCAGCGGATGGAAGCGCCCGCCCAGGCGCACTGGGCCGGCCATTGGTGGGTGTTGCCGGACGACAGCCTCGCGCACCTGGCGCAGGCGCGCTGGGCGCTTGCCAACGTGGCCGCCGACCGCTGCGCGGTGCGTGCCGACAGCCTGGTCGCCATGGCGCAGGCCGTGCGGCTCGGCATGGGCGCGGGCATGCTGCTATGTATGCTGGGCGACGCCGATGCATCGCTGGTGCGCCTGGCCGAGCCGGAGCCCGCGCTCGACACCCCGCTCTGGCTGCTGACCCATCCGGATCTGCGCCATAGCGCACGTGTGCGCGCCTTCAACGACTTCGTAACCGACGCGCTGCGGCAGTCGCCGTGGGTGCTCCAGGACTGAAGCACCCACCGTGCGTTGCCGCGCCCTGCCCTGCGCGACCTACCTTGCGTGCGGCGCGTACATCGCCATCAGCTGGTCGTCGCTGAAGCCCCATTGGCGAGCGTCCTCGAACGCAATCACCGTATCGTCGGCCTGGGTCAGGTCCAGCACCTCGGGCGGCAACGGCTTGGCGTCGGTCACCGAGTAGAACACCATCACGCGCGGCCGCAGCGGCTCGCCTTCGTTCTGGCCGCAGACCACCGCCAGCCGGCCCGAGCGCAGCCGCAACACGGTGCCCAGCGGGTAGATGCCGATGGTGCGCGTAAACGCCTTGAACACGCGGCGGTCGAACAGCGTATCGACGCGTACCGCGATGTATTCCATGGCACGCGCCGGCGACCACGCCAGGTGGTTCGGGCGCGGCGAGGTCAGCGAATCGTAGGTGTCGCAGATGGCCGCGATCTTGGCGTGGACGCTGATCTCGTGCTCCAGCAACCCGAACGGATAGCCGCGCCCGTCCACCCGTTCATGATGGTGGACGCAGACATCGAGCGGAATGTTGGTATAGAGCCGCGCCTCGTTCAGTATCCGGTAGCCGGCCGACGGATGGCGGCGCATCTGCTCCGCTTCGGACGGCGACAGGTCGCCGCCCTTCATCAGCAGCGATTCGGGCAGCGTCAGCTTGCCGATATCGTGTACCAGCCCTGCCAGCCCGAGTTCGCGCACCTCGCCGTCGGGCAGCTTGAGGTTGCGGCCCACGGCGATCATCAGCGCGCAGACCGAGAACGAATGCAGGTACGTGTAGTCGTCCTTGACCTTGAGCCGGGCCATCGCCAGCAGCGCCTGGGAATGGCGCGACAGCGATGTCGAGGCCGAATCCACCAGCAGCAGCGCGCCGTTGGTTTCCAGCGCGCGGCCCATGCGGACGTCGTTGAACAGGTTGCCGACCAGCGCGCGGCCGGTCTTGATCAGCTCGCGCGCGCGCTCCAGTTCGTCCTCGAAGCTCGCTTCCGGATCGTCGGTGGCGTCGTCGGCCTCCATCATGTCCGGCGCCGCCGGTGTCGGCAGGTTCCGGCCCTTGAGGATGTCGATCCAGACGTCCTGCACGTTGGCGGACTGGATCTGCTCCACCTGCTCGTCGCTGGTGACCAGAAAACGCGATCGCCAGAACGGATGGTTGATCCACGGCCCGCCCAGCCTTGCCACGAACATGCCAATCTGCAGCTGTTCCGCCTTGATTCTTCTCAGCATGCAATCGCCCCTATCAAATGGCGCACGAAGCCCATGCCTCGCGTACCCGTTCAAGCGGGGCTCTGGTCGGGCCGGCCCCTTGCTCTGATTCTTATCGTTGGCCGCCATTATCGGCAGGCTGCCGGATTTCTTTAGTGTTTTCTGTTCGGACGCCGATTCCGCGGCATCTGCCCGATCCCACGCCACCTGCTCTTCGCCAGGCAGACGGTTGGTGCAAGGCCGCATTTGCGCGCCGACGGACAGCATGCCAAAAGTCAGACCCATCCAGACCATGTTGCCCCAAAAAACAACACCAGCGGCCACGGCGCGATGCGCACGACCATCGCGCCGCCGGGCGGGCGGCCTGGCTGCTTTGTTCGGCACCCCGCAGACCCCATCCCCCGGTTGCGTGAAACTTGTCGGCGCCAGGCCTGGCCTGCGCGTTCAGGCTTGATATTCGCGGCGAATTGCCGTTATCTGTTGTCGACCACCGCCATTGCGTCTTTCTGCTTGATGCACACCCACTACGACAACCTCAAGGTTTCACGTGACGCCCCGACCGAAGTGATCCGGGCCGCCTACAAATCCTTGAGCCAGAAATATCATCCCGACCGGCACGCGGACAGCGAGGAAGCCAATCGCATCATGCGGCTGCTGAACGCGGCCTACGAGGTGCTGAGCGACCCGGAACGCCGGGCCGAGCACGACCAGTGGATCATTGCCGAAGAAAAGCGCGAGGCCGAGCGGACGCTACGGCAGGCGCAGGCCCAGCGCGCATCGGCGGCCCAGGCCCAACGCCAGGCCGCGCAGCGTCAGCAGGCCGCGCGCCAGTCGGCCGCCCGCCCGGCGCAGCAGGCCCGAGCCGCCGAGCCGGAGCCTGCCGACGCGCCGCCGTTCCGTTCACGCAAGGCACGTCCGGAACGGCAGGAGCGCCAGGAACGCACCCGCCGCGCCGCCCGCGAGCGCGGCGCCGACGGTCCCGCCGTGCCGCTGCCGAAATATGGATCGATCGCACTCTATGCCGCCATCGGCGCGATCATCGTCATCATGCTTGGAGACTGGTCGGGCCCCGGAGAGGCGACGGCCAGCGGTACCGATGCCCGCCCAGTGCCCGCCAGCGCGGCGCAGGCGCAGGCGCCCGCATTGGTCAGGACTGTGTCGCCGGGCGTGCAGCTCGCCAGCCGCGAGCGCGGCTATACCCGGCCGTCGATGACGCCGCGCGGCATGCCATGGCCCGATCATTCGGGCTACCTGCCGGGGTATCCGGTACTGAACGGGAATGGGTTGTCGACGCTGACGGTGGACAATTCGGGAAGCGCGTCCGACGTGCTGCTGAAACTGGTGGCCGTCGACGGCAATGCGCCGCTGCCGGTGCGCACCAGCTTTGTGCGCGGCGGTTCGTCGTTCACGATGGAGAATATTTCGCCCGGCGCCTACGACCTGCGCTACCAGAGCCTGGATTCCGGCGAGATCTTCCGCTCGGAACGCTTCGATCTCTCGGAAGTCCGCGAGGCAGCGGGCACCAGTGCCAATCGCAATGTCTTCAAGCTGTACGCGGTGCCGGGTGGCACGTCGCGCTCGGTGACAATCTCCGAGCGCGAATTTCCCTGAGGCGGAGCCGGGGCTGGACACCGGCTCGGGCGGCCCTGCACGCGATGGCGGCAGGGCTCAAGACTTCAAAGACCTCTGCAGGCCCAGGTAGAGACCTTTTAGGCCTCGGTAGACCTTAGTAGGCCTTGGGCTGCGGCTGGCTGTTCGGCGCCACATAGGGCTTCGGCTTGGGTGCCGGAGCCGGCACATTGCCGTAAAGTTTCTGCCAGCGGGACTTCAGGCCGTCGGCGATTTCCTTCTGGTTGTACTGCTCGGCGAAGTCGACCACCGTCATGCCTTGCTGGTTCTTCAGGCGCATGTCCGCACCTTCGTCCAGCAACAGCTTGACCGTCTCGATATGCCCGCCACGCGCCGCCATCATCAGCGGCGTGGTGCCATTGGGGCTCTCGGCGTCCAGATAGGCGGCATGGTCGACCAGGTACTTGACCACGTCGTTGTGCCCGTTCGTCGCGGCGTAGTGCAGCGGCGCCCAGCCCTTCTTGTTGACCTCGGCCTCTTCGCCATCGACCATCAGCTTGATCATGTCGAGATCGCCATTGAGCGCCGCCATCATCAGCGCGTTCTCGCCGGCCGGGTTGGTCTTGTCGAAGTCGATGTTCTTGGCCTTGATCAGCGCCGTGGCCGCCTTCTTCGACTTTTCGCGCAGCGCCACCACCAGCATCGGATTGCCGCGGTTATCCACCAGGTTGGGGTCCACGCCCTTGGCCAGCAGCTTCTGCACGGTATTGCCGTCGTCGAATTCCACGGCCTTGCGCATGTCATCGGCCGGTGCAGCCTGCACCAGCGCGCAGCCGGACATCGCCGTCAGGCCTACCAGGGCCATTGCCGATGCCAGGCGTCGAATCTTGATATCAAGCATGAGAATTCCTGTCTATGTGCTTGAAAAGACGAAAGAAGTTATCCGTCGTCTGCTCTGCCACGGCCTCCACGGGCACGTCGCGCAGCCTGGCGATGAATTCGCCCACATGGCGAACCCAGGCCGGCTCGTTGGTCTTGCCGCGATACGGCACCGGCGCCAGATACGGCGAATCGGTTTCGATCAGCATGCGGTCCAGCGGCACCTTCTTCGCGGTTTCCTGCAGGTCTGCCGCGCTCTTGAACGTGACGATGCCCGAGAACGAGATGTAGAAACCTTCGTCAAGCGCCTGCTTCGCAATGTCCCAGGTCTCGGTAAAGCAGTGCATGACACCGCCGGCCTCGCGCGCATTTTCCTCTCGCATCAGGCGGATCGTGTCGTCGGCCGACGACCGGGTATGGATGATCAGCGGCTTGCCGGTCTGGCGCGCGGCGCGGATATGGGTGCGGAAACGTTCCCGCTGCCATTCCATGTCATCGACACTGCGGCCATTGAGCCGGTAGTAGTCCAGGCCGGTCTCGCCGGTGCCCACCACGCGCGGATGGGCGGACAGCGTCACCAGCCGCTCCAGCGTCGGCTCTTCGGCATCTTCCTCGTAGTCGGGATGCACACCCACCGACGCGTAGAGGTTGGGGTGCTGCTCGGCCAGCGCCAGCACGCGCGGAAAATCCTCCAGCGTCACGGAAATGCACAGCGCATGCGTGACCTGGTTGGTCTTCATGTTTTCCAGCAGCTGGGGCAGACGCTGCGCCAGTTCCGGAAAATCGATATGGCAGTGGGAATCGACAAACATGGTGCGTACTCCGCGCTCAGCCCAGGCGGCGGCCCAGGATGACGAGGTCGCGCTCGACCCCATCCAGTACGGCCACGCGCGGCAGGTCGCCCCAGCGCGAGAAGCCGTGGCGCTCGAACAGGGCCAGGCTCGGTGCGTTGTGGCCGAAGATAAAGCCCAGCAGCGTGTTGACGCCCACCCGGGGTGCATGCGCGATGGCCTGTTCCAGCAGGAAGCGGCCCAGGCCCTTGCCACGGAAGTCCTCGTGCAGGTAGATCGAGACTTCGGCGGTGGCGCCATACGCCGGGCGGCCGTAGAAATCCGAAAAGCTGACCCAGCCGGCCATGCGGCCATCGGCGGCTTCGCATACCCAGAGCGGGCGGCGTTCGGGCAGGTGCGCCGCAAACCACGCCTCGCGCGAAGCCACGGACACCGGCTCCGTATCGGCCGTCACCATGCGCGACGGCACGGTACTGTTGTAGATGTCGACGATGCCAGCCAGGTCGTCACGCGTCGCCAGACGCACCGCAAAACCGCTATTACTCATAAAAACAGACACTTGCGAAGCAAGCTTCGCATCTCGCATGAGGTTACAAGGTCTGCGTGGGCCGCCCCGATTCGATGGTCTTGCCCAGCAGTTCTTCCACCGCGCGCTTGAGCGCACGGCCATTGTCGTCGTCCGGCAGATGCACGCCCACACCAGGGGTCTTCATCGGCGTGCCAGCCGGCGTGATCCAGGCAACAGTGCCCTGCACCTGGTATTTCTGCGGCCGGTCCAGCAAGGAAAGCACCAGGAAGACCTGCTCGCCCAGCCGGAACGGGCGGTTCGACGGCACGAAGATGCCGCCGCGTGCCAGGAACGGCATATAGGCGCCGTAGAGCCCGGCCTGGTCCTTGATCGACAGCGACAGCACATTCGGCCGCTGCGGCGCGCCACCTGTGGCGGGCCCCGCCGGATTGACTGGCGCGGCTGGCGCTGGACGCGCCGGCATCGTGACTGGTGCATTCATGTTTGACCCCTGCAGTGCTTTGCCCGCTTGGGCGGGCTATGGAATATGGGAAATGCGTGGCTCGACTTTTACCACGTGTGCCCATCGATGCCTATGTTTTTGGCTTCGCCCTGCCGGTTTTGTCGCTTTCAGCGGAACAATTGCCGGTAATCGAGAAAAACCGATTCCATGACCAGCCGCGCCGCCAATGGGTGGTTCTCGCTGCGCCGGTGGTTGACCAGCCGGGCGGCAAACCCCTGCAGCCGATGGGCGTCGGTGGCACCGGCGCAGCGTCCCAGCGCCGCCTGCTCCTTCGGAAAATAGCGCACGGCGCCCGTGCCCAGGCTCAGCGCCAGCAGGTCGTAGGTCCAGCGCTGCAGCACGCCCAGCACGGCCGGGACCGGCAGCTTCTGCAGTTGCTCGGCCGCCGCCAGCGGATCGAACGCGGCGCCGGCGCCCAGCTGGCCCACCAGCAAGCGCTGCAGCGGCTGCTCTTCGGCTTCGGCGGCATGCAGCGCGGTCAGCGGCGCGCCGCCCGACAGCGCCAGTTGCGCCTCGACATCGGCCACGCCCTGGCTGCGCAGCCATTCCAGCGCGGCGGCCTGGGTCGGGCGCGTGACCGAGAACTGGCGGCAGCGCGACAGGATCGTCGGCAGCACGCGGTCGATCCGGTCTGTGACCAGCAGGAACACGGTTGACGGCGGCGGCTCTTCCAGCGTCTTGAGCAGCGCGTTGGCGCCCTCGGTCTGCAATGCGTCGAGCGGGTAGACCACCACCACGCGCAGGCCCGCCCGATGGGTACCCACGCCCACCGCCTCGATCAGCCCGCGCACCTGCTCCATGCGGATGATCTTGCTGGGCGCTTTCTTCTTGCTGCTACTGCTACTGCTGCTGCCACCTTCGCCGTCGCCATCGGCATCGCCCGCGCCAGCTTCCAGCGCTTCGGGCCGCACCACGGTGAAATCGGGGTGATTGCCCTGGCTGAACCAGTGGCAGGCGCCGCAGGTGTTGCAGGGCTGACCATCGGCCACCGGGGATTCGCACAGCAGGCCCTGGGCGAAATGCAGCGCCAGGTCGCGCTTGCCGATGCCTTGCTGCCCATGCAGCAGCAGCGCGTGCGGCAGCCGGTCGCGCAGCGCGGCCAGCCGTTGCCAGTCTTCTCGTTGCCAGGGATAAAGCATGCAGATCAGTCAGTTAGCGCGATCGTCTCATGTATTGTCCGAGCCTTGCCCGGCAACATCAGCGCGCGCATATATATTCGATAAATCAAAGACTTGAGATGATTTCCTCAAGCGTGACGCGAATTTCTTCGATCGAGCGCGTGGCGTCGATCACGCGGAAGCGCCCCGGCGCCTCGGCGGCCCGGCGCAGGTACTCGGCACGGGTCCGTTCGAAGAAGGCACGCGATTCGGCCTCGAACTTGTCTGGCTCGCGCGCATTGGCCAGGCGTTGTGCCGCCGTCTCCAGCGGTACGTCGAACAGCAGCGTCAGGTCCGGCTGCAGATCGCCCTGCACCCACTGCTCCAGCACTTCCAGCCGCTCGCGCGGCAGGCCGCGCCCGCCGCCCTGGTAGGCAAAGGTGGCATCGGTGAAACGGTCGGAAATCACCCAGTCGCCACGCGCCAGCGCGGGCTCGATGACGTCGGCAATATGCTCGCGGCGAGCCGCGAACATCAGCAGCGCCTCGGTTTCGAGGTCCATCTTCCGGTGCAGCAGCAGGCCGCGCAGGTCTTCGCCCAGCGGCGTGCCGCCCGGCTCGCGGGTCGTGACAACGGTGGCGCGTTCGCGCAGGCGGCCGGCTACCCATTCGATATGGGTGCTCTTGCCGGCGCCGTCGATGCCTTCAAAGGTGATGAATCTGCCGCGCATGAATTCAGGGCTTTCCGCGCTGGTACTTGTCGACCGCGCGATTATGTTCGGGGAGTGAGCTGGAAAAATGGCTGCTGCCGTCGCCACGGGCCACGAAGTACAGCGCATCGGAGGGCGCCGGCGTGGTGGCCGCGGCCAGCGAGGCCAGTCCTGGCAACGCGATCGGGGTCGGCGGCAGGCCGGTCCGGGTGTACGTATTGTAAGGGGTGTCCGACAGCAGATCCTTCTTGCGCAGGTTGCCGTCGAAGGTCGGGCCGATGCCATAGATCACGGTCGGATCGGTCTGCAGCATCATGTTCTTGCGCAGCCGGTTGACGAACACGGCGGCAATCAGCGGCCGCTCGGCAGCCTGGCCGGTTTCCTTCTCGACGATCGACGCCATGACCAGCGCCTCGTACGGCGACTTGTATGGCAGGTCGGGCGAGCGGGCGTTCCAGGCGTCGTTCAGGCGCTTCTGCATGGCCCGGTAGGCATGCTTGTAGAGTTCGACGTCGCTGCTGCCACGCGCGAACAGGTAGGTATCGGGAAAGAACATACCCTCCGGCGACGCCTCGGCCGCGCCGATCGCCTTCATCAATTCGGCATCGGACATGTTCTGGGTGTCGTGCTTCAGGGCCGGATTGGCGTCCACGGCCGCCCGCATCTTGCGGAATTCCCAGCCTTCGATCACGGTGACCACATAGTGCGTGACCTCACCCTTGGCGAGCTTTTCGATCACATCGAGCGGCGTCACGCCGGTTTCGAACTGATAGCCGCCCGCCTTGAGTTCGGCGGCGTGGCCCGTGACGCGGGCCAGCAACTGGAACAGGCGCGGGTCCATGCCCACGCCGCCGCGCTGGATCTGGCGGCCAACGCTCGCCACGGCGGAATTCGGCTTGATGATGACTTCGACGGGGGATGCGGACAGGCTCAGCGGCTGGCGGGCCCACCAGGCAAAGCCGCCGGCGGCAGCCATGGCAAAGACCAGCAACACCCCGACCAGGCGCAGGAACAGACGTTTCATGGAGTAAGAATAAAGACCGGCCGCCATGCCCCCGCCGGCGGGTCGGGATCATTGGAGCGGCCGGCCGGAATGGCGACAGGCCCATATAATACCGGGAGCCTTGTGCCCGATGTGTCACCGAGCGTTACGCAGCGGCCTGCAGTGTCGATTGCGTGCCGCGCCGGTATCGTGATCGCGCCTGCACCGCCATACGTTGTGTTCTGCACTTGTGCCCCCAATTCATCCATCCACACGTTTTCCAGGACCGTCCGCATGTCCGCCACTGAATTCCCGCCCCTCGCCGACAGCTTCGCCGCCCTGCCCGCCGCCGCTATCGTGACCGCGCCCGCCGGCCTGGGCCTGATCCGCGTGGCCGGCGACGATGCCGCCAGTTTCCTGCATACCCAGCTGACCAATGCCGTGGAAGACCTGACCGCCGATGCGGCGCGGCTGGCCGGCTACTGCTCGCCCAAGGGTCGCCTGATGGCCAGCTTCCTGGCGTGGCGCGATGCCGAAGGCATCGTGCTGCAACTGTCGGCCGACATCCAGCCGGCCATCCAGAAGCGCCTGACCATGTTCGTGCTGCGCGCCAAGGCCAGGCTGTCTGACCTGTCCGCCACGCACCGCGTGCTGGGCGTGGCCGGCGCCGGTGCCGAAACCGCGCTGCGCCAGGCTGGCCTGCCCGCGCCGCAAGGCCCGCTGGCCGTGGCGCATGCCGATGGCGTGACCGTGATCCGCCTGGCCGACGCCGAAGGTGAAGCGCGCTGGCAAATCGTGGCCGCCGCCGACCGCGCCGATGCACTGCAACAGACGCTGGGCGCCACGCTGGCGGCGGCCGCCCCGGCGTTCTGGGACTGGCTCGACATTGGCGCGGGCATCCCGCGCATCACGGCCCCCACGCAAGAGCAGTTCGTGCCGCAGATGATCAACTTCGAACTGGTGGGCGGCGTGAACTTCCGCAAGGGCTGCTATCCCGGCCAGGAAGTGGTGGCGCGCAGCCAGTATCGCGGCACGCTCAAGCGCCGCATGTGGCGCGTGCAGGGCGAAGGCGCGGTGCCCGCCGCCGCCGCCGAGATTTTCCGCCCCGAGGACCCGGAACAGCCGTGCGGCATGATCGTCAATGCCGCGGCGTCGCCGCTGGGCGGCTGGGACGGCCTGGCCGAACTGAAGATCGACGCCGCCGCCGGCGCGCTGCACCTGGGCGCCGCCACCGGGCCGGCACTGGTCACGCGTGCGCTGCCGTACGAAGTACCGCTGCCGAACGAGGCCGAAGCGGCCAGCTGAACGCCACGGGAACTCTGCCATGAGCGATCATCTCTACGTCTACTTCAAGGTACCCGATGCGCACGCGGCGGACGCGCTGCCGCACTGGCACCGCTGGATGGAAACGGTCGCCGAGGCGACCGGGATTGGTGGTACGCTGATGCGCAGGCCCGAGACCCGCGCGGGCCTGCAGACGTGGATGGAGTGTTACGCCGATGTGCCGCCCGCGTTCGATGCCACGCTCGACGGGCTGTGGCGCCAGAGCGGGCTGGCGCAGTGGATCAGCGGCGAGCGGATGGCCGAACGGTTCATCGACCTGGACGTGCTCTGACCGTGCAGGTCGCATTCACAACGGCATGGCAAGACGGTAGCAAGCAGTAAGAGGAAGCCCCCCATGTGTCTGATACTGGTGGCCTGGCAATCGCACCCGGACTATGCCCTGGTGGTAGCTGGCAACCGCGACGAATTCTATGCCCGCCCGGCGGCGGCCGCGCACTGGTGGCACGATGCCCACGAAGTGCTGGGCGGTCGCGACCTGGCGGAGGTGATTGGCGATGCCGGCACGTGGATGGGCGTCTCCAACGCCGAATCGCCTGAATGGCCGGATGATTCGCGCGCCCGTTTCGCGGCGCTGACCAATTACCGCGCGCCTTCCGAAAAACGTACCGATGCGCGCTCGCGCGGCGAACTGGTATCGCATTTCCTGCGCGGCAACCAGACGCCCGACGAATACCTGCACGACCTGGCCCGCGCGCCCGGCGCGTACAACGGCTTCAACCTGCTCGCCAGCGATCTGCACGATCTCTGGTGGTATAGCAACCGGTCCAAATCGCGCCAGCCGCAGAAGCTCAAGCCGGGCCTGTATGGCCTGTCCAACGCGCTGCTCGATACGCCCTGGCCCAAGGTGCGCAGCCGTGTGGGCGCGCTGTGCGAGGTGCTGGCCGCCGACCGCGGACAGCTAGGATCGGACCCCGAGCCGTACCTGCAACTGCTGGCCGATGAAAAGCAGGCGCCGGACTGGGAACTGCCGAGTACCGGCGTGGCACCCGAATGGGAAAAGCTGCTGTCGTCGGCGTTTATCCGATCGCCCAACTACGGCACGCGCGCCAGCACCATACTGCGCGTGCGGCACGATGGCCGCTTCGATTTTGTCGAGCGCAGCTTCGACGCCGACGGCCAGACCGGCGAGGTGTCATACCAGGGCCGCCTGAACGTGGCCCGCGATACCGGAACCGTGCCGGCGCCACGCTAATCGCCGCCGCCGGGCCGCCCTGGCCTGGCTGGCACGATGGTCTCCGGATTCATGCATGGACGGCCGGGCCATCCCGCAAACCCCGTTCCTCCACCACCTGCCACGCTTCGGCCGCTACGCCGACGCGTCGGCCAATAGCACCAGATCGGCCAGCGCCCTGCCGCCCGCAGAGATATGCGTCCGCATGGCCTCGGCCGCGGCGTCGGCCTGGCCGCTCAGAATGGCCTCCACCACGTGTCCGTGCTCGCGATACGACGTGGCTATGCGGGCCTCGTTGATCAGATCCTTGCGCTGCCAGTAGATCGCCAGGCGGCGCCGCAACTGCACGATCTGCTCCGACAGGAACGGGTTGGCCGCCGCCTGGTACAACACCTCGTGGAAGGCCCGATTGGCCTCGACGTAGGCCGCCGCATCGCGTGCGCGCGCCGGAATGCCGGCGGCCTCGTGCGAATCTGCCAGTGCCTTGCGCCCTTCGGCCGAAATGCGCCGGGTGGCAAGCCGTGCCACCACCCCCTCCATCTCCGCCAGCGTCTCGAACATGGCCACCAGCTCGGCAGCGCTCGGCTTGTGGACGAACATGCCGGCACGCGGCGCGATCGACACCAGCCCCTGGGCCGCCAGCATCAGCAGCGCCTCGCGCACCGGCGTGCGCGAACTGTCGAACTGTTCGGCCAGCATCTTCTCGTCGATCTGCGCCCCGGGCCGCAGCTCTCCCGCCTGAATGGCGGCGATCACGCTTTCGCGAATCCGATCTTGTAGCGATTGCACGGGTATACCCTCTATTTTCCTTAGAAAAATATCTGTAGCCTTTTTTGATATATCAATTCGGCTTTGAGATATAACGAGATGGATGATACCTCACCCTCCCTGGCCGTCGAAGGACGCGTTGCCACGATAACGCTGCGCCGGCCCAAAGTGGCCAACCGGCTCAGCCCCGCCGACCTGATCGCGCTGCGCGACCACGTGGCCGCCGTCAATGCCATGTCCGAAGTGCTGGTGCTGTGCTTCACCGCCGAGGGCAAGTACTTCTGCAGCGGCTACGACATTGGCTCGCTGGGCGGCAAGCCCGAGGAAGGCGCTGCCAATTTCGGCGACGTGATCGATGCCATCGAGGCGGCACGGCCCGTCACGATTGCCGCGATCCAGGGCGGCGTCTATGGCGGCGCCACCGACCTGTGCCTGGCGTGCGATTTCCGGATCGGGGTGCCGGGTTGCGACATGTTCATGCCCGCTGCCCGGCTGGGGCTGCATTTCTATCGCGGCGGCATGGAGCGCTATGTATCGCGGCTGGGCCTGAACGCGGCCAAGCGGCTGTTCCTGACCGCCGACCGCATCGAGGCCGACGAAATGCTGCGCATCGGTTTCCTGACCGAAATGGTGCCCGCCGATGCGCTGGCCGCGCGCGTGGCGGCACTGAGCACCCAGCTGGCCGGCATGGCGCCGATCGCGCTGATCGGCATGAAACGCCACCTCAACGACATCGCCTGCGGCCGGCTTGATGGCGGCGCGCTGCAACACGACATACACCGCTCCGAAACCTCGGAAGACCTGCGCGAGGGTGCGGCGGCATGGAAGGAGAAACGAACCCCTGCGTTCCGCGGCCGATAGCCACGCCAGGCCCAGCCGCGTCCATTCACTCAAGTGGCGAAACAGCTACGGAGGAGACATCATCATGACCATCACCCTGACCCATCGCGCCGCGCTCGCCATCTTCGGCACGCTGTTCGCGGCATTGCCCGTTGCCGCCTCGGCGCAGGCGGCCTACCCCAACAAGCCGATCCGGCTCGTGATCGGCTTTCCGGCCGGCGGCGGCGCGGACAACACGGCGCGGCTCTACGGCGATGCACTGAGCCGCGAGCTTGGACAACCGGTGGTGGTCGACAACCGGCCCGGCGCGGGCACCACGATTGCCGCCGAATACGTCGCCAAGTCGGCGCCCGACGGCTACACGCTCTACATCGCCACGGCCAGCCTGATGGGTGGTGACAAGGTGCTCTACAAGAACATCCGCTACGAGCCGTCCGACTTCGCGCCGATCACGAAGCTGTCGGCCGCGCCGCTGATCCTGGCCGTCAACAAGGACAGCGGCATCAAGAACGTGCAGGACCTGATCGCCCAGGCCAAGGCGCATCCAGGCACCATCAATTACTCGTCCTCGGGCAATGGCGTGATCACGCACCTGGCAGGCGTCTACTTCACCAAGCTCACCGGCGTGCGCATGACGCACGTGCCATACAAGGGCGGCGCGCCGTCGGCCCAGGCCGTGGCCGCCGGCGACGTGCAGCTGACGTTCGGCACGGCGCCTTCGGTCAAGCCGATGATCGACACCCACAAGGTGGTGCCGATCGCCGTGACTTCGGCCCAGCGCTCCAACGCCAATCCGCAATTGCCGACCATCGCCGAAAGCGGGGTCAAGGGCTACGACCTGTCGGCCTGGTACGGGCTTTTCGCGCCCGCGAAAACGCCGCCGGAGATCATCGACAAGCTGTTCGCGGCCACGGCCAAGGTCATGGCCGACCCCGAACTCCGCAAGCGCTTTCTGGCGCAGGGCGACGAGGTGTCGGTGTCGGCTTCGGTCGCCGACTTCCGCGACTTCGCGGCCCGCGAAGGCAAGATCGGCGTCGACCTGGAGCAGTCGAGCGGCGCAAAGATCGACTGATGCCCGCCCGCGCATCGAACCTCAAGGAGTAAAAGCATGACTACGCCAAACGGCCCCCTGCACGGCATCACGGTTGTCGACCTGACGCGCGTGCTGGCCGGCCCGTACTGCACGATGATGCTGGCCGACCTGGGCGCCCGCGTCATCAAGATCGAGAATCCCGACCGGGGCGACGATTCGCGCCAGGTGGGGCCGTTTGTCGATGGGGAGTCGGCCTACTTTGCGTCGGTGAACCGCAACAAGTCGTCCATCGCGCTCGATCTGAAGGACGCGTCGGACCGCGCGGTACTGGAGCGGATGCTGGAAGGCGCCGACGTGCTGGTGGAGAACTTCCGCGCCGGTGTGATGGACAAGCTTGGCTATACATGGGAGATGCTGCGCGCCCGCTATCCGAGGCTGGTGTACGCGTCGATTTCCGGCTTTGGCCAGACCGGCCCCTACCGCAACCGGCCCGCCTACGACATGGTGGTGCAGGCCATGGGCGGCCTGATGAGCGTGACGGGCGAGCCCGGCGGCAATCCGGCGCGTGTCGGGGTGTCGATTGGCGATATCGGCGCCGGCCTGTATGCCACCATCGGCATCCAGGCCGCGCTGCTGCGCCGCACCGCCACCGGGCTGGGCGAACGGGTCGATATCTCGATGCTCGATTGCCAGGTGGCGCTGCTGGAAAACCCCATCGCCCGCTTCTCGGCCACCGGGAACGTGCCCAGGCCGCTCGGCACCCGGCATCCGTCGATCACGCCGTTCGACATGTTTGCCACGCAGGACGGCTTTGTCGTGATCGCCGTTGGCAACGACGCCCTGTTCGAACGGCTCTGTGGCGCACTCGGGCAACCGGAATGGGTCGACGATCCACGGTTTGCATCGGTCCCGGCCCGCAACGAGCATCACGCCGAACTGAAGCAATGCCTGGAGGCGCGCCTGGGCGAGGCGCCGACAGCCGAATGGGAAGCTGTGCTGGAGGCCGCCGGGGTGCCGCATGGCCCGCTGAACGGCGTGCCGCAGATCATGGACAACGCCCACGTGGCAGCCCGGCAGATGTTGCTGGACGTTGGCATCGGCGCCGACAAATCGCTGCGCGTGGCCGGCAATCCAATCAAGATCGGCGAGACGTGGCAGTCCGGCGCGATACGGCCGGCGCCCCGGCTCGATCAGGATCGCGAGGCGCTGCTGGGAGAGTTTGGCGCGTAGCCCGAGGGCCGGCCGACGCGGCCCGGCCTTAGCCGATGCGCTTGCGCATCTCGATGTGCGGAATGCCGGCTTCCTCGAATTCCGCCCCTATCTGCTCGAAACCCACGCGCGCGTAGAACGGCGCGGCGTGGGTCTGCGCGTTGAGGATCAGCTCCGGATAGCCCAGTTCTGCGGCCTTGGTCATCAGTGCATCGAGCACCTTCGCACCCATGCCGGTGCCGCGCGCCACCCTCAGCACCGCCATGCGCCCGATATGGCCATCCGGCAGCAGCCGGCCCGTCGCCACCGGCGTGCCGTCCTGGGCAAACGCCAGCGCGTGCCAGCTCGGGGCATCCATGTCGTCCCATTCCAGTTCCACCGGTACACCCTGCTCTTCCACAAAGACGCTGTAGCGGATGGCGCGCGCGCGTTCGCGGGCTTCATCCCAGGCGCACACCAGTACGGAATCGGGGCAGACGGACATGATTTTCTAGGGCGGAAAGTCTTGGAAAGGCGCAATGATACGCCGACGGCCGGGCGACGGCGGTCAAGGCCGCCCTGCAGACCCGTGCGATTATCGGCCATCCGCTGCACCAGCCTAGGGATTACCCCCCCTGCCATCCCTTGATGAAATTTGTATGATGACCTGACTACCCGATGACGTGATAACGATGTTCCAGAAGATTCCCGCCCGTGCGCTGACCGACAGCGTGGCCGAACAGTTACTCGAGAAGATCGAAGGCGGCGTGTTTCCGCGTGGCGCCAAGCTGCCCACCGAAGCCGTGCTGTCCGAGGAATTCGGCGTCAGCCGCACCGTGATCCGCGAGGCCATTGCGCGGCTCAAGTACGAAGGCCTGGTGGAATCGCGCCAGGGCAGCGGCGTATTCGTGACCGAACAGGCCGGCATCCGTCCGCTGCGCATCGACTACACCGACGTCGACACGCTGGAATCGGTGCTGCAAATCGTTGAACTGCGACGTTCCATCGAGGCCGAGGTGGCCGCGCAGGCCGCCCGCCGCCGTACGGACGCGGCCATGGCCGGCATCGATGCCGCGCTGGCCCGCCTGGATGCCGAGGTGGCCGCCGGCGGTGACGGCGTGGACGCCGACGTGGGTTTCCACCGCGCCATCGCCGAAGCCACCGGCAATCCCTACTTCCTCAAGACGCTGGCGTTCCTGAGCCAGTACCTGGAAACCGCCACGCGCGTCACGCGAACCAACGAGGCGCGCCGCGAGGACTTCTCGCGCCAGGTGCGCGAGGAACATCAGGCCATCGTCGCCGCCATTCGCGCGGGTGACCCCGACGCCGCGCGCAATGCCGCGCAGAACCATATGTACAACGCGGCGCGCCGCCTGTCGCAACTGGGCGACGACGACGCAGCCGCCGGCGACCTGCCGCAAGGCCCGTCGCATTAATCCCGCTTTCAGGAGATTTCCATGTCCAGGAATATTGGTGTCATCGGCTTGGGTGCGATGGGCTATGGCGTGGCGCAGTCGCTGCTGCGCGCCGGCTTCAAGGTCCATGCGTTCGATCTGCGCGATGAGGTGCTGCGCCGCTTTGCCGACGCCGGCGGCGTGCCGTGCGGCAGCCCGGCCGAACTGGGCGAGCGCTGCGACGTGGTGATCACGCTCGTGGTCAACGCCGCGCAGACCGAATCGGTGCTGTTCGGCGAACAGGGTGCGGCACCGGCCATGGCCGCCGGCAAGCTCGTGATTGCCAGCGCCACCGTGCCGCCCGGCTTTGCCGAAGCCCTGGGCAAGCGGCTGGCGCAAAAGGGCCTGCTGCTGCTCGACGCGCCGGTCTCGGGCGGCGCCGCCCGCGCTGCCACTGGCGAAATGACGATGATGACGTCGGGCCCTGCCGAAGCCTACGCGCTGGCCGAGGACGTGCTGGGCGCCATTGCCGGCAAGGTCTACCGCCTGGGCGACGCCCATGGCGCCGGCTCGAAGGTCAAGATCATCAACCAGCTGCTGGCCGGTGTGCATATCGCTGCAGCAGCCGAAGCCATGGCGCTGGGCCTGCGCGAAGGCGTGGACCCCGACGCGCTCTACGACGTCATCACGCACAGCGCCGGCAACTCGTGGATGTTCGAAAACCGCGTGCCGCATATCCTGGCGGGCGACTACACGCCGCTGTCGGCCGTCGACATCTTCGTCAAGGACCTGGGCATGGTGCTGGATACCGCGCGCACCAGCAAATTCCCGCTGCCGCTGTCGGCCGCCGCACACCAGATGTTCATGATGGCGTCCACCGCCGGCCATGGCGGCGAGGACGACTCCGCCGTGATCAAGATTTTCCCGGGCATCGAACTGCCCGCCGGCAAGGCCAAGGAGTAATGCAATGACGACGGATCGTCCCCTGCTGGGCTGTATCGCCGACGATTTCACCGGCGCCACCGACCTGGCCAACACGCTCGTGCGCAATGGCATGCGCACCGTGCAGACCATTGGCGTGCCCACCTCGGCGGTGCAGGCCGACGCCATCGTCGTCGCGCTGAAATCGCGCACGATTCCGGCGGCCGACGCGGTGGCCCAGTCGCTGGCCGCGCTGGCCTGGCTGCGCGAGCAGGGCTGCCGCCAGTTCGTGTTCAAGTACTGCTCGACGTTCGATTCGACCGACGCCGGCAATATCGGCCCGGTGGCCGAGGCCCTGCTCGACGCCCTGGGCAGCGATTTCACGATCGCCTGCCCGGCCTTTCCCGAAAACGGCCGCACGATCTTCCGCGGGCACCTGTTCGTGGCCGATGCCCTGCTTAGCGAATCGGGCATGGAGCACCATCCGCTCACGCCGATGACCGATGCCAGCCTGGTGCGCGTGCTGCAGCGCCAGAGCCAGTCCAAGGTGGGCCTGCTGCGTTATGACACCGTGGCGAAGGGCCCGCAGGCCGTGCGCGCCCGTATCGACGCGCTGCGCGCCGAAGGCGTGAAGCTGACGATTGCCGATGCAATTTCCGACGCCGACCTGTTCGCGCTGGGCGAAGGCTGCGCGGCGCTGCCGCTGATTACGGGCGGCTCGGGCATCGCACTGGGCCTGCCTGAGAATTTCCGCCGGGCCGGGCTGCTGCCCGCGCGCACCGACGCGGCCGAAGTGCCGGCCGTCAACGGCCATGGCGTGGTGCTGGCGGGCAGCGCATCGCGCGCCACCAACGGCCAGGTCGCGCACTGGATCGCACAGAAGCGACCCGCCCTGCGGATCGATCCGCTGCGCCTGGCGCGTGGCGAGGCCGTGACCGACGAGGCGCTGGCCTTTGCCCGCGATCACGACGAACCGGTGCTGATCTATGCGACGGCGCAACCCGAGCAGGTCAAGGCCGTGCAGGCCGAGCTTGGCGTGGCACGCGCAGGCGAACTCGTGGAACACGCGCTGGCCTGCATCGCCGCCACGCTCAAGGCCCGCGGCACGCGCCGCTTTGTGGTGGCCGGCGGCGAGACGTCGGGCGCCGTGGTGCAGGCGCTGGGCGTGGAGTCGCTGCGCATCGGCCGCCAGATTGCCCCGGGCGTGCCAGCCACCGTCACGCTCGATGCCGAGCCGCTGGCGCTGGCCCTGAAATCGGGCAACTTCGGCGGCGAGAACTTCTTCGACGAAGCGCTGCAGGTGCTGGGAGCCACGCGATGAGCCAGAACGAAAGCGCACTGCGCGAAGAGATCTGCCGCGTCGGCGCCAGCCTGTTCCAGCGCGGCTACATGGTCGGCACGGCTGGCAACATCAGCGCCCGACTGGAAGACGGCTGGCTGATCACGCCCACCGACGCGTGCCTGGGCACGCTGGACCCCGCCAGGGTCGCCAAGGTGGCGACCGACGGCACCTGGGTATCGGGCGACAAGCCGTCGAAGACGCTCACGCTGCACCGTTGCGTCTACGACAACAACCCGAACGCCCATGGCGTGGTGCATACCCATTCCACCCACCTGGTGGCCCTGACGCTGGCCGGTGTGTGGCAACCCGACGACGTGCTGCCGCCGATCACGCCGTACTACGTGATGAAGGTGGGCCATATCCCGCTGATTCCGTACCACCGCCCGGGCGACCCGGCCGTGGCGGCCCGCGTGGCGCAGCTTGCAAACGAGGTACGCGGCGTGCTGCTGGCGCGGCTGGGTCCGGTGGTGTGGGAAGACAGCGTGTCGCGGGCCGCCTGGGCGCTGGAGGAGCTGGAAGAAACCGCCAGGCTCTGGATGATGCTCGGGGACAAATCCGCACCGCTCGATGAAACCGCGCTGGCGGAACTGCGCGACACGTTCAAGGCGAGGTGGTAGCGCCGCAGGAATCTACCCCATTGCTTTGCTCCCCTCTCCCGCTACGCGAGAGAGGGGTTGGGGGAGAGGGCAAGCGCCAGACTCTGGCGACATCTCATAACAACGCCCCGCCCTCTCCCCAGCCCTCTCCCGCAACGCGGGAGAGGGCGACACCCTCAGCCGGTTCAAGACCAAGGAGACCTTTCAAATGACCGCATCCAACCCCGCGGTGGGGACCACTGCCGCCGACGCACGGCTGGACACCGACGCCGCCACCGAAAAGAGCGCCTACAACAAGGTGTTCTGGCGCATCATGCCGTTCCTGATGCTGTGCTACGTGATCGCCTATCTCGATCGCGTCAACGTGGGCTTCGCCAAGCTGCAGATGGCGCAGGACCTGCAATTCTCGGAGACCGTGTTCGGCCTGGGCGCCGGCCTGTTCTTCATCGGCTACTTCCTGTTCGAGGTGCCCAGCAACCTGCTGATGCACCGCATCGGCGCGCGTATCTGGATTGCGCGGATCATGATCACGTGGGGCATCATCTCGGCCGCTTTCGTGTTCGTGCAGACGCCCACGCAGTTCTACGTCATGCGCTTCCTGCTGGGCCTGGCCGAGGCGGGCTTCTATCCGGGCGTGATCCTGTACCTGACGTACTGGTACCCGTCGCACCGCCGCGCCAAGATGATCGCGCTGTTCATGTCGGGCATTCCCGTGGCGGGCATGTTCGGCAACCCGCTGTCGGGCTGGATCATGGACGCGTTCCACGACACCCACGGCTGGGCCGGCTGGCAGTGGATGTTCTTTATCGAGGCGCTGCCCGCATTTGCCATCGGCATCGTGACGGTCTTCGTGCTGCGCGACGGCATCGACAAGGCACCGTGGCTCAACAACGACGAGAAGGCCCTGCTCAAGCGCAACATCGAGGAAGACGAGCGCGCCGCCTCTGCCGCAGCCGCCGCCAATGGCCAGCGCGACATGCATTCGCTGGGCGCCGTGTTCAGCGACCGCCGCGTCTGGTGGATGTGCCTGATCTATTTCTGCTTCGTGACCGGCCAGTACGCACTGACGTTCTGGATGCCGACGCTGGTCAAGGCCAGCGGCGTGACCGGCAACCTCAATATCGGCCTGCTCTCCGCCATCCCGTTCATCTGCGCGATTGTCGTCATGAACATCCTGGGCCACAGCGCCGATGCCCGCCGCGAACGCCGCTGGCACCTGATCGTGCCGGCACTGATGGGCGCCACGGGCTTTGCCATTGCCGCGTCGTTCACCCACAATACCCCGGTGGCCATTGCGGCGCTGTCGCTGGCCGCCGCCGGTGTGCTGACCTGCGCGCCGCTGTTCTGGTCGCTGCCGACCGCGTTCCTGAGCGGCGTTGCCGCCGCGTCGGGCATCGCCGTGGTCAACTCGGTGGGCAACCTGGCAGGCTTTGTGTCGCCGTACATGGTCGGCGCGCTCAAGGACCTGACGCAGAGCACGCAATTGCCGATGTACGTGCTGTCGGCCATCCTGATCGTGGGCGCCCTGCTGGTGTGGCTGACCCCGGCCAGGCTGGTCAACCGCTGATCGAACCTGAAGTTCAAGGAGACCTGACATGCCGCGCTTTGCCGCGAACCTCTCGATGATGTACACGGAGCACGACTTCCTGGACCGCTTTGCCGCTGCGGCAAAGGACGGCTTCCAGGCCGTGGAGTACCTGTTCCCGTACGACCATCCGGCCGCCGAGATCCGCCAGCGGCTGGACGCGCACGGCCTGACCCAGGCCCTGTTCAACGCGCCGCCGGGCGACTGGGGCGCCGGCGAGCGCGGCATCGCCGCCCTGCCCGGACGCGAGACCGAGTTCCGCAACGCGTTTGCAAAGGCGCTGGAATATGCGGCCGTGCTCGGCAACGACCGCGTGCACGTGATGGCCGGCATCGTGCCGGCCGACGCCGACCGCGCCCGCTGCCGCGCCGTCTACCTGGAGAACCTGGCCTACGCCGCCGCGTCGGCCGCCGCGCATGGCATCACGGTGCTGATCGAGCCGATCAACACGCGCGACATGCCGGGCTACTTCCTCAACCGCCAGGACGACGGCCAGGCCATCTGCCAGCAGGTGGGCGCCGCCAACCTGAAAGTGCAGTTCGACTGCTACCACTGCCAGATCGTGGAAGGCGATATCGCCAAGAAGCTGGAACGCGATTTTGCCGGTATCGGTCATATCCAGATTGCCGGCGTGCCCGAACGGCACGAGCCGGACATTGGCGAACTGAACTACCCGTACCTGTTCGACGTGATCGACCGGCTTGGCTACACGGGCTGGATCGGCTGCGAGTATCGCCCGCGCGCCGGCACGTCCGAGGGCCTGGGCTGGCTCAAGCCATACCTGAAGCGTTGATCCTCTGCAAACCCACCGGAATGCTGCAACCATGAACGTACTGATTACCGGCGGCGCCGGTTTCCTGGGCCTGCAACTGGCCCGCCTGCTGCTCAAGCGCGGCGCGCTGAGCCTGGACGGCAAGGCCGTGACCATCGGCAAGCTCACGCTGCTGGACGTGGTGGCGCCACAGATCGACGACGCACGCGTGCGCGTGGTGACGGGCGACCTGTCCGATCCGGCCGTGCTGGCGCAGGCCATCGACCGGGACACCGGCGCCATCTTCCACCTGGCTGCCGTGGTCAGCGGCCAGGCCGAGGCCGATTTCGACCTGGGCATGCGCGTGAATCTGGACGCCTCGCGGGCGCTGCTGGAAACGTGCCGCCAGCTTGGCCATGTGCCGCGCGTGGTGTTCACGAGTTCGGTCGCCGTCTACGGCGGCAAGCTGCCGCCCGTGGTGCAGGACGATACCGCGCTGAATCCGCAGTCCTCGTATGGCGCGCAGAAGGCCATCGGCGAATTGCTGCTGTCGGACTACAGCCGCAAGGGCTTTGTCGATGGCCGCGTGCTGCGCCTGCCGACGATCAGCGTGCGACCGGGCAAGCCCAATGCCGCCGCGTCGTCGTTCGCCAGCGGCATCATCCGCGAACCGCTGTCGGGCGTGGCCGCCAACTGCCCGGTGCACCCGGACACCGCGCTGTGGCTGCTGTCGCCGCGCGGCGCGATCCAGGCTCTGGTCAATGGCATCGAACTGGACGGCGCCCGCTTCGGCAACCGCCGTGTGGTAAACCTGCCGGGACTGTCGGTGACGGCCGCGCAGATGGTGGACGCGCTGCGCCGCGTGGCAGGCGATGCGGTGGCCGACCGCGTGACCTGGGAGCGCGAGGATCGCATCGAGAAGATCGTCGGCACCTGGCCGGCCGCCTGGGACCCGTCCCGCGCGCTGGAACTGGGTTTTGTCGGCGATGCCGACTTCGATTCGGTGATCCGGGCCTACGCGGAGGATGCGGGCCTGTCGCTCTGAGCGGCCAGCCCGTCGTGCCGGACGGCATCGGCGCCTGCGCGATACCGTCCGGCAGCCACTAACGGAACCGCGCCATTGCGCCGGCAGCAGCGAATCGGGTTCGCCCGTCCGCGCCTTGCCGGCGCACGCCGATCACCCGGCCGTCCGCCAGCAACACCCTCCTTCCAGGGGGCACCGGGGAATGCCACGGCAGACCTTACGCGGCGGGCTTCACCACCTCCCAGGCGTCGATGGTCTCGCGTACCTGCGCGGGAATCGGCGCCGACTTCTGCGTCTTCGGGTCGGCGCACACGTAGACGATCTCGCCGGTAATCAGGTGCTCGTCACCGCGATACATCTCCACGCGGAACAGCATGCTCGAACGCCCCAGGCGCGCCATGCGGCCGCGGATGTCCAGCATGTCGTCGAAGCGCGCCGAGGCGTGGTATTCGAGCGTGGACTTGACCACGAAGATGTCCACGCCATGCGCGTGCAGCACGTCTTCAGGGTAGCGGATGCCCACCGCGCGCCAGTATTCGGTCACGCAGATATCGCAGTACGTCAGGTAGTGCGCATTGAAGACGATCGACTGGGGATCGACCTCGGCCCAGCGCACGCGCAGCGGCATGCTGTGGCGGAAATCCTCTTTGGCCATCTGGCACAAGCTCCAAATGAAAAACGGGGCGCTCCGTGGAACGCCCCGTCCGGTGACAGGCTTATTGCGGCTTGTTCAGCCCCAGCTTTTCGATGATGGCGCGCTCGCGCTTGACCGTGTCGGCCGCAAAGGCAGCGTACTGGCTGCTGCTCATGTAGTACGGCTCCATGTCGAACTTTGCCAGCGATTCGCGGTAGTTCGGCATCTCCATGGCCTGCTTGAATGCGTCATGCAGCTTCTTGACGATGGCCGGATCGGTGCCCTTGGGCGCCACCAGGCCGAACGGCGAGGTCTGCACGATGCCCATGCCCAGTTCCTTCAGCGTCGGCACGTTCGGGAAGCGCGCCGAGCGCTTGTCGCCCCAGGTGGACAGCAGGCGCAGCTTGCCCGATTCCACGTACTGGGCCCAGGCCGGCGTATCGGCCACCGACATCACGTGACCGCCCAGCAGCGCCTGCATCGATTCCGAATTGCCCTTGTACGGGATATGCGAGAACTGCACGCCCTGACGCATCGCCAGGTCTTCCATGGTCAGGTGCAGCGTGGTCATCGAGCCTGGCGAACCGTAGGTCAGCTTGCCCGGATTGGCCTTGGCGTAGGCGATGTAGTCCTGCATCGTCTTGATCGGCGAATCGGCGGGCACCACCAGGCCAAACGAATAGCCAGCCAGGTTGATCACGTAATTCAGGTCCTTGACCGGATCCCAGTTGATCTTGGTGGTATACGGCAGACGGTACACGGGCATGGCCACCTGGGCCAGCGTGTAGCCGTCCGGCGCCGTCGACTGCATCATCTGGGCGGGCAGCACGCCGCCCGCACCGGGCTTGTTCTCGACGATCACGGGCTGGCCCAGGATCTTCGAGGCGTTGTCTGCCAGCACGCGGAACGGAATGTCGGTGGAACCGCCGGCCGTGTAGCCGATGATCAGGCGAATCGGACGATTCGGAAATTTGTCCGCCTGGGCGTGTGCCGGCATGGCGGCCAGTCCAACTGCGGCCGAAGCGGCGATCAGGCCCACCTGGGCCATAAAGTGGCGGCGTTGCATGAGTGTTGTCTCCTTCTGCTGCAAAAAATGCACTGTTGCGACTTCGATAAACCGTGAAACAGTTGCAGGCCAGCCCCGGTTGTTTTGGGAAGGGGTCAGGCCGAAATTCGTTGATGTACTACGTCTGGAACGCCTCCTGCAAGGCGGCGATGGCGTCCGCATGGGCGCCGGTCACCGCATGGATAAAGCGTCCCATCTTGAAGAAATCGTGAATCATCGTCGGGTAGTCGGCCAGCGTGGCTGCCACGCCTGCCGCCTGCAGCTTGGCCGCGTAGGCCACGCCTTCGTCGTGCATCGGATCGTAGCCAGCCACGGCGATCCAGGCCGGGCACACGCCCCGCACGTCGGCCCCCTGCCCGCCGCCATCGAGCGGCGCGAAGCGCCAGTCGTCGCGGCTGGCATCCTGGTCCAGATACTGGCCAAAGAACCATTGGATCATATCGGACGTCAGCAGGTAGCCGTCGGCCAGCGCGCGGTGCGACGGGGTGTCCTGGCGCGCGCTGGTGCCGGGATAGATCAGCATCTGCAGCACCGGCGCCAGGCCGGTATTGCGCGCCTCGACGGCACAGGCCGCCGCCAGCGTGCCGCCCGCACTGTCGCCGCCCACGGCGATCCGGGCCGGGTCGGCGCCAAGCCGGGCCGCTTCGTCGAATACCCAGTGCAGCACGTCGAAGGCGTCGTTGGCCGCGGTCGGGAATTTCCACTCCGGGCCCAGCCGGTAGTCGACCGACAGCACCAGGCAATCGGCGCCATTGCAGAACACGCGGCACAGCGAATCGTGCGAATTGATACTGCCAACCGTGAAGCCGCCGCCGTGGAAGTAGACCAGCAACGGCAGCGGATCGGCCCAGCTGGCCTCGCGCGGCGCATAGAGCCGCACCGGAATGGCGTGACCGTCGCGGGCCTTGACTGCGAAATCCTCGACGCTGTGCACCGCTGCCGGCGACAGGTCCAGGATCGGCGCGCTTTTTTCGTAGCCGATCTTGGCGTCCGCCGGGTCCATCGTATGGATCGCCGGCCGCTTGGCCCGCGCAATCAGTTCCAGCAGCTGCGCGACCTGGGGGTCGAGCGGCTGGGCGGGCAAGCCGGGAACGGACGGAGAAAGCTGAGCGGACATAGAGACAGTCAAAATCGGACAATCGGCCATGTTAGACCGTTACCGACCGGGGGCACACCAGGATCACAAGCTCACAAATATTCGAATTGTGAACGGTCGTTCGATTTCCGTATCATGCCAGCCTTTCCGGCATGCAGCATTACGAAATAACCCTCAAGACAACGCATGAAGCACCTTTTGCGCGATCACCGGCCATGCTTGCGATGCTGCCGGGCGCACGTTCCGCGCCTATGCTTGTAGGGCGTGCGACGCCAGCACGGCACCCCTACAAATCAGGAGACACCATGACAGGCGAACACTTGCAGGTTGTGCATGGGGATATCACCCGGATGGAGGTTGATGCCATCGTCAATGCAGCCAATAACGGGCTGCTGGGCGGGGGCGGCGTGGACGGCGCCATTCACGGCGCGGGCGGGCCTGCCATCGGGGCCGCGTGCCGGGCCATTCGTGACGCCCAGGGAGGATGCCCGACTGGCGAGGCGGTCATCACCACCGGGGGGCTGCTGCCGGCGCCCTATGTCATTCATGCCGTGGGGCCGGTCTGGCAAGGCGGCGCGCAAAACGAAGAGACGTTGCTGGCCAGCGCCTATCGCAACAGCATCCGGCTGGCGGCAGACCACAACCTGCGCACCGTGGCGTTTCCGAATATCAGCACCGGCATCTATGGTTTCCCGCGCGACCGGGCCGTGGACATCGCCATCGGGGCGGTACGCGAAGCGTTGGGCCGCGCCCCGTCGATCGAGCAGGTGACATTCGTCTGCTTCGACGACGAGAACTTCAAGCTGTATCGCGAGCGGCTCAAATAGGCGTCGGCGCGCTGGCGCCTGTTGTTCAAGCCGCCAGCGCCGCCCTTCCCCTGCTGGGTGCCATCACGGCAGCATGCTGCGGATCAGCAGGTTGATCCGCTCGGGCTGCTCGTGAATGATCCAGTGCGTGCCTTCGGGTATGCGTTCGAGCCGCAGGTCGGGCACGAAATCTTCCAGTCCGTCGACCAGCGACTTGGGCAGGGCGCGGTCGTTTTCGCCCCAGATCACCAGCGTCGGCACCCGGATCACGAACATGGCCGGGTCCAGCCGCGAGATATCGGGCGCGGTCTCGCCCGGTGCCGGCGGGTGCATTGGCGTGGCCCGGTAGTAATTGACGCCACCGGTCAGCGGATGCGACCCGTCGTCGCCAGGCGCCGACCATGCCGCGTGATACTTCGCGCGGGTCTCGCCCGTGAACCAGGCTGGCACGGTGCCGCCCTCGCCTGTCAGCATTTTCTCCAGCAGGGAAAAGTCGTTGGCCGCCAGCGCCTGCTCCGACCCGGGCTTGCGCAGCCAGTTCATATAGGCCGACGCCTGCTGCTGCGCCGGATCTGCCGACAGCGCCCGGGCAAACAGGTACGGATGGGGCGAGTTGATGATGACAAAGCGCTCGACCAGCTCCGGAAACTGCGCCACCAGGTTCCAGCAGACCGCCCCGCCCCAGTCGTGCGCCACGATCGTGCAGCGTTCGTAGCCCAGCACCCGGATCAGCTGCACCAGGTCTTCGACCAGCAGCTTCGGCTTGTAGGCATCGGGCGACGCCGGCTTGCTCGACAGGTTGAAGCCGCGCAGGTCGGGCGCCACCGCGAAATAGGTCTGGCCGAATTCCGCCAGTTGCCGCTCCCACGCGTACCAGAACTCCGGAAAGCCGTGCACGAACAGGATCAGCGGCTTGCCCGGCTCGCCCGCACTGCCGTAATGCAGCCGCGTGCCGTTGGGCAGGTTGGCGAACTGCAAATGGTGAATCACGGCGGGTGCGGTCATCGTTGTCTCCCTGGCCATTTCTGCCATCACAGGTCTCCCGATCGACGATGCAAGAAAGTGGCCAGGTCAGCCGCGCAGCGCGGCCACCAGGCCAGCGCGGACTTCGGGCTTGTCGCCGAACGCATCGCCAGGATTGGTCTGGCCGATGATGTGTTCCATGCGGTGCCGCACCGTATCCAGGGCCTGCGGGTGGGAATAAATATAGAAGCTTTCGTCGCGGACGGCGTCGAACGTCATCTGCGCGACATCAGCCGCCGTGACCTTGCCCGAACTGACTGCCTTGTCGGACAGCGCCTGCGACACCATCTGCGAGCGCGTGGGCGGCGCGTCGTTGGTCAGGCCGGACGGCCGGTTTCGGTGCGACTGGCTGATGCCGGTCGGCACGAAGTATGGGCACAGTACCGAGCACCGCACCTGTTCGGTGACCAGGCCAAGGTCGTGGTAAAGCGTTTCGGTCAGCGACACCACCGCGTGCTTGGACACGTTGTAGACGCCCATCGCCGGCGGGTTCAGCAGCCCGGCCATCGACGCGGTGTTGACGATGTGGCCCTGGAACGCCGGGTCCTTCCTGGCGGCCTCCAGCATCAGCGGCGTGAAGATCCGTACGCCGTGGATCACGCCGTACAGATTGACGCCCAGCACCCACTCCCAGTCCTTCTCGGTGTTTTCCCAGACGAAGCCGCCCGCACCCACGCCGGCATTGTTGAAGACCAGGTTGACCTCGCCGAAGGCCGTCATGGCCGCATCGGCCAGCGCCTGAACCTGTTCGGCTTTCGATACATCTGTGCGCAACCCGATCACCTGGGCGCCCTGCGCCTTGAGCGCCGCCACGGTGGTGTCGAGCGCGTCTTCCTGGACATCGGCCAGTACAAGCTTCATGCCCAACTGGGCGCCAATCCGCGCGAATTCCTTGCCGAATCCCGATGCGCCACCGGTAATGACGGCGACCTTGCCTTCGAACTGCTTCATGGGTGTCTCCTCCGTTTTCGGATTCTTGTCGGTTTGCTCCCCCCTCCTACAGGTGGGAGAGGGGAAAGAACTGCACCAGTCGATGCCTCAGCCTGCGGCCTGGACGTGGTAGCCCTGGCGCGGGAAATGCACGTTGACCGCGCCTGCGCGCGGGTCCTGCCGGCGAACCGTGACCACATGCTCGGTCAGCGTCAGCAACACGCCGGCCACCGGATTTTTCGCGTAGTCGGTGGGGGTGACGGTCACCGCATCGCCGGCCGAAAAACCGGCGCCGGGCAGGATGGTCGTGTCATGGGGCAGCGGGTCGTGATCGTAGGCATCGGCAATGGCTGACTCGGAAGGAATCACGCGCAGCTTGCCGTGGCCGTACGCCTGCATGCGCGCAAACCACGTCTTGACCAGCGGATACCCGTCGAGCAGCGCCGCCAGCGCCGGGGCCCGGCGGATAAACCAGGTGCAGTGGAACAGCGAGAAATCGGCAATCGACAGTTCCGGCCCGGCCACATGCTGCAGGCCGGTGGACAACTGCTCCTGCAGCCGTGCGAAGGTCTCGTGCAGCATTGCCGCCGCTTCCGGCAACGGCATGCGCAGCGCGTTGGTGTCGCCGCGCATGGCCTTGCGGTCGGCCATGAAGGCCTGGATCTGCCCGGGCGTCAGGTGCGCCAGCATGGCCTGCACCCCGGCCGGCTGCATCGCGTAGGTGACCGTGGCCGTGAACAGCGCGCTGTCGATCCACGCGGCCATGATGCGCGACTGCGCCGCCTGGGCAGCCGGATACAGCGGCGGATTGGGCGTCATCCGGTCCAGTACCGCGCAGATCAGCGCCGTATCGCAATAGATATCGGCGCCGATCTGCATGACCGGCGTGCGGCGGTAGCCGCCGGTCAGCGCCGTGACGTCCGGCTTGGGCATGATCGGCGGAATTTCCACCGCGCACCAGGACAAGCCCTTGGCGCCCATTACCAGCCGAACTTTTTCGGAAAACGGCGATGTTGCGTATTGATGAAGGATGATGTCGGGCATCTTGGCCTTTCAGGAGGAGATCAGGGAGATCGACTCCTTCTTAATCGAGCAGATCCGGCTGTTCTTTAACGATACGTGCGTATAACGGCTGGAACTGGAACCAGCCGGCCTGCGCGGTGCCGACGATCGAATAGGCCTGCCGGGCCGCCGCGTCGCCAATCAGCTTCGGTGCCTGACCCGTCCGGGCGGCCGCCGATTCGGCCAGGATCTGCACCTGGCACGACCGCTCCATCGTGATAAACCACCAGGCGGCCTCGTCCACGGTCTTGCCCACCGTCAGCAGGCCATGGTTCTGCAGGATGGCCGCCTTGTTGGCGCCCAGCGCATTGGCAATGCGCTGGCCTTCGTCCAGTTCGACCACCACGCCGCCAAAGTCGTCGTACAGCGCGTGGTCGTTGTAGAACGCGCAGACATCCTGCGTCAGCGGATCGAGCTTGCGGCCCAGCGTGGACCACGCGCGGCCGTAGGTGCTGTGCGAATGCGCGGCGGCCACGGCGTCTTCCCGCGTCTGGTGCACGCGCGAATGGATGGCAAAGGCTGCCGCATTCACCGGGTAGTCGCCCTCCACCACGTTGCCGTGGTGATCGCAGCGGATCAGGTTCGAGACCTTGACGTGGCTGAAATGCACGCCAAACGGGTTGACCCAGAACGTGTCGGTGAACTCGGGGTCGCGCGCCGTGATATGGCCCGCCACGCCTTCGTCGAAGCCAAATTTGGAGAACAGCCGGAACGCCGCCGCCAGCCGCTGCTTGCGATGCAGCCGTTCCTGTGCCGGCGTGTCGAACTTGGGCGGGCGCGGCAGGTTGCGGTAGCGGGCCTTGACCTCTTCGGACAGGCCAGCGGCCATGTCGTCCTTGTCAGTGGCGGTTTGCGGGGCGTTCATGGCTGTCTCCTGTTCTTTGATGGGGTTGGTGTGCCGGTCAGGCCAGCTTTACCAGTTGCTTGCCGAAGTTCTTGCCCTTGAGCAGTCCAATAAAGGCTTCCGGCGCGCTGGCGATCCCTTCGGCAATGCTCTCGCGGAACTTGATCTTGCGCTGCGCCACAAAGCCGCCCAGTTCCTTGAGCGCCTGCGGCCAGACGTCCATGTGCTCGGACACGATGAAGCCCTCGATCTTGCAGCGCGATACCAGGATGGCGCGCGGGTTGCGGATCGGCATGTCCTGGCCGTCGTAGCCGGCGATCAGGCCACACACGGCGATGCGCGCGAACGGATTCAGGCGGGCCAGCACCACGTCGAGGATGTCGCCGCCCACGTTCTCGAAGTAGCCGTCGATACCCTTCGGCGTCACGGCCTTGACCATCGCGTAAAGTTCCTTGGCGTCCTTGGCCGCCTTGTAGTCCACGCAGGCATCGAAGCCCAGTTCATTGGTCACGTAGTCGCACTTGTCCTTGCCGCCGGCCACGCCCACCACGTAGCAGCCCGCCAGCTTGGCAAGCTGGCCAACCACGCTGCCCACCGCGCCCGAGGCCGCGCTGACGACGATGGTCTCGCCCGCCTTCGGGGCGATGATCTTGTTCAGGCCATACCAGGCCGTCACGCCGGGCATGCCCACGGAACCCAGGTAGGCCGACAGCGGGATATGCGTGGTATCCACCTTCTGCATGCCGCCACCATCGGTCACGCCAATTTCCTGCCAGCCGAACATGCCGACGACCTTGTCGCCAACGTTCCATTTCGGGTTCTTGCTGGCGATAACCTCACCCACGGTGCCGCCGATCATGACTTCGCCCAGCGGTTGCGGATCGGCATACGA
The DNA here is from genome assembly GCF_001652915.1 of Cupriavidus sp. D384. GTDB lineage: Bacteria > Pseudomonadota > Gammaproteobacteria > Burkholderiales > Burkholderiaceae > Cupriavidus. Next base: position 33,257 of record NZ_BBQI01000090.1, read on the forward strand.
CTTGCTGTCGCTCATGCGGCCGCGCATATACGGGTCCAGCGACAGGAAATGGTTGCGGACCATGACCTGGCCGTCGGCCAGTTCCGGCACGGCCACCTCTTCCAGGCGGAAGTTTTCGGGCGTGACGGCTGCGGTGGGACGCGATGCCAGAACGATGCGCTTGTAGGTTTGCTTCGACATGTGGGTTCCTTCGCTCGGTTTGCGCCTGGCTTGTGCCTGGTTTGCGCGGTTTGCGTAATGAAAGGACAACTTCGGGTGCAACGGGATCAGCCGTCGGCGCCCGAATCCGCCGCCCCGGTTTCCCGCTTGGGCGGCATGCGCTTGATGTACTTGAACGTGCCCGAGGCCTTCGACACGATCTTGCCGTCGGCGTCGACAATCTCGCCTTCGCAGAACACCATGGTCGACGTACGATGCACGGTCTGGCCGCGCGCCGTCAGCTTGCCGCGCCCCGGCGACATGAAGCTGGTCTTCATCTCGATGGTGACCACGCCCCGCCCATCGGCGTCCGACGAGCGGCCGGCGATCGCCATCGCCACGTCGAGCAGGGTCATGATCACGCCGCCGTGCGCCATGTCCCAGCTATTCTGGTGGCGCTTCTGCAGGTCCAGCTCGATCTCGCTGCGGCCGTCTTCCATGTAGTTGCACAGCACGCCGAGATCGGCCAGGAATGGGATGTTCAGTTGACGTTGGGTCATGGTTGGGGGCTAAGAAAATACGTGGCGTGATTATGCGCCCGTCGCCGGCATCGCCGGCATTCGGCCGCGCTCACACCGTACTTACACCGCGCTGACCCCGCCATCCACCGCCAGGATCTGCCCCGTGATGTGCTTGCCGGCATCCGACGCAAACAGCAGCGCGGCGCCCTTCAGGTCTTCGTCATCGCCCAGGCGGTGCAGCGGCACCCCCTCGCACATCTTGTCCACGCCCAGGCGGTCCAGCGAGCCCTTGGTCATCTTCGACGGGAAGAAACCCGGGGCCAGCGCGTTGACCGTAATGTTGTGCTCGCCCCATTCGCCGGCCAGCGTACGCGTGAAGTTGACCACGGCGCCCTTCGACGTGTTGTAGGCAATCGTCTCCATCGAGCCCGGCGGGTTGCCACCCAGGCCGGCAATCGACGCCACATTGATGATGCGGCCGTGGCGGCGCGGAATCATCGACAGCTTGCCGATCTTCTGCGACAGCAGAAATAGACCGCGGATGTTCAAGTTCATCACCTTGTCCCAGGCCTCGATCGGGTGATCCTCGGCCGGGGCGCCCCAGGTGGCACCCGCGTTATTGACGAGGATGTCGACGTGGCCGAGCTTTGCCAGGGCCTCGTCCGCCAGGCGCGCGATCTCGTCGTCCCGCGAGCCATCGGCGGCAATCCAATCGGCCTCGATGCCGCGGGCCTTCAGGTGCGCCTGCGCCGACTGCAGTTCGTCAGCCTTGCGTGCCGACAGCACCACTCGTGCGCCCTGCTCGCCCAGCGCCTCGGCAATCTGCAGGCCCAGCCCGCGCGAGCCGCCGGTAATCAGCGCGGTGCGGCCCTTGAGGTCGAACAGTTGCTGGATGGTTCTCATGGTTGTCTCCGTTTCTTTCTTGTGCATTTCCGCAAGGCGCCAGAAACAAAGCCAATCGTCTCTGGCGGCTTGCGATTCAGAACCAGGCGTCCTGCATGTCCAGCGTCGTCCGGTCCAGCGAGGCCAGCAGGTCGAGCTGCGGATACACCTTCGGCAGTTCGAACCGGAAGAAGTAAGCCGCGGCCGCGAGCTTGCCGCGATAGAAGTCGGCATCCTCGCCCGTGGCGCCGGTGAGCGCGGCTTGCGCCACCAGTGCCTGTTCAAGCCAGATCCACGACACCACGACATGGCCGAACGCTTCCAGATAGACCGATGCATTGGCAAGTGTCACGTTCGGATCGCCGGCCGACCACAGCGTACGCGTGACTTCGGCCAGCCGCGCGGCAGCGGCACCCAGCGCACGGGCCTGGTCGCCCAGCACCTTGTCGCCACTGGCTACGGCGCGTTCGCAGGTCGCCTGCACGCGCTGGCCCAGCAGCTGGAAGGCCGCCCCGTCCTGCATGACCACCTTGCGGCCCAGCAGATCCAGGCCCTGGATGCCGTGCGTGCCTTCGTGGATCGGATTCAGGCGGTTGTCGCGATAGAACTGCTCGACGTTGTATTCCCGCGTATAGCCGTAGCCGCCATGCACCTGGATAGCCAGGCTGTTGGCTTCCAGGCACCACTGCGACGGCCAGCTCTTGGCAATCGGCGTCAGGATATCGAGCAGCAGCGACAGCTCGCGTTGCCTTGCCGTCTCGCCGGCGGCCCTGGCAGCGTGTTCATCGTCCACCAGCCTCGCGCAGTACAGGTTCAGCGCCAGGCCGCCTTCGACATAGCTCTTCTGCGCCAGCAGCATGCGGCGCACATCGGCGTGCTCGACCAGCTTGACCTGCGGGCTGGCCGGGTCCTTGCCCTGCGGCCCCACCGGCCGGCCCTGCGGACGATTGCGCGCGTAGTCCAGCGCATGCAGGTAGCCCGTGTAGCCCAGCGCCACCGCGCCCAGCCCCACGCCGATACGCGCCTCGTTCATCATGTGGAACATGCAGGCCAGGCCCTTGTGCGGCTCGCCCACCAGGTAGCCGATGGCGCCGGCCTTGCCGTCCGGCTTGTACTTCATGCCCTCGCCGAAGTTCAGCAGGCAGTTGGTGGTGCCCCGGTAGCCCATCTTGTGGTTCAGCCCGGCCAGCACCACGTCGTTGTGTTCGCCCAGCGAGCCGTCTGCGTTGACCAGGTACTTGGGGACGATAAACAGCGAGATGCCCTTCACGCCCGGGATCAGCTTGCCGTCAGGGCCCGGAATCTTTGCCAGCACCAGATGCACGATGTTGTCGGACAGTTCGTGCTCGCCAGCCGAGATCCACATCTTGTTGCCGCGCAGCCGGTATTGCTGGCCCAGCGGCGATTCGCCTTCGTAGTCGGCACGGGTGGTGACATCCGACAGCGACGACCCGGCCTGGGGCTCCGACAGGCACATCGTACCGAAGAAGCGGCCTTCCAGCTCGGGGCGCACGAAGGTGTCGATCTGCGCCGGCGTGCCGTGGGTAAGCAGCAGGTTGGAATTGCCGATGGTCAGGAACGGATACGAACTCGTCCCGACATTGGCAGCCTTGAAATATGCAAACGCCGCCTTTTCCAGCGTGACCGGCAGTTGCATGCCGCCATACTCGTAGTCCTGCCCGGCGGCCATCAGGCCGGCCTCGCAGAACGCCTTCAGCGCGGTCTTGACTTCGGGGATGATCGTGACGGTGTCGCCGTCGAAGTGCGGCTCGTGGGCGTCGCTCTTCTTGTTATGCGGCGCAAACAGGTCCGTGGCGATCTTTTCGCAGGTATCGAGCGCGGCGTCGAAGGTTTCGCGCGAGTGGTCCGCAAAACGGGGAATCTGCGTCAGTGACTCGGCGTTGAGCCATTCGTACAGGACGAAATTGAGGTCACGACGGGAGAGAATCAGCGACATGGGAGGCAACACTCCTGGCTGAAAAAGCGCGGCAGACAGCCGTCGCAAGGGGGTAGGAAGCCACGCCCTCCCCGCATGGCGGAGAGGGCGCGAAACATCGTCAGTCCGATGACGCCAGCAGGCTTACAGGACTTCGAACAGGCCGGCGGCACCCTGGCCGCCGCCAATGCACATCGTCACCACGACGTACTTGACGCCACGGCGCTTGCCTTCGATCAGCGCATGGCCGACCAGGCGGGCACCGGACACACCGTACGGGTGGCCCACGGCGATGGCACCGCCGTTGACGTTCAGGCGATCCATCGGGATGCCGAGCTTGTCGGCGCAGTACAGCACCTGCACCGCAAACGCCTCGTTCAGCTCCCACAGGCCGATATCCTCGACCTTCAGGCCCGTCTTCTTCAGCAGCTTCGGCACCGCGAACACCGGGCCGATACCCATTTCATCGGGCTCGCAGCCGGCCACGGCAAAGCCGCGGAACACGCCCAGCGGCTGCAGGCCCTTGGCGGCCGCCACGCGGGCGTTCATCACCACGGCAGCCGAGGCGCCGTCCGAGAACTGCGACGCATTGCCGGCCGTGATAACGCCACCCGGCATGGCCGTGCGGATCTTCGACACGCCTTCCAGGGTGGTGTCGGCGCGGATGCCTTCGTCGGCGTCGATCGTCACTTCCCTGGTCATCAGCTGACCCGTAGCCTTGTCGGCCACGCCGGCCAGTACCGTCATCGGCACGATCTCGTCCTTGAACTTGCCGGCTTCCAGGGCCGCTGCGGCACGCAGCTGGCTCTGCACGCCGTACTCGTCCTGGCGTTCCTTCGAGATGTTGTAGCGCTTGGCCACGTTCTCGGCGGTCTGCAGCATGCTCCAGTAGATTTCCGGCTTGTTCTTGTTCAGCCAGCTTTCCTGGATCATGTGGCGGTTCATCTCCTGCTGCACGCACGAGATCGACTCCACGCCGCCAGCCACGAAGATATCGCCCTCGTCGGCGATCACGCGCTGCGCGGCCATGGCGATGGTCTGCAGGCCGGACGAGCAGAAGCGGTTCACGGTGGCGCCAGGCACGGTCACCGGGCAGCCGGCACGCAGGGCGATCTGGCGGGCGATGTTGGCACCGGTGGCGCCTTCGGGGTTGGCACAGCCCATCAGCACGTCTTCCACTTCACCGGCCTCGATCCTGGCGCGCGCGATGGCGTGCTGGACGGCGTGACCGCCCAGGGTGGCGCCGTGGGTCATGTTGAAAGCGCCCTTCCAGCTCTTGGCCAGCCCGGTACGGGCCGTGGATACGATGACTGCCTCGTTCATGTGTTGCTCCTCGGTATCTTGGTGTCTCTAGCTAACTAGCTAACTTGCGACAAATATTCGGTATGTCGACGTGAATCGTCAGGATTCGGGCAACCAGGGGTTGTGGTTCGGACTGCCGGCCAGCAACGCCGCGGACGTCGCGCGCTGGACGCCGGCCGCGGCCAGCTCCTGCCACGCGCGGGCCAGCGAGCCGTCCAGGTCGATCGCCCGGCAGGCGTCTTCCACGATCACTGCCTCGAAGCCCGCCGCGCGCGCATCGAGCGCGCTCCAGGCCACGCAGTAATCGGTCGCCAGCCCCACGCAGACCACCCGGCGAACGCCCTGCTCGCGCAGGTATCCCCCCAGGCCGGTCTTGGTCGTGCGATCCGCTTCCAGGAACGCGCTGTAGCTGTCCACGCCGGCGTGGTGACCCTTGCGGATCACCAGCCGCGCATGCGGTACACGCAGGTCCGCATGCAGCGCGGCGCCCGGGGTGTCCTGCACACAGTGGTCGGGCCACAGCACCTGCTCGCCATACGGCAGCGTGGTGGTCTGGAACGGCGCGCGCCCGGGATGGCTGGTGGCAAACGACGCGTGCCCGGCCGGATGCCAGTCCTGCGTCAGCACCACGTGGTCGAATACCGGCGCCAGCCGGTTGATCACGGGCACGACTTCGTCGCCCTGCGGCACGGCCAGCGCGCCACCGGGCATGAAGTCGTTCTGCACATCGATCACCAGCAGGCAGTCCTGCGCGCCGTAGGCCATGATTCCGCGTTCCCTTCCTTCGATTCAGGTCGTCGTGACTCAGCCGTTGAAGCCCTTGCCCTCGTCGGCCAGCTTCTGCAGCAGCGGGGCCACCTTCCAGGCTTCGCCGTGGTAACCCTTGGCGTAGCGCTTCATGGACTGGGCCACGTTGAACAGGCCAACCTGGTCTGCGTAGAGCATCGGGCCGCCACGGAACAGCGGGAAGCCGTAGCCGGTCAGGTAGACCATGTCGATGTCCGACGCCTTCGACGCAATGCCTTCTTCCAGGATCTTCGCGCCTTCGTTGACCAGCGCGAACACCAGGCGCTCGACGATTTCCTCATCGGAAATCTTGCGGCGCGTGATGCCGAGTTCCTTCGAATGCTCGACGATCATCTCGTTGACCTGGGCATTCGGGTACGGCTTGCGGTCGCCCGCCTTGTAGTCGTACCAGCCGGCACCGGTCTTCTGGCCGAAGCGGCCCAGCTCGCAGAGCTTGTCGGCGGTCTTCGAATACTGGATGTCCGGCTTGTCCACGGCGCGGCGCTTGCGGATGGCCCAGCCGATGTCGTTGCCGGCCAGGTCGCCCATGCGGAACGGGCCCATGGCGAAGCCGAACTTCTCGATGGCGCGATCCACCTGCTCGGGCAGCGCGCCCTCGTCCAGCAGGTAGCCGGCCTGGCGGCTGTACTGCTCGATCATGCGGTTGCCGATGAAGCCGTCGCAGACGCCCGATACCACGGCAGTCTTCTTGATCTTCTTGGCGATCTGCATGACCGTGGCCAGCACGTCCTTGCCGGTTTTCTCGCCGCGCACCACTTCCAGCAGCTTCATGACGTTGGCCGGGCTGAAGAAGTGCATGCCGACCACGTCCTGCGGACGGCTGGTGAACGAGGCAATCTTGTTCACGTCGAGGGTGGACGTGTTGGAGGCCACGATCGCGCCCGCCTTCATCACTTCGTCCAGCTTCTTGAACACGATTTCCTTGACGCCCATTTCCTCGAACACGGCCTCGATGACCATGTCGGCGTCCTTGATGTCGTCATAGGACAGCGTGGTGGTCAGCAGGCCCATGCGCTGCTCGACCTTTTCCTGCGTGAGCTTGCCCTTCTTGGCGCTGTTTTCGTAGTTCTTGCGGATCGTGCCCACGCCGCGGTCCAGCGCTTCCTGCTTGGTTTCCAGCATCGTCACGGGGATGCCGGCGTTCAGGAAGTTCATCGTGATGCCGCCGCCCATCGTGCCGGCGCCGATCACGGCAACGCGCTCGATCTTGCGGATCGGGGTATCGCCAGGCACATCGGGGATCTTGCTGGCGGCACGCTCGCCGAAGAAGGCGTGGCGCAGCGCGCGCGATTCCGGCGTGCCCACCAGGAACATGAAGCCTTCGCGCTCTTCCTTCAGGCCGGCTTCGAACGGCTTGAGCGAGGCGGCCACGGCCTCCACGCACTTCGACGGCGCCGGGAAGTTCTTGGCCACGGCTGCCACGGTGTTCTTGGCGAAGGCCAGGAAGCCCTCTGCGTTTTCGTGGCGTACCTTCAGGTCGCGCACCTTCGGGTACGGGCCGGGGGCCGCTGCCACGTTCTGGGCGAACTTGACGGCGGCAGGCAGCACGTCGCCATCGACCAGTTCGTCGAACAGCTTCGAACCCGCAAACTTTTCCGAGGGGATGGCCGTGCCGGACACGATCATGTTCAGCGCGTGCTCCAGGCCGATCAGGCGCGGCAGGCGCTGCGTACCGCCCGCGCCGGGCAGCAGGCCCAGCTTGACTTCGGGCAGCGCGATCTGCGCACCCTTGGCGGCCACACGGTAGTTACAGCCCAGGGCCAGTTCCAGCCCGCCGCCCATGGCAACGGAGTGGATGGCGGCCACGACCGGCTTGGTCGACGCTTCCAGCGCGCGGATCACCGAATGCAGGGTCGGCTCCTGCGTGGCCTTGGGGGTATTGAATTCACGGATGTCGGCGCCGCCCGAGAACGCCTTGCCTGCACCGGTAATGACGACGGCCTTGACGGCGGCATCGTCCAGCGCACGGGTCAAGCCTTCGACAATGCCCAGGCGGGTGCTGTGACCGAGGCCGTTGACCGGGGGATTGTCGAGCGTGATAACGGCTACGCCGTCCTGTACCTGATACTGCGCTGTCATACGCGTTCCTTTGGTATTTGCGAGCCCTTCGTCTTTCTAGGGGCTCATGGGTTGTCTCGGGATTCGAATTCTCGAATGCAGTGCTTGCTCTGGTCCTGCCGGAACTTCGGGCTGCTTGTCCAACGGCCCGCAATCCCTTGTGCCACAAGCCATCCGGCCTGAAAGCGGAACAAGCATACACAAAATAGCACGGTCGTTCAATTTCAATTTTCGACCATGTCAGGGCCATCATGCGCGGCCTTCATGGCAGCTTTATCCGCCGTTCATGTTGATCCTGCGACGGGGCTGAAACCCTCAGGGGGAACCCGTAGGGATCCAGCATCGGATTCGAAGTTTATGCTTCATAAACCACTTTAAATTCGAACACCCGACGACGCGCAAGTTTTTCGAGGCAGGCCTCCAAATCCCGGACCACGGCGTCATTCAGCTGGTTCGATGACGCTCACATCCCGCTTCCTGCCGAGTTGGCAATGGAACACAGGCCGATACTCGATACCGTCCGGCAACCACTTTGACAAATGGAAGGAACGGATGCGCTTCCTGGTGAGCGACGTCGTACGGGACATCGAGAGAAGCCGGCACCTGCGGATGGTGCCAACGGAGGCCCATCGCACAAGGTTCGGGGAGCACAGGGAATGGTCCGGCATCTGATTGCGGGCATACACAAGGAATACTTCTGGGCGATGCTGGCCTACCTGGCCGCTGCACTGCTTGCCCTTGCGGCCGCGGCGTTGCCCAGGCGTTGCCCAGGCGTTCCGATACGCGCCGGTGGCATGGTGCGCCCCATTCTTCGCCATCACCGCGATCGGCCTGGCCTACGCGTACTTGCCGTCCCGATGACCGGCGTCTTTACACCTCCAGCCACTCCTTCCGGATCTGCGCGTTTGCCTTGAGTTCGGTCGGCGTGCCTTCGAACACGATATGTCCGTGGCCCATCACGTAGACGCGCTGCGAGATATCCAGTGCGATGGCCAGTTTCTGTTCGATCAGCAGCACGGATACGCCGCGCTCCTTGAGCGTCTTGAGGAAGTCGCCCACCAGCGTGACGATCATCGGCGCCAGGCCCTCGGTGGGCTCGTCGATCAGGATCAGGTCGGGGTCACCCATCAGCGTCCGGCACAGCGTCAGCATCTGCTGCTCGCCGCCGGACAGCACGCCCGCCGACGTGTTCTCGCGTTCCTTGAGCCGCGGGAACATGCGGTACATGTCCTCCACGCGCCAGCGTGGCTTCTGCTGGCGCGGATTGCGCTTCTCGCCCAGCAGCAGGTTCTGCCGCACGGTCAGCGTCGGGAAAATGTCGCGGTTCTCGGGCACATAGCCAATCCCGGCATGGGCGATCTCGAAGGTGCGGCGCCCAAGGATCTCGTCGCCACGAAAGCGTACCGACCCTTCGGCCTTGACCATGCCGAGGATGGCCTTGGCCATGGTCGACCGGCCCACGCCGTTGCGACCCAGCAGCGCCACGATCTCGCCTTCGTCGACATGGGCATCCACGCCGTGCAGGATATGGCTCTTGCCGTAGTAGGCGTGCAGGCCGGTGACTTCCAGCATGGGCTTGCTCATTCGTGGGCTCCTGCCAGCGCGGGTTCGTCGAGCGAGGTGCCCAGGTAGGCCTCCTTGACGCGGCGGTTGTTGCGGATGGCCTCCGGCGTGTCGGTGGCGATCACCTCGCCATACACCAGCACCGAAATACGGTCGGCCAGGCCGAACACCACGCTCATGTCGTGCTCCACCATGACCAGCGTCTTGCCCACCGTCACCTTGCGGATCAGCTCCACGGCATGGTCCGATTCCGACCGGCTCATGCCGGCAGTGGGCTCGTCCAGCAGGATCACATCGGCGCCGCCCGCGATAGTGATGCCGATCTCCAGCGCACGCTGCTCGGCATACGTCAGCAGTCCGGCCTGGGTATTGCGGCGATGCTGCATGCCAATCAGTTCCAGCACCTCGTCGGCGCGCTCCTTTGCGTCGCGCAGCGCCGACAACCGGTGCCAGAACGAATACTTGTAGCCCAGCGACCATAGCACCGCACAGCGCAGGTTCTCGAACACCGACAGCCGGTGGAAGATATTCGTGATCTGGAAGCTGCGCGACAGGCCCATGCGGTTGATCTCGAACGGCCGCAGCCCGGCAATGCTCCGGCCGTTCAGTTTCACCGCCCCCGAGGTGGGCGCGAACCGGCCCGAGATCAGGTTGAATGTGGTCGATTTGCCGGCCCCGTTCGGGCCGATCAGCGCATGCCGCTCGCCCTTGCCGATGGTCAGCGTGACCCCCCGGATGATCTCGGTCTGCCCGAACCGCTTGCGGACCTCCGAAAGTTCGAGTGCGGCGTTCATGCCAGACCTCCCGTTTCCGCCTGGATGGCGTCCAGTTCGGCGCGCACCTTTGCCGCCGCCCAGCGCCATGCCGCATAGCCCACCGCCCACAGCGCTGCCGCCACGATCCACGGCAGCAACGTGCCGGCGTCGAATCCGATACCGAGCAGCAACATGGCCGTGCCGTTGGCACTGTCGACCTGCACCTTGTAGACCATCTCCACCGTCAGGATCATGGCCGCCAGCAGCACCAGGCCCGCCACGCCAGCCCGTGCGTACGACGGCAGCATGCGGCCGAACTGCCTTTTCGCCACCAGCGGCAGCTGCATCAGCAGCAGGCTGGCAATGCCGCCCGGCACGAACATCACCATGCCCACGAAAAACAGGCCCAGGTACAGCAGCCAGGCCTTGGTCAGGTCGGATAGCGCCACGGCGAACAGCGTGAAGACGATGGCGCCGATGACCGGGCCGAAGAACACGCCCGCACCGCCGATGAACGCGGCCAGCAGCACGCCGCCGGAACGGACGGCGCTGACGTTTTCGGCCGACACGATCTCGAAGTTGATGGCCGACAGCGCGCCCGCGATGCCGGCGAAGAATGCCGACAGGATCAGCACCAGGTAGCGCACGCGCTGGGTGTTGTAGCCGATGAATTCCACGCGTTCGGGATTGTCACGCACGGCATTGGCGATGCGCCCCAGCGGGGTCTGCGTCCATGCGTACATCGCCACCATCGACAGGAAGCACCAGATCGCGATCAGGTAGTAGACCTGCCGCCCCGGGCCAAACGTGATGCCCAGGATCGGCTCGCCGACCACGCGATTGGTGGAAATGCCCCCTTCGCCGCCAAAGAAATCGGGGAACATCAGCGAACTGGCAAACACCATCTCGCCGATACCCATCGTGATCATGGCAAACGTGGTGCCGGATTTCTTCGTGGTCACGTAGCCGAACAGCACGCCGAAGAACGCGCCGGCCAGCCCGCCCACCAGCGGCAGCATCGACACCGGCAGCCAGACCTTGCCCGCGCCGATCATGTTCAGCACATGTACTGCGATAAACGCGCCCAGACCCGAGTACACGGCATGCCCGAACGACAGCATGCCGGTCTGCCCCAGCAGCATGTTGTACGACAGCGCGAAGATGATCATGATGCCCATCTGGGACATCAGCGTCACGGCAAACCCGCCACTGAAGGCCAGCGGCATCACCAGCATCAGCAATGCCGTGGTGGTCCAGATGATCCAGCGCGCCAGGTTCAGCGGGCGGTAGCGCAGGGTGCGGCCGGTCACGACCGGCCGGGAGCTTTGTTGCATCGTCGTCGACTCCATCGCTCAGCTCTCCCGGGTGCCCATCAGCCCGCGTGGGCGGAATATCAGCATCACCACCAGCAGCAGGTACGGCAGCACCGGCGCCACCTGCGCCACGGTAAGCTTCCAGACCGAACTGAATGGCGTGGCATCGGTAACGGCCATGCCGAAGCTGCCGAACAGGCCGGCCAGCGACGCATCGATGGTCACCGCGAAGGTCTGCAGCACCCCGATCAGGATCGATGCGATGAACGCCCCGACCAGCGAGCCCATGCCGCCCACCACCGCCACGACGAAGACGATCGACCCGACGGCCGCCGCCATCGACGGCTCGGTGACAAAGGCGTTGCCGCCGATCACGCCCGCCAGGCCGGCCAGCGCCGCCCCGCCGCCGAACACCATCATGAATACGCGCGGCACGTTGTGGCCCAATGCCTCGACCATCTCGGGGTGGGTCAGCGCCGCCTGGATGACCAGGCCGATGCGGGTACGCGTCAGCACCAGGTAGATCGCCACCAGCATGCCCAGCGACACCAGCATCATGAACGCGCGATATTTGGGAAACGACGACGTAAAGACCGTGAACAGCGGCCCGTCAAGTTCGGCCGGGATGCGATATGGCACCGCAGCCAGGCCCCAGACCAGCTTGACGCCTTCCTCGATCAGGTAGGCCAGCCCGAACGTGAATAGCAGTTCGGCCACGTGGCCGTACTTGTGGACGGTGCGCAGCCCGAAGCGTTCCACCAGCGCCCCGGCTCCGGCCACCAGCAGCGGCGCCAGGATCAGCGCCGGCCAGAAGCCGAGCTTGGTGGCGATGGTGTAGGCAAAGTAGGCGCCCAGCATGTAGAAGCTGGCATGGGCGAAATTGAGCACGCCCATCATGCTGAAGATCAGCGTCAGCCCCGATGACAGCATGAACAGCAGCAAGCCGTAGCTGACGCCGTTCAGTAGCGAGATGATGAAGAATTCCACGGCAAGTCCTCAGGGCCTGTTCCCGGAGCCGGAGCCTGACCCGACAAAAGCCATATTGTCAGGGGTTCCCGCGTGGCGGGGAACCCCTTTCCACCTGCCGCGGTGTCAGCTTCCGCTGCCTGGCCGCTTCATCTGGCACGACGTGGGCTGCGCCGCCACGAACTGGTCAAGCGTCGCATTGGTCTTCCAGCCAAAGCCGGTGTTTTCCTGGTCGTACTTGATGTCCTTGCCGTTGACCTTGGTCCAGGTAGCCACCACCAGCGGCTGCTGGGCCTGGTGGTCGCTGGCACGCATTTCCACGGTGCCGTTCATGCTTTCCACCTTCAGGCCTTCCATGGCCTTGGCCACCTTGACCGGATCGGTGGAACCGCTGTCCTTGATGGCCTTGGCCAGCATGGCAACGCCCGTGTACGACGCCATCACGTAGAAGTCGTCGTTGTACTTCTTCTTGTATCCCTCGACGATGTCTCCACCGCGGAAGGTGGCGTTGTTCGGGTTGTAATAGCCCACATACTTGACGTGCTCGGCGCCGGCCGCGCCCATGGCCGTGGGCACGCCGGTCGTGGCGGCGTAGTAGGTGTAGTAGTTGACCGGCAGGCCGGCGTCCTTGCCCGCCTTGATCAGCAGGGCCAGGTCGCTGCCCCAGTTGCCGGTGATCACCGTATCGGCGCCCGACGCCTTGATCTTGGCCGCGTACGGCGCAAAATCCTTGACCTGCGCCAGCGGGTGCAGGTCTTCGCCAACGATCTGGATATCAGGCCGCTTGCGCTTCAGGTAGTCCTTGGCCGCCCGCGCCACCTGGTGGCCGAACGAGTAGTTCTGGTTGATCAGGTAGACCTTCTTGACGTTGGGGTCCTTGGCCAGGTACGTGGTCAGGGCCTCCATCTTCATGTCGGAGTTGGCGTCCAGCCGGAAATGCCAGTAGCTGCATTTGCTGTTGGTCATGTCCGGGTCCACCGCGGCATAGTTCAGGTAGACGATTTCCTTGCCCGGGTTGCGCTCGTTGTGCTTGGCGACCGCGTCTTCCAGCGCCAGGCCCACCGACGAGCCGTTGCCCTGCACGATGTAGCGGATATTCTGGTCGACCACCTGCTTGAGGATGGTCAGGCTTTCCTGCGGGCTCAGCTTGTTGTCGAAGCCCACCACCTCGAACTTGTGGGCCCCGCCCCAGCCTTTCTGGTTGGCCACGTCAGCCACGTACTGCCAGCTCTTGAGCTGGTTTTGCCCCACCGGGGCCATCAGCCCCGACAACGGATCGATGAAGGCGATCTTTACCGTATCGGCCGCCGCGGCGCCCGATGCCAGCGCGGAACCCAGAGCAACAACTGCAGCCACACCTCGTACCAGCGGACGCAACCTTGTCATACCTGTCTCCTTCACTTGTTGTCATTGGCGATGGGCGGCGGCCCGTGCCCTCCTCGCGCCGGGCCGCCGCGTCTGCGTTGCGACCGCCATCGGACCACCCTGGCGGGACACCGCAAATGCCTGCTGCTGCCTTGTCAGTCCTGAGATTCCGGGGCGCGAACCTCAGGCGGCGCCGGGCAGCTTGTAGTCCTTGAACTGCTCGCGCAGCCTGAGCTTCTGCATCTTGCCGGTGGCCGTCAGCGGAATCTCCGTCACGAACGCCACGTCATCGGGAATCCACCATTTGGCGACCTTGCCCTCGAAGAAGCCCAGCAGTTCCTCGCGCGTGACGTCCATCCCGGGGCGCCTGACCACCACCAGCAGCGGCCGTTCGTCCCACTTGGGGTGGTACGCCGAGATACAGGCGGCCATATGCACGGCCGGGTGGGCCGCGGCCACGTTCTCGACGTCGATCGACGAAATCCACTCGCCGCCCGACTTGATCACGTCCTTGCTGCGGTCCGTGATCTGCATGTAGCCCTCTTCGTCGATCGTGGCCACGTCGCCGGTGGGGAACCAGCCATCCACCAGCGGGTTGTTGTCGTTGCGGTAGTAATGGTCGATGACCCACGGGCCGCGCACCAGCAGATCGCCGAAAGCCTTGCCGTCCCACGGCAGTTCCTGGCCTTCGCCGTCCACGATCTTCATGTCCACGCCGTAGATCACCCGGCCCTGCTTCTCGAGGATCTTGTGGCGCTCATCCTCGGACAGGTCCTTGTGGCGCGCCAGCAGCTTGCACGATGTGCCCAACGGCGACATCTCGGTCATGCCCCAGGCGTGGATCACCTCCACATCGAACGCCTCCAGCGTGCGGATCATCGCGGGCGGCGCGGCGGAGCCGCCGATCACCGTGCGGCGGAAGGTGGAGAACTTGAGCTTGTTGGCCTGCACGTATTGCAGCAGGCCCAGCCAGACGGTGGGCACGCCCGCCGAGAAGGTCACGCCCTCCTGCTCGAACAGTTCGTAGAGCGACGCGCCGTCGAGTCTGGCGCCCGGAAACACCAGCTTGGCGCCGACCAGCGGCACCGAATACGGCAGGCCCCAGGCGTTGACATGGAACATCGGCACCACGGGCAGGATCACGTCCTTGGCCGAGCAACCAAGCGCGTCGGGCAGCGCCGAGGCATACGAATGCAGCACGGTCGAGCGGTGCGAGTACAGCGCACCCTTGGGATTGCCGGTGGTGCCCGACGTGTAGCACAGGCTCGATGCCTGGTTTTCGTCGAATTCCGGCCATTCGTAGGCGCCATCGTGGGCGTCGATGAGGTCTTCGTAGCAAAGCAGGTCGACCTTCGATTCCGCCGGCATATGCGCGCGGTCGGTCATCATGACCCAGCCCTTCACGTTCGGGCAATGCGGCGCCACGCCTTCCACCAGCGGCAGGAACGTGGCATCGAAGAAGATGAACTGGTCTTCGGCGTGGTTGACGATATAGGCAATCTGCTCCGGGAACAGGCGCGGATTGATCGTATGGCAGACCGCGCCCATGCCCGACACGCCGTAGTAGATCTCCAGGTGCCGGTAGCCGTTCCAGGCCAGCGTGCCCACGCGGTCGCCCTGCGCCACGCCCAGTGCCTCAAGGGCCTGGGCCACCTTGCGGGCGCGCAGTTCACAGTCGCGATAGGTATATCGGTGCAGGTCGCCTTCGGTTCGCCGCGAGACGATTTCGGTGCTGCCGTAGTAGCGCGCAGCGTGCCGGATGATGGAGGAAATGAGCAGCGGCGCGCTCATCATTTGACCCATCAATGCCATGAAACGGTCTCCTTGGTTCGAGAAAAAACGAACAACCGTTCTTATTTTTGGCCGACTATCCCACACCCTGCAAAAGCATCGACAAAAAATGAAGAAACTTGTTGGTGTTGTTGGTGGACTGACGCGTAGTGGGACGCCTTCTTTGAAACCCACTCGCTGACCCTGTCATGCACGGGATTGATGTCCAACATTTGCGTCGTTTTTTGACTGGTCTACGAGCAGCGGACAACCCTTGGCCGGCAGGGGAAAACTGGTGCAAGTACAATACTGCGAGCCCTGATGCGTCTCAATATGTCGTTTTCCCCTAGCGTCATGCACGCCGTCTATGTACACGCGAACACCACGCGCCACGGCGCGCCGCGCAGACCGGCCCGCATGGCCGGCGAACAAGGCGGAACCGAGCGTAATCACAGGCCACCCACCCGCCCCTAGCCAGTGCATCCGATGCCTACCGAATCCAACGACGCCCTGCCCCGCATGACATTCCCCGTACCGTTCGCCACGGAGCCGGGCATGGCGGCGCTGGGCGAGCGCTTTTTTACGCGGCTGGCGCCGACCGCGCTGCCTTCGCCTTATGTAGTCAGCGTGGCGCCCGCCGCCGCAGCCTTGCTGGGCTGGAATGACGATGGCCTGCGCGCCGCTGCGCAGGACCCGAAGTTCATCGACACCTTTGCGGGCAATGCCGTGCCGGACTGGGCAGACCCGCTTGCCACGGTCTATTCCGGCCATCAGTTTGGCGTCTGGGCCGGGCAGCTTGGCGATGGCCGCGCCATCCGCCTGGCAGAGGCCGCGATGCCCGACGGCCCCTGGGAGATCCAGCTCAAGGGTGCCGGCCTGACGCCTTATTCGCGCATGGCCGATGGCCGCGCGGTGCTGCGCTCGTCAATCCGCGAATACCTGTGCTCGGAAGCCATGCACGCGCTGGGCGTGCCCACCACGCGGGCGCTGGCGATCATTGGGTCGGATGCCCCCGTGCGGCGCGAAACCATCGAGACATCGGCCGTGGTCACGCGGCTGGCGCCGAGCTTCATCCGCTTCGGCCATTTCGAGCATTTCGCCGCCCGCGAGGACCACACCTCATTGAAGCAGCTGGCCGATTTCGTGATCGACCGCTTTTACCCGGCCTGTCGCGACGCCGCCAGCCCGTACCAGGCACTGCTGCGCGAGGTGTCGCTGCGCACGGCGGACATGGTGGCGCACTGGCAGGCGGTAGGCTTCTGCCATGGCGTGATGAACACCGACAACATGTCGATCCTGGGTCTGACCATCGACTATGGTCCGTTCGGCTTCCTGGACGCGTTCGACGCCAACCATATCTGCAACCATTCCGACCAGCAGGGCCGCTATGCGTACAGCCAGCAGCCGCAGATCGCCTTCTGGAACCTGCATTGCCTGGCCCAGGCCCTGCTGCCGCTGTGGCGCGACGCGGACGCCGCCGATGCCGAAGCCGCCAAGGACGCGGCCGTGGAGGCCGCACGCGAGGCACTGGACCCGTTCCGCGACCGCTATGCCGAGGCCTTCTTCCGCCACTATCGCGCCAAGCTTGGCCTGCGTACCGCCCACGAGCAGGACGAGACGCTGATGACGAACCTGTTCCGCGTCATGCATGCCAACCGCGTGGACTACACCTTGTTCTGGCGCAACCTGGCCCAGGTGGGCTCGCAGGACGGCTCGCGCGACGCACCGGTGCGCGACCTGTTCCTGGACCGCGCCGCCTGGGACGCCTGGGCGGCCGAATACCGCGCCCGGTTGCAGGCGGAACAGCCCGACCCGTCGCACGATGACGCACGCGGGGTTGCAATGCGCCAAGTCAACCCGAAATACGTGCTCCGGAATCATTTGGCCGAAACCGCGATCCGTGCCGCGCGCGACAAGGATTTCTCGGAAGTGGACCGCCTGCTGGGCGTGCTGTCGAAACCGTTCGACGAACAACCCGAGGCGGAACACTACGCCGCCCTGCCGCCCGACTGGGCGTCGGGGCTCGAAGTCAGCTGTTCGTCGTAAGCCAGGCAGCCGGCCCCCCAGCCGGGAATCGCACCAAGGAAACGAGATGACCACCACCAAGACCGACGCCGAATGGCGTGACCAACTGTCCGACATCGAGTACCGCGTGACGCGCGAGGCTGCCACCGAGCGCCCGTTCACGGGCCGCTACTGGGACCACTGGAACCAGGGCATCTACCATTGCGTGGGCTGCGGCACCCCGCTGTTCGAGTCGGCCACCAAGTTCGATGCGGGCTGTGGCTGGCCCAGCTATTTCCGCCCGATCAACGGCGAGGTGATTGCCGAGCATGTGGACCACAGCCACGGCATGACACGGGTGGAGGTTCGCTGCAAGGAATGCGGCAGCCATCTGGGCCATGTCTTCGAGGATGGCCCCGCCCCGACCGGCCTGCGCTATTGCATCAACTCGGCTGCGCTAAAATTCGACGATCGCGATCCGGCTGACCGCGGGTGACGCCACCCGCACACCGGACGCCACGTCCAATCCGCCCGGCGGATTGCCAGCAAGCCCGGCCGCGTGCCGGGTTCGCCAACCTGATTTGGTCCGCATGAAATTCCTGTTCGACCTGTTCCCGGTCATCCTGTTTTTTGTCGCCTTCAAGCTGTTCGGCATCTATCCGGCCACCGCGGTGGCCATCGTGGCCACTGTGCTGCAGATTGCCTGGGTACGCATCCGCCATGGCAAGGTGGAACCGATGCAATGGGTCAGCCTGTTGATCATTGGCGTGTTCGGCGGCGCGACGATCGTGCTGCACAACGAAACGTTCATCAAGTGGAAGCCAACGGTGCTGTACTGGCTGTTCGCGGTCACGCTGATCGGCTCGGTCATCGGCTGGCGCAAGAACCTGATCCGCGCCATGATGGAAAAGCAGGTCACGATGCCGGACGCCATGTGGGGCCGCCTGAACGTCGCCTGGGCCGCGTTCTTCGCCGCGATGGGTGTGCTGAACCTGTATGTGGCCTATCAGTTTTCCACCGACACCTGGGTCAATTTCAAGCTGTTCGGCAGCATGGGCCTGATGGTCGTCTTCATCGTGGCGCAGAGCATCTGGCTGTCGCGCCATATCGAGGAAAACCCCTCGCAGGAAGGCCGCTCCGAATAGCCGGAACCGCCCGCCCCAATCCCACTCCCGAAGGACTACCGATGGCAGCCGATCCCGCCACCATCGACGCGCTGCTCCGTGCGGCGCTCGAACCCTCCCATCTGCACGTTCACGATGACAGCGCGGCCCATGCTGGCCATGCCGGCGCGGCGTCGGGTGGGGGCCATTACAACGTTCTGATCGTCAGCGACCGGTTCGCCGGCCATTCGCGCGTGACCCGTCACCGTATGGTGTATGATGCGCTGCGCGAACTATTCCCCTCGCAGATCCATGCGCTGGCCGTCAGCGCGTACACCGACCAAGAATATCAATCCCGCGAAGCATGACGCGACGCGCTCTCGCTACTCTCAGACCTGACTCCATGAAGACCACCGTCCTCTCGTTCAGCCTGGCGGCTGTGCTCGCTGCTGGCAGCCTGCCCGTGTTCGCCCAGAACGCCGCCGTTGTGAATGGCAAGCCCATCCCGTCGGCCAAGGTGGACAAGCTGATCGCCGGTACCGGCCAGCCCGCCTCGCCCGAACTGCGCGACCGTGCCCGCACCATGCTGATCGACCGGGAACTGCTGACACAGGAAGCCTCCAAGCGCGGCATCCTGCAACGTGACGACATTCAGGACCAGCTGGAACAGGCCCGCCTGAACGTGCTGGCTGGCGCCGTATTCGAGGACTACGTCCGCACCCATGGTGCCAGCGACGA
Source organism: Cupriavidus sp. D384 (assembly GCF_001652915.1). Lineage (GTDB taxonomy): Bacteria > Pseudomonadota > Gammaproteobacteria > Burkholderiales > Burkholderiaceae > Cupriavidus. The sequence continues at coordinate 52,478 of NZ_BBQI01000090.1, forward strand.
CGAACTGCGCAAGCAATACGAGAAGATCAAGGGCCAGTTCGGCAACGGCAAGGAATACCACGCCCGCCATATCCTGGTGGAGAAGGAAGCGGACGCCAAGGCACTGATCGCCAAGATCAAGGGCGGCGCCAAGTTCGAGGACGTGGCCAAGGCATCGTCGAAGGACACCGGCTCGGCAGCCAATGGCGGCGACCTGGACTGGGCCAACAGCGGCAGCTACGTACCCGAGTTCTCCGCAGCCATGGCCGGCCTGAAGAAGGGCCAGATGACCGATACGCCGGTCAAGACCCAGTTTGGCTGGCACATCATCGAGCTCGTGGACGTGCGCGACCAGAAGATCCCGACGTTCGAGGAAGTGAAGCCCCAGCTTCAGCAAATGCTGATGGGCGACCAGGCATGGCAGCGCGAGCAGTTCCAGGCGATGATGAAGTCGCTCAAGGACAAGGCAAAGATCCAGTAATCACGCTGCCTTGTCACAAGAAACCGGCGCCCCGTGCGCCGGTTTTTATTTCGGGCGTGCGCTTTGGCGCGCTCGGTAACACTCTGGTGCACTTTGCGGGTTCCATCGCCCTTCCGCCCTCAGTAATATCTGAAAGCTCGACGAGCCCGGACACCCGTCCCGGCAGGGTATCGAGCGCGAAGATCGAAGGCATATGGCAATGGGCGTGACGAGCGGCTACTGGTACATGTGGCATCTCTATTCCAGTGGAGTGGTCTACTGCGCATTGGGAATGCCCCATATCGAATGCACTGGCGGCCGCTGGCGCGAACTTCATCCACATCTTCCGGCACGTGACCGGTACGCCCAGTCGAAGCTGCTGCAGGCGACCATCGCATTCATGGAGGTACGCGGCGAGATTCCCGTGCCGCCCGGCGCAGACCGCATGCGCCTGCTCTATTCCCGCTACCTGCCGTGGAGCGACCGGCTGCGCACCCAGGCCCCGCAAACTGGCGAAAATCCCTCTGATCTCCCCACCCCTGTTGCAGTCTGAGACCTTTCTCATGACCTGACACAAGCGCCCGGTTTTTGGACACACAAGTTCACGGTATGGCTCTATATGGTCAGACGATGACCCCGCACCGTTAGGCAAACAAAAACGCCCGCTTGCGCGGGCGTTTCGTTCGAAGCAGCGGGCTCGATCAACCGACCCACTTGCGCGCATTGCGGAACATGCGCATCCACGGGCTGCCGCCGTCGGCGATGTCCTTCCAGGCGTCGGGTGCCCAGCTCATCGTTGCGGCACGGAACACGCGCTCCGGGTGCGGCATCAGCGCGGTAAAGCGGCCATCGACCGTCGTCACCGACGTGATGCCCTGCGGCGAGCCATTCGGGTTCAGCGGATAGTTCTGCGTCACGGCACCGCGGTTGTCGACGAAGCGCAGCGCCACGTCCACCTTCGCGATATCGCCCTGTTGCGAGAAATCGGCAAAGCCTTCGCCGTGCGCCACGGCGATGGGGATGCGGCTGCCTTCCATGCCGGCAAAGAACATCGACGGCGACTGCTGAACTTCCACGGTGACGAAGCGTGCCTCGTACTGTTCCGACTGGTTGCGCGTGAACTTCGGCCATGCGCCGGCACCCGGGATGATCGGGGCCAGGTTGCTCAGCATCTGGCAACCGTTACACACGCCGAGCGCGAACGTGTCCTGGCGATTGAAAAACGCCGCGAACTGCTCGGCCATCTGACCGTTGAACAGGATTGTCTTCGCCCAGCCCTCGCCAGCGCCCAGCACGTCGCCGTAGCTGAAGCCGCCGCAGGCAACGAAACCCTTGAAATCGGCCAGGTTGGCGCGGCCGGCGATCAGGTCGCTCATATGCACGTCGACCGTATCGAACCCGGCCATGTCCATGCTGTAGGCCATTTCGATCTGCGAATTGACGCCCTGCTCGCGCAGGATCGCCACTCGCGGACGATTGCCCGTGGCAATGAACGGCGCGGCAATGTCCTGCGCCGGATCGAAGGTCAGCACGGGGCTGATGCCAGGATCGGCGGCGTCCAGCACGCTGTCGTACTCGCTATCGGCACAGGCAGGGTTGTCGCGCAGGCGAGCGATGCGCCAGCTTACCTCGGTCCAGGTGCGCTGCAGGTCGGCACGGGCTGCGCCGAAGACCTTCTTCGCGTCGCGATAGATCTCGATCTGGTCGTTCGTGTTCGGCTTGCCGATCACGTGGCTGCACGCCGACAGGCCGGCCTCGCGCAGCACCGCGAATACGGCATCGCGCTCTTCCGCACGCACCTGGATCACGGCGCCCAGCTCTTCGGAGAACAGTGCGCGCAGCGTCTGGTCGTTACGACGTTCGGCAACCTGCTGCGCCCAGTTCTTGGCGTCGCCGTAATCCTGCTCCTGGTTCGGGTCCAGCGTCAGCATGTCGACGTTGAGCGACACGCCGGTATGGCCCGCGAATGCCATTTCCGCCACGGTCGCCATAAAGCCACCGTCGGAACGGTCGTGATAGGCCAGCAGCTTGCCTTCGCGGTTCAGGCGCTGGATCACGTTGAAGAAGTTCTTCAGGTCTTCCGGGCTGTCCACGTCCGGAGCGCGGTCGCCCACCTGCTGCGTCACCTGCGCCAGGATGCTGCCGCCCATGCGGTTCTTCGCACGGCCGAGATCGATGGCGATCAGCGTGGAGTCGCCAAGGTCGGTACGCAGTTGCGGGGTGAGCGTCTTGTTGGTGTCATCCACGGCGGCAAACGCCGAGATGATCAGCGAGACCGGGGCGACCACTTCCTTGTCGCCATCGGCATCCGACCACTTGGTGCGCATCGACAGCGAATCCTTGCCCACCGGAATGCTGATGCCCAGCGCCGGGCACAGTTCCATGCCGACGGCATGCACGGTGTCGTACAGCTTGGCATCTTCGCCAGCCACACCGCAGGCGGCCATCCAGTTGGCCGACAGCTTGACCTTGTTCAGGTCCTTGACCGGGGCGGCCGCCAGGTTGGTCAGCGCCTCGCCAATCGCCATGCGGCCCGAAGCCGGAGCGTCGATCACGGCCAGCGGCGTGCGCTCGCCCATCGTCATTGCCTCGCCGGCACGACCCTTGTAGTCGAGCGTGGTCACGGCCACGTCCGCCACCGGCACCTGCCACGGACCAACCATCTGGTCACGTGCATTCATGCCGCCCACGGTACGGTCGCCGATGGTGATCAGGAACGACTTGCTGGCCACGGTCGGATGACGCAGCACGTCGCTCACGGCCTGCTCCAGCGCGATGCCGGTCACGTCCACCGGCGGCAGCTCGCGCTCCACGCGCTGCACATCGCGGTGCATGCGCGGCGGCTTGCCCAGCAGCACGTCCATCGGCATGTTGACCGTGAAGTGCTCCTTCAGCGCGGCGTCCACATCGGCGTCCACCAGCTGCAGCTGCTTTTCCTCGGTGGCGATGCCCACCACGGCAAACGGCGAGCGCTCGCGCTCGCACATGGCCTGGAAGCGCGGCAGGTCGTTCGGGGCGATTGCCAGAACATAGCGTTCCTGCGACTCGTTGCACCAGATTTCCGCGGGCGACAAGCCCGATTCTTCCAGGTGCACCTGGCGCAGTTCGAAACGCGCGCCGCGGTCGGCACCGTCAACCAGTTCCGGGAACGCATTCGAGATGCCGCCCGCGCCAACGTCATGGATCGACAGGATCGGGTTGTCCTCGCCCAGTTGCCAGCAGGCGTTGATCACTTCCTGGGCACGGCGCTCCATTTCGGGGTTGCCACGCTGCACCGAGTCGAAGTCGAGGTCGGCCGTATTGGTGCCGGTAGCCATCGAACTGGCGGCACCGCCGCCCATGCCGATGCGCATGCCCGGGCCGCCCAACTGGATCAGCAGCGTGCCGGCCGGCAGCGGGTTCTTGTGCGTGTGGCCGGCGTCGATATTGCCGATGCCGCCGGCAATCATGATCGGCTTGTGGTAGCCGCGCACCGTGCCGCCCACGTTCTGCTCGTAGACGCGGAAGTAGCCACCCAGGTTGGCGCGGCCGAATTCGTTGTTGAACGCGGCGCCGCCGAGCGGGCCGTCGATCATGATCTGCAGCGGCGACGCGATGCGATCCGGCTTGCCGGTCACGCCGGGCTTGTCGTCGGGATTGCGATGCGCCACCGGCTGGGCGGCGTCGCGGGCATTTTCCCAGCCCTCGACGGCATCCGGCAGCATCAGGTTCGACACCGTGAAGCCGGTCAGGCCGGCCTTGGGCTTGGCACCACGGCCCGTGGCGCCTTCGTCGCGGATTTCACCACCGGCGCCGGTCGAGGCCCCCGCGAACGGCGAGATGGCGGTCGGGTGGTTGTGCGTTTCCACCTTCATCAGCGTATGGGTCAGCGCCTCGTGGCGGCCATACTTCTGGTCCGCGCCGCGCGGGAACCAGCGCTCGGCCACATCGCCCTCCATCACCGCCGAATTATCCGAATAGGCGACGATCGAGCCCTGCGGGTTCAGCTGGTGCGTGTTGCGGATCATCGCGAACAGCGACTTGTCCTGCGCCACGCCATCGATGGTCCAGGTGGCGTTGAAGATCTTGTGGCGGCAATGTTCGCTGTTGGCCTGGGCGAACATCATCAACTCGACATCGGTCGGATTGCGGCCGAGCTTGCCGTAGTTTTCCAGCAGATAGTCGATTTCGTCGTCCGACAGCGCCAGGCCCATGGCCGTATTGGCGTCCACCAGGGCGCCGCGGCCTGTCGAGATGTCGATGAACTGCAGCGGCTTGGCCGGCAGTTCCTGGAACAGGCCGGCCGCTTCCTCGCGCGAGGCGATCACGGTCTCGGTCATGCGGTCGAACAGGTGCGCGGCCACGGCGGCACGGGTGCCGGCGTCCAGCGTCTTGCGGCCGCGCAGCAGCCCCTTCTTGCAGACCACGGTGATCTCGATGCCGCGCTCGATGCGATGCACGTGGGTCAGGCCGCAGTGATGGGCGATATCGGTGGCCTTGCTGGCCCACGGCGAAATGGTGCCGAAACGCGGAATCACCACGAAGCGGTCGCCCTCGGGCTGGGCCGTGAACGGTGCGCCATAGGTCAGCATCGCGCCAATGCGCGTCTGGTCCTCGGCGGACAGCGGCGTGTCCGAATCGACGAAATGCACGAACTGGCCATGCACGGATTCAATATCGGCGTCGACTTGTTGCAGGGCGGCAAGCAGGCGTTGCTGACGGAAAGCGGAAAGCGCCAAAGCGCCGGGGAAGCACGAGAAATGCGCCATGATCGGTACGGTCAGGAGGCGAGGAAGGTAAGGCTAAACGGCGGCTGGCACTGCTGAATGGAATGCCGGCAGGCGGGAAACCGCTATTGTACCTTGTTGGCGGCCGCTTTTTGCATTGCGCAATGCGGCGCGGGCGGACAGCACCTGGAAAATCGGACGCCGGACGGCAAATCGCGCCGCCTGTGGCGCATCCGGCGCCTCCATTGCTGCCCCGAATCCGCGCCCGAATCCGCGGTCAACTTGCCCCGACCTCCCCAACCCGTCCGGCCTCCGGCCCGTCGGACAAGGGCCAGACGTAGCCCGGCAAGGTCCCGGTGAGGTTCCGGAATCCGCCCAAAAGTGGCGTCAGAGCGAAGTTGCCGAGCGCGCCGCCTGCTCGTAGAGCCCGGTCAGCACCCGCAGCAGCCGCGCCAGTTCGCCGATTTCCACGTTTTCGTCACTGCCTTGCGTGAAATTGCTGGTCAGGCACTGCTCGCGGATTTCGCGATACCTGGCGCAGGCCTCGGTGCCTGCCTGCGTGGTGGCGTAGGTGGCCTCCTTGCCTACCCGCTCGCCAGCCACCAGCCCCAGCCCGACAAGCTTCTTCAGCGAATAGGTGACCAGGTGGGTGTCCTCGACATTGAGCACGAAGCAGATGTCGGCCAGGCGCTTGGCACGCCCCCGGTGGTTCACATGGTGCAGCACCAGCACATCGAGGAAGGTCAGGTCCCGTACCCCGGCGGCACCCATGCAGCGCACCACCCACCGGCTATAGGCGTTGTAGGCCGTGTTCAGGCCGAATTCGAACTCGGACAGCTCCGGGCTGCGCACCGACACCAGGTGCGCCGACGACACGATATTGACGCCTGCGGCACGGGCCAGCGGCGCAGTCCGCGCGGCGGCGTCCGGATCAGCGCCCCCAGCGGCATCGGCGTGGCGTTCCGGGGCGGGCTTGCGTGCCATGGATGGGTCTCCCAGTAAGGTCGGCGGGGTGCGGCGGGACCATGGCCAAGGCGACCACGGTGGCGATAGGTGAAAGCCCGAAGCGGGTTCGGGCAATTTCGGCTTGACAGTTTATCGGCGAATTCTCAGCATGAATACCTTAATTCACAGAGGCAATGCGTGAATGCGGTCTGGTTCCGCCAAGCCTTTCATCGTCACACCGCCGCATGCTGCCTCATCCCGACCCGCTTGAATCGCTTGAATCCCTTCACGCCAGCCTGCGCGCCGGCCTGACGTCCCGCGCCGACCTGATCGCCGAAGCGGCCGCCCGCGCGGCCAGCCCCGCTGGCAAGGCCGTCTACCTCCACACCACTTTCGATGCCGCCAGGCAGGTGGCACGGGCCGCAGACGCCGCGGCGCAGGCCGGCAAGCCGCTGCATCCACTGGCAGGCCTGCCCGTATCGGTCAAGGACCTGTACGACATGGCCGGCGAGGTCACACGCGCCGCGTCGGCGGCCCGTGAAGATGCCGCGCCAGCCACTGCCGATGCCGCCGTGGTGGCCAGATTGCGCGCGGCAGGGGCCGCCGTGGTTGGCCGCACCAACATGACCGAGTTTGCGTTTTCGGGCGTCGGCATCAATCCCCATTTCGGCACGCCGGTGAATCCTTGCGATCGCACCACACCACGCATTCCGGGCGGGTCGTCGTCGGGTGCGGCGGTTTCCGTCGCGCTGGGCACGGCGGTGGCGGCGCTGGGCAGCGACACCGGCGGATCGATCCGGATTCCGGCCGCGCTGTGCGGCATCACCGGCTACAAGCCCACGGCGCGCCGCGTGCCGCTGACCGGCGCCTTTCCGCTCTCCTACACGCTCGACACGGCCTGCGCCATGGCGCGCACGCTGTCCGACTGCATTGCCGTGGACAGTGTCATCGCCGACGCACCGGTCATCCCGGTCATCGCCTCCCCTGCGGCGCTTCGGCTCGCCATCCCGCGCCAGGTTGTGGTCGATGACATGGACGAAGCGGTGGCGCGCGCCTTCGATCGCGCCATTGGCCGGCTTTCGGCGGCCGGGGTGCGCGTGGAACACGTGGATATGCCGGAACTGTCCGAACTTGCTGGCCTGAACGCCGGCGGCGGCTTCTCGGCGCCCGAGGCCTACTCCCATCATCGCGCCTTGCTGACCACCCATCGTGACCGCTACGACCCGCGCGTGCTGAGCCGCATCGAGCGTGGTGCCGCAATGACCGCGGCCGACTACATCGCACTGCACCGTGCCCGGCTGGACTGGATCGCCCGCATGGAAGCGCGCCTGGCGCCGTTCGATGCCGTGGTCTGCCCGACCGTGCCGATGGTGGCCCCGCCGATTGCCCCGCTGGTGGCCGATGATGCCCTGTTCTTCCGCACCAACGCCCTGCTGCTGCGCAATACGTCGGCCTTCAACTTTCTGGACGGCTGCTCGGTATCGCTGCCGTGCCAGGCGCCGGACGAATTGCCGGCAGGGCTGATGCTGTCGCACGGCCCGATGCGCGATGCGCAGCTGCTGGGCACGGCCCTTGCATTGGAATCGATCGTTCGACCGTCACAGCACGCCGGCTGAGCCAGGCCCGCGCCGTGACCGCAGTACCGCGCCATGTCTCAGACATCGAGACCGGCGCGGCGGCAGTTCCAGGTAGTTCCAAACCCGCGCAGTCGGGCAGGCGCCCGCGCGCAACACCAGGAGAGATCGAGATGCGAGTCAAGGCAATGGCAGTCGCGGCGGCGGCACTGCTGCTGGCCGCCACGGCGGCACGGGCGGATACCAAGTGGGACCTGCCAACCGGATACCCGGCCACCAACCTGCACACCGAAAACCTGCAGCAGATGGCCAACGATGTGGAAAAGGCCACCAGCGGCAAGCTCAAGATCGTGATCCACCCGAACGGCTCGCTGCTCAAGGCCAACGAGATCAAGCGCGGCGTGCAGACCGGGCAGGTGCAGATGGGTGAAATCCTGATGTCGCTGCTGGCGAACGAAAACCCCGTGTTCGGCGTCGACGCCGTGCCGTTCCTGGCCACCAGCTACGCCGATTCGTACCGGCTCTGGCAGGCCTCGAAGCCGGTCACCGACAAGGTGCTGGACCGCCAGGGCATGAAGCTGCTGTATGCGGTGGCCTGGCCCCCGCAGGGCATCTACGCGAACAAGCCGATCAACAACGCCGCCGACATGAAGGGCCTGAAATGGCGCGCCTACAACCCGGCCACGTCGAAGATCGCCGAACTGGTCAGTGCCCAGCCGGTGACGATCCAGGCCGCCGATCTGGCCCAGGCCCTGGCAACGGGCACGGTCAACTCGTTCATGTCGTCAGGCGCCACCGGCGTGGACACCAAGGTCTGGGAATCGGTGAAGTATTTCTACACCGTCGACGCCTGGCTGCCCAAGAACATGCTGGTGGTCAGCAAGAAGGCCTTCAACGCGCTGGACAAGCCCACCCAGGACGCCCTGCTCAAGGCCGTGGCCGATGCCGAGAAGCGCGGTTGGCAGGTATCGGAACAGAAGACCAGGGAATATCTGGGCACGTTGTCGAAGAACGGCATGACCGTGGCCCCGCCGTCGCCCCAGCTCAAGGGTGACATGCAGAAAGTGGGCGAGATCATGGTCGGCGAATGGGCCAGGAGCGCCGGCGACGACGGCAAGGCCATCCTCGACGCCTATCGCAAATAAGGCAAGCAAGGCATCAGAACCGCCTCGCGTTTTGCTCCACCGGCACGGCGTGCATGCCCCAGGGCATGGCGCCGGGCTTGGTCCATGCTGTCTGCAGTACTACCGGTAGCCTGTCATCTCCATGGAAGCCCCCCTCATCAAGAAGCGATGGCTCGACCATCTGCTTGACGCGTTCGCCGCGCTCGGCGCGCTCTGTATCCTGGCCGTCTGCATCGTCATGATCGCGATGTCGATCTCGCGCGAGACCCTGTTCGTGCTCAAGGGCGGCGACGACATCGTCGCGTGGCTGTGCGCGGCGTCTGCCTTTCTGATCCTCGGCCAGACCTTCCAGCACGGCGGCATCGTGCGTGTGGAAATGCTGCTCGATGCGGTCGGCCCCCGGCGCCGCTGGCCGCTGGAAGCGCTGTCGCTCACGATCTGCCTGGTCTTCGCCGGCTATGCCGCCTGGGCGCTCGGCACGTTCGCCTGGCAAAGCTGGGACATCAACGATGTCTCGCAAGGCCAGATCGTGATTCCGCTCTGGATTCCGCAGAGCTTTGCCGTGCTCGGCGCCATCGGATTCCTGCTGGCCGTGGCCGACGAATGGCTGCGTGTGGTGCGCCGGCAGAAGCCGCGCTACCAGCTGGCGCAGGAGGCCAAGCTGGCCGCCGGCGATTTCGGGGAGACCGTCTGATGAGCACCGTACTCGTTGCACTGGTCCTGCTGCTGGTGATGATCGTCTTCCTGGCAATTGGCGCCTGGATTCCGGTCGCCATCGCCGTCACGTCGTGGGTGGGCCTGGTGATCTTCTCCGACCACGACGCACTGGTGAACCTGGCAAACGCGTGGTGGTCGTCCAGCGCGTCGTACACGCTGGCGTCGCTGCCACTGTTCGTGTGGATGGGCGAAATCCTGTTCCGCACCAAGCTTTCCGAGCAGATGTTCAACGGCCTGTCGCCATGGCTGAACTGGCTGCCGGGACGCCTCATGCACGTCAACATCCTGGGCTGCGGCATCTTCGGATCGGTCTCGGGATCGTCGGCGGCCACCTGCGCCACGATTGCCAAGTCCGCCCTGCCCGAACTGACCCGGCGCGGCTACGACGAGCGCGTCACGCTGGGGTCGCTGTCGTGCGCGGGCACGCTGGGTATCCTCATCCCGCCATCGATCACGATGGTGGTGTACGCGGTGTCGGCCGACGTGTCGATCATCCGCGTGTTCCTGGCCGGGTTCCTGCCGGGGCTGCTGCTGATGCTGCTGTTCTCGGGCTATATCGTGGTCTGGGCGCTGATGAACCCTAGCCGGACCCCGCCGGCCGAGACCTTCGGCTGGGGCGCGCGCCTGGCATCGATCCGGCAGCTGATGCCCTGCATCATCCTGATCGCGTTCATCACCTGGATCATGATGGCCGGCTATTCCACCGCCACCGAGGCGGCCGCCTATGGCGTGGTGGCGTCGCTGGCGCTCGCCTGGGCCGGCGGATCGCTGACGCGCAAGGCGTTCTGGGAAAGCCTGATGTCGGCCACCCGGCTGACCGCGATGATCATGTTCGTGCTGGGCGCCACGTCGTTCCTGTCGGTCACCATGAGCTTCACGGGCATTCCGCGCGCGCTGGCCGAGTGGGTGGCCGCGCTGCACCTGTCGCCGTGGGCGCTGATCGCGGTACTGACCGTGATCTACATCCTGCTGGGCACGGCGCTCGACGGCATTTCGATGATCGCGCTGACCACGGCCACGGTGCTGCCCATGGTGCAGGCCGCCGGGTTCGATCTGGTATGGTTTGGCATCTTCATCGTGCTGCTGGTGGAAATCGCAGAGGTGACGCCGCCGGTGGGCTTCAACCTCTTCGTGCTCCAAAGCATGACAGGCAAGGACAGCAACTATATTGCGCGCGTGTCACTGCCGTTCTTCATGATGATGGTCGTTGCCATCGGCATCATCACGGTCTGGCCGACCGTGGTCACCTGGCTGCCCGACGTGGTGATGGCGAAGGAGCTCAAGTAGGCCCGCAAACCCGCAGTCATCCACAGGAAACCCGCCCGGATGCACGTTATCGTCATCGGCGCCGGCGCCATCGGCGTCTGTTCGGCCTGGTATCTGCGCCAGGCCGGTTTCACCGTTACCGTGCTGGACCGGCGCGGCGCGGCCGCGCAAGAGGCCAGCTTCGGCAACGCCGGCGTGATCGCGCCGGGCTACGTCACCCCGTGGGCGGCGCCCGGCATGCCGGGCAAGGTGCTGCGCGCGCTGTTCCAGCGCGAATCGCCGGTGCTGTTCCGGCCCGGCATCGACCCGGCGATGTGGCGCTGGATCGGCCGATGGCTGCGCGAATGCGACGGCGAGCGCTATCGCATCAACAAGCTGCGCATGCAGCGCGTGGCGTTTTACAGCCGTCAGTGCCTGCACCAGCTGCGCGACACACTTGAGATCGACTACGAGCAGTCGCGCGGGTACCTCCAGCTGTTCCGCACCCGGAAGGACCTTGAACTGGCCGCGCCGGCCCTGGCGCTGCTGCGCGAGAACAATGTGCCGCACCGGCTCCTGGATGCGGCGGGCTGCCGACAGATCGAACCGGGCCTGACCGACGACACCCCGCTGGCAGGCGGCCTGCACCTGCCCGAGGACGAATCGGGCAATTGCCCCATGTTCGTGCGCCGGCTGCACCAGCACGCCGAGGCCGCAGGCGTGCAGTTCCGCTTCCAGACCGACGTGGCGCGGCTGCACGCCGATCCGGCCGGGACGCTGTCCGTTGAACTGGCCCCGGCCCAACGCGGCGCCACGCCCGAGATCCTGCGTGCCGATCGCGTGCTGGTGGCTGCCGGCGTGGGCAGCGTCGGCCTGCTGCGTCCGCTTGGGCTGCGCGTGCCGATCTATCCGGTCAAGGGCTATTCGGCCACGGTCATGGTGCGCGATGAACTGCAGGCGCCGCTTGGCGCGCTGATGGACGAATCGTTCAAGGTCGCCATCACACGCATGGGCAACCGGCTGCGCGTGGCCGGCACCGCCGAACTGGGCTCGCGGCGGCTGGATCTGCGCCCCGCCGCGCTGAACACGCTGATCAAGGTGGCGCGCGACTGGTTTCCGGTAGCCGGCCACTATCAGGAAGCCACGCTATGGGCTGGTGCCCGCCCGATGCTGCCCGATGGACCGCCGCTGATCGGCGCCACGCGCGTGCCGGGGCTGTTCCTGAACCTGGGACACGGCTCCACGGGCTGGGCGATGAGCTGCGGATCGGGCAAAATTGCCGCAGACCAGATTGCCGCCAGCGCCGGCCAGGGCACGGGGCCCGCCATCGACATGGAAGGGCTGACCCCGGCGCGCTACCGGCTGGCGCCCGCGTGAGCACGACATGAATACCGACGTCCCCTCTTCTACCTCGCCTGCCAACCCGCCATCCGGCCCGGCGGAAACCAATGCCGCAGCCGCCTGGGTCGCGCTCGATGCCGCCGGCGACGATCCAACCCCGCTCTACGACGTGGCCGCGATCCGCCGCGTGGAGCAGGCAGGCCTGGATGCCACGCCGCCCTTCACGCTGATGTCGCGCGCCGGTGCCGCCGCAGCTGACTGGATCCACCAGCACGTACCCAATGGCCGCGTCCTGTTCCTCGCCGGCCGTGGCAACAATGGCGGCGATGCCCTGGTGGCCGCCACGCGCCTGCACCAGGCCGGACGCCTGGTCGAAGCGTGGCTGATCGCCGAAGCGGACCAGTTGCCGGCCGATGCCGCGCGGGCCTGGTTCGAGGCCCGCAGCGCCGGCGTGCCGCTGCTGGCGATGCATCCGGACCCCGATGCGGCCCTGCCGCCCTGGCCCACGGGCTGCGTCGCGGTCGTCGACGGCCTGCTTGGCATCGGCCTGAACCGTGCCGCCGATGGCGACGTGGCACGCTGGATCGCGCATCTCAACGGGTCGCATCTACCGGTCTACGCGCTCGATATCCCGAGCGGCCTGTTTGCCGATACGGGCGCGGGCCAGCCGGCCGTCCGCGCACGCCGCACACTGACGTTCCTGGGCGCCAAGCCTGGGCTGCTGACGCTGGACGGCCGCGACTGCGCGGGCGCCATCGATATTGCCCCGCTGGGCCTGGATTATCCGCCCGCCGAGCGGCCGGCAGCCATCGTCAACCAGCCTGGCGCATTCCTGCATGCCCTGCCGCGCCGCGAGCATTCGGCCAACAAGGGCCGCTTCGGCAGCCTGGCCGTAATCGGCGGCAACCATGGCATGACCGGCGCCCCGCTGCTCGGCGCCCGTGCCGCGCTGCATCTCGGGGCGGGTCGCGTGCATGTGGGCTTTCTGGCCCAGCCGGCGCCGGCCATCGATCCGGTCCACCCGGAACTGATGCTGCATCCGGTGGCGGAACTATCGCTCGATGCCATGTCGGCATTCGTGGCCGGGCCAGGCATGGGCAGCGGCACGGCGGCGCGCAAGCAACTGGCCCAGCTGATCGGCTTCTGCGCCAATGCCGAGCCTCCGCTGCCGCTGGTGCTCGATGCCGATGCCCTGAACCTGCTGGCCACGGACGAGACGCTCAACCAGTCGCTGATCGACAGTGGCCTGGATTGCGTGTTGACGCCGCATCCGCTGGAAGCCGCGCGCCTGCTTGGCAGCAACGTGGCCGATGTGCAGCGCGACCGCCTGGCCGCAGCCCACGCACTGGCTACGCGCTGGCAGGCCACCGTCGTGCTGAAGGGATCGGGCACGGTGATCGCCTCGGCCGAGAATGCGCCGGCCACCATCAATCCCACCGGCAATGCCGGGCTTTCCACGGCCGGCACCGGCGATGTCCTGGCCGGAATGATCGGCGCGCTGCTGGCACAAGGCGTGCCGATGCTGGCGGCGGCGCGGGCCGGGGTATGGATTCACGGGCGTGCCGCCGATCGGCTGGTGGCCGCTGGCACGGGGCCCGCGGGCCTGACCGCGAGCGAACTCTACCTGCCCGCACGGGCCATCTTCAACGCGTTGCTGCAAGGCGGCGCGGCATGACGCAGGCCGCAACACTGACTGGCGGCGAAAATGGCGATGGCGCGCGGCGCCGTCTGCTGACCGGCATCGCCCTGCTGGTCATCGGCCAGTGGATCCTGAGCCTGCTCGATGCCACGGGCAAGACGCTGACCCAACAGGGCCTGCCCGTGGTGGCCGTGGCCTGGGTCCGGTATCTGGGCCATGTGGTGGCGATCTTCCTGCTGATCGGCCCGACGCGCTGGCAACGCCAGTCGCGCCCGACCGCGCCACGCCTGCAATGGCTGCGCGGGGCGCTGATGCTGGCTTCGACACTGGTGTTCTTCAGCGTGCTGAAGCTGATGCCGCTGGCGACGGCCACCGCGCTGAATTTCTGTGCGCCGCTGATCGTCGTGGCGCTGTCTCCCTGGCTGCTGGGCGAGCGCCCCGGCCTGCATGCGCGCTGGACGCGCTGGATCGGGGTCGGTATCGGCTTTGCCGGCATGCTGGTCGTGGTCCGACCCGGCGGCGAACTCGATGCGCTGGGCGTTGGGCTGGGCCTGCTCTCGGCGCTGCTGTTTGCACTGCTGCAGATGCTGACGCGCCGCATCGCCGCACATGACGCGCCCATGACAACGCTGATCCAGAGCGGCGTGACCGGTGCCGCCCTGACCACGCTGCTGGTGCCATTCTTCTGGTTCGAGTCCGTGCCGACGCTGGCGCAGGCGGCACTGCTGCTGTCGGCCGGGCTGACCGGGTCGGTCGGACACTACTTTGTGATTCGCGCGTTCCAGTACGCCGATGCCTCGTTCCTGAGCCCGTTCCTGTACCTGCAGATCTTCTCCGCCACCGTGGTCGGATATTTCGCATTCGGCCACTTGCCGGACTGGACTACCGCGCTGGGCATTGCCGTGATCTGCGCGGGCGGCCTGTGCGTGGCAGGCGGCGAACCCCTGCTGCGCCGGGTGGCCGCACGACTGCGCCGCTAACGCGCGCTGGCGCACAGACCGGCGCATGGCCGGCAGCGCACAACCACAGGGCACCCCCGCGCACAATGCCGGCACCAAGTCGGACAACGCCCGATACGGCGCAGGCGGATCGGCTGTTAAGGTTTTGCCGATGCCGCAAGTGCCGTTACGTTTTGCTGCTACTTTCGGCTTTTGACATCACATCGGAGCGATATACTTGCGCTCAGGCCCGTCACTACGGGCCATGCCCCGAGAATTTCAGAATACCCCATGCCGACTGAACTCCACGCCTGGACCGCCCTGCGCCACCACTACGATGCCATCCGCCATACGCCGATGCAGCAGTGGTTTGCCGAGGCCGAAGCCGCCCGCCGCGTCGAGGACTTCTCGCTGGAAGCCGCCGGCCTGTACCTCGATTTTTCGAAGAACCGCATCACGTTCGAGACCTTTGCCCTGCTTATGAAGCTGGCCGAGGAAGCGGGCGTGGCCCAGCGCCGCGACGCCATGTTCGCGGGCGAGCATATCAATACGACCGAAGACCGCGCCGCCCTGCACGTGGCGTTGCGCGCCCTGCCCGACGCCCCGTTCAAGGTGGATGGGTCATCGGTCATGCCTGGCATCAACGACGTACTGCGCCGCATGCGCGATTTCGCCGCCAGCGTGCGCACCGGCAACTGGACCGGCTTCAACGGCCAGACCATCACCGACATCGTCAACATCGGCATCGGCGGATCGGACCTGGGTCCGCGCATGGTGTGCCGGTCCCTGGCTCACCTGGCGGACCCGCAAGGGCCTCGCATGCATTTCGTGTCCAATGTCGACGGGACCGAACTGGCCGAAACGCTGGTGCGGCTGGACCCGGCGCGCACGCTCGTCATCGTGTGCTCGAAGACGTTCACGACGCTGGAAACCATGGCCAACGCGTGCAGCATGCGCGACTGGTTCCTGCGCCACGGCGTGGCCGAAAACCAGTTGGCGCGCCATTTCGTTGCCGTGTCGACCAACCGTGAAGCCGTGGTCAGGTTCGGTATCGACCCGGCCAACATGTTCGAATTCTGGGACTGGATCGGCGGCCGCTTCTCGCTCTGGTCGTCGGTTGGCCTGTCGATTGCATTGGCCTTAGGCTTCGACGCCTTCGAAGACCTGTTGCTGGGCGGCCGGGCCATGGACGATCATTTCCGCACGGCGCCCCTGGCGCGCAACATGCCCGTGGTAATGGGCATGCTCGGCATCTGGTATCGCAATTTCTTTGGAATGCCGACCAGCTGCATGGCACCCTATTCGACGTCGCTCGAACTATTTCCGGCCTTCCTGCAGCAACTGGAAATGGAGAGTAATGGCAAGTCAGTGCAGCTGAACGGCGACCCGGCGCACGTGGAAACGTCGCCGGTGGTCTGGGGCACGGCGGGCACCAACGGGCAGCACGCCTATTTCCAGATGATCCATCAGGGATCGCAGATCGTACCCGTGGATTTCGTGGCGCCCCTGGTGCCGCCCCGCGACCTGCCCGGCCATCACGCCAAGCTGCTGGCGAACTGCTTTGCCCAGGCCGAGGCGCTGATGCGGGGCCGTGGCGCCGATGAACTGCGCGCCGCCGGGGTCACTGACGAGGCACGCATCCCGCATATGGTGTTCGAGGGCAACCGTCCCAGCAATACGCTGCTGATGGAGGATCTGACTCCGCACGTGCTGGGCGCGCTGATCGCGCTCTATGAGCACCGCACCTTCGTGCAGGGCGTGGTGTGGAACATCAATTCGTTCGACCAGTGGGGCGTGGAACTGGGCAAGATCCTGGCGCGGCCGATCGAGCAGGAACTCACGGGCCAGGGCACGTCCACGCATGATGCGTCGACGGCAGCGCTGATCGCACGGGCTCGCGGTGTGCTGGGGCGCGGCTGAGGCAGGCGGCGGCGGTTGCCACCTTCACGCCGCTCCCGGCCTTGATCGGCTGACTGCCCGCTAGATTTCGGTACCCATCAACTCGTCGCTCGCCACGCGTCCGGCATCGATGGTCAGGATGCGGCCACAACGCGCAGCGACCGAGCGGTCGTGGGTCACCAGCACCAGCGTGGAACCGGCGTCGCGATTGAGTTCGAACATCAGCGCGATCACCGCTTCGCCGGTGGCGGTGTCCAGGCTGCCGGTCGGCTCGTCGGCAAACAGGATGTCCGGCCGCGCCACGAATGCGCGGGCCAGTGCCACACGCTGCTGCTCACCCCCCGACAGCGTTCGGGGATAGTGCGTCAGACGCTTGCCCAGCCCCACACGCTCAAGCATTTCCGTGGCACGCTCGCGTACACGCACGGTTTCGCCACGCAGCTCCAGCGGCAGCATCACGTTTTCCAGCGCGGTCAGATGCCCCACCAGCTGGAACGACTGGAACACAAAGCCGACATGGCGCCCGCGCAGCGCGGCGCGCTGGTCTTCATCGAGCTGGAAGATATCCTGCCCGTGCAGGCTGACCGAGCCAGTGCTGGGCAAGTCCAGCCCGGCCAGCAGGCCCAGCAGCGTGGATTTGCCAGACCCCGACGCGCCGACGATCGCCAGCGTTTCGCCGGCCGTGACGGAAAACGTGACGTCGTGCAGAATCGTCAGCGAACCCGTCGTGTCGGCTACGGTCTTTCCGAGTGACGCGACAGCAAGAATGGAAGAGGACATGCGCGAGAGGATTGCAAACGTTGGTCGCCGGCGGATGCTGGCAGCTTGTGGTGCGACAGCGGTCGCCCTGTTCGGTTCACTACTGCTGCCGCCCGCCATGGCACAGAGCGCGGCCACTGCGCCGGCCGGGCCTGCCCTACTGGTGCTCGGAGACAGCCTGTCGGCCGAATACGGCATTGCACGCGGGACAGGCTGGGCGAGCCTGCTTCAGGAACGCCTGCGCCACGAGCGGTTCGATTATAGCGTCGTGAATGCCAGCATCAGCGGCGAGACCACGGTCGGCGGCAAGACCCGGCTTCCGGACCTGCTCAAGCGACACAAGCCGGCCATCGTCATCGTGGAACTGGGCGCCAACGACGCGCTGCGGGGCCTGTCGCTGCCTTCGACCGAAGCCAACCTGCGCAGCATCATCGGCGACGCGCAGAAGGCCGGCGCACAGGTGGTGCTGGTCGGCATGCGCATCCCCCCGAACTACGGTGCCGACTACACCGAACGGTTCTTCTCACTGTTCCCGAAACTTGCCGGGGAATACCGCACGCAACTGGTGCCGTTCCTGCTGGACAAGGTCGTGACACGGCCCGAATGGTTCCAGGAGGACCGGATCCATCCGACCTCGGCTGCCCAGTCGACGCTGCTCGACACGGTCTGGCCGGCACTGAAACCACTGCTCAAGGCCCCTGCCCGGCGCCGCTGACCGTGGCCGCCGCCCCGTGTCCCGATGCAGGGACACGGGCGGACAATGCGCGAAGGAAAAGAAAAAGCCCCTGCGGTATGCACCTGCAGGGGCTTTTGCCTTCCGGCGTTGCGATGCGGCGTCAGTGCGCTGCGGCTTCGCTGGCCGGGGCCTGATCCTCCGACTTCGCCGGATGCAGGATCTTGACCTTTGCCTGGGCCTTCAGCGCTTCATAGTAGGCCGCCAGTTCGGTCTGGCCTGCCAGCTGGCTCAGTTGCTGGGCATCGGCCTGGCGCTGACCGGCATTCGCTTCGGCCGGCGTGCTGACCTTGCTGATGCGATAGATCGCATAGCCGTCCGCGCCCAGGTCCACACCCACCACCGACGGCAGCTTGGTGGCATCGGCGCGCATGATCGCGTCGACGGCCTTCGGCGACAGGTTGTCGGCCTTGGCACGGGACACCATCATCGTCGGACCGAACCCGCTGGCGCTGTCGGCCTTCTTCAGCGCTTCCAGCCTGGCCTCGCCATCCTTGCGGGCCAGCTCGGCAGCCTGCTGCGCGATATAGGCCTGGCGCACCTGGGCTTCCACTTCCTCGAACTTGCGCGCGGCCGACGGGCGGTAGTCGACGATTCGCGCAGCCACCAGCGTCGTGGGGCCGACCTGGATGGCCTCGGTATTGCGCTTGTTCTTGATCGTGTCATCGCTGAACAAGGCCTTCAGCACTTTCTCGTTGTTCAGCGGACTGTCCTTGCCCAGGGCCGGGTTCGGCTGGCGCGTGACGTTGTCAGCCGTCTGGATCGTCAGCTTGAACTTGTCGGCAGCCGGCTTCAGGCTGTCGGACTGCTCGTAGACGGTGTTGCCGAAGGCATCGGCCTGCTCCGCGTACTTCTTGGCAGCCAGCTGCTTCTTCAGTTCGGCTTCCAGTTCCGGACGCACTTCATCCAGCGGCTGGGTTGCGGCGGGCTTGATGCCGGTCAGCTTGATGATGTGGTAGCCGTAGTCGGTTTCCACGAGATCGCTGATCTGGCCGTCCTTGAGCGCGTACATGGCATCTTCGAACGGCTTGACCAGCGCGCCGCGCCCCATGAACCCCAGGTCGCCGCCCTTCTCGGCGGAACCCGGATCCTGCGAGTTCTTCTTCGCCACGTCGGCGAAAGTCTCCGGATGCTTGCGCACGTCTTCGAGCAGCTTCTCGGCCTTGTCCTTGGCAGCCTTGCGATCCGCGTCCTTGGCGTCCTTCGGGACGGTAATCAGGATATGGCTGGCACGACGCTGCTCTTCCGTGCGGAAGCGCTGGGCATTGCTGTCGTAGTAGGACTTGAGTTCTTCCGGCGTCACGGCCTGGCTGGCCGCCATGGCATCGCCCGACAGCACCACATACTCCACCTTGGCCTGCTCGGGCGTGGTGTAGGCCGACTGGTGGGCCTCGTAGTAGGCCTTCAGCGCCGCCGCATCGGGCGTAACCTTCGCCGTGAAATCGGCCGGCTTGATGACCAGGGCCTGCACATCGCGTTGCTGGTCGCGGATGGAGATCAGGCGATCAAGCAGCGACTTCGGCACGAACGCGGTGGTGCCCACGGCGCCACCCAGTTGCTGTGTAGCCAGCTCGAAGCGCATGCGCGAATCAAGCTGCTCGGGCGTCATGCCCTGCTGGGCCAGCAGCTGGATATAGGCCTTCTCGTCGAACTTGCCGTCCGGACCACGCAACTGGGCGATTGCCGGGATGGCTTCGATGGCCTGGCGCAGTTGCTCGTTGGAAACGGTCAGGTTCTTCCTGGCCGTGGCGTCGGCCACCACGCGCTGCAGGATCAGCTGGTCCAGCACGGACTGGCGCGCTGCGGCGCTCTCGAACATGCGCGGGTCGTAGTTGCTGCCAAGCATCTGGCGCATGCGCTCGGTCTGGTCACGCACCACGTTGTCGACTTCCTGCACGGTGATGGTACGGCCATCGACCTTGGCGGCGTCGTGCGAGCTGTCCATGAAGCGCGAGTAGCTCTCGACACCGAAGAACACGAACGACGGGAAGACAAGCACCAGCAGCAGCAAAAGCATCAGGCGCCGGTTGTTGCGTACGAAATCAAGCATGCTTTTCGGGTGAAAGGGTTGAGGCCTTGGGCCGACAGTCAAACTTTGCGATTCTATCAGGAGCGGGACGCCAGACCTGCGGAATATGTGGCGTGGCGTGAGTTTGCGTCAGGAATCGGCGCTATCGAATGGGTGCGACCGCGCGGATCATTCGCGACGATACAAATAAATAAACCCGCTGGCGCGGGCATTTATATTTGGCGGAGTGGACGGGACTCGCCTACATACCGCAGGCCGCGGCTGCGCTTGCAAGCGCAGCCCTTCTCGTCCCGCCCGGCAGCCGCGCAGGCGGCTTCCTCCACTCCGACATCGGGCGCCCGCTTCGCGGCCGAAGTCGTATTACAAAAAAAAACCCGCTGGCGCGGGCATTTTTATATGGCGGAGTGGACGGGACTCGAACCCGCGACCCCCGGCGTGACAGGCCGGTATTCTAACCGACTGAACTACCACTCCTTGTGTCGGTGCCCCTGCAATCCTGTGCGTTGCGATCCAGTGTGGTGGGTGCTGAGGGGTTCGAACCCCCGACCTACGCCTTGTAAGGGCGCCGCTCTACCAGCTGAGCTAAGCACCCACATGGACCACGCAAGCCAGTTGCCTGCAAGGTAATTCTCGCTGCGCACGATTCGGCGGTTACTGCTTGCTTGCCGCTGTTTGCGTTGCGAGGCCGCGATTGTAATACGAGACTTTTCGGTTTGCCAAGCGTTGATTGCACGATTCTTTTGCATCACCCCGCTCAGGCAAACAAAAAGGCCGCGGGGGTAAGCCCGCGGCCTTTTGGCGTTTCAGCGATGGCGTCGATCAGTGATGAATGCGCTCGACCTTGGATTCGCCCTTGTCTGCCACTTCGGCAGGCTTGGCCTCTTCGTCAGGCAGGGCCTCGGGCTTGCGCTCGAGTGCCAGCTCCAGCACCTTGTCGATCCAGCGCACCGGCACGATCTCGATGGCGTTCTTGACGTTGTCGGGGATGTCCGCCAAGTCCTTCACGTTTTCCTCGGGGATCAGCGCCAGCTTGATACCGCCACGGTGGGCAGCCAGCAGCTTTTCCTTGAGTCCACCGATCGGCAGCACTTCGCCGCGCAGCGTGATCTCGCCGGTCATCGCCACATCGGCACGCACGGGAATGCCCGTCAGCACCGACACCAGCACCGTGGTCATCGCGATACCTGCCGACGGACCATCCTTGGGGGTGGCGCCTTCAGGCACGTGGATGTGGATGTCGCGCTTCTCGAACATCTCATCCGCAATACCCAGGCGACGCGCCCGCGAACGCACCACCGACCGCGCTGCCTCGACCGACTCCTTCATCACGTCGCCCAGCGAACCGGTACGCGAGATGTTGCCCTTGCCCGGCATGATCGCGGCTTCGATGGTCAGCAGATCGCCGCCCACTTCCGTCCACGCCAGACCGGTCACCTGGCCCACCTGGTTTTCCTTGTTGGCCAGGCCGAAGTCGTACTTGCGCACGCCGAGGAATTTGTCGAGGTTCTCGGAATCCACCTTTACCGCGTTCGACTCCTTCTTCAACAGCAGGAGCTTGACCACCTTGCGGGCGATCTTCGACACCTCGCGTTCCAGCGAACGTACGCCGGCTTCACGCGTGTAGTAACGAATGATGTCGCGGATGGCCGCTTCGGTGACCTCGATCTCGCCCTGCTTCAGACCATTGTTGCGGATCTGTTTCGGCAGCAGGTAGCGCGTGGCGATATTCACCTTCTCGTCCTCGGTGTAACCCGAGAGGCGGATCACTTCCATCCGGTCCAGCAGCGGCGGCGGAATGTTCAGCGAGTTCGACGTCGCCACGAACATCACGTCCGACAGGTCGAAGTCCACTTCGATGTAGTGGTCCTGGAACGTGTGGTTCTGTTCCGGGTCCAGCACTTCGAGCAGGGCCGACGACGGGTCGCCACGGAAATCCATGCCCATCTTGTCGATCTCGTCGAGCAGGAAGAGCGGATTGCGCACGCCAACCTTCGACAGGCTCTGCAGGATCTTGCCCGGCATCGACCCGATGTAGGTACGGCGGTGACCGCGAATCTCGGCCTCGTCACGCACGCCACCCAGTGCCATGCGCACGAACTTGCGGTTCGTTGCGCGTGCCACCGACTGGCCCAGCGACGTCTTGCCGACGCCGGGGGGGCCGACCAGGCACAGGATCGGCGCCTTCACCTTGTCCACGCGCTGTTGCACGGCAAGATACTCAAGGATGCGTTCCTTGACCTTCTCCAGACCGTAGTGGTCTTCGTCCAGCACGCGCTCGGCGTTCGCCAGGTCGTTGTTGACCTTGCTCTTCTTGCGCCACGGCAGGTTGACCAGCGTGTCGATGTAGTTGCGCACGACGGTCGCCTCGGCCGACATCGGCGACATCAGCTTGAGCTTCTTGAACTCGGCGTCGGCCTTCTTCTTGGCCTCCTTGGGCATGCGTGCGGCCTTGATGCGCTTGTCCAGCTCTTCAAGGTCGGCACCTTCCTCGCCCTCGCCCAGTTCCTTCTGGATGGCCTTGACCTGCTCGTTCAGGTAGTACTCGCGCTGGGACTTCTCCATCTGGCGCTTGACGCGGCCACGGATGCGCTTTTCCACCTGCAGGATGTCGATCTCGCCTTCGAGCTGCGAAAGCAGGCTCTCCAGGCGCTCCGTCACCTTCACCATTTCCAGGATCTTCTGCTTCTGCTCGAGCTTGATCGGCAGATGCGCGGCAATGGTGTCGGCCAGGCGGCCAGCCTCGTCGATACCCGACAGCGACGTCAGGATCTCCGGCGGGATCTTCTTGTTGAGCTTTACGTACTGGTCGAACTGCGACACGATCGCTCGGCGCAGGGCCTCGGTCTCGGCCGACTCAGTGGGTGCCGGGGGCACAGGCACGGCTTCGCACATGAAGTGCGAATCGTCCTCGCTCACCTCGGTAATGTTTGCACGTTGCGTACCCTCCACCAGCACCTTTACGGTGCCGTCGGGCAGCTTCAGCATTTGCAGGATATTGGCGATGCAGCCAACCTCGTAGAGGTCTTCGGCTGTCGGTTCGTCTTTGGCGGCCGTCTTCTGTGCCACGAGCATGATGCTCTTGCCCGACTCCATCGCAGTCTCGAGCGCCTTGATGGACTTCGGGCGTCCCACGAACAGTGGGATCACCATGTGCGGAAACACCACCACGTCGCGCAGAGGCAACAGTGGCAGGCGAATCGGCTCAGCCGGGAGGAGTTGTGTTCCGGACATCATTTTCCCCAGTCAGTCATTTAAGGCGTAAATAGGGTCGCGGGATTCGATTGCAAGATACCCGTCATCAATTCCTGGCACTTAAAAAAACGTGCGTCAAACTGCACCCGCGACCCACTCTGAAACAGCATACCCGCGTTTGCTCCCGTTAGTTTGTGGAATTGAAGAAAAAAAGCCGTTCGCTTTCCAGCGAACGGCAGCTTGAAAGTGTCGCCAGTATGGTTGGGACCACGTGGGTCCGGCACGTTCGGCGTCAGCTGGACCTCGCTCAGTTCGATCCTGCCACCTTGGGCTGCTGCTCCTCGTACATGAGCAGCGGCGGCGCATCGCCGGTGATCGTGCTTTCGTCGATCACCACCTTCTGCACGCCCTTGTAGTTGGGCAGGTCGTACATCACGTCCATCAGGGATTGTTCGAGAATCGAACGCAGGCCACGGGCACCCGTCTTGCGGCGGATGGCCTTGCGCGCAATCGCGGTCAGCGCAGCCGGACGGATCTCCAGCTCGACACCTTCCATCGCCAGCAGTTTCTGATACTGCTTGACCAGCGCGTTCTTGGGCTCGACCAGGATCTGCATCAGCGCGGCCTCGTCGAGCTTCGCCAGCGTTGCCACCACCGGCAGACGCCCGATGAGTTCCGGAATCAGACCAAACTTGATCAGGTCCTCCGGCTCGGTCTGCGGGAGTACCTCGCTGACCTCGCGCTCTTCCTTGCTCTGCACCTGCGCGTCAAAACCGATGCCGGTCTTGTCCGAACGCTGCATGATGACCTTTTCCAGGCCATCGAATGCACCACCGCAAATGAACAGGATGTTGGTCGTGTCCACCTGCAGGAAGTCCTGGTTCGGATGCTTGCGGCCGCCCTGCGGCGGCACGGAGGCCATCGTGCCTTCGATCAGCTTCAGCAGAGCCTGCTGGACACCCTCGCCCGACACGTCGCGCGTGATCGACGGGTTGTCCGACTTGCGCGAGATCTTGTCGATTTCGTCGATATAGACGATGCCGCGCTGGGCCTTCTCGACCTCGTAGTTGCAGTTCTGCAGCAGCTTCTGGATGATGTTCTCGACATCCTCGCCCACGTAGCCGGCTTCGGTCAGCGTGGTGGCGTCGGCGATCACGAACGGCACGTTCAGCAGGCGCGCCAGCGTCTGGGCAAGCAGCGTCTTGCCCGAGCCCGTGGGCCCGATCAGCAGGATGTTGCTCTTCGACAGCTCGACGTCGTCCTTCTTGCCGAGGTGCTTCAGACGCTTGTAGTGGTTGTAGACCGCCACGGCCAGAATCTTCTTGGCCTGCTCCTGACCAATCACGTACTGGTCAAGGCTTTCGCGGATTTCGTGGGGCGTGGGCAGATCCGAGCGCGTGACTGCAGCGGCGTCCTTATCGGTCGCGGCGGCCTCGTCACGGATAATCTCGTTGCACAGGTCGATGCATTCGTCGCAAATGAACACCGACGGGCCCGCGATAAGCTTCTTTACCTCGTGCTGGCTCTTGCCGCAGAACGAGCAGTAGAGAAGTTTCTCGCTGGATGAACCTTTTTTGTCCGCCATAGGAATCAGTCACATTAGCAGTGTGGATCCCGCCAGAAACGTCCCGGCGGGAAACGCATTAAACGCATCATACGCCAAAACAATTGGCACAGTCGGCGGCATCCCCTGCATGTGGGGCAAAACGCAAAAACGAGGCGCACAGCCTCGTTCCGGTGTAGCCTTCGTCATTTGGCACGACGCAGGCCAATGCGGCAGGTGCCCGGCATTGCCGGTCACCGCCCGGACGCTTCCGATGGGATGCTTCCGGACCAATGTGCCGACACACCGGCCAAATTTCAACTGCGGCGGGTGATCACCTTGTCGATCAGACCGTAGTCCACCGCCTGGTCGCCACTCATGAAGTTGTCGCGATCGGTGTCGCGGGCAATCTTCTCGACCGGCTGACCGGTGACTTCCGACAGGATGCTGTTCAGGCGCTCGCGCAGGTACAGGATCTCGCGTGCCTGGATCTCGATATCCGAGGCCTGGCCACGTGCACCACCCAGCGGCTGGTGAATCATGATGCGCGAGTTCGGCAGCGCGCTGCGCTTGCCCTTGGCACCCGCGGCCAGCAGGAACGCACCCATGCTCGCCGCCATGCCCATGCACAGGGTCTGCACGTCGGGCTTGATGAACTGCATCGTGTCGTAGATCGCCAGACCGGCCGAAACCGAACCGCCGGGCGAGTTGATGTACAGCGACACGTCCTTGTCCGGGTTTTCGCTTTCCAGGAACAGCAACTGGGCCACCACCAGGTTGGCGGTCTGGTCGTTGACCTCGCCTACCATGAAGACGACACGTTCCTTGAGCAGGCGCGAGTAGATGTCGTACGCGCGCTCGCCCCGGCCGGACTGCTCGACAACCATCGGCACCAGTCCGAGACCCTGGGTCTCCAGGGCAGAAGCCTGCGTGGTGGCGAGACGATCAAGCAAATCATTGCGGGTCATGCAGGTTCTCCAGATATTCAGGAATGGTGTCAACCGGCCAGCGCGCGAGGCCGGCTGACACGGGCCGGCGCCACGTCAAAGCGCGGCATCCGGCCTTGCCCGACCTCAGGCTTGTGCGGGCGCGGCGGTGAGTTCCTCGAACGACACCGACTTGTCCGCAACCTTGGCCTTGTCGCACACGAAATTTACCACGTTGTTTTCGAGCACGTAGGCTTCCATCTCGGCCAGGCGCTGCTGGTCGCCGTAGTACCAGCGCATGACTTCCTTCGGGTCTTCGTAGCTCTTCGCGAAGTCCTCGATTTCGGCCTTGACCTGGTCCGGCTTGGCTTCCAGACCGTTGGCCTTGACGATTTCGGCCAGGATCAGGCCCAGCTTCACGCGGCGCTCGGCCTGTTGGGCGAACATCTCGGCCGGGATCGGCATGTCCTTGGCATTCGGCATGCCACGTTGCTCGAGGTCACGGCGAGCCATTTCCACCAGGCGTTCCTGATCCTGTTCGATCAGGGACTTCGGCACGTCCAGCTCGCTCACCTTCAGCAGCGCTTCCATGACTTCGTCCTTCAGCATGGAATGCGTGCGGCGCTTGACTTCGCGCTCCAGGTTTTCGCGGATGTCGGCGCGCATCTTGTCCACGCTGCCGTCGGCGATGCCGAGCGACTTGGCGAACGCATCGTCCACTTCCGGCAGGTGGGCCCACTCGACCTTCTTCAGCGTGATCGTGAACTCGGCAGTCTTGCCGGCCACTTCCTTGCCGTGATAGTCCTCGGGGAACGTCAGCGGGAACGTCTTGCTCTCGCCTTCCTTCAGGCCCAGCGTGGCCTGCTCGAACTCGGGCAGCATGCGGCCTTCGCCCAGCACGTACACGAAGTCTTCGGCCTTGCCGCCGGCGAATTCGACGCCGTCGATCTTGCCGACGAAGTCGATCGTCACGCGGTCGCCGTTCTGGGCGGCCACTTCGGCACCGCCGTCGCCATGGGCGCCGGCTTCACCGCGGTGGTGGTAGTGCACGCGCTGCTTGCGCAGGATGTCGACGGTCTTGTCGATCTCGGCGTCGCCGATTTCGGTCTTGGTGCGAGTCACTTCGGCCGAGGCCAGTTCGCCGATCTTGACTTCCGGGTACACCTCGAAGGTGGCTTCGAAAGCCAGTTCGTCGTCGGCAACACCGTCGGTCTTGATATCGAACTTCGGCTGACCGGCCACCTTCACGTCCTGGGCCTGGGTGATGTCGAAGAACTTGCGGGCGGCCTTGTCGAAGCGCACTTCGAATTCCACCTGCTGGCCGTATTGCTTCTCGACCATCTTCATCGGCACCTTGCCCGGGCGGAAGCCGGACATTTTCACGGTCTTCGACAGACGTGCCAGACGCTCCTGCGTTTCCTTCTGCACTTCGGCCTTGGGAATAGCCAGGGTCACCTTGCGGTCCAGCTTGCCGAGGTTTTCAATGACGTTCGACATGGTCGTTAATCCAATCCAGAAATAGTTGTTGTCAGCGCATCCATCTGCGCATCCCCCGCCTGGCCGCGGCCGGTGCTCGCGAGCGGAGGTCTCCGCGCAAACGGAAAACGCGGATTATCGCACGATTTTCATTCGCTTCCGGCAGTTTTTACCCTAGTCAGTCCCGATCCGGCCCAGGACGCTGCCTTGCCGGGTCTGACATCCGCCCGTGACGCAGTGCGCGCAGCAGCAGGCGGGCCGGATCGATGGCATCGGCCAGATCGGCTTCCAGCGGCAGCGGTTCGCCCTCCAGCTGGCAGGCGATCAGTTCGGCGCCCAGTGCGGCCCATGTGAGGCCACGCGACGCATATGCAAGGGCCGCGAACAACCCCGGCATGCGTGGCAAATCGCGCAAGTGCGCACCCCGCAGCGGGCCGGCATGGGACACCGCGTGGGGTTCGTCGGCCAAAGGCCCGATCAGCGGCAAGCGGTTGTGCGTGACGGTGCGCACGCCCACGTAGCCGGTCAGCGTCCGGGAATCGATCCGGTCCAGCGCGGCAGCCCGGTCGGGCAGCATCGCCGCCAGGCGCCCCAGGTTGGCGGCATGCACCGCGGCGCTTTCGGCCAGCGGCCCCTCGTCGGGCTCGTAGCTGGAGCCGATCCGGGCCCCGCCCTGCTCGCCGCGCGGCAGCAGGTAGCCGCTGCCGGTGACCACGCAATCGGGCCAGCCGCCCAGCGCATCGACCTGTGCCGCATCCAGGTCTGTCAGCTGCCCGCGCACGCGGCGCAGTGCCAGGAACCGCCCGGACACCAGCCGTTCTGCCTCGTGCGCATTGGCAAGCACCAGCACCGGGGCACCGGCCAGCACCGCGCCGGATGCATCGCGGGCCAGCCACTGCCCATCGACATGCTCGATGCTTGCCACCGCGCACCCGAAACGGGCGTCCAGCCTGTCACCAGCGGCAGCCAGCTGGGCCTGGCAGATATCGGGCGGCGCCACCCATCCACCCTGCGGGAACCAGAGCCCGCCTCGGCCTACCGTGGCGCCGTGGGAAGCCGCAGCTTCCTCGGGCGACATCCAGCGTACGAATGAATCGGGAAAAGCCAGTGCGTCCAGTGCTGCACGTTGTGCTGCGTTGTCGGCGTCATCCTCGCCGGTCTGCAGCACGCCACAGCCATGCCAGCCGACCGGATGGCCGGCCTCGGACAGCGCCTGCCAGGCCCGCAATGCATGCAGGTTCCCCGCTCGCGACAGCCGCGACAGCAGGCTGTCATCGGCCGAAACGTGCGCATGCATGGCCGCCGCGCGATGCCCCGAGGTCTGACGCGCGGGTCCATCGTGGGCATCGAACAGCGTGACGCGCCAGCCGCGTGCCGCCAGCCTTTCGGTGACCGCGCAGCCAGCCAGGCCCGCGCCGATGACAATGGCATGGCGCTCGGCCCAGCGGGCGGCTTCGGGCGGCGCGTGGCGGCGATTTTTCCAGACCGGCGCGAAGCGTGCGACCGTCATGTCGCGCTTGCCGCCGAATCCGGGGGCCTTGCTGACCTCGAACCCGGTGGCCTGCAGCCCGCGCCGCACGAATCCGGCCGCCGTATAGGTGGCGAGCGTGGCGCCTGCCCGGGCCAACCGGGCCAGCCCGCGGAACACGGTGCCCGACCACATGTCGGCATTACGTGACGGCGAGAAACCGTCCAGGTAGAACGCATCTGCGCCGGCCACGATCTTCGGCAGCATCGCTTCCACATCGCCAAACGCCAGCGTCAGCGTGACCGCCCCGCCCTCGAAGGTCAGGCGATGCAGGCCCGGCAGGGCGTCGGGCCATTGGTGCTGGAGCTGGACGGCCAGCGGCAGCAGATCGCCCAGCCCGGCATGCAACTGCGCCAGCCCTTCCCGCGTGAACGGGTGCTTTTCGATCGAAACGAAGTGCAGGCGGCCGCAGCGCTGTGGGGCATCGCGCCATGCCTGCCATGTGGCGAGGAAGTTCAGGCCCTGCCCGAAGCCGGTCTCGACGATGACAAACTGATCGCGCCCGGCCCAGTTGCCCGGCAATCCATTGCCGCCCAGGAAGACGTGGCGGGCCTGCTCCAGGCCGCCGGCGGTGCTGTGATAGACGTCGTCGTAACGCGGCGAATACGGTATGCCGTCGTCGGACAGGATGGGCTCGGCGGACTCAAGTGCACGCGGCATGACAGGCAGCAGAAGGGAGGAAACGGAAGGAAAACAATCGGAAAACGGCCGGAAATGGCGGCGGATGGTAGCATAGCGCCCTTCGCGCAAACCGCCCGCCGGGCCTTGTCTGACCTGAGTTTGCGCGCCGTCATCCCGCCTTGCCATGCTCAGTTATCGTCACGCCTTTCACGCCGGCAACCATGCCGATGTCCTCAAGCACGCCGTTGTTGTCCAGTTGCTGGACTACCTGACGCAGAAGGACAAGCCGTTCTGGTATGTCGACACCCACGCCGGCGCCGGCCTTTATGCGCTGGACCATGCCTACGCGCAGAAGAAGTCCGAATTCGAAACCGGCATCGGGCCGCTCTGGCGCGCCGCCGCGGCGGGCGAGGCCCTGCCCGAGCTGCTGGAAGCCTATCTCGACCAGGTACGCGAACTGAACCAGGACGGCAACCTCAAGCACTATCCGGGGTCGCCCTGGCTGGCCTGGCAGATGCTGCGCGACGCCGACCGTTTGCGCCTGTTCGAGCTGCACACCACCGAGATCCAGGTCCTGCGCGACAATTTTCGCGGCGCAGGCCGCAAGGTGATGCTCTACGACGGCGACGGCTTCAACGGCATCAAGGCCATCCTGCCGCCGCCGCCGCGCCGCGCACTGGTGCTGATCGATCCGTCTTACGAAGACAAGCAGGACTACGCGCGCACGGTCGACACACTGAAGGCCGGGCTGGAACGGTTCGCCAATGGCGTTTATGCGATCTGGTATCCCGAAGTCCAGCGCCGCGAGTCCACCCAGTTGCCGGCGCAGCTGAAGCGCTTGCCGCTCAAGAGCTGGCTGCATGTGACGCTGACCGTCAGGCATCCGGTGGAAGGCGGCCTGGGCCTGCATGGCAGCGGCATGTTCGTTGTCAATCCGCCATGGACGCTCAAGGCCGCGCTGCAGGAAGCGATGCCAAAACTCGTGGAATTACTAGGTCAGGACGGGGGCGCCAGCTTCGCCATCGAATCGCTCGACAACTAGAGCCCGGGCAGGGCTGTCCATGCGCTTTTGTGCTGCAGCCCACAGACTGGGGCGATTGAGGACGCGATGGTAACGGGAATTCTGCAGACGCCGAGAACACCGTGATTCGCCTGACATCCCTCCACTACCGCGTTCTTTTCACCATATGCGCGGTGGCAGTGCTGGTACTGTCCCTGCTGCCGCCCGATGTTCCCGAACCGACCACCGGCTGGGACAAAACCAATCACCTGCTGGCATTCGGCACGCTGTCCGTACTGGGCGTCCGCGCCTGGCCGGCGCGCGTCTGGCATGTGGCCCTGGCGTTGACGGCTTACGGCGCGGCAATCGAGGCGCTTCAATCGCTGACGTCGTATCGCACTGCGTCCTGGGTCGACTTGCTGGCCGATATCCTCGGCATTGCCATCGGGCTGGCCCTCGGCTTTCGCACGATCCGCGCCTGACGGCCCGACACCAAAGCTACGCCGCCCGGTGCACCGCCGGCGCCATGGCAACCTGCCAGCAAGGCGGCGATCCGATACTGTGTGCAAGATGGGCGCTGAAGGCCTTGATCTTGGCGCTGGCGCGGGGAGCGGCCCGTAGCAGATAGATGCCGCTCTGCGGCTGAGGCAGCGTGCCTTCGAGCAGCACTTCCACCAGCCGGCCAGCGCCGATATCTTCACCGACGGACCAGTCCGGCATCAGCGCGATACCCAACCCCTGCAGCACCGACAGCCGCCGCGCATCGCAGTCGTCGCACTCCACGGCAAACGTGGCGCGGGCCGCGTGGGCGGGCGAAAGCAGTTCTCGCCAGCCGCGCATGCTGGTGCTGTGCGCGCGGTCGATCAGCCGATGGCGCGCCAGTTCGTCGGCATGGGCGGGGTGACCGTTGGCCTTGAGATAGGCCGGCGTGGCGCAGGGAATGTAGCGCTGGCTGGCGATGCTGCGTGCGATCAGGTTGCTGTCGGCCTGCTGCCCGACGCGTATGACCAGGTCAAAGCGCTCCAGCACCGGATCGACGATCCGGTCGGTCAGCTCCAGCTCCACCGTCAGCCCCGGATATTGCGCATAGAGACTGCCCAGGTGTGGCACGACATGGCGGCGCGCAAAGGCAGGAAGGCACGCCACCCGCAGCCGCCCGCTCACGCCATTTTCCACGGCCGCCACGGCGTCGCGTGTCTCGCTCAGGTCTTGCAGGATGCGTGCCGCGCGCTCGAAGAGCAGGTCGCCGGCATCGGTGCGCACCAGCGCGCGGGTCGAACGGGTGAACAGGGCCACCCCCATTTCCCGCTCCAGCGCGTCAATCTGACGCGCCACGGACGATGCCACCTGCCCCCGCCGGCGGGCCACAGCCGAGAAGCTTCCGGTACGCGCCACATCCACGAACGTGGCCAGGTTTTCGGCAAAGCGGACGAATTCCATTTGTGCATCCTCTGCAAAGGCGTTGCGCGAACGTGGCGACTTGCCGCCTGCGCGCCGCTCACATAGTATCGGCGTGACCAAGGCGGGGGCAAGTCTTTGCAGCCGGTGCAAAGAAAGCCGCCCCGCCGGCGGGCCTGCCCCGCCGCCATCCTGCGAGCGCCGCAATGCATCCTTTTGCCTATCAATCGTCTCCCCAGCGCATCGTCTTCGGATCGGGCAGCCTCGCAAGGCTCGCCAGCGAAGTGGAAGCCCTGGGTGCCAGCCGCGTGCTCGTGCTTTGTACGCCTGGGCAGCGCAAGCTTGCCGAACAAGTGGCCGAAGCGCTCGGCACGCGCTGCGCCGGCATTTTCGATGGCGCCGTCATGCACGTGCCAATCGAACAGGCACGGCGCGCGCGGGAGATGGCGGCCCAATGTGGCGCCGACTGCTCGCTGGCGATCGGTGGCGGTTCGACCATCGGCCTGGGCAAAGCCATTGCGCTGGAATCGAACCTGCCGGTGATTGCCGTGCCGACCACCTACTCGGGGTCGGAGATGACGCCGATCTACGGACTGACCGACGCCGGCCTCAAGCGCACCGGGCGCGATCCGCGCGTGCTGCCGCGCACGGTCATCTACGATCCCGATCTCTCGCTTGGCCTGCCTGCCGCGATCAGCGTGACCAGCGGCATCAACGCCATCGCCCATGCCGCCGAAGGCCTCTACGCGTCTGATCGCAACCCGATCAGCCAGTGGATGGCACGCGACGGTATCGCCGCACTGGGCCGGGCGTTGCCCGTGATCGCCGACCCCGCGCCGGGCGCCAGCGCATTGCGCGAAGCGCGCAGCGACGCCCTGTACGGCGCGTGGCTGTGCGGCGCGGTGCTGGGCAGCGTGACCGTAGGGCTGCATCACAAGCTTTGCCACACGCTGGGCGGCACCCTGAACCTGCCCCATGCCGAAGTCCACACCGTGGTGTTGCCCCACGCGCTGGCGTACAACGCCCCGGCCGCACCGGATGCGATGAACGACATCGCCACGGCGCTGGAGGCGGCACACGGCCAGGGGCCGCGCGCCGTGTTCGACCTGGCGGCCCGTCTTGGCGCCCCAACCTCGCTGCGCGAACTCGGCATGTCGGCGGCCGATATCGACACCATTACGGCACTGGCCCTGCGCGACCAGTATCCGAACCCGCGCCCCCTTGAACGCGAAGGCATCCGCCAACTGCTGGAGGATGCCTTCGAAGGCAGACCGCCCCGCGCATGATCCGGGCGGGGCGGCAGGCACGGGGCACGAAGCAAGGCGTTGGGCCTTGTCTGGTCTAACGCCCGAAGTGCGGCGGAATCACCGCGTCGACATTGACCCAGACCGACCGCGCCTCGGTGTAGTCGTGCATGGCCTCGAAGCCCATCTCGCGGCCGTAGCCTGACTGGCCGACACCGCCGAACGGACTGCCCGGGCTGACACGCTTGTAGCAGTTGATCCAGCACATGCCCGCGCGGATGGCACTGGCAAACCGGTGCGCACGCGACAGGTCTTTGGTCCACAGCCCGCTGCCCAGCCCATAGTCGGTGGCGTTGGCAATGGCGAGCGCCTCATCGTCCGTCCGGAAGCGCAGTACCGTGACGAACGGCCCGAACACTTCCTCTTGCGCCACGCGGTCGTGCGGCCGTGCTTCCACGATGGTCGGCATCACGTAATAGCCTCGCGCCAGCGCATCGTCCGCCGGCGCCGTGCCGCCGCAGACCAGTCGGGCGCCCTGCTCCTGCGCGATGCCGACGTACGACAGCACGCGGTCGCGATGCTGCGCCGACGTCAGCGGGCCCATTTCGGTCTGCGGATCGAGCGGATTGCCGATCCGGATCGATTCGGCCAGCGCACGGAACCGCGCCAGGAATTCGTCGGCAATGCGCTCATGCAGGATCAGCCGCGACCCCGCAATGCACGCCTGGCCCTGGTTGTGGAAGATGGCCCAGGCCGCGCCATTGACGGCGGCATCGAGATCGGCATCATCGAACACGATGTTGGCGCCCTTGCCGCCCAGCTCCAGCTGCACACGCTTGAGATTGCCCTGCGAGGCCTCGACGATCTTGCGCCCGGTACCCGTGGAACCCGTGAAGGCGATCTTGCCCACCTGCGGATGCTCGGCCAGGCGCTGGCCGGCGGTATGGCCGTAGCCCGGCACGACATTGACCACGCCATCGGGAAAGCCGACTTCCGCCATCAGTTCTGCAATACGCAGCGACGACAGCGGTGTCAGTTCCGACGGCTTGATGACGACCGTATTGCCCGCCGCCAGCGCGGGGCCCATCTTCCAGCTTGTGAACATCAGCGGGAAGTTCCACGGCACAATCTGGCCGACCACGCCGATCGGCGCGCGCTGCACGTAGTTGAGAAAGCCGGGCTCCACTGGCACCACCGAGCCTTCGAGCTTGTCGGCCATGCCACCGAAATAGCGGAAGCAGGCAGCCGTGCGCGGTACATCCAGTGCGCGCGAATCGCGGATCGGATGGCCCGTATCCAGCGATTCCAGCTGCGCCAGTGCCTCGGCATGGTCCTCGATGGCATCGGCCAGCCGCAGCAGCAACCGGCCGCGTGCAGCCGCGGCCATGCGCGACCACGCCGGGAAGGCACGGCCGGCGGCCGCCACCGCGGCATCGACATCTGCAGCGTCCGCCGCCGCGATGCGGGTGACGACACTGTCGTCGTGCGGGTTGCGTACGTCGATGGTGGCGCCGTCCATGGCATCGACAAAGCGCCCGTTGATAAAGAGTTGGTTCTGCATAGGTGGGGTCGGGTCCGATGTACGCCGCCACGGGTGCGCCCGGGCGGGTGAATGCATTGCTCGCCGGGCTAATCGGCGACGATATTGCGCGCCTTGATCAACCGCCCCCAGCGCGCCGATTCGTCCTGCACCAGCTTGTTGGCACGCGCGCCGTCGCCAGCCACGATTTCGAAGCCGCTATCGGCCAGTTGTTTCGCCACGGCGGGATCGCGCAGCGTCGCGGTCATCGCGCCATGGAGCCTGGCGATGACATCCGGCGGCGTTTTGGCCGGGGCGATCATCGCCACCCACGAATACGCCTCGAAGCCCTTGTAGGATTCCGCCAGCGTCGGCACGCCCGGCACGTGTTCGTCGCGCCGCGCCGACGTAATCGCCAGCGCCCGCAGCTTGCCCGCCTGGATATAGGGCAGGCACAGCGGCAGGCTTGCCATCATCGAATCGACATGGCCGCCGAGCAGGTCGTTCATGGCCGGGCCGCCACCCTTGTATGGCGTGTGAATGCCGCTGGTACCCGCCGCCTCGTGAAAGGCCTCGGCCACCAGCTGGTTCGAACTGCCGGAGCCCACCGACGCAAACGACACCTTGCCCGGCGTGCGCGCGGCGGCCACGTAGTCCTGCAGCGTCTTGTAGGGCGACGATGCGGGCACCACCAGCACCATCGGCGAGCGCACCATATAGGACACGCCGGTCAGGTCCTTCTGGCCGTCATATGGTAATTTCGGATAGAAATGGCGCTCCGTGGCGTAGCTGTCGAACACCATGCCGATGGTGTAGCCGTCCGGGTGGCTGCGCGCCACCTGCCCCGTGCCGATGGTGCCGCCGGCCCCCGGGCGGTTGTCGACCACCACCGGCTGCTCCAGCCGCTTGCGCAGGCCGTCCTGCGTCTGGCGGGCCACCTTGTCGACCACGCCGCCGGCCGGGAAAGGCACGATCAGCGTCACCGGTTTCGCGGGCCAGGTCTCGGCCCTGGCCCCTGCCACCGGCAACGCCGTCAGCATCGTCGTCAGCGCCGTAATGGCCGCGTGGCGCATGGGCCGGCGATGGCCCTGGGCAGGCCGTTCGGCACGCTGGGTGCGTGCGTGTTGGATTTCCATTCTGCTGTCTCCCGGGTCGTGGACGGAATGTGGCAGCTTGCAGCCGGCCTGAATGCGGTCTTCTGGCCGTCTTCTTGCGTTTTCCGCAAAGCCCGGATGCCGCCTCGTTGTCCCACCCATCATATGAGGCGGCACGGCCGGTGATAAGCACCAGCCTCTGCCTAACGCCTTTGCGGGAGAAGCAAATATCGAGGAATTGGTACGACGTTGCGCTATCCGCGTGCCACGGGCGCCGACGTGGACCCGCGCACCACCAGTTCGGGGCGCAGTTCGATGACGACGCTGGCCGTCAGAGGCTTGGCGATCCGGCGCAACAGCAGTTCGGCCGCCTGTTCGCCCATGTCGTGCACAGGAATGCGGATCGTGGTGAGCGGCGGCGTCAGGGCATCGACAAATGGCATGTCGTTGTGGCCGACGATGGAGACATCTTCCGGGCAGCGAATGCCATGCTCGCGCAGATAGTCATAGCAGCCCATGGCGACAAGGTCGTTGCCGGCGGCGATGGCGGTCAGGCCGGGCAGCGATTCGAACAGCTGCGCGCAGGCCTTGCGCCCCGCGTCGCGCGCATAGCTGTCGGCCTCGACCACGGCATATTCGCCGCGCCGCAGCCGGTGGCGCTTGACCGCATGCAGAAAACCCTCGCGGCGCGACTCGCCCGTGGAGGTACTGGCCGGGCCTGCAATATGCCCGATGCAGCGATGGCCGAGCGACACCAGATGATCCACCGTCAGTCCCATCGCCAGGGCGCTGTCGCTCACCACGCACGACGCCCGGCCCGTATGCTCGCCACGATTCACCATCACCACGGGGATGCCCACCTTCACGCAGTAATCCAGCAGTGGATCATCACGCTCGGCAGTCGCCAGGATCAGGCCCTCCACCTGACGGGCCAGCATCTGGTCGACCACAAAGCGCTGCCGGGTGCGCTCGGCGCCTGCATTCACGACGATCGGCACATAGCCCATCCGGGCCAGCACCGACTCGATGCCCGCCAGGATCGGCGGAAACACCGGATTGGCGATATCGGGCAGGATCACGCCAACCAGCCCCGAGCGCTGCGTACGCAGCCCCGCCGCAATGCGGTTGGGCCGGAAGCCGCGTGCCTCGGCCAGCTTGAGGATACGGGTGGCCACCTCTTCGGCCACAAGGTGGCGAGTCGCCGGGTTCATGACGCGCGACACCGTGGAGTAATGCACGTCGACCTCGGCGGCAAGGTCTTTGATGGTCACGCGTTTGCGCTCGGACATGGGACGGCGGACGCCAGGCTGGATCATTGGGATGCGCCATTCTAGCGTCTGCCGCCTGGCGCCCGTCACTCTCCGCCGCGCACGCCGGATTGCCTGACCACCGGGGCCAGCCTGGTGATCTCGGCCTGGATATAGCTGGCAAATTCCTGTGGCGTGCTGGATCGGGGCTCAGCCCCCTGCGCGGCCAGGCGCTCGCGCACGTCGGGCGCGGCCAGCGCCTTGCCGATCTCGGCGTTCAGCGCGCTGACGATCTCCCTGGGGGTCGACGCCGGCGCCAGCACCCCGAACCAGGAATCGAACGCATAGTCGGGCAGCCCCGATTCCGCCACGGTCGGGATATCGGGCAGCGCCCCAGCCCGCCGGGGCGTGGTCACCGCCAGCGCACGGAGCTTGCCCTGCCTGACAAACGGCATTGCCGACACGCTGGGCGCGAACATCATGTCGCCGCGCCCAGCCATCACATCGGTCAGCGCCTCGCCAGTGCCCTTGTAAGGAATATGCACGATATCGATCCTGGCCTGCATCTTGAACATCTCGCCGCTCAGGTGCGTGGAGCTGCCCGAACCGGCGGAGTCGAAATTCATGGCACCCGGCCTGGCCTTTGCCGCCGCGACGACATCACGGACCGACTTGTACGGGCTGGCGGCATTGACCACCAGCACGTTCGGGACCGATGCCACCAGCGATACAGGGGCAAAGTCCTTCAGCGTGTCGTAGCCCAGCTTCGGATACAGCGTGGCATTGATGGCATGCCCCACCGAAACCAGGATCAGGGTGTAGCCATCGGGCGCGGACTTGGCCACCGTGGCAGCGCCCAGCGTGCCGCCGGCGCCGGGCCGGTTGTCGACCACCACCTGCCATTGGCCGGACTCTCCCATCTTGGCACCGATGATGCGCGCCAGGATGTCGGTGGCGCTGCCTGCGGAAAAGGGCACGACCAGCCGGATCGGCCTGGCTGGATACTGGGGCTGCGCGCCCGCCTGCATCGGCACCGCGGCCGCTGCGGCCAGCGCCAGTGCCGCAGCGGAACGGCAAGTCGTGGGCCAAAACGCCCCGGGGCGGAAAAACTGTCGAATCATGATGGTCTCCTCGCAACAAATTCCGGTCTGGACGTCAGAAGAAATGCCGCATGCCCAGCGCAAAGGTCTGCGGATCGGCACCGGCACTGACGCCAAGTTCGTTGATGGCAAAGTCGTAGATCGCGTTTTTCTTGTTGTTGATGCGGCTGTAGTACGCAAAGAGCGCCGTGCGCTTTGACAGCGGGTAGTCATAGCCAACGGTGAACTGCGTGGCGCCGGTTTCCGGGCCGCTCCGGAAGAAGCCGATGGTGTCGGTGGACGATCCCGTGCCGTTGGGCGCGAAGGCAAAACCCACGCGCACGCTGCCGGGGCCCAGCTTCTGCACCAGCGACGCGTAGTAGCCGTTGCGCTGCAGGTCGCCCGTGTCGGTGCGGTAGTGCAGGTGCTCGTACACCGCCGCCAGCCGGGTGCCGGGCAGCAACTGGTACGCCAGCGCCACCTTCAGCGCGTTGTCGTTGCGCCCGGCGGCCTGGTAGTGCTGGTGGATTTCGTAGGCGAACGTTGTGCTGAGCGGCCCCCGGTCGTAGACCAGCGCCGCCGAATAAAGCGCGGGATTTCGAGGAACGGCGTTCTTTTCCTCCGGCAGCCCCCAGCCCAGCCACAGGCTGGCACCCCATAGCTGCGGCGAACGGTACTGCACGATGTTCTTCTGGCGGCGGTCGAAGGAACTGGTGTCCTGGACGTTGTCGGAGCTGGACGTCGATCCGTTCCCGATCAGCGCCATGTAGCCCGCCGTGGTCGGGTAGTACGGGTCGTAGCTCGCGGTCGATTCCGTATAGGGCGTCTGCCAGTGCCCCATGAACAGCAGCCCGTAGTCCCCCTGCAGGCCGACGCGCGAATTGCGGCCGGCGATCTGCCCCTGGCCGGTATCGAGCGACACATTGCTTTCGATCTGCCAGACGGCCTTGAGCGAGCCGCCGAGCCCCTCTTCCCCCCGGAAACCAAACACCGACCGGTTATTGGTCAGCCGCGCCGTGCCGCCCAGTTTGGTGCCGTCCGTGGCCGTGCTGGCCCGCGAATACTCGATGGCCGTGTTGAGCCGGCCATAGATCGTCACGCCATCTTCCGCCATGGCCTGGCCCGCCACGCTGGCAGACAAGCCAGCCCACGCCAGCGCCAGCGGGACCATGCGGTGCCGCCTGAATGTCTTTCGCATCTTGGGGGTCTCCTCCTCGTTGTTATGGATGCGTTGCAAACGTTTGCAAAACCGGAGCAAAAAAAAATTACGGTGCTGCGCGCGGCGGGTACGGCATCGCCAGCAGCAGCATGGCTGGCAGGTTGGATCGATTGGTGACCTGCCGGGCCTCTCCCGGCGCCAGCCTGACGGAGTCGAACCGGCCCAGCGTGACGCTCTCAGTCGGCGTGCGGATGCAGACCTCGCCTTCGAGGACGACGTAGTGCTTTTCAACGGGCGACGCATCCAGCGACGTATGGCCGCCCGGCAGGATCACGGATACGCCCATCCACAGCGCTTCGGATGGGCCGGCCTCGTGTCCCTGCAGGCGCAGGCAATGCATGTCTTCGTGGTTTGCCGGGTAGTAGGCCGGCGCTTCGGCGAATCGGGTCGTGTTCATGGCGTCAGCACCACGCGCTCGGTGGCGCCTTGCAGCACGGCGCGGTAGGCGTCCTTGGCATCGGCCAGTGCATACGTGTAGTCCGGCAGCACCGGAAACGGCTTGAGCTTGCGGGCGGCAAACATTGGCGCCAGCGCGTCGAGGACGGTGGCGCAGGCCTGGCTGTCCATCGCCAGGGTATCGACGCCCACGTAGGTGTGTTGCCCACGGTAGAACGCAAAGATATCGAACGGCACCGGCTTCTCGATGGTCGAGATGAAGATCTGCGTGGCGCCAATGGCCATGGCAAGGTTGGCCTGCTCGAAGTACGGGCTGCCGACCGTGTTGTAGACAATGTCGGCGCCGTGGCCGCCCGTTTCGTTGCGCACCACTTCGGAGATGGTTTCGCGGCTGGCATCGATCATGCGCACCGGGCCGCTGGCGTGGCCGCGATACGGCTCGGCCCCGCGCTCCACGGCAAACACCCGTGCGCCCAGCGCCGTGGCGATCTGGATCGTCGCCTGCCCTACCTTGCCGTTGCCGCCGCCCACCAGCACCACGTCGCCCGCCTTGGGCATGCCGGCACGCCGCAGGCCTTCGTACGCCGTGATAAAGGGTACGCCGACCGCGCCGGCTTCGATCAGCGACACCGCTTCGGGCTTCGCGCGAATGGCCTCCACGCCAATGCGCAGATATTTGGCATGCGTGCCGTCCCGGCGGATGCCGAGTTCGCCGCCGCTGCCCCATACCTGCTGGCCCACCCACTGGCTGGGCCCGTCGATCACCACGCCCGCATAATCGCGCCCCGGGGTGCGGGGCCAGACCGCATGCGGCATCAGGCCAAGCGTGGCCTTGACATCGCTGGGATTCACTCCCGCACTGGCGACTTCGACGATGCACTGGCCGGTACCGGCCTCCGGGCGTGGCATGCCAACCAGGGACAGTTCGAGCGCGTCAATGGTCGGAGCTTTCTGGTGAACCTGAATCGTGTTCATGATGAATGGATCAAGAAATGGATCAAGAAAAAGTGACACGGAATGGATCAGGCTTCGCGCAGGCCCAGCTGTGCACGTGCCTCGGAAGCCGATGCGATCTCGCCACCTAAAGATTTGACGATGTCCCGTGCCTTGGCCACCAGCGCGGCGTTGCTGGGCGCCAGCACACCCTTTTCCAGATAGATGTTGTCTTCGAGACCGACGCGCACGTGCCCCCCCGCCAGCCAGGCCTGCGCGACGATCGGGAACTCGGCCCGGCCAATGCCAAACGCGGACCACTGTGCGCCGGCCGGCAGCATGTTGCGGGCATAGAAGATCGTCTCCGGCGTGGCGGCAAAGCCGTACTTCACGCCCAGCACGAAGGTCCACAGGCCGGGGCCGTTCAGCACGCCGTCGCGCATGAAATCGAGCGCCATGTTCAGGTCGCCGGAATCGAAGATTTCCAGCTCGGGCATGACGCCGGAACTGCGGATGACGTCGGCCATCTTGCGCACGTTCGCGGGCGTGTTGATCACCACATCGGCACCCGAATTCATGGTGTTCAGGTCCAGCGAGCAGACGTCAGGGCGCAAGGCGGCAATATGTGCCACGCGCTTGAGCGGATGCAGCAGCGTGGTGCCCGGCGCGGCCACGCGCGGCTCGTTCTCGTCGGGCACGAAGCGCCCGCCGGGCCCCGTCGTGAGGTTGATGATCAGCCGGCGGTTGCGAGCCCGGATCCGGTCGATCACATCGGCGTAGTAGTCGAGTTCCATCGACGGCCGCCCGGTTTCCGGGTCACGCACGTGGATGTGCGCAGCCGCGGCACCGGCCTCGGCGGCTTCGAGCGCGGCCTCGGCGATCTGCGCCGGGGTCACCGGCAGCCCGGGGTGCTGCGCAGGCGTGACGATATTGCCCGTCACCGCGCAGGTAATGATGGTCTTTCTGGCGTGCATGAATGATCCGAAAGGAAAGGCGTGTGGGGAAAGGGTCAGCCGAGCTGGCGTCCGCCATCGACCACGATGGTGGTGCCCGTAGCGAACCGCAGCGACGTGGCGCAGGCGACGATGGCGTCGGCCACATCCTCGGCCTGGCCGATACGGCGCAGCGGCGTGGTTTTTGCGGCCCGTTCGTTGAACGTGCTGTCGCGGCCCGGCACGAAGGCCGTGTCGACGACGCCCGGCGATACGTTGAGGACGCGGATTTCAGGCGCCAGCGCCCGGCCCAGCGACATCGCCATCACGTCGAGACCGGCCTTGGCGGCGCAGTAGGCAACGTTGCTGCCCTGCCCCGTGCGCCCGGCGATCGAGCCGACATTGACAACCAGCCCTTGGCCGCCAGCCCGCAACGCCGGCGCGAAGGCCCGGATCGCCGCGAACTGGCCGCGCCAGTTGACGGCGAACAATTCGTCGATCAACGCGTCGTCCAGGGCATGGAGATCGGCGTGCGGAATGGCGCGCGTAAAGCCCGACGTATTGACGAGGATGTCCACGCGGCCGTAGTGGTGCAGCACATCGGCCGCCAGCGCCTGCAGCGATGCGCTATCGGCAACTTCGGCCCGCGCGGCCATATGGTTGCCGGCAGGCAGGTCTTCGACCGTCCTTGCGGTGCGCCCGGCATCGCGTCCGGTCATCACGACGCTGGCGCCCAGGTTGGCCAGCGCGCGGCCGGCGGCAAAACCGATGCCGCCGGTTCCTCCAATGATGACGGCAACCTTGCCGGAGAGATTCGTAATGGTCATGGTGTGGCGCAGTGAATGCGTAAATGGCCTTGTTGGTCAGAAGATGGGAGTTGTCAGTCGATGGGAGGCGTGGGAAACGTCTGTTCGCCCGGCTCGAGCGTGAAGTCGAACTGCAGCGTGTAGTACGGGGCCGGCAGTTCTCCCCATGGGCTCCGTCCCGTCTCTACAAGCTGGAAGGCGCCAACGAGCTGCCGATGCACGCCGAACGTGACATCGGTTTCCAGAATGTCGGAATCGTCGGCAAAGACCTGCGTCACGAGCGTGCGATACCCCGGCGCCGCCACGATGAAATGGATGTGCGCGGGCCGGTACGGGTGCCGCTGCTGGGCGGCCAGCAACACGCCGACCGGCCCATCGGTCGGCACCGGATAGCCGGCGGGACGCACCGTGCGAAAGTGATAGTGGCCGTCCGCGTCGGTATGGAACATCCCGCGCAGGTTCCGGTCGGGCTGGCTCGGGTCCTGGTTGTCGTACAGGCCCACCGGCGATGCCTGCCAGACCTCCACCATGGCGTTGGACAACACCGAACCGTCCGTCGCCCGCACCGTGCCGCTCACGAACAGCGGCAACCCGGGCGAATCGTCCTGCACTACGCAATCGCCGCACTGGTAGCGTGGTGCGTTGGCACGATAAAACGGCCCCAGCAGCGCTCCGGGCGTGCGGCCGCCTTGCGTGCTGTTGTTCATCGTCGTCACCAGCGTCGACAGCCCAAGCACATCGGCGGCCAGCACCACCTCGTTGTTGGTGGCGTGCGTCGCGTGCCCGAGCGCGGCGACAAATGCCAATGCCCGCTCGAATTCCTCGTCGGTGGGCCTGACCTCGCGCAGGAACGCATGCAGATGCGATACCAGTGCGGCCATCACAGTGCGCAGCCGGGCATCTTCGGTCCTTGCCATGGCTTGCAGGACCACCCCGGTCACCGACGCCTCATCTTCGATCAGGGATAGCGCACTGACCGGCTTTGGCCCCGGCTTGTCGTGTTGCGTCTCCATATCCACTCCTTTCTTTGCAAACGTTTGCATTATGGTCGGTTAGGCGCGAATGGCAAGGACGCAAGGCAGGACATAAAGTGGCTGAATACAGACTTTCGCGCAAAAATCGCCGCGAAATCAAGGCGCGAAAGACGGCATCGGGTCAAACCCTAGCCGCGACGGAAACACGGCAGGCATACGCAAATCGGCGCTCAAGCCCGCGCTTAATATGTCGTTAATACTCCACATCGCGTAAAGCTTCGTGGATCATATGGTCGCCATCACTTCCGTAGGCACGCAAGGTCTCGTCGGCATGACCGGCGCCAATTCCTCATCGCCAGCTGCCGCCGCGCCGTCGCAAGCGCCGGCAAGCTCCGCGTCGTCGACCGTCACGCTGGGGCGATCCGCGCCCCAGCCGGCCAACTGGCCCACCTATTCGGCAAAGAGCGTGAGCCCGACCCCGGTGTGGGAGCACGCGATTGGTGATCCGATCTCGATGAGGATGGCCGGGAACATGTCCGCCTCCAGGCTCTCCGCACGATTCGCGGGGCTTGGCGAGGCCCTGCTGAACCAGGTTGCCGGTGGCGGCGCCAGCTTCTCGCAATCCGTTATCCAGATGCCGGCCGACGAACCGATCGACGCCGTGGCGTCGTCGAGCTTCCAGGCGCACTCGACCAGCGAGATCCAGCTGACCATCACCACGCGCAGCGGCGCAACGGTGGGCATCACGCTGGGCAGCGACGGGGACAGGCTGCGCGTGCAGGCTTCGGTCACGGATGGCCAGCTCACCGACAGCGAGCGCGACGCCCTCGGGAAACTCTCGGCATCGTTCCAGAAATCGATCGACGCCCTGAACGAAGTGCCACCGCGGATCGACATTGGCGGCCTGATGCAGTACGACGCCAGCCAGCTTTCGTCCGTGCATCTGCAGGCCAGCCTGTCGCTGGGCAACAATCAGACGCAGACCCTTGATTTCCAGGCCGACGACAAGATGCGTTCGCTGACGTCGACCGGCCCGACTGGCACGGTAAAGCTAAGTGTCGACACCACCAGCCCGGTGATCTTCGGCTCCCCGGCACAGCAAGCCAAGGCGGTCAGCCAGTATCTGAAGCAGTTCGACGACGCCAAGGCCCGCGGCCAGGGCGACGCGGCGCTGGTCGCCATGTTCAAGGATGCCTTCAGCGCCCTGCACAGCCAGTACCACACCGCCACTACCCAGCAGCCGCGCTTTACCTTCAGCGCCGGTG
Organism: Cupriavidus sp. D384; assembly: GCF_001652915.1. Classification (GTDB taxonomy): domain Bacteria; phylum Pseudomonadota; class Gammaproteobacteria; order Burkholderiales; family Burkholderiaceae; genus Cupriavidus. Next base: position 96,958 of record NZ_BBQI01000090.1, read on the forward strand.
ACCACGGCATGCTGACCGGGCTGGCCGACTTCTCCGCCTCGATCTCGCAGACGCCCGCCGCCATCAATCCCCTGCGCACGGATGAAGTGGACAGCTTTGATTACCAGGTCTCGCAAACCACGCAATTGCTGGGCCGAGGCCAGGCTGACCGCGGCGCCCGCCAGCAACAGCAGTCGAGCCTGGATGCCAGCTATCACAGCGCGCTGTCCGCAGACACGCCGCTGTCCCTGGACGAGAGCCCGTATTCGCAGAACTACTACTACGAGCAGATCCACGACAAGGCCACCAGCGAATCAGAATTCGCCTATCGCAAGGGCAACCTGGTGAAGGCCTCGATCACGCAATCGGTCGACCAATCGCGCCATACGCAGAAATACGTGATGGGCCATCTCGAAGAAGACACGACGACACCGGCATCCAAATCCCGCACGATCGACGTGCTGTCCCTGGTCAAGGCCGCCGAAAAGCAAAGCACCCTCGGCCTGCGCCGCAACGACGAAGTCCGCGAGAAGGTGCTGTCGAGCATGCAGGAGAAGGTGTTGCTGGTGGGGAATGTGGCGGGGTTGATGGGGTCGTCGATCGGCGTTGGCGCGTAGTGTCCGGTAACGGTTCACCGCAGCGTCCTTATCCGACAGATGTATTTTTTTCCGCCGCCTGCCGGGAACCGCCACACCTACGCGTCGATGATGCGATCGACGGGGGATGCCCGATGTGGCTCGCCAAGCAGATGGGGCGCTGAGTGGACGATGATCGCCCGCGCGCCATTAGACAGGCCGCAGCTAAACTATTGATTTAAAAGAAAAATTGGTGCGAGGGAGGGGACGCATAACCTCTGCGAACTCAGCGCGCTAGCGTACTTTTGGGGAGATCCTGGGGATTTGGTTCTCTCCCCGCACGGCATGGGCTCCTGCCTAATTGGGCGGCCTGCGAATGTAGTGCTTCACCTCGCCCGCCCTGCCTGCTCTTCCCGGGCGGAACCCGCCCATGGAGGGCCCATGCCTCCGATGCAGACTTTCTACGTGCTCGACATCTGTTTCCCTGGTAATGGCAAGCCGTGATGTCTCAAGGCGCCCAACGCAGAACTGCAGTCGATTGAGCGATATGACCGGCGTGGTCTGTCGGCCGATGTGAGCAATGAAATCTGAAAGCCCAAACACACCTGGCGGGACTTGAGTCTTGAATTCCGCATCGCCAGTGAAAACCACAGCGGATCGAATGCACTCGGGCGGCAGAAAGTCGAGCAGTTGTTGAACTGCCCTCAGGTGTCTGAGGTTCTGGAAAACGGGGTTCTGGAACTGAGACTTCCTTTTGAACAGGACCTGCGTCCATTTCGCGTGCTTGCCGTTGGCGAAGATCCAGCCGCTGTAGTCCTTGGTCTCGATAACGAAAACACCGAATCGGGACACAAGGATGTGGTCGACCTGCGTCGTACCATCTGCGAGTTGCAGGGTGACGTGGTTCATCAGGTGATAGTCGGGCGGGAGGAAGCGCAGCAGGATTTCGCGTGCAAGGCGGGCCTCTCCTCGGTTCTGAAACGAGAACCTGAGCGATCGGCCTCGGCCGATCACGAAACCAACGGCAAGTCCCGCGAGAATGCAGATGAAGAGTTCCACGATCTATGAGGCCCTGAGGACATGGCAGCTTGCTGCGACGTCGGCCTGCGAATGCTCATCCAATTCTGTCATGTGAGCCTCTCTTCACGGAGACCGCGCCAAGTTTACAGTCTGTTGCACTCCCGCATATACTGTATAAATATACAGTACTGACAGTGCATCATGGGCAACAACAGTCTGGCCAGCACGTGCCAAATCCCCAACAACGCTGCCGCCCCTGGCGACATCGCCCCCTCGGAAAACGGCATCCTCGGCCGTGTGCCTGGCGTTTATGTTGCGCAAGCGGTGAACTCGCTTCCTCCTCCCACTGCGATCGGGCCCGGCGCTGCTGCGGTCGTCGTGGAGGCGGGCGAACTGGGTCTCGTGCATTTTTCGGTGGAGCGCCGGCGGGCGAAGCATGGCCGGCACTCGCATTACTTTTGGACGGCCGTACGGGCCGAGCCATTTGATGATCCGACCAGGTGAGCGTGGCAGTTGCGTGAACTGACCGGCGGATCGAGACAAAAGACGGCAGTCGCCGGTCTCTGCGTGAGCTGTCCAAGCTGCATAAGCATTTTGCCTCACCACTGTATATACATACAGCCTAATTCCGCCGGATGGTGAAAGTCCGTGGGGGCACCGGAAAAAGGTAACCTTAGTAACCACGTCTGGAGAATTGCCCGCAAACCGTTGTGGTGCAAGGCTTAGCGGGTGTCGAGCAAAAGGTAACATTGGGGTAACTTTAAGGTAACCAGATTACCTTTTTCATAGGTAACACCTTCCAAATCACCCGCTCAATAAAATCAATGACTTAGCGATAGGTTACCTTTTAGGTTACCCAAGATTACCTTCCCAAGGTAACCACAACTTTCCTTATAAATCATGTAGTTAGAATATCTTTCCCGACCAGGTTACCGAGGTTACCTCTTCCCGGAGCTTCAACTTAATTTGCAATCCTCTCCGACTGGTGCAAACCTGTATCCAGGTGGCCGCTGGCCGACATTTCGCGAGGGAGAGGTGACATGGATGTTCCGAGCGTGTTCGCGTTCGATTCGCGCGCTGTGCGCGTGGTGACAGGTCCGGACGGGCTGGCGTGGTTTGTGGCGACTGATATTGCGTCGGCGCTCGACTTTCGCATGGCAAGCGACATGGTTCGGATGCTTGATGACGACGAAAAGGGTACGCAGATTGTGCGTACCCCTGGCGGAGAGCAGGAAATGCTCCTCATCAGCGAAGCTGGGCTATATGCCGCTGTTCTCAGAAGCCGGAAGGAGGAAGCGAAGCGGTTCAAACGCTGGGTCACCCATGAGGTGCTGCCTGCCATCCGCAAAACGGGAGGCTATCAAGCAGGCCCGTCTGCTTCCCTGCATTTGGCTGCCCAGGCGCTACGCCTACGACTACTCGACCGGCTTCAATGCAGTCGTCTGCCGGCAATGCGGCTAACGATTTATGACCAGTTGCGACAATTGTCTGATTTCATGGGCTTGCCCACGCCGCCGCTGGACTCCGTCAGCTCCGAGCACAAAGCGGATCCCGATGCGGTTTCCCAGCTTTGGGTTGCGCTCAACGAGCTGGGAAGAAAAAGCGTGCCATACAACCATGCTCGCGACCCACAGCTGCTAGCAATCAACGGCCCGCACATTGATAAGCTCTGTTCCGAGCATCGCCTTGTAATGCCGCCGCTCCGGCAAATGCGGCGAGCCATCATCGCTGCACCACGGTTCATCGACTTCCGCACCGTGAATAGCAAGCTCACCGGCCGAAGTACAAAATGTTGGGTGTTCCAGGCTGACGTCCCGCCCTCAGGCGCCTGACGCTCGCCTTGGCTCATAAATTCGCAAAAACACCTGCACTGCGCTGACATTCGACGGGGCCAGCACCGGCGCCGAAGATAGGCCGTCGACCGACGCACAAAAACCGGTCGATGAAGCGCGCCGGCGAGGCGGGGTCGAAGTGGCGCGCCGCACCATGCTCATACGTCACATAATTCTTAGCATCACGAATTCGGCTCACGCCTTGGGAGAGGTCCCGATCCCACGGAACAAACGCCGTTGGCTCAACTCATCGCCCCGCCTTACAATGGCATCACAAAATAACCATCGGGTAGGAGGGGCAAAACATGAGTGAAAGGGATGATCTCCTGGCATCGATCGCCACCAAGGTCCAAACCTATCGCGCTGGCGAACTGGCCGCGCCGGATGCCGGGCACGTCGATCGGTGGGCGCAACAGTTTTCCGCACACGACCAAGTACCCTTTCTCAAGGAGTTCGACCACGTTATCGGGCAGACTTTTTTAACCCAACAAATGGTCGACCAATTCCTTCAAGATCTAGTAGTCAACGAGAAGCTCGCCGGGAAGGACTTTCGGTCTTACTGGCGGAAGGCGAACGTTCTTAACATTCAAAAATACGGTCAGAGCCAAAAAGAAATGCTCAAGCTGTTCGACATCGCATTACAAAAGCAATGTGGATTCGGCTTGGCGGGCTGCGGCTCGGACGAGGGTGATTATATATATCTAGACGATATTCTATTCTCAGGTAGCCGCGTAGCAACAGACCTTGAAGCGTGGATATCAGAAAAAGCACCTGCGAAAGCTAATGTCCAAGTACTGCTGATGGGCCTTCACACTGGCGGGCATTATTTTATTAACAGTCGACGCCTTCGAGAAGCAAGAGAAAATGCTAACAAGGACATCCAATTCCATTTTTGGAGAATGGTGGAACTGGAAAATCAAAAATATCACAAGGATAACTCGGGCGTCCTTTGGCCGACTGTCATTCCTGATGACCCCCTCGTCAAGCAGTACGTTGAATCGGAGAAGCGATTCCCTCTTGCATTACGAAATCCAGGTGGGAAGCTAAACTTCTTTTCTTCGGAAGTTGGTCGTCAACTGCTGGAACGCGAATTTTTGGTCGCGGGGGTAAAAATCCGTTCACGCATTCAGGAACCAAAGAGCATTATGCGTCCGCTTGGCTTCGGGAATTTCGGCGTGGGCTTCGGCTCTCCTATCGCGACTTACAGAAATTGCCCCAACAATGCCCCACTCGCCGTGTGGTGGGGAGATCCCAAAGCAACTTCTGGCGCATTGCATTGGTATCCCCTTGTGCCCCGAAAGACTTATTCGTCGCCGGAGAATGTCTTCCATGGTCTCGATGATCTTACAGGCTGATTCGCCGAATTTCCGAACCTATTCGCGAGGAGAGGTCGTTGTGGTCTTTAGGACCAAGGAAAGCTTTGGTGGGCTTTCTAATATGGCTTCCGGTTTTGCTCTACACGTGAACGGTACAAGGATTCTTACTTCTGAAGCCTTGTACCAAGCGTGCCGCTTTCCTCACTTGCCCGAGGTGCAGAGGGAAATCATTGGCCAGCACAGCCCAATGACCGCGAAGATGAAAAGTAAGCCATATCGTCACCATACTCGACCAGATTGGGATTACGTACGATTTCGAATTATGCGGTGGTGCTTACGGGTGAAACTTGCGCAACACTATGAAAAATTCGGAGAATTGCTTATGTCAACCGGCCATCGGCCGATTGTAGAGGAATCGCGAAAAGATGATTATTGGGGAGCAAAGTCGGTAGGAGAGGAAAACGAAAGCTTGATCGGTCAAAACGTTTTAGGACGTTTACTGATGGAACTTCGGGAATTATTAAGAGAGGATAGCGATAGAAAATTGACCTCTGTCCTTCCTTTAAGCATTCCCGATTTTTACCTAATGGGGAAGCCCATCGATGCTGTCATCCCCGAAGGCCCAATTGAGCGGGAGTGGGGAACACAACGCGATTTTTTTTAACGTACGGCTGATTCGTTTATCTCTTCACATTCGGACATCTGCCTGGATGCTGTTCATGATGACAGGCGTTCAAAGCTCATACCCCCCAAACCTAACCACCCCCTCCCCCACCCACTCATTCACCTCCATCAGCCGCTCCTGCAGCGGCTTCACCTCATTCCGCGCAAACACCAAAGCCGCCTTCTCAGCATCCCCGAACCCCCCAGTATTCGAAGGAATAATCCCCATCAACTGCGGCGGCACCCGATGCGCGGCCAGCTGGTCGTCACGCGTGACATTCTTGATATTCCAAAACTCATCCTTGGCAGCCACCTCGGACACGGGTATCAACTGAATCCCATCCTTCTTGCCCGAAGGCGCATACACAAACAGGTTCCGGAAATTCCCCGGACCCTTGCTGTTCTTCAACGCCTCACGCAGCGCGTCCACGTCTTCCTGCTTCTGCGCCGCGTCCGTCATATACAGGATGAACCCCGCATGGCTCCCGTTCTTGTAATACCGCCGCCGAAATAGCGTCGCCGATTCGTTCAGCCACGTCGCGTTCAGCGCCGACAGGTATTCCGGCAGGCCGTACACCTCCTGGTTAATGTCCGGCTCCATCAGATGGAACACGCTGCCAGGCTTGAACCGATGCACGTCCTGCATGTTCTGCACGAAGTAGTAGCTATCCAGATCCAGACCCCGCCGCATGTACTTCGCCAGGGCCGGCTCCAGCGCCACCGGCCGCCCCAGTACGTTGTCCCGCCGCTCCAGGTACCCGTTGCCGAATACCAGAAAATCCTGCACCCAGCGCGCGAACGCCGACCGCGACAGCAGTTTGTGCGGGATGAACGTCGACACCAGGATGTTCCGCTTCACGTAGATTGGCGAGCTGTTATGCACCGCCGCCCGGAACGTGCGCGCCAGGCCGTCCCAGGGCATGGGCGGCTCGAACCAGTCGCCCACGCGCAGGCATTCCACATAATCCAGCAGCTCGCGCCGATCCAGCACTGCCACCGGGTCGCCAAATGTGAACGCCTCCACAGCCCCGCCCTTCGCACGAATTTTCTTCCCACTCATGACATCTCCATAATGCTCGTATTCGTTGTGGTCACCCCCTCAAACGGCTCGTGCGCGATGGCATGCATGCACGCCCAGGCCAGATCCGCGTGGCTGGTTTCTTCAGACCGCCCAGCCTGGTAGGTGACACGCCCCCCGGCCGCCGTGGTGGTCTTTTTGATCGACATGAACGACGCAGCAAAGTCCGTCCACCCGGCATCGAACTCCAGCCGCCCCTTGCTGATCACGTCGTGCGCCTTCAGCACAAGGCCGGTCTTCACCTCCACGGAATAGGTAAAGCCCCGCGCATCGGGCCGGAACTTGCTGACGAGCTGGAACACCGCGTCGCCAATGCCCGTCCGGTCGATGCCGATGTACGCCACGCTGTACCGCTCGCACACTCGCTTGATCGCCGCTGCCTGCTCCTCGTAGTCGATGCCCCGGAACTGGTGCTTCTCCAGCACGCGAAACTTGCCGCCGGCCACCAGCGGCGGCGCCACCACCACCAGCGCGGCGCTGTCGCCGCCTCCCCCGTTCGGGTCATACCCTACCCACACGTCGCGGTTGCCAAACGGCCGCGGTGACCAGTGCCGGAAGTCCTCCCACACCTCCCAGCTATCCACCATGCAGCGCATCAGCATCGACAGCGGGAACACCGACGCCGCATCGTCGATAAACCCGCACATCAGCAGGTTCTCGAAGTCCGCATCGCTGTATTCCAGGCGCAGCTGCTCGATGTCGAACAGGTTGCAGCCGCCAGCAATCGCATCCTCCACGGTCACGATCTGCCGCCACTGGCCGTCCGCGCACCGCCGCCCGTCGCGCAAGTTCGCGTGGCTCACATCCACGCGGATGTGGTCTTGCTTCTTCCGTCCCCGGTTGAACAGCGCCCCCGACCAGAACGGGTACGCCTCATGCGCCAGGCTCGAAGGCGTCGAGAAATACGTCTGCCGCCATTTCGAGTGGATGGACATCCCCGACGCCACCTTCCGCAGCTCCTGAAAACGCTGGATCCAGAAGTACTCGTCCAGGTACAGGTTGCCGTGGTAGCTCTGCGCCGTGCGCGCGTTCGTGCCCAGGAAGTACAGCGTGGCACCGTTCGGCAGCACCATCGGGTCGCCCTTCAACTCCACGCCCACGGCATCCCTGGCAAACTGCATGATGTACTGCTTGAAGACGTGCGCCTGCGCCTTGCTGGCCGACAGGAAGATCTGGTTGCGCCCCGTGGTTAGCGCGTCCACCAGCGCCTCCCGCGCGAAGTACCACGTCGCCCCGATCTGCCGGCTCTTCAGGATGTTGCGGATCCGCTCGGCCAGGCCCGCCTCGTACCACACGCGCTGATACGCGAACATCGAATCCATGAACGCGTCCACCAGCTCGCCCTGCTGCTCCTCGCTGATCGCGTTGCGCTCCGCCTTGCGCCGAGGGCCCTTGTTGCGATTCGCCACCTTGGGATTCAGATCCACCTCGTTGCCGCTGGCCTCATAGCGCCGTACACGCGCCAGCCGCTCGATCTGGCGCCCCAGCAGGTCGATCTCCTTGTAGTCCTTGCCCTCCTTCTGGTCCTTGGCCACCAGCAGGGCCATCCGCGCCTCCAGGCTCGCGCCCACGCGCTCCACCGTGTCGGCCTTGTGCCATTCCTCGCGCCGCTTCCAGCTATGTACGGTCGCGGCCTTGATGCCGAGCATCTCGGCAATGCGCGCCACGCGGTATCCCTGCCAGTAGAGCCCGCGCGCAATGCGGCGCGGATCCATCTGCGGGTCGAATGGATGCGTGGAAATGGGCGGCAGCGTAGTCATGCCGCAACGCTACCGGTCGCGCGCACGCGTGCCACGCGGCCGATGTTGTCTGCCCGGCGCGAACAACACCGCGACGTTGCCCGCGCGAGTTCGCCTGCCCACCATGGCAACACCACTGATTCACCGACGAGAAAGCCATGGCCAGCAGCAAGCCCAAGTTCTTCCGCATCGCCACAGAAGGCGCCACCAGCGACGGCCGCGTAATCGACCGCCAGATGCTCTTGCAGATGGCCGCCAGCTACACGCCGCAGACGTACGGCGCCCGCATCAACCTCGAACACATTCGCGGCATCGACCCCAAGGGCATGTTCCAGGCCTACGGCGACGTCATGGCCCTGAAAGCCGAAGAGCAGCACGGCAAGATGCGCCTCTTCGCGCAGCTCGATCCCACCCCCGAGCTGGTGTCGCTAACCAAGGCCCGCCAGAAAATCTTCTGCTCGATGGAGGTGAACCCCGATTTCGCGGACACCGGCGAGGCCTACCTCACCGGCCTGGCCGTCACCGACAATCCGGCCAGCCTGGGCTGCGAGATGCTCCAGTTCAGCGCCAACGCCAAGGTCAACCCGCTGGCCGACCGCAAACAGGCCCCGAACAACCTGTTTTCCGAAGCCGTCGAAGTCGACCTGGACTTCACCACCGACGATCCCAGCGAACCGGCCCAGCCCACCCAACCCAACAGCGGCCTGGCCGCATCCATCAAGCGTCTGTTCGGCCGCGTCGACAAGTCCGAAGCGGGAAGCCAGGCGCAGCACGCCGATACGCGCGAGGCTGTCGAGCAACTGGCCCGCGAGATCCATTCGATGGGCGGCACCTTCACCAAGGTCACCCAGGCACTGGAATCCATCGCCAGCCAGGTGGACACCATCCAGTCCGAGCAGCAGAAGGACAAGGCCGATTTCTCCAGCCTGAAGACCGCACTGGAATCGACCGAGTCATACAGCCGCCGCCCACCCGCCACCGGCGGCGACGGTAGCACTGCCGCATCCACCGACTGCTGACCCGCTCATCACACCGCATCTCACCCCATTCCTCCGGAGCCCATCCATGCGCAACAACACGCGCCGCCTGTACACGGCCTACGAACAACGCGTTGCAGAACTGAACGGCGTGGACCGCGTCGACCGCAAGTTCAGCGTCATCCCCACCATCCAGCAGAAGCTGGAAACGCGCGTACAGGAATCGAGCGAATTCCTCTCGCGGATCAACATCATTGGCGTGCCCGAACTGGAGGGCGAGAAGGTAGGCCTGGGCGTTTCCGGTCCCGCGGCAAGTACCACCGACACGTCGAAGAAGGAACGCCAGACCACCGACCTGGCCGCGCTCGACAACCGCCGGTACCGGTGCGAGAAGACCGACTCCGACACGCACATCACCTACCAGCGCCTGGACACCTGGGCCAAGTTCGCCGACTTCCAGACGCGCCTGCGAGACGCCATCCTGCGCCGCCAGGCACTGGACCGCATCATGATCGGCTTCCACGGTACTGGCCGGGCCGCCACGTCCGACCGCAAGGCCAACCCGATGCTCCAGGACGTGAACACGGGCTGGCTCGAACACCTGCGCAAGGAAGCGAAGGAACGTGTCATGAGCGGCGCCAAGACGCCCGACAAGATCGTTGTGGGTGGTTTCGATGGTGACGAGAAGCGCGACTACGCCAACCTCGACGCCCTGGTCTTCGACCTCTGCAACAACCTGATCGCGCCGTGGTACGCCGAGGATCCGGATCTGGTCGTCATCTGCGGCCGCAAGCTGCTGGCCGACAAGTACTTCCCCCTGGTCAACCGCGACCGGGAGCCGACCGAAAAGCTGGCCGCCGACATCATCATGAGCCAGAAGCGCATCGGCAACCTGCCGGCCATCCGCGTGCCGTATTTCCCGCCGGACGCCCTGCTGGTGACCCGCCTGGACAACCTGTCCATCTACTGGCAGGAAGGCAGCCGCCGTCGCACCATCGTCGACAACGCCAAGCGCGACCGCATCGAGAACTACGAGTCGAGCAACGACGCCTACGTGGTCGAAGACTTCGAATGCGTGGCGATGGCCGAGAACATCGAGGTGGTCGACGTATGAGCAGCCCCGCCCGCAGCCACTTCCTGCGCATGGCCGCCGCGCGGTCTGCCGCCGACGCCGAGGCCGCCAACCCGCTCCGCCACGCCACCGGCTACGAGCTGATGCTGGCCCAGCTGGCAGAGCACAAGCGCGCCCTGAAGCTGATCCAGTCCATCGAACGCAAGGCCGACGCCAAGCGCACGATGCTGCCCGAATACCAGGCGTGGATCGAAGGCGTGATCGCCGCCGGCGCCGCCATCCAGGACGAAGTGTTCATGACCGTCATGGTCTGGCACATCGACGTCGGCGACTTCGCTGGCGCCCTGCCGCTGGCCCGCCACGCCATCCGCCACCGCCTCGCCATGCCCGATCAGTACCAGCGCACCACCGCCTGCCTGATCGCCGAGGAGTACGCCACCATGGCCATCAAGGCCGCAGAGGCCGGCGAGCCCGTGGATACCGACGCGCTCGCCGACATTGCCCAGCTCGTGGAGAGCGAAGACATGCCCGACGAAGTGCGCGCGAAGCTCCACAAGGCCATTGGCTACGCCAGCCTGACCGGCATCTCCGCCCTGCCGGCGGACCACCAGCAGCCCGCCCGGCAGGCCGCCCTTGCCCATCTGCAGCGCGCCCTGACGCTGCACGACAAGTCAGGTGTGAAGAAAGACATCGAGCGCCTCGAGCGCGAGATCCGAAACGCAGCCACCGCCGCACCGCCCGAAGGCAAGCAAGGCGACGGACCCGGCTGACCCCGAGCGTGACCCCGCGCACCAGGCGGCACGGGGTGTCCAAGGCCAGGCCACGCGCCGCCCCGACGGTCACCCCGTCCACCGCCTCCGCCGCCTCCACTGTTCCGACCAGGCCCAGCCATGTCTTCGTTCCTCGCCAACGCTCCCGCGCAACCCGGCCAGACCGTCATCGCCAACGACGGCTTCTTCCCCGCCATCGATGTCAGCGTCGCGATGGCCGCGATGCGCCAGGACGGCACCGTCAGCGCCGAGCGCCTGCGTGCCGCGCTGATCGAGGCCATCCTGTCGGTCAACGAAGACCTGGCGGCATGGCGCGGCGCCCAGCAGGCCGCCGGCCACGCCAGGCTCGAAGATGTGCCGGCCAAGATCGAGGGCACGATCGACGGCAAGCCGGCCCACGTCCACCGCTACCTGCGGGCCGTGTACTGCGAGGCCCGCGCCGGCCTGATCGAACGCTACCGGGACTACGACGCCACCGCCGCCGGCGACCGCAAGGCCGAGGCGCTGATGCAGGCCGTGGACGATCTGCGCCGCGACGCGCGCTGGTCGGTCAGCGATATCGTCGGCCGGCCGCGCAGCACCGTGGAGCTGATCTGATGCGCGCCATCGCCATGCAGGGCGACACCGTGGACGCCATCTGCCACCGCATCTACGGCCAGACCGCCGGCATCACCGAGGCGGTCCTCGAAGCAAATCCGGGCCTGGCCGGTCTCGGCCCGGTCCTTCCCCATGGCACGGTCGTGAACCTGCCAGACCTGCCACCCCGGCCGGACGTGAAGCGCGTCCAGCTGTGGGACTGACACCAATGACCAAGCAAGGACCAACATGGCTGAACCCATCTCCACCAGCTCGACGGCCGCCATCGCGGTAACCGGCGTCGGCGCCGTATCCCTGCTACCGGGCGTCGACGCCGCCACCGTGCTGGGCGCCTTCGCCGGCGCCGCCGTGTTCGCGCTGAATTCGGACGAGCTGTCCACCGGCAAGAAGGTCGCTTTCCTGCTGCTGTCCATCGTCATGGGCTGCCTGGCCGCCCCACTCGCGGCGACGCTGATCGCCCGCGTGCTGCCCGCCGATACGCACGTCAGCCATGGCGTTGGCGCGCTAATCGCCTCGGCGGTGCTGGTGAAGTTCCTGCTGGCCCTGATCCGCCTGGCCGACCGCAGCGACCGGCTGATGTCCCTGATCCGTGGTCACCATGAAAGGAGTGGCAAATGAAGCTGCTGTTCATTTTCCAGGCGCTGCTGTGCGCGCTGATCGCCGTCCGGCTGCTGCTGTTCCGCCGCGCCGGCGGCGTCCACCGGCCCTGGGCAGCCCGCCTGGCCTACGGCCTGATCGTGCTGACCGGCACCGGCGCCATCGGCGGGCTCTGCGGCCGCTACGAATGGGCACTGCTGGCCCAGAACGGCATCACGGCGGTGCTATGTCTCGCCATCTATGCCGTACGCGGCAACGTGGTCGAACTGTTCCGCATCACGGGGCTCGATGGCCCCGCCGATGGGGAATCCTTCCTGCTTCGCCTGCTCCGGAGATCTCGCCATGACGATCCTGCGACGCGGTAACGTCGGCGCCGACGTGCGCGAGTTGCAGCGCCTGCTGCGAACGCGGGGCGCCCAGATCGAACTGACCGCCGAATTCGACGACGCCACGCTCGCGGCCGTCGTCGCCGCCCAAACGCACTATGGACTGGTGGTAGACGGCAAGGCGGGCTCCAAGACGCTGCTCGCCCTGCAACTGGACGGCCGGCAGCCGGGCCAGCTCGGCGCCGACGACCTGCGGCGCGCCGCCGCCCAGCTCGAAGTCCCCCTGGCGAGCATCCGCGCCGTGAACGAGGTGGAAAGCACCGGCCCCGGCTTCCTTCCAGACGGCCGCCCGGTCATCCTGTTCGAACGCCACATCATGTACCGGCAAGTCCGCGCGCTCGGCCTCGATGCCGACGCCCTGGCCCGCCAGTACCCGAACATCGTCAACCCGAAACGCGGCGGCTACATGGGCAAGGCCGCCGAGCACATGCGCCTGGCCCGCGCCTCGGACATCGACCATGCCTGCGCGCTGGCGTCAGCGAGCTGGGGCCTGTTCCAGATCATGGGCTACCACTGGGAGCGCCTGGGCTACGCCAGCGCCGAGGCCTTCGCCGACGCCATGCGCCAGGGCGAAGCGCAGCAGCTCGACGCCTTTGTGCGCTTCGTCCTGGCAGACACCGCGCTTCATAAAGCGCTGAAAGCCCGACGCTGGGCGACCTTCGCCGCCGGCTACAACGGCCCGGCGTACAAGGACAACCTCTACGACGTCCGGCTGGCCCGCGCCTACGCGCGCTACGAGGCCCTGGAACGGGAGCCAGCATGAACCGCACCCTGGTCATCGCCCTGGCCGCCCTGCTGGCCTTCCTCGGCACCGCCGGCGCAGGCGCCTGGCTCACCCGCCAGTACCGCGCCGCCCAGCAGCGGGCCACGGCCGCCGAAACCCTGGTCGCCTCCCTGCGCGCCCAGCTCGACAGCACCGACGCCGGCGTGGTCGAGGTCATCCGCTATGTCGACCGCGTCAAGACCATCCGGCTCAAGGGCAACACCATCATCAAGGAGGTACCCCGCTATGTCACCGTCGAGGCTGATGCCGCCTGCACTGTGCCTGCTGGCTTTGTCCGCCTGCACAACGCCGCCGCAGCCGGCGCAATGCTCGATCCGCATCCCGGAGATCCTGATGCGGCCCCCTCAGGCGTTCCACTCTCTGCCGTCGCCGCAACCGTCGCCACCAACTACACCACCTGCCACGGCAACGCCGCCCAGCTGACCGCACTCCAGGACACCCTGCGCGCCCAGGGCGTGACTGTCATTGCGGAGCCCGAAAATTGACGGAGGACTATTAACGGTCTATATTCAGTCCGATATTTACTCATGCAGGAGTGCGTGATGCGCATTACAGATCACATCAAGCCGATCAGTTATCTCAAGAGCGAGGCCGCGCAGATCGTCAAAGACCTGACGGAATCGGGAGAGCCATTGATCATTACGCAGAATGGTGAAGCGAAACTCGTGGTGCAAGACGTGCGCAGCTACGAGGCCGATCGACAAACTCTGGCACTTCTGAAGATCCTGGCCCTCGGGCAAAAACAGATCGAACAGGAAAAGTTCTCCGATATCGACGATGTGTTCGCCGAACTGGATGAACTGGATCGCCAGGAGAAATCGCGCTGATGGCATCCCGATTTCTGAAAACGAAGCTTCTAGACAGCGGCAAGGCCGAACTCCTGAGGGTGCGCCGCTATGTCATCGAGGCATTTGGCATGGCCGTATGGGAAGAGTCCTATGCCCAGATCCGAGCATCCATCGAACGCATCCGGGAATTTCCGGAATGCGGCCATATCGTTGATGAACTCAGCGGCATCACCGCGAACAGGTTCCGAGAACTGCGTAGCGGCAAGAACCGCATTATTTACGAAGTGCGGGGCGACACCATTTATGTCCACCTGATTATCGATCAGCGCAGAGATCTGACAGCGCTATTGCAGAAAACCGCGCTGCAGATGTGACATCACGCGCATGTGTTGTGCCTCTTCGTGGCACAACACGATATCGATGAACGTAGCACATACAGCAGGCACGCTAAGGCGTCATGGATTTCCCGACCATAGACCCGCCAGCCCATGCGAAAGCCCGCCGAACTACGCGCTGCCATCACCGCCGCCATCCCCTACCTGCACCCCAACCCGGACAAACTGCACCTATTCGTCGAGGAAGGCCGCGTCGTTTCTACCAGCGCCAAGTCGCTCTCGTTCGAATACCAATACACCCTCAGCCTGCTGGTTACCGACTTCGCCGACAGCGCCGACGCCATCACGGTGCCAGTGCTCGCCTGGCTGCGGAAGAATCAGCCAGAGCTGTTCACCAATCCCGACAAACGGCTGGATGGGTTCAAGTTTGAGACGGATGTCTTGAATCACGATTGCGTGGATCTGCTGGTGAAGCTGCCGTTGACGGAGCGGGTCGTGGTGAAGGTGGTGGATGGGCGATATGAGTTCAGCCACGCGGCCGAGCCGGTGGATCCATACGACGATCCGTCCGGATGGAAGCTGCCCGCGCCATGAACGATCTGGAAGAACTGACCGCCTGGGCTGGGGCGCTGGTGCAGAAGCTGGACGCTCGGCAACGGCGGGCGCTGATGCGGGCGGTGGTAACGGAGCTGCGGCGGCGGCAGACGGCGCGGATTGCGGCGCAACGGAATCCAGATGGGTCAGCCTACGAGCCGCGCAAACCGCAGCTCAGGAAGAAGCAAGGCCGGCTGCGGCAGACGATGTTTGCCAGGCTGAGGATGGCGCGGACGATGAAAGCTCGATCGGATGCGGGTAGCGCGGTGGTGCTGTTTGCTGGCTACGCCGGGAGGGTCGCGGCGGTGCACCAGTACGGGCTGCGGGATCGGGTGAACCCCCGCGCTGGGCTGGAGGTGAAGTACGCGCGCCGGGAACTGCTGGGATTTGGTGAGGGTGACTTGGCGAGGTTGGCGGACGCCGTAGTGAGGCGATTGAGCGAATAGCGATCCGCGCACAACGCATTCCGACGCTGGAAGGACGCAAGCTACCCGCCCTTCGTCGAAGATTTTCCCCCGAATGACAGAATTCGATGCATCTTCATAAACCGCTGTTCGTCTATTCCCCAATGTTGATGTAATCTTCTGTCTTTACTGACAAAGTACTTCAGGATGTCTAACCAAGTTCAATACCTGAAAGCGAAAAAGTGTATCTTGGATACATTCCATCAGCATATGGACGCCATTCAGGCGGGCAGTGCTATTTCAGATGTAGAGATGGTTTCATTGCTAGATTTGGTGAACCAAACAATCCCTTGGCGGAAATCCAATCAGAAAGTCGCCATAGAAATGTTCCTGTTCGCTGGAGCACGAAGGTTTGATCGATGGACCGCCCCAACTCCATTTGTGGTCCCCCCCACACATCATCAAAACTTCATCAAATTCGTCAATGCCTTCAGAAAACAAGAAGGATCGGACACCGTGAATTGCCCGATCTTCGATCTACACGCTGTTAGGGACGATATTTTCATATTCTTTGATAAATCACCGCTTGAAAAAATCGAAGCGTCTGCGACGCATCAATTCCGCGATAGGATAAAGCGTGTAAGCCAGCCATTGACGGCAACAAAGAAAATCGAGTTCAACCAACAGCGTAATGAGCTGATGGGTATACTAGATGGACTGGATGACAAAAGTCTGCGCACTGAGCTTCGTTTCAGAGTACCGTACATTCTTCACAGGGAAAAACTACAATTGGATTTCGATTGGCACGGGGTCATGATGCAGGCCACAGTCGAACCAAATTTTTCCCCCACTAACGATACGTTTTTTCAGCCAGAAAATGGAGCGGCCGTTTCTGCCGGGGCTTCACGCTGGCAGGGGGGGACCTCACAAGTTGCTCTCACGTTGTCCTGCCTGTTAGACGGGAGCGCACGCACCGAACGCCTTCAGGCGATGCCAAATGCGGAACTTCCATCTGACGCATGGCCTCAGTCGTTCACCTGGGCATTCTCCATCTTCCATGATCTCTTCTGGACCCTGCGCGCCAAGAACATTGGACAACAAAACTGGATACCTTCCCCACGGGATATCTCCGATCTGACGCAGGTTTTTTCGACAGCGAAGATCGGGAAATTCGGATTGATTATCAAGGGATCTCCGGCTTCTCTGTATGAGATTTTCACGCCATCCTCTTCACCATTAAGCATTAATTTAGGCAAACTCCAGAGGCTTTCATGGTCCACAGAATGTCGTACTCGCGCCGACATGTATCTGGAACTCGGCGATACCAACGAAGCCCTATTCTGGATGAACGTCGCAACGGAAGCGCTCATCGCAGAAAGGTTCACACAGATTGAATCGTGGACACAGCGCCCAGGACTAGCCGAGAGTCTAGGTAGCCCCAAGGAATTCTGGGCAGACGCAGAAGCGATCGTCACAAAACAGTTTCCCGAAATGCAAGGAAGAGTGAAATGGCCGACAACCCCGATTCACGCGAGCGTGTTTGGAAAACTCAAGGCACTCTACCGTCTTGTGCCAATGTCGACATCGTGCGATGAACTTATCACGAAATACCGAATAATCTCAGGTCAGCGCAATGACCTATTCCACGGGAAAACCACTGAGAGAGTCTCAGTTTCCACCATACAGGCCGCTAGAGAAGCTTTGAATTGGATCGACCAGCGCATGCGTCCGCAGCACATGCCGACTACCGATTGAACTATCGTACTGGGATCCTCTATCACGTCAGCCGTGGCGTCTAGCGGGCAGTTGCCGCCCTACTTTTGTCGCCTGGCCTCCTCGCGCAGCATGCTATGCACAACACGGTGGCAATTTGCGCATAAGCACTGCACGTCATCGAGAGTTGTCACATGCCCGCTCTCCATCTTGCTAACGTGAGTTTCTGCGTGATGCACTTCGATACACGATTCGGCATGCTCCTCATCGTAGTGCTTCGCGGGATCGAAACCACATCGCTCGCATCGCAAAGCTCCGTGGAGTCGACGAAACTGAGCCTTCTTTGCTTTGGATAGTCCCGCTGCCCTCTCCCGCTTGAGATGCGACACTAGCCGAGGTTTTCCCTCATGCCATTCCTTATCCGGATCCGTCTCCGGCTGAGAAGGTTCGACCGAATCTTTTGGGACCACGGCATAGCCTGCTTCACGCAAAATGCGAAAACACGCGGACGACTCTCCACCAGAGAAGTGCTTCGGCTCAACAGTCTCGCCGCCTAAAGCCATCGATAGAGCGACCCCGAAAACGGCCTTCGGGGGAAACCTCCGACCATCCTCGGTAAGCAGGTCGTAATCCGTCGAAGGTGCAAACACATGTTGAGCGGTACCTTCCCTGAACTGTCGGACCGCCTCAAACAAATGTTCGGCAGTTACCTTTTCGAGCACGTCGACTGGCCAGCGATTGCTGTCTACGATCTGGTAACGGACGAATTTGTAATTTGCGCCCTTGAGCTTTCGTTCTGCCTCCTTCAACAAGAGGTCATCGAAGTAGGCGATCCATTTAGTCTCCAGGACCAGTGCTTCCACAGTCAGATCCAGCCGGTGCTTTGTGGAGAGCGCGACAAAGCCATCCGAAGGGTTCTTCGCCGCCAGCAACCTAGATGCCGTGGCGTAGCCACCATCGGCATTCAGCATCTTGATGAACTGGTTGGGTGGGTATCCCGTGTCTCTTTTTGCTTCAGCAGCCTTCTCACGCAAAAAGGCGGTAAAACTCTCGTCGGTTGCTCTATCCATTTTCGCCATGTGGTCACCTCCTTGGAGATCTGCGAGTGCTTTTATTCTGCGGACGCATTCTATCGCCCATCTTTGTTGTCTTGTTCAGTCAGACAACACGCAACCAATGCTCGCCCCGCGCGCCTGAGGCACGCTGGCGGTCATGTCTTCCGCCAACCTCCTCCGCCTCCTAGAAAACCTCCTGCGCCTCGGCACCATCACCGAGCTGCAGCACACCGCCCCACCCCGCGTCCGCGTCCAAACCGGCGGCCTTACCACTGACTGGCTCCCC
This sequence comes from Cupriavidus sp. D384, assembly GCF_001652915.1. Classification (GTDB taxonomy): domain Bacteria; phylum Pseudomonadota; class Gammaproteobacteria; order Burkholderiales; family Burkholderiaceae; genus Cupriavidus. The sequence goes on from NZ_BBQI01000090.1 coordinate 115,518, forward strand.
TGGATCGAACACCGCGCCGGCAGCACCCGCACCTGGAGCCCGCCAACCATCGGCGAACAGGTTCTCCTGCTCTGCCCCAGCGGAGATCTCCGCAACGGCATCGTTCTCTGCGGCATCCCGTCCGACGCCAACGACACCCCAAGCCACAGCCCCAACGAAACGGTGACGCGGTACCCGGATGGAGCGACGACACGCTACAACCACACATCCGGCGCGTTAACGGTTATCGGCGTCCAGCACGTCCTGATTGAGGCCGCCACCAGCGTCCTGGTCAGATCCCCCACCACCACCTTCGACGGCGACGTCACCGTAAAGGGCCTGCTCTCCTACCAAAACGGCATCTCCGGCCAGGCCGGCGCCAACGGCAACGCCATCCAGGGCGATATCACCCATTCGGGTGGAGATCTGTCCTCCAACGGCGTCGTCGTCCACAAGCATGACCACGGCGGCGTCCGACGTGGCGGCGACCGCACGGAGGGCACCCGATGACCTACCTTGGCCTCAACAGCGCCACGGGCGGCGCCATCTCCGACCTGCTGCACATCTGGCAGTCCATCCGAGACGTCCTCACCACGCCCGTGGGCTCGCGCGTCATGCGGCGCAGCTATGGCTCGGACGTCCCTTCGCTGATCGACCAGCCGCTGAATGGCATGACGCGGCTGCGCGTCATGTCTGCCTCCGTCGCGGCGATTGTCAAATGGGAGCCGCGCGTCAGCGTGAACGCGGTGACGTTCGCGTCGGGCGCATCCAGTGCCTTGTCGGTCGATATCGACGCGGACCGCATCGACGGTTCCCGCGCATCGCCGCTCGGTGTCATGACAATCCCCCTGCGAGAAGCCCGCCAATGACCGCGCCAATCGACCTGTCGCGGCTGCCCGTTCCTGACGTCGTTGAATCCATCGACTACGAAGTCTTGCTGTCGCAGCGCAAGGCGTACTACGTGAGCCTCTTCCCACCAGACCGCCAGGCCGAGATGGCGCACACCCTGACACTCGAGTCGGAGCCAGCGGCAAAGCTGCTGCAGGAATCCACCTATCGCGAACTGCTGCTCCGGCAGCGGGTAAACGACGCCGCACGGGCCGTCATGCTGGCTTATGCGGAAGACGGCGACCTCGACCACCTGGGCGCACTGTTCGGCGTCACACGGCTCACTGTCACGCCAGCCGACGGGCTAATCGGCACGCCTGCCGTCATGGAGAGCAACACGGACTTCCGGATGCGGATTCAGCTGGCGCCGCAGGGCTTCTCGGTGGCCGGGCCGTCGGGCGCATATCGCTCCCACGCGCTCGGCACGGATGGCCGCGTCATGGACGCGCATGCCACGAGTCCGGCACCGTGCGAAGTACTGGTGACCATCCTCTCTCGCGAAGGCGACGGTCACGCAGACGACGCGCTCTGCCGCGCCGTCGCCAACGTCCTCGCGTCCGACGATGTTCGGCCGCTTACGGACTTCGTGACCGTGAGATCGGCCGAGATCCTGACGTACCGCGTACGCGCCAAGATCTTCACCTCCCCGGGACCGGATTCGAGCGTCGTCATGACGCAGGCACGGGCCAGGCTGAACGACTACGCTGCGGAAACACATCGCATCGGCCGAACCGTCACGCTGTCGGGACTCTACGCGGCACTGCATGTCGACGGCGCCCAACGCGTTGAGCTGCTGGAGCCCCTCGCCAGTGTCTCCGCGTCCGCCACGCAAGCGCCCTACTGCCAAGCCGCCAGCATCGAGCACGGAGGCATTGATGGATAGGCTGTTGCCTCCGAACGCCACGGTAGTCGAGCGCAACCTCGCCAAAGCGAGCGCCGCGCTGGGAGACATCCCAGCACCGCTCCGCGACATCATTCGGCCCGAGAGCGTACCTCTGGCGCAGCTGCCCTGGCTCGCCTGGCACCTCGGCATCGAAGCGTGGAAGAGTGACTGGCCCGAACAGACCCGGCGCGCGCTGGTGAAAACAGCGATTCCCATCGCGCGCAAGAACGGCACCGCCTCCGCTGTGCGGGAAGCGATCGCCGCCTTGGGCAGAGACATCGTCCTGCGTGAGTGGTGGGAAGCGACACCTCGTGGAACACCAGGCACGTTCGAGCTTGTCATGACCGTAGGGGAACGCGACGGGGACGGTGTTACTGCAGATTTCGTGACCGACGCACTCGCCGAGATTCATCGCACCAAGCCGGTTCGGGCGCATTACACCTTCATCCAGAGCGTCTCGAAAACATCCGCAACGGCCGTGGCGGCCGCGATCCGACCGACGCTCTATCGCCACTTTACTCTCTCGGAAGTCTAAATATGCCAGGAACGCTGATCCATCTCACAGAGGCTGGCCGCGCGGCGCTGGTATCCCCCGACAACGCCGGCACGCGGTCACGCCAGGTTCTGTCCATCGGTATCGCCAATGCCGCCTTCATCCACAGCGACGACCTTCTGACCCTGCCCAACGAGTACAAGCGCATTGAAACCATCGCCGGCATCAACGTGGCGCCCGATACCATTCATGTAACCATCCGCGACGACAGCGCCGACCAGTACCCGGCCTACGGCTTCGGCCTCTATCTCGACGACGGCACCCTGTTCGGCACCTACGTCCAGGACGCACCCATTCTTGAAAAGGCCGCCAGCGCCGTCTTCCTGCTGGCGGCCGACATCCGGTTCGTGTCCATCGATACAGCGCTGCTGACGTTCGGCGACGCCAGCTTCGCGAACCCCCCTGCCAGCACCGAAACGCAAGGCGTCATCGAGATTGCCACGCAGGCCGAGACCGACGCCGGGGCCGATGCGGTTCGCGCCGTCACCCCGAAAACACTGGCAACACGGCTCCGCTTGCTGGCTCCTCTTGCGTCCCCGGCGCTCACTGGCACACCCACGGCTTCCACACCGCCGGCCGGTGACGACACCCAACGGTTGGCTACCACCGCCTTCGTGCAATCGGCCGTTCGTGACGCGTCCATCGGACAGGTGGTGCTGGAGCCGCGAACCTCCGCCCGAGCTGGCTTCCTGAAGGCGAACGGCTCGCTTCTCAATCGGGACGACTATCCGCAGCTATGGGCCTTTGCGCGTGCGAGCGGTGCGCTTGTGACCGAAGCTGAATGGCAGGCGGGGGCTATCGGATGCTTCTCCGGCGGCGATGACGAAAGCACCTTCCGAGTTCCCGAGCTGCGCGGCGAGTTCCTGCGCTGCTGGGACGACGGTCGTGGCGCCGACGAAGCACGAGTGATCGGCACCTACCAGGATTCCCAGAATCTGCAGCACACGCATACGGCATCGACCACACCTGCAGGGCGGCACGGCCACCGGGCATGGGCCGACGCCCAAGGCTGGCACCAGCACAACGGCAGAACGCGGATTGCCGGAAGACACTCGCACGCGTCTGGTATCTCGCGCAACGTGATGATCTATGGCGGTGGTGGCCCGGCCGACGATATCGGGGAGAGCCGCAGGAGCGATATCCACACCTCCGACGCCGGCGAACACGATCATGCAATCGATCCCGACGGCACGCATGCCCACAATATTGGCGTGGCCGAGGTGGGAGCCCACAGACACGACGTCATCGTCGCATCCCACGGCGCGACCGAAGCCCGCCCTCGCAACATCGCGCTGCTCGCAATGATCCGCGCCTACTAGAGAGACTCTCATGCAACTTCACAAATACGATTCGCAGACAGGCCAATACACGGGCAGTACGCTTGCGGAACCAGACCCGTGCAATGAGGATCGCTGGCTGCTGCCGGCCTTCAGTACCGCGACTCCGCTCCCTGATCGCACACGCTACACGTGGCCATTCCATGTGGACGGCGCGTGGGAGCTGCGGCCCGACTATCGCGGCATCATGCTGTATCGCCAGGATGATGGATCCACTGCTGAAATTCTGCTGGCCGGCATCACACCGGAGCAGGCAGGACTCACGTCATCGCCCCGCCCTTCGGACGAGTATCACTTCATTGAAGGCGAATGGGTCATCAACCCACGGGTGCTGCTGGAACGCGAGCAGGAAACCGCGATGGCCGAGTTTGACCAACGTATGGCACGTGCCAGAAAGAAGACTGCGGGCAAGGCCGACGCGCTGGCGGCCGGCCTGCTTGATCCCGTCCCGGCGGCTCTCTTCAAAGCGTGGGCGGCCTACCAGATGGCGTTGGTCACGGTGCTCGATCAGGAATTCTTCCCCGCGTCACGCGTCTGGCCCGAGGAGCCAGACGAGGATGCGGTTGCAACGAAGGCAAAAGGGACCGAAGGCGAGCAACCGGCTCAATATCCGTTGTGACTGGCTGCTGACGCGGCATTCCTGGTTGTATCACCGGACCACACATCACAAGCAGCACGACATCCAAGCGCGTGCGAAGCATCCTACCGGGGCGATCTGACTTTTGCCTGCCCATCCCGGAGGACTTGCATGCCAACTGGCTACCACCACGGCGTACGCGTCGTTGAAATCAACGAAGGTACACGCCCTATCCGCACCATCGAGACCGCCGTGCCTGGCATCGTCTGCACTGCCGACGACGCGGACGCGGCGGTCTTTCCGCTGAACCGGCCCATCCTGCTGACCAACCCCATGGCTTCCCTGGGCAAGGCGGGCGACACGGGCACGCTGGCCCATACGCTCGATGCCATCACCGACCAGGCCAACCCGCTCACGGTCATCGTGCGCGTACCGCAAGGTGAAACGGCTGCCGAGACCACTACCAACCTGATCGGCAGCACCGACGCCAACGGCCGCTTTACCGGCATGAAGGCGCTGCTGTCCGCGAAGAACACCCTTGGCGTGGCGCCGCGCATCCTGGGCATTCCCGGCCTGGACAGCCTGCCCGTGGCCGCCGAGCTGGCCGCCATCGCGCAGAAGCTGCGGGCCTTTGCCTATGTGTCTGCTTTCGGCTGCGAAACGAAGGAAGAAGCCGTGGCCTACCGCTCCAACTTCGGCCAGCGCGAGCTAATGACGATCTGGCCCGAGTTTGTGGGCTGGAACACGGTCACCAGCTCCGAAGCGACGCTCTGGGCCACTGCCCGCGCCCTGGGCCTGCGGGCCAAGCTCGACAACGAGGTGGGCTGGCACAAGACGCTGTCGAACGTTGCCGTCAATGGTGTGACGGGACTGTCGAAGGATGTGTTCTGGGATCTGCAGGATCCGGCCACCGATGCCGGCTACCTGAACCGGAACGAAGTCACCACGCTGGTCAACTTCCAGGGCTTCCGGTTCTGGGGATCCCGCACCTGCAGCGCGGATCCGCTGTTCGCCTTCGAAAACTACACCCGCACGGCGCAGGTGCTGGCCGACACCATGGCCGAAGCCCACGCCTGGGCGATGGACCTGCCGATGCACCCTTCCCTGGTGCGCGACATCCTGGAAGGCATTAACGCCAAGATGCGCGGCCTCACGCGAAACGGCTACCTGCTCGGCGGCGAAGCGTGGTTCGACGCCTCGATCAATACCAAGGACACGCTGAAGTCCGGTGCCCTCGCCATCGACTACGACTACACCCCCGTACCGCCGCTGGAGAACCTGACGCTGCGCCAGCGCATCACCGACCGCTACCTCATGCAGTTCGCCCGCGCAGTCACCGCGTGAGTGTTCGAACGGTCATCACACGAAGGAACAGACCATGGCGTTGCCACGCAAACTCAAGAACTTCAACGTGTTTCACGACGGCGTCAGCTACGTGGGCGAGTGCGAGGAATTCACGCAGCCCAAGCTGGCCCGCAAGCTGGAGGAGTACCGCGCCGGCGGGATGAACGGCCCCGTCGACATCGACCTGGGCGCCGAGAAAATGGAAACGGAAGCCACCTACGGCGGCCTGATGCGCGAGCCCTTCAAGGCATGGGGCATCACGGCCGTCGACGGCGTGCTATTGCGCTTCGCGGGTGCCTATCAGCGCGACGACTCCGAAGCGGTCGATGCCGTGGAAGTCGTCATCCGTGGCCGGCACACGGAGCTGGACATGGGCGCCGCCAAGGCCGGCGACAACAGCCAGTTCAAGGTCAAGTCCTCCATCAGCTACTACAAGCTCACCGTCAACGGCGAAGTCTGGTGCGAAATCGACCACGTCAACTTCATCGAAACCGTCTTCGGCGTCGACCGCCTGGCGGAGCAACGCCGCGCGATGGGCGTATAGCCCTCCCCCCAACCACCTTGTGTCTGAACGATCATGACCCAACCCACCACCGTAGACATCGTCCTCGACCAGCCTATCCAGCGCGGCGAGCAAACCATCTCGAAGATTCAGGTGCGCAAGCCGGGCTCCGGCGAGTTGCGCGGCTGCAGCCTGATCGACCTGATGCGGATGGACGTGTCCGCCCTTCACCTGGTGCTGCCGCGCATCACCAACCCGACGCTGACGCAGCACGACGTCGGCAGGCTGGACCCGGCCGACCTGACCCAGCTAGGCACGGCGGTAACCAGTTTTTTGCTGCCGAAGTCGGCCAGGGAGGAAAACTTCCAGACCGAATCGAGCACGCCGTCGCCGACATTGCAGTGATCTTCCACTGGCCCCCTGACGTGATGTACGCCATGGGGGTCGCCGAATTGATGGAATGGCGCCAACGCGCCTACGAGCGTAGCGGATCCGACGAATGAGCACCCCGAGAAATCTCAGGCTGGAAGTCGTGCTGCAGGCCGTCGACAAGATGACGCGGCCGTTCAAGGCGATCATGGGCGGCAGTACTGAACTGGCCAGAACGGTGAAGGCGGCCAAGGATCAGATCAAGAGCCTCGAGGCATCTCAAAAGCAACTGGCGGATTTCCGGGAGCTTAAACGGGGCCTCAAGGACAGTTCGCTGGCTATGCGCAATGCCAACGATCACGCGGCCTCTCTGCGAGCCCGGCTGGACAAGCTTGATGCCCCCATGCGCACCAAGTCGCAGCTGGCGTCCCAGCTCAAGTCGGCCCGGGCGGCATACAACGCCAACATCGCTACGATCCAGGCATTGCAGCGCGCCGGCGCACACAGTTCCGAAGCCTACCGAAAACTGACCACTGAACAGTTGGCAGCTCGCAAGGAAGTCGTCCGCCTGACGGCAGCGCACAAGGCTGCCGCCTCTCAGGTGTCCGTCACGTCCACACAGTACCGCGCCCTGCAGCGGGAGGTCTCGGATGCGACAAACAAGGCCCAGAGGCTGCGCGGCGCGCACGCAGACAACATTCGCAAGCTGCGTGACATGCGTGGCGGCCTGACGGCCGCTGGCATAAAAACAAAGGATCTGGGCCAACATCAGCGCGACCTGGCCGACAGACTCGCCGGTGCAAACCAACGGCTCCGGCAACAGGAAGCGCTGCTGAGGGCGGTTGGCGACCGTCAACGGGCTCTCGCCGCTGCCCAAACCAAGTACAGAAACAGCATGGCAATGCGGAATACAGTGCTCAATGCTGGCGCTTCGACTGCCGCCGCCGGCGGGATTGTTTTGGCACCCGTCGCCAAGACCGTCAAGGACTACGTCACCTTCGAAGACGCCATGCTCGGCATCGCCCGTCAAGTGCCAGGCGCGCGCGACGAGCACGGCAAGCTGACGAAGGTCTATCACGACATGGCGCGCGAGATCCGGCAGTTGGGCAAGGACCTGTCGATCCCCACCGCCCGTATCGCCGAGATGGTCACAGCTGGCGCCCGCATGGAAGTACCAAGAGAGGAACTGATCGCCTACACCCGTACCGTTGCCATGATGGCCACCGCCTTTGATGCCGTGCCAGACGAGATCGCCGAGAGCATGGGCAAGGTCGCCAAGAACTTCCGGATCCCCACTGGCGCCATCATGGGCCTGGCCGACACGATCAACTACCTCGACGACAACGCCATCAGCAAGGGCAACGACATCATCAACGTACTGAACCGCACGTCTGGCGTGGTGTCCACGGTGGCCATGTCCGCGAATGATGCGGCGGCCCTCGCCTCCACGCTACTGACGCTCGGCGAACGCACCGAAACCGCTGGCACAGCCATCAACGCGATCACGCAAAAGTTCGCAGCGGCCGCGAAAGGCACGAAGCGATTTCAATCCGCTGTGGCCGAAATCGGTCTCTCCTCCGAAGCTATCCAGAAAGGCATGGGTACCGATGCGATGGGCACGATATTTTCCGTCATTGAGGCTATCCAAAGGCTCCCCAAGGACAAGCGCATCGGTGTAATGGTTGAGCTGGCCGGCATGGAGCACTCCGACACCCTGGCCAAGCTGGTCGACAAGCCCGACGAGCTGCGGCGCCAACTCGACCTTGCCAACGGTGCGAAGGCGAAGGGCTCCATGTCGCGCGAGTTCGCCGCGCGGCAAGACACTGTTTCCGCCCGCTGGCAGCGCCTGCAGAACCAGTTGTTCAACACCAGCAGCGCCGGCGGCGAGGCGCTGCGCTCGACGCTCGTCGGGCTGATGGATACGGTGGGACGCCTGATCGACCGCTTCGACGCCTTTACCCAGGCGCATCCGCAGCTGGTGTCCTGGCTCCTCAAAGGCGCCGCGGCCGTGGGTGCGTTGCTAACGGTGCTTGGCGCCCTGACGTTGGCGCTGGCGGCGGCGTTGGGCCCGCTAGTGATCGTGCGCTACGGGATGTCGATGCTGGGAATCCAGCTCGGCGGTGGCGTGGCCATCGTTACCCGGCTGGCCGGTGCATTCAACTTCCTCATGAAGATTTTCTGGATCGTAGGTCGCGCCCTGATGCTCAATCCCATCGGCTTGGCCGTTACCGCCATCGCTCTGGGCGCCTATCTGCTGATCAAGCACTGGGAGCCTATCAAGACGTTCTTCCTCGGACTTTGGAGGGCCGTGACTGAGGCATGCGAGGGCGGCGTCGGCAGCGTGGCGGCAATTATCCTGAACTGGTCACCAGTTGGGTTGTTTTACAAGGCCTTCGCCGCTGTCATGAGCTGGTTCGGCTTTGACATGCCTGCCAAGTTCTCCGACTTCGGCCGAATGATGATGCAAGGGCTGGTTGATGGCATCACCGGCGCGATTGGCTGGGTGAAAGGTGCCATCGGTGGTGTGGCAGATAAGACTGTTGCATGGTTCAAAGACAAACTCGGCATCCGCTCCCCCAGCCGCGTCTTCGCCGCGCTGGGCGGCTTCACCATGCAGGGGCTGGAACAGGGTCTTGCGCGAAGCCAGAGCGGTCCGCTCGGCGTCATCTCGCGCGTCGCCACGGCGATGGCCGGCGTCGGGGCCGGCCTGGCGATCGGCACCGGCCAGGCCACGGCATCTGTCCGGTTTGACACCAGGCCGCCCATCGCAGCCCCCACCCGCGCCGCTACCGCCGCGCCGCCAGCAGCTGCGGCACCGGTCGTCATCCACATCCACCCGCCAGCCGGCGCAGACGAGCAGCTGATCGCGCGCCTGGTGGCCGAGCGGATCGAGCGGCTGGAGGGGCAGCGCGCCGCCCGCGCCCGATCCCGGCTCACCGACAGGGACTGACCCATGATGATGGCCCTCGGGTTGTTCGTCTTCGCCCTGGAGACGGCGCCCTACCAGGAATTCCAGCAGCAGATCGGCTGGCGCCACCCGTCGAACAATCGGGTGGGTCGCCGGCCATCGCGGCAGTACACCGGCCTGGACGACGAGACAGTGTCGCTGTCCGGCGTGCTGCTGCCCGAGCTGAGCGGCGGTGACAACACCATCGACCTCCTGCGACAGATGGGCGACACCGGCCAGCCATACGTGCTGATCGAGGGCTCGGGCCGCTACTACGGCATGTTCGAAATTGACTCGCTGTCGATCACCCGCACCCTCTTCTTCCGCGACGGCAAGGCGCGGCGCATCGAGTTTTCCGTTCGGCTGACGCGAGTGGACGGCCAGGCCGAGGATGTCATCGGTGGCGGTCTCCTCGGTATGCTGCCACGCACAACACCAGGCCTATGACAGCCATCCCGCCGACCACCACCCTGCCCGCCAGCATCTCTGGCACCGCCGCTGTGCCCGTGTACCGACTGATGCAGGGGAAGCACGACATCACCAGCCGCTTCCAGGGCCGGCTGATCTCCCTGACGCTGACCGACAACCGTGGCTTCGAGGCCGACCAGCTGGACATCGAACTGGACGATGCAGACGGTATGCTCGACCTGCCCGACAAAGGCGCCACGCTGTCACTGGCCCTGGGCTGGCAGGACACGGGCGTGGTCGACAAGGGCACGTACAAGGTCGACGAGCTGGAACACACCGGCCCACCAGACCGCCTAACCATCCGCGCCCGCAGCGCCGACCTCGCCAGCGGCCTTACCACGCGCAAGGAACAGTCGTACCGCGGCCAAACCATCGGCGTCATCGTCCGGGCCATCGCCGCGCGGCATGGCCTGACAGCCGCAATCGCCGCCGCCCTCGACCACCTGGTCATCGACCATATAGATCAGACCGGCGAATCGGATGCCAACTTCCTCACGCGCCTGGCTAAGGACCACGACGCCATCGCCACGGTCAAGCAAGGCAAGCTGCTGTTCATCAGCACCGGCGCGGCGCAGAGCGCGTCAGGCGTGCCGCTGCCCACCGTTACGATCACACGGGCCAGCGGGGACACCCACAGCTTTACGGTCGCGGATCGGGACAACTACAACGGCGTGAAGGCGTACTACCAGGACGCACGGCGGGCAGAGAAAGGTGAAGTGGTGGTGGATGGGTCGAACGGGATGGAAGCTGCCGCCAGTTCATCTTCGGCCGGAGAGCCTACGGCGGCCAACGTCCTGGCGAACTCCGATCCGGACAACCTGAAGGTGCTGCGGCATACCTATGCCACCAAGTCCAACGCTGAGCGCGCAGCACGGGCGGAATGGCAGAGGATCCAACGTGGGGTCGCGTCGTTCCGGATCACCCTGGCTCGAGGGCGGCCGGAGGTGTTTCCGGAGTTGGCGGCGAGCGTGAGGGGGTGGAAGACGGAGATTGATGGGACGGGGTGGGTGGTCGCAAAGGTTACGCACGCATACTCGGGGAATGGATTCACATCGGCGTTAGAGATGGAAGTGGCCACTCGTGGTACGGAAGTTGCCGACGAGTCCTGAAGGTCGTGTATCGACCCGAAACGGCCGGTCGCTGCCCTCGACAGTTCACTGGAAAGCTGCCAGTCAACGAGCGAGTTCAGCGGCCTCCGAAATGAAGCGCCAGCCAGTTTCGTAGGGTCCGAAACCAGTACTTGGGCTTAGATCCGATGGAAACTCGATACGAATACAGTCGATCTCGAATAAGACAGGCTCCATCGAGCAAGACCATTTGGCCGGCTATCAAGCGCTGAACAGGATTCCAGTGATGGGTGAATTCGGCATGACAGTGCAGACACTTTGGATTTTCGCCTGGACGGAATTGCCCTCCGCAGGGGCATTTCGGCAACGTGGCCGCAATACGGTCAAGCAGCTCTTGCGTGGGCTCCGATGGATACACGAGCTCTTTGTCTTGCTCGCGGTGAATAACGTTTGAGCAGGTGTCGCAATAGAAGTGGGGAAAGCTCTCGCTCATACCACTTGATTGCCACGCAGGCGTTAATCGTGCGCACGACGGACACTTCATTGAGCCGATCCAGGGCGCGTTTTTTGCGTAGTGGACAACCTTCATAAAGCGCGTCCGATACGTAGTGCTTTGGTCATCTGCATTCCACACCGTTGGAAAAGTCGTCCAGACTACCCGAAAAACCGATATTCGCGACCGGCGGCAACTGGCCGGGCCCGGTTGTCGGCCCTCATTCACAGGTCAGGCCTGGCTCAATCGGCGGCTCGCGACCCATCTCCGTCAGCCGACGGGATTGGTCCGAGCGACCGAGACGCCCAGAACCTGCCGTTCGCTGATGACCGGGCTTTGTGTCGCCAGCCAACTCGAATCGGGCCGGTGAGCCGGTTACCCAAGATCGATCCCTCCAAAGGCCATACTCTAACCCCGCTTTCAGCACGGCATATTGGCACATCCCTCCTTTGGGATGGTGGCGCCGGCAATCCCAGCGCGTACCATCAATTCGGCTATCGGTGATAGAAGCGCATCAATTGTCTTCTAGACACCATAACAAATGGAGGGGACATGTTTCTGAAAAAAAGCACCCATCACATGCACCGCGCGATATATTTGTTTTTTGCTGCTGTGATTTCATTGCATGCATACGCTGGCGATCCAATCTTAAAATTGGAGGCCGACTATACGCTTGAGCAGCGTGGAAAACTACTCCGCACAGAAATAGATAAAACCTATCAAGAGCTCGATCGTACGCATTCATTACGTAGAGAGAACGACATTTCTAGTGTTGTTCTCAGATACATTCCGATCGGAATGTCATTCGACGACGCTGAGACAGTGCTTCACTATGCCGGATTTACGCTAGGACCGAGGCCGAACGCTAATCCAACAGGCAATCTGCCAGGAAAGAGCGCGGTACGTGCGGTGATAGGCCATTACACTCAAAAATTCCCATCCAAGACGGATGTGTCGGTTCTTATTTTTCCAGAAGAGCCGGGAAATTATAAAAAAGGAATATCAAAGATAAACGCATCTATTATAATTACCTATCCATAATTAAAGGCATTATGGATGATGTCGATGTGTCCCATCACGAGGCGCAGGGCGCTAAGGGTACTCCACGGTGACCTTTCCGCCGAGCGGCCGATGTTCGGTCATTGAAAATCCATGGCCGACTGACTGCAACTGGCCGAACTCTGCCGTCAGCCGGCTCTCCAGCATTTCTGCCTGGAAGCGCCAGACTTCCCGCGCTGTCGCGTTGTTGTAAGCGTGTGAGCAACTACAGGCTCCATGTGCGCTCCCCGCACGCGCGCGTGACAATCGATTCGTCAGCAGAAAGAAAGACGCGGCGACGTGACTGGTGTTGGAGCACCAACCACGCCCCGTTCCAGCAGCACCAGCCTGCCAGTCCGGCCAGGGCCGCGCCACCTCGCGAGGCGCAGGCATCCTAGCACACGCTGGGAGTGCAAATCATGCAGGAAATCCGCTGCGGTAGCTGCAACCGCAAGCTTGGCATGGGGGAGTACATTCGCCTTGCCATCAAGTGCCCGCGCTGCGGCACGATGAACCAGCTGAGGGCCGAGCGCCCCGGACCCGAGAGCCCGCGAGCTTCGTGTACCGGAGATGCCCGCCATGAAGCTCGACCGCCTCTACCAAAGCAACGCCCTTGACATGCTGCGCGGGCTGCCCGACCAGTCCGTTGATCTATTCTTCACCGACCCGCCCTACTCGTCCGGCGGCCTGCACGCCAGCACACGTGCTCAGACGCCGGGCCAGAAGTACATCGGCGCGGACGTTAAGACCGTCTATCCTGAGTTCAGCCACGACAACAAGGATCAGCGGTCCTGGACGTACTGGTGCATGAGCTGGCTGAGCGAGGCGTTCCGCGCTGCCAAGGATGGTGGCCACCTGGTCTGCTTCATCGACTGGCGGCAGTTGCCGAGCCTGACAGATGCCGTCCAGGGCGCGGGCTTCATCTGGCGCAGCGTGGCTGTCTGGGACAAGACCGCCGGCGGCGCCCGGCCGCGCCTGGGCGGGTTTTCGCAGCAGGCGGAATTCATGGTGTGGGCGACGAAGGGTGCGGTGCGTACCGACCATAAGGTGCATCTGCCGGGTGTGTTCGCGGAGCGCCTGTCACGACCAAAGTCTCACATGACGCAGAAGCCCGCCGGCCTGGCCCGCGAGGTCGTGCGCCTGGTGCCGGCCGGCAGCGTTGTCTGCGATCCGTTTGCCGGCTCAGGCACGTTCCTGGCTGCGGCGAAGGAGCACGGGCATCGGTGGGTGGGGTGTGAGATTGAGGCGGCGTATCATGCCAGCGCTTCTGTACGACTGCGGTGATCGGCTATGAGGCGGCAAGCGACTCCACCGTAATAAAGAACAGTCCAAGGAACGTGTTTGCCGTGTAACGGATGCGAAGCCCGTCTCGCTCCAGGATCACAGGATCGGGGTCGTCCTTGTTCTTCCTGACATTCGCGCTGAGTTGTTTTGAGGCGGTCACCATCCATTTCCCCACAGTATCGCCATTGCCCGCTTTCCCCCAATGCGGAAACGTGTTTGCCAGGACTTCCCCTACGTACATGGTGGTCTGAACTGCCGCCGGCTTGTCGTCGCTCGGTGCCCCGAACATCATGGTGTACGCAACCAAGTCGGCCGGGTCTCCAACCGTTTCGAGATGGAGATACTTGCCCAACTTGATGGACTCGCGCGAGCTGCCGTCCCGCAAGGGGACGCTTGCGGAGCGTTCGATAACGGTGAGATTTCCCAACACCTCGTCGGTGCTACGGCCGATGGTCGCAGTGGTGACGGCGGCAGATTCGTCCCGCTTGGGCACCCCTGAGTTCTCTACTGCCGGGCCAGCTTTCTTCGCATCACTCTTTCCCTCTGGACTGCCGACGCATTGAGCCAGTACGCCGATCACGACGACGACAACCACAACCCCCGCTAGTACTTCTTTCAGTTTCGGCTTGCTTCTGGCTCCGCAATGCGGGCATGCCGTTGCCTTGTCGGATATCTCCTTTGTGCATTCGGTACATTTCATCAGGGCCATCGATACATCCTCCCATTCCGGCGCAAGCCCGCATGCCAGAACATCTGGCAAACGGGTGCTCCGGGTTGTGATCCGTGGCGTCGACATGAACCACGGACAATTTGGGGGGCGCTTCGATTCGAAAAACCTAGATTGGCCGAAGGGCAAACTCCGACCATCGGTGGGCCCTGCCGCCAACTGACTCCAGGCACTCTCGGGCCAGGCCATTGGACATCTTGACGATGCTGCCGGCTGAGTATTGCCGACCATCGAAATGACACTGGCTCGCCGCTGGCTGAGTTGGCGAACATTCTGCGAAGTGGCTTCGTACGGTAGCCACGAAAGCCCCGCATGCGGCCGCAGTCGCCAGGGCCACGGCGAGCTTGAGCCGACGAAACCGTTGCGCCACAGCGGCGCACTTGCCGCAAGCAGCCGAAGGCTTGCCTTCTGGGTTCGTGCCACCGCCGGCCAGCTCCGACGACCCGCTCATACTGATGGCGTTGCTGGCCTGACCTGGCCCGCTGCCCGCGTGATATACGACACTCGAGGCCACCACTACTTGTCCCACATTTCCGTCAACCACCACATCGCTTTTCTTCATTGCGTTTCCAAAAAAGAAACTACGACTACGGTCGATTCCATGAAATTGGCGCGTCGTGGCATGCGCCTGGTGTGAGTCAGCTTTTTCGTTTCTTTCCCATGTTGATGGTCAGCGGCGCTGACGACTGAAAGTCGCCTTCGATCAACTGGCCTACATCGCCCTTGACATGCACTCCGTGAACCGAATCTGGCTGCATCCCACTGAGTAAGGCCAGGACACCGGCGCGTGCTCGAGTGCCTAGTCGACGGTAGCCAAACACCAAAGCGGTTTCTTCGACAGATAGCGGTTCGAACGCTCGCTCGCCGATGAGGATGTACATCACGTCGAAGCTCTCGCGCGCAATGGCTGCGAGATAAGCAGCGTCCGGAACCCGCTCGGACTTCTCATAGAACACTTGCGTCTTTGGCGAGACGCCGCCCATCGCTGCGAGCGCGGCCTGCGTGAGACCCGCTCGCTTCCGTTCCTCGAATAGGCGTTTTCCTAAACTTTCCTTTTCTTCCCTTGAGATCATTGAAAAACATTCCTCTTGGTAAGACACTTCGGGTTGTGCATTGCTAACTTTCACACAGAGTATATCTGCCATGTCTCGTGCGAAAACGCCGGTAAGTCGCGCCCCACGTGGGGTGCTGAAGGACAAGCCAATCAGCATGCGTCTGCTCTCCCAGGAACGTGAGCAGCTAGAGCGGCTGGCACTTGTGGAGAACCGCTCGCTGTCGAGCCTGGCGCGGTTGATCCTGCTCGAAGGGCTGTCTGCCTACGAGTGCAAACCGGCACGCACGACCCCACTGCGGAGCGACGCCAGATGATGATGCTCTGCCCTCACTGCACCTACCGCCTGCAGATCCGCACCAGCCGCGCCGTCTCTCTGCTTTCCCGCGAGCTGTATGTCCAGTGCCCGAACGTCGAGTGCGCCTACACCTGCAAGATGCTGCTCTCCGCCGTGCACACCATCGCGCCGAGCATGATGCCCAACCCCAAGGCGTACCTGCCGCAAGGCAGGGCGCGCGGCACCCCGCAGGACACGCGGCAGATGGATCTGCTGCCCACGTAGCGGCCTGACTTTCCCATTCCGGTTTCTTTCGTTCACGGCGCGTCCAGCGGGCCGTGAGGGCCACCCTTTTGCCTGGATCTCATGGACCCATCCCTGCATTCCGATGTCACCAGCCGCCTGCTGCGCGACTACGCGTTCAAGCAGAAGCAGTCCGGCGCGAAGCTGGAGGCGGGCCACTGCCCATCCTGCGGAAAGAACGCGTTATGGGCGTTTGGCGATGCGCCGTGGGTGATCCGCTGCAACCGGCTGAACAAATGCGGTGCGGAGCTGCATATCAAGGATCTGTACCCGGATCTTTTTGAGAGCTGGTCAGACCGCTTCCGCCCCACGCCTGAGAACCCGAAGGCGTCGGCCGATGCGTACATGCGCGACGGCCGCGGCTTCGATCTCGCGAAAGTGCGCGACTGGTACACGCAGGAGAGTTACTACAGCCACGAACTCAAGATCGGCAGCGCCACGGTGCGCTTTGCGCTGGCGCCCGGCGTCTATTGGGAACGGATCATCGACCAGGCGCATCGCTTTGGGGACCGCAAGGCGACCTTCCACGGCAGTTATGCGGGGATGTGGTGGCAACCACCGGGAGCGAACCTTGGCGGCGCCGAAGAACTGTGGATTGTGGAGGGCGTGTTCGATGCCATCGCCCTGCTCCACCACGGCATCGCCGCAGCGTCGGCCCTGTCCTGCACGAACTACCCCGCGCACGCCTTGCGCGGCGTGGCCGAACAGTGCGCGGCCAATGGCAAGCCACGACCCCGGCTGGTGTGGGCGCTGGATGCGGACAAGGCCGGCATGCGGTATGCCAGGCAATGGCTCAAGCGCAGTCGCGAGGACGGCTGGCAAGCCTCCATCGCGCTGCCAAGGCAGAGAGGCAAGAAGAAGCTCGATTGGAACGATCTGCATCAGTTGGACAAGCTGACCGAGCAGGACATTGCCGAGTACCGGTATCTGGGCGACCTGCTGGCCGCTCCCACGGCGGCCGAGAAGGCACGACTGATCTATGGCCGCACCAGCATGAGCCAGTTCGCGTTCGACTTCCAGAGCAGGCTTTACTGGTTCAAGCTCGACCTGGACGCGTTGACGCGCGAGATGGATGCGGTGCGCAGCACGCACAGAGATCTCGATGAAACAGAGATCCGCGACGAAGCGATGCTAAAGGCCGGGGTAGTCACGAACATCGCGACGTGCCTGCCCACCGTCCTTTACTACCAGGCGAACGCGGCCACCGACGAGGCCTGGTACTACTTCCGCGTCGCCTTTCCGCACGATGCCGCGCCGATCAAGAACACGTTCACCAGCGCCCAGGTGGCGTCGGCTACCGAGTTCAAGAAGCGCCTGCTGGCCGTGGCGCCGGGGGCGTTCTACACCGGATCGAACGGGCAGTTGGACACTTATCTGAAAGAGCAAATGCACCGCATCAAGAGCGTGCAGACGATCAACTATGTCGGCTACACCAGGGAAAGCGGCTGCTATGTGTACTCCGATGTAGCGGTGAAGGACGGCAAGCTCTACACGCTCAACGACGAGGATTTCTTCGACATCGGCCGGCTATCGATCAAGAGCATTCTCGGCTCGGCAGGCCTGTCGCTGAACACCGACCTGCGGGCGTTCCGGCACGACTGGCTGGACACGCTGTGGCGCGCGTTCGGCGCGAAGGCCATCGTGGCGCTGGCGTTCTGGCTCGGGTCGCTGTTTGTGGAGCAGATCCGTGAAGGCGACGGCATCAAGCAGAAGAGCTACCCGTTCCTGGAGGTAGTGGGCGAGCCCGGCGCCGGCAAATCCACGCTGATCGAGTTCCTGTGGAAACTGTGCGGCCGGCGCGACTACGAGGGCTTTGACCCGTCCAAGGCGTCTATCGCGGCGCGGGCGCGCAATTTCTCGCAGGTGTCGAATCTGCCAGTCGTGATGATCGAGGCCGACCGTGGCGATGACGGCGCCAAGGTCAAGGGCTTCGACTGGAACGAGCTGAAAACTGCCTACAACGGCCGCAGCTCTCGCTCGCGCGGCGTGAAGAATTCGGGGAACGAGACCGACGAATCGCCCTTCCGTGGCGCGGTGGTGATCAGTCAGAACGCCGACGTGTGCGCCAGCGACGCCATCCTTCAGCGGATCGTTCATCTGTACTTCGACCGCTCGGGCCAGGACGCCGACACTTTCGCCGCCGCCCGCGCGCTGGAACAGATGCCGGTGGAGGACGTGTCCGGCTTCCTGCTGTCGGCCATCCTGAAGGAAGACGACATTCTGGCGCGCTTTGTCGAGCGCATGCCGCACTACCAGGACACGCTGATACGCAATCCCGACGTCAAGAACCAGCGCCTGGCGAAGAACCACGCGCAGATCATGGCGATGGTCGACTGCCTGCCCATGGTGTTGCCGGTGCCGGCTGAATACCGCGATGCCGCACAGCGCCAGCTGGTGCAGATGGCCGTGGAGCGCCAGCAGGCCATCGGCGCCGATCACCCGCTGGTGCAGGACTTCTGGGAACTGTACGACCACATCGAATCTGCCGCCGACGACCAGGCGGTGCTGAACCACGCCCGAGGCGATGGCGTTATCGCCATCAGCCTGCGCCATTTCGAACAGGTGGCAAACGACCGCCGCCTGAACCTTCCCCCGCTGCCCGAACTGAAACGCGTGCTGAAGACATCCCGGCACCGCAAGTTCATTGATCTGCGGGTCGTCAACAGCGCGATCAACGCGCGATTTAACGCCGAGCACATCCATCAGCCGAAACGCCCTGCCACTGTGAAGTGCTGGGTGTTCGAGGATCGGCCGGCGAATTTGGGAGCTTGAGTATGTCTGCTTTTATCGTATGCATCGTTTCCCATACCGGCATCCGCAGCGAGTTCACCACGCTGGCGCGCACGCGCCTGGATGCGCAGCTGCGCGCGCTGGATCGCCTGACCGAGCCTCCGCGCTTCTGTCGCGCATCCGCCATCGGGAGGGCTGCGTGACGTACGCCCTGCTGAATGTCTGGATGATCGCCACGGCCGTGGCGTCGGTCTACCTGTTCAACGCCGGCGCACACCGGGTGCGCTGGGGGGCGTTGCTCGGCCTGGCCGGGCAGCCTGCCTGGCTGCACCTGACGATGGCCACCGACGAACCCGGCATGTTCGTGGTCAGCCTGTTTTTCACGCTGTGCTACGGCCGGGGCGTGTGGGATGGGTTCATTCGCCAGGGAGACCGCCGTGGATAGACCGCTCGTCACCGAAGCGCAACTGCGACGTACGCACCGGGCACTGCGCATTGCCACCCCTTTCGACGCCATGTCGGACCTGCTGCGCCGTACCGTGGCCGCCGCAGCCCGTGCCATGGCTGCGCGTGACCAGGTTCGGCCGCGCGCTAATCCCATCGACCTGAAACGCCGCGCAGCCGGCGATTTTGAGGACTGACCATGCCAGCGAGTAAACATCGGAAGAACCGGCGGGCGCACCAGCCGCGTGTGGCCCGTCTGCCGTCGTGCTATCGATTCAGCAACAAGGCCGAGGTGGATCTGCAACTCATTCCCCATGTGGAGCTAAGCAAGATTCTGGACGGCACGGCCACGGAAAATGCCTGGTTCACGCTGGGCTTTCGTGTGAATGTCGGCCAGCTCGCCGCAGCTCTCTACTTCGCCGAGAACCGTGAGCTGCGCGAGGCGATGGATGCGGCGGTGGAGGCGATTGCTGCGGTGGGAAAGCGGTATCGGGCTCGGGGCCGGCTGGGGGTTACTGGAGACGAGTTCAGGGTGATTGGGCGGGCGCTGAATCTGACCGATGAAATTCAGCGGATGTGTACGAGGAGGGAGTTGTTGGAGGTGACGTTGGCGGTGGAGGACCAGCAAAACTACGGCGACAACGCGCCCAGGTGGCGCGCGGTGCATGCTCGTATCGACGGAGCGCGCGATGAATAACGGGGATCTGATCGAACGCATCGCCGTGGCCGTTGCCGATCATGTGCGGCCGGCGCTGCCGGTGAGCGTGGCGCTGTGGGATGTGGATCGGATCGCCGAGTTCCTGGTGCGCTCGCCCAAGGTGGTGCGGGAGCGGATTGTTACGCTGCCGGATTTTCCGAAGGCGATCCGGATTCCGTCCGTGCAGTCGGGCGGCGGTGCGGCGGCCAAGGCCCTGCCTCGCTGGAAGGCCTCGGAGGTGGTGGCCTGGGCAGAGTCGTACAAGGACAAGCCGCGTGGTCGTCCGCGCAATGCGGACTGACCACATGTTTCATCGTTCGCAGCGTCAGCCCCGGGCGCTGCGCGATGCTGGACGCCGACTCGTTGTAGTAAGTCATCAGCTCCTGCAAGTTGGTATGGCCCGTCATCCGGGCCAGATCCAGCGGCTGCAGCTTCTTCGCCAGGCGCGTGATGGCTTCGTGCCGCGTGTCGTGGAACGTCAGGTCGGCGATGCAGGCCTTGTTTCTGGCCTTGCGGAACAGCGCGTCGCGGCTGGCCGGCACCAGGCTGAACAGCGGCGCCCCTTCGTTCACCGCCGGCAGCATCCGCAGCAGCTCGATGGCGCGAGTCGACAACGGCACCTCCCGCGCCAGGCCGTTCTTGGTCAGCGGCAGCCGCGCCACCCGTCGCTCAAAATCCACTGTGAAGCTGGTCAGGCCAAGGATCTCGCCTGACCGCATGGCCGTCTCCAGCGCAAACAGGAACGCCACGGCAACGCGCTGGGACGCCCGCACGACCGGCATGCCTTCTATGTACCCGAGGGCGATAAGTACCGCCTCGATCTCCGCTTGGGGGACCAGGCGCTCACGCGGCGGATTGTCGGGCGGCCGGCGCACTTCTTTCATCGGATCCGTCACCAGCCAGCCCCATTCGGTGCGCGCTACCTGCAGGGCGTGCGACAGCAGGGACATCTCGCGGGACACTGACGACCCGGCCACGCCATCGCGCAGTCTGGCATCGCGCCAGGCGGCGATGTGGGCGGGCCGCAGATTGACCAGAAGGATGTCGCGGAAGCGACTGCCGTCAACCTCCTTGCGGCCAATGAGGTCCAGGCGGAGCTTTTCCCACCGGGCGCCGCGCTTGGTCGGGCTGATCTTGCGTTGATAGTCGTCGAGGACGTCGCCGATGGTGTGGGTTTTGCTGCCCTGGCGGTTGTCGATGGAGCGAAGATCGGCCTCGCGGTGGGCCGCCCACTCGGTGGCCAGCAACTTGTTCGGAAAAATTCGGCTATCGCGCTGACCCTTGATAGCAATCTGCACTCGCCAGCCCTTCGCCACTTTCTGAAAGGATGCCATGGGGAATCCGTGGGGAAAAAATGGGGAGCGCGGGGTGATTCTATAGTGCCAGGAAGTGGCGCGCCTCGGCCGAGGTCAAGCACGCAAAACATCCGCCAGCCTTTGCTGGGCTTGGCTTTGCGGCATCTAGTGCCACCGAATGGCGCGGAGTGTAAAAGTTGCGATTACGCAACTTATAGGTGGGTTGGTGCGAGGGAGGGGACTCGAACCCCTACACCATTGCTGGCGTCAGGACCTAAACCTGGTGCGTCTACCAATTTCGCCACCCTCGCAGTCCTGGAACCGGGCATTCACAAAGCAAAAAAGGCGGCTGGACTGCCCGCCTTTTCCTGCTTGTGGCTTGCTGTTGGCGCGTTGCGCGCCGGAATCCGGTTCGTGCCGCCGGCGTAACTTCTGCCTGCGGCGCAATAAGGAAGCGGATTGTATCGCAAGGCGTCGGGGGAATCCAGCCCCCTGCCCGCCCCGCTGACAATGCCGCTGAGAATTACTGGCGGGCGCGGATGAACGCGATTACCAGTACCGTCGCGCAGGCTTCCAGTGCCGCCACGAAATACAGACCCGAGGCCAACTGGCCGGTAGTGGTCTTGAACCAGCCGATCATGTACGGCGCCACAAACCCTGCCAGGTTGCCGATCGAGTTGATCAACGCGATGCCGCCGGCGGCGGCCGTGCCGGCCAGGAAGGCCGACGGCAGCGACCAGAAGACCGGGAATGCGGCCAGGATGCCGACCGACGCGACGGTCAGTGCGATCAGGGCCAGCACGGCGCTGTGCAGCCAGAAGCCCGTCAGCGTCAGGCCCACGGCGGCCAGCAGCGTGGCCAGCGCGCAGTGCATGCGGCGCTCGCCGGTGCGGTCCGAGTGGATGCCGTTGAGCACCATGGCGATCGTGCCGGCCACGAACGGGATGGCCGAGACCAGCCCGATCTGCAGGTTGCCCTGCACCCCCAGTTCCTTGATGATCGACGGCGACCAGAATGCGATGGTGGCGTTGCCGCTGACCACGCAGAAGTAGATGGCCGCGCAGATCCAGACGCGGGCGTTGGCAAAGGCGCCCTTCAGGGACGAATGCTTGGCCGGGTCGCATGCCTCCTGTTCGATCTCACGCGTGACAATGGTCTGTTCCTGCTGCGACAGCCACTTCGCGTTGACAGGCTTTTCCGGCAGGTACAGCAGCACGGCGATACCGGCCAGCACCGACGGAATGCCTTCGATCACGAACAGCCATTGCCAGTTGGCCAGGCCGTCCACGCCGTCCATCGCGCTCATGATGAAGCCCGCCAGCGGGCCGCCCACCACGCCGGCGATGGCGAACGACGTCATGAACAGGCCGTTGATGCGTGCCCGGCGTTCGGCCGGGAACCAGTAGGTCAGGTACAGCACCACGCCCGGAAAGAACCCGGCCTCGAAGATGCCCAGCATGAAGCGCAGCGTGTAGAACTGCATCGGGGTCTTCACGAAGATCATCGCCATCGAGGCGAAGCCCCACAGGATGGTGATGCGCGCCAGCGTCTTGCGCGCGCCAATCTTTTCCAGAAGCAGGTTGCTCGGCACTTCGAACAGGAAGTAGCCGATGAAGAAAATCCCCGCGCCCAGCCCGTACACGGCTTCGCTGAACTGCAGGTCCTGCAGCATCTGCAGCTTGGCAAAGCCCACGTTGACGCGGTCGATCCAGGCCAGGATGAACAGGAATACGAGGAACGGAATCAGGCGCACGGTGATCTTGCGGTACGCCTCGCTGCGTTGCTGCGCCAGCTGTGCGGGCGGCAGACTCTCCAGGGCGCCGGGGGCGCCGCTCATCACGGAAGACATCGGTGACTACTCCTTGGGTGTGGTTGGCGGGGCGCCGCTACGTTGGCGGCGCCCTCTCGCATTGCGCTGTGCTGGCGCTGGGTGCGGCGGCCGTGGGAATCCGGCCGGTATTACAGGTACGGCGTCAGGCCAGGGCCTGCTCGATGGCGGCAGCCACCTGCAGCACACGGGCATCGCTGCCATGCAGGCCGCAGACGCCCAGACCCATGCCCTCGCCCATCGGCAGCGACGCCGCGCAGCCATCGAGGAAATTGATCACGCTCGCGTTGCGCAGCACCAGGCCATTGATCGAGAAAAAGTCCTCGTCGCGCTCCAGTGCGTCCAGGCGCGGTGGGCGCACCGCCACGCTCGGCATCAGCCAGGCATCGGCCTCGCGCAGCAGTTCGGCAGCGCGTTGCTGCATGGCGCGGCGTTCGGCCAGCAGGACGATGTAGTCGCTGGCGGTCAGCTTCTCGCCACGGCGGATGCGCTGGGCCACGCGCTGGTCGTACCGGTCGCCCTTCGTTTGCAGCAGCTCGCGGTGCCACGTCCACGCCTCGGCGGCGGTCAGGCCGCCAGCGGCGTTGATCTCGGGCAGGCGACGCAGTTCGGGGAAAGCGAACTCCACGATCTGCGCGCCCCGTGCCGACAGCTTCGCCAGCGTGGCTTCGAACGCCTGGGCTACCTCGGCATCGAGACCGTCGGCCACGAAGTCGCGCGTGACGTAGAAACGCAGGCCACGCAGGTCGGCGGCGCGGGCGTCCAGCGTTTCGCCGCTCAGCACGGCATCCATCGCCACGCAGCAGGCCACCGAGCGGGCCAGCGGGCCAGCCGAGTCGAGCGACGTGGACAACGGCACGGCGCCGTCCAGCGGCACACGGCGCGCGGTGGGCTTGAAGCCGGTCAGGCCGCAGAACGCCGACGGAATGCGGATGGAGCCGCCGGTATCGGTGCCCAGCGCGGCCACGGCCATCTGCTCCGCCACGCTCACTGCGCCACCCGACGTCGAGCCGCCGCTGATGCGATCGGGATCGAATGGCGTTCGCGGCGTGCCGTAGTGCGGATTAAGGCCCAGCCCCGAAAACGCGAACTCGCTCATATTGGTGCGGCCGATCAGCACCGCACCTGCGGCGCGCAGCCGCGCCACGGCCGGGGCGTCGGCCTGGGCCGGCGCGCTGCCGTCCAGCGCCTTCGAGCCGGCGCGTGTCACCTGGCCGCGCACATCGAACAGGTCCTTGATCGACACCGGCAGCCCGGCCAGCGGCGATGCCACATAGCCGGCCGCACGCGCCTGGTCGGCGGCATGGGCCTGTGCCAGCGCGCCTTTGGCGTCGACGCTCATGAACGCAGCGCCGCCCGCCTGCATATGGCGGTCGATGCGGGCCAGTGCGTCTTCGGTCAGCGCGACGCTGGTGGTGTGGCCGGCCGCCAGCGCGGCGGCCAGTTCGGCAATGGTGGGAGCAGCGATGGTCGGTGCAGTCATGGCAAGGCTCACTCGGCTACGGCCAGCGTTTCCACGCGATAGACGTGACGCAGGCTGCGGTTGCGCACGGGGTCGTGCAGTTCCACTTCGAACGATTCGCCGTGGCCCATCTCGCCGATCACGGCCTGCGTGCCGCAGAACATCGCGGTGCCCGGCGGCAGTTGCGATTCGCCCGTCAGGCGCTCGATCAGTTCGCGCGGGTCCAGCAGGCGCGTGACCTTGCCTTCCTGATAGAGCGCGCGCTGGCCGTCGCGTACACGCCAGCAACGCATTTCCAGCGCGTCCCAGTGATCAGCCACCTCGTCGAAGCGCCACACGTCGCGGCCCATCGGCTTGGCGCACATCTGCTTGGACACGGTGACGTCATAGGCCTCGACCTTGCGGTCGGTGTGGTCCGAGCCAATGCCAATGTAGAGCGCGTCGACGCCCTGCAGCAGCACGAATTCGGTCTCGCCCGACGAATCGTCGCGCGGCACTTCCAGCACGTCGTCGGTGGTCAGCAGCTGGGCGGCCAGCGGATAGAACGTGGGCACGGTGGCAGGCGGCTTCACGCCGATGGCCTTCAGTTCGTCGATATGGTGCTGAACGGCTTCCATGTCGCGGCCAGTCCAGCCGGCGATGATCAGTCGTTCGATGTCGAGGGCGAGCGCGCCCCCGCCGGCTACCTGGAGATGCAGTGTCGGCATTGCGTACTACCTTTGTTACGAGGGGAAAGTTCGGGTCAGAGTGTCCGGATGATGTTCTTCCGGAATTCGTCAATGTGTTCGCGGATGGCCTCGCGCACCGCCGGCACGTCGCGGCGTTCCAGCGCGTCGACGATTTCCAGGTGCTCCTGGTAGACGTTTTCCAGGTGCTGCGGATCGGACAGCGAGAGGAACCAGAAACGCGCCTGCTTCTCATGCAGGCCGCGCAGCAGTTCGGCCAGCACGCGATTGCGCGATGCGGCCGACATGGCGGTATGGAACTTCAGGTCCAGCGATGCCAGCGCCGGGATATCGCGCCGGGCGATCAACTCTGGCGAGCGGTCGACGATCTCGCGCATTGCCTTGAAATCGCTGTCGTGACCGCGCTCGCAGGCCAGCGTGGCGCACAGCACCTCGTTGGTGGCGCGCACTTCGATCATGTCGAGCACTTCGTTCAGCGACAGCGGCGACACCAGCACGCCCTTGCGCGGCAGGATCGACACCAGCCCTTCCACTTCCAGCCGATGCAGCGCCTGGTGGACCGGGGTGCGGCCCAGGCCCAGCAACGCGGCCACCTGGGCCTCGTTCAGCGGTTCGCCCGGACGGAACTCGCACGCGATGATGCGTCGCTTGATTTCGGTATAGGCCTGCTCGCGCATTGCCGCGCCGCTCTGGGCGGGGGTGGCCGCTGCGGGCGCCGGGTCGGCGGCACCGACCAGTCGAATGGGATTCACCACGGCGGAATCAGAGTCTGTTCGTTTGAAGTTGTTGTGATACTAGTGTGATATTTCACTGCGCACAACCCGGAATTTTATAGGGGTAAACACCACCAAGCGCCCGCCGGCTCGCCATGTGACGGCGATTGCGCCTATCATGAGCCGTCCGCAGAAAATCGATAATCGATACATAAATATCTTGGTGCAATATTCAGCCATCGTGGTGCAGCGGATCACGACGATGGTGCCGAATCCGGATTCACACCTGTTATGGCCATCACTGACGGCGACCGCCCCGACCCGCTCTTCAACCAGTCACTGGAAAAAGGGCTCGAAGTCCTGCGCGCGTTCAGCGCCGTGCATCGCACGCTGACCCTGGTGGAACTTGCCGCGCTGACCGGCATGACGAAGAGTTCCGCCCAGCGCACCGTCCATACGCTGGAGCGGCTTGGCTACATCGACAAGCACCCGCAGACGCGCCGTTTCCGGCTGACGCCCAAGGTGATGGAGATCGGCTACAACTACCTGGCGGCCGACGCATTGATCCCGATTGCCAGCCCCTATCTGTCGCAACTGGCCAATGCCAGCGGCGAGACGGCCAATCTCACGGAGCCCGTGGGGCTCGACATGGTCTACGTTGCGCAGCTCATGACCGCCAAGCACATGCCCGTGCTGACGCCGGTGGGCATGCGGATTCCGATGTACTGCACGAGTTCGGGCCGCGCCTACCTGAGCAAGCTGCCCGACGACCAGGTGCGCGCGATGCTCGAAGCCTCTGCGCGGCAGGCGCGCACGCCAGCCACGCTGACCGATATCGACGCCATCTTCGAGCAGGTGGTGGCGTGCCGCGGCCTGGGCTATGCGTGCAACGAGGAAGAGCTGTTCCTGGGGGACATGGGCATTGGCGCGCCCATCGTGAACAGCCGTGGCGAGGCCGTGGGCGCGGTGCATGTGTCACCGCCGGCCAGCCGCTGGACCATGGCCGAGGCGCAGAAGAAGCTCGGGCCGCTGGTCATTGAATGCGCGTGGGCGATCTCGCGGTCGATCGCCCACTGATCCCACCGTTGCGCTCGGGGCAGCCCTTAGCGCGCGTGCTCCAGCATCGCCTGCAGCAGCACGTTGGCGCCGGCCTCGATATGCTCGGGCAGCGCGTCTTCCAGCTCGTTATGGCTGATGCCGTCCTTGCAGGGCACGAAGATCATGCCCGTGGGCGCGCGCTGGGCCACGTACACGGCATCGTGCCCCGCCCCGCTCACCACATCCATATGCGGCAGGCCCAGTGACGCCGCCGCGCGCCGCACGCTGTCCACGCACGCGGGCGCAAAGATGCAGGGCTCGAACTTGACCACCTGACGCACGTCCACCTTGACGGCGGCGGCGTCGGCAATGCCCGCGAACGCGGCACGCATCGCCGCATCCATGCGGTCGAGCCCGGCCTGCGACAGGTTGCGGAAATCCACCGAAAAGTCCACGCGCCCCGGAATCACGTTGCGCGAATTGGGCTTGACCTCCACAAAGCCCACGGTGCCGCGGCCCTGCGGCGCCTCGTCGCGCGCAATGCGGTTGACGGCCTCGATCATCCGTGCCGACGCCAGCAGCGCGTCGTGGCGTAGCGCCAGCGGCGTGGGGCCGGCATGCGCGTCCTGGCCGGTCACGGTCACGTCGTACCACTGCTGGCCCAGCGCGCCGCTGACCACGCCAATCGGCAGGCCGGCCGCTTCCAGCACCGGCCCCTGCTCGATATGCGCCTCGAAGTAGGCCGCATACATGCCGCCCGGCACGTGGCCGGCGGGCTGTGCTCCAAGGTAGCCGATGGCTTCGAGCGCATCGCCCACGCTGACCCCGTCGCGGTCCTGCTGCGCACGGGCGAATGCCCCGTCGAACACCCCGGCGAAGACGCCCGATCCCATCATCACCGGCGTAAAGCGGGTGCCTTCCTCGTTGGTCCAGAACGCCACCTCCAGCGGTGCGCGCGTGGAGACGCCCAGGTCGTTGAGCGTGCGCATGACCTCCAGCCCGGCCAGCACACCGAAATTGCCGTCAAATTTGCCGCCCGATGGCTGGGTGTCGATATGGCTGCCGGTGGCTACGGCCGGGGCGTCGGGGTCGGTGCCGGCGCGGCGCGCAAAGACGTTGCCGATCTCGTCCACGCGTACGTCGAGCCCGGCCTCGCGGCACCACTGCACCACCAGGTCGCGGCCCTTGCGGTCCTCGTCGGTCAGGGCGATGCGGCACACGCCGCCCAGGGGCGTGGCGCCGATCGCGCCCAGGTCCATCAGCGATTGCCACAGGCGGGCGCCATTGATGCGGGGAGTGAATTGCGAATCCATGTCTGTGTTGTCTGCGGTGGGTGATATCGAAGCAACCACCCAGCAAGAAGCAGACCACCGGCACCGACGATCCGTCGATGGTGCATGCGCACTGGCACATCAATTGCTAGTTCGAAACCGAACACAGCGTTCAACCCATCCCCCAAACCAGGAGCCCTGCCTGTGACCCCCTCCACGAATCCCCGCGCGAAAGGTTTCTCCGCTGTCATCCGTTCGGCTTCGGCTGCCGTCGCCCTGTCGCTGCTGGCCCTGCCCGGCGCCGCCATGGCCGACAAGGTGCTGCGCATCGGCATGACCGCCGCCGATATCCCCCGCACGCTGGGCCAGCCCGACCAGGGTTTCGAAGGCAACCGCTTCACCGGCATTCCGATGTACGACGCGCTGACCGCCTGGGATCTGTCAAAGAGCAACGGCCCAAGCCTGCTGGTGCCCGGCCTGGCTACCGAGTGGAAGGTCGACGACAAGGACAAGACCAAATGGACGTTCAAGCTGCGGCCCGGCGTGAAGTTCCACGACGGCTCGCCGTTCAATGCCGATGCCGTGGTCTGGAACGTCAACAAGGTGCTCGACAAGACCGCCAAGCAGTTCGATCCGAGCCAGGTGGGCGTTACGGCATCGCGCATGCCCACGCTGCGCAGCGCGAAGAAGATCGATGACCTGACCGTGGAGCTGGTGACGTCCGAGCCTGATTCGTTCCTGCCCTACAACGTATCGAACCTGTTCATGGCGTCGCCCACGCAGTGGGACAAGAAGCTGGCCGCCGTGCCGGCGTCGGTGACCGACCCGGCCGAGCGCAGCAAACAGGCATGGGTGGCGTTCGCCGCCGACGCGTCGGGCACGGGACCCTTCAGGATGACGCGTTTCGTGCCGCGCGAGCGCCTGGAACTGGCAAAGAACGCCAGCTACTGGGACCCGAAGCGCACCCCGAAGATCGACAAGGTGGTGATGGTGCCGATGCCCGAGGCCAACGCGCGCACGGCGGCGCTGCTGTCCGGCCAGGTGGACTGGATCGAGGCCCCCGCGCCTGACGCCATCGCGCAGATCAAGAGCCGTGGCTTCGATGTCTACGCCAACGCCCAGCCGCATATGTGGCCGTGGCAACTGTCGTTCGCGCCGAATTCGCCGTGGCTGGACAAGCGCGTGCGCCAGGCCGCCAACCTCTGCGTGAACCGCGCGGGCCTGAAGACGCTGCTGGGTGGCTACATGGCCGAGGCCAAGGGCATTGTCGAAGCCGGCAACCCGTGGTGGGGCAATCCCAAATTCGACATCAAGTACGACCCGAACGCCGCACGCAAGCTGATGAGCGAAGCCGGCTACTCGGCCGCCAAGCCGGTCAAGGTCAAGGTGCAGGTGTCGGCGTCCGGCTCGGGCCAGATGCAACCGCTGCCGATGAACGAGTATGTGCAGCAGAACCTCAAGGAGTGCTTCTTCGACGTTGACTTCGACGTGGTGGAGTGGAACACGCTGTTCACCAACTGGCGGATCGGCGCCAAGGACCCGAGCGCCCACGGCACCAACGCCATCAACGTGAGCTTTGCGGCGATGGACCCGTTCTTCGCCATGGTCCGCTTCGTCAGCACCAAGACCCAGCCGCCTGTCTCGAACAACTGGGGCTACTTCGGCAATGCCGAGTTCGACAAGCTGATCGAAACCGCGCGCACGTCGTTTGGCGAGAAGGATCGTGATGCCGCACTGGCCAAGCTGCACGCGCGCATCGTCGAGGAATCGCCGTTCGTGCTGATCGCCCACGACGTGGGCCCGCGCGCGATCTCGAAGAAGGTCAAGGGCGTGGTGCAGCCGCAGAGCTGGTTCATCGACATCGCGACGATGTCGATGGACTGAGGCTCTGCTAGCTCCCCTCTCCCGTGCAACGGGAGAAGGGAGCCTGCTTCAGACGGTCAAGACGATTCAAACGGTTCAGCAATCCCCACAAGCCGGCCACAGACCATGACTTACCTGCTCCGCCGCATCGTGTATGCGCTGCCGATCCTGCTTGGGGTCGCCCTGCTCTGCTTCTCGCTGGTCCATATCGCGCCCGGCGATCCGCTCGTGTCGGTGCTGCCGCCCGACGCGTCCGAAGACCTCCGGCGCCAGCTGACCGCGCTGTACGGCTTCGACAAGCCGTTCCTGGAGCAATTTCTCCATTGGCTCGTGCGTGCGCTGCATGGCGACCTGGGGACGTCCATCGCCACTAACCGGCCCGTGATGGCCGAAGTGTCGAACGCGGTCATCAACTCGATCCGCCTGGCGGCGGTGGCAACGCTGATCGGCTTCACGTTCGGCAGCCTGTTCGGCTTCGTGGCTGGCTACCTGCGCGATTCGGTGCCCGACCGCGTCGCGTCGTTCCTGTCGGTGCTGGGCGTCAGCATCCCGCACTACTGGCTGGGCATGGTGCTGGTCATCGCGTTCTCGGTGCTGCTGGGCTGGTTGCCGGCCACCGGCGCCGGCCCCGATGGGTCGGGCTCATGGCGATGGGACTGGGAACACATCCAGTACATGCTGTTGCCGGCCGTGACGATGTCGGTGATCCCGATGGGCATCGTGGCGCGCACCATCCGTGCGCTGGTGGCCGAAATCCTGTCCAACGAGTTCATTGTCGGGTTGCGTGCGCGGGGCTTGTCCGAGTTCGCGGTGTTCCGGCATGTGGTCAAGAACGTGGCGCCTACCGCGCTGTCGGTCATGGGCCTGCAGCTCGGATACCTGCTGGGCGGCTCGATCCTGATCGAGACGGTCTTCTCGTGGCCCGGCACGGGCTTCCTGCTGAACTCGGCCATCTTCCAGCGCGACTTCCCGCTGTTGCAGGGCACGATCCTGGTGCTGGCCGTGTTCTTCGTGCTGCTCAACCTGCTGGTCGACGCGCTGCAGACGCTGTTCGACCCGCGCATCCAACGGAACTGAGGAGCCTGCCATGGAAATGACGCTGAACAAGGCCGTGGCGCCGCTGCCGGTGGAACGCTCGCCCGGTTACTGGACCACCGTGGGCCGCCGCCTGCTGCGCAACAAGCTGGCAATGCTGGCCGCGCTGATCCTGCTGGCGCTGATCGGGATGGCGATCTTTGCGCCCGCGCTGATGCCGGCCAACCCGTATGCCGCGTCGATCCTCAAGCGCCTGAAGCCGATCGGCTTCGAGGGCTATCCGCTCGGCACCGACGAACTGGGCCGCGACATGCTGTCGCGCCTGATGCTCGGCGCGCGGCTGTCGCTGTTCATGGGCATTACGCCCGTGTTGCTGGCGTTCGTGATCGGCAGCGCCATCGGCATCGTGGCCGGCTATGCCGGCGGCTGGACCAACACGGTCATCATGCGCCTGACCGACATCCTGTACGCGTTCCCGTCGGTGCTGCTGGCGATCGCGCTGTCGGGCACGCTGGGCGCGGGCGTGGGCAATGCGCTGCTGTCGCTGACCATCGTCTTCGTGCCGCAGATCGTGCGCGTGGCCGAGAGCGTGACCACCCAGGTGCGCAACCGCGAATTCGTCGATGCGGCGCGGGCATCGGGTGCCTCGTCGCTGACCATCGTGCGGGCGCACGTGCTCAACAACGTGCTGGGGCCGATCTTCGTCTACGCCACCAGCCTGATCTCGGTGTCGATGATCCTGGCATCCGGTCTGTCGTTCCTGGGCCTTGGCGTCAAGCCGCCCGAGCCCGAATGGGGCCTGATGCTCAATACGCTGCGCACGGCCATCTACACGCAGCCGTGGGTGGCCGCACTGCCCGGCGCGATGATCTTCCTGACCTCGATCTCGTTCAACCTGCTGGCCGACGGCATCCGCTCGGCCATGGAAATCAAGGAGTGAGCATGGCCGAGACGCTGGCAATCCCCAATCCCGCAGCACCCGGCGCTGCCGCCGTCGATGTGGGCGGCCCGGCCCAGCCGCTGGTCATCGCACGCGACCTGGTCAAGCATTTCCCGCTGAAGTCGGCGGTGCCGTTCCGCCCCGGCGGCGTGGTACGCGCCGTCGATGGCGTCAGCTTCGATGTGCTCAAGGGCGAGACGCTGGGCGTGGTGGGCGAATCGGGCTGCGGCAAGTCCACCACGGCGCGGCTGCTGATGCAGCTGACGCCGCACGACAGCGGCGAACTGATCTTCGACGCACAGGGCGTGGGCTCTCCGCAGTTGCCGATGAAGGCCTTCCGCAGTCAGGTGCAGATGGTGTTCCAGGACAGCTATTCGTCGCTGAACCCGCGCCTGACCATCGAGGAATCCGTGGCATTCACGCCGCGCGTGCATGGCGTGCCGGCCCGGGAAGCCACCGAACGGGCGCGCTACCTGCTGGAGCGCGTGGGACTGGAGCCGAAGCGCTTTGCCGGCCGCTATCCGCACGAACTCTCGGGCGGCCAGCGCCAGCGCGTCAATATCGCCCGCGCCCTGGCCCTGCGGCCGCGCCTGGTGATCCTGGACGAAGCGGTGTCCGCCCTGGACAAGTCCGTGGAAGCCCAGGTGCTGAACCTGCTGCTGGACCTCAAGGCCGAGTTCGACCTGACCTATGTGTTTATCAGCCATGACCTCAACGTGATCCGCTATCTGTGCGACCGCGTGATGGTCATGTACCTGGGCAAGGTGGTGGAGATCGGCGACACCGAATCGGTCTACGCCAATCCCGCGCACCCGTACACGCGCGCGCTGCTGGCGTCGATGCCGTCGATGGACCCCGACCACCGCACGCTGGCCGCCCCGCTGGCCGGCGACCCGCCCAATCCGATCAATCCGCCGCCGGGCTGCAGCTTCCATCCGCGCTGCGCCCGTGCCGAGCCGGTCTGCGAACGCCGCGCACCGGTGCTGTCCGACGCGCTGGCCGGTCATCCGGTGTCGTGCCTGATGGCGATGCCAGACGGCGGCCACTCGCTGCCGCTGCGCCGCATGACGCCCGGCCTGCACGCCGCCACGCCCTGACTTGCGGGAGATTTCGATGTCCAAAGACTCCACAACCTCCACTGCCCCGACCACCCCGGCCGTCTCGGTGCGTGACCTGCGGGTGACGTTCTCGGGCGGCGGCAAGACCATCCAGGCCGTGAACGGCGTGACGCTCGACGTCGCGCCGGGCGAGGCGGTCGCCCTGATCGGCGAATCGGGTTCTGGCAAGAGCGTGACGCTGCGCGCGCTGATGCGCCTGCATCCGCCACGCCGCACAACGATGCAAGGCGACATCCGTGTCGATGGGCAGGACGTGCTCAAGCTCGACAAGCGCGCGCTGGCCCGCCTGCGCGGCGGCACCGTGGCCATGGTGTTCCAGGAACCGCTGCTGGCGCTCGACCCCGTGTACACGGTGGGCCAGCAGATCGTCGAATGCATCCGCACCCATCGCAAGGTATCGAAGACCGAGGCCCGGGCGCTGGCGCTCAAGGCGCTGGAATCGGTGCGGATTCCCAGCCCGGAGCGCCGCCTGGCCGCCTATCCGCACGAGATGTCGGGCGGCATGCGGCAGCGCGCCATGATCGCCCTGGCGCTGTCCGCCCAGCCGAAGATCCTGCTGGCCGACGAGCCGACCACGGCGCTTGAC
Organism: Cupriavidus sp. D384; assembly: GCF_001652915.1. Lineage (GTDB taxonomy): Bacteria > Pseudomonadota > Gammaproteobacteria > Burkholderiales > Burkholderiaceae > Cupriavidus. The sequence continues at coordinate 149,311 of NZ_BBQI01000090.1, forward strand.
GCCACGGTGCAGATCCAGGTGCTGATCCTGCTGCGCGAACTGCAGCGTGAACTGGGCCTGTCGATCGTTTTCGTCACGCACGACATCGGCGCGGCGGTGGAGATCGCCGACCGCGTGGCGGTGATGTACGGCGGCCGCATCGTGGAGGAAGGCCCGATCCGCACGCTGATGCGCGAGGCGCGCCATCCGTACACCATCGCGCTGCTGCAAAGCCGCCAGCACGGCATGGATCGCGGGCAGCGCCTGCAGACCATTGGCGGCGCGCCGCCCGACCTGGCGAACCTGCCGCCGGGCTGCACGTTTGCGCCGCGCTGTGCGCAGGCCAGACCCGAGTGCCTGTCCGCGGTGCCGCCGGCGGTATCGCTGGGCGGCGGCCATCGCGTGAGCTGCGTGCTGGTATCCGAACCCGCGTCCAGCGAATGCGCGGCATGACCTCTTACCGTCCCGAACAAGGAAACCCGAACACCATGAGCCTGGCCACCCATCCCGCCCGTGCGTTCCTGCCCTACCCCGATGCTGCCGTGCCAAACGCGGCCAACGGCCCCCTGCGTGGCCTGACCTTCGCGGTCAAGGACCTGTTCGACGTGGCCGGCTATCCCACCGGCGGCGGCAATCCACATGTGCTGGCGCGCTCGGGCATCAAGACCGCGACGGCGCCCACCGTGCAGAAGCTGCTCGACGCAGGCGCCACGTTCGTGGGCAAGGTGCACACCGACGAGCTGGCGTTCTCGATGAACGGGCAGAACTACCACTACGGCGGCCCGTACAACGGCGCGGCGCCTGACCGCATCACCGGCGGCTCGTCGTCGGGCTCGGCGTCGGCCGTCTCTCACCAGCTCTGCGATTTCGCGCTGGGCACGGACACGGGCGGATCGGTGCGCGCGCCGGCCAGCCATTGCGGGCTGTTCGGCATCCGGCCGTCGCATGGCCGCATTTCGCTGCAGAACTGCATGCCGCTGTGCGAATCGCTCGATACCTGCGGCTTTTTCGCCCGCGATATCGCCACGTTCGCCCGGGTGGCCGACGTGCTGTTCGGCGCCGACGGCGACCCGCTGCCCAGCCGTCCCCGGCTGCTGCTGGCGTCCGACCTGTTCGAGCTGCCCACCCCGGCCGCCCGCGCGGTTCTGGCGCCAACCGTGGCGCGGATCGAAGCCATCCTGGGCAAGGCCACGCCGGTGGACGTGGCAGACCGTCCGCTGTCCGACCTGTACTGGGCCTTTCGCTACGTACAGGGCTGGGAAGCCTGGCAGGCCGACGGCGCGCTGATCGAGAACTACGGGCTGCAGCTCGGGCCCGACGTAGCCGGCCGCTTTGCCTTCAGCAAGGGCGTGACGCGGGCCCAGTTCGAGCAGTCGAACGCCGTGCGCAGCGAGTTCACCGCGCATCTGGGCCGCCTGCTGGGCCACGACGGCATCCTGGTGCTGCCGACCATGCCCGATATCGCCCCGCTGCGCGCCACGCCCATGGAAGCGCTGGAGGATTACCGCACGGCGGCGGCACACACGCTGTGCCTGACGCCGCTGTCGGGCTTTCCGCAGCTGAGCCTGCCGCTGTCGGGCCGCGACGGTGCGCCGCTGGGCATCTCGCTGCTGGGACCGAAAGGCAGCGACCGCAGCCTGATCGCCGTGGCCGAGACGCTGATGACGGCACTGGTCTGACCGGCCCGCATAGGCTAGGCTCAACTGGACCCCGCCGCCCCGTGGCCGGCGGGGACGCACAACAACAGGACAACTCCATGACCCGACTCCGCATCACCGCCGCCGGCCACACGTTTATCGCCGAGACAAACCCCGACGCCCCCGACACCGTGGCCGCCTTCACGAAGCTGCTGCCGTACCGGCAAAAGCTGATCCACGTGCGCTGGAGCGGCGAAGGGTGCTGGATTCCGCTGGGCGAATTCAAGCTTGGCGTGGGCTTCGAGAACCACACAAGCCACCCTTCGGTGGGCGATATCCTGTTCTATCCGGGCGGCTACAGCGAGACCGAGATCATCCTGGCCTACGGCAGCTGCTGCTTTGCCAGCAAGATGGGCCAGCTGGCCGGCAACCACTTCCTGACCATCGTCGAAGGCAAGGAAAACCTGCGCGCGCTGGGCACCAAGGTGCTGTGGGAAGGCGCGCAGGACGTGGTATTCGAGCTGGCCGAGTAGCGCCCCTGCGGCACCGGCCCTTCAGGCCGGCTTCAGCCGCCGCGGGCGGTCAGCCCTTCGAGCACCGCCCGCAGGGGCAGGCTGCCCTTGCGCGCCTGCCCTTCGAACCGGATCCAGCCCGCGTTGAAACCGTCCAGCATCTGCGCACGCGGCGCAGGATTGCGCATGCCCTGCGCGCGGAACAGGTTTTCCCAGCTTTGGCGCGGTACCTCGCGCGCCCGTACCGGCTTGCCCAGCAAGGCCGACAGCGCCGCCGCGATATCGAGCGGGCTGACACGCACAGGGCCTTCCAGCTCCACCACCCGCACGCCCTGCCATTCTTCCTGCAGCAGCGCGGCGGCGGTACGCCCGACATCGGCGGTAGCCACCATCGGCACGGGCTTGTCCAGCGGCTGGAGATAGCTGTCGATCACCCCGGTGACCTGGGCCGGCTCGATATCCCAGAGCGTGTTTTCCATGAACCAGCCGGCGCGCAGAAAGGCCACCGGCATCGGCAGCGCGCCCAGTTCGGCCTCCAGCATCGATAGCTGGCGCAGCAGGTTGGGCTGCTCGGCCTGGGCGCCGATGGTCGACAGGCAGACCACCCGGGCCGGCCGGGCGGCCAGCAGCGCCCGGCGGATTGCCTCGATCATGGCGCGCGACTCGGGAAATCCTTCCGACGGATCGAAGTTCGGCGGCAGCAGGATAAAGACGCCTTCCGTGCCTGAAAACGCCTGCGTCAATGCCTGGGCGTCATGCATCTCGGCCAGCGCCACGTCGCAGCCCTCGGCAGACCAGGTCTGTGCCTTCTGTTTGCTACGCACCACGGCGCGCACATCAAGGCCGGCCGCCAGCAAGGCCAACGCCACCACACCACCCACCTGCCCAGTAATTCCGGTTACCGCATACATTGCACTCTCCTGTCCGGCGCGGCACGAGCGGTGCCGCGGTGACCGAATTCTGGTCAATGCATGGCATTTCCGCGATAACATGCCAGTCACTTGATTGATGACTACGAGGCATCAACGATGCAATTCGATGCACGGCTGCTGGACGGAATCGGGGTGGTGATGGCGATCGTGGACAACGGCAGCTTCGTGCGCGCCGCCGAAACGCTCGACATGACGCAATCCGGCGTCAGCCGCGCCGTGGCCCGGCTGGAGACCCGGCTGGGCGTGCGGCTGTTCGACCGCACCACCCGATCCGTCACGCTGACCGATGAAGGTCGGCGCTTCTGCGAGGAAGTGACACCGCTGCTGGCGCAACTGGAGGAAGTCACCAGCGCCGCATCGCGCGGCGTCAGCGCCGTGCGCGGCAGGCTGCGCGTCAATATCGACCCGTACTTCTCCCGGCTGGTACTGGGCCCGCGCCTGGGCCAGTTTGTGGAGGATCACCCGAACCTGACGCTCGATCTGGTCACCCGCGACACGCTGGGCGACATGGTGGCCGACGGCTTCGACGTTGCCTTCCGCTTCGGGCATCCGCGCCATTCCACCCTGGTCGCCCGCAAGCTGATGGATGTGCGCGTGGTCACGCTGGCCGCGCCGTCCTACCTGAAGCGCCACGGGCGGCCGCAGGTGCCGGCAGACCTGGAGTCGCCCGACCACACCTGCATCCATTTCCGCGATCCGGAAACCGGGCGGCCATTTCCATGGGAATTCTGGCGAAACGACGAGCACCTGACCGTGCAGGCCCATGGCCGGCTGGTGGTCAACGAGGGCGGCACCATGCACAGTGTCTGCATGGCCGGGCACGGGATATGTCAGACGTTCGAATATGGCGCCGAGATGCTGATTGCCGAGGGCCGGCTTGTGAAGATCCTGACGGACTGGGGCGACGAGACGTTTCCGCTTTACGCGCTCTACCCATCGCGCCAGCACCTGCCAGCCAAGGTGCGCGCCTTCGTCGATTTCGTGGTCGGCATCTGCGACGCGCGGTCAGCCTGAACGCACCGAACGCACGGAACGCAAGACCGCACTGGAGACATCACATGTACATGATCTATTGGACCGAGGCCACCACCGACGGCATGGCCCCGCACGCTCAATCGTTCCCGGGCGATGCGCTCCGGGATGCGCTGCAGTTCGCCGAAGCGCTGCGCCGCCGGCAGTTTGCCGGGGAGCCGGTCAGCTTTGTGACGCTGTGCTCGGAAAACCCGAACTCGGTGGGCAAGCCCGGCGCGGCAGACCCGCCGCCGGACTACGAATGGAAAAAGCGCCGGCCCTGACCGGGCTGGCGCCTGAACACACGCCGGATCAGCGCGCCCTCACCCCGCCATCACCCCGCGTTCGTCCTCGGGCGGCTTCACGCGGAACCAGGTGGCGTAGAGCGCCGGCAGGAACAGCAGCGTCAGCACGGTAGCCACCACCAGCCCACCCATGATCGCCACGGCCATCGGCCCCCAGAACGTGGAGCGGGACAGCGGGATCATGGCCAGCACCGCCGCCGCCGCAGTCAGGATGATGGGCCGGAAACGGCGCACCGCCGATTCCACGATGGCGGTCCACGGCGGCAGCCCGGACCGGATGTCCTGCTCGATCTGGTCCACCAGGATCACCGAGTTGCGGATGATCATGCCCAGCAGCGCCGTGATGCCAAGCTGCGCGACAAACCCCATTGGCGAGTGCAGCAGCAACAGCGTGGCGGCGGCCCCGATCAACCCGAGCGGCCCGGTCAGGAACACCATCACCGCGCGCGAGAAGCTGTGCAATTGCAGCATCAGCAGCGTGAAGATCAGGAAGATGCACAGCGGCAGTTGCGCCGCGATCGACGCGCCAGCCTTGCCGCTTTCCTCCTGGGCACCGGCGATCGTGATCCGGTAGCCCGCCGGCAGCGAGGCACGGATCGGGTCCAGCTTCGGGTTGATCTGCGCGGTGACGGTGGGCCCCTGGATGCCATCGACGATATCGGACTGCACGGTGATGCCGAAGTCGCGATTCTCCCGCCAGATCACGCCCGGCTCCGACTTCAGCGTGACGCGGGCGATCTGCGTCAGCGGCACGGCGCGGCCGGTGCTGGTAGGCACCAGCACGTTGTTCAGGTCAGACATCGTGTCGCGTTCGCTGCGCGGCGTGCGCATGATGATGTCGATCAATTTGTCGGCATCGCGATACTGCCCCACCGGCACGCCCGTCAGCACGGCCTGGGTGGCACGCGCGATGGCGTTGGTCGTCACGCCCAGCGCCCGTGCCTTGTCCTGGTCCAGCTCCAGGCGCAGCATCTTGACGTTCTCGTTCCAGTTATCGTTGACGCCCACCGTATTGGGGTTGGCCGTCATGATTGCGCGCACCTGGTCGGCCACCTTGCGCACCCCGCCGGCATCGGGCCCGATCACGCGGAACTGCACCGGATACTGCACCGGCGGCCCGTTCGGCAGCAGCTTCACGCGGCCGCGCAACTGCGGGAATTCCGTCACCAGCACGCGCTCGATGCGCTTGCGCAGCGCATCGCGCCCTTCCACCGTCACCGGCATCACGATGGCCTGGGCCACGTTCGACTGCGGGAAAATCTGGTCCAGCGGCAGGTAGAAGCGCGGCGCACCGGTGCCGACGAACGAGGTCACGCTTTGCACGCCCTTGTCGCGGCGCATGGCGGCCTCGAAGCGTTTGGTCATGGCCTCGGTCTCGGCGATGGCGGTGCCCTCGGGCATCCACAGCTCCACCATCAGCTCCGGGCGGCTCGAATCCGGGAAGAACTGCTTTTCGACGTACTTGAACGCCAGCAGGCCCAGCGCGAAGGCCACCAGCGTGATGGCGATCACGGTCTTGCGCCACGTGACGCACCAGTTCACCAGTTGCCGGAAGCGGGCGTAGAACGGCGTGTCGAACACCTCGTGATGACCGCCATCATGCTCGCGGGTCTTGAGGATCAGGTAGCCCAGGTACGGCGTGAAATAGACCGCCGCCAGCCAGGACAGCACCAGCGCCAGGGACGTGACCGCAAAGATCGCAAACGTGTATTCGCCCACCGTGGAGCGCGCCAGCCCCACCGGCAGGAAGCCCGCCGCCGTGATCAGCGTGCCGGTCAGCATCGGCATGGCCGTCGAGGTGTAGGCGAAGGTGGCCGCCTCCATCTTCGAGAAGCCTTCCTCCAGCTTGCGGACCATCATCTCCACGGCAATGATGGCGTCGTCCACCAGCAGCCCGAGCGCGATGATCAGCGCCCCCAGCGATATCTTGTGCAGGCCGATGCCGAAGATGTTCATGAACAGGAACGTCACCGCCAGCACCAGCGGGATGGTCAGCGCCACCACCAGGCCGGGCCGCACGTCCAGGCGCAGCGGCCGGGTATGCAGGCCCAGCGCCACGAAGCTCACGCCCAGCACGATCACCACGGCCTCGATCAGCACGTGCACGAATTCGCCCACGCTGCGCTTGACGGCCTGGGGCTGGTCCTGCACCTGGTCCATCTCGATGCCCACCGGCAGTTGCCCGCGCAGGCCATCGGTCACGCGGCGCAGTTCCTGGCCCAGCGCGATGATGTCGCCGCCCTTTTCCATCGAGATGCCCAGCCCGATCACGTCCTTGCCGTTGAAGCGCATCTTGCTGACGGGCGGGTCCACATAGCCGCGGTACACGTGCGCAATGTCGCCCAGGCGGATATTGGCGATGCCGTTGGGCCCGCGCAGCACCAGGTTCTGCAGGTCTTCCACATCGCCCAGCTGGCCCGTGACGCGCACCTGCAGGTTGTCGGTGGGCGTGACCAGCACGCCGCTGCCCGTGGGATTGTTCTGCTCCGAGATCTGGTTGGCGATGGCGTTGATGTCCAGCCCCAGCTGGGCAAAGCGCGCCTGGTTGAACTCGATGAAGATCTTCTCGTCCTGCAGGCCCAGCAGCGTGACCTTGGCCACAGCCGGAATGCGCAGCAGTTCCTGCCGCACCAGGTCGGCGTATTCGCGCAGTTCCTTGTAGTTGAAGCCGTCGGCCGACAGCGCGTAGATGGAGCCGTAGACGTCGCCAAACTCGTCGTTGAAGAACGGCCCGCGCACGCCCTGCGGCAGGGTCTGCTGGATATCGCCGATCTTCTTGCGCACCGTGTACCAGATCTGCGCGGTGTCCTTGGCCGGCGAGTTGTCGGCCAGCTGGAAAATCACCGTGGTCTCGCCCGGCTTGGAGAAACTACGAATCTTGTCGGCGTACGGCACCTCCTGCAGCTGCCGTTCGATCTTGTCGGTCACCTGCACGGCGATCTGCTCGGCCGTGGCGCCGGGCCAGAAGGCCTGCACCACCATCACGCGAAACGTGAACGGCGGATCTTCGTCCTGGCCAAGCTGGAAGAACGCCAGCAGGCCGCCCAGCAGCAGCACCACCAGCAGATAACGCGTGAGCGGCTGGTGTTCGAGTGCCCAGCGCGACAGGTTGAAGCGGGAATGTTCCATGCGCCGCCCTCAGCCCAGGCGGCGGTCAAGGGCGCCCAGCTGCGCGCCAGGGTTCGAAGCCGGCTGGGCCGGCGCCACGCTTTGCATCGGCTTGACCTTCTGGCCCGGCTTGAGCAGATGCACGCCGGCCGTGACAATCGTCTGACCCGGCGTCAGACCCTGGCGCACTTCGATCAGGTTGCCCTGCGCGTCGCCCAACGTCACGGGCACCGGCTTGACCGTGCCACTGCCGCCCTGGCCGGGCTGGTAGATCCACACTTGGTTGGCGCCCTTGCTCTGGAGCAGCGCGGTCAGCGGCACGCGAATGGTGGTCGCGTCGCCGGTTCGTGTGAACGACACCACGGCCGTCATGCCGATGCGCAGGTCAGCAGGCGGATTGGGGATGCTGACGCGCGTGGGATAGGTACGCGTGACCGGATCGGCCGCCGCCGAAATCTCGCGCACGCGGCCCGGCAAAATCCGGCCGGGGTCCGACCAGGTATGGATCGCCACATCGGTGGTGCCGCGCAGCATGTCGACCTGATCCTCGGGCAGCCCGATGGCAACTTCCTTTTCAGCGGTCTGCGCCACGCGGATCACCGGCTGGCCCGGCGTGACCACCTGGCCCACTTCGGTGTCGATGGCGGTCACCACGCCGTCGGCGTCGGCCGTCAGTACGGCATAGCCCGTCTGGTTCGACTGGTTGCGCAGGCTGGCCTGCGCCTGGTCAAGCCGCGATGCCGCCGAATCGAAGGTGGCCTGGCGGCGGTTCAGTTCCGCCGCACTGATGAAGTTCTTGGCGGCCAGTTCCTTGTAGCGCTTCAGGTCGGCGGCGGCCAGGTCGCGGTCAGTCCTGGCCGCATCGTACTGGGCCCGCGCGCCCGATTCGGCCAGCGCCAGGTCCGTAGGATCGAGCCGTGCCAGCGGCTGCCCCTTGCGCACACTGGCCCCGACATCGACGAGACGGGCCGCAATCTTGCCGCCGACCCGGAAACCCAGGCGCGATTCGATACGCGGGCGCACCTCGCCCGAAAACTCGTATTCGGTCTTGCCCGCTGCCGGGCTGAGCTGCATCAGGCGCACCGGCCGCACATCTTCCACGGGCTCGGCCTGCTTGCCACATCCGCCCAGCACCAGCAGTCCGGCCACGGCCAGCATCCCGATGGACACCCGGGCCGTACGGGCCATCGGTGCACGGCTGCGTCTTGCGCACACGGCCTGGCGCGACTTTCGGAGGTCATCAACTTCAGCGGCCGCAACTTCCGGCCTGGCAATGGGCACTGGCATGGACAAGCGTCTTTGAGTCGGTGAAAAAGAATGAAGCTGGGTAAAGATGAACGGGGCGAAGCTGAACCTGGCGGCGGCATCGGGTACTGCGCGGGCCGGTGGCCGGATGGTGTCTCGCTGGCGCCTCGGGTTGGGCGCCTTGCTGCCGTTCGGGTCGATTCCGGACGTGTCAGAAATCGACCACAGGAAGTTAATAACTTTGCGGTCAGTAATATAGCGACCGCCCTCGAGTGCGTCAAACGCCGGATGACGAATGGCAGTATTCCGCGACAAAACGTCACGATGCCGGCGCGGCAAGCAACTTGCGCCGCAAGCATCACATCATCGGGGGCCGCCCACCCCCGTGGCCGATGTTACAATTCGCCGCTTTGGCGCCGCCCCCGCCGCCCCACCAGAAAGAGATTGGCGTGACGCCCGATCAGTATTGCCAGGACAAGGCCGCAAAAAGCGGCTCCAGCTTCTATTACAGCAGCCTGCTCCTCTCCCCCGACCGACGCCGCGCCCTGACGGCCCTGCAGGCCTGGCGCCTGGAACTCGACGCCATCGTTCACGAGAACCATGACGCCGGCGTGGCCCTGCAACGGCTGGACTGGTGGCGCGCCGAACTGCGCCGCCTGTACGAAGGCAGCCCGAATCACCCGGTCAGCCTTGCGCTGCTGCCGTTCCTGGCGGCCCTGCCCCAGGCCGAAATGAGCCAGGTGCTCGATGGCACCGAAATGGACCTCGCCCAGTCGCGCTATTTCGACGAGGGCGCGCTCGGCCGGTACTGCCGGCTGGTAGGCGGCACGCTAGGCAAGCTGACGGCACGGCTGCTGGGTTTTACCGATGAACGTACGCTGGAATCGGCGGAAAAGCTGGGCCTGTCGCAGATGCGCATCCGCATCGTGCGCGAGGTTGGCCACGACGCCCGCCAGGGCCGGGTCTATATTCCCGTGGACACCCTGCAGCGGTTCGAGGTGCCCGTGGCCGACATCATGCAGTCGCGCCATTCGCCGCAGTTTGTCACCATGATGCGCGACCAGGCGTCGCTGGCCCGCACGCTGTACCAGGAAGCGCTGGCACTGCTGCCCCGCGCCGACCGCCGGGCCCAACGCGCGGCGCTGGCGCTGGCGGCCATCCACCATGCCCTGCTCGACGAAATCGAGGCCAGCGACTTCCAGGTGCTGACCCAGCGCATTGCGCTGACGCCGATGCGCAAGCTGTGGCTGGCCTGGAAGACCTGGCTGCGCAACGGCTGAACGCTGGCGCTCCGGCGGGTCCGCCCGCCCCTCTCCGTCAGCTGTCAGTCGTTCGTTGTTAGTCGTTCGTTGTTTCCACGTGTTGATGCCATGACTCCTGCCACGCCCTCTCTTGGTCAGCTGATCCTCGATCGCGCCGACGCCCTTGCCCGGCACTCCGATATGGAAGGCGGCCTGACCTGTGCCTTCCTGACGTCCGCCCATACCCAGGCGCAGGCGCTCCTGGCGCGCTGGATGGAAGATGCCGGCATGACCGTGCGGGTCGATGCCATCGGCAACGTGATCGGCCGCTATGCCGCCGATCCGGCCGAGCCGAATCCCAAGGTGCTGATGACCGGGTCGCATTTCGACACGGTGCGCAATGGCGGGCGCTACGACGGGCGGCTTGGCATCCTGCTGCCCATCGCCGTGGTGGGGGCGCTGCGCGATGCGGGCATCCGCCTGCCCTACCACTTCGACGTCGTGGCCTTTGCCGAGGAAGAAGGCCTGCGCTTCAAGACCAGCTTCCTTGCCAGCAGTGTGCTGGCGGGCCGCTTCGATCCGGCCTTGCTGGACCGCGTGGACACCGAAGGCGTATCGATGCGCGACGCGCTGGCGCAGTCCGGCTTCCCGGGCGCCGGCGCGCTGGAGGCGCTGCGCGCCGCGGCGGTCGATCCCGCCACGCTGGCCGGCTTTGTCGAAGTCCATATCGAACAGGGTCCGGTGCTGCTGAACCGCGGCCTGCCACTGGGCATCGTGACCCAGATCGCCGGCAGTAGCCGCTTCCAGGTGCGCGTTGAGGGTCTGGCCAGCCATGCCGGCACCACGCCCATGGATATGCGCCGCGACGCCGCCACCGGCGCCGCCGAGATGATCCTGCTGGTGGAACAGCGCTGCGCCCAGGTGCCGACACTGGTCGGCACCGTGGGCCAGCTGCAGGTACCCAATGGGTCGAGCAACGTGATCCCGGCCGCATGCCTGTTCTCGATGGACATCCGCGCGGGCGAGGACGGCATCCGCGAAGCGGCCATCGCCGATATCGTGGCGGGCATCGAGGCCATTGCGGCCAGGCGTTCGCTTCAGGTCAGCGTGGAACGGGTGACGCCGGTCAATAACGCGCCCTGCGCGCGCTGGCTGATGGACCAGTTCGCGGCGGTATTGAGAAAGCGTGGGCTGGAGGCGTTCGAACTGCCCTCCGGGGCGGGGCATGACGCGATGATGATGCAGCGGATCACCGATGTGGCGATGCTGTTCGTGCGCTGCGGCAATGGCGGCATCAGCCACAATCCGGCAGAAACGATCACGGTGGAAGACGCCCAGCAGGCAGCCGAGGTGTTCGTGGATTTCCTGCGGCACTTCAGGGACGCTGGCTGATCAGCCGCCCTGGTACATTTCCTTGCCGATATCGTAGAGATTCTTGCGCAGCGTCTTGCGCTCGTCGGGCGACAGGCGCTGGCTGCCGCCGCGCTGGCCCTGGCGGGTAGCCCGCTCGGCCATGTCGCGCTCGGTCTCGGCACGATCATTGCGGCGTGGTTGCTGACGGTTGCGTTCGGGCGCCGACGGATTGCTGCCGGGGCCCGGCGGCTGAACCTTGGGGTGAAGCAGATGCGCCATGCCCGCCGATTGGGCGAATGCCGGGGCGGGTGCCGCGGCCATCAGCAGGGTCATGCCGGCCAGCCAGACCACTCGCGCACAAATTGTGCGACGCAGGGTTTGCCCGTGCCGGTTATGCTTCACTTTCATTGGATAATGGCGGTTTCGACTGTGGCCCCGGGGATTGGTCTTCAGGATCTCCGGCGGCGGCACCGGCATCGCCCCGACGACAGCAAGGCGAATGCCAGTGTCGCGGCTGGGAACAGTACGATGCCCGTGGTGACCGTTTGAATTCCGCCGGCCATGATGGCCTTGGGAAACGGTTTGCGGAGTGTAAATGCACAAAAGGTGCATGCCGCCATACCACGGGGTAAAGTATGTAACGTTTTGTTAAGCCATTTTGAGCGAAAGCGATAGTCGCTAAGATACCGCCATGGAAAATACCAGCCACAAGATTCTCGTCGTGGATGACGACCCGCGCTTGCGCGACCTGCTGCGCCGCTACCTGGGCGAGCAGGGCTTCACGGTTCTCGTGGCGGAAAACGCCACGGCCATGAACAAGCTCTGGCTGCGCGAGCGATTCGATCTGCTGGTGCTGGACCTGATGATGCCCGGCGAAGACGGGCTTTCGATCTGCCGCCGCCTGCGCGGTGCCAACGACCAGACCCCGATCATCATGCTCACCGCCAAGGGCGAGGACGTGGATCGTATCGTCGGCCTGGAAATGGGTGCCGACGATTATCTGCCCAAGCCCTTCAATCCGCGCGAGCTGATTGCGCGTATTCATGCCGTGCTGCGCCGCAAGGGTCCCGCCGAGGTGCCGGGCGCCCCTTCGGAGACGCCCGAAACGTTTGCATTTGGCGATTTCGTGCTGAATCTGGCCACGCGTACGCTGACCAAGAACGACGAGGAAATCACGCTCACCACGGGCGAGTTCTCGGTGCTGAAGGTCTTTGCCCGCCATCCGCGCCAGCCGCTGTCGCGCGAAAAGCTGATGGAAATGGCGCGCGGCCGCGAATACGAAGTCTTCGACCGCAGCCTGGACGTGCAGATCTCGCGCCTGCGCAAGCTCATCGAGCCTGACCCGAGCAACCCGCGCTTTATCCAGACGGTCTGGGGCCTGGGTTACGTCTTCATCCCCGATGGCGTGAAGTAAGTCCGGTCGACCGCAGCCTCATCGTGGCGACTGCCCTCGGCCGTACCGCAACGCGGTTCTTTGGTTCGCTTTTCTGGCGAACCTTCATGCTGATCGCCCTTTTGCTGGCGATCTCGCTGGGTATCTGGTTCCAGAGCTACCGGCTCTTCGAACGCGCGCCGCGCGCCCAGCAGATCGCCATGCAGGTGGTCAGCGTGGTCAAGCTCACCCGTGCAGCCCTGCTCTACTCCGACCCGGCCCGGCGCCGGTTCCTGCTGCTCGACCTCGTCCAGAACGAGGGCATCAAGGTCTATCCGCGCGAAAAGGACGACGACTTTGCCGCCCCCAAGGCCAATCCGTTCCTGACCCAGCTCGTCCAGCAGGAAATCCGCAGCCGCCTGGGCGAAGACACGGTGCTTGCCACCACGGTCAACGACATCCCCGGCGTGTGGGTCAGCTTCGAGATCGAAGGCGACGACTACTGGGTTGCCATCAGCCCCGAACGCTTCGAGCGCGTGCCCGGCATCCAGTGGCTCTGGTGGAGTATTGCGGCGCTGCTGCTGTCGATCATCGGCGCGGCCTTCATCACGGCCCGCGTGAACTACCCGCTCAAGCGCCTTGCCAATGCCGCACGACTGATCGGCACCGGAGGCGAGGCGCCGCCGCTGCGCGAACAGGGCGCCAGCGAGGTGGCCCAGGCCAACCGCAGCTTCAACCAGATGGTGCGCGACCTGCGCCAGCTCGACGACGATCGCGTGGTCATGCTGGCCGGTATCTCGCATGACCTGCGCACCCCGCTTACCCGCCTGCGGCTGGAAACCGAGATGTCGCCCGTGGACACCACCACGCGCGACGCGATGATTGCCGACATCGAGCAGATGGATGCCATCATCGGCCAGTTCCTGAACTACGCCCGGCCTGGCCAGGAGGTGGTGGAGCCGGTGGACCTGTCCACGCTGGTCCAGGAATCGGTCGGCGTCTATGCCGCGCACGACGACGTGCGCGTACACGTGCGGTCCAACGGCCCGGTCATGGCCGTTGCCAACCGCATGGAAATCCAGCGCATCCTCGACAACCTCGTGGAAAACGCGCGCCGCTATGCCAAGGACGAGGAAACCGGCATGGCCGAAGTGGAAATTTCCACGCGCGTGGAAGACAAGGAAGCCGTGCTGATGGTGGCCGACAGCGGGCCCGGCGTGCCCAACGAGCAACTGTCCCTGCTGACGCGGCCGTTCTACCGGCTCGACAGCGCGCGCAGCGAGGCCAAGGGCGCCGGCCTGGGCATGTCGATCGTCAACCGTATCCTGCAGCGCAACGGCGGCCGCCTGATCCTTGCCAATCGCCCCGCCCCCAAGACGGGGCTCGTCGTCAGCGCCCGTTTCCGGCGCGCCTGACCGGGCGCCAGTCCCATCCGGCACCACCGCAGTGCCCGCATGCCCCGCATGCGGCGCATTGACAGGTTTTCTTCAGCATTTGATATGGATTTGAAAGGTCGCTGACAGGCGAATGACAGCGTCATTGCGCACACTTCACGCCATCGACAGGCGATGCATACAACGGCATCCGCAGTCATGGCGCGCCTGCCGCAATACCCTCTTCCGCCATGGCTGACAACGATCGACAACATGCCGCACGACCCCACTTGCGGCGACCGAGAGACAGCCATGTCAAGCTCCAGCTCCACACCCCAGCACGGTTTTCGTACCGTGTTCCGCGTCGTCAGCGGAAACTTCCTCGAAATGTACGACTTCATGGTGTACGGCTTCTACGCCGCCGCCATCGCGCGTACGTTCTTCCCCGCTGGCGATGAATTCGCGTCGCTGATGCTGTCGCTGGCAACGTTCGGTGCCGGCTTCCTGATGCGGCCGCTTGGCGCGATCGTGCTGGGCGCCTATATCGACCATCACGGCCGCCGCAAGGGCCTGATCGTCACGCTGGTGCTGATGGCGCTGGGCACGCTGCTGATCGCGCTGGTGCCGGGCTATGCATCGATCGGCATGGCCGCCCCGCTGCTGGTGCTGTTCGGGCGCCTGCTGCAGGGTTTCTCGGCCGGCGTGGAACTGGGCGGCGTCTCGGTGTACCTGTCCGAGATCGCCAAGCCGGGCCAGAAGGGCTTCTATGTGGCCTGGCAATCGGCCAGCCAGCAGGTGGCTGTGATCTTCGCCGGCCTGCTCGGCGTGATCCTGCACGCCACGCTGGCGCCCGCGCAGATGGATAGCTGGGGCTGGCGTGTGCCGTTCCTGATCGGCTGCCTGATCGTGCCGTTCCTGTTCCTGATCCGCCGTTCGCTGGAAGAGACCGAGGAATTCCTCACGCGCAAGCATCGCCCGTCGATCAACGAGATCTACCGCTCGATGCTCGAAAACTGGCGCATCATCATCGCCGGCTGCCTGATGGTGGTGATGACCACGGTGTCGTTCTACATGATCACCGCGTACACGCCGACCTTCGGCAAGACCGTGCTCAAGCTCGACGACGTGGACAACCTGATCGTCACGATGTGCGTGGGCCTGTCGAACTTCATCTGGCTGCCGCTGATGGGCGCCGTGTCCGACCGTATCGGCCGCAAGCCGCTGCTGGTGTTCTTCACGATCGCCACGCTGGTCACCGCCTACCCGGCAGTGTCGTGGCTGGTGGCTGCGCCGTCGTTCGAGCGCCTGCTGATGGTGGAACTGTGGCTGTCGTTCCTGTACGGCAGCTATAACGGTGCCATGGTCGTCACGCTGACCGAAGTCATGCCGCCCGCTGTGCGTACCGCAGGCTTCTCGCTGGCCTACAGCCTTGCCACGGCCCTGTTTGGCGGCTTCACGCCGGCCATCTCGACGTACCTGATCCACAGCACCGGCAACAAGGCGGCTCCTGGCCTCTGGCTGATGTTTGCCGCAGCCTGCGGCCTGGCAGCCACGCTGGTCATCTTCCGCGCCCGGCGCGACCAGGCGGCACTGCGCCCCGCCTGATCCCGGCCCGCAGGTCTGGACGCCGCATTCGTGCGGCCCCGCGCCGCCTTCATGTGCCTGACACGTTCGCGTGGCATGTATGTGATGGCGGCGCGATTGCTTTTCGGCCATCCGTCCCCATGTGGTACGCGTGGCATACTGGCGGCTCGCTTTTGCGCCGACCCAGACGCTACCTATCGGCCCGGTTAAGAAAACCAATTGGCCTTGGTGCGCGCAAATGCGCATACTCAAAGCTTTCGTGCAAATACGATTGACATCCCCGGCTGCCGCGGGAACCGAATCGTAGATTGCAAGCCTCAATCTGTTCAACCGTATCAGGAGAAGTCAATGAAGACCGTTGGTGACAAGCTCGAAGCCTTCAGCATCGTTGGTGTCAAGCCGGGTTTCAACAACCACGAAGAGAATGGCCAGTCGGCTTTCGAAGACATCACCGAAAAGTCGTTCGAAGGCAAGTGGAAGATCATTTACTTCTACCCGAAGGACTTCACGTTCGTGTGCCCGACCGAAATCGTGGCATTCGCCAAGCTGAACAACGACTTCGCCGACCGTGACGCGATCGTGCTGGGCGGCTCGACCGACAACGAATTCGTGAAGCTGGCATGGCGCCGCGAACACAAGGACCTGAACAAGCTGAACCAGTGGCAATTCGCCGATGTGACCGGCTCGCTGGTCGACCAGCTGGGCGTGCGTGACCAGGCCGCTGGCGTGGCCCTGCGCGCGACGTTCATCGTCGATCCGGACAATGTGATCCAGCACGTTTCGGTGAACAACCTGAACGTCGGCCGCAACCCGGAAGAAGTCCTGCGTATTCTGGACGGTCTGCAAACGGACGAGCTGTGCCCGTGCAACCGTGCTGTCGGCGGCGCCACGCTGTAATTGGCCCTGCCTGCCAGTCACCTTTGGTGATCCGGCACATCACATGGAAGGGCCTGGCGCCCTTTCATGTCGAAACCCGCTCCGTGCGGGTTTTTTGAGCCCTCGTCGATAGGAGAAATAAATGGAATTCCTCAGTACGATTAAGAACGCAATCCCCGACTACGCCAAGGATATCCGCCTGAATGTGGATGGCACCATCGCGCGTTCGTCGCTGGAAGGCAACGATGCGGTCGGCGTGGCGCTGGCCGCGGCCTTCGCTGCCAAGAGCAAGCTGATTGTCGACGCGATTCGCAACGCGAACGTGCTGTCGCCCGAGGAAGTCAACGCTGCGCAGACCGCTGCCGCGCTGATGGGCATGAACAACATCTGGTATCCGTTCGTCGAGATGGCCGAAGACCCGGACCTGGCCAGCCAGCCGGCGGGACTGCGCATGAACGCCTACGCTACCCATGGTGGTGTGGACAAGCGCCGCTTCGAGATGTACGCCCTGGCGGCCTCGATCATCGGCAAGTGCCACTTCTGCGTGAAGTCGCACTACCAGCTGCTGAAGAACGAACAGGGCATGAGCGCCCAGCAGCTGCGTGACGTTGGCCGCATCGCCGCCGTGATTGGCGCTGCCGCCAATGTGATCGTCGCGGAATAAGGTCCGGACCAACGGCCAAATTGCGCCAGAACGGGCGATATCGTGGGCGAAACCGCCTGCGATGCGTCGCCGGGCGCCAAACGCGGGCGGGCACCGAAAGGTGTCCGCCCGCCTGCGTTTCTGCTCTTGCGCCATCGGTCAATCGGTATTGTCCGACACGCGTTCCGCCAATCGACCCGATGCATTTGTGCATGGCGCGGCCTACAATCGACGAAAGGTCACGAACTTCGCCGTTGCCATGAGCACCTTGCCCTCACCCAATTCACCGCGCTTCCGGTTCCGGCTGGCCGCGGTACACGACTGGGGCGATATCGCCGCGGTCACGCAGCAGGCCTACGGGCAGTATGAGCTGGAGATCATGGAAGACTGCCGCGCGTCGTTCCAGCGCGGCATGCAGTCCGTGCTGGCCGCCAAGGACAATCCCGACATGGAATGGTGGGTCGCGGAAACCGATCACGGCATCAGCGGTGCCGTGCTGTTCTGCCACCCGGGTGCCACGCTGCCGGCACTGGACGATTCCACGATTACGCTGACGCAGCCCGAAGCGCGGCTGCTTTCGGTCAACCCGCAGGCGCGCGGGCTGGGGCTGGGCAAACGGCTGATGCAGATCTGCATCCAGCGCGCCCGCGACATTGGCGCCCACGCGCTGATCTGTCGCACCATGCCCGAAATGGACTCCGCCATCAAACTCTGCGAGCAGATGGGATTCCAGAAACGTACCGAAGCCGGATCGCGCCACGGCGCCATGGCGCGCCTGATCGACTACGTCTATCCGATCACGGCCGATGAGCCGGCGGCACCGTCGCCGCCATCACCCTGACCGGTTTGCGACTTCAGTCCTGCACGTCGGCGGTGCGGCGGTAGATCAGCACCGCCGCCTGCGCGACGATGCCCTCTTCCTTGCCTTCGAACCCGAGCTTCTCGTTGGTCTTGGCCTTCACGTTGCAGTGCGTGACGGGCAGGCCCAGGTCTTCGGCCAGGTTGGCCACCATGCCGCCGATGTGCGGCGCCAGCTTCGGCTTCTGCGCAATCACCGTGGCGTCGACGTTGCCGATCTCGAAGCCGGCGGCGCGGACACGCCGCGCGGCCTCGCGCAGCAGCACGCGGCTGTCGGCACCCTTGAAATCGGGGTCGGTATCGGGGAAATGACGGCCGATGTCACCCAGCGCGGCGGCGCCGAACAGCGCATCGGTCACGGCGTGCAGCAGCGCATCGGCATCCGAATGGCCCAGCAGGCCGCGGTCATGCGGGATATCGACGCCGCCCAGAATCAGCTTGCGGCCCGGCACCAGGGCATGCACGTCATAGCCCTGCCCTACGCGAAAATCGAACGGATTCAAAACGACTCCTTGCAAAAGTGGTTCACGACGCCGGCTGGCCCGTGCGCAGCAGCACGTCGGCCAGCGCGAAATCCTCGGGGTAGGTCACCTTGAAATTGCGCAGCGATCCGTTGACCAGCCGCGGATGCAGGCCCAGGCGCTCGATGGCGCTGGCCTCGTCGGTGACCACGGCACCGGCGGCCATGGCGTCTTCCAGTGCATGGCGCAGTACGCCGATGCGGAACATTTGTGGTGTTTGCGCCTGCCACAGGCCCTCGCGGGGCACGGTGCCGCCGATGCGCGCACCGGCGTCGGCACGCTTAAGGGTGTCGGGCACCGGCACGGCCAGGATGCCGCCGATCGGTTCGCTGGCCGAATCGTCGGACTCCACCGCCCGCACCAGGGTGTCGATCATCGCACTGGTCAGACCCGGCCTTGCGGCGTCGTGGACCAGCACCCAGTCGGTATCCGACGCCCCCAGCGTAGCCAGGTGATGCAGGCCCGCCAGCACCGAGGCATGGCGCGAATCGCCGCCCACGAACGCCGTATCGAAGCGCAGGCCAGCAAAGGCCGCGGCACCGAACCGTGCCTCCAGCGGCATGTCGTCGGGCGCCAGCACCAGCGCGGTGGCGCTGATGGCCTCGCTGGCGGAAAACGCCGCCAGGGCATACCAGAGCATCGGCCGGCCGGCCACGGTCTGGTACTGCTTCTGCACGGCACCGCCGGCACGGCTGCCGGTACCGGCACAGGGGATCAGGGCGAATCGACGATCGGACACAGGTTTCTGAGGGCCTTTGAATATTTGGCACGGCCAGCGGGCCGGCCGGTGCGCATTCTATAATACGGCCCTCGCCCGCCGCCATGAATCCTGCCATGGCATGGCTGGCATAACAGACGCTCCCTGCCCGTGGCATGCCTTTCGCATGTGCCGGCGGGGTGTTGACGTTTTTGCGCTCACTGCTGCCAATGCCTGACAACGCTACCGCATTTCCTTTCGCCACCCTGCCGCTGATCAAGCCTGGCATGCGCCATGCCGTGACCGGCCTGACCGGGTCAGCCGACGCCCTCGCCGTCGCCGCCTATGCACGCCAGCATCGCGGCAGCGTGCCGATGGTGGCCGTGATCTGCGCCAACGCCATGGACGCGCAGCGGCTGGCCGAGGAAATCCCGTGGTTTGCACCCGAACTGCGCGTACGGCTGCTGCCCGACTGGGAAACGCTGCCCTACGACAGCTTCTCGCCGCACCAGGACCTGGTGTCCGAACGCCTGGCGACGCTGCACGACATCCAGGGCGGCCAGTGCGACGTGATGATCGTGCCGGCGTCGACCGCGCTCTATCGCCTGGCGCCGCCCTCGTTCCTGGCTGCCTACACGTTCTTCTTCAAGCAGGGCGAAAAGCTCGACGAGGCTGCGCTCAAGGCGCAGTTCACGCTGGCCGGCTACGAGCACGTGAGCGCGGTCATGCGGCCGGGCGAATACAGCGTGCGCGGTGGCCTGATCGACCTGTACCCGATGGGCTCGGCGCTGCCGTACCGGATCGACCTGTTCGGCGACGAGATCGAGACCATCCGCGCGTTCGATCCCGATTCGCAGCGCAGCCTGTATCCGGTCAAGGAAGTGCGCCTGCTGCCGGGCCGCGAGTTTCCGCTGGACGAGCCCGCCCGCACCGCCTTTCGTGGCCGCTGGCGCGAGATCTTCGAAGGCGATCCGACCAAGTCGCCGATCTACAAGGACATCGGCAATGGGGTGCCGTCGGCCGGCATCGAGTACTACCTGCCGCTGTTCTTCGAGCAAAGCGCCACGCTGTTCGACTACCTGCCCGCCGGCACGCAACTGGCGTTCGCCGGCCAGGTCGACGAGGCCATCCGCCGTTTCTGGGCCGACACCACGCAGCGCTACACGTTCATGCGGCACGACCGGGAACGGCCGCTGCTGCCGCCCGCGGACCTGTTCCTGTCCGAAGAACAGTTCTTTATCGGCGCCAAGCCGCTGGCCCGGCTGGTGCTGCACCGCGATGCCGTTGCGGCGGAAGTGCCGGCGTTCGCCGCCAGCCTGCCCGATGTCTCGGTCAACCGCCGTGCCGAAGACCCGCTGGTCAACCTGGAATCGCTGCTGCTGAACAAGGCCACGCGCGTACTCATGTGCGCCGACTCGGCGGGCCGCCGCGAAACGCTGATGCAGCTGTTTGCCGAAAGCGGCCTGCGTCCGATGGTGGTCGAGGACTTCGCCGCGTTCCTGGCCGGCGACTCGCATTTCTCGATCGCCGTGGCGCCGCTGCAGAGCGGCTTTGCCCTGCCCGCCGGGCAGTTTGCATTCGTCACCGAGAACGAGCTGTACGCCGGCACCACCCGCCGCACGGGGCGCCGCAAGCAGGAGCAGGCCAGCACCGTCGATTCGATGGTGCGCGACCTGGCCGAACTGAAGATCGGCGACCCCGTGGTGCATAGCGAGCACGGCATCGGCCGTTACCAGGGCCTGGTCACACTGGACATGGGCCAGGGCGACGAGGAATTCCTGCATCTGGATTACGACAAGGGCAGCAAGCTCTACGTGCCCGTGCATCAACTGCACGTCATTTCGCGCTACTCGGGCGCCGATCCGGATACCGCGCCGCTGCATTCGCTGGGCACCGGCCAGTGGGACAAGGCCAAGCGCCGCGCCGCCCAGCAGATCCGCGACACGGCTGCCGAGCTGCTGAACCTGTACGCGCGCCGCGCGCTGCGCCAGGGCTTTGCCTTCCCGCTGCAGCCCAAGGACTACGAGACCTTTGCAGAGAGCTTCGGTTTCGAGGAAACGCCGGACCAGGCCGCCGCCATCTCCGCCGTGATCGCCGACATGACGTCGGGCAAGCCGATGGACCGCCTGGTCTGCGGCGACGTGGGCTTTGGCAAGACCGAGGTCGCGCTGCGCGCCGCGTTCGTGGCCGTGCTGGGCGGCAAGCAGGTGGCGATGCTGGCCCCCACCACGCTGCTGGCCGAGCAGCATTTCCAGACCCTGTCCGACCGCTTTGCCGAGTGGCCGGTGCGCATCGTGGAGCTGTCGCGCTTCAAGACGAAAAAGGAAGTGGATGCCGCGATCAAGCAGATCAACGAAGGCACGGTCGATATCGTCATCGGCACCCACAAGCTGCTGTCCGACGAGGTGAAGTTCCAGCGCCTGGGCCTGGTCATCATCGACGAGGAACACCGCTTCGGCGTGCGCCAGAAGGAAGCGCTGAAGACGCTGCGCGCCGAGGTGGACGTGCTCACGCTGACAGCCACCCCGATCCCGCGTACGCTGGGCATGGCGCTCGAGGGCCTGCGCGACTTCTCGGTCATCGCCACGGCGCCGCAGAAGCGGCTGGCCATCAAGACCTTCGTGCGGCGCGAGGAAGACGGCGTGATCCGCGAGGCCATCCTGCGCGAGCTGAAGCGTGGCGGACAGGTCTACTTCCTGCACAACGAAGTGGAGACCATCGAGAACAAGCGCGCCAGGCTGGCCGAACTGGTGCCGGAGGCGCGCATTGCCGTGGCGCACGGACAGATGCACGAGCGCGAACTGGAACGCGTAATGCGCGACTTCGTGGCCCGCCGCGACAACATCCTGCTCTGCACGACGATCATCGAGACCGGCATTGACGTGCCCACGGCCAACACGATCCTGATCCACCGCGCCGACCGTTTCGGCCTGGCGCAGCTGCACCAGTTGCGCGGCCGCGTGGGCCGCAGTCACCACCAGGCCTATGCCTATCTGCTGGTGCATGACGTGGACGGCCTGACCAAGCAGGCGCAGCGCCGGCTGGAAGCCATCCAGCAGATGGAGGAACTGGGCGCGGGGTTCTACCTGGCGATGCATGACCTGGAAATCCGCGGCGCCGGCGAGGTGCTGGGCGACAAGCAGTCGGGCGAAATCCACGAGATCGGCTTCCAGCTCTACACGGACATGCTCAACGCGGCCGTGAAATCGCTGAAGGCCGGCAAGGAACCGGACCTGATGGCGCCGCTGGCGGCCACCACCGAGATCAACCTCGGCACGCCGGCCCTGCTGCCAAACGACTATTGCGCCGATGTGCACGAGCGCCTGTCGCTCTACAAGCGCCTGGCAAACTGCGAGACCGGCGAACGCGTGGACGATATCCAGGAAGAGCTGATCGACCGTTTCGGCCGGCTGCCCGCGCAGGCGCAGGCGCTGATCGAAACACACCGGCTGCGCATTGCGGCCGCGCCGCTGGGCGTGCGCAAGATCGACGCCGGCGAGGCCACGGTGAGCATGCAGTTCGTGCCAAACCCGCCGATCGACGCCATCCGGATCATCGACCTCGTGCAAAAGAACAAACACATCAAGCTGGCCGGCCAGGACAAGCTGCGCATCGAGGCCAAGATGCCCGACGTGGGCGCACGTGCGCAAACCATCAAGCACACGCTGCGCCAACTGGCCTGACCGCGCCGACAGGTGTACGATCACATCCTTGACGAATCAACTGTTTCACCATCCCATGCAAGCTGCCGCCGACACCCGAAACACCAACACCGAAGCCCCGCAACGCGGCAGCGCGCTGGACTGGACCCAGCGCCTGGTGTCGTTCGACACCACGTCGCGGCATTCGAACCTGGGCCTGATCGAATCCGTGCGCGACCACTTCCTGGCCAAGGGCCTGCGTCCGCATCTGAGCTACAACCCGCAGGGCGACAAGGCCAATCTGTTCGTGACGATTCCGGCCGCAAACGGTGCCACCGACGGCGGCATCGTGCTGTCCGGCCACACCGACGTGGTGCCGGTGGACGGCCAGAGCTGGACCACCGACCCGTTCAAGCCGGTGATCCGCGACGGCAAGCTCTATGGCCGCGGCACCTGCGACATGAAGGGCTTCATCGGCACCAGCCTGGCGCTGCTGCCCACCATCCTGGATGCGAAGCTGCGCGAGCCGGTGCATTACGCGCTGTCGTTCGACGAGGAAATCGGATGCATGGGGGCGCCGTACCTGCTGGCCGAACTGCGTGACCGCGGCGTGAAGCCGGCGGGCTGCATCGTGGGCGAGCCCACCAGCATGCGCGTGATCGTGGCGCACAAGGGCATCAACGCCTACCGCTGCTGCGTGAAGGGCCAGGCCGCGCACTCGTCGCTGACACCCAAGGGCGTGAACGCCATCGAATATGCGGCGCGCCTGATCTGCTACATCCGCGACATCGCCGACGAATTCAAGGCCAACGGCCCGTACGACCAGGCGTTCGACGTGCCATTCACCACGGCGTCCACCGGCACCATCCACGGCGGCATCGCGCTGAACACGATTCCGGCCGAATGCGAGTTCGTGTTCGAGTTCCGCAACCTGCCCGGCGTGGACCCGGAAGCCATCCTGGCCCGCATCCAGCAATACGTGCACGACGTGCTGGTGCCGAAGATGCGCGCCGAACATGTGGATGCCGGCATGGCGATCAGCAAGATTGCAGCGGCCCCGTCGCTGGACGCCGCAGAATCTGACGCCATCACCCAGCTGGTGCGCGCGCTGACCGCCGACCGCGAAACGAACAAGGTGGCCTACGGCACCGAGGCCGGCCTGTTCCAGCGCGCCGGCATTCCGGCCGTGGTGTGCGGCCCTGGCGATATCCAGCAGGCCCACAAGCCCGACGAATTCGTGGCGCTGGACCAGTTGGCCGCCTGCGAGGCCTTCCTGCACAAGGTGGTGGACAGCCTGCGCGTGGCCTGATCGCCCGCAGCAAGCCGCTGCCAGGGAGCAAGGGCACAGTACAATACGGCCCTTGCCCTGTCGCGCCCGCAGCGCTGCCGGCGCCCTTCTGCACTCTTTCGCACCCTTTCGCACCGTTTCCCGCTTCGCCCGGATTCCTGCCGTCATGCCCCTGATTCTCCAAAGCCTGTCCCCGCTGCCTGCCGCCGACCTCGACGCTGTGCGCGCGGTGGCCAATGCCTCCGATTTCGTGCTTCGCGCCGACAACGTGGCGGCCGCCGAACACTGCAATCCGCTGACCCCGGCGCTGCGCGATGCCCTGGACGATGTGTGCGGTGAACGTGGCATCGACTGGGCCGTGGTGCCGGCGGGCCGCAAGCTGTCGGACTTCCGCCTGGTGGCGATGGACATGGACTCCACGCTGATCACGATTGAGTGCATCGACGAGATCGCCGACTTCTGCGGACTCAAGGCCGAAGTTTCGGCCATTACCGAAGCCGCCATGCGTGGCGAGATCACGGACTTCAACGAAAGCCTGCGCCGTCGCGTGGCCCTGTTGAAGGGGCTGGACGCCAGCGTGCTCGACCGCGTCTACGCCGAACGGCTCAAGCTGTCGCCGGGGGCGGAACGCATGCTGCAGACGGTCCAGGCGCTGGGCATGAAGACGTTGCTGGTATCGGGTGGCTTCGTGCATTTCACCGACCAGCTCAAGCCGCGCCTGAAACTGGATTTCACGCGCGCCAATACGCTGGAAATCGTCGACGGCAAGCTGACCGGCAATGTGGTGGGCGAAATCGTCAATGCGGACGTCAAGGCCCGCACGGTGCGGGAAGTCTGCGAGCAGATCGGCGCGGAACCGTCGCAGGCCATCGTGATGGGTGATGGGTCCAACGACCTCAAGATGATGGCCGTGGCAGGCCTCTCGGTAGCCTTCCGGGCCAAACCCGTGGTCCGTGCGCAAGCCAGCGTCGCGTTCAACCACGTGGGCCTGGACGGCTTGCTCAACCTTTTCCCGCACTAAGCTCGGTCGCATCCACCGATCGCCCCGGGCATTCCAGCGCGGCGATCCTCCCCGTGCCAGGCACCCGTTCGCGGTGCCTGCTGCCGCCCCCAAGCGCTGCCAAGATCTCTTTCGCGCACATCTTGCTGCGCCTGTCACATTACATTTGCGTCATTCGCATTTCGGTCACAGCGATACCACATCGCGGCATAACGCTTTGATTTTCTTGTGAAATCAAATGCGAATCATTATTATTATTCCTTTCCCGCAATTCCCTCCCTCGGGTCGCACGACGCATGCAAGCGTTAGCCGTTTTCCTATCCCTGGCCGCCGCCGCGTGCCTTTACCTTTCCGCGCCCAACCAGGTGCTGTGCGTGGACGCCGACAACAATGGCCGCGCACCGCTGCCGCCCCGCCTGCTGTTCTGGCTGGGCATCGTGCTGGCGATTGCCGGCACCTGGGTCATGAGCATCCCTGAAGGCTGGCCTGTGGCGATTGCCGCAACGCTGGTCACGCTGACCTGCTGCCTGTCCGCCTGGCCGTTCGTGGGCACCTGGATCCACCACAAGCGCTACGACGACATGCCCGGCGAAGGGAGCCCATCATGATCGGAACCAAGTGGCTCGCCGGAGCCTTGCTGGGCCTGCCGCTGGCCATCGCCCTGTGCACCCTGGGCGTCTTGTGGCTGCCGGGCGGCTGGGAAAGCGGCGTCGTGCTGGCCGTGATGCTGAGCTTCGTGCTGTGGGTCACCATCATCAGCCTGAGCCTGCTTTTCCAGACCAGCCGCGCCGCGTGGCTGTGGCTGATCGGGGGCAACCTGGTCTGCTACGGCATCCTGTGGGCTGTTCGCCTGATGCACGCGATGCCGCCGGCATCGACATTGTCGGCCCTGTCAGGGCACTGATCCGGCCACCGAGGCATACGCATGAAACCCAACACCCTGCGCGTATTCAATACGCTCCATACCTGGGTCGGCCTGATGGCCGGCTGGGCACTGTTCATCGCCTTCTTCGCGGGCGCGATCACTGTCTTCCACCATGAGCTGCACGTCTGGCAGAACCCGGCGCGCCTGGAGGGCCATCACGGCGCCGAAGTCCAGGTGGATGGCCCCGCCATCGACGCCTTCGTGCAAAAGCTGGTCGCGGTGCATCCGGACGCGGCCAACAGCGTTTATGTCGGCCTGCCCAGCAAGGAGGAACCGGACTTCAACGCCTACTGGCAGGACAAGGCCGGTGAATGGCACACGATGAACGGCGAGCGCCTGAATGGCGACAAGGCGGCCCAGAACAACACATCGCTCGACCACGTGACTGGTGAACTGTCGGCGTTCCTGAACTCGCTGCACTATTCGCTGGGCCTGGGCATCAACGGCATGTACTTCATGGGGATCATCTCCGTGCTGTACGGCCTGGCGCTGGTATCGGGCGTGATCCTGCACCTGCCCCGCCTGAAAAAGGACCTGTTCGCGGTGCGGCCCGGGCGCAACCTGAAGCGTTTCTGGATGGATACGCATAACGTGCTGGGCCTGTTCAGCCTGCCCTTCCACCTGATCTTCGCCGTCACGGGCGCGTTCTTCTGCCTGTCGCTGATCATGGTGATGGTTTTCAACACGCTGACGTTCGACGGCAAGCTCTTCGAAGCGGTACCGCGCGTCACGGGCGCCGCGCCCGAAGTCACGGCCGCGGGCCGCGCATCGCCCACCATGACGTCAGCCCAGTTGCTCGCGATTGCGCGCGAGCACGGCGGCGAACGGTTCACGCCCAGCGCGATCCGCTTCCAGCGCTATGGCGATGCCAACGCCGTGGCCGAAGTGCGAGGTGACAGTACGCGCGCGCTGGGCAATGGCGGCGCGGTGGGCATCCACGCCGCCGCCAACGAGCCGAATGCCGGCCAGTTGATCGCCAACCAGACGGCTGGCGCACGCGATACGAACCATACGGTCTACAGCGCCATGTTCGCGCTGCACTACGGCACCTATGGCGACCTAGCCGTGCGCTTTGTCTACCTTGTGGCCGGGCTTGCCGGTGCGTTCCTGTTCTATTCCGGCAACCTGTTGTGGATCGAGACGCGCCGGAAGTCGCGCCAGGCCGAACAGCCCCGCGTGCACAGGCTGCTGGCCCAGGCCACGGTTGGCGTCTGCATCGGCACCTGTATCGGCGTGGCGCTGTGCTTCCCGGCCGCCTTGCTGTGGCCCGACCGTGCGGTGAGCTATGTGTTCTGGCCGATGTTCGTGCTGTCCGCAGCCTGGGCGCTGGCCCGGCCGCCAATTCGTGCCGCCGTGGAACTGCTCTACGTGGCCGCACTGGCGACCCTGGCCGTGCCGTTCTCGAACTGGGTCCTGACGGGCGACCACCTGTTTGCCGCCGCACTCCACGGCCGCTGGGTCATCGCCGGCTTCGACATTGGCGCCATTTCCATGGCAGTCGGCTACATCGCACTGGCCCGGGTCACCCAGCGCCGCGCGCAGAATGGTCCCGCAGAATCGGTTTGGGCACCACGTGGTGCCACGGCGCAGGCTGCACCGCAGGCAACGATGCGCAAGGCAGACGTATCCTGACCCGCTTGCAACGGCCGTATCGGCCCGGCTGCAAACAAAAAGCCCCGCTCATCTCTGGCGGGGCTTTTTGCTGCTGGACGCCGGCGGTTAGCGCAGGGTTATCTCCATTGCCTGCTTCAGATCGCCGATCAGGTCGCGCGAATCTTCCAGTCCAATGTACAGGCGCACCAGCTCCCCGGCGTTGATCCAGCCCTCCGGCGGCCAGGTGCCCGCCGGACGCATCGTATCGACGTGATACGGCACGGCCAGGCTATGCGCGCCGCCCCAGGACCAGCCGATCGCAAACAACTTCAGGGCCTCGACAAATGCATCGACCTGTTCGCGCGAAAAGCGACTATGCAGGATGATCGAAAACAGCCCGCTGGCGCCGGAAAAATCGCGCGACCATTCCGCGTGCCCGGGGCAGTCGGTCAGTGCCGGATGCAGGACGCGAGTCACCTCCGGGCGCTGCTTGAGCCATTCGGCAACTTCACGTGCCGCACGGTCGTGCGCGGCCAGGCGCACCGGCATGCTGGCCAATCCGCGCAGCACCAGGAAGCAATCGTCTGCCGACACGCCCCACCCCATGATCATGCGGGTACGCTTGAGACGGTCATGCACCTTGTCGTCCTGCGTGATGACTGCGCCCATCAGCACGTCGCTGCCCCCGGACTGGTACTTCGTCAACGCCTGCACCGAGATATCGATGCCCTTCTCGAAAGGCTTGAAATAAACGCCGGCCGACCACGTGTTGTCGATGGCGGTCAGCACACCATGCGCACGCGCGGCCGAGACGATGGCATCGCTGTCCGGCACCTCCATCGTCACCGAGCCAGGCGCCTCCATCCAGATCAGTCGCGTATTGGGTTGGATCAGCGAAGCGATACCCGCGCCAATCGACGGATGGTAGTACCGAACCGTCACGCCGAATTCGCGCGCCAGCCATTCGCCGTGGTCGCGGTTCGGGCCATAGACATTGTCGGGTACGAGCACGTCGTCGCCGGTTCGCAGCAGGGCAAAGTACACCAGCGAGATGGCGCCCATGCCCGAGGGCAACAGCAATGTGTGCCGGCCACCTTCGATCTGCGCCAGTTGCTGGCACAGCGCCTCGCTGGTGGGCGTGGCGTGCAGGCCGTAGCGCCAGTAAGTCTTGCTGCGATCACCGTAGGCGCGCAGTTCGGCAAGGTTGCGGAAGACGATTGTCGAGCCGCGGTAGGTGGGCGTGGAAAAGGAGTCGAAACCCGGCGCGATATCCAGGTCGGGCTGGACCGCAGTGGTCTGGATATGGCGAGGCGGGTTGCGTGACGAGTCGGAAGCAGACACGGCGGATTCCCTGGAAAATTCGGATCAGGCGTCCGAGCTTACCAGCAAATGCCGCGCTCGCCACGCGAAGTGGCGCCGGCGCACTAACGGGGCTTGCCAGTCGAGATGGAGGACTTCGGCGCAGGCGGCGCATAGGTGATGCCGCTGCCGGAATTCATGTCGAACGGCGGAATCACCAGGTATCCGCCAAACGGCCGAATGAAAAACGGCAGAACGATGGACGGATTGTAGGCATCGGTCCAGGTGCCGCGCACCGCACCATCCCGGTCGATCTGGCCTTCCCAGTTACCGGACACACGCGTGCCATCGTCGGACTCTTCCATCAGGAACGCACCGTTCTCCCACTCCCCGGAAAGCAGCCGCACACCCTTGCCGTCCCCGATCTGGTATTCGCCCTGCAGGCTGTCCCGCGTATCGGTCTTCGGCGCGATGCGCATGCGCACCTGCTTGTCGCCCACCGTGCCGACGTACGTCGGATAGTGCGCGTACTCCTGGCGCGGCGACAGCGTGCGTACCTGCCCTGTCGATAGCGACGCCCCGCGCCGGGCTTCGCCCGCGCGGATAGCGTCGTTGATACCCAAGCTGTCGCCCTGCCCGTTGCCTGTCGACAAATCGTCCCCGGCCGCCATGGTTGCCACCGGCAATGCCACCGAAATGGCGACGATCATCGAATACAGAAGGCGGGACAGGACAGGACGGGACAAGACAGCTTTCTCGGCAATAACGAGCAGGTGACGTTAGACGCGCTCGAAGATCGCGGCAATGCCCTGGCCGCCGCCAATGCACATCGTGACCAGTGCATAGCGACCCTGAACGCGCTGCAGCTCATGCACCGCCTTCACGGTGATCAGTGCGCCCGTGGCGCCAATCGGATGGCCCAGCGAGATGCCCGAACCGTTCGGATTCACCTTGGCGGGGTCCAGGCCCAGGGCCTTGGTCACGGCGCAAGCCTGTGCGGCGAACGCTTCATTGGCCTCGATCACGTCCAGATCCTTGACCGACAGTCCGGCACGCTCGAGCGCAATCCTGGTGGCGGGTACGGGACCGATCCCCATCGTCTTCGGGTCCACCCCGGCATGACCATAGGACACCAGTCGCGCCAGCGGCTTCAGCCCGCGACGCTCGGCTTCCGCCCGTTCCATCAGCACCACCGCCGCAGCGGCGTCATTGAGGCCCGATGCGTTGCCAGCCGTGACCGTGCCGTTTTCCTTGACGAAAACAGGCTTCAGCTTGGTCATGTCGTCCATGGTCGCTTCATGGCGCACGTGTTCGTCGGTATCGAAGACCACGTCGCCCTTGCGCGACTTCAGCGTGACCGGAACGATCTGGTCCTTGAAGTGACCCGCCTTGATCGCGGCCGATGCCCGGCGGTGCGATTCCAGCGCGGCTTCGTCCTGCTGCTGGCGCGAAATGTCGTATTCCTTCGCGACATTTTCGGCGGTCACACCCATGTGAATCGTGTGGAACGGGTCGTGCAGCGCGCCCAGCATCATGTCGACCAGCTTGGCATCGCCCATGCGCGCGCCCCAACGGGCCATCGGCGCCAGATACGGGGCGCGGCTCATGCTTTCGGCACCCCCGCCAATGGCGACGTCGGCATCGCCCAGCAGGATCGTCTGTGCGGCGCTGACAATCGCCTGCAGACCCGAGCCGCACAGGCGGTTCACGGTGAGCGCGGGCGCATTGATCGACACACCGCCGTTCACGGCCGCCACGCGGCCCAGGTACATGTCTTTCGGCTCGGTCTGGATGACATTGCCGAACACGACGTGACCGACGTCATCGCCGGACACGTTGGCGCGGGCCAGTGCTTCGCGCACAACCAGCGCTCCCAGTTCGGTCGGGGCCAGGTCCTTCAGGCTGCCGCCAAAGGTACCGATTGCGGTGCGCACACCGCTGACAACCACCACTTCACGCGTCATGTTTCGTCTCCATGCGTTATGTTGCGGCGCACAGTATAGTCTTCGCCAAGCAAAAGCGAACGACCGTACTTTTACCTAATTGTCTGGACAGGCACACTTGCAGCCCGGCCTTCCGGCCCCCGAAGCCGACACACTGGATCAGGCGATTTCACCCCAGAGGTCGTGGCCGTCGGCGCCCGTAATCTTCACATTGACGAAGTCGCCAGTCTTGAAACGCTGCGACGGCTTTGCAGCCGGATCGATATAAACCAGCCCGTCAATTTCCGGGGCATCGGCGGAAGAGCGACCGATGCCGCCGTCCTGGTTCACCTCGTCGACGAGCACCCGCAGCGTCTGTCCCACCTTGCGCTGAAGCCTGCGCGCCGACACCGCCTCGGCCACTTCCATGAAACGCGCCCGGCGCTCCTCACGGACTTCGTCGGGCAGCGCGCCGGGCAGGTCGTTCGCCGTTGCACCCTCCACCGGCGAATAGGCGAAGCAACCCACGCGGTCGAGTTCGGCTTCGGCAATGAAATCCAGCAGCGTCTGGAATTCCGCTTCCGTTTCGCCCGGGAAACCGGCGATGAACGTGCTGCGGATGGTCAGTTCGGGGCAGATTTCGCGCCAGGCGCGGATGCGGTCGAGGGTCTTTTCGGCATTGGCCGGACGCTTCATGCGCTTGAGCACGTCCGGGTGCGCGTGCTGGAGCGGCACATCCAGATACGGCAGCACATTGCCCTGGTTCATCAGCGGAATGATCTCGTCGACGTGCGGGTACGGATACACATAGTGCAGGCGCACCCAGGCGCCGTACTGGCTAGCCAGTTCGCCCAGCGCCGCCACCAGCTCGGTCATGCGGGTCTTGAGCGGCCGGCCGGCCCAGAACCCGGTACGGTACTTGACGTCCACCCCGTAGGCGCTGGTGTCCTGCGAGATCACCAGCAGTTCCTTCACGCCGGCCTTGAACAGGTTTTCGGCTTCCAGCATCACTTCGGCCACCGGACGGGACACCAGATCGCCGCGCATCGATGGAATGATGCAGAACGAGCAGCGGTGATTGCAGCCTTCCGAGATTTTCAGGTAGGCATAGTGCTTGGGTGTGAGCTTGATTCCCGCAGCCGGCACCAGATCCGTAAACGGATCGTGCGGCTTCGGCAGGTGCGTGTGCACAGCCTGCATGACTTCACCAAGGGCGTGCGGGCCGGTAACGGCCAGCACCTTGGGATGCACCGACGATACGATATCGTGTCCCGCCGCGTCTTTCTTGGCGCCCAGGCAGCCGGTCACGATGACCTTGCCGTTTTCCGTCAACGCCTCGCCGATGGCATCCAGGCTCTCCTGCACCGCCTCGTCGATAAAGCCGCAGGTGTTGACCACCACAAGATCGGCACCGTCGTAGGTGCCACTGATGGCATAGCCTTCGGCGCGCAGCTGCGTGATGATCTGCTCGGAATCGACCAGGGCCTTGGGGCAGCCAAGTGACACAAAGCCGACTTGCGGCGCAGGATTGGACAGATTGGTTTCAGACGACATGGGGCACCGCGAATGTGGGAATCTGGGCGCGCCCTACCGTCCCCGGTGGTGCGCCGCGCTGGTCTAGAGGCAACCGGCGAGCCTGCCGGGCGCCGTCATTTGCCATGAAAGGCGGAGATTTTACCCCGAGCGGCCGTTGTTGGCGCATGGCCCGACCAAATGGGCCGGAAACCGCACCGTCACAGCCCAGCCAGACCGCCCACGCGCTCGATGATCGGCTTCCAGCCAACGGCCAGACCGAGGGCGATGCCCCCGCCCGACGCCACCCAGAAGACCTTGTTGAGTCGGTCTTTCAAGGCGGAAATCCGTTCGTTACTGGAGTGGATGCGATCTCCAAGGCTCTCTTCCAGCTTGTCCACCCTCGCGTCGGATTTATCGAACCGGTCGTCCACCTTGTCGAACCGGATATCCATCTTGTCGAACCGGTCGTCCATCTTGTCCATTCTGGCGTCCATCTGCTCGAACCGCGCGTCCATCTGGTCGAAACGGGCGTCGATGGCATCGAACTTCGCGCCCACGACCTCGAATCTTGCGTCGATCGCGTCGAATCGGGCTTCCATCCGGCTAAAGCGCGCCTCGGAACGGGCATCGATCTCTTGCAGCACACGGGTGATGGTCGACTCCCATTTGCTCTCCGACGCATCCAGCGCCCGGGTCATTCGGGCCTCGGATTCGCGAATGCGGTCGCTCAACCGGGCCTCGGTTTCGACGATCCCCTCACCAAGGCGCCCTTCGGCGGCCCCGATCTGCGCCCGCGTGGCATCGATCCGCTCCTCGATGCCCTGCTGGGCCGCCGACAACGTGCCGACGTCGCGCTGGACCTGCGCGACATGCCCGTACACCCCGAGCGCGAACTCGAAGACATTCGTGAATTTCGGCGATTCGACATGGTCGGGCGAAAGGCCCCACCTAGCGGCTTGGCTGGACATGGATGTGCCTCCAGTTCGGGCCCGATGGCAGCGCGCATTACCCGCGCTCGCGCTTGCGATGCCATCGTGCAGCGAAAAAATAAGGATCAGCGAGTGCCCGGTGCTCAGGGCTTGGCCGATTGGACCACACAAGACGTGCCGTGGTCATCGCCTTACTGGGAGTGCATCACCAATGTGGCAATTCGCCAGACATTCACAACATCTCGTCGCCGCCGCACAACGAAAAAGGCCCTGCAGTCGTGCAGGGCCTTTCTTTGATCGGCGCGCGAGGGGCTGGCCGCTTACTTCTTGTCCGGCTGGTTGAACGGGAACGTGCCGAACATGCTCTTGGCCTGGTTCTGCATCTGTTCCTGCATCTGCACGAACAGGTTCTTGCTCTGCTCGATGTAGTTGCTCATCATCCCCTGCATCATCGGGCCTTGCAGGTTCATGAACTGCGACCACATGTCCGGGCTGAACGCCTCGCCCGAATACAGACCCTTCGAGTTCTCGGCGAGCTTGTTCTGGATATCGATGAACGCCTGGATGTTCTTTTCCAGGTAGGTACCCATCATGCCCTGCATGGCATGGCCGTAGAAACGGATGATCTGCGACAGCATGGCGCTCGAAAACATCGGCACGCCGCCCGTTTCCTCTTCCAGGATGATCTGCAGGAGGATGCTGCGCGTGAGTTCCTCGCCCGTCTTTGCATCGACGACCTTGAATTCCTCGGTATCCATGACCAGCTGCTTGACGTCCGCGAGCGTGATGTAGGTGCTCGTCTGCGTATCGTAGAGCCGGCGATTGGGATATTTCTTGATCAGTCGCTCTGCGCCTTTCTTGGTCGTGGCCATCGGTGCTCTATCCTTTTGTCGTCGCTGATGCCGGCGGTTGGCATCCGCTGCTGCGCCTGGTCGCAACGCTGCTGCACCGCATGCGGTGCAGTGCGCAATGGACGCGCCGTCCCGGGCGGGATCGGCGCCGCAGGCGCGCAAGATACAACCGGACCAGACCCGTGAGGAGCGCTCCTCTTTGGTGCCGGTTGCGCCATTGCCCTGATTCTATGCTCAAGAAAGCACTATGGAAAGACGGCAGTGTTTAAGGAAAACCCGCAGCAAAGTGTCGCGTATACAAAAGAAAGGCCGCCCGCGTGCCAGATAAACACGCGGGCGGCCCGTTTCCGCAAGCCGATTGCCGACCCCGGAATCCGCTTGTGCACTGCGCTGGATGCGCCGCATCAACGCGGCGCCCCAGCGCGTGCCGCCGGCGTCAGCCCATGTGCAGGCCGCCGTTCAGCGAGAAGTCGGCACCGGTCGAAAAACCCGACTCTTCCGATGCCAGCCAGGCGCAGATCGAGGCAATTTCATCCGGCTCGCCCAGGCGCTTGACCGGAATCGTGCCGACGATCTTGTCCAGCACGTCCTGGCGGATGGACTTGACCATATCCGTGGCGATATAGCCCGGCGACACGGTGTTCACCGTCACGCCCTTGGTGGCCATTTCCTGCGCCAGCGCCATCGTGAAGCCATGCAGGCCGGCCTTGGCCGTCGAATAGTTGGTCTGACCGAACTGACCCTTCTGGCCGTTCACCGACGAAATATTGACGATCCGGCCCCAGCCACGGTCGGCCATGCCGTCGATCACCTGCTTGGTCACGTTGAACAGCGACGTCAGGTTGGTGTCGATCACGGCGTCCCAGTCGGCCCGCGTCATCTTGCGGAACACCACGTCGCGCGTGATGCCGGCGTTGTTGACCAGTACGTCAACCTCGCCCACTTCGGACTTGACCTTGTCGAAAGCGGTCTTGGTCGAATCCCAGTCGGCCACGTTGCCCTCGGACGCCACGAACTCGTAGCCGAGCGCGCGTTGCTGTTCGAGCCATTTCTCGCGGCGGGGCGAGTTCGGGCCGCAGCCGGCCACCACCTTGAATCCGTCCTTGGCCAGGCGCTGGCAAATCGCGGTTCCAATGCCACCCATGCCGCCGGTCACATATGCAATGCGCTGAGTCATATCCACTCCTAGTTGGCTCGCTCGATCGTTGTTATCGATGCTCAGGTCTGTACCGAAACCGGCGGGCTGGCGTTCCTCGGCACGCGCCGCCGGCATACTCCTCCTGCAATCAGCGCTCGACTGCCAGCGCCACGCCCATGCCGCCGCCGATACACAGCGAGGCCAGGCCCTTCTTCGCGTCACGACGCTTCATTTCGTGCAGCAGGGTCACCAGAATGCGGCAGCCCGATGCACCGATCGGATGGCCGATGGCAATGGCGCCACCGTTCACGTTGATCTTCGACTGGTCCCAGCCCATCTGCTGGTGAACGGCCAGCGCCTGCGCGGCGAAGGCTTCGTTAATCTCCATCAGGTCCAGGTCCTTGACTTCCCAGCCGGCGCGCGACAGGCAGCGCTTGCTGGCCGGCACCGGGCCCATGCCCATCACGGCCGGGTCCACACCGGCGTTGGCGTAGGCCTTGATCGTAGCCAGCGGCGTGAGGCCCAGTTCCTTGGCCTTGGCGGCCGACATCACCACCACGGCAGCGGCGCCGTCGTTCAGGCCCGACGCATTGGCGGCCGTGACCGTGCCGGCCTTGTCGAAAGCAGGCTTCAGGCCGGCCATGCTGTCCAGCGTGGCGCCCTGGCGCACGAACTCGTCGGTCTTGAAGGCCACCGGATCGCCCTTGCGCTGCGGAATCAGCACGGGAACGATTTCCTCGTCGAACTTGCCGGCCTTCTGGGCGGCCTCGGCCTTGTTCTGCGAAGCCACCGCGAATTCATCCTGGGCT
Source organism: Cupriavidus sp. D384 (assembly GCF_001652915.1). GTDB lineage: Bacteria > Pseudomonadota > Gammaproteobacteria > Burkholderiales > Burkholderiaceae > Cupriavidus. The sequence goes on from NZ_BBQI01000090.1 coordinate 185,468, forward strand.
TCGCGGGTGATGCCATATTCCTTGGCGACGTTTTCCGCGGTGATGCCCATGTGGTACTGGTTGTAGACGTCCCACAGGCCGTCCACGATCATCGAGTCCACCAGCTTGGTGTCGCCCATGCGGAAGCCGTCGCGCGAGCCCGGCAGCACGTGCGGGGCGGCGCTCATGTTTTCCATGCCACCGGCCACCACGATCTCGGCTTCGCCCGCGATGATGGCGTTGGCTGCCAGCATCACGGCCTTCAGCCCCGAGCCGCACACCTTGTTGATGGTCATGGCGGGCACCATGTCAGGCAGGCCGGCCTTGCGCGATGCCTGGCGTGCCGGGTTCTGGCCCGCGGCAGCCGTCAGCACCTGGCCCATGATCACTTCGCTCACCTGGTCCGGCTTCACGCCGGCGCGCTCGAGCGCGGCCTTGATCACGAGGGCGCCCAGCTCTGGCGCCGGAATCTTCGCCAGGGAGCCACCGAACTTGCCAACTGCGGTACGGGCTGCGGAAACAATGACGATATCGGTCATTTGAGGTCCTTTCGAGAAAGCGAATCGCGGATCGGTTCGAAACCGGGCCGACCGGAACGGCCAGCCCGCATGAAAATCAGGCGCGCTGACGCACGTAGCGGCCGGGTGCCGGTTCTACAGGCTGGTAATGGGCGTTGCCCAGCGTGTCGGACGCGGCGCGCTTCTGGCCTGCCTGCTTGCCCAGCCAGGTCATCCAGTCGGGCCACCAGCTACCCGGGTGCTCCTGGGCACCGGCCAGCCATTCGTGGGCCGATTCGGGCAGCGCGTCATTGGTCCAGTGGCTGCGCTTCTTCTTGGCCGGGGGATTGATGACGCCAGCGATATGGCCGGAAGCACCCAGCACGAAACGGAGCTTGTTGTTCAGCAGCGCGGTCGATGCATAGGCGGCCATCCACGGCACGATATGGTCTTCGCGCGATCCATAGATATAGGTCGGCACGTCGATCGCGCCCAGGTCCACCGGCGCGTTGCAGACGGTCAGCTTGCCCGGCACCTTGAGTTCGTCCTGCAGGTAGGTGTGGCGCAGGTACCAGCAGTACCACGGGCCCGGCAGGTTGGTGGCGTCGCCGTTCCAGAACAGCAGGTCGAACGGTACCGGCGTATTGCCCTTGAGGTAGTTGTCGACCACGTAGTTCCAGACCAGGTCGTTCGGTCGCAGGAACGAGAACGTGTTCGCCAGTTCGACGCCGCGCAGCAGTCCGCACGGCGCACCGGCTGCGCCGCCCAGCGTGGCCTCGCGCAGCTGTACGTGCGATTCGTCGACGAATACGTCCAGGATGCCGGTATCGGCGAAGTCAAGCAGCGTGGTCAGCAGCGTCAGGCTGGCCACCGGCCGTTCTCCACGGGCGGCCAGCACCGACAGCGCCGTCGAGACGATGGTGCCGCCCACGCAGAAGCCCAGCACGTTGATCTGGTCCTGCCCGCCGATATCGCGCGCCACCTCGATCGCGCGAATGGCCGCGTGCTCGATGTAGTCGTCCCAGGTGCGCTCGGCCATCGAGGCATCGGGATTGCGCCACGACACCAGGAAGACCGTGTGGCCGTTCTCCACGGCGTGCCGCACCAGCGAGCTTTCGGGCTGCAGGTCCAGGATGTAGAACTTGTTGATGCACGGCGGCACCAGCAACAGCGGGCGCGCGTAGACCTTGTCGGTCAGCGGCTTGTACTGCAGCAGCTGGAAATATTCGTTCTCGTAGACCACGGCGCCTTCGGTCACGGCCACATTGCGGCCCACTTCGAAGGCCTTGTCGTCCGTCTGCGAGATCTTGCCGCGCTGCAGGTCTTCCAGCATGTTGCGCACGCCGTTGCGCAGCGATTCGCCGCCCGACTCGATCAGGCGCTGCTGGGCATCGGGATTGGTAGCCAGGAAGTTGGCCGGCGACATCGCATCGACCCATTGCGACACCGCGAAGCGGATGCGCTGGCGCACCTTCGGATCGGCTTCCACGGCATCGGCCAGTTCGGTCATGGCGCGCGCCGTCAGCAGGTAGAACGCGGCGGTATAGCGGTACGGCGCGTTGTTGCGCCAGGCAGGACTGGCGAAGCGGCGATCGGAGAGCCGTTCGCTGGCGCCGCCGTTACCGTTGCCGGCCGGATTGCCGTTGGCAGTCATGGCGCCCTCGCCCATTTCGCGCCAAAGGTCGGCAAAATCCTTCAGGTAGCGTTGCTGGATGCCCGCGAGCTGGTCCGGCGCGATCTTCAGGGGCGCGCCGTTCGCACCGCCATTCGGAAACGCCTGCTGGAACGCCTTGGCGAAGGCATCGCCAGAGGGGAAGCCGCCAGGAAACGCACCGGCCAGACCTGCCGGGAAACCGGCCGGCATCTCGCCATTGGTTTCAGGTGCCCACTGACGGGACCATTCCAGCCATGCAGCTGGATCGAATGGCCCCGGCGCAAATTGAAACGGTTGGGACTTGTCTTCCTTGCCGGAAGCTGCCGCACCTTTGCCGGTCGCCATGATGTAATCGTCTCTCTGCCTGTCGTAGTGGATGACGGGCTCGGGGTAACTGTCTCCCGACCCGCCCCGTATCCGGGTTGCGTCCGCAAGCTGCCCAGGGCTGCTTGGCTCTTACGCTATGCTTGCCGGCGAAACCCTGGAATCGTTCCTCGGTTCCGATACATTTCGAGGCATTGTTGCCTTGCAATGGAGAGACTGTCAATGCGGAAATCGGCATTGCCATGCGGGGGCCGAATAAGTGAAGCCCGACCTACCGGACGGTAATGCTGGCGCGGGTTGCCGGGCCGGTTCACCCCATATTCGAGAAAGATGAAAGCCTGATGTATATCGTGGCAATTGGCTGGCTTTATGTCGCCCTGATGATGGCCATTACCGAGACCAGCATCGTCGCGGGCGTTGCCACGTTCCTGCTGTACGGACTGGCCCCGGTGTCGATCGTCATGTACATCATGGGAACGCCGGGACGACGGCGCCGGCGCAAGGCGCGGGAGGCCCGGGAAGACCGGGAAGCCCGGGAAACGCAGGACGTCAGACAACCCCGGGAATCGTCGGAAGCCGCTACGGCACAGCCCGCGCGGCTTCCTGACGATGGCGGCGCGGGGGCCTAGTCAGCCAGCCAGACCATCGTCGCCATGCGGCCTGTGGTGCGGTCGCGGCGATAGGAGTAGAACCGGCCGGCATCGCTGACCGTGCAGGTATTTCCGCCGAACACCTGCATGCAGCCGGCGCGCGCCAGACGGATGCGTGCCAGTGCATACAGGTCGGCCAAGTATTTGCCCGGCGCGCCTGCCACGAATGCCGCCGCCACCGACGCGTGCTCGTCGGGCAACGCCTGCTGCAGGAACGCTTCGCGCACCTCGGCGCCCACCTCGAAGGCACTGGGGCCGATCGCCGGCCCAAGCCACGCCAGCCACTGCGCTGGCGCACCGGCACGCGCGGCCATGCGTGCCAGCGTGGCCTCGATCACCCCGTCGCACAGCCCGCGCCAGCCGGCGTGGGCGGCACCCACCACCGTGCCTGCCATATTGCACAGCAGCACAGGCAGGCAGTCGGCCGTCATGATCGCGCACACATGCCCCGCCGTGGCACTGACGCTGGCGTCGGCGCGCGGCACGTGGCCGCCAGCGCCCTCGTCATCGGCGGTGGCGACGCCGCAACCATGCACCTGCTCCAGCCAGTGCGGCATGGCCGGCAGATGGCTGGCCAGCCGGGCGCGATTGGCGGCCACCGCGGCCGGGTCGTCGCCGACATGCGTCCCGAGGTTGAGTCCGCCTGCACTGCCGTCCGCCAGCCCGTACGGGCCCGCGCTGACGCCGCCCATGCGCGTGGTGGACAGCGCGCGCACCCGCGCCGGCGCCGGCCAGTCGGGGACGATCCAGGCCGAGGCATCGGCCATCGGATCAGCGGTCGTCCGGTCAGTCGTCATCGTCGTCGGCCTCCCCTTCGTACCATTCGGGCTCGCCCTCGTCCTCGTCGTCCTCTTCCGCATACCGGTCAAAGTCGAGCGCATCGATCAGCGCCTGCAGGTCTTCGGGCGGCTCGGCTTCCCACGACTTCTTGCGGCCCGTTACCGGATGCATCAGCCCCAGCCGGTACGCATGCAGCGCCTGGCGCGTGAACGGCACCGGCAGCGGTACGCGCACGGCCGGGCGCTGGCCGCGTTGCGTGGCCTTGTGGTAGACCGGATCTCCCACCAGCGGATGGCCGATCGACTCAAAATGCACGCGGATCTGGTGCGTGCGACCGGTTTCCAGCTGGCACATCACCATCGACACCTTCGAGCGGCCAAGCGGCACGGTGCCGAGCGTTTCGAAATGGGTGCGCGACGGCTTGCCGCTGTTGGTATGCACGATCGCCATGCGCGTGCGCTCGCGCGGATCGCGGCCGATCGGCGCATCGATGGTGCCCTCGTCGGGCGTTTCGCCCCAGACCAGCGCGATGTACGAGCGCTTGACCGTGCGGGCCTGCAGTTGCCGCACCAGGTCGGTCTGGGCCGTCAGCGTGCGCGCCACCACCATCAGGCCCGAAGTTTCCTTGTCGAGCCGATGCACGATGCCGGCGCGCGGCAGGCGCGCAGCGTGGGGGTCGCGATGCAGCAGGCCATTGAGGACCGTGCCGCTCCAGTTGCCCGCCGCCGGATGCACCACCAGCCCGGCCGGCTTGTTGATGACCAGCAGTGCGTCGTCTTCGTACACGACGTCCAGCGGCACGTCCTCAGCCGTAAAGGCCATCGACTCAGGGGCGGCCTGGGGGTGGATCTCGATCTGCTGCCCCATCTGCACCGATGCCTTGGCGCGGCTGGGCTCGCCGTCCACACGCACGGCGCCGTCCTCGATCCACTGCTGGATGCGGCTGCGCGAAAATTCGCTGAAGTGGCGTGCTAGCAATTTGTCGAGCCGCTCGCCATGGGCTGCGCTATCGACTTCAAGGTACAGTGGCACCAGGTCAGGGGCGGCAGGCGCCGTCGCAGGCACCTCGTCATTGAATTCACCTGCCGACTCCCCTTCGTCGCCATCCTCGAAATGGTCGTCGAAGTCTTCGGATTCCTCATCGGTCACGTCGGCTTTTTCGGTGTGGCGTTCCAGACCGGTTTCGGTCTTGGGGCTTCGGCTATAATGCTTGGCGCTATTTTTTTTCATCCGGAACAGGTTGCCCATGCAATTGCAGAGCATCAAACGCGCGAACTGGCGCGCGAAAATTGGAGCGGTTTTGCTCGCAGGCGGATGCGTCATGCTATCGGCATGCGGCCTGCTGGGAGACCAGCCTGACGAAACGGCCGGCTGGTCGGCCAACAAATTATATTCGGAAGCCAAGGATGCCCTCGATGGCGGCGACTACACGCGCGCCGTCAAGCTGTACGAAAAGCTCGAGGGCCGCTATCCGTTTGGCCGCTACGCACAGCAGGCGCAGATCGATACCGCCTACGCCAACTACAAGGATGGCGAGACCGCTGCCGCGCTGGCGGCCGTGGACCGCTTCATCCAGCTCCACCCGAGCCACCCGAACATCGATTACGCCTACTACCTCAAGGGCCTGATCAACTTCAACGACAACCTCGGCTGGCTGGGCCGCTTCTCGGGCCAGGATCTCAGCGAGCGCGACCCCAAGGCTGCCCGTGCGGCCTATGACGCGTTCCAGACCCTGATCACACGCTATCCGGAAAGCAAGTACACCCCGGACGCCACGCTGCGCATGCAGTACATCGTCAATGCGCTGGCCCAGCACGAAGTGCACGCCGCGCGCTACTACTACCGCCGTGGTGCCTACCTTGCTGCCGTGAACCGCGCGCAGCAGGCGCTCAAGGACTACGATGGCGCGCCGGCCAACGAGGAAGCGCTGTACATCATGGTTCGGTCGTACGATTCACTGGGCATGAAGGACCTGCGCGACGACGCGGCCCGCGTGATGGAACGCAACTACCCGAACAGCGACTTCATCAAGTACGGACAGCGCCGCAAGGACAAGGCCTGGTGGGAAGTGTTCTGAAGACACCCGGTCTGACCGCCGCATGAAAAAGCCCGACCTTGCGTCGGGCTTTTTTGCGCCTTCAGGCCGGGCTGCTCAGGCGCTTCCTGGTGCTTTCTGGCGTTTTTCCTATTCGCCGTCGCCCTGTTCCGCGCCCTCCGCACCTTCCTCGCCGGCCGGCTTGCGCAGGCTTTCCAGGAACCGGACCACGGTGTCTGCCTCGCGCGTGCGCGTGAACGGCGGCAGGCTCTGCCAGATCTGCCGGCCATAGGGTTTTTCCACGAGCCGCGTATCGCAGATCGCCAGCACGCCGCGATCCGATTCCGAGCGGATCAGGCGGCCCGCACCCTGCTTCAGCGTGATGACCGCGTGCGGCAATTGGTGGACGGCAAACGGGCTCAGGCCCTTCTTCTGCAGCACCTCCATGCGGGCGGCCAGCACCGGATCGTCGGGCGGCGCAAACGGCAGCTTGTCGATGATGACCAGCGAAAGCGCCTCGCCGCGCACATCCACACCTTCCCAGAAACTCTGGCTGCCGACCAGCACTGCGTTGCCCAGCTGGCGGAAGCGGTCGAGCAATTCGGTTCGGCTGGCCTGCCCCTGCACCAGCAGCGGCAGGTTGATACCCCGTGCGGCAAACAGGTCATACAGCATGTCCGACGCCTTCTGCACCGCGCGCAGCGTGGTACAGAGCAGGAACGTGCGGCCACCAGCCGCCTCGATCAAAGGCAGCGCCTTTTCCACCACGGCTTCGGTGAACTGGGGTGAATTGGGTGGCGGCATATCGCGCGGCACATACAGCAGGCCCTGCTTCGCGTAGTCGAACGGACTGGGCAGCGTCAGCGACTGATCCTTGTTCAGCCCAAGCTGGGCCGCGTAGTGGGCGAAATTGCCTTTCACCGACAGCGTGGCCGAGGTGAAGACCCATGCGCGTGGCTGGCCCTCGCGCTGCCGCGTGAAGATCGGTGCAATCGACAACGGCGTGCGATGCAGCTGCACGGTGTGCGAGAACACCTCCACCCAGCGCACGGTGTCCGGGCCCAACTGGGCCGGCGCGGGCGGTGGCGGCGTTTCCGTGCCGCCCTCGGTATCCGATGCATCGGACGGGGCTGAGGCCTCGGCAGGCGGCGGTGCGGCGGCGCGGTCGTCGCGCCATACCTCCAGCTTGTTCGCCAGTTCCACGGCCCGGCGGTGGCATTGCTCCAGCGTTTCAGCACGCTCTGCCTGCGATTCCAGCGCCTCGACAAACCCCGACAGCGCTTCTTCCAGCGCATCGAGCGTTTCGTAGAACGGCTCGGCGGTACGCGGATCGGCATCGATCTGCCCCATCGCCATGCGCACGTTGTCGCGGCCGAACGCCAGGCGCAGGTCGCGCGCGGCGCGCTCCAGCGGCGCGCCCAGCGCCACCCAGTCCACCGCGTCGCGGGCGTGGGACAGCCCTTCGGCCACGGTATCGCGCGCCAGCTCCAGCAACTGGCTGGTGGACAGCGTATCGCCGAAGAACAGCGTCGCGGTTTCGGGCAGCTGGTGGGCTTCGTCGAAGATCACGGTGTTGGCGGCGGGCAGCAGCTCGGCCATGCCGGTATCGCGCAGCACCACATCGGCAAAGAACAGGTGATGGTTCACCACCACCACGTCGGCCTGCTGCGCCTCCTTGCGGGCGCGCATGACGAAGCATTCCTTGTAGTTCGGGCATTCGCTGCCCAGACAGTTGTCCCGCGTGGACGTCACCAGTTGCCAGACCGGCGCATTCTCGGGCACGGCCGCCAGTTCGGCCTTGTCGCCGGTGGCCGTCGTCTTGGCAAACTTGCCGATGTCGCGCAACCACGCCGCATCCTGCTTGGAAGCGAGGCGCCCGTTGGCCTGCGCACGCTCCAGGTGGTAGTGGCACAGGTAGTTGGCGCGGCCCTTGAGCAGCGACACCGATACGGGCACGTTCAGCGCATGGCGCACCGTGGGAATGTCGCGCAGGAACAGCTGGTCCTGCAGGTTCTTGGTGCCGGTGGACAGGATGACCTTGCCACCCCAGAGCATGGCCGGCACAAGATAGGCAAAGGTCTTGCCGGTGCCGGTGCCCGCTTCGACGATCACCGTGTCGTTCTGCGCGATGGCGTTGGCCACGGCCTCGGCCATCTTCTGCTGCGAAGCGCGCGGACGATAGCCGGGAATCGCCGTGGCCAGTGTGCCGGTCTCGGCAAACATCTGCGACAGTTGGGCCGCTTGCGAGGCCGCCTGGCTGGCCGATGCCGCGGCCACGGCGTCGCCCAGCGATTTGGCGGGTTCGTGTGCGTCTGGCGCCGCGGCGGCGTCGGACAGAAGGTCGTCGGTGGGATCTGGCAAGGTGGGGCTTTCTTCGGTACCCGCGGCCGGCTGGCCTGCCACGGGAAATGTCTGGTGCTTGGGGCGCGCTTCAGTGGGCCGGGTCGCCAGGCCAGCGCGCCATCGGGGCGACCGTCAGGGCACGACCGGGCAAGACACGGTCACGCAGGGACATCGGGTTCCAGGTGCAGCTGCAGCAAGGTGATCGCATCCTTGAGCTTGAGCCGGCGCTTCTTCAGCCGGCGCAACTGCAGTTCGTCGTGGGCGGGATCGGCGGATAACCGGTCGATCAGGAAATCGAGGTCGCGGTGTTCGATCTGCAACTCGATGATCTGCCGCGCCAGCGTGTTGAGATTTTCATCCATGGTGCGCCTTCGTACTCCATGGCGGCAGCCAGCGGCCCCGCCCGACCCTGCCAACGAATCAGAAACCGAACGGGCTCGGCGCCGAATTCTGGCCGCCCTGCTTCTGCTTCTCCTCGGCACGTGCGCGCCGCTCGTCCAGGTCTTTCTGGCGCTGTGCGGCGTCTGCCTGCTTCTGCTCGTAAGTCTTGACGTTTTCCTGTCGCTGACGCGCGCTTTCGGCGCCCTTCTGCTGGGCTTCCTTCATGCGCGCGTTGTAGTCGTCCTGCTTCTTCTGGTACGCCTCGGCGTTGGCCGCGCGCTGGGGCGCCTGCCCGGTGGCCTGCGCATCGCGCAGCGCCTGTTCCTGCTGCTTGCGATCGAATGCCTCGCGGCTGGCCTGCTCGTTGGCCGCCCGGCCCGGCTGGCCGGCCTCGTATTCGGCGCGGCGCAGCGCCTGCTCGCGATCGCGCGTGGCCGCCTTGTAGGCGCGCTCGGCATCGCCAACTTCCAGGTCCCTGGCGCGCAGCACGTGCAGTTCCTCGCGCTGCACGTCCTGGGCCTTCTCGATGCAGCTGGTGACCAGGAACTTGCTGTAGCACGCCCGCTCGGCCACCGCGAACCGGTAGTTGGTCCAGGCGCGCGAATCGCCGATGGCCTTGCGCTCGGCCTCGAAATCGCGCGGCTTGCCAGGGTCCGGCGGGATGGGTACCGATGCGGGCGCGGACGTGGGAGCGGCAGCGGGTGCCGACGCCTGCGCGTGCGCGGCGCCCAGCGGCGCCGCCAGCAGCAGCGCGGCCAGCGCGAGCGTGGCAATCGGGGGAGCGGAAATGGAAACCGGGCGAGCCATGACGGCCGGAAGGGGCTTGACGATCATGCCGCGATTCTAGCATCCGGGGAGCCCTCGGACCGCGGCACGAACCGGCCGCCGGGTGCCGTGCAGGCGCCACCCGCGCAAGCCGTCGAAAAGACGATGTAAAAGGTGTCTTCCCGTCACCGGAAGCGCGCCGCGCTTGTGGCACAATGCCCCGCTTTCGACTGACTCGTTTTCTCGATGTCCAATCTGCCTGCTTCCGTCCTGCAAAAGATTGTGTCGCTGATCGCGGCCGAACTGTCCGTGCAACCGCGCCAGGTGGCGGCTGCCGTCGACCTGTTGGATGAAGGTTCCACAGTGCCGTTTATCGCCCGCTACCGCAAGGAAGTGACGGGCAACCTGGACGATACGCAACTGCGTACGCTGGAAGAACGCCTGCTCTACCTGCGCGACATGGAAGACCGCCGCGCCACGATCCTGGCGTCGATCGAGGAACAGGGCAAGCTCACCGACGAACTGCGCGCAGCCATCGAGGGTGCCGAGACCAAGCAGACGCTGGAAGACCTGTACCTGCCCTACAAGCCCAAGCGTCGCACGCGCGCCCAGATCGCCCGCGAATGCGGCCTGGAGCCGCTGGCCCAGGCACTGCTGGCCGACCCCACGCTTGACCCGCAGGCCGAGGCTGCCAAGTACGTCAACGGCAACCCCACCGCCGACGGCGGCGTGCCCGATGCGAAGGCCGCGCTGGACGGCGCGCGCGACATCCTGTCCGAACAATTTGGCGAAACAGCCGACCTGCTGGGCAAGCTGCGCGACCACCTGTGGAACAACGGCGTGGTGTCGTCCACGGTCATGGAAGGCAAGGAAACCGCCGAGGAAGAGAAGTTCCGCGACTACTACCAGTACAGCGAGACCATCCGCACCGTGCCGTCGCACCGGGCGCTGGCGCTGTTCCGCGGCCGCAATGCCGGCGTGCTGCTGGTCAAGCTGGGCCTGGGCGACGAACAGGACGCCATGGTGCCGCACCCGTGCGAAGGCATGATCGCGCGCCATGTCGGCATCGAGAACCGCAACCGTCCGGCCGACAAATGGCTGTCCGACGTGTGCCGCTGGTGCTGGCGCGTCAAGGTGCAGCCGCATCTGGAAACCGAACTGCTGACCCAGCTGCGCGAAACCGCCGAGGGCGAGGCCATCAAGGTATTTGGCCGCAATCTGCACGAACTGCTGCTGGCCGCACCGGCCGGCCCCAAGTCCGTGATGGGTATCGACCCCGGCATCCGCACCGGCTGCAAGATCGCCGTGGTGGACAGTACGGGCAAGCTGCTCGATACGGCCACGATCTATCCGCATGAACCGCGCCGTGACTGGACCGGTTCGCTGGCTACGCTGGCCCGCCTGGCGAAGCAGCACAACGTGGCGCTCTGCTCCATCGGCAACGGCACGGCCAGCCGCGAGACCGACAAGCTCGTGCAGGACCTGATGAAGGGCGCCCCGGAATTGAAGCTGACCAAGATCGTGGTCAGCGAAGCCGGCGCGTCGGTGTACTCGGCGTCGGAACTGGCCGCCAAGGAATTCCCGGAACTGGACGTTTCGCTACGTGGCGCGGTGTCGATTGCCCGCCGCCTGCAGGACCCGCTGGCCGAACTGGTCAAGATCGATCCCAAGTCGATCGGCGTGGGCCAGTACCAGCACGACGTGAACCAGCGCGAGCTGGCCCGCGCGCTGGACGCCGTGGTGGAAGACTGCGTGAACGCCGTGGGCGTGGACGTGAACACGGCATCCGCCCCGCTGCTGGCACGCGTTTCGGGCCTGAACTCGGTGCTGGCGCGCAATATCGTCGATTTCCGGGATGCCAACGGCGCGTTCAACAATCGCGAATCGCTGAAAAAGGTGCCGCGCCTGGGGGACAAGACGTTCGAGCAGGCCGCCGGCTTCCTGCGCATCAACACCGGCGACAACCCGCTGGACCGCTCGTCGGTCCACCCGGAAGCCTATCCGGTGGTGCAGAAGATCCTGGACCACATCAAGAAGGGCCTGCCCGACGTGATGGGCAACCGCGAAAGCCTGCGCGGCCTGTCGCCGCAGCAGTTTGCCGACGACAAGTTCGGCCTGCCCACCGTGCGCGACATCCTGACCGAACTGGAAAAGCCGGGCCGCGACCCGCGCCCCGAGTTCAAGACCGCCACCTTCCAGGAAGGCGTGGAAGACGTGAAGGACCTGCAGCCGGGCATGATCCTGGAAGGCGTGGTCACCAACGTGGCGGCCTTCGGTGCGTTCGTCGACATTGGCGTGCATCAGGACGGCCTGGTCCACATTTCGGCGCTGTCGACAAAGTTCGTCAAGGACGCGCACGAAGTGGTCAAGGCGGGCCAGATCGTCAAGGTCAAGGTCATGGAAGTGGACGTCAAGCGCAACCGTATCGGCCTGACGATGCGCCTGGACGACGAGCCCGGCCAGCAGGCGCCGCGTACCGGCGGTGGCGACCGTCCTGCCGATCGCGGCCAGCGCAACGGCGGTGGCAATCGTGGCGCTGGCGGCAACAACCGCCGCGAGTCGGAACAGCAAGGCGCCATGGCCGCGGCCTTTGCCAAGCTGAAGCGCTGAGCCAGCGCCCCCCCGGCACCGCACGGCAGAATGTGAAACGCCCCGCTTGATGCGGGGCGTTTTTCATGGCGGTTCAGTCAGCGAACGGGGTCAGATTTCCACCTTCGTGCCCAGTTCCACCACACGGTTGGCCGGGATCGAGAAGAAGTCCGACGGCTTGGCGCCGTTCTGATGCATCCAGGCAAAGAGCCTTTCACGCCACATCGACATACCCGGCAGCTTTGACGGGATCACCGTCTCGCGTGCGATGAAGAATGACGTTTCCATCAGTTCGAAATGCATGTCGAGCTTGCGCTGCGCCAGATCAAGCACGCGCTGTACGTCCGGCGTTTCCTTGAAGCCGTACTCGGACGCCAGGATGAATACACCGCCGCCCAGGTCCTTGCAGGTCAGGCGGTGATCGTCGTCCACGTACGGAATATCGCGCGTCACGAAGCTCAGGAACACCACGCGCTCGTGCAGCACCCGGTTGTGCTTGAGGTTGTGTAGCAGCGACACCGGCACCGATTCGGTACTGCCGGTCAGGAACACGGCCGTACCTTCCACGCGATGCGGCGGATGCGCCAGCAGGCCTGCGATAAACGGCTCCAGCGGAATGCCGTCTTCAAGGCTGCGCGCCCGCAGCAGCTTGCGGCCGCTGTGCCAGGTCATCAGCAGGAAGAACGCGGTGCTGCCCATCAGCAGCGGGAACCAGCCGCCCTCGGCCACCTTGAGCAGGTTGGCCGCAAAGAACGACAGGTCGACGATCAGGAACGACGCGCCAAGCAGCGTCACCAGCACCCGGTTCCACTTCCAGAACCGGCGCATGACGATGACCGCCAGGAACGTCGTGATCAGCATCGTGGTGGTCACGGCAATGCCGTAGGCGGCGGCCAGGTTCTCTGACTTGCGGAACGACAGCACCACGGCAATCACCAGCACCAGCAGCGCCCAGTTGATCACGGGCAGGTAGATCTGGCCGATTTCCGCCGCCGACGTGTACAGGATGCGCATGCGCGGCAGGAAGCCCAGCTGGATGGCCTGGCTGGTCAGCGAGAACGCCCCCGAGATCACGGCCTGCGACGCGATCACAGTGGCGGCGGTGGCCAGCAGCACCATCGGCAGCTGCAGCATGTCCGGCACCATCAGGAAGAACGGGTTCTCGATGGCTTGCGGGTTGACCAGCAGCAGCGCGCCCTGGCCGAAGTAGTTCAGCATCAGGCAGGGCATCACCAGCGCGAACCAGCCGTAGCGGATTGGCTTGGCGCCGAAATGGCCCATGTCGATGTACAGCGCCTCGGCGCCGGTCAGCACCAGGAACACGCTGCCCAGCACGATAAACGCCAGCAGCGAGTGTTCGATCAGGAACGAGATGCCGTACCAGGGGTTGACGGCCTTGAGGATGTCCGGTGCCTGCACCAGGTTGAAGATGCCCAGCCCGCCCAGCGCCAGGAACCACACCACCATGATCGGCCCGAACAGCTTGCCCACCGCGCTGGTGCCATGGCGCTGGATAAAGAACAGCACGCACAGGATGGACAGCGTGATCGGGATCACGAAATGCGACAGCGCCGGCGCGGCAATCTCCAGGCCCTCCACGGCCGACAGCACCGAGATGGCCGGCGTGATCACGGCATCGCCATAGAACATGCAGGCCCCGAAAATGGCCGACATCATGATCAGCCGGGCCATGCGCGACCGCGGCGCGGCGGTACGCAATGCCAGCGCCATCAGCGCCAGCACCCCGCCTTCGCCGTTGTTGTCGGCGCGCATCACGAAGAGCACGTACTTGATGGAAACGACGACGATCATGGCCCAGAACAGCAGCGAAATGATGCCCAGCACCGCTTCGGGGCTGAACGGGATGCCGTGGTCCTTGCTGAAACACTCCTTCAGCGAATACAGGGGGCTGGTACCGATGTCGCCAAAGACGACGCCGATCGCGCCGATCACGAGCGCACGGGTGCTCGGGCTTTCGACGAAATAATGACTGGTGGTTGCGGACTGGGTCATGGAATTGGGTCAGGTGAACCGGCTCGCGCCTCCCGCGCCTGCCTTTGGCTGTCCCGGCGTGGTGCCAGATGGACAGTCCCTCCAAAGTGCTTTATCAGGCACGATTTCTCTCACGCTTGCGGCTCCGGTCCCCGATGGGGCGTGTGGGCCTTCTCAGTTTCTATTGCGTTGCACAAACGCGCGCATTCTAGATGAAGTGTCGTGCGGCGACCACTGTGGAAATGCCGACGTCGTCGGGCATGACGGATCAAGCATGGGAAAGAAGCCGGGCATGGTCAAGCCCCGCCAATGCCGCAACGGTCGGTTCACCCACGGTCGGGCCGTTGCGAGGGCACGACATCGAATGTCTGATACGTTACTTTTTTCAAACGGGCGTCAGACGCCAAGATAACGATCCAGCGCCGCCGGCGTGGCCGCCAGCTTGGCGGCCGGCCCGGCCATCACCACCTGGCCTTTTTCGAGCACGACCACGCGATCTGCATGCGCCAGTACGGCGCGGTAGTTGCGATCCACCACGATCGATGCAATGCCGGTGCCGCGCACGGTGGCAATCACGTTCCAGATCTCATGCACGATACGGGGCGCCAGCCCCTCGGTGGCCTCGTCAAGGATCAGACAGTCCGGGTTGGTCATCAGCGCCCGGCCAATCGACAACATCTGCTGCTCGCCGCCTGACAGTTGCTGCCCACCATGCGATAGCCGTTCCTTGAGCCGCGGAAACAGGTCCAGCACGCGGGCCTCGTCCCAGTCCTTGCGGCCGTCGCAGCCCGGCCGCGCGGCCATCACCAGGTTTTCGCGCACGCTCAGATTCGGAAAAATGCCACGTCCTTCTGGCACATAGGCGACGCCAAGCCGGGCCACCTCGTGCGGCCGGGCGCGCGACATCTCGCGGCCCGCCACGCGGATGGTGCCGGCGCGTTCCCGGACATGACCCAGCAGCGTACGCAGCAGCGTGCTCTTGCCCATGCCATTGCGCCCCAGCAGCCCGACGGTTTCCCCCGCATTGACGTGGAAGTCGATGCCGCGCAGCACATGGCTCGATCCGTACCAGGCGTTGATGCCGTTGGCGTCGATGATGGCATTGGTGCTCATGCGCCGGCCTCCTGCTTCTGCCCCGCCCCGTCCTCCTCGCCCAGGTAGGCCAGTTGCACCTCGCGGTTCGCGCGGATGCTGGCCGGATCGCCCGAGGCAATGACCGTGCCGTTGACCATCACCGTGATACGGTCGGCCACGGCGAACACAGCCTCCATATCGTGTTCGACCAGCAGGATCGCATGCCCTTCGCGCAGTCCGCGCAGCAGGTCGAGCATGCGGGCCGATTCCTCGGCGCCCATGCCGGCCAGCGGTTCGTCCAGCAGCAGCGCCACCGGCTCGGTAGCCAGGCACATCGCCACTTCAAGCTGGCGCTTCTGCCCGTGGGCCAGTTCGCTGGCAACGCGGCCCGCATGCTGCTCCAGTCCGGCGCGCTCCAGCGCTTCATCGGCCAGCGCCCGGCTGGTGCGGCAGCCCTGCGCCGACTCCCACAGCCGCCATGCGCGCTGGGCGCGCGATTGCGCCGCCAGCCGGCAGTTCTCGCGCACGGTCAGCGGCAGGAAGATATTGTTGCGCTGGTAGCTGCGCCCCACCCCGTGGCGCGCCAGTTTCGGCTGCGCCCAGCCGGTGACCTCGTGCCCCTGCAGATAGAGCTGGCCTTCCGACGGCGGCAGTTCGCCTGACAACAGGTTGATCAGCGTCGACTTGCCCGCGCCGTTGGTGCCGATCACGGCATGGATTTCATTGAGGTGCAGCGACAGGTCCACCTGGTTGACTGCGGTCAGGCCGCCAAAGCGGCGCGACAGCATGTCGGCCTGCATCACCGGTGCCGATGTGGGCTGGTTCATGCGGCCTCCCGGCTTTGCGCGTTCGGGTCGGCGGCCCCCACATGGCGGCGCGCCCGGCGCGGCGAACGTTGCCGCAGCACCGCCGGCACGCTCACCAGCCCGCGCGGCAACAGCGCCACCGCGACGATGATGAAACCGCCCATCAGCAGTTGCCAATGCCTGGTCAGGGTGCCGAACCACTCGGCCAGCAGCACGAACGAGAACGCGCCCAGCACCGCGCCGGCCAGGCTGCCCACGCCGCCCAGGATCACCATCAGCATGGCATTGCCCGACTGGTGCCACGACGCGATCTCGGGGTTCACGAAGCCGAACTGGATCGCATAGAGAAAGCCCGCCAGCCCGGCCAGCATGCCGCCGGCCACAAAGGCCCCCAACTGGTAGCGATACGTGCCAAAGCCGGCCGCGCGCATGCGTTGCTCGTTATGGCGGATGCCGACCAGCGCGTGACCAAAGCGCGAGCGCAGCAGCAACGCCAGCAGGGCCACCGTCAGCACCAGCGCCGCCAGCACGAGCCAGTAGAACTGCACCGGCTCGTTCACCGTAAGCGGCAGTTCCGAGAACAGGCCGAATTCGGGCCGGAAGTAGATATAGGTGCCATCGCTGCCACCAGCGATCTTTGTATCGTGGAACACGAAATACACCATCTGCGCAAAGGCCAGCGTGACCATGATGAAGTAGATGCCGCGCGTACGCAGCACCATCGCGCCCACCACCAGCGCCAGCAGGCCCGCGGCGCCCACCGCGCCCAGCATCAGCAGCCAGCCGTTGCCCGCGCCGCTCTCGGGCGCCAGCATGGCCGTGGCATACGCCGCCATGGCAAAGTACGCCGCGTGCCCCAGGCTGACCAGGCCCGTGTAGCCAATCAGCAGCTGCAGCGACAGCGCGAAGATCGCCATGATCATCACCTTGCTGAGCAGCTCGATGTAGTACTTGTGGCTGTCGGCGGTCAGCAGCAGCGGCACGGCGCACAGCACGGCCAGCGCGATGATCCAGCCCGTGGCCGCCAGCCACGCGGGGCGCCGTACGTCCTGGGGCCCGGTTGTCGAGATATCGGTTTGCATGTCCCTTCCCTGCTCAACCCGCGCGGAACAGCCCTTGCGGCTTCCACAGCAGGATCACGGCCATCAGCAGGTACACCAGCACGCCGGCTGCATCCTGCCAGAACACCTTGCCGAACGTATCCACAAAGCCGATCAGCAGCGACGCCACCAGCGCGCCCTTGACCGACCCGATCCCGCCAATCACGACCACCACGAAGCAGATGATCAGCACCTGGCCCCCCATGCCCGGATACACCGACGACACCGGCGAGGCAATCATCCCCGCCAGCACCGCCAGCGCCACGCCCAGCGCGAACACGAAGCGGTACAGCACGGTGACGTTGATGCCGAGCGATTGCACCATTTCGCGATTGGTGGCGCCCGCGCGGATCATCATGCCCACCCGCGTACGGCGGATCACGTAGTACATCGCCCCGGCCACCAGCAGGCACACCGCCGAGATGAACAGCCGGTAGACCGGATAGGTCATGTCGTTGCCGATCGGCAGCGCACCGTCCAGCAGCGCCGGCACGGGCACGCCGTGGACGTCATCGCCCACCAGGATGCTGCGCAGTTCCTCGAAGACCAGGATCAGCCCGTAGGTCATCAGCACCTGCTGCAGGTGGTCGCGCTGGTACAGGTAGCTGAAGAACGCCCATTCGAGCAGGTAGCCGAACAGCACGGCCAGCACGATGCCCAGCGGCAGCGCGATAAACAGGTTGCCCGTCAGGCTGGCCAGCGTGAACGCCAGGTAGGCCCCCAGCATGTAGAAACTGCCGTGGGCCAGGTTGATCACACCCATGATGCCGAAGATCAGCGTCAGCCCGCTGGCCACCAGGAACAGCAGCAGGCCGTACTGCACGCTGTTCAGGCACTGGATAAGGAAGGAAACAATGTCCATCGTGAAGCCGGCGCTGCCGTCTGGTGGGTCCTGGGGGCCTCGGAGGTTCCGCGGGTCCTGTGGATGGGCCGGATCAGAGGCGGCAGCCGCGCGCCGGGTCGGCCAGCGCCTTCACCGCCACGGTGCTGACCTTGTTCTCGCGGCCGTCCACCTTGCGCAGGTAGAAGTCCTGCACCGGGTTGTGCGCCTTCGACAACGTGAACGCACCGCGCGGGCTGTCCACCCTGGCCGTCTCCATGGCCTTGATGATGTCCGGCTTGCGGGTCATGTCGCCCTTGACCGCGTTCGCACCGGCAGCCAGCAGCTGCGCGGCGTCGTAGCCCTGCACCGCATAGACGTCCGGCTGCAGCTTGTAGGTCTTGGCGTAGTCCAGGCGGAAGGACTTGTCACGCGCGTTGCTCAGGCCGTCGGCATAGTGCAGCGTGGTCTCCAGCCCCTGGGCGGCCGCGCCCTGCGCTTCCAGCGTGCCGTCGGTCAGGAAGCCCGAGCCGTACAGCGGAATCTTGTCCTTCAGGCCGGCGGCCTGCCAGTCCTTCACGAACTTGACCGCGCCGCCGCCAGCAAAGAACACGAACACCGCGTCCGGCTTCAGCGACGCCACCTCGGTAATCAGCGCCTGGAACTCGACGTTCGGGAATGGCAGGCTCAGTTCCTTGACCACCTTGCCGCCCTTGGCCTCGAAGGCCTCCTTGAAACCCTTGACCGACTGCTCGCCGGCCGCGTATTTCCAGGTCAGCGTGACCACCTTCTTCATGCCGCGTTCGGCCAGCACGTGGCCCATGGCATAGCCCGGCTGCCAGTTCGAGAACGACGAACGGAAGATATTCGGGCCGCACAGCGGGCCGGTGGCTTCGTCCACGCCCGCATTCGGGATGATCAGCAGCGTGTTGTTTTCCTTCGCCACCTTGACGATGCCCATCTGCACGCCCGAGTGCACGGTGCCGACCACAACATCCACCTGGTCGCGCCGGATCAGCTTGGTGGCGTTTTCCGGGGCCTTGGCGGGGTCCGATTCATCGTCCACCTTGAAGTACTCCACGTCGCGCCCGCCCAGCTTGCCACCCTGCTGCTGCACATACATGCGAAAGCCGTTCTCGATGGCGGTGCCCAGCGCCGCATAGGTGCCCGTGTACGGCAGCATGAAGCCGACCTTGACCTTGCCACCGGCTGCCGGGGCGGCCGGCGCGGTCTGGGCCACGGCGGCGCTGCCGGCGGCCAGCAGCGCGCTGGCGGCCAGCGTGACGACAGACAGACGACGAGCGTGTAGCAGCCTGCGCAATGCATTGCGATGCATGGATTCTCCTCCTGGTGGTCTGAAGCCGGTGGCGCCGCGCGCACCGGACCGGTGCCGGCCCGGCTGTCGCCGCCAATTATTTTAGGATTGAAGTATTCGCCGTTATAAACGCCGCGGTCGCAGCCGTCAATGCGCCCGCCTGGTCGCGGTGCGGCGAATGCCCACAGCGCGCGAGTTTAAGCAGTACGGTTTGCGGGGCATATCGCTGGATACCCTCGATCTGGGCCATGGTGCCGTACTCGTCGTCCTCGCCCTGCACGGCCAGTACCGGGCAGCGGACGCCGTCCAGCAGCGGGCGCAGGTCAAAGTGGCGAAAGTCCGGGTTGAGCCAGATATCGTTCCAGCCCCAGAACGCCGAATCCACATCGCCGTGGTGGCGCGCCAGCCGCGCGCGCAGGTCGGTGTTCAGGTAGGTCTCGCGCGTGGTGGCAATGCTGCGCACCGAGAGGTCTTCGACGAAGATATGCGGCGCCAGCACCGTCAGGCCATCCGCCGCATCGGGAAAGCTCGCCGCGTAGATCAGCGCGATCGATCCGCCATCGCTGTGGCCCATCAGCCAGGGCCTGCCGTGCTGGCGGCCGGGGCCGACGCCAAGCGTCTCGAACAACACCGGCAGCGCCTCGCGGGCCTGGCGATGCATGAAATCGACTCCCCATTGCTCGTCATGCGGCCGTGGCGTGGAGCGCCCGTAGCCGTAGCGCGAAAAAAACAGGCCCCGGAAGTCGCCGGCCTCGCAGAACTGGCGCGGAAAATCGCGCCACATGCTGACCGAGCCCAGGCCTTCGTGCAGGAACACCACCAGCGGGCGCCGTTCGCGCCCGGGTCTCAGCCATTGATACTCGATGTCGATCTGCCGCCCATCGAAGGGAATCCGAACCAGTTCGCTGCCCATCTCACCACCCCTGTCACCACGCATACCACGCATATCACGGCCCTGCCCGACGGTATGCCGTCACCATCCCTCACGACAACCGCGCCGCTTCCTCGCGCTGGCGCAGCCGGAAACGCTGGATCTTGCCGGTCGCCGTCTTCGGCAGCTCCTCCACACACTCGATCTGCCGCGGATACTTGTACGGCGCCAGTTTCGACTTGACGAAGGCCTGCAGTTCGGCGGCCATGCCGTCGTGCCATTGCTGGCCCGGGCGCAGCACCACGAAGGCCTTGGGCTTGATCAGGTCGTCGGCATCGGCCACGCCGATCACCGCGGCCTCCAGCACGGCCGGATGCTGGGCCAGCGCGGCCTCCACTTCGAATGGCGACACGTAGATGCCGCCGACCTTGAGCATGTCGTCGCTGCGGCCCGCATAGGTGTAGTAGCCGTCGGTGTCGCAGACGTACTTGTCGCCACTGCGGGTCCACGCGCCCACGAACGTATCGCGGCTCTTGTCGCGGTTGCTCCAGTACATCAGCGCGGCCGATGGCCCCTTGATATAGAGGTCGCCGATCTCGCCGGCCGCGCACGGCTCGCCCTGCTCGTCGAGCAGCTTCAGTTCATAGCCCGGCACCGGGCGGCCGGTGGTGCCGTACCGCACTTCGCCGGGGCGGTTCGACAGGAAGATGTGCAGCATCTCGGTGGAACCGATGCCATCCAGGATGTCGCAGCCGAAATGCGCCAGGAAGCGGTCACCGATATCGCGCGGCAGCGCTTCGCCGGCCGACGTGCAGACCCGCATCGCCACACTGGCGCGCGGCGGCAGGTCGGCGGCGGCCAGCATGCCGGCGAACAGCGTCGGCACGCCGCAGAAGACGGTCGGGCGATGTGAAACCAGGCGCTGGAATACCGCCTGGGGCGTCGGCCGCTCGGCCATCAGCACGGTGGTGGCGCCCACCGACAGCGGAAACGTCAGCGCATTGCCCAGCCCGTAGGCAAAGAACAGCTTGGCCGCCGAGAACACCACGTCGTCTTCGCGGATGCCCAGCACGCGGCGCGCGTACAGATCGGCCGTATGGAACAGGTTGCCGTGGGTATGGACGGTGCCCTTGGGACGGCCCGTCGAGCCCGACGAATACAGCCAGAACGCCATGTCGTCGGGGCCCGTGGCCGCGGCGTCCGGCGCGGGTTCGGCATCGGCCACCATGCTGGCGACGGTCGGGCCCGGCCAGCCGGCATCTGGCGCCGGCCCGGGCGCGGCCACGATCACGTCTGGCACAAGCCCGGACTTGTCGATAGCCGCCTGCATCGTGCCCAGCAGCGGCGCCGACACCACCACGGCCCGCGCGCCGCTGTGCGCCAGCATGTATGCGTAGTCTTCAACCGTCAGCAAGGTGTTGACGGCAACCGGCACCCCACCGGCCAGCAGGCAACCCAGGAACACCGTGGGGAAATCGATCGTATCGAGCGCGCACAGCAAGATGCGCTCCTCGCGCCGGAACCCGGCCCGGCGCAAAGCGCCGGCAAAGCGGCGGCAGCGGCCGTCCAGTTCGGCAAAGGTCAGCGTGGTGGAGTCGTCGATATAGGCAGGCTTGCCGCCCCGCCCGGCCTGCAGGTGACGCGCCAGCAGGTCCTCGGCGGCGTTGTAGCGGGCGGGAAGCACGGCCACGCCAGCAACAGACGGGGCAATCGCCGGGCCCGGCGTGTCGGCGGGCGGCACGGAAGACGATGCCATGGATACAGCCGGGGACACCGCCTGCCCTGCCGTACCGGCAGCCGCGGTGCTTGTGATCGGGGGCGTCATGTCTCCACTCCTCTGGCCACCCGGATCGTCGCCAGCCGCAATGCGCGATCCGGTATGGCTTCCAGCAGTTTGTCTTCTTGTACCGGCAGCCATGCCCAGCGCTGCCGCGATGTCGATGCATTTTATTTCATATCGACTATTATGCAAGCAAGGGTATGCACTATATAACTACGCACCATATGCACTGCCACGCATGCCGTGTACGTATAATGCGACGCCCCATCCGACTGACCCAATTTTTCGATACCCGCATGCGTCGCGACCCCGACCCGCTCCTGACCGCCGACAGCCGTGCCGACCAGCGCGCGGAGCCCCGCGCCGCAGGCGAGCGCGACCCCTACCTGACGCAGCTTGGCGAGCGCATTCGTTCGCTGCGCGCAGCACGCGGCATGTCGCGCAAGGATCTGGCACGCGGCGCCGATGTATCCGAGCGCTACCTCGCCAACCTGGAAACCGGCACCGGCAATGCATCGGTCCTGCTGCTGCGCCAGGTGGCTGGCGCGCTGGACGTGCCGCTGCCAGTGGTGCTGGCCGAGGTGGATGGCCACGCCGCCGGTCACGGCGGCTCCCGGGCCGCAGAATTCTCGCAACTGGTGCAGTGGCTGGCACAGCTGCCCGCCACGGATCTGGCGCGCGTGCGCGAGGCGGCGCAGCACGCGCTGTCACCCGCCGAATCGCGCGACGCGCGGCATCGCCGCATCGCACTGATCGGCCTGCGCGGCGCCGGCAAATCCACGCTGGGCCGGTCGCTGGCAGCTGCCGAGGGCATGCCGTTCGTCGAACTGAATGCCGCGATCGAACAGGAAGCTGGCGCGAGCCTGTCGGAAATCCATTCGCTTTATGGTCAGGCTGCCTATCGGCGCTACGAAATGCGCGCCCTTGAACGCGTGCTGCGCGAGCACGACACGATGGTGCTGGCCACGCCGGGCAGCCTGGTGTCGGAGCCCGCCACATTCAACCTGCTGCTGTCGCGCTGCCTGACCGTCTGGGTCCGGACCTCACCCGAGGAACACATGGCCCGCGTGGTCGCCCAGGGCGACATGCGGCCGATGGAGGGCAACCGCGAGGCCATGACCGACCTGCGCCGCATCCTTCAGGCACGCACCCCGCTCTATTCGCGCGCGGACGTGTCGGTCGACACCAGCGGTCAGGACGCCGCATCGTCGCTTCAGGCGCTCCAGACGCAACTGCGCCAGATTCCGCACTAGGCGCATAAGCGGCCCGCCGCCACCCCTGCCCCTTCCGCCCCGCCCTCCCGCTGCACACCAGACCCCGCCGGGGCTTGCATCGCCCGTCATGATGCACTATATTTCATCGCAAACGATACAGCACTATAGTGCATCAAGGAGACGCCCCCATGTCGACGGATACCGCCACGCCCGCCGCTGCCGCCCCGGTGACGTTCGAGCGCCACCCCGACCAGTACCGCCACTGGAAGCTTACGTTCGACGGCCCGGTCGCCACGCTGGCGATGGATGTCGACGAGGAAGGCGGCCTGCGCCCCGGCTACACGCTGAAGCTCAATTCCTACGACCTGGGCGTCGACATCGAACTGCACGACGCACTGCAGCGCATCCGCTTCGAGCACCCCGAAGTCCGCACCGTGATCCTTACCAGCGCCAAGGACCGCATCTTCTGCTCCGGCGCCAATATCTTCATGCTGGGCAAGTCCAGCCATGCCTGGAAGGTGAACTTCTGCAAGTTCACCAATGAAACGCGCAATGGCATCGAGGACGCCAGCCGCCATTCCGGCATCAAGTTCATTGCGGCCTGCAACGGCACCACTGCCGGCGGCGGCTACGAACTGGCCCTGGCCTGCGACGAGATCGTGCTGATCGATGACCGCTCGTCGGCGGTCAGCCTGCCCGAGGTACCGCTGCTGGGCGTGCTGCCGGGCACCGGCGGCCTGACGCGCGTCACTGACAAGCGCCACGTGCGCCGCGACCACGCCGACATCTTCTGCCTGACCACCGAAGGCGTGCGCGGCCAGCGGGCCAGGGACTGGCGCCTGGTGGACGATGTGGTCAAACCCGCCCGCTTTACCGAACACCTGCGCGAACGCGCCCAGGCGCTGGCCGCGCAAAGCGACCGCCCGGCCGGCGAGGCCGGCGTGGTGCTGACGCCGCTGGCACGCCAGGCCAGCGACAGCGGCTATGTCTATGACACGGTACGCGTCGATATCGACCGCCACGCGCGCCACGCCACGATCACCGTTGCCGCCCCCACCGGCGCGCAGCCGAAGGATGTGGCCGGCATCGTCGCCGCCGGCGCTCAGTGGTGGCCCCTGAAAATGGCCCGCGAACTCGACGACGCCATCCTGACCCTGCGTGCCAACCACCTGGACATCGGCATGTGGATCCTGAAGACCCGGGGCGACGCCGCCCAGGTGCTGGCCGCCGACGCGCTGATGGATGCTCACGCCGGCCACTGGTTCGTCCGCGAGACCATCGGTATGTTGCGCCGCACGCTGGCCCGGCTCGATGTGTCGTCGCGCAGCCTGTTCGCACTGGTGGAACCGGGCTCGTGCTTTGCCGGGACACTGCTGGAGCTGGCGCTGGCCGCCGATCGCACCTACATGCTGCACATGCCCGATGCGCCCGGCGAAACCCCGCACCTGCATGCCGACGCCGCCAATTTTGGCCGTTATCCGATGCCGAACGGCCTGACCCGCATTGCCGCACGGTTCTACGAAGAAGCCGATGCGCTCGCCGCCGTGCGCGAGCAGGCGGGCAAGCCGCTCGATGGTCCGGCCGCCGAGGCACTGGGGCTGGTCACCGCCGCGCTGGACGACATCGACTGGGAAGACGAGATCCGCATCGCCATCGAGGAACGCGCCAGCCTGTCGCCCGACGCGCTGACCGGCCTGGAGGCCAATCTGCGCTTTGGCGGCCACGAAACCATGGAAACGCGCATCTTCGGCCGGCTGACAGCCTGGCAGAACTGGATCTTCAACCGCCCCAATGCCGTGGGCGAACACGGAGCGCTCAAGGTCTTCGGCACCGGCAACAAGGCACGCTTCGACTGGGACCGGGTCTGACCGCCGCCCGGCACCCCTGACAACGATAAAAGGAGACCCGCGATGAGCATCGACTACAGCCAGAAGATTCCCAACAACGTCAACTTGTCCGAAGACCGCACGCTGCAGCGTGCCCTGGAGCACTGGCAACCGGCGTTCCTGGACTGGTGGCGCGACATGGGGCCGGACGGCTCGCACAATTTCGATGTCTACCTGCGCACGGCGGTGTCGGTGGACCCGTCGGGCTGGGCGCATTTCGATCACGTGAAAATGCCGGACTACCGCTGGGGCATCTTCCTGCAGCCCGCCGATGCCGAGCGCAAGATCCACTTTGGCGAGCACAAGGGCGAGGCGGCGTGGCAGGAAGTGCCGGGCGAGCACCGCGCCAACCTGCGCCGCATCATCGTCACCCAGGGCGACACCGAACCGGCATCGGTGGAGCAGCAGCGCCACCTGGGCCTGACCGCGCCATCGCTCTACGACCTGCGCAACCTGTTCCAGGTCAATGTGGAGGAAGGCCGGCATCTGTGGGCCATGGTGTACCTGCTGCACCGGCACTTCGGCCGCGACGGCCGCGAAGAAGCCGAGGCGCTGCTGGGCCGCCGATCCGGGGATGAAGACAACCCCCGCATCCTGGGCGCCTTCAACGAGCGCACGCCCGACTGGCTGTCGTTCTTCATGTTCACGTACTTCACCGACCGCGACGGCAAGTTCCAGCTCTGCGCACTGGCCGAATCGGGCTTCGATCCGCTGGCCCGCACCACGCGCTTCATGCTGACCGAGGAAGCCCATCACATGTTCGTGGGCGAATCGGGCGTGTCGCGCGTAATCCAGCGCACCTGCGAGGTCATGCGCGAGCGCGACATCCAGGACCCGGCCGACGTGCGCGCCGCCGGCGTGATCGACCTGGAGACCATCCAGCGCTACCTGAACTTCCACTACAGCGTGACGATCGATTTGTTTGGCGCCGATCAGTCGTCGAATGCGGCCACGTTCTACAGCGCCGGCCTGAAGGGCCGCTTCGAGGAAGGCAAGCGCGCCGACGATCACCTGCTCAAGGGCGACGTGTACCGCATCCTGGAAGTGCGCGACGGCAAGCTGGGCGAGCGCGAGGTGCCGATGCTCAACGCGCTGAACGAGGTGCTGCGCGACGACTACATCAAGGATTCCGTGGGTGGGGTGGCACGCTGGAACAAGGTCATCGAGAAGGCCGGCATTCCGTTCCGGCTGACGGTGCCGCACAAGGCCTTCAACCGCAAGATCGGCACGTTCGCCAACCTGCACGTGTCGCCCACCGGCGACGTGATCGGCGAAGCCGAATGGAATGCCAACAAGGACAAATGGCTGGCCACCGACGCAGACCGTAAATATGTGGCGTCGCTGATGGGCCGGGTGGTGGAGCCGGGCAAGTTCGCCAACTGGATCGCGCCGCCCGCCATCGGCATCAACCGCCAGCCGGTGGACTTCGAGTACGTCCGCTTCAACTGAATTTTCGGAGGAACCGACGATCATGGGCGCCGCCGACATCATCAAGCAACACCTGATCGATCCGGAAATCTGCATTCGCTGCAACACCTGCGAAGACACCTGCCCGATCGATGCCATTACCCACGACGACCGCAACTACGTGGTCAAGGCGGACGTCTGCAACGGCTGCGGCGCGTGCCTGTCGCCCTGTCCCACGGGCGCCATCGACAACTGGCGCACGATGTTCAAGGGCCACGCCTACACCATCGAGGCCCAGCTGGGCTGGGACGAGTTGCCTGCCGAGGTGCCGTTGACCGAAGCAGTCATCGACGCCGCCATCGATGCCGCAGCCGCGGCCGAGCAGGCGATTGGCGACGCGGCGATATCGAGCAAGCCCGTGACGGTGACGGTGCAGGAGGTTGAGACCAGCCGCCATACCTCGCCCAAGGCACCGTGGTCGGCCGCCCATCCGTACGTGAACCTGCATGGCATCCGCGAACCGCTGACCGCCACGGTGGCCGGCAACTACCGGCTGACCGAGACCGATGCGTCAAGCGATATCCACCATATCGTGCTGGACTTCGGCAACCAGTTCTTTCCGGTGCTGGAAGGCCAGGCCATCGGCATCGTGCCGCCCGGCACCGATGCGTCGGGCAAGCCGCACTACATCCGCATGTATTCGGTAGCCAGCCCGCGCGATGGCGAGCGCCCCGGCTACAACAACCTGGCGTTGACCGTGAAGCGCGTGGATACCGACCACGACGGCAACCCGGCGCGCGGCGTGGCATCGAACTTCCTGTGCGACCTGAACAAGGGCGACGCGGTGCAGGTGGTGGGCCCGTTCGGCAATACGTTCCTGATGCCGAACCACCGCGAAGCCAGCGTGATGATGATCTGCACCGGCACGGGGTCCGCGCCAATGCGCGCCATGACCGAGCGGATGCGCCGCAACATGGCCCACTTCGGCGGCCGCCGCCTGCTGTTCTTCGGCGCCCGCAACCGGCGCGAACTGCCCTACTTCGGCCCGCTGCTCAAGCTGCCCAAGGATTTCCTGGACATCCATTTCGCGTTCTCGCGCGATCCCGAGGTGCCGCGGCGCTATGTGCAGGATGCGATACGCGAAACGTCCGCCAACGTTGCCGCATTGCTGGGCGACCCGCATGGCTACATCTACATCTGCGGGCTCAAGGGCATGGAGGAAGGTGTGCTGGAGGCGTTTTCGGAGGTCTGTGCCAGTGCCGGATTGTCGTGGTCTGACATCGAGTCGCGACTACGCGCGGAGGGCCGCCTCCACATCGAAACGTACTAATTGGCGAGTATCCGGAACTGTCTCGATTTGCAACTTCCCAACTGAAACCTGCCGCCTATAATGTTTCTCAAGAAACAGGAGACAACAGGCGATGCAATCGAGGCAGATTCCGGAGACTGCGCCCGCCGGCAACCCTGATCCCGGCGTGACGCTGACCAAGGCAGTGATGCGCGCGGCCGGCTTCCTGGGCATCAGCCAGGCCATCGTAGCCAGCGTGCTGGGCATCAGCACCGCGTCGGTATCCCGCATGGCATCGGGCGGCTATGTGCTGGACACGCATCGAAAGGAATGGGAATTCGCTGTCCTGTTCGTCCGCCTGTTCCGGTCGCTGGATGCCATCCTGGGCCATGACGAGCAGGCGCGACTCTGGCTGACCCACGACAATATCTCGCTTGGCGGCAAGCCACTGGAACTGATCCGTACCACCGAGGGCCTCGTTCGTGTCGTTCACTACCTGGACGCCACCCGCGGTCGCATCTGAGCGCAAGCCGTTCGCGCTCACACTCTGGCGGGCCGTGGAGGCCCAGCACGTTGTCTCGACCATGCCCCTGGTCGACTCGCTCGAAGAGCAGGCTGTCCTGGAGGCCGTGATCGACGCCGGCAAACCCGTCGTGCCCCCCGACGCCCGCCCGCTGCACTACCTGATGTTCACGCCATTCCGCTATCCCGCCACAGAATGGGGTTCGCGCTTTCGCGGCGGCCAGGACCCCGGGGTGTTCTACGGCGCGGATTCGATCCGGACCGCCTGCGCCGAACTTGGCTACTGGCGCTGGCGCTTTCTGATGGACTGCCCGTCCCTGCCCCGCATCGACGCCCGCGCGCAGACGCTGTTCCAGGTGGGTGTCCGCACCGAAGGCGTGGCACTGGACGCGCCTCCGTTCGTGGAGGACGCCGCGCAGTGGACCGCCCCCGACGACTACGGCGCCTGCCAGGCATTCGCACGCATTGCGCGGGAAGCCGGGGTTGGCCTGATCCGCTACACATCTGTGCGCGACCCCGAGCCGGGCATCTGCGTGGCCGTGCTGACGCCGCGCGCGTTCGAACCGCCCCAACCGCTGGCAACGACAACCTGGATGCTCACCGTGCGCCATGACCGCGTGATCTGGCAACGCGACGACTTGCGGCAGCGCGACAGCTTCGAGTTCGAAAGTGCCGGATGGCAGCCGCTGCCGCGCCGCACAAGCGAAATCCCGGCGTCGGCCTGAACGACCTGCCACGAAAGCGCTCCAACTGTTCAGGCACGGCGCGCAGGCGCGTCATTGCAGGCCATCACAGAAGTTTTAAGTTTCTGTTGCAATGCGCCAACGGGTCGCCTATAATCACAGCTTCGACGGACGCGGGGTGGAGCAGTCTGGCAGCTCGTCGGGCTCATAACCCGAAGGTCGCAGGTTCAAATCCTGCCCCCGCAACCAACCGATCGACGTGGATCGGAACCGTCAGGCAGTCACACAGCAAACCCGCCCAATCGGCGGGTTTTTTGTTTTGCGCTGTATTGCGTTCAGACTACTGCGGCGTTCAGACTACTGCGCGCCAGGCCACGTGCATGCCGCAAGTCCGGCGCCGCACACCATCACCACGCTGCGCGCGCCACATCACGCAGGCGCCAAAGCGAGTCTCCGGCGCGGTGATACACTTGCCCCCATTCTTCCCGGACGCCTCCCATGAAATTCTGCTCGAACTGTGGTCATGCGGTTGTGTTGCGCGTGCCCGAAGGCGATAACCGCCCGCGCAGCATGTGCGATAACTGCGGCACCATCCACTACGTCAATCCGCGCAACGTCGTGGGTACGATTCCGGTCTGGGAAGACAAGATCCTGATCTGCAAGCGCGCCATCGAGCCGCGCTACGGATTCTGGACGCTGCCGGCCGGCTTCATGGAAATTGGCGAAACCACGGCCCAGGCTGCGGCGCGCGAGACACTCGAAGAAGCCGGCGCACGCGTGGAGGTAGGCGAGCTGTTTTCGATGCTCAACGTCCCGCACGTGCATCAGGTGCATCTGTTCTACCTGGCGCAGCTGAACGACCTGGACATCGCACCCGGCGAAGAAAGCCTTGAGGTCAAGCTCGTCGACGAAGCCGACGTCCCCTGGGACGACCTGGCCTTTCCGACCGTGATCCACACGCTGCGCTGCTTCTTTGCCGACCGCGCCGCTGGCCGGATCGCCGCAGGCGATTTCCGCCTGCACACGCTCGATATCGACAAGCCGATGCGGCCGCTCACCAGCCGCGCAACGGTCACACCGTAACGGCGCCCCGGCGCCGCCGCCCACCTTCCCGGCATGATCACCTGGCTCGACCCGCAGGATCCGTTTCCGCCGGTCGAGCGCGCGCTCGGCCCTGCCAGCGACGCGCCCGGACTGCTCGCGGCCAGCCGCGACCTGACACCGCAGCGCCTGCTGCTGGCGTATCGCCAGGGCATCTTTCCGTGGTACTCCGAAGGCCAGCCCGTGCTGTGGTGGAGCACAGACCCGCGCATGGTGCTGGCGCCTTCCGCCCTCAAGGTATCGCCCTCCTTGCGCAAGACATTGCGGCGCGTGCTGCGCGACCCCGACTGGGAAATCCGCGTCGACGACAATTTCTCGGCTGTCATGCGCGCCTGCGCCATGACACCGCGCGACGGCCAGCTGGGCACGTGGATCACCCACGAGATCATTGCCGCGTACGTTGCCCTGCACCGGCTGGACCTGGCGCATTCCGTCGAAGCCTGGTACCAGGGCGAGCGCGTCGGGGGCCTGTACGGAGTGGCGCTGGGACGCATGTTCTACGGGGAATCGATGTTCGCCCATCGGACCGATGCCTCGAAGATTGCACTGGCCGCGCTCTGCGCGTTCCTGGAACGCCATGGCGTCACCATGATCGACTGCCAGCAGGAGACCGACCACCTGGCCTCGCTGGGCGCGGCACCGATCGCGCGTACGGACTTCATCGCGCATGTCCGCGCCGCAGCGGCCTCGCCGGCCATCGAACCATGGCGTTTTGACAAGGGCGAACTGCGCCGCTGGGCCGGCACGAACAGCGCCAACGGCGCCACCTGAGCGCCTTCACTTGCCGACCTTTCCTTCCAGCCGGCCCAAGCGGACATTGATGCCGCCGACTTCCTTTTCCAGTCCGGAAAGACGCTGATTGGTTTCGTCGATGCGACGGTTCGTGTCGTCGATCTTGTCGCCGAGGCGCGCTTCCAGCCCCTTCATTTCGCCGCTGAGCTTCTTGTCCAGCGCCACGATTTCACCACTGAGCCGCTTGTCCATTTCCGACATCGTGGATACCACGGCCCCAATCTCGGTTTTCAACATGTCGCCGTAGACCTTGCGCTGGTAATCGAGGATGCCAAACAGTGCGGCGAGCAGCCCGAGACCGACGCCTGCCACCGCCGCCATATCCGCATAGCGTGTCCACCGCCCCACCGGGTAGCCCGCAACCAGCGTCACACCGGACTGCGTCTTTCCCAACCCCTCCTCAAACGGCAGTGATGCCATGATGTGCTCCTGAAGTATCAGAAAGCCCATCGTAGAAAGCCTCTGCCCTGAAAACAATGCGAGGAATCTCAAAATGCGAGCCGGCGCGCCAATGCGGCTTGCAGACGTGCCCCAATGGGCTCTGATAGACTGCCATTCAGACCCGCCATGCCGGCGTCCGACGCGCCGCCCCCTCATTCGACGTCATGAGCAAGCTGAAGGAACTACCGCTTTCCGCGCTGCAGTTTTATGCGACGGCGCCCTACGCTTGCAGCTATCTGGAAGGCCGCATGGCCCGCTCGCAGGTGGCAACGCCTGCCCACCTGATCAACGCCGACGTCTACTCCAGGCTGGTACGGGCCGGGTTTCGCCGCAGCGGCATCTTCACGTACCGGCCCTATTGCGACGAATGCCGCGCCTGCACGCCGTGCCGCGTGCTGGTGGACCAGTTCGAAGCCGACCGCAGCCAGCGCCGCGCATGGAAGCAGCACCAGGACCTGCAGGCGCTGGTGGCGCCACTGACATATGTGGAAGAGCACTACGCGCTGTACCTGCTCTACCAGTCGATGCGCCACGCGGGTGGCGGCATGGACCAGGACAGCCGCGATCAGTACGAGCAGTTCCTGCTGCAAAGCCGCGTGAATTCCCGGCTGGTGGAGTTCCGCGAGCCGCCCGGGTCGCCCGAGGCCGGCAAGCTGCGCATGGTCAGCATGATCGATGTGCTCGACGACGGGCTTTCGTCGGTCTACACGTTCTACGACCCGTTGGTGACCGGCACGAGCTACGGCACCTACAACATCCTCTGGCAGATCAATCAGACCCGCGAACTGGGCCTGCCGCACCTGTACCTCGGCTACTGGATTGCCGACAGCCGCAAGATGGCCTACAAGGCACGCTTCCAGCCGCTGCAGGTGCTGACCGGCAACCAGTGGCACGCGTTCGAAGGCGCGCCCGCGACGCCGGACGCGCAACCCCAGGCCAACCCCGGGCCGGCGCAGGAATAGGCCCTGCGCAAACGCCCCGGCCAAGGCACGCTCCCCCCCCCTCCAAGACGACCAGCTCGGGACGAATCCGAACGATACGCGCCAGAACGGCGCGTTTCTGGGGCAAAGGCGGCCTGAACGGCTACAATGCCGCCCTGGTTCCGACTTCTCGCCGGCTCCGGCCGCGCCCCACTCCGTGCTCAACGCGCTCTATCCCCTGTTTCGCCCCGCCCTGTTCTCCATGGACGCGGAGGACGCCCACCATTTCACGCTGAACAACCTGATGCGCGCCCAGCGCATGGGCCTGGCCGGCTGCCTCGGCAACAGCATTGCCGACGATCCGCGCACCGTGATGGGCATCCGCTTCCCGAATCCCGTGGGCCTGGCTGCCGGCCTGGACAAGGACGGCGCATACATCGACGGACTGGCCGCATTCGGTTTTGGTTTTATCGAAGTCGGCACTGTCACGCCGCGTGCGCAGGCCGGCAACCCGCGTCCGCGCATGTTCCGGCTGCCTCAGGCCGACGCGCTGATCAACCGCATGGGCTTCAACAACGGCGGCGTCGACGCCTTCATCCGCAACGTGCAGGCTTCGCGCTGGAAGGCCGAGGGCGGCGTCCTGGGCCTGAATATCGGCAAGAACGCCGATACGCCGATCGAACGTGCGGCCGACGACTACCTGTACTGCCTGGAGCGCGTCTATCCGCATGCCAGCTACGTGACGGTGAATATCTCGTCGCCCAACACCAAGAACCTGCGCCAGTTGCAGGGCGCCAGCGAACTGGACAGCCTGCTCTCCACGCTCAAGGCCGCGCAGCAGCGCCTGGCCGACCAGCACAAGCGCTACGTTCCGGTGGCGCTGAAGATCGCGCCCGATCTCGACGACGACCAGATTCGCAATATCGGCGATGCACTGGTGCGCCATGGCATCGACGGCGTGATCGCCACCAACACCACCATCTCGCGCGACGCGGTCAAGGGCCTGCGCCATGCCGACGAGGCCGGTGGCCTGTCCGGGCGCCCCGTCTTCGAGGCGTCGACGCGCGTGGTGCGTGAACTGCGCCGTGTCGTCGGCAATGATCTGCCAATTATTGGCGTGGGCGGCATCTTCGACGGTGCGGGCGCCAAGGCCAAAATCGATGCCGGTGCGCAACTGGTACAGGTCTACAGTGGCTTGATTTACCGCGGCCCGACGCTGGTGCGCGACTGCGCCGCCGCCCTGCGCAAGTAGCCTTCCGGCAACGTCGCGAGGGGCGCCATCCCGAGTGGGCCATCGGGCGCATTTCCGCGAAAAATGACAATCTCGCGCAATATCTTGCGGCACACCCTCCCTTGGAAGGTGTTTTACAGCAGGATATGGCGCGATGCAGCACCAAAAGCGATCCCAGCAGGGGCCGGAAATGGTATGCTCGCAGGCTTCGCGCCGTCGTATCCGATGTGACCATGCGCGTGCCCGCACCTGCCGCCGGGCGCGCCGCGTCCGCATCCGGACCGTCGGGCTGTCCGGCAGAACGTCCGATCGTCCTGCCGGCACCCGTCAGGACGGCTGTCGTACCGTTTGCGGCTGACTGACTGAAAAGCACCGAACCCTCGGGGGAGAACAATTACATGCTGCGTCTCAAGGCATCCACCACCCAGTCCATCCTCGGCAGCGCGGTAGCGCTGGCCCTGCTCTACGGCGGCGCCGTGCAGGCCCAGACGGCGACCGTGAAGGTCCTGTCGATCGTGGACCACCCGGCTCTCGACGCCATCCGCGATGGCGTGCGCGACGAGCTGAAGACCGCCGGCTACGACGCCGACAAGAACCTGAAGTGGGAATACCAGAGCGCCCAGGGCAACCCGGGCACCGCTGCCCAGATCGCCCGCAAGTTCGTGGGTGACCAGCCGAGCGCGATCGTGGCCATCGCCACGCCGTCGGCCCAGGCCGTGGTCGCCGCGACCAAGACCGTGCCCGTGGTGTACTCGGGCGTGACCGATCCGGTGGCCGCGCAACTGGTGAAGAGCTGGAGCGCAACGGGCACCAACGTGACGGGCGTGTCGGACAAGCTGCCGCTGGACAAGCAGGTGTCGCTGATCAAGCGCGTGGTGCCCAAGGCCAAGACCGTCGGCATGGTGTACAACCCCGGCGAAGCCAACTCGGTGGTGGTGGTCAAGGAACTGAAGGACCTGCTGGCCAAGCAAGGCATGTCGCTGAAGGAAGCCGCGGCACCGCGCACCGTGGATATCGGCCCGGCTGCCAAGAGCCTGATCGGCAAGGTCGACGTGATCTACACGAACACCGACAACAACGTCGTGTCGGCCTATGAGTCGCTGGTGAAGGTCGCCAACGAATCGAAGATCCCGCTGGTGGCTGCCGACACCGACAGCGTCAAGCGTGGCGCCATCGCCGCGCTGGGCATCAACTACGGCGACCTCGGCCACCAGACCGGCAAGGTCGTGGTGCGCATCCTGAAGGGCGAGAAGCCGGGCGCGATTGCCTCGCAGACGTCGGACAACCTTGAGCTGTTCGTGAACACGGGCGCCGCCGAGAAGCAAGGCGTGACCCTGTCGCCGGACCTGATCAAGGAAGCCAAGACCGTCATCAAGTAATACCGCCGGATGCCGCGCGCCCTACCCTGTGGCGCGCGGCCCGAAGCGCCCCCAATGGCCCTATCCGGGCCGGCCGGACGGCCTGCAAAGGATTCCCCCAATGTCCCTCTTTTCCCTGCTGGGCGCCCTGGAGATCGGCCTGATCTTCAGCCTCGTGGCGCTCGGGGTGCTGATCTCGTTCCGCATCCTCAACTTCCCCGATCTGACCGTCGACGGCAGTTTCCCGCTGGGTGGCGCTGTCGCCGCCACGCTGATCTCCGCCGGACAGGATCCGTTCATCGCCACGGTGGCCGCCATCGTGGCCGGCGCCATGGCCGGCTGGATCACCGGCTGGCTCAACGTGCGCCTGAAGATCATGGATCTGCTGGCCAGTATCCTGATGATGATCGCGCTGTACTCGGTCAACCTGCGCATCATGGGTCGCCCCAACGTGCCGCTGATCACCGAGCCGACGATTTTCACGATCCTGCAGCCCGAATGGATGCCCGACTACGTGCTGCGCCCGCTGGTGCTGTTCGTGGTGGTGGTCATCGCCAAGCTCGCGCTGGACTGGTTCTTCTCGTCGCAGCTTGGCCTGGCCATGCGCGCAACCGGCGCCAATCCGCGCATGGCGCGTTCCCAGGGCGTGCCCACCGGGCGCGCCACGCTGGCCGGCATGGCGCTGTCCAACGCGCTGGTGGCCCTGGCGGGTGCCCTGTTCGCCCAGACGCAAGGCGGCTCGGACATCTCGATGGGTATCGGCACGATCGTGATCGGCCTGGCTGCGGTCATCATCGGCGAGACCATCATCCCGGCGCGACGCCTGGTGTATGTGACGCTGGCCGTGGTGATCGGTGCCATCCTCTACCGGTTCTTCATCGCGCTGGCGCTGAATTCCGAGTTCATCGGCCTCAAGGCACAGGATCTGAACCTGGTGACCGCCGCGCTGGTGACGCTGGCGCTGGTGCTGCCGGCCACGCGCAAGAAGCTGTTCGCCCGCAAGAACGGAGGTGCCTGAGATGCTGCGCGCTGAAAACCTGAAGCTCACCTTCAATCCGGGCACGCCGATCGAAAACCGCGCCCTGCGCGGCCTGAGCCTGGAGATCCCGGCCGGCCAGTTCGTGGCCGTGATCGGCTCCAACGGTGCTGGCAAGTCGACCTTCCTGAACGCCGTCAGCGGCGACACGATGGTCGATAGCGGACGCATCATGATCGACGACACCGATGTCACGCGCCAGCCCGCCTGGGATCGCGCACATCTGGTGGCCCGCGTGTTCCAGGACCCGATGGCCGGCACCTGCGAGGCGCTGACGATCGAGGAAAACATGGCGCTGGCCATGGCGCGTGGGTCGCGCCGCGGTTTCCGTCCGGCGCTGAACAAGCAGTCGCGCGAACTGTTCCGCGACAAGCTGCGCCTGCTGAACCTGGGCCTGGAAAACCGTCTGACCGACCGCATCGGCCTGCTCTCGGGCGGCCAGCGCCAGGCGGTAAGCCTGCTGATGGCATCGCTGCAACCGTCGCGCATCCTGCTGCTCGACGAGCACACGGCGGCGCTGGACCCGAAGACGGCCGCGTTCGTGCTGGAACTGACTGCGCGCATCGTCGAGGAAAGCAAGCTGACGACGATGATGGTCACGCACTCGATGCGCCAGGCGCTGGACTACGGCCAGCGCACCGTGATGCTGCACCAGGGTCAGGTGGTGCTCGACGTGTCGGGCGACCAGCGCAAGGGCCTCGACGTGCCCGACCTGCTCAAGATGTTCGAGCAGACCCGGCATGAGCAACTTGATGACGATGCGCTGCTGCTGAGCTAAGGCGCCCAGCAGCCCATGATGTGCGCTCTCTCCCGCAGGGCGGGAGAGAGGAGCACAGTCACTCAGCGGTTCAAGCCGCCCCGGCCTTGTCCAGCCACTTCCCGAGCTGTTCCGTCACCGCCGTGCTCGAAAACGAGCAGCTATCCTGCGCGAACACTGCCGCCATCTCCATCCGACGTAGCAATTCCTCCATTGCCTGACCGAACACGGGCGGCAGCGTCAGCGACGGCGCCGCGGCACGCCACCTGGCGATCAGTTCGCCGGGGGGCAACGTGCCCGCCAGATGGGCATCCAAAGCCTGGCGCATGACGGCCAGCGTTTCCTGATTGGCGCTCATGAACGCGCCCTCCTTTCCTTGTAAAGCTCGCGGAATGTGCGGCCGCTCGGGGCCGGCATGTCGCGTGTTTCGGTCCAGCCCTTGCCCGCCATTGGCAGGCTGGCAATCAGCTTGCTGCGGCCGCCCATGCGTGACAGCATACGCGCCCCCATCCGCGTGACAAAGGCATACAGGTCCGGCCGCCGGGCCACGTAGCCCCAGACCTGCAGCGCCACGCGCTCCTGCCATGGGCGCAGGTGGCGCTCCATCTGCTTCTCGCGCAGCTTGCGCAGCAGGTCGGACAGCGGAATCGACGCCGGACACACCCGGTTGCACTCGCCGCACAGGGTGGCGGCCTGCGGCAGATCCACCGCATTGGCCAGGCCGACGTAGCTTGGCGTCAGCACGCTGCCCATCGGGCCGGGATAGACCCAGCCGTAGGCGTGGCCGCCGATCTTCTGGTACACGGGACAGTGGTTCATGCACGCGCCGCAGCGGATGCAGCGCAGCATCTCCTGGAATTCGCCACCGATCAGCCCGCTGCGGCCGCCATCGACCAGCACGAAGTACATGTGCTCAGGGCCGTCGCGTTCGCCTTCGGCACGCGGCCCGGTCAGCAGCGAAAAATAGTTGGAGATGGCCTGGCCGGTGGCCGAACGCGGCAGCAGCCGCATGACGGTTGCCAGGTCTTCCAGCGTCGGCAGCACTTTCTCGATGCCCGTCACGGCCACATGCACCCGCGGCATGATCGTGCACATGCCTTCATTGCCTTCGTTCGTGACCACGGCCACGGAGCCGGTCTCGGCAATGATGAAGTTGCCGCCGGTCACGCCCATGTCCGCCGACAGGAACTCGGGGCGCAGCACTTCGCGCGCCTCGCGCGTCATTTCGGGAATGTCGGTCAGGCGCGGTTTGTTGTGGACCTTGGCGAACAGGTCGGCAATCTCGTCCTTGTCCTTGTGGATCACCGGCGCAATGATGTGCGAAGGCGGCTCGGCATCGTTGATCTGCAGGATGTACTCGCCCAGGTCGGTCTCGATGCTCTGCACGCCCATCTCGCCCAGCACCTGGTTCAGGCGCATTTCCTCGGTCACCATCGACTTGCTCTTGATGACCTTCTTCACGCCGTGCTTCTGGGCGATTTCGGCCACCAGCCGGGCAGCATCGGCCGTGGTCTCGGCGAACAGCACCGTGGCACCACGCCTGGTCGCATTTTCTTCAAACGTTGCAAGCCAGACGTCGAGGTTTTCCAGCGCACGGTTGCGGCGTTCCTTCAGCGCAGCACGGGTGGCGTCGAAGTCGATGTCGCGGATGGCGTCGGCGCGGGCCGTCACGAACTTCGTCGACAGCTTCTTGAGGTTCTGCTGCAGGCGCTGATCGGCCAGTTTCTGCCCGGCGCGCGCCTTGAATTCCATGCTATGCACTTGCATCGTGGGGGCTCTCTTGTGGTTCGCGCGTCAGGCGTCGCCGGCCAGCACCTGCGCGATATGAAGCACGCGCGTCTGCGAATCGCCGGAGCGGCGCAGCCGGCCTTCGATATTGAGCATGCAGCCCAGGTCGCCCAGCACCACGGCGTCGGCGCCGCTGGCCTTGATGTTGGCGCACTTCTCGTCGACGATCGCCGTGGAAATATTGCCGTACTTGACCGAAAACGTGCCGCCAAACCCGCAACAGGCCTCGCAGTCCTTCATCTCGGTCAGCTGTACGTTGGACAGCTTGCCCAGCAAGGCGCGCGGTTGCTGCTTGACGCCCAGTTCGCGCAGGCCCGAGCACGAATCGTGATAGGTGATGTGGCCCGCAAAGCCGGAGTCGAGCTTGTCCAGCTTCGCCACGTTGACAAGGAAATCGGTCAGTTCGAACACGCGTTCGCGCAGCCGCTCGTAGCGGCCATGCAGTTCGGGATCGTCGCGCAGCAGGTCGTGGTAGTGGTGGCGGATCATGCCGCCACAGGAGCCGGACGGCACCACCACGTAGTCGAACATCTCGAATTCACGCAGGAATTTCTCGGCCAGATCGCGCGACACGGCTCGCTCGCCCGAGTTGTATGCCGGCTGTCCGCAGCACGTCTGCGCCTCGGGCACCATCACCTCGTAACCGGCCGATTCCAGCAGCTTCAGCACCGAAAACCCGATTTCGGGGCGCATGAGGTCCACCAGACAGGTGGCGAACAGTCCGATTCGCATGACTTCCTTTTCCAGACCCTGAAACCTCGCAATTATGCCCCTTTGCCCCACCGCTGCGGGCATCTGGCGCCGCAATCCTGTTCATCTGGCAATGCAAAGTGGCTCATGGGCGGCAACTTGCCACGCGTCATCTATGGAGGGAAATCTCGAAAATCACGTTTCATCTGTTGAAATTTTCACGATGCGAGATAGAATCAGGCAAACGCTTGATTTGCCGCACGGCAACATTTTTCCACATGGCAGAAGCAGACAAGTCACCCGGCAAGACCTCGATCCAGGTGATCGAGCGCATGATGACGCTGCTGGACGCGCTGGCCCAGCACGCGGATCCCGTCAGCCTGAAAGAGCTGTCGCTGGCCACCGGCCTGCACCCGTCCACCGCGCACCGCATCCTGAACGACATGGTGGCCTGCCGCTTTGTCGATCGCTCCGACCCCGGCAGCTACCGCCTGGGCATGCGCCTGCTGGAACTGGGCAACCTGGTCAAGGCACGCCTTTCGGTCCGCGACGCGGCACTGGCGCCGATGCGGGCCCTGCATCGCGTGACGGGGCAAACCGTGAACCTGTCGGTACGTCAGGGCGACGAGATCGTCTACATCGAACGCGCCTACAGCGAACGCTCGGGCATGCAGGTCGTGCGCGCCATTGGCGGGCGCGCCCCGCTGCACCTGACGTCGGTCGGCAAGCTGTTCCTGGCCGCGGACGAAGCCACGCGCGTGCGTACCTACGCCACGCGCACCGGGCTGGCAGGCCATACGCGTACGTCGATTACCGATCTGCCCAAGCTCGAACGCGAACTGAGCTGGGTGCGCTCGAACGGCTATGCGCGCGACAACGAGGAACTGGAACTGGGCGTGCGCTGCATTGCCGCGGGCATCTACGACGACTCCCGCCGGCTCGTCGCTGGCCTGTCGCTGTCGGCCCCGGCCGACCGCCTGCAGGACAGCTGGCTGCAGAACCTCAAGGAAACCGCGCTGCAGATCTCGCGGGGCATGGGCTACGTGCCCGAGCCGACGGCCTGATCCTGGCTGGCTGTCGCCTGCCCGGCGACGACCTGCACCAGCGGACGGGCAAAAAAGAACGCGCCGGGGGTCTGACACCCCACGGCGCGTTTTCCATGGCGCAATGGCTACAGCTCAGGTGCCATGCGACTGCTGCGATACCAAGACAGCTGCAGGGGATCTAGGACCCTGCGTAAGGTTGGGTGTCGAAGGAAAAGGGCGCGATTGGCCCCCTGCCGACGATGGCTGATGCTCAAGCCAGTTGCGCACACGCGTGGCATCGGCAAAGCGCGACAGCTTGCCCACCGAGTCCAGGAACACCATCACCACGTTGCGATCGTTCACGCGGGTCTGCATGACCAGGCACTGGCCGGCCTCCGAGATGTAGCCGGTCTTCTGCAGGCCGATATCCCAGCTGCCGCCACGCACCAGGCGGTTGGTGCTGACGTAGTGCATCGTGCGGCCCGACACGCTGACCTCATGCTCCGGCTGCGTCGAGAATTCGCGGATGGTCGGGTTGCGGTAGGCGGCGTTGACCAGGCGAGCCAGGTCCATGGCGCTCGACACATTGCTGCTCGACAGGCCGCTCGAATCGACGAAGTGGCTGTCGTTCATGCCCAGTTCGCGCGCCTTCTTGTTCATCGCGCCGACAAACGCCGGCAATCCACCCGGGTAGCTACGGCCCAGCACCGACGCAGCGCGGTTTTCCGAAGACATCAGCGCCAGCAGCAGCATTTCGTGGCGCGTCAGCGTGGTGCCGAAGCGCAGGCGCGAGCTGCTGTGCTTCTCGGTGTCGCGATCGTCCTCGCTCACCGTCAGCATTTCATCCATCGGCAGGTGCGAATCCATCACCACCAGCGCGGTCATCAGCTTGGTGATCGACGCAATCGGCAGCACTGCTGTCGGGTTTTTCTGGAACAGCACCTCGTTGGTGTTCTGGTCCATGACCAGCGCCACCGACGAACGCAGCGACAGCGCGTCCTCGGTATCGCGCAGGCCCATGGCCTCGCCCAGCGACGGCTTGGCCGGCACGAACGCGGCTCGCACCGGCGCGGCGCGGCTGGCCACCACGGTGCGTTTGCCGTTCTTGACGACAATCACCTTGCGTGGAGACGCTTCCGCTTTCGCGGAAGTCACCTTTTTGGTGGATTTAGAGGCTTTTTCGGTCTTTTTGGCCGAAGTTTTCGTCGCAGTCGACTTCGTCGCTGCGTACGCTGCCGGCGGCGCCAGCAGGGCAACGGACACCAGCGCCGAGGTGGCGATAGCGGTCAGTTGGGGAAGGCCAAAGAGTCGGGACATGAAGGAATCGGTCCGGAACATGATCTGTTCAGCGCGGATACGGAATGGCGCTAGTGTAGGAAATTAAGAAATTCTTAGCAAGATTAATGACTTACAGCGACTCTTTAAAGTTTGATTCGCAAACATTTCCGCATTACGGAAAAAGAGCCATACAAATCACATCACTGCTAACGCAAATACAACAGTTTTTTGCCCTGCAGGCCTCAGGCGTCACGCCAGCATCGTCGTCGGTGACGGATCACGTCAACGCGCTTTGTGCCGTGCCGGTTTCTGTCGATAACGGTCTGCATGGCGGAATCCTGAGATCTATCCGGGCAATCAGGAGAGGAAACGCACGAACCCGCTTACCGGTTCACGCTCGGTCGTCAATTGATTGGCTGTGGCGCTCGGGTCTGCATAACCCAGCGACATGCCGCACACCACCATTTCCTCTTCGGTCAGCAGCAGGTGCTGCTTGATGATCGCGTGGAATTGCGTGAACGCCGCCTGCGGGCAGGTATCCAGCCCGCGCGCCCGCGCCGCCACCATGATGCTTTGCAGGAACATGCCGTAATCGAGCCAGCTGCCCTGCTCCATGATCCGGTCGATCGTGAAGATCAGGCCGACCGGCGCATCGAAGAACCGGAAGTTGCGGGCATGCTGTTCGTGCATGCGCGCCTTGTCCTCGCGCTTGATCTCCAGCAGGCTGTACAGGTCCCAGCCAACCTTGCGGCGGCGCGCCAGGTACGGATCGACCCATTCGCGCGGATAGTACGGATATTCCTCGCGATACTTGGCATCGCGCTCGGGATCGTCGTAGGCGGTGAGCACATCGGCGCAGAAGCGCGCCTTGGCATCGCCTGCCAGCACATAGACCTTCCAGGGCTGCGTGTTCGTACCCGACGGCGCGCGGCTGGCTACGGCAAGAATTTCCTCGATGGTCTCGCGCGGCACCGGTGTGTCCAGGAACGCGCGAACCGAACGGCGTGTCGTGATGGCGCGATCGACAATCGCGGCGTCATCTGCGTGCGACATGCTCTGTGGTCTCCTCAAATCTTGTTCATTCTGGCTGGCCAACGACCAGCGCCTGCAATGCCTGACGCAACGCCGGCGGCAAAGCCACCGGCCTGCGTGTTTCGCGATCCACGTACACGTGCACGAAGTGCCCCTGCGCCGCCGCCACATCCTCGTCGTTGCGGAACAGTCCCACTTCGTAACGCACGCTGGAATTCCCCAGCTTCGCCACGCGCAGGCCCGCCACGACCGTATCGGGAAAGCTCAGCGACGAGAAATAGTTGCACTGCGTCTCGATGACCAGGCCGATCGTGGCACCGGCCTCGATGTCGAGCACGCCCTCCCGGATCAGGTACGCATTCACGACGGTATCAAAGTAACTGTAGTAGACAACGTTGTTCACGTGGCCATACACATCGTTATCCATCCAACGCGTCGTGATGGGTTGAAAGTGCGCGTACGCACTACGGCGATCGGGCTCGGGCTTCATCGGTATCGGTTCAGGACAACATCGGGTGAAGACGGAATCGGCGCCGCCGCAGCCACACGGGAGGTCCGTATGAGCGCACGGTGTGCCACAAGGTTCCAAGTTTTTTGCGATGCATCGAAGGCCATCATGCGGCCGCTGCCGGCAGCGGCGACGAAAGCCCCGCATCCAACGCACCAAAGCGTGCATGGCAGGCTGCTGCAAGCGCAACGGTCTGCGTGTGTACGGCCACGGTGTTCTCGATGTGGTTGCCATAGCCGCCGGCCATCGCCACGGCAATCGGCAGTCGTTGCGACAAGGCAAAGTCGAACACCATCGTGTCGCGCCGGGCCAGGCCCGCCATCGTCAGGCGCAGGCGCCCCAGCCGGTCGTCTTCGTGCGGGTCGGCGCCGGCCAGATAGATCAGCAGATCGGGAGCAAAGCGCGCCTTCAGCGATTCCAGCGCGCCGGCCAGCGCGGCGGCATAGCCATCGTCGTCACAGCCATCGGGGAGCCCGATATCGAGATCGCTGGCTTCCTTGCGGAACGGATAGTTCTTCTCGCCGTGAAGCGACAGCGTGAAGACCGTGGGATCGTCGCGCAGGATCGACGCCGTGCCGTTCCCCTGGTGGACATCGAGATCGATCACGGCCACACGCCGCACCTGACCATCACGCTGCAGCTGGCGCGCAGCGATGGCGGCGTCGTTGAACACACAGAAGCCGCCGCCCTTGTCGGCGTAGGCATGGTGGGTGCCGCCGGCCAGATTGACCGCAATGCCCTGCGTCAGCGCGGTACGGCAGGCCGCAATCGTGGCGCCGGCAGACCGCCGCGAGCGCTCCACCATCTCATGCGACCACGGAAAGCCGATCTCGCGCTGGCGCGCCGGGTCCAGCCGCCCTGCCGAGACGTCGGCGATATAGCCGGCAGAATGGGCCAGTGCCAGCGCGTCGTCACCGGCACGCGGTGCCTCGTGCAATTCGAGCCCCGGCACCTCGCGCACCACGGCATCGCGCAGCATGCTGTACTTGCGCATGGGAAAGCGATGTCCGGGCGGCAGTGGCAGGACGAAGTGGTCGGCGTAGAAGGCTAGCATCAGGGGCGCTGGGGGTCGGGGCGCGGGGATCTTGGCCGGCAAGTGGCGTGTTGACGTCATTTACCGACCGGACAGTCAGCGATGGTAGCACCGAGTGCGACGGCAGGCCCGTGGCGATGCCGCAAAGCGTGTGAAACACCCGTTTTTCTCGCGTCGCACCACCTCTGCGACGACTACCCAGATCGGGACAAACCCTTACCCATGGCGGGATAGTGGCCCGCAATGCCCTTCTGAACGGCATTCCCCCGGTATTTTTGGTGCGCCGCACAAAAACCGCTTGACACCCAATTTGCCTTGCTTAGAATTGGAATTGTTGCGGCGCATCAAAGACCGAGGCGATCTCGGAAAACGCCGACGAACATACGAAGGTACGCTCGGGCTGGCCAGACACTTGAAGTCATGGCCCTGACATCTGGGCGGCTTAATTTTACTTTTGCTTGACCTTGAAGTTCACCACTGGAGACCAGCAATGATCCTGACCCCGGAACAAGTTGCAGCTGCACAAAAAGCCAACCTCGAGACCCTGTTCGGTCTGACCTCGAAGGCCTTCGAAGGCGTTGAGAAGCTCGTTGAGCTGAACCTGCAAGTGGTCAAGGCTACGTTCGCCGAGAACGTCGACAACGCCAAGAAGGCCCTTGGTGCCAAGGATGCCCAGGAACTGCTGGCCATCCAGGCTGCCCTGGTGCAGCCGGTTGCCGAAAAGACCCTGGCCTA
Organism: Cupriavidus sp. D384; assembly: GCF_001652915.1. GTDB lineage: Bacteria > Pseudomonadota > Gammaproteobacteria > Burkholderiales > Burkholderiaceae > Cupriavidus. The sequence continues at coordinate 229,948 of NZ_BBQI01000090.1, forward strand.
CACGCGTCACCTGTACGAAATCGCTTCGGAAACCCAAAGCGAGTTCACGAAGGTTGCCGAAGCCCAGCTGGCCGAAGGCACGAAGAACGTGCAAGCCCTGGTCGACAACTTCGCCAAGAACGCCCCGGCCGGTTCGGAATCGACCGTCGCCATCGTGAAGTCGGCCATCTCGGCTGCCAACAACGCCTACGAGTCGGTCCAGAAGGCCACCAAGCAGGCTGTTGAAATGGCCGAAAGCAACTTCCAGGCTGCCGCCACGGCCGCCACGAAGGCTGCCCAGCAAGCCAGCGCCACGGCCCGCACCGCCGCCAAGAAGTCGGCTGCTGCCGCCTAAGGCACCGTAGTTCTCCAGCGCACCGGCTTCGGCCGGTCCGTTGGCAAAGCATCCCCCCGCCGAGCGGACATGGGTGTTTTGCCAACGGAAGCGAAGACCGGAGCGATTTTTTCGCCCTGTCCACCGCCCTGTACCGATGTCTCCTCGGTACCGATTCCAAAAGGTATCGTTCAGGCCCGGCCCTGCAAGCAGGTTGCCGGGCTTTTTTTCGCCCGCTCGACGTTGGCGGAAATGCATGGCGGTTAATTGAATAATTGACCTCAAAAAGAAACCCGCCGGATGGCGGGCTTCTTCATTGCGACGGGCCCAATCAGCGCTTGCGCGGCGGCGGCACGTCGGTGCAGACGCCTTCGTAGATCTCGGCGGCCATGCCGATCGACTCGCCCAGCGTCGGGTGCGGGTGGATCGTCTTGCCGATATCCACGGCGTCGGCGCCCATCTCGATGGCCAGGCAGACTTCGCTGATCAGGTCGCCCGCATGGGTGCCGACGATGCCGCCACCGATGATGCGGTGCGTTTCCTCGTCGAAGATCAGCTTGGTAAAGCCTTCGTCGCGGCCATTGGCGATCGCGCGGCCCGAAGCGGCCCACGGGAACACGCCCTTGCCGTACTTGATGCCCTGCGCCTTGCACTGGTCTTCGGTCAAGCCGGCCCAGGCCACTTCAGGATCGGTATAGGCCACCGACGGAATCTGCTTGACGTCGAAGTACGCCTTCTCGCCATGGGCGGCCTCGGCGGCCACGTGTGCCTCGTGCACGGCCTTGTGCGCCAGCATCGGCTGGCCGACGATGTCGCCAATCGCGAAGATGTGCGGCACGTTGGTACGCAATTGCTTGTCGACGTCGATGAAGCCACGGTCGGTCACGGCCACGCCAGCCTTCTCGGCGCCAATCTTCTTGCCGTTCGGCGTGCGGCCCACCGACACCAGCACGGCGTCGTAGCGAACCGGTTCGGCCGGGGCACCCTCGCCTTCGAACTTGACGTAGATGCCGTCCGGCTTGGCTTCCACGCCAACCGTCTTGGTCTTCAGCATCACGTTGTCGAAGCGCTGCTTGTTCATCTTGTCCCAGACCTTGACCAGATCGCGGTCGGCGCCCTGCATCAGGCCGTCGAGCATTTCGACCACGTCGATGCGTGCGCCCAGGGTGCTGTAGACGGTGGCCATTTCCAGGCCGATGATGCCGCCGCCGATCACGAGCATCTTGTTCGGGATGTCGCGCAATTCCAGCGCGCCGGTCGAATCGAAGATACGCGGGTCTTCGGGGATGAACGGCAGCTTCACAGCCTGGCTGCCGGCCGCGATGATCGCCTTTTCGAAGCGGATCACGGTCTTCTTGCCCGTAGTAGCCTTGGCATCACCTTCGGTTTCCTGCACTTCGAGGTGATTCGGGTCCAGGAACGTGCCAATGCCGCGCACCACCTGCACCTTGCGCGCCTTGGCCATGCCGGCCAGGCCGCCGGTCAGCTTGCTGACGACCGATTCCTTGTAATGGCGCAGGCCGTCCAGGTCGATCTTGGCTTCGCCGAACAGGATGCCGTGCGCGGCCAGGGCCTTGGCCTCGTCGATGACGGCCGCATTGTGCAGCAGTGCCTTCGACGGAATACAACCCACGTTCAGGCAGACGCCGCCCAGCGAGCCGTAGCGTTCCACCAGGACCGTGTTCATGCCCAGGTCGGCCGACCGGAAGGCGGCCGAGTAACCACCGGGGCCAGCGCCCAGCACCAGCATGTCGCACTGGATGTCGGCGCTGCCGCTGTGCTTGCCAGCTACAGGGGCCGCGGCCGGCGCGGCGGCCGGAGCCGGAGCTGCCGCCGGCGCGGGGGCCGCAGCAGGTGCCGGCGCCGGGGCAGCGGCCGCGCCGCCTTCCACCGTGCAGATCACCGTGCCCTTGGCCACCTTGTCGCCCACCTTGACCTTGACGTCCACCACCTTGCCGGCGGACGACGACGGCACTTCCATGCTGGCCTTGTCGCTTTCCAGCACGATCAGCGACTGCTCTTCCTCGACCGTATCGCCGGCCTTGACCAGCACCTCGATCACTTCCACCGCGTCGAAATCGCCGATATCCGGCACCTTGACTTCGATCACACTCATGCTTTTCCTCCTGGGATGCGCGCCCTGCCCGCTCCGGGCTCAGGCCGCGCCGTCTTTGTTGGTTGCCGCGCCGCCGGGTTGCTGGGGCGTCTCATGGGGTGCCGCAAGAATCTTCACCGTGTGCACGTCGATCGGGCCCGCCGAGCTCTTGTCGAACTCGATCCCCGCGTCGACCCCGATCCGCGCAATGTCGCCGGCGTCCATTTCGGGCCGGTCGTACACCGCGTGCATGGCCCCGAGCGCATAGTTGCGGCCCGAGCCGATGCCCCAGAAACGGTCGAACGAAAACACCTCGCGGTAGGAATAAACGCCAAAGATGCCGCCGGGATTGGCGATCAGGCAAACGATCTGCGATGACTCGTAGGGGTCGTCCTCGTCTTCCTTGGTGTTGATGAAATACTCGTTCTTGAGCCTTTCATGCACCTTGAGGAAGGTCCGGAACACGTCGTCGCGGGTCATCAGGCGGCATTCTTCGCCCATGCCCGTCAACAGTGCGCGCATGACCGGGAAATGCGCCGTGGTACCCGCCAGCGCGACAAAGCTCTCGCCTACGGGAATCACTTTCTGGTTACGCTCGTAGGCACGCGACAGCCGCGTATCGCCGAACGTCACCAGCGCATCGGCCGCGATCGCCACCTCGTCACCCTTGCGTACAACAACGCAGGTAGTCATGGCACGCCCCCTTACTCGGCAATTCGCACACCGGCACCGCCGGTGTGCGTTGCGGTTGCTTCAGGATGAAGCGAAGCGGTTCTGGCGCTGCGCGCGGCCGCAGACAGTACCAGCGGTACGGCCACGCCGCGCAACGACGCCAGAATCATCTTCAAGCGACCGCTTACAGCAGGATGCGGCGGAAGTCCGCCAGCAGTGCAGCAAAGTACGTATTGAAGCGTGCGGCCTCGGCGCCGTCGATCACGCGGTGATCCCACGACAGCGACAGCGGCAGCGTCAGGCGCGGCGCAAACTGCTTGCCGTCCCAGACCGGCTTCATGTACGACTTGCAGACGCCCATGATGGCCACTTCCGGCGCGTTGATGATCGGCGTGAAATATGTGCCGCCAATGCCACCCAGCGACGAGATCGAGAAGCAGCCGCCCTGCATCTGGTCAGGCTTGAGCTTGCCGTCGCGTGCCAGCTTGGCCAGCTCGCCCATTTCCTGGCTGATCTCGATCACGCCCTTCTTGTCGGCGTCCTTGATCACCGGCACGACCAGGCCGTTCGGCGTGTCGGCGGCGAAGCCGATGTTGAAGTACTTCTTCAGCACCAGGTTGTCGCCGTCCAGCGACGCATTGAAGTTCGGGAACTTCTTCAGCGCCGCCACGGTGGCCTTGATCATGAACGCGAGCATCGTGACCTTGATGCCAGCCTTCTCGTTTTCCTTGTTCAGCTGCACGCGGAACGCTTCCAGGTCCGTGATATCCGCCTCGTCGCAGTTCGTGACGTGCGGGATCATCACCCAGTTGCGGTGCAGGTTGGCGCCCGAGATCTTCTTGATGCGCGACAGCGGCTTCGATTCCACCTCGCCAAAGCGCGTGAAATCGACCTTCGGCCACGGCAGCAGGTCCAGGCCGACGCCCGAGCCACCGCCAGCGGCGGCAGCCGGCGCAGCGGTCTGGCCCGACATCACGCCCTTGACGAAGTTCTGCACGTCCTGCTGGGTGATACGGCCCTTCGGACCAGAGCCCGGCACGCGCGTCACGTCCACACCCAGTTCACGCGCGAACTTGCGCACGGACGGGCTGGCATGGGCGGCCTTGCCGGTCACACCCTGGGCGGGCGCAGCGGCGGGAGCGGGCGCCGGCGCGGGCGCAGCAGCAGCAGGCGCGGGCGCCGGAGCAGCGGCCGGTGCCGGGGCAGCAGCGGGTGCTGCGGCCGGCGCCGTGGCGGCGCCACCGGCAGCTTCCAGGATCAGGATCAACGTGCCTTCGGCCACGTTGTCGCCAACCTTGACCTTCACTTCCTTGACGATGCCACCCTGCGGGGCCGGCACGTCCATCGTGGCCTTGTCCGATTCCAGCGTGACCAGCGCGTCTTCCGCGTTGATCTGGTCGCCCGGCTTCACGTGGACTTCGATGACAGGAACGGCGTCGTAGTCGCCGATGTCCGGCACCTTGACTTCGACCGTGCCACCACCGGCCGGCGCGGCTGCGGGGGCCGGAGCCGGCGCAGCGGGAGCCGGGGCCGGCGCAGCGGCGGCCGGTGCCGGAGCTGCGGCCGGAGCCGGGGCGGCTGCGGCGGCGCCGGCAGGCTCCAGCATGACCAGGACCGTGCCTTCGGCCACGTTGTCGCCCACCTTGATCTTGACTTCCTTGACCGTGCCGGCCTGCGGCGACGGCACGTCCATCGTGGCCTTGTCCGATTCCAGCGTGACCAGCGCGTCTTCCGCGTTGATCTGGTCGCCCGGCTTCACATGCACTTCGATGACGGGAACGGCGTCGTAGTCGCCGATGTCCGGCACCTTGATTTCAATCGCTTGACTCATTCAGTGTCTCTCCTGGGCAGCCGGCACCCTGGTTCGTTACGCTCAACACGACAAACGCAATCGGCGAGGTTACTCTCGCCGCACGCATCTGTCACGCTGCCGCGCATCACCTGCGCCGCGGGGCACCGCCGGGCCAGCCGGGGGCGCCCGCGGCGCGGCGGGTTGCCGCGCTGCGGGGGTTCAGTCGTGCAAGTCCGGGGAATCAGACCGACATCGGGTTCGGCTTGCTCGGGTCGAGGTTGTACTTCTTGATGGCTTCCGCCACCTTCTCGCGACCGATCGCACCTTCGTCAGCCAGCGCCTTCAGCGCGGCCACCGTCACCCAGTTGCGATCCACTTCGAAGAAGTGACGCAGCTTCTCGCGGGTATCCGAGCGGCCGAAGCCGTCGGTGCCCAGCACCACGTAGCGACGCGGCACGAACGGACGGATCTGCTCGGCAAACGCGCGGATGTAGTCGGTCGACGCGATGACCGGGCCACGCACGCCCTTGAGCTTCTGGGCCACGAACGACTCGCGCGGCGCTTCCGTCGGGTGCAGCAGGTTGTGGCGCTCCGTGGCCTGGCCTTCGCGGGCCAGTTCGGTGAAGCTCGGGCAGCTCCAGATGTCCGATTCCACGCCCCAGTCCTTCTTGAGCATGTCGGCGGCGGCAATCACCTCGCGGAAGATCGTGCCCGAACCCAGCAGCTGCACGCGCGGTGCATTGCTGTTTTCCACGCCCTTGCGGAACTGGTACATGCCCTTGACGATGTCCTTCTCCACGCCAGCCGGCATTTCCGGATGCTCGTAGTTCTCGTTCATCACCGTCAGGTAGTAGTACACGTCTTCCTGTTCGGCGTACATGCGGCGCAGGCCGTCCTGCATGATCACGGCCAGCTCGTACTGGAACGTCGGGTCGTACGAGATGCAGTTCGGGATCACGGCGTGGAACACGTGCGAGTGGCCGTCCTCGTGCTGCAGGCCTTCGCCGTTCAGCGTGGTGCGGCCCGACGTGCCGCCCAGCAGGAAGCCGCGCGAGCGCATGTCGGCAGCGGCCCAGCACAGGTCGCCGATACGCTGGATACCGAACATCGAGTAGTAGATGTAGAACGGGATCATCTGCACGCCGTGCGTCGAATACGACGTGGCCGCGGCGATCCAGTCGCACATGGCGCCGGCTTCGTTGATGCCTTCCTGCAGCACCTGACCCGTCTGCGATTCCTTGTAGAACATCAGCTGGTCATGGTCTTCCGGCACGTACTTCTGGCCTTCCTGGTTCCAGATACCCACCTGGCGGAACAGGCCTTCCATGCCGAACGTGCGCGATTCGTCCGGCACGATGGGTACCACGTGCTTGCCGATCTGCTTGTCCTTGAGCAGCGTGTTCAGGATACGCACGAAGGCCATGGTGGTGGACACTTCGCGGCCTTCGCCGGTGGCCTTGAGCAGCGCGTCGAACGCCGACAGCTCGGGCACCTTCAGCGGGTCGGCCTTCTGGCGGCGGGCCGGCAGGTAGCCGCCCAGGTTCATGCGCGCCTGGCGCATGTATTCCAGTTCCTTCGAGCCTTCCTCGAAGGTCAGGTACGGCACTTCTTCCAGCTTGTCGTCCGGCACCGGGATATTGAACTGGTCGCGGAACGCGCGAATGGCGTCCACCGGCATCTTCTTCTGCTGGTGGGCCACGTTCATGGCCTGGCCGGCATCGCCCATGCCATAGCCCTTGATGGTCTTGGCCAGGATCAGCGTCGGCTGGCCCTTGTGCTCGCTGGCCGCCTTGTAGGCCGCGTAGACCTTGTGCGGGTCATGGCCGCCACGGTTCAGGCGCCAGATGTCGTCGTCGGACCAGTCGGCCACCATGGCCTTCAGTTCCGGCGTGTTGAAGAAGAACTCGCGCACGTAGGCGCCGTCCTTGGCCTTGAAGGTCTGGTATTCGCCGTCCACGCATTCCATCATGCGCTTCATCAGCAGGCCCTTGGTGTCGCGCTGCAGCAGCTGGTCCCAGCGGCTGCCCCACACCACCTTGATCACGTTCCAGCCCGAACCGCGGAATTCCGATTCCAGTTCCTGGATGATCTTGCCGTTGCCGCGCACCGGGCCGTCCAGGCGCTGCAGGTTGCAGTTGATCACGAAGACCAGGTTGTCCAGCTTCTCGCGGCCAGCCATGCCGATCGCGCCCAGCGATTCCGGCTCGTCGGTCTCGCCGTCGCCCAGGAAGGCCCAGACCTTGCGGCCTTCGGCGTTCACCAGGCCGCGGCTGCCCAGGTACTTCATGAAGCGGGCCTGGTAGATGGCCATGATCGGGCCCAGGCCCATCGACACGGTCGGGAACTGCCAGAAATCCGGCATCAGCCACGGGTGCGGGTACGACGAGATGCCCTTGCCGTCCACTTCCTGGCGGAAGTTGTCGAGCTGCTCGACCGTCAGGCGGCCCAGCAGGAAGGCGCGCGAGTACACGCCCGGAGCCGAGTGGCCCTGCACGAAGACCAGGTCGCCACCGCTCTGTTCCGACGGGGCGCGCCAGAAGTGGTTGTAGCCCACGTCATAGAGCGTGGCTGCCGAGGCGAACGACGAGATATGGCCGCCGACGTTGGTGTTCTTGTTGGCGCGCAGCACCATGGCCATCGCGTTCCAGCGCGTGTACGAGCGGATGCGGTGCTCGATATCCTGGTCGCCCGGAATGCGTGCCTGCTGCTCCACCGGAATGGTGTTGATGTACGGCGTCTCGGCGTGGAACGGCTGCGTCACGCCGTTCACGCGGGCGTACTGGATCTGCTTGTCGATCAGGAAGGCCGCGCGTTCGGCGCCTTCCGCATTCAGGACGCCCTGCAGGGCATCCAGCCATTCGTGCGTTTCCTGGGGATCTGCGTCGTTGGCGCTGCTGGCGCCGAGGATCTGCTCTGGTACAGCGGACATGACTGTCTCCTGGGTAAATTCCTGCCCCGGCGCCCGCCCGGTATGGCGGATCTCGGTTGGCCGGTCTGACGGTTTTGACGTCGCGGCGAAAGCCTTGCCTGTGTGCCCCTGGCATCGGTTCAATGGCCAGGGCCGGGATCTTTCGCGTCGGGTCGCAGCGCCCGGATCCTCGACGGCAAGCACATGGCTCCGCCCGCATTGTTCGGTCGAAGCGATTCTATGGAAGCACAGCAACGGCTGACAAGCTAAATTTTCAGATTACGAAGTCATTTCTTATAATGTGGAATATTGCCGCAGTGCACCAGAAACCGCCCGGCGGCGCCGGAAACCGGCCTGCCGGATTTGGCGGATTCCCTGTGCCGGATAGGCGCTTTCCCCAAGCGACGCACCGCAATAAAGCCGATACACTGGCCGGTCGACCGTCAATACCCTATGCAGTTCTTCCAACGAATCCTCTCCGGCCTGCGAATGGCCATCCTGCCGCCGAATTCCGCCGGTACCGTCAGCGATTCCAGCCAGGGCGTGGCGCCCGGCGTGGCGCGCGCTGGCCATGGCGACCCGCATGGCGGGCACGATGAGCACCCCGAACACGGCGATCATGCCGACGTCATGGAGCCGCTGGCCGCACCGCCGCGCCGGCTGTGGATCATGCGCTGGCGCAACCTGGTTGCAACCAGCTGGTTCATGTTCATTCCGCTGGTGGCAATCGTGCTGTTCACGGTGGCGATGGGCGTCATCCTGTGGTCGTTGCACGAAACCGAACGCCAGCAGCAGCGCGATTCGCTGTACCGCGATGCCGCCTGGGCGCAGCAGCGGGTGCGGCTGTCCCTGCTGAGCAACCAGGACCAGATGGCCTCGCTGGCGCGCGACATCGCCGCCGCGCAGCTGGACCAGGGCGCCTACCGCACCGCCGCCCAGGAAATCCTGCGCGAGAACCCCGAGATCGTCTTCATCAACTGGCTCGACGCCACCAAGCGTGGCCGCTGGTCGCTGCCATCCACCTCCGAATTCGCCAGCCGGCTGCGTGAAACCGTGGACCAGCCGCTGGAACCGGAAGTCCTGGACACCTTCGACGCCGCCCGCGAGACCCAGCGCGTGGTCTATTCCCGCCCGCTGACCAACGATCGCGGCGACAGCTTCATGCTGATGGAAGTGCCGATCGTGCGCGACAACGAGTTCCTGGGCACCCTCGGCGCGCTCTATTCGATCAACGGCATCCTGACCCACCTGCTGCCACCCGAGCTGACCGAGCGCTACCGCTTCTCGCTGATCGACAAGAACAACCAGACCCGGGCCAGCACGTCGGTACGGCCGGTGCCGGGCAATGCGCTGTCCTACGAGGTGCTGCTCGACCCCCCGGGTCATTCGCTGTCGCTGCGTGCCGATGCCTATCCGCCGCCATCGAACCTGCCCAACAACATGCTGCTGTGGCTGGTGGTGGGGCTGTCGTGCTTCCTGCTCTGGAGCCTCTGGAGCATGTGGCGGCACACCAGCCGCCGCTCCGAGGCGCAGCGCGCGCTGCTGGCCGAGACTTCGTTCCGGCGCGCGATGGAAAATTCGATGCTGATCGGCCTGCGGGCGCTGGACCTGAACGGCCGCATCACCTACGTGAACCCGGCGTTCTGCCGCATGACGGGGTGGTCCGAGCCCGAACTGGTGGGCCGCATCCCGCCCTTCCCCTACTGGCCGCCCAACGACCAGCAGGAAATGCAGAAGCAGATCGACCTGACGCTGCAGGGCAAGTCGCCGGCCACCGGCTATGAAATGCGCGTGATGCGCCGCGACGGCAGCAGCTTCTTTGCGCGGATGTACGTGTCGCCGCTGGTCGACAGCCGCGGGCGCCATACCGGCTGGATGAGTTCGATGACGGACATCACCGAGCCCAAGCGCGCCCGCGAGGAACTGGCCGCCGCCCACGACCGCTTCACCACGGTGCTGGAAAGCCTGGATGCCGCGGTGTCGGTGCTTGCCACCGACAAGGCCGAACTGCTGTTCGCCAACCGCTACTACCGCCAGCTGTTCGGCTGGGAGGCCGAGGGGCACCTGAAGCTGGCCGGCGACGACTTCGACAAGGAGCAGATGTCGAGTGACAACACCGACTTCGTCGACGCCTATGCCGGCCTGCCCGCCTCGGAGCTGATGCCGTACGCGTCGGACGCCCGCGAGGTGTTCGTGCCGGACATGCAGAAATGGTTCGAAGTGCGCCGCCGCTATATCCAGTGGGTGGACGGCCATCTGGCGCAGATGCAGATCGCCACCGACATCACGGTGCGCAAGGCCGCCGAGGAAATGGCGCGCCAGCATGAGGAACGCCTGCAGTTCACCAGCCGCCTGACCACCATGGGCGAGATGGCGTCGTCGCTGGCGCACGAGCTGAACCAGCCGCTGGCAGCCATCAATAACTACTGCATGGGTGCCGTGGCGCGCCTGCACTCGGGCCGAAGCACGCCGGAGGACCTGATTCCGGTGCTGGAGAAGACGTCGGCGCAGGCCGTGCGGGCCGGCACCATCATCAGCCGCATCCGGGGTTTCGTGAAGCGCAGCCAGCCGCAACGGCGCGAGGCCGCCCTGCACGACATCGTGGCCGACGCCGTGGGCCTGGCCGACCTGGAAGCCACGCGCCGCCGCGTGACCATCCTGACGCGCCTGCCCGCCCCGCCGCTGATGCTCTATGTCGATCCGGTGCTGATCGAACAGGTGCTTGTCAACCTGCTCAAGAACGCCGTGGAAGCCATGGCCGGCCTGCCGGCAATGCGCGCGGCCGGCGTGGTCCGGCTCCATGCGCGGGTCGAGAATGTTGAGTTCGGTCAATCGGTGTGCATCGACGTGATCGACCAGGGTCCGGGCGTGGACGAAGCCACCAAGGAACGCCTGTTCGAGCCGTTCTTCAGCACCAAATCGGACGGCATGGGCATGGGCCTGAACATCTGCCGGTCGATCATTGAATCCCACCAGGGCCGCCTGTGGGTGGAAAACAATGTGGACGGCATCGGTTGTACGTTTAAAATCACCCTGCCGCTGCAGCCCGCGCTACCCGAGCAATAACCTCGGGAGCGCCCCCGGGCATGCCGGACGACCCTCTGCCGCGGGGCATCGGGAGGCCGTCCGGACGATTTGCCTGGGGGTGTTGCGCGCCGCCGCATGCAGTTACACTTCGTTGCAAACGACTTTGCCCCAGGAGACTTCATGACCGCAACGCCCAGCCCAACGCCGCATCGTGGCGAGACCGTCTTCATCGTCGACGACGATGAAGCGATGCGCGACTCGCTGACCTGGCTGCTAGAGGGCAACGGCTACCAGGTGCGCAGCTTCAACAGCGCCGAGCAGTTCCTGTCCGCCTACGACACCAGTTCGGTGGCCTGCCTGATCCTTGACGTGCGCATGCCGGGCATGAGCGGCCCGGAACTGCAGGAGCGCATGATCGCCGAGAACATCGATATCCCCATCGTCTTCATCACCGGCCATGGCGACGTGCCGATGGCGGTGTCGACGATGAAGCGCGGTGCCATCGATTTCATCGAAAAGCCGTTCGACGAATCGGAACTGCGCGCGCTGGTGGAACGGATGCTGCAAAAGGCCCGCACCGATCATTCCACCGCCCGCGAGCAGCGCGCCGCCAAGGACCTGCTGTCCAAGCTGACCACGCGCGAGCAGCAGGTGCTGGAGCGCATCGTGGCCGGCCGCCTGAACAAGCAGATCGCCGACGACCTGGGTATTTCCATCAAGACCGTGGAGGCGCACCGCGCCAACATCATGGAAAAGCTCAACGTCAACACCGTGGCCGACCTGCTGCGCCTGGCGCTGTCGCGCAACAGCTGATCCGCGCAGGACAGGCGACGCGCCGGCCGCCCGTGCATCGCCACGGGGTGGCCGGCGCGGCCGCTGCGGGTGGCGCACCCCTGCCTTTGCCCGCCTCCCGGCCCAAGCCGGGTCCGGCCCCTACTTTCCCTCCAGATATTCCGCGTCGGCGAACGTCACCACCCATTGCGGGCGGTAGATGACGAAGATGGCCACCAGCATGCCGGTCAGGAACGCCTCGCCAAAGGCGATGATCACCACGCCGGTCAGCCAGTCGCCCACAGTCAGCCCGGCATCGCCCGTCTGCCCCGCCAGCATCAGCCAGGCCAGGCGCAGCACCCCCGACACAATGGCCGCCACCAGCGCGGCAAAATAGCCGTGGCCCAGGATAAAGATGAACAGGTGCCGTGGCAGCCAGTGCCGCAGGGTGGCCTGCAGGCCGGCGGTGACCAGCCCGGGCACGGCCGCCATCCAGATAAAGCGCGGCGCCAGCGATACCCAGTGGATGTCCTGCCACGCCTGCCCGGCCAGGTAGGCCAGCCCGACCAGCGAGATCACGTTGGCGATGGCCAGCGTCACCAGCGCCATCGGCAGGCCGAACATCGTCACGGCCAGCGTAGCCCCCATCAGCTGGATGACCACCCCGCCGCCCAGCGTGGCGCGCGCCGTCCAGAGCAGCGCCAGGAACACCAGCGTCCCTAGCCAGGCATGCTGGATCGGCTCGCGCCGCAGCACCCGCCACGGCCGTTGCGAGAGCGCCCAGGCCAGCACGGCCACCGCCAGGGTAGGCAGCGGCCAGGTCGCCAGCAATTCCGGAATTGAAGAATCGTCGATGTCCATCGGCGGATGCTAGCAGCCGCCGGCCGATCTCCGCTTGCATCCGGTCAAGCCGGCTCCGAATCGCGCCAAGCCTTTATAATCCGGGTTTTGCACGCGCCCGCCCCCGCGCGGCGCGCGCCCCCATCCTTCCAGCCTTTCCAGTCACGTACGCCCATGTCCGCCCAACTGATCGACGGTAACGCCCTTGCCAAACAAATCCGTGCCGAAGCCGCCCAGCGCGCCGCCCGCCTGACCGCCGCCGGTCACCAGCCCGGGCTCGCCGTGGTGCTGGTGGGCGAAGACCCCGCCAGCCAGGTCTATGTGCGCAACAAGGTCAAGGCCTGCGAGGACAACGGCTTCTACTCCTCGCTGGACCGCTACCCGGCCGACCTGTCCGAAGCCGACCTGCTGGCCCGCATCGACGCGCTGAACAACGATCCGAAGATCCACGGCATCCTGGTGCAACTGCCGCTGCCCAAGCATATCGACAGCCACAAGGTGCTGGAAGCGATCGCCCCCGAGAAGGACGTCGACGGCTTCCACGTGGCCAACGCCGGTGCGCTGATGACCGGCGCCCCGCTGTTCCGCCCCTGCACCCCGTACGGCTGCATGAAGATGCTGGAATCGATCCAGTACCCGCTGCGCGGCGCCCGCGCCGTGGTGGTGGGGGCATCGAACATCGTGGGCAAGCCGATGGCGATGCTGCTGCTGCAGGCCGGTGCAACCGTCACCATCTGCAACAGCAAGACGCGCGACCTGGCTGCCCACACCCGTGACGCCGACGTCATCGTGGCCGCCGTAGGCCGCCGCAACATCATCACCGCCAACATGGTCAAGCCCGGCGCCGTGGTCATCGACGTGGGCATGAACCGTGACGACGCCGGCAAGCTGTGCGGCGACGTGGACTTTGCAGGCGTGCGCGAGGTGGCCGGCCACATCACGCCGGTTCCGGGCGGCGTGGGCCCGATGACGATCACGATGCTGCTGATCAACACGCTGGAAGCCGCCGAGCGCCGCGCAGGCCTGGCCTGAAGCATTGTCTCGATGGGTCCCGACGGCGCGCCCGCCGCGCCTCAATCACCCTGATAGCAAAGTCGTACTGGATATTTGGCCGCAAAGGCCTCATCTTGCACAGGTAACCGTGCCGTCACGCGCGCAGGCGCCTTTTACCGGCGGCACGCCAACGGGGAATTGTCATGACTGATACCACCGACCGCGCCAACAACCCGCTGCTGGATTTCGCGGACCTGCCGCGTTTTGCCGAGATTCGCCCCGAGCACATCGGACCTGCGCTGGACGTCCTGCTGGCGCAGGCCCAGGTCGCCGTCACGCGCGCCGAAGCCCCGGAAACGCCGGCGTCCTGGAACACCGCTGTCGAAGCGCTTGAAACCGCCACCGAGCCACTGGGCCGCGCCTGGGGCGTGGTGGGCCATCTGAGCGCCGTGGCCGATACGCCCGAGTTGCGCAAGGCTCACTCCGACAACCTGCCGCGCATGACCGAATTCTGGTCGTCGCTGGGCCAGAGCCTGGCGCTGTACGAGAAATACAAGGCCGTGGCCGCCGGCCCCGAGTTCGCCGGCCTGTCGCCGGCCCGCAAGCAACTGCTGGAAAACGAGTTGCGCGGCTTTCGCCTGGGCGGCGCCGAGCTGCCCGAAGACAGGAAGCCTCGTTTTGCCGAGATCCAGGAGCAGCAGGCCCAGTTGTCGAAGGCCTTCTCCGACCACGTGCTCGATGCCACGAACGCCTACGCGCTCTACATCGACGACGAAAAGCGCCTGACCGGCATTCCGGCCGACGCACTGGAAGCCGCAAAGCTGGGCGCCGAAAAGGATGGCAAGGCCGGCTGGAAGTTCACGCTGCACTTCCCGTCGTACTTCCCGGTGCTGCAGTACGCCGATGACCGCGCCCTGCGCCAGACCATGTACGAGGCCAGCGTCACGCGCGCGTCGGAACTGGGCCCACGCTACAACAACGGCCAGGCCGACTGGGACAACACGTCGAACATGCGCGAGCAGCTGACGCTGCGCCGGGAAGAGGCGCAGATGCTCGGCTACAACAACTACGGCGAAGTCTCGCTGGTGCCGAAGATGGCCGAATCGCCGGCCGACGTCCTGAAGTTCCTGGACGAACTGGCTGTGCGCGCCCGCCGCTTCGCCGAAGCCGACTGGAAGGAACTGCGCGAATTCGCGGCCGCCGAACTGGGCCTGGACAAGATCGAGCCATGGGACGTGGCCTACGCCTCGGAAAAGCTGCGGCAGAAGCGCTACGCGTTCTCCGACGACGAGGTGAAGCAGTACTTCCAGGAGCCGCAGGTACTGAAGGGGCTGTTTGGGGTGGTCGAGAAGCTGTTCTCGGTGAAGATCGAGCCGGACAACGCCCAGACCTGGCACAAGGATGTGCGCTTCTTCCGCGTGGTGTCGCCGCAGGGCGCGCTGCTGGCCCAGTTCTATATCGACCTCTACGCACGCGAAGGCAAGCGCGGCGGCGCGTGGATGGACGACGCCCGTGGCCGCAAGGAGCGCGACAACGGCACCGTGCAGACGCCGGTGGCCTACCTGACCTGCAACTTCACCGCACCGGTGGGGGGCAAGCCGGCGCTGTTCACGCACGATGAAGTGATCACGCTGTTCCACGAGTTCGGCCACGGCCTGCACCATATGCTGACGCAGGTGGGCGACCTGGGCGTCTCGGGTATCAATGGCGTGGAATGGGATGCCGTGGAACTGCCGTCACAGTTCATGGAAAACTTCTGCTGGGAATACGAGGTGCTGTCGACCATGACGGCCCACGTGGAGACCGGCGCCCCGCTGCCGCGCGCGCTGTTCGACCGCATGCTGGCAGCGAAGAACTTCCAGAACGGCATGATGACGCTGCGCCAGATCGTGTTCTCGTCGTTCGACATGCACCTGCATACCGACTACGACCCGCAAGGCGCGGTGTCGGTGCTGGAGCTGTCGCGCCAGATCAACGACGCCAAGCACGTGGTGCCGCAGTCGCCGCTGTCGCGCTGGCCGAACACGTTCAGCCATATCTTTGCGGGCGGCTACGCGGCCGGGTACTACAGCTACAAGTGGGCCGAAGTATTGTCGGCCGACGTGTACGCGGCCTTCGAGGAAGCCGCCAAGCTGTCGGGCAGCGTGCTCGACGCGGCGACCGGCGAGCGCTACCGGCAGGAAATCCTGTCGGTGGGCGGCAGCCGCCCGGCCATGGAATCGTTCGTGGCCTTCCGTGGCCGCACCCCGCAGATCGACGCACTGTTGCGGCACGGCGGCATGGCCGAAACGGCGGCAGCAGCAGCCTGATCGCATCGCCCCGACCAGGCGCCCCGGCTCATGGAGATTCCTGTTCCGATCCGCAAGGAATGTCCGCCGGGCGCCTGCGTCTGCAACCGCGAGGCGCTGCTCGACAATCCGCACGCCGACCGGCGCATCCTGCAGCTCACGCAGCAGGAAGAAAAGAAACTCGTAGAACGACTAGAAAACATCGCCACGCTGGCCGAGCTGAACCGCATGCAGGAACGGATGCACGCGCTGCTGGGCATCACGATCATGATCACACCCAGTGACAACGTGGTGCGCACCACGCGCGGCTTCCGCATCGAACTGGCCGACCAGCCGGGGCTGTGCCGCAAGACCCGGCAGGCAATTCCGGCCGCCATCCGGCGCAGCATGGAAACCCATCCCGAAATCGCGTTCGAGATTCTCGACCAGCGCGATCTGCTGGGCGGCAGCCGCAACCTTTTTGGCGAAAGCGCCAACCCCGAAGAATAACGACCCATGAGAATCGCGAGCTGGAACGTCAACTCCCTGAAGGTCCGCCTGCCGCAGGTGCTGCAATGGCTGGCCGCGCAGGACGCCGCGGGCACCCCGATCGACGCGCTGTGCCTGCAGGAACTGAAGCTGCCCGACGACAAATACCCGCTGGCCGAACTGGAAGCAGCCGGCTTCCACAGCATCTTCACGGGCCAGAAGACCTATAACGGCGTGGCGATCGTGGCGCGCGACGGTGCCATGCCGGCGCCAACCGATGTCGTGCGCAACATTCCGGGCTACGAAGACGCGCAGCAGCGCGTGGTGGCCGGCACCTATGGCGATGTGCGCCTGATCAGCGCGTACTTCCCGAACGGCCAGGCGCTTGATTCGGACAAGTTCGTCTACAAGCTCGACTGGCTCCGCGCCATGACCGACTGGCTGCGCGCCGAGATGATCAAGTATCCGAAGCTGGCACTGCTGGGCGATTTCAATATCGCGCCGGAAGACCGCGACGTGCACGATCCGGCCAAGTGGGAAGGCCAGAACCTGGTATCGCCGCAGGAACGCGATGCGTTCAAGGCACTGGTGGCGATGGGCCTGGTCGATTCGTTCCGCATGTTCGAGCAGCCCGAGAAGGTGTTTTCGTGGTGGGATTACCGCATGATGGGCTTCCGCCGCAACGCCGGCCTGCGTATCGACCACATCCTGCTGTCGCCCCACCTGGCCCAGCACTGCACGACCTGCGTGATCGACAAGGAACCGCGCCGCTGGGACCAGCCGTCGGACCACACGCCTGTGGTGGCGTCGCTTCAGCTCGACTGAGCCGATGAGCGCCGCCGCCCGCGCCAATCCCTCCGCCCTGCAACGCTGGTTCCCCTGGCTCCGGCGCGTCACCCCGCTGACGCTGCGGGCGGACGTCATCGCCGGCCTGCTCGGCGCGGTGCTGGTCTTGCCCCAGGGCGTAGCCTTCGCCACGCTGGCCGGGCTGCCGCCGCAATATGGCATCTACACGGCGGTCATCCCCTGTATCGTGGCGGCCCTGTTCGGGTCGAGCTGGCATGTGATGTCCGGGCCGACCAATGCCAATTCGCTCGCGCTATTCGCCATGCTAAGTCCGGTGGCCTTCGCGGGCAGTCCGGCCTATATCGCACTGGCGCTGGCCGTGACGATGCTGGTAGGCCTGCTGCAGCTTGCGGTCGGGGCGTTGCGGCTGGGTTCGCTGGCGAACTTCATCTCGCCGTCGGTGTTGCTCGGCTTCACATGTGGCGCGGCCACGCTGATCGGGCTCTACGCGCTCAAGGACCTGTTCGGCCTGGCGGTGCCCACCGGCACCAGCGCGTTTGGCGTGGTGCGTTTCCTGTTCGATAACCTGGACACCGTCAACGGCAGCGCGCTGATCGTCGGTGCCGTGACGCTGGTGGCCACCGTCGCCATCAAGCGCATATCGCGGCGGCTGCCGTTCATGCTGCTGGGCCTGCTGGCCGGTTACTGCGTGGCGCTGCTGCTGAACCATAGCGGCTGGGGCGGCGCCCAGCATGTGAACGTGGTGGGGCCGATTCCGTCGGCCATTCCGCCCTTCCATGTGCCCGACATCAACTGGCGCACGGTGCCCGACCTGCTCGGCATTGCCGCCGCGCTGACCATCGTGGCGCTGGGCCAGTCGATCTCGATCGCCAAGGCCGTGGCGCTGCGATCGGGACAGCATGTCGACGCCAACCGCGAATTCATCGGCCAGGGGCTGTCGAATATCGCGGGCGGGCTGTTTTCCGGCTATATCTCGTGCGGCTCGCTGAACCGCTCGATGCCGAATTTCGAGGCCGGTGCGCAGACGCCGCTGGCCAGCGTGTTCTCGGCCCTGCTGCTGGTGGTGCTGGTCACGGTCAGCGCCCCGCTGCTGGCCCAGATTCCGCTGGCAGCCATCGCGGCCATGCTGATGCTGGTGGCCTGGGGCCTGTTCGATTTCCAGCGGCTGCGCCGCATTGCACAGCTATCGCGCACCGAATTCGCCATTGCGGTGGGCACGTTCGCCGCCACGCTGGTGATCCGTCTGGAAATGGCCGTATTGCTAGGCACGATACTGTCGCTGGTGGCCTATCTCTATCGCACGTCGCGCCCGGCAGTGCGCAGCCTGGTGCCCGACGCCGACGACCCGGGCCGCCGCTTCACGCCGCTGGATGAACTGCGACGTCCGCAGCCCGAATGTCCGCAACTGAAGCTGCTGCGCATGGAAGGCGCAATCTACTTCGGCGCGGTGCAGTACGTGACCGATCGCCTGCACTGGCTGCGCACTGTCGATGCCGACCAGAAGCATCTGCTGGCGATGACCAAGAGCATGAACTTCATCGACCTGGCCGGCGCCGAGATGTGGGAGTCGGAACTGTCCGAGCGGCGCGGCGCGGACGGCGACCTGTACTTCCATCGCCCGCGTACGCAAGTGCTGGAAACATGGGAACAGACGGGCTTTACCGCCAAGCTGGGCAGCGATCATATCTTCCCGACCAAGCGGCAGGCACTTCACACGATCATTGACAGGCTGTCGCCCGAAATCTGCGCACAGTGCCAGGCGCGCATTTTCGAGGAATGCGCCCAGCGGCCAGGCGGCTCCGCAAGCCAGCAGGAACAGGACAGCACCGTTCAGTCCGCGCCACGGCATGACGCAAGACTGGACACGACGCATCCTGCCTGAATGGCAATGCAGACAACCAGACTTTGAAAAAACTGCTGAGAACTACTCGAAAGGCGCCCTGAAACTACTGGCGTCTGGCGCGCCGGCCGGCCTGCGGTGAAGCAGGGCCGAAGCCGGCGGGCGGAGGGTTGCTACCGTCGGCCGGCCTTCAGACCGGCGCCACGTGCGCCCGCTTGACCACGACCGGCTGGGGCACGCCCTGCTCGATCAGCACCACGGCCGCGCGTTCGATCGTGTCACGACCGGCGCGGAACGCCTCTTCCAGCGACAGCACCTGATCGGCGCTGAAGCCTTCCCAGAGTGCTTCGCGTGTTACCACGCATGTCACTTGCTCACCATCGACAAGCGCGTGGAACAGCAAACCCTCGTTGTTGATGTCGTAGCGGTCTTGCTCCTGGAATTTGATTTCCATCATCACAGCCCTCCATATGCAAGTGGAAAAGAATCCTAACATGGCTTTGCGGAAATCGTCTTCGATCCCCTACATGCCATCAGCAGAATAAGATTCGTCCCAATGACCAGTGGCGGGTGCAGCAAGTTCCGTCATTTGTCGTCTGTGCTGCATGGTGACGCCACCGCAACCGCGCAGCATGCCATGCGTGTGTGTCAGCGCGATGTGCCGACTGTTCTGCCGAATGGGCCGATCAATCCGGTCACGCGTCAGCTTGCAGCGCGCATGCGAGCCTGCCTTCCGGCCGGTTTATTCGCGGCACGCATTTAGCGTTTGACAAAGTCAAAAATGCTGCTAGAATCTCGGTCTTCGTCGGGGCGTTAGCTCAGTTGGTAGAGCAGCGGACTCTTAATCCGTAGGTCGAGTGTTCGAGTCACTCACGCCCCACCAGACACAGAAAGGCCGGAAGCAGCGATGCTTCCGGCCTTTTGCTTTTTCCAGCCAATACCGCTTTTTCCGGCCAATTCCGTTCCCGGCCTGGCTGGAGCCGGATCGCTCATGCGATCCGCTCATCAAAGCACGCTGACCCGACGTATCAAACCCTGGCGCTTTCGAACAGCTCGCGCGCCAGCCGGCGATGATCGGCCAGCACGTTCGGCAGATCGACCGTGCGCAGCTGGCCGTCCCGCACCACCACGCGGCCGTTGATGATGCTGGTCGACACATTGGCCGGCGTGCAGAACACCAGTGCCGCCACCGGGTCGTGACCGCCGCCGGCAAAGCCCACGGCCGACATGTCGAACGACACGATGTCGGCCGACATGCCCGGCACCAGCGCGCCGATATCATCGCGGTTCAGCACGCGCGCACCGCCCAGCGTGGCAATCTCCAGCGCCTCGCGTGCGCTCATGGCCGCCGGGCCAAATCCCACGCGCTGCAGCAGCATGGCCTGACGCGCCTCGCCCAGCATGTGCGCACCGTCGTTCGACGCGCTGCCGTCGACACCCAACCCCACCGCCACGCCCGCATCGCGCATCCGGCGAATTGGCGCGATGCCCGATGCCAGCCGCATGTTCGAGCACGGGCAATGCGCCACACCCGTGCCGGTACGCGCGAACAGCGCCACGCCCTCGTCGTCGAGCTTCACGCAGTGCGCGTGCCAGACATCGTGCCCCACCCAACCCAGATCCTCGGCATATTGCGCCGGCGTCATGCCAAACTTCTCGCGCGAGTAAGCGATATCGTTGTCGTTCTCGGCCAGGTGGGTGTGCAGCGACACGCCATAGTGGCGCGCCATCGTTGCCGATTCGCGCATCAGGTCGCGCGACACCGAAAACGGCGAGCACGGCGCCAGCACCACGCGCAGCATCGCGTGGCGCGAGGCGTCGTGGTACTGCTCCACCAGCCGCTGGCTGTCGCGCAGGATATCGGCCTCGCGTTCGACCACCACATCGGGCGGCAGGCCGCCCTGGCTGCGGCCCACGCTCATGGAGCCGCGCGCCGCGTGGAAGCGCATGCCGATCTGCCGCGCCGCATCGATGGAATCGTCGAGCTTCGATCCGTTCGGATACAGGTAAAGGTGATCGCTCGTGGTCGTACAGCCGGACAGCATCAGTTCGGCCATCGCCGTCTGCGTCGAGACGCGGATCATCTCGGGCGTCAGGTGCGACCAGATCATGTACAGGTTGGTCAGCCAGCCGAACAGCTCGGCGTCCTGCGCGGCCGGCACCGCACGCGTCAGGCTCTGGTACATGTGATGGTGCGTGTTGACCAGGCCGGGCATGACCACATGGCCGCGCATGTTCACCACGTCGGCGCTGCCGTCGTCGATCATGCGGCGATAGGTCTCGGGCAGCGCGGCGGTGGCGCCCACCCACTCGATGGCCGGGCCGTTGGCGACCAGGGCGCCGTCGGCGATCTCGCGGCGCTGGGCGTCCATGGTGACGAGCACGTCGGCGTGCTGGAGAATCAGGGTCATGGCAGTCGGGTGTCCGGTTGGTGATGCCCGGAGTCTACGCATCGCCGGCACGTGACCCCAAGCACAGAATTTCGCGCGGGGTGTCCACAATTTGTGGACAGACGACTATCGGAACAGACCGGCCAGCGCCTCTGACATGGCATCCGCCATCAACCCGGCGGCCGGCGACAACTGGCTGCGGCCACGCGCCACGAGCCGCAGCGTCTGGCGCTGCAGGCCGGTATCGCGCAGCGGCACGAATACCACCGCCCCGCGCGCCCGCTCTTCCATCACATCGAGCGGGTTCAGCAGCGCCACACCGGCTCCAGTCGCCACCAGGCGCTGGATCAGCACCACCGAGGTGGACTCCACGACCGGCATCAATTCGATCGACTGGCGGGCGAAGGCATCGTCGACCAGCGCACGGATCGACAGCGACGGTGCGGGCAGGATCAGCGGATATCCAGCACATTCGGCCAGCGTGGCCGATGTCTGGGCCGCCAGCGGATGCCCGGGCGCCACCACGGCGCCAATCGACCAGTCGCGGCTGGCCATCACACGAAAGGCCGCCACTTCCGGCAGGTCGTAGCCCAGCCCCAGGTCGGCATCGCCCTGCTCCACCGCCGTGACGATGCCGCTGACCGGCAGGTCGGCCACGCGCACGACGATGCCCGGCTGATGCTGGCGGAAGTCATGCACCAGCGACGGCATCAGCGCGCCGGCCAGCCCCGATGTCGTGGCTACGGTCACCATGCCGCGCCGCGCCCCCTTGATCTCGGCCACTCGCGCCTGCAGCGCCTCGTGCTCGCGCAGCGTCTGCCGGACATGCGCCAGCACGGCCTCGCCCAGCGGCGTCAGGTGCAGGCGCTTGTGGATGCGGTCGAACAGCGGCGCGCCAAGCTCGGCTTCCAGTTCAAGGATCTGGCGATTGATTGCCGTGGGCGCCACGTGCAGCGACTCCGCCGCGCGCCGGATCGAACCACGGCGGACAACCTCGTCGAGATAGCGCAGAACACGTGCATGCATGGTCGTAGATAGAAAGGAATGGGCAGAAACCGGCGAGTCAGGGGCCGGCCCAGGAACCCGCGCATTGTACGGGGCAGCAAAATCCTCAAAAAAATCGGCAAAGGGGCTTGCGCGATACAAATCCCCTTGCTACAATCTTTTTCTTCGTTGGGGCGTTAGCTCAGTTGGTAGAGCAGCGGACTCTTAATCCGTAGGTCGAGTGTTCGAGTCACTCACGCCCCACCAGCGAATTCCTGAAAAGCCCGAAGCCTATCGCTTCGGGCTTTTTGCTTTTCCGGCCGTGTCTGCCTTGCCGCCCGCCGGTCTCTGCTTTTCCCCGCCTGCCGCTTCCCCAACCCTCCCGGCCGCTGACGCCAGTCGCGCCCATACCGCCTGCCCGTCAGTCCAGCCGGTGGTCTGATCTCCACGGGTTCCCCCCTATATCCCACCCCTTGCCTTTCGCGGTTGAATGCTTCCCGACGCATATCACGGAACGTAGTTCCGTATTGCGGAACCCGGACCTGTAGCCGGGCAATACAAGCAATATGTTGGGAGGCATCTCTTGAAAGCTGTTCTGAAAGTGGGCGCTGCGGGCGCCCTCGCCGCATTGGGTCTGGTCGCAACCGCCGCGCAAGCGCAGTCGTATCCGAACAAGCCGATCCGCCTGATCGTGCCGTTCGCAGCGGGCGGCACCACCGATATCGTTGGCCGTGCCGTATCCGATGCGCTCGGCCGCGAACTGGGTCAGCCGGTGGTGGTGGAGAACCGTGGCGGCGGCGGCGGCGCGATTGGCGCCGACGCGCTGGCAAAGTCCGCGCCGGACGGCTACACGCTGGGTATTGCCACCGTCAGCACGATGGCCACCAACCCGGCCACGAACGCCAAGAACCCGTACGATCCGATCAAGGACTTCGCGCCGATCACCAACCTGGTGAACGTGCCGAACGTGCTGACGGTGAACCCGAAGGTGCCGGCCAAGAACCTCAAGGAATTCGTGGCCCTGCTCAAGTCGAACCCGGGCAAGTACAGCTACGCGTCGGCCGGCAAGGGCAGCATCTCGCATCTGGACGGCGAGCTGTTCAAGTACATCACCAAGACCGACATGGTCCACATCCCCTACCGTGGATCGGGCCCGGCCCTGAACGACACGCTGGCTGGCCAGGTGAATGCCCAGTTCGACAACCTGCCGTCGTCGATGCCGTTCATCCAGACCGAAAAGCTGCGAGCGCTGGCCGTGGCCGCGCCCAAGCGCGTGGAAGGCCTGCCCAATGTGCCGACCTTTGCCGAAGAAGGCATGAAGGACATGAACAACATGGCCTGGTACGGCCTGGTGGCACCGGCTGGCACGCCGGCCGCGATCGTCACCAAGGTGCACGATGCCGCGATCAAGGCACTGCAGGATCCGAACGTGAAGAAGCGCCTGCACGACGCCGGCGCCTACCCGGACGGCAATACGCCGCAGCAATATGCCGCGCAGATCAAGCGCGAACTGGAACTGCGCAAGAAGATTGCGACCGACCAGAACATCACGCTCGAATGACAGCATGATGATGGCGTGG
Source organism: Cupriavidus sp. D384 (assembly GCF_001652915.1). Taxonomy (GTDB): domain Bacteria; phylum Pseudomonadota; class Gammaproteobacteria; order Burkholderiales; family Burkholderiaceae; genus Cupriavidus. The sequence continues at coordinate 253,716 of NZ_BBQI01000090.1, forward strand.
CAGTAACGTGAAGTAACGTGACGTGCCCGTCGCCCGAGTATTGTTACTACAACTCCCGGCGGCAGGCCGTCACAAATCCCGGTACAGTGTCATTATCGATGCAGGCATTTTCTACAAATTTCTGCTTTTGGCCGGTTCCACTATCCGGCCCTCACTTGAGAGGATGATGATGCTGAAGAAGACCGTACCGACGCTGATCGTTGCCGCCCTGACTGCCCTGGGCGCCGTGCAACTTGCCCACGCGCAGAAGAACTACACGGACGGCGGCGATCTCTACAGCGGTAGCCATACGAAGAACAAGGCGAATCCGAACCAGAACCCGGCCAAGTCCGGCAAGTTCGATCCGTACACCGACGGCGCCAAGAAATCCACGCGCGCCGATCTGGCCCCGAACAAGAAGGCCGACCCGTACACCGATGGCGCCAAGTCCGGCAAGCCCGATCCGTACCTGGACGGTGCAAAGAGCGGCAAGCCCGATCCGTACCTGGATGGCGCAAAATCCGGCAAGGCCGATCCGTACACCGACGGCGCCAAGAAGCAGTAAGACAGCACAGCCCGCTGCCAACGACTCCAGGCCCCTGCCATCCGGCAGGGGCTTTTTCATTTGCGCACGGCACCGCGCCCCCCCACACATCGGACATCAGACGCCCGTCCCGCCCTGCAGCGCCGAGCGGCAGGCTCGCCGCCTCAGCCAAAAGATTGACTAGGACATACCCGACCTGTCACGCAAATGTCCCAACATTACTGCTAGTGTTCAGCCCTACCGATTTTCAATGAAGAGCGACCCGCCCGAAAAAGAGGCAGGCGCCAAAGCCGTCCGGGCCGGCCAATGCACCGGCCCAAGAAGTGTCAGGCGGCAAAAAGAAACCCTTTATGGGAGACCTGAGCAAATGCAGCCCAAAGCACTCGAAATTCACGAGCCTGTCGTGCTCTCGCTTGTCGACGCGGTCACCGCGTGGCAGTGCGCCCTGGAACAGACGTTGAGCGTCTCGGGGCTGTCCTATCCGAAATGGTTGCTGTTGCGCGCCATCCGCTCCGGCGAATTCACGCGCGGCGAGCCATGCCAGGGCGCGATCTTCCTCGACGTGCCCCAGACCGAACGGCTGTTACGCGAACTTCATGCCGATGGCTGGCTGGAGTTTCCGAGCGACGGCACGCCGCAGGTTGCCCTCGAAGCCTGTTCGCGCCTGGAGCGCGCCGCGCTGGCCGTGCGCGCGCTGCATTCGGTCTCGATCTCGCATCTGGCGCCGGCGGAACGCACCGCGCTGACCAGCCTGCTGCACCGCATGACCGCCACGCTGGACGATCATGCCGAACGCCATAGCCGCCAGGCCGCGCGCAACACCGCGGAACTGTCGCTGGTGGTGGCCGACCACGCCGCCGCCCGCACCGCACAACACGCGCTGGCCGCCTGAGCGCACCCCGGGCTTCGGCCCGTGCGCACCCTTTGCTGCCCTGACGCCCCGCCCTGCGGGGCGTCGTCGTTTTGTCACCCCGGCCTCGTAAATCTTTCCTACAGTGTGAGCATGCACCGGCACACCACCGAGAACACCGAGGAGAGGCCATGCCCCCCGAGAACGAAGAAAAGGTTGCGCAACTGCTCGAGGACCTGGTTGCATTCGCGCGCGAACGCCTGCCCGCCGCCACGTTTGCCATTGTCGAACCGCTGTTCCGGCATTACTACGACCTGGCCGATGCCGAAGACCTGCTGGCGCGCGACGTGGCGGACCTGTACGGCGCCGTGATGGCGCACTGGCAGACGGCACAGAAGTTCGTTTCGGGCGCCGCGCGGCTGCGCGTGTACAACCCGAACCTGGAAGAACATGGCTGGCATTCCGACCACACGATCGTCGAGATCGTGAACGACGACATGCCGTTCCTGGTGGACTCCGTGACGATGGAGATCAACCGTCACGGCCTGACCCTGCATTCGGCCATCCATCCGGTGTTCCGCGTCTGTCGCGACGCGCGCGGCGCGATCGAGAGCATCGGCCTGGGCGGCACCGAGGCCAGCACCGAAAGCTGCCGGCTCGAATCGTTCATCCATTTCGAAGTGGACCGCACCGGCGAGGCCACCCGGCTCGACGCGCTGCGCGTGGGCATTGGCGCCGCGCTCGGTGACGTGCGGGCGGCCGTGGAAGACTGGCCGCGCATGCGCCAGATCGCGCAGGAAACCGTGGCCGGCATGGCCCACGCGGCCGATGCCGCCACGCCGGAGTCCGCCGAGGCGCGCGCATTCCTGGAATGGATGCTCGACGACCATTTCACGTTTCTGGGCCAGCGCGACTACGAACTGGTATCGCGCGACGGCCATTATTTCCTGCGCGGCGTGGCGGGCTCGGGTGCGGGCATCCTGCGCGAGGCCCTGCGCGACCCGGGTACCGACGATGTCACGCCGCTGCCGCCCGCCGCCCGCGCCATCATCGAAGGCGCGTCGCCGATCTTCATCACCAAGGCCAATTCGCGATCCACCGTGCACCGGCCCGGCTACCTCGACTATGTGGGGGTGAAGCTGCTGGACGCCAACGGCAAGCTGTTCGGCGAACGCCGCTACGTAGGCCTGTACACGTCCACGGCCTACATGGTGAGCACCAGCGAGATTCCGCTGGTGCGCCGCAAGTGCGCCAATATCCTGCAGCGGGCCGGCTTCCTGACCAAGGGCCACCTGTACAAGTCGCTGGTAACGATCCTGGAGCAGTATCCGCGCGACGAGCTGTTCCAGGCCGACGAGGACGAACTGTTCGACATCACGCTGGGCATCCTGCGCCTGCAGGAACACCAGCGTACGCGGCTGTTCGTGCGGCGCGACCGATTCGACCGCTTTATCTCGTGCCTGGTCTTCGTGCCGCGCGACAAGTACAACACCGACCTGCGCCAGCGCATCCAGAAGCTGCTGGTGCAGTCATTCAACGGCACCAGCTGCGAATTCACGCCGCAGTTGTCGGAATCGCCGCTGGCACGCATCCAGCTGACGGTGCGCGGCCAGCCCGGCACGATGCCCGAGGTGGACACGCGCGAACTGGAAGAGAAGATCGTGCAGGCCACGCGCCGCTGGCAGGACGATCTGGCGCAGGCGCTGCATGACAGCCGGGGCGAGGAACACGGCAACCGCCTGCTGCGCCGCTATGGCGACTCGTTCCCGGCCGGCTACCGCGAGGACTACGCGGCGCGCACCGCCGTGCGCGATATCGAGCTGATGGAACACGCGCGCCAGCATCCGAGCAAGCTGGCGATGAACCTGTACCGGCCCATCGAGGCCGCCTCGGGCGCCTTCCGCTTCAAGGTCTACCGTGCCGGCGAGCCCATTGCGTTGTCGCTGAGCCTGCCGATGCTGGAGCACCTGGGCGTGCGGGTGGACGAGGAACGCCCCTACCTGATCGAGCCCGACGGCTGCGAGCCCGTGTGGATCCACGACTTCGGCCTGGAGATCGCCGCCGACCCCGATGGCAAGCCGCTGGACATCGACATCGAGAAGATCAAGCCGCTGTTCGAGGACGCCTTCGGCCGTGCCTGGAACGGCGAGATCGAGAACGACGACTTCAACCGGCTGGTGCTGCGCGCGGGCCTGGCGGCGCGCGACGTGACCATCCTGCGTGCCTATGCCAAATACCTGCGGCAGGTAGGATCGACGTTCAGCAACGCGTATATCGAACGGGCCCTGACCGCCAATCCCAATATCGCGGCGATGCTGGTGTCGCTGTTCCTGGCGCGCTTCGACCCGGCCACGGCCTCTCCGCCCGCTCCGGCCATCGCCCCCGATCACGCGGAAAAGAGCGACGACCCGCAAACCCGCAAATGGCTGGCCGATATCGATGCCGCGCTCGATCAGGTACCCAACCTGGACGAGGACCGCATCCTGCGGCTGTTCCTGAACGTGGTCAACGCCACGGTGCGCACCAACTATTTCCATCGCGGCGCGGACGGGCAGTCACGCCCGTACGTATCGTTCAAGTTCAATCCGGCGCTGGTGCAGGGCCTGCCCGAACCGCGACCGATGTTCGAGATCTGGGTTTATTCGCCACGCGTGGAAGGCGTACACCTGCGCGGCGGACGGGTGGCGCGCGGCGGCCTGCGCTGGTCGGACAGGCGCGAGGATTTCCGTACCGAGGTGCTGGGCCTGATGAAGGCCCAGATGGTCAAGAACACGGTGATCGTGCCGGTGGGCTCCAAGGGCGGATTCGTGGTCAAGCGCCCGCCACCGGCCACCGATCGCGATGCGTTCCTGGCCGAAGGCGTGGCCTGCTACCAGACCTTCCTGCGCGGCCTGCTGGACCTGACCGACAACCTGGTCTCGGGCCAGCTGGTGCCGCCGCCCGACGTGGTGCGCCACGACGAGAACGACCCCTACCTGGTGGTGGCGGCCGACAAGGGCACGGCCACGTTCTCCGACTACGCCAATGCAATCTCGGCCGAATACGGCTTCTGGCTCGACGATGCCTTCGCATCCGGCGGCTCGGTGGGCTACGACCACAAGAAGATGGGCATCACCGCGCGCGGCGCGTGGGAAAGCGTCAAGCGGCACTTCCGCGAGATGGGCGTCAACATCCAGAGCACCCCGTTCACGGTGGTGGGCGTAGGCGACATGTCGGGCGACGTGTTCGGCAACGGCATGCTGCTGTCGCCCCATATCAAGCTGCTGGCGGCGTTCGACCATCGCCATATCTTCCTCGACCCCGATCCCGACTGTGCCAGGACCCTGGCCGAACGCCAGCGCCTGTTCGACCTGCCCCGCTCCAGCTGGGCCGACTACGACACCGCGCTGATCTCCGCCGGCGGCGGTGTATTCCCGCGCACGGCCAAGACGATCCCGCTGTCGCCCCAGGTGCAGGCGGCGCTGGGCATCCAGGCCACGGCGCTGTCGCCGAACGAGCTGATGCACGCGATCCTGACTGCGCCGGTGGACCTGCTCTACAACGGCGGCATCGGCACCTACGTCAAGGCCAGCACCGAGACGCACCTGCAGGCCGGCGACCGCTCCAACGACGCCATCCGCGTGAACGGCAGCGAACTGCGGTGCAAGGTGGTGGGCGAAGGCGGCAATCTGGGGTTCACGCAACTGGGCCGCATCGAGTTCGCGCGCAATGGCGGACGGATCAATACCGATGCCATCGACAACTCGGCCGGCGTCGACTGTTCGGACCACGAGGTCAATATCAAGATCCTGCTTGGCCTGGTGGTGGCCGATGGCGAGATGACCGAGAAGCAGCGCAACAAGCTGCTGGCCGAGATGACCGACGAGGTGGGCCTGCTGGTCCTGGAAGACAACTACTACCAGACCCAGGCCCTGTCGGTGGCCGGGCGCGAGGCGCCGACGCTGGTGGATGCCGAGGGCCGGCTGATCCGCTGGCTGGAACGCGCGGGCCGCCTCAACCGTCCGCTCGAATTCCTGCCGTCGGACACCGATATCGCCGAACGCAAGTCGCTGGGCCAGGGCCTGACATCGCCCGAACGCGCGGTGCTGCTGGCCTACAGCAAGATGTGGCTCTACGACGAACTGCTGGTATCGGACCTGCCTGAAGATGCGCTGGTGGCAGGCCTGCTGGTCGACTACTTCCCCAGGCCGCTGCAACAGCAGCATGCCGCAGCCATGCAGCGGCATCCGCTGCGGCGCGAGATTCTGGCGACGCACCTGACCAACATGCTGGTCAATCGCATCGGCGCCACGTTCGTCCACCGGCTGATGGAAGAAACCGATGCCCGGCCCGCCGACATCGTGCGGGCATGCCTGCTGGCGCGCGACGTATTCGGGCTGACCGCGCTGTGGGAACGCATCGACGCGCTCGACAATCGCGTGGACGATGCCATCCAGGCGCGCATGTTCGGCGCGCTGGGCCGGCTGCTGGAGCGCGCCACGCTCTGGTTCGTGCGCTATCTGCGTGGCGGCGGCACCGTGGAACCGGGTGCAACCCGTTTCATGGAAGCCGCGCAGTGGCTGACACCGCAGTTGGCAACCCTGCTGCCGCCCGAGACCTCGCAGACCATGGCCGATGCCGCGCTGTCGCTGACCGAGGCCGGCGTCGACGACGATCTTGCGCTGCGCGTGGCGGCCAGCGATACCGCCGCGGCCGCCCTCGACATTGCCGAGGTGGCGGCGTCGTGCCATCGCAGCCTGGCCGCGGTGGCAGCGGTCTACTTCGCGCTCGATACCGAGCTGAATTTTGGATGGCTGCGCGAACGCGCGCTGTCGTTGCCGGCGGATACGCACTGGGACCTGCTCGCACGCACCACCACGCTGGAAGACCTGGGCCGGCTCAAGCGCGCTCTCACCACCAGCGTGCTGGCACAGGCGCAGGACAGCGACGATGCCGCCGCGATGATCCACGGCTGGCGTGGCAGCCGGCAGGTGGCGCTGGACCGCTACGCGCAGATGCTGACCGACCAGCGTGCATCGGGCGTGTCCGGCGTGGCGGCGCTGTCGATGCTGTCGGTGGCGGTCAGGGAGATCGGCCTGCTCGACCGCGCCTGACACGCTGCGAGCGCACCCGCCCAGCGGAAATAGAAACGGCCCGCACATGGCGGGCCGGAAGGTGGTGGTCAAACAGTCGTATGAAGCCGCGGATTGCGACGGCCTGGGATACGTCGGCTTCAGTCGTCGTCGATGACGTCGTCGTCATCGATATCGCGCAGCGGCGGTGGGTCGTCACCGTCGTCCGTCAGATCATCGTCGGCCCCATCGCCACGCGCGCGGAATTCCAGTCCGAGACGCAGGAAGAGGTCAAACGCATCGGCCAGCAGGTGCTTTTGGCGCGGCAGCAGGCTTGCGTACGGCATGTCGTAGATCGACTGATGCGTGCCGCGCGCCCCCTTGAGCCCGCGGTCTCGTGCGATGTCAGACAGCAGCGCGGCAAAGCCCGAGAGATCCTGCGCCGCCAGCGCGGTGTTCAGCACCCTGGCAATGACCTGTGGGGATGCACCCGACCATCCAATGACTTCGGCATTGGAGGCGGCATCGTGAGAGATATCGCTAATGTCCATGATTGTCTTAACGGTACAAGAGCGCGCCGTCTTGAGGTGACATCGCTATCGCAATCGACGTCGCCCCTTTTGCACGGCGAAGTCAGTGCCGTTTTCCACGGTGAGGCGCCGGCCTGGACGGACGCTCCGGCGCCGCAGCAACAGGAGCGTGAGGAACCTGGCGATATTTTGGCGCGCCGTCCGGCCCTTGTCGGGCCTCCAGGTGATTGCGCGCGCCACACAGCGGGCAGCGGAACAACGGGCCCTGCCCTTCGTTCCGGATCTCCACCTCGTCGGGCGCCCAGTGCGCGCCGCAAGGCTGGTTCTGGCAGACAAACATCATGAACTCCAAATGAAGCGAGTCATCGTATCACGCAGGCATCACGGGTCACACCGCGCAATGTCACGATTCACGCCCCACGTCGGCGGGATGGCGTGACCGTCCTAGCCATTGTTCTGCACCCAGTGGCGAGCCCACGCCCCGGCAGCCAGCCGCGCCTCGCCCGCACTCAGAAACGTGGCCGGCGGCCCACCCGCTTCCTGCACCACGGCCCCGGATTCCCAGATATCGCACCACGCGCGATAGCGCTCCGGCGCCAGGGCCTGCCAGAACAGGTGCACGACAAACCCACGGTACTCGAACATGTCCGACCCGCCGTCGGTCGCGTGCGACGCGGCCATCGACCGCGCCGGCCCGGCAGGGGCATGCCCGGCCTCGTCGGCACGATCGGCATCCGCCTCGGCGAGCGTCCCGGCCAGCCCGCTGGCGTTTCGCGCGCGTTGGCCGCCCAGCCATGCACATAAGCCAGCCGTGATGGCACCTGTCAGCAATCCCGCAGCAAACCAGCAGGTCCTGCTTTCCCGTTCCAACATGCATAGCCCTCCGCTTCGAGACGTCTCTCCGATGTCGAGATGCGCCGGAAGATCGGAGGTTCCTGCACTTCAGGTTATACCAATCTGGGGATGGGTCAGCGTCGGAGTCGGCGACGGAGCGGCGATGGAGCGGGGATAGGTGGGAGGGTGACGCGATGCAATGTCGTCGATAGGAGACTTTTCTGAATCGGCGACCGGTATGGAAAATTGAGAATCGGGCACGTGCAGGGGCACGGCAAGGCCGCTATACTACTGTACGTTTATACAGTATCCGCCGCACCGCTGTTTTTCCCGGACGCAATCGCCACCCCACCATCATGCCCGCCTACCAAGCTGCCTCGATCCTGCTGGAAGCCCATTACTTCGGCGACGACGCCGAGTTGCTGCGCCTGCCCTGTGACAGCGTCACGGTACAAGGCGGCGCCATCGTCGTCGATGGCCTGGAAACCCGGTTCCTGCGCGGCCTGCGATGGACGCCCGACTATCTGTCGTTCGAGGCCGGCGGCGACCATCATCGATATCCGGTCAGCCGGCCGGCGGTTGTGGGGCCTCAGGTCGCGCGCTTCGCGCTGCTCTAGGCTCACCGGCCCCAGGGTTTCCGGGGCCGGCGGCATCCCGCCCGCCTTGGCGCATCAACGCCGCAACGCTGCCCCGCCCGCATAGCGCGCTCGATTGCCGAGCATGCGCTCGATACGCAGCAACTGGTTGTACTTGGCCGTACGATCGGCGCGCGACATCGATCCGGTCTTGATCTGTCCACAGCGCGTAGCCACGGCCACATCGGCAATCGTGACGTCCTCGGTCTCGCCCGAACGATGCGACATCACCGCGGCATAGCCGTGACCGTGGGCCACGCGTACCGTCTCCAGCATTTCACTGAGCGTGCCAATCTGGTTGGGCTTGACCAGGATGGCATTGGCGATGTGCCGGTCCACGCCTTCGCGCAGCAACGTGGGATGGGTACAGAACACATCATCGCCCACCAGCTGGCAACGCTTGCCTAGCCGCCGCGTCAGCAATTGCCAGCCTTCCGCGTCGTCTTCGGCCATGCCGTCCTCGATCGACACGATCGGGTAGCGCGCCGCCAACCCAGCCAGGTAGTCCACCTGTTCGGCCCGCGAACGCGTCATGCCTTCGCCCGCGTAGCGATACTGGCCGTCCGCATACAGCTCGCTCGCGGCAGGGTCCAGAGCCAGTGCAATGTCCTCGCCCGGCCGGTATCCGGCCCGGCCAATCGCCTCGACCAGAAAGTCCAATGCCGATTCGGCGGTGCGCAACTCCGGGGCAAAGCCACCCTCGTCGCCCACGTTCGTGTTGTGACCCGCCGACTTGAGCAGGCCACGCAGCGTATGGAATACCTCGGCACTGGCACGCATCGCATCGGCAAACGTGGCCGCGCCCACCGGGGCAATCATGAATTCCTGAAAGTCGAGCGCGTTATCGGCGTGGGCGCCGCCATTGATCACGTTGATCAGCGGCAGCGGCAACAGCGTGGCGCGCTCGCCACCAAGGCTGGCGAACAGCGGCTGGCGCTTCGAGACTGCCGCGGCCCGTGCCACGGCCAGCGACGCGCCGAGCATGGCGTTGGCGCCGAGCCGGCTTTTGTCCGGCGTGCCATCGACGTCAATCATGATGGTGTCGGCCTGCGCCTGATCGCGCGCATCGAGCCCCAGCAGCGCGTCGCGCAAGGTGGTGTCGACCGCCCGGACAGCGCGCGACACGCCGCGTCCCAGAAAGCGCCGCGGCTCTCCGTCGCGTAGCTCCAGCGCTTCGCGCGCCCCCGTCGACGCGCCCGACGGCACGATGGCGCGGCCGCTCGCGCCATCGTCCAGCACCACTTCCACCTCCACCGTCGGGTTGCCCCGGCTGTCCAGCACCTCCAGTCCCGTCACCGCCACGATCCGTGCCATGCCAACTCCCCGTCAAAGAATTTGAGAACTTCGTGAGAAAAATGTCGATGGGTGGATCGTAAAGAGCTTCCTGGACGGCGGATATCGAGTTATTTTCCTGAATTCGTCAGTTTTTCTCACAAAGCCATCATGCGCACCCTGCCCCCGATGTCCACGCTGCGCGCGTTCGAAGCCACGGCCCGAACCGGCTCGGTCACGCGCGCTGCCGAGGAGCTGTGCCGCACCCACGGCGCGGTCAGCCGGCAGCTGCGCCAGTTGCAGGAGCACGCAGGCGTGGAACTGTTCGAGCGCGACGGCACCGGCGTGCGGCTCAACGACCACGGCCATGCGTTCCACGACGTGGTGCGCGCAGTGTTCGACCAGCTTGAACAAGGCTATGGCCGCGTTCTCGATCAGGCGCGAGGACCCACCTTGCATGTGGCCTGCAGCGCCACGTTCGCAATGCGCTGGCTGGTGCCGGAGCTGGCGGATTTCTATCGTGTACGGCCCGATATCCGGATTCGGCTATCGATGACGTCGGCCCGCGAGATGCGCACCGAGGGCGCCGATGTGGTGATTGCCTGGGATCTTTCGTCGTACCCCGCCGCCGACCGGCAGCGCGCGATGCCGCTGGCGCCGGTCCTGTTCGGCCCGGTCTGCACACCGGCGCATGCAAAGCGGATCGCCACCGGCCAGCGCATCACGCACGACTTCACGTCGAGTGCATGGGATCAATGGGAAGCAAAAACCGGCAAGCGCATCGCGCGCCATGGCGGTCTGACGTTTCCGCATACCCACTTGTGCATCCAGGCGGCGCTGGCGGGATTGGGGGTGGCGCTGGTGGAGCAGCGGCTGATACGTGCCGAGCTGGATTCGGGCGCGCTGGTGGCGCCCTATGGCTTTACGCCGTTCGACGGCGGCCTGATGGCGGTACCGGCCGAACGTCCGGCCCGCACCGACGTTCGCGCCGCCGACACTCACACCGATATCGCGGCATTCGTCGGCTGGCTACGCGAGCGTTTGCGCTAGCACGGGCATGCCCCTCGCCCGCGCGCAGCCGGGAAAGGGGCAGAGCCGGCAATCAGGCGTCGATGCCGACGATGACGCTCGATGCCTTGAACATCGCCGCAGCGGCCTTGCCCACGGCCAGGCCCAGGCGATCGACGCTGTTGTTGGTAATGATGGCGGACACGGCCAGGCCGCTGGCATCGGTAATCGTCAGATCGGCGTTGACCGCACCCTTGGTCAGCTCGGTGACCTTGCCCTGCATGACGAAGGAAAGGCCCGCCGACGGATGCCGTACATCACACGCGAGCCATGACCATCATGCCGCCTGGCGCCCCGCTGCCCGCAGCGCAAAGGTCAGCGTCGTGCCGCCTTGCCGGTCCACCAGCCTGACCTGACTGCCATTCAGCTGCAGCATGCGCTGCACGATCAGCAGGCCCAGGCCACCGCCCCGATGCGCGCCGCCCGACGGAAACGGCCGTTGGAAGATCGATTCGCGCAGTGCCGGCGGAATGCCCGGCCCCGTGTCGCTGACCGTGACCGCCACCTTGCCGTCCTGGCTGGCAAGGTCGATCTCGACCGTGCCGCCGGCCGGCGTGTGCCGGATCGCGTTGTCCAGCAGATTGGTCAGCACGCGCTCGATCATGCCCAGGTCAGCCGACACGGCCGGCAGCGCGGGCGGCACCCCGGCGCGCAGTTGCAGGTGCTTGGCCTCGGCGGGCAAGGCGAATTTTTCGAGCACGTCCTGCGTCAGGTCAACCATCGAAAAATCCTCGGGCACGGCCTGCACCATGCCATGCTCCAGACGCGCCAGTTCGAACAGCGCCTGCGCCAGGCCGCCCACCTTGGCGCTTTGCGCCAGCGCAATCGCCAGGTAGCGCTGACGTTCGTCTGCGCTCAGGCTGTCGGCCTTGACCGACAATGTCTCCAGATAGCCGTGCAGCGATGTCAGCGGCGTACGCAGATCGTGCGAGATATTGGCTACCATCTCGCGCCGTTCCTGGTCCTGCTGCTTGAGCGCGCGCCACTGGCTGTCGATGCGATCCGACATCTGGCGAAACGCCGATTCCAGCGCGGCCATCTCGTCGCGCGGCACAGGCTCGGATGGCATGGCCTGCGGGTCGCCGCTGGTGAACGCATCGCCGGAGTCGAACTGCCGGATCTCGTTGGTCAGCCGCCGCAGCGGCCGCGTGATCAGCGCAAAGGCCACCAGACCGGCGATCAGGCCCAGCGAGGCTACCAGCGCCATCGACCACAGCGTGGTGCGCATGACCGAATCCTGCGACGCCCGTGCGGCCAGCCGGTCGTGCGTCTCGCCCATCAGCACCACATAGATATAGCCGCCCTGCCGCAACGGCGCGGCACTGAACACCTTGCGCCCGGACGCACTGCGCGGGTCGTCGCCAAGGATTGGCAGCGGGCCGCCTTCGATCAGCCTTTTCACCGGCGCCAGGTCCACCCGGTCACGGATCAGGTGGCCGCTGGGCGCGTCGTGCCCGCGGATGTGGCCCTGGTCGTCCAGCAGGTAGACCTCGACGCTGGGATTCACCACCATCAATTGGCCGAACAGCTGGCGCAGCGCCTGAGGCGCGATGGCGCTCTGGTCCTCGAGCAAGGCATTGCGCGCGATGTAGGCCGCCAGGCCGCGCGACAGGTTCTGGACCACCTCCTTCTCGTGCATGGCGTTGGCACGGACCTGCAGCCAGGCCGACGCGCCGCAGCAGGCCAGCAGCAGCGCCGCGAACACGGCGGACAGGCGCTGGGTCAGCGACAGGTTCACGATGCCTCCCCCTTGTCGGCCTTGTCGGCCTTGTCGGCCTTGCCCGGCTTGTCGCCTTCGTCGCCCAGCGGCGCCGCAGCCGGGTCGGCCACGAACCGGTAACCCCGGCGCCAGACGGTCAGGATGCGCATCGGCCGCGCCGGATCGGCCTCGATCTTGGTGCGCAACCGGTTGATATGCGTGTTCACGGTGTGCTCGTAGCCTTCGTGCTGATAGCCCCATACCGCATTGAGCAGGTCCATGCGCGAGAAGACCTTGTCCGGATGGCGGGCAAAGAAGTACAGCAGGTCGAACTCGCGGGGCGTGAGATCGAGCCGCCGGCCATCGACCGAGGCCTGCCGTGCCAGCGGGTCGATGACCAGGCCCGCCAGTTCCAGGCTGCCCGCATCGGCGCGTACATCGCGGGCCATGGCCTCCACGCGCCGCAGCAGCGCCTTGACGCGCGCCACCAGTTCCAGCACCGAGAACGGCTTTGCCAGGTAGTCGTCGGCGCCCAGTTCCAGGCCCAGGATGCGGTGGACTTCGCTGGACCGCGCGCTGGTGATGATGATCGGCGTGTAGCGGGTCATGGCGCGCGCGCGCCGGCAGATCTCCAGCCCGTCCACGCCCGGCAGCATCAGGTCCAGCACCAGCGCATCCCAGCCGCCCTGCTCCAGCAGGCGCAGCCCCTCGGCGCCGTCGGCGCTGTGCACGACCTCGTAGCGCTCGTCGCGCAAGTGCATCGCCAGCACATTGGCAATGCCGGCATCGTCTTCAACCAGCAGGATCCTTTTCGGGTGTTCCATGTTGTACCGGGTGGGCAGAAACTGACGGAAAGATTGGGCAATCGGGAAGCGGGAATGTGTCGCTATTGTGCAGAAATCCGCGCCGGCAGTTATCACGAATTGTTTAAGGTTCGGCGAGGACTCCGATACGCCCCGTTGCCTACCATCCGATCACCCCTTCCTGAGCACGGAGTCCACCATGCGCATCACCCGACGCTTTTTGCTGTCCGGCGGCACCCTGACCGCTGCAGTGGCCGCCGTGGGCGGCTGGCGCCTGCTGGCCGGCCCGGCCACCGCCGGTACTGCGCCCCAGGCTCCCGAGAAATTCGAAGTGACCATGAGCGAGACCGAATGGCGCAAGAAGCTGACGGCCGCCCAGTACAACGTGCTGCGCCAGGAAGGGACGGAACGGCCGTTCAGCAGCCCGCTCAACGACGAGCACCGCAAGGGCGTGTTTGCCTGCGCGGGCTGCCAACTCGACCTGTTCCCGTCGACGACCAAGTTTGACAGCGGCACCGGCTGGCCCAGCTTCTGGGCGCCGCTGACCAATGCGGTGGGCACCACCCAGGACGTGTCGTTCGGGATGATCCGCACGGCCGTCCATTGCCGGCGCTGCGGCGGCCACCTGGGCCATGTATTCGACGATGGCCCCAAGCCCACCGGCCTGCGCTACTGCATGAACGGCGTGGCGATGACCTTCCGGCCGGCTGCGGCCTGACGCACCGCGATCCGTCGACCCATCGACCCATCGACCAATTTGCCGCCCGACCTTCCGACCACCTGACCAAGAGCGCCACGCCATGTTGCTGCTGATACTTGCCTACCTGGGCGGGGTCCTGACGATCCTGAGCCCCTGCATCCTGCCCGTCCTGCCGTTCGTCTTCGCGCGGGCCGACCAGCCATTCGTGCGCAGCGGCCTGCCCCTGCTGGCCGGCATGGGCATCACGTTCGCCGGCGTGGCCACGCTGGCCGCGGTAGGCGGCGGCTGGGTGGCGCAGGCCAATGAACTGGGCCGCTGGCTTGCCATCGCGTTGCTGGCCGTGTTCGGCCTGACGCTGCTGCTGCCAGGCCTGGCCGAACGGCTGACCCAGCCGCTGGTACACGCGGGCAGTCGCCTGACCAGCTTCGCCCAAGCGGACGGCCGTCCGGCCAGCCCCGCGTCGTCGTTCCTGCTTGGCATCGCCACCGGACTGCTCTGGGCGCCCTGCGCGGGCCCGATCCTGGGCCTGGTGCTGACGGGCGCCGCGCTGCAGGGCGCCAGCATCGGCACCACCCTGCTGCTGGTTGCCTATGCCGCCGGGGCGGCTACCTCGCTGGCCGTGGCGCTGCTGGTGGGCGGGCGCGTGTTTGCCGCCATGAAGCGATCGCTGGGCGCGGGCGAATGGATCCGCCGCGGTATCGGCGCCGCCATGCTGCTGGGCGTGGCAGCCATCGCGCTCGGGCTCGATACGGGCATCCTCACACGCATTTCCACGGTAGCCACCGGCGGCCTGGAACAGCGGCTGGTCGACACGTTCGCGGGCCGCAAGGACGGCAGCGACGGTGCCGGCGGCGCGATGATGATGCAGGCGAAGCCACAGGCCATGGCGCAGAACACCATGGCGATGTCGGCCACGCCGCAGGCTTCCGGCGGTTCGATGATGATGCGCGCGACGGCCGACCATGCGTCGAACCTGCCGGTCGAGGGCAGGTTCCCCGGTGTGGATGGTGCCGTGGCCTGGCTGAATTCGCCCCCGCTGACGGCCGACGCGCTGCGTGGCAAGGTGGTGCTGGTCGACTTCTGGACATACTCGTGCATCAACTGCCTGCGCTCGCTGCCGTACGTGAAGGCGTGGGCCGAGAAATATCGCGACCAGGGCCTGGTGGTGATCGGCGTGCACGCGCCCGAGTTCGCCTTCGAGCGCAATGTCGACAATGTCCGCAAGGCCACGAAGGACCTGGGCGTGACCTATCCGGTTGCCATCGACAACAACTATGCCATCTGGCGCGCCTTCAATAACAACTACTGGCCCGCGCACTACTTCATCGACGCCCAGGGGCGCGTGCGCTTCCACCATTTTGGCGAAGGCGAGTACGACAAGTCCGAGCAGGTCATTCGCGAACTGCTGGCCGAGGCCGGTCACGGCGACATGGGCAAGATGGCCGCTGGCAGCACCGTAGCCGGGCAAGGCATGGCACAAGGCGTGGAGATGGCAGGCGATGCAAAGGCCGTGCAGTCACCCGAAACCTATGTCGGCTACGCGCGGGCCGAGAACTTCGCCTCGCCCGGCGGCGCCCGGGAAGACGCCACCAAGGACTACGCCGCGCCCACCGGTCCCGCGCTGAACCAGTGGGGCCTGGCCGGCCAGTGGAATGTCGGCGAGGAACATGCATCGCTGGTGAAGCCCGATGGCCGCATCGTCTACCGCTTCCACGCCCGCGACCTGCACCTGGTGCTGGGTCCCGGCAGCGACGGCAAGCCGGTGCGCTTCCGTGTGACGATCGACGGCCAGTCGCCAGGCGCCTCGCACGGTACCGACGTGGCCGCCGACGGCACCGGCACGGTCACGGACCAGCGGCTCTACCAGCTGGTGCGCCAGGACGGCATTGTCCGCGATCGCACCTTTGCCATCGAGTTTCTCGACCCTGGCGTGCAGGCCTACGCGTTCACGTTCGGTTAACGGACCCGATCCGCGCGATTCACGCGATTCACGCGATTCACGCGACCCAAGCGATCCACACTGATTTCGACAGCGAAAGGAACATCACCATGACTGCCATCGCCAAACTGCAACGCTGGACCCGCCCTACCACGCTCAAGATGATGGGCCTGGCCTTCGTCGCGGCCATCGCCACCACCTATCGCGTGCCCGCCCTGTCGGCCGAGGATGCCGTGAAGATCCCCGCCCCTGCCGTCGACGAAAAGCCGGGGGCCAGCCATTCCGCCACCGCTGTCTTTGCGGGGGGCTGCTTCTGGGGGGTGCAGGGGGTGTTCCAGCATGTACGTGGCGTAACACTGGTCACATCCGGTTACGCGGGAGGCGCAGCCAATACGGCGCAATACGAGAAGGTGGGCACCGGCAATACCGGCCACGCCGAGTCGGTGGAAGTCCGTTACGATCCCACGCAGATTACCTACGGCAAGCTGCTGCAGGTGTTTTTCTCGGTAGCCCATAATCCGACGCAACTGAACTATCAGGGGCCGGATCACGGCACCCAATATCGCTCCGCCATTTTCCCGCTCACAGCCGAGCAGAAATCGATTGCCGAAGCCTATATTGCGCAGCTGGGCAGCACCCGGGCCTGGCCGTCACCCATCGTGACACGCGTGGAGCCCAACAAGCCGTTCTATGCCGCCGAGAGCTATCATCAGGACTATCTGGCCCGGAATCCGCGAGACATGTACATCGTCTTCAACGATCTGCCGAAAATCGGCAATCTGAAGAAGACGTTCCCGGACCTCTACCGGAACGATCCGGTGCTGGTATCGAAAGCGCAGTGAAGGACCGTCACGCTCAGCCGAGCACCTTGACCGCAGCGGTCACGATCCAGCCCACGGCCACACAGGCACCTACCCATCCACAACCAATCAGTAAGACGTCACGCCAGGTCATCAGTAAATATATGCAGCCGCACGATAAAAGCCCGTCGCGCGGCTTTTCACGAGATTGATGAATGGGGTTAAGGCTAGACCATCACAGACGCAGAACAATGTCTGAGATGTAAGGAAATTTTGCGGTTTGCCACGCGACGGGCCCCTGTCGAACTGGCAAATCCGGCAATGCATTCGCCGAGAATCGGAAAAGACAAAGCCCGCGTAACCAATCGATTACGCGGGCTTTTATTTTCTGGTCGGGGCGAGAGGATTTGAACCTCCGACCACCTGCACCCCATGCAGGTACGCTACCAGGCTGCGCTACGCCCCGAAGAAGAACGAGATTATATCAGAGCCAACAGTAATGGCTAGTGGTTTGCAGTTAATTTATTCGTGCTTCGCGATCTGCCGCAGTTGCGCCAGCAGATGCTGAACTTCCACCAGCTCGCCGCGCAGCGTGTTCAGGTCCACCGACAGCACCGGCGCTTGCACCCCGGCAGCCGGTTGCGATTCGACGGCCTGTACCGGCATGGCTTCGGCAACGCCGTGATGGCGTCCCTCGTCGAGCCGATTGCGCGCCCCGTTGATCGTAAACCCCTGCTCGTAGAGCAGTTCGCGAATCCGACGGATCAGCAGCACCTCATGATGCTGGTAGTAGCGGCGGTTGCCGCGGCGCTTCACCGGCTTTAGCTGCGTGAACTCCTGTTCCCAGTAGCGCAGCACGTGCGGCTTGACGGCGCAAAGCTCGCTGACTTCACCGATCGTGAAATAGCGTTTTGCGGGAATCGGCGGCAGCGCGACGCGCTCGCTGGATTTTTCCGTCATCGATGGGGGAAGCTGATGTCAGCCCCGTCAGGGGCGAGACGCGGTTGGCGCGACGTACGCGCGGCATTGCAGGATACAGATAGCCACCGCCTCGGGCAATCCAACCGATGTGGCAATTTGATACAGATGTCTGCGCGCCGCGACGGTCGTCACTCAACAGGCCACTGACGCGCACGCAATGCGCGCAGCGTCAGATCCTGCCGTGACGTCAGCCCGGAAGCGCCACGTCGGCGCGTTCCTCGACCAGGCTCTTGAGCTTCTGGCTGGCGTGGAACGTCACCACACGGCGCGCGGTGATCGGAATGATCTCGCCCGTCTTGGGGTTGCGGCCGGGACGTTGCGCCTTGTCGCGCAACTGGAAGTTGCCGAAGCCGGACAGCTTCACGCTATCGCCCTTTTCCAGGGCTTCGCGAATCACGTCGAAGAAAGCTTCGACCATGTCCTTCGATTCGCGCTTGTTCAGGCCAACCTGGTCGAACAGCATTTCTGCGAGTTCGGCCTTGGTCAGCGTAGGCACCTCGGTAGCGCGGGCTTCCGGCGATGCATCGTCGAAGGAGGCAGCGTGCCGGTCGCTTGCCTCGCCCAGGTCTGCAGCATTCATGGAAATCGCGTCTCGATCGTTCATCCTTGATCGCTCTCTTGCATCTGTCTGGCGATCCGCCCGGGAGCTGTGCCCGGGCGCTCCAACTGCGATGGTGGCTTAACCGCGCAGACGGGCTTCGAAGCCCGCTGTCAGCGCGTCGACCATGCAACGCACCGCGCTGTCGACTGTCTCGTCCTGGAGGGTCGCCCCAGTATCTTGCAAGGTTACCCGGAAGGCAAGACTTTTCTCATCAGCGCCAATTGACGCCGACGCCGCCTTGGGACGGAACTCGTCGAACAGTACCAGGCTCTGGACAAAGTGGCCCGAGCCGGCCTTGTCCAGCGCCGCGCGCATGGCATCGATCATGTCCTGTACGCGAACCTGCTGCTTGACCACCACCGCCAGGTCACGCACTGCCGCCGGGAACTTGGAAATCTCCGTGTAGACCGGCAGGCCGACGTCGCGCAGCGCATCCAGTTCCAGCTCGAACACCACGGGTGCGTTGGTCAGCTCGTACTCCTGCAGCCAGCGCGGGTGAACTTCACCCACCACGCCGACGGGCTTGCCGTCGACGATCACGCGGGCGGCGCGGCCCGGGTGCAGCGCGGGGTGTGCTACCGGCTCGAAGCGCGGCGTGCGCGGGTGGAACAGTGCCTCCACATCGCCCTTGACGTCGAAGTAGTCCACCGGGCGCGTTGCCACGCCCCACTGTTCTTCGAACGCAGGACCGTAGGCGATGCCAGCCGCCATCATCGGCTGGCGGTAGCCGGCCACGGTCAGGCCGCCATCGGCCACGCTGGCGTCGCGATGGAACACGCGGCCCACCTCGAACAGGCGCACGCGCGCAGCCTTGCGGTTAAGGTTGTAGCGAACCTTGTCCACCAGGCCGCCGATCAGCGTGGAACGCATCACTGCCAGCTGGCTGGCGATGGGGTTCAGCAGGCGGATCGGGTTGTCGTTGGCGGCAAAGTCGCGCTCCCACTGCTCTTCCACGAAGGCGAAGTTGATCACCTCGTTGAAGTCGCGGGCGGCCAGCGCGTGGCGCACCACGTGCTGCGAGCGGCGCCCCTCGTTGGTCGGGCGCATTTCACTTTCGGCGATCGGCGGACGCGCCACGATGCGCTCGAAACCGTAGATCCGCGCCACTTCCTCGATCAGGTCTTCCTCGATCTCGATGTCGAAGCGGTAGCTCGGCGGCGTCACCTCGAACACCTCGCCATCAGCGCCCTGCGAACGCGTGAACGGCAGGTTCAAGCGCTGGAACACATCGGCAATTTCCGCCGACGACAGTTCGATACCGAGCACGCGCTCGGCACGCGCCACGCGCAGGGCCACTGGCTTGCGCTGCGGCAGGTTGACGATCTGGTCATCGACCGGTCCGGCCTGGCCGCCGCAGATTTCAAGAATCAGCGCGCTGATGCGTTCGATATGTTCGACGGTGGTGGCGTAGTCCACGCCGCGCTCGAACCGATGCGCGGCATCGGTCGAGAAGTTGTAGCGGCGCGCACGGCCCTGGATGGCATTGGGCCACCAGAATGCGGCTTCCAGATAGATATTCGTGGTGTCCAGCGACACGGCGGTGCTGTCGCCGCCCATGATACCGGCCAGGCTTTCGATTTCCTTGTCGTCGGAGATCACGCCAACCTGCTCGTCCACCTCGACGGTGTTGCCGTTCAGCAGCTTGAGCTGTTCGCCCTTGCGGCCCCAGCGCACGTCCAGCCCGCCATGGATCTTGTCCAGGTCGAACACGTGCGACGGACGGCCCAGTTCCAGCATCACGAAGTTCGAGATGTCGACCAGCGCCGAGATGCTGCGCTGCCCCGAGCGCTCCAGGCGCTGGACCATCCAGGCCGGCGTGGCTGCACGGGCGTTCACGCCGCGGATGATACGACCCGAGAAACGGCCGCACAGGTCGGGCGCCGAGATCTTGACCGGCAGCTTGTCCTGCAGCGTCACGGCCACCGGCGACATGTCCGGCAGCGTCAGCGCGGCACCGGTCAGCGCCGATACTTCGCGCGCCACGCCATGAATCGACAGGCAGTCCGCCTTGTTCGGCGTCAGCTTGATCGTGAATACCTGGTCGTCAAGGTCCAGGTACTGGCGGATGTCCTGGCCTACCGGCGCGTCGTCCGGCAGCACCAGCAGGCCGCCGTGGTCTTCCGACAGCTTCAATTCGCGGGCCGAGCACAGCATGCCGAAGCTGTCGACGCCACGGAGCTTGCCCACCTTGATTTCGAACGGCTTGCCACCCTCTTCGGCCGGCGGCAGCACGGCACCCACCAGCGCGCAAGGCACCTTGATGCCCGGCTTCACGTTGGGCGCGCCGCACACGATTTGCAGCGTCTCGCCGGTACCGGCATCGACCTGGCAAACGTTCAGGCGGTCGGCATTGGGATGGCGTTCGGTCGCCAGCACGCTGGCCACCACGATCTTGTTGAACGGCGGCGCAACCGGGCCAACCTCTTCCACTTCGAGACCGGCCATGGTCAGGCTGTGCGACAGCGCGTCGGTCGAGATCTTTTCAGGATTGGCGAATGTGCGAAGCCAGGATTCCGAGAATTGCATGGCGCTTCTGATCCGGTAGGTATTCTGTGATGTCTTTGACGATATGCAGGCAGCGGGCTGCGGCGATCAGGCGAACTGGCGCAGGAAGCGCACGTCGCCCTCGAAGAACAGGCGCAGGTCGTTGATGCCATAGCGCAGCATCGTCAGGCGCTCCAGGCCGGAGCCGAACGCGAAGCCGATGTAGCGCTCGGGGTCCAGGCCCATGTTGCGCAGCACGTTCGGGTGTACCTGGCCCGAGCCGGAAATCTCCAGCCACTTGCCATTGCCGAACGCCATGTCGATTTCGGCCGACGGCTCGGTGAACGGGAAGTACGACGGGCGGAAGCGCACCTGGATATCGTCGCGCTCGAAAAACTTGCGCAGGAAATCGGTGTAGACGCCCTTCAGGTCGGCAAAGCTCACGTCCTCGCCAATCCACAGCCCTTCCACTTGGTTGAACATCGGCGAGTGCGTGGCGTCGCTGTCCACGCGATAGGTGCGGCCCGGGCAGATCACCTTGATCGGCGGCATTGCCTTGCCGGCGTACTTCTGCACGTGCATGCGGGCATAGCGCACCTGCATCGGGCTGGTGTGGGTACGCAGCAGCAGGAGCTTGTCATCGCTGTCGCGGCCGTCCACGTAGAACGTATCCTGCATCGAACGCGCCGGATGGTTGTCCGGGTTGTTCAGCGCGGTGAAGTTCATCCAGTCGGTTTCGATCTCGGGGCCATCGGCCACGTCGAAGCCAATCGAGCCGAAGATCTGCTCGACGCGCTCCCACGTCCGCATCACCGGGTGTACGCTGCCGCGCGCCACGGCGCGGCCAGGCAGCGTCACGTCGATGGCCTCGGCGGCCAGGCGCGCGTTCATCAGCGCATCGGCCAGCGCCTGGCGGCGCGCCTGCAGCGCACCCTCCACCTGCTGCTTGACCTGGTTGATGCGGGCGCCCTCGGTCTTGCGGGCCTCCGGGTCCAGCTTGCCGAGACCCTTCAGCAGTTCGGTCAGCGCGCCGGTCTTGCCCAGGAAGCGGGCCTTCTCGTTTTCCAGCGTGGCGTTGTCGTTGGCGGCAGCGAAGGCGGCCTGTGCGTCGGCGACGATTTGATCCAGATCCAGGGACATGACGGCTATACGTGGACGGTACGTGGATGGTGCATAGAAAGGTTTGGCACTGCCGCCGGGAGCGATACGCGATATGCAGTAGGTGCGATATGCAGTAGATCGTACGCGGCGATGCATTGTCATTTCGGATGCGGTGCCGGCCTCGGGAAGCCCGCGTTCGGCACGGCATTCGAAATGAAAACGGGGCTCGGTGAGGAGCCCCGTTTCAGCAGACCTTGCGGTCGGTGCTTGCCCGGAAGCGCGTTACGCGCTTCCCGAACGGCCATCAGGCAACGGTGGCTTTCACCTGGTTGACGATGGCGGCAAAGGCAGGCTTGTCATGGATGGCCATGTCCGACAGCACCTTGCGGTCCAGTTCAATCGAAGCCTTCTTCAGGCCGTTCATGAACACGCTGTAGGTCATGCCATGCTCACGCGTCGCGGCATTGATACGTGCAATCCACAGCGCGCGGAACACACGCTTCTTGTTGCGACGATCGCGGTACGCGTACTGGCCAGCACGCATGACCGCCTGCTTGGCGATACGGTAGACATTATTGCGACGGCCGCGGTAACCCTTGGCAGCGTCGATAACCTTCTTGTGACGGGCCCGTGCAGTGACCCCACGCTTGACTCGAGGCATGTAATACTCCTTTCGTTATCGTTTGGGGTTATGCGTAAGGCATCATCGCGCGAACCGACTTCAGGTTCGTCTCATGGACGTCCTGGGTGCCGCGCAGTTGACGCTTGTTCTTGGTGGTCTTCTTCGTCAGGATGTGACGCTTGAAGGCCTGGCCGCGCTTGAACGAACCGTTCGGGCGCGCCGTAAAGCGCTTGGAGGCGCTTTTCTTGGTCTTCATCTTAGGCATGAAAAACTCCAGCTCTATGACATGCATGCAGGTGGATGACTGTCGCCATCGCTTGCAAGACCCGCATTCACTTGTTTTTGTACGCGGCACCGGGGCGCGAACCCCGTACACCTCGCACGATTTCCGCACAGGGCAACGCCGGGATACCCCCGGCATCCCGGCCGTCGCCTCGCGCAGGAATTACTTCTTCTTCTTGGGAGCCAGCACCATCACCATCTGGCGACCTTCCATCTTCGGCATCTGCTCGACCTGACCCAGTTCTTCCAGGTCAGCCTTCAGACGCTCGAGCATGCGCGCGCCAATTTCCTGGTGGGCCATCTCACGACCGCGGAAACGCAGCGTGATCTTGGTCTTATCCCCATCCTCCAGGAAGCGTCGCAGGTTGCGCAGCTTGACGTTGTAGTCGCCATCATCCGTGCCAGGACGGAATTTCACTTCCTTGACCTGGATGATCTTCTGCTTGAGCTTGGCCTCATGGGCGCGCTTGGCTTCCTCGTACTTGAACTTGCCGTAGTCCATGATGCGGGCCACGGGAGGAGCCGCGTTAGGCGCGATCTCCACCAGATCCAAGTCCTTCTCCTCGGCCATGCGCAGTGCGTCCATGAACTTGACGATGCCGAGCTGCTCGTTATCAACCCCTACCAGGCGCAGCTCAGGCGCGCTGATTTCCCGGTTGATACGGTGACCTTTGTCTGTAGCGATGTTCCGTTACCTCAAGAAGACAAAAAAACAAGCCGTGCTTCACACCCTCAGGCTTTGCTGGCAACGTCGTTCTGAAGACGTTCCACAAACGCGGAAACGGGCATGACACCCAGATCCGCGTTGCCACGGGCACGCACGGCCACTTGATTGGCGTCCCGCTCCTTGTCGCCTACCACTAACAGGTAGGGAATCTTCTGGAGCGAGTGCTCGCGGATTTTATACGTAATTTTCTCGTTACGCAAATCCGCCTTGGCCCTAAACCCTTGTTTTTGCAAGAGTTGCACGACGCTTTCGGCATATTCCGACTGCGATTCGGCGATATTCATGACCACAACCTGCTCCGGAGCCAGCCAGGCGGGCAGCGCACCCGCATGATTTTCCAGCAGGATGCCCAGGAAGCGCTCGAACGAACCGAGGATTGCGCGGTGCAGCATGACCGGACGCTTCCGGCCATTGTCGTCCGCAACGTATTCGGCACCCAGGCGTTCCGGCAGCACCAGGTCAAGCTGCAGCGTACCGCACTGCCACGAACGGCCGATCGCGTCCTTGATGTGGTACTCGACCTTCGGGCCGTAGAAGGCACCCTCGCCCGGCAGTTCTTCCCACTCCACGCCGCAGGCACGCAGCGCCAGGCGCAGGCCGTCTTCGGCGTGATCCCACACGGCATCCGAGCCGGCGCGCTTTTCAGGGCGCAGCGACAGCTTGACCTTGACGTCCTTGAAGCCGAAGTCGTCATACACCGAGAACGCGAGTTCGTTGAACGCCTTCGCTTCCTCGACGATCTGCTCTTCCGTGCAGAAGATGTGCGCATCATCCTGCACAAATCCGCGCACACGCATCAGGCCATGCAGCGCGCCGGACGGCTCGTTGCGGTGGCACGAGCCGAATTCGGCAAAGCGCAGCGGCAGGTCGCGATACGAACGCAGGCCATGATTGAAGATCTGGACATGTCCCGGGCAGTTCATCGGCTTGATCGCGTAGTCGCGCTTTTCCGATTCCGTGACGAACATGTTTTCCTTGTAGTTCTCCCAGTGGCCAGACTTTTCCCAAAGAGAACGATCCATCACCTGCGGCGTGCGCACTTCCTGATAGCCAGCTTCCGTCAGACGGCCGCGCATATATTGCTCGACGGCCTGCCAGACGCTCCAGCCCTTCGGGTGCCAGAACACCATGCCGGGCGCTTCTTCCTGCAGATGAAACAGGTCCAGCGTCTTGCCCAGGCGGCGGTGGTCGCGCTTCTCGGCCTCCTCCAGCATCGTCAGGTACGCTTCCTGGTCTTCCTTCCTGGCCCAGGCCGTGCCGTAGATGCGCTGAAGCATCTCGTTGTTCGAGTCGCCGCGCCAGTAGGCGCCGGCCACCTTCATCAGCTTGAAGACTTTCAGCTTGCCCGTCGACGGCACGTGCGGGCCGCGGCACAGATCGACAAAACTGCCTTCGCGATACAGGCCGATTTCCTGGTCGGCCGGGATCGAACCAATGATCTCGGCCTTGTACTTCTCGCCCATCGATTCGAACAGCGCCACCGCCTCGTCGCGATTCCACACTTCGCGCGTGACCTTCTCATCCTTGCGGGCCAGCTCCGTCATCTTCTTCTCGATGGCGGCGAGATCCTCGGGCGTGAAAGGACGCTTGTAGGAAAAGTCGTAGTAGAAGCCGTTCTCGATGACCGGGCCGATCGTAACCTGCGCATCCGGGAACAATTCCTTGACCGCGTAGGCCAGCAAGTGGGCAGTCGAGTGACGGATGACGTCGACGCCATCGGCGTCCTTGTCCGTGACGATAGCCAGCGAAGCGTCCTGGTCGATCGTGTAGCTCGTATCGACCATGCGACCGTCGACCTTGCCGGCGAGCGCCGCCTTGGCCAGGCCCGAGCCGATGCTCTGCGCCACTTCGGCCACCGTGACGGGACCGGGGTATTCGCGACGGGAACCGTCCGGCAGCGTGATTGCGATCATCATTGCACCTCTTGTGGATTCCACCGCGCCGGCGTCTCGGTGCCTGGCGGGAGGACAAAGCAACTTTTGTGGCGCCGAGCCACCCGATGCGGCGCACGCGCGCATCGAACAACACCGGCAACGGAAATCTCTCGGACTGACCCGCACCCGAAACCGGGCGACGCGGCAGCTTAGCAGCACGCTGGCAAACGACAGACGAAAAAAAACGCGGCCAAGGCCGCGTTTTTCTGTGTTTCCCCGCATCCTGCACGGGTCGAAGGCGCACCTCGACTACTGTCGCTAACCAGCGGTAGTAGTTCGAGTTGTCATGTTCATAGTGCGCTTCCGGCGTTGTACTGCATGTTCGTTGGTAGGCTCGATTGGACTCGAACCAACGACCCCCACCATGTCAAGGTGGTGCTCTAACCAGCTGAGCTACGAGCCTAGCGAAGCGCAGAGTATAACCTTATTTCCGCCGGGCGTGCAACACCCCCTGCACTTCCTCGATGATCGACAGTGCGCGCTGCAACTGCGTGGCCTCGGAAACCTCCGCCGTAAACTGCATGCGCGCCACACCCTTGCTCGACAGCGTCTTCACGCCCGTCACGTTGATTTTCTCCCGCGACAGCACTTCGGAGATATCGCGCAACAGGCCCTGGCGATCCACCGCCTCCACCTGGATATCGACCGGATACACCGCGTCGCTGCGCTTGCCCCACTCGGTCTGGATCACGCGCTCGGGCGCCCGCGCCGACAACTGAAGGAACGTGCTGCAGTTGCGGCGATGGATCGACACCCCGCGCCCGCGCGTGACAAAACCAACGATCTCGTCGGGCGGGGCCGGTTTGCAGCAACGTGACATCTGCGTCATCAGCGAATCCACGCCCACCACCAGCACGCCGCTCTTGGCGCCCCTGGCCACGCTGGTCGCGCGGCTCTTCTTGGTGACGGCCTCTTCCTCGCTGAACTGCGGCTGCGCCTCGCCCTCCGGGTGACGTAGCGCATGCTCCACATGACGCAGACTGAACTCTTCCTTGGCCACGGCCGCGTAGAGATCGTCGGTGGACTTGAAGTTGAGCCGGGTGGCCAGGTCGTCCAGATTGACGGCCGTCTTGCCCTCGCGCTGCAGCGTCTTTTCGATCAGCGCGCGGCCCTGTGCCAGCGTTTCCTGGGAATCAAGGGCATTGAACCAGGCCCGCACCTTGGCCCGCGCGCGATTGCTCGCCAGGTAGCCAAGCTCGGGATTCAGCCAGTCGCGCGAAGGCCCGCCCTGCTTGACCGCCACGATCTCCACGGTCTGCCCGTTCTTGAGCGGCGTGTTCAGCGGCACCATCGACCCATCCACACGCGCGCCACGGCACCGGTGGCCCAGGTCGCTGTGCAGGTAGTAGGCAAAGTCCACCGGCGTGGCGCCGTGCGGCAACGCCACCACGCGCGCCTGCGGCGTCAGTACATAGATATGGTCGTCGATGGCCGCATGCTTGAGCTGCTCCCATGGCGAATCTTCGTGCGCCACGGTGTGATCGGCCTCGTCTTTCCAGGCCAGCAGCTGCCGCAGCCAGGCAATCTTCTCGTCGTAGGTGTTGTCGGCGGCAAACTGGCCGCTATAGCCCTTGCCGCCCGCCTCCTTGTAGCGCCAGTGCGCGGCCACGCCGTACTCGGCAAAGTGGTGCATCTCCTGCGTGCGGATCTGCACTTCGAAGGCGCGCCCATCGTCGCCGATCACCACGGTATGCAGCGACTTGTAGCCGTTCGCCTTCGGCCGCGAGATATAGTCGTCGAACTCGCGCGGAATCGGCTGCCAGATATGGTGGACGATGCCCAGGACGGTGTAGCAGTCCTTGATGTCGTCGACGATCACGCGGAACGCGCGCACGTCGTACAGGTCGGCAAAGTCGAGTTCCTTGCCGCGCATCTTCTTCCAGATGCTGTAGATGTGCTTGGGCCGGCCCGTCACCTCGGCACGGATGCCGGCCGCGGCCAGTTCCGACTGCAGGCGGCCGATGGCCTGGGCGATATAGCCTTCGCGCTCGATACGCTTTTCGTCCAGCAGCTTGGCGATGCGCTTGTAGGTATCGGGCTGCTCGAAGCGGAACGCCAGGTCTTCCAGTTCCCACTTCACCTGCCAGATTCCCAGACGGTTGGCCAGCGGCGCGTAGATATCCAGCGTCTCGCGGGCCACGCCGGACAGCGGCGGGGTCTTGGTCTGGGCCAGCCAGCGCAGCGTTTGCAGGCGCGACGCCAGCCGCACCAGCACCACGCGGATATCCTGCGCAAACGCCAGCAGCATCTTGCGCAAGGCCTCGACCTGCTCGTGGCGCGCGGCCACCTGCGATTTCGACGACTCCGACACATCGGCCTGCGTCACCGCAATGGCGCCGATGCGCAGCAGCTGGCGCACGCCCTTCACCAGGCGCACCACCTCCTCGCCAAACCTGGGTTCGATCTGCGCCTCGGCATCGGGCACGAAGGCCGCCGCCGCGAACAGGCAGGCCGCGGCCCGCGCGGCATCGTCCACCCGCAGGCCATCCAGGATGCGCAGCATCCCTTCGGCGTGCGACAACACGCTCTCGCCGGTGGGCAACAGCACGGGGTTTTCGCCGTCGGCCACGTCGCGCACAAAGGCCAGTGCGCGCTCGACAAGCCCGGCATCCGGAATGCCTGCGGTCTGGCCCGTCAGCTCCGTTGACGTCACCATGTCACAACGCCTGCATCAGTTGAGGGCGGCCGTCACCACCACTTCGATCAGGTAGTCGGGATTGGCCAGCTTTGCTTCCACCGTCGCGCGCGGGGGGGTGTTGCCCTGGGGGACCCATTCGTCCCACACCTCGTTCATCTCGCCGATGCGAGTGACGTCGGTCAGGAAGATCTGGCACATCAGGATGCGCGTCTTGTCGCTGCCGGCCTCGGCCAGCAGGCGGTCGATGTGACCGAGCACCTCGCGGGTCTGGCCGCGCAGGTCGGCCTTGGGGTCGACCTCGGGCACCTGGCCGGCCAGGTAGACCACGCCGTTGTAGACCGCGTATTCGGACAGACGCTTGCCCACGTGGGCGCGCTTGAGGGTGTTGGTGCTCATATCAGATTCTTCTCAGCAAAAAATTCGTTACGTACCCAGGAAAAAAGCCCGGGCAACGGCAATCTGCGCCGGATCGACAAACGTGGGCGCGTGCCCCACATCGGGGATTTCGACGGTCGACACCTGCTTGCCGCGCGCCACCATCTCGGCAACCGTCTCGCGCAGCAACAGGTCGGATTGGGCGCCTCGCACGATCAGCGTCGGCCCCGGGGCTGCCTCGAACATGTGCCACAGCGCCAGCTCGCCGGCCTGCACCGCCTCGGGCGACGTTTCCCTGAACGGCACGGCCAGCGCGGGATCATAGTGCAACCCCCACTCCAGCCCCTCGGTGCCCTGCACCGGCTTGAGGATGGCACCGTTAAGCTCGCGCCACTGCTCGGGCGTATGGCGCCCGAACGACGCGCTGATCGTCTGCAGGTACGCCAGGCCTTCCTCGAAAGTCTTGAACCGGACCGGCAGGCCCAGGTAGGCGCCGATGCGTTCCAGCGCCTGCGCCGTGATGCGCGGCCCCACATCGTTGAGCAGCAGCTTGCGCACCGGCGACTTCGGCAGCCCGGCCAGGCCCATGCCGATCAGCCCGCCCATCGACGTGCCGAACCAGTCCACCTGGTCCACGTTGAGCCGCGCGATCAGCGTCACCATGTCCGACACATACTGTGGCACCACATAGTGATGCGGATCGGCCAGCCATTCCGAGCGTCCACGGCCGACCACGTCGGGACACACCACGCGATACTCGTCGGACATCGCCTGCGCCAGCGCATCGAAGTCGCGCCCCGTACGCGTCAGGCCATGCACGCACATCAGCACGCGCGGATTCAGGGGATCGCCCCATTCGTGATAGGCCATGCGATGCAGGCCCGACGGGCTGATGCACTGGACGAATCCGAGGCGCGGACTGGAAGACATCTGTTGACTCCCCTGCTGGTGCCACCGCATCTCTTGCGGCGTGCGAGTTTTTCCGGAATTTCTTGCCCGCGATAAAACACCGGGCAGAACGCGACGAAATACGGCGCCAGGCCAAAGCCGGATTGTACGCCCTGCGAGTACAATGCCACAGCACATCCTGACACTCCCGACGGAGGCTTACATGCTCAAAGGCAAGACGGCACTGGTCACGGGCTCGACCAGCGGTATCGGACTCGGCATCGCGCAGGCTCTGGCTGCGCAGGGCGCGAACATCATTGTCAACGGATTCGGTGATGCCGACGGCGCAAAGGCGGAAATCGCCCGCGCCGGCAGCGGCATCCAGGTGGGCTACCACGGCGCCGACATGAGCAAGGCGGGAGAGATCGAGGACATGATGCGCTATGCCGAAAAGGACTTCGGCGGCGTGGACATCCTGGTCAACAACGCTGGCATCCAGTTCGTGGCAAAGATCGAGGAATTCCCGGTGGACAAGTGGGATGCCATCATCGCCATCAACCTGACCTCCGCCTTTCATACCACCCGCCTTGCCCTGCCGTCGATGAAGACGAAGAACTGGGGCCGCATCATCAACGTGGCATCCACCCACGGCCTGGTCGCCTCGGCCGAGAAGTCGGCCTACGTGGCAGCCAAGCACGGCATTGTGGGCTTCACCAAGGTCACCGCACTGGAAACCGCGCAGACCGGCGTCACCGCCAATGCGATCTGTCCGGGCTGGGTGCTGACCCCGCTGGTGCAGAAGCAGGTGGAAGCCCGCGCACAGAAGGAGGGCATTCCGGTCGAACAGGCCAAGCGCGAGCTGGTACTGGAAAAGCAGCCGTCGGGCCAGTTTGTCACGCCCGAGGAACTGGGCGCGCTGGCCGTGTTCCTGTCCAGCGAAGCGGCCAGGCAGGTGCGCGGCGCGATCTGGAACATGGACGGCGGCTGGGTGGCGCAATAAGGAGGCATCGATGCAGCGTAGTCAATCGGGACGCCAGTCGCGACGCAATGCCCTGCGCACCCTCGGTGCCAGCGCCCTGCTGCTGTCCCCGCTGATGGCTCTGGCCCAATCGCCAAAAGCCCTGAAGATCGACGTCTACAAGAGCCCGACCTGCGGCTGTTGCGAAGACTGGGTCAAGCATCTGCGCGACAACGGCTTTACCGTCGCCACGCATGATGTCGAAGATACCGGGGTGTATCGCAAGAAATACGGCATTCCCGAGCGCTTCGGCTCCTGCCATACCGGCGTCATCGACGGCTATGGTATCGAGGGCCACGTGCCGGCCAGCGACATCAGGAAACTGGTGGCCGCGAAGCCCAAGGCAGCCGGCCTGGCCGTGCCGGGCATGCCGGTAGGCTCGCCCGGCATGGAGTACGGCCCGCGCAAGGACCCCTTCGACGTGCTCCTGGTGAAGTCCGATGGCGCCGCGTCGGTCTTTTCGAGCTACAACAAGCCCAAGACCTGAGCCTTGGGCGCCCTGACCGGCCAACCCGGTCAACGCGCTGCTCGGATCAGAAGCAAAAACCCCCGCCGGCGCAAACCGGCGGGGGTTTTTTATTGATGCTGCGGCCTCGGCTCAGCCGCTCAAATCAGCTCGGCTTCCGTCTTCGCCTGGACTTCCTCGCGCGACACGCCCGGCGCCGTTTCCACCAGCTTCAGGCCTTGCGGCGTCACGTCGATCACGGCCAGGTCGGTGATGATGCGGTTGACCACGCCCAGTCCGGTCAGCGGCAGGTTGCATTCCTTGAGGATCTTGACGTCCTCGGTGCCGTCCTTCTTCTTGGCCGTGTGTTCCATCAGCACCACCACGCGGCCCACACCGGCCACCAGGTCCATTGCGCCGCCCATGCCCTTGACCATCTTGCCCGGGATCATCCAGTTGGCAAGGTCGCCGCGCTGGCTGACCTGCATGGCGCCCAGGATAGCCAGGTTGATCTTGCCGCCGCGGATCATCGCGAACGAATCGGCCGACGAGAAGATCGACGACCCCGGCAGCGTCGTCACGGTCTGCTTGCCGGCGTTGATCATGTCGGCGTCCACTTCTTCCTCGGTCGGGAACGGGCCGATGCCGAGCAGGCCGTTTTCCGACTGGAGCCACACCTCCATGCCTTGCGGCACGTGATTCGCCACCAGCGTCGGCAGGCCGATACCCAGGTTCACATAGAAGCCGTCCTGCAGCTCCGCGGCCGCGCGTGCGGCCATTTCGTCACGTGTCCATGCCATGATCTGTCTCCTTACTTGGCACGCACGGTGCGCTGTTCGATGCGTTTTTCGGGGTTCGTGTTCAGTACGACGCGGTGTACGAAGATGCCGGGCAGGTGAACGTCGTCCGGGTCGATCTCGCCGGTTTCGACGATCTCTTCCACTTCGGCGATCGTGATCTTGCCGGACATGGCGCACACCGGGTTGAAGTTGCGCGCGGTGCGGCGGAATACCAGGTTGCCGGCCTTGTCGGCTTTCTGGGCCTTGACGATGGCTACGTCGGACACCAGCGATTTCTCCATCACGTAGGTCTCGCCGTTGAATTCGCGCGTTTCCTTACCGTCGGCGACGATCGTGCCCACGCCAGTCTTGGTGAAGAAGGCCGGGATGCCCGAGCCGCCGGCGCGCAGCTTTTCGGCCAGCGTGCCCTGCGGCGTGAATTCGAGCTCGAGTTCGCCGGCCAGATACTGGCGCTCGAACTCCTTGTTCTCGCCGACATACGACGAGATCATCTTCTTGATCTGACGGGTTGCCAGCAGCTGGCCCAGGCCGAAGCCGTCCACGCCGGCGTTGTTGGAGATGCAGGTGAGCTGCTTGACGCCGCTGTCGCGCAGTGCAGCGATCAGCGCTTCGGGGATGCCGCACAGACCGAAACCGCCCACGGCGATCGTCTGGCCGTCGCGTACGACGCCCGCGAGCGCCTCGGCGGCGCTGGCGTAGACCTTGTTCATGTTCGCTCCTTCCTCGGTAGTCCCGCTCTTGCGCGGCCGGTTGGCCACACGCGGAAATTGTAACGGTACAATCGGCGGTCAGGCGCCGCCGTTGACGCCCCAAAGGATACGTCAACGGATGCCGCGAACGCCATTACGTAAAAGTACATAAGGGATAATGCCGTCCATCGACTACCAGACCGCATTCCAGCTGGCTCCGGTCGGCCTGGTGCTCTCGCGCGCCCGGAGGATCGAGGATTGCAACGACGAGGTCTGCCGGATCTTCGGCACCACGCGTGATGCCCTGATGGGCCAGTCGTTCCAGGTGCTCTACCCCACCGCCGACGAGTTCGAGCGCACCGGCGCGCGCATCGTGCCGGTCATGAACACCCGGGGGCTGTATTCCGACGAACGGATCATGAAGCGCGCCAGCGGCGAGCTGTTCTGGTGCCATGTCACGGGCCGCGCGCTGGACCGCGCCGATCCGCTGGGCGCCGGCATCTGGACGTTCGAGGATCTGTCACAGAAGCGGCCGGTCACGGCCGAGCTGACCGCCCGGGAACGCGACATCGCGGCGCAGCTGGTGGAAGGCAAGACCAGCAAGCAGATCGGCAAGCTGCTGGCGATCAGCCCGCGCACGGTGGACATCTACCGGGCGCGGCTGATGAAGAAATACGGGGCCCACACGGCCGTGGACCTGGTCCAGCGCCTGGTGAACCACTGAGGGAAACTCTGCCCCCTCTCCCCATGAGGGAAAAGGGAGCCAGAACCCTGCCTTCTGTTGGCACCTGGGCGTGGCGCGCGGCGGCGGCCGTCGAACAGCCGACAGCCGCGCCTGACGCCATCCGCTACCCCTCGATCAGCCGCCGGATCGCATCCGGCACCGGCACGCTCTTCTCCACCGCGTAGTCGCACCACACCACCTTGGCCCCGCCCTCGGCCCAGACCACATCGGGCAGGTCGGTACGGCGGATCTCGATCTTCGTCTCGAAGCTCGACCTGCCGAGCTGGCCCGCGTACACCCGGCATTCGATATCGCCGGGGTAGCGCAGCTGCTTCAGGAACGTCATGTGGGCGTTGATCAGCACGGGCCCGTGGCCGTTGCCGTCCCGGCCATTGCGGCCGATCGACTCGAACCACTCGATCCGCGCCTGCTCCAGGTAGCGGAAGTACACAGTGTTGTTGACATGGCCCATTGCGTCCATGTCACCCCACCGGATCGGCATGACGCAGGTGAAGACGTGCTTCATCAACGCTTGGCGATCGACGCTTCGGCCTTGGTCACCAGGTCGGCGCCAATCTGCTTCTTCCACTTGTCGTAGACCTTGGCCGTGGCCTTCTTGAACGCGTCGTGCTCGGCCGGCGACAGCGAGACCACCTTCACGCCGTGCTGCTCCATGTCCTTCCAGGCCGGCGCGCCCGGCTCCACCAGGCCCTTGCGGGCCAGCCCGATTTCCTGCTTGCCAGCGTCGATGGCAGCCTGCTTGACGATCTCGCGGTCAGCCGGCGTCCAGCTTTCCCAGATCTGCTTGTTCACCACGAAGATCAGCGGATCGGCGACATAGCCCCAGGTCGTCACGTACTTCTGGCCGACCGTGTACAGCTTGGCGGCAGCGAACACGCTCTGCGGGTTTTCCTGGCCGTCCACCGCGCCCGAGGCCATGGCCGGCTGCGCATCGGCCCAGCTCATCTGGGTCGGGTTGGCACCCAGCGCGTTGAAGGTCTCGATGTACAGCGGCGAGCCCACCACGCGCAGCTTCAGGCCCTTGAGGTCTTCGGGCTTGCGGATCTCATGTTTCGAATTCGACACTTCGCGGAAGCCGTTCTCGCCCCAGGCCAGCGGCACCACGCCGGACTTTTCCAGCGTGGCAAAGATCGACTTGCCGACTTCGCCCTGCGTCAGCGCGTCCAGCGCCTTGTAGTCGGGCATCAGGAACGGCAGCGAGAACAGGTTCAGTTCCTTGACCTGCGGCGACCAGTTGATGGTCGAGCCCACCGCCATGTCGATCACGCCCTGGCGGATGGCCGAAAACTCGCGCGTCTGGTCGCCGGCCACCAGCGACGTGCCCGGATACAGCTTGATGTTGATGCGGCCGTTGGTACGCTGGCGCACCAGGTCTGCCCAGATTTCGCCGCCCTTGCCCCACGGGAACGCAGGGCCAAGCACCAGCGACATCTTGTATTCGGACTTGTAGGTCTGGGCCATCGCGGACGGCGCGGCAAAGGCAGCGGCGGCAATCGAGGCGGCAACGGACAGCATCAGGGCACGGCGTTTCATGCGGGAATCTCCTCGTTTCATTTTCGTCTTGTCGTTCAAATCAGTAGCCCAGGTAATCGGGCAGCCAGGTAGCCAGCGGCGGATAGGCCAGCACCATCAGCATGGCGATGAACATCGCCAGCAGCATCCAGATCACCCAGGGCACGGTTTCTTCCATGCGCACGCGGGCGATTCGGCACGACACCATCAGGTTCACGGCCAGCGGCGGCGTGAACTGGCCCAGCGCCACCTTCAGCGTCAGCACCACGCCAAACCAGACCGGGTTCCAGTGGAACGCGTTGGCAATGGGCAGCAGCAGCGGCACGAAGATCAGGAAGATCGAGATGCCGTCCAGGAACATGCCCACCGTCATCAGCAGCAGCACGATCAGCGCCAGCACGCCGTACTCGCCCAGGCCCGAATGCGCGATGGCGTTCGCCAGCGGGTCGATCACGCCAAGCGTGGACAGCGCGTAGGCAAAGATGCCGGCCAGCGCCACCACCAGCAGGATTACCGCCGACGTCTCCGCGGCCTCCTGGAAGATCGTGAACAGGTCGCGCATGCCGATGCTGCGGTAGATCACCATGCCGACGAACAGCCCGTAGACCACGGCCACCACGGCAGCCTCGGTCGGCGTGAACCAGCCCGCGCGCATGCCTCCCAGGATCAGGAACGGCGCCACCAGGCCCCAAGCGGCTTCGCGCAGGCTCTTCCAGAACGGCGGGCGCGGCAGCGCGGCCTCGATATGCCCCATGTTGTGCTTGCGCGCCAGCCACACGGCCGGCACGATCAGCGCCACACCGGCCAGGATGCCCGGGATCATGCCCGCCGCGAACAGCGCCGGCACCGATGCACCCGGCACCAGCACGCTATAGATGATGAAGGCCACCGACGGCGGGATCAGGATGTCCGTGGCCGCCGCGGCGCCCACCACCGCGGCGCTGTACGCCCCCGGATAGCCGGCACGCGACATCGCCGCGATCATCACGCCGCCCACGGCCGCCGCATTGGCGGGGCCGGAGCCCGAGATGCCGCCCAGGAACATCGCCACCAGGATGGCTACCAGCGGCAGCATGCCCGGGCCGCGTCCCACGATGGCGATGGCAAACGTCACCAGCCGCTGTGCCACGCCGGAGCGGTCGAAAATCGACCCGACCAGCACGAACATCGGAATCGCCAGCAACGGGTATTTGGCAAGCCCGGCATAGAAGTTCTGCGGCACGGCCAGCAGGCCGAACATCTGCGTGTCCAGGTTCGACAGGCCGATAGCCACCAGACCGCCCAGCCCCAGCGACACGCCGATCGGCACGCCCAGCAGCATCAGGCCGATGAACACCACGAAAAGGATAATGGCGACCAGTGTCATTGCGGCTGGCCTCCGTCCCGGTTCGCGGCATGGAGCGCCTTCAGCGCGCGGACATTGCGCAGCGCCAGGGCCAGCGCCCGCAGCGCGATGGCCGCCGACAGCACCGGCAGCCAGATCGAATACCACCAGCTGGGCACGCCGATGCCTGGCGAAGTCTCGCCGAACGTGTACTCATCCCAGGTGATCCGCGCCCCCAGCACCGCCAGCGCCAGGAACATCACCGCCACGGCCACGGCCGACAGGATCGCCAGCCGCTTCTGCCGCGCCGCGCTGCCCCGGTCGAAGAAGTACTCGATGCGGATATTGCGGTCACGCGCCACGGCAGCGCTGCCGGCCACCAGGGCCAGCACGATCATCAGGAAGACCGAGAATTCCTCGGTCCAGGCAAACGATTCGTCGGTGAAATAGCGGACCACCACATTGGCAAACGTGATGGACACCAGCAACACCATCACGATTACGCCAATCCAGTCCTCGATACGCGGTGAAATGCGGAATTCGCTGTCGCGTGCCTCGTCGGCGGCTTCGGGAACGATCACCGAATCGACGATATGCTGCGGCCCGGCGTCGCGCCGTGCCTGTTCTTCTTGAGCCATCAAAACCCGGCCTCCGGTTCCGGGCCGCCCCTGGCCGTCTGGCCGTCCGGGGCGTTTCTCCTGTTGCTTATTCTTTTATCGGCCCGCCCCCTCCCCGAAGGGTCGGCGGTCAGACCATGCCATCGTCGGCAGTGACCACCGCGCCGTTGATAAAGCGCGATGCATCGGACGCCAGCAGCAGCAAGAGGCCATCGAGGTCTTCGGGTTGGCCCAGGCGCTTGCGCGGCAGCATCTGGATCAGCTTCTGCCCCGCATCGGTATCCCAGTGGTGGTGGTTGATTTCGGTGTCGATATAGCCGGGGCAGATCGCGTTCACGTTGATACCGTGGCGCGCCCACTCCAGGGCCATGGCCTTGGTCATGTGGACCACGGCGGCCTTGCTCATGCAGTAGACACCAATCTGCGACAGTACCTTGAGACCGGCCACCGACGCAATATTGACAATGCGCGCCTGGGGCAGCGGATTGCCCATTTTTTCGGCGCCCTTGGCCCGCGCGATCATGCGCTTTGCCACTTCCTGGGCCACGAAGAACGCGCCGCGGGTATTGGTATCGAAAACGAAATCGAAGTCGTCGGCCGTGACGTCGGTGAGCTTCTGCGTGGTGGACACACCCGAGTTGTTCACCAGGATGTCGATGGAACCGGCCTCGGTCTCGGCATGCGCCACGGCGGCGCGGATGCTGTCGGGGTCGGTCACGTCCAGCCGCACCACGTGGGCGCTGCCGCCATCGGCCTCGATTGCGGCCCGCAACTCCTTGAGTCGCTCCACGCGGCGCGAGGCCAGGATGACCTTGGCGCCGGCGGCCGCCAGAACGTGGGAAAACCGCGTGCCCAGTCCGCTCGACGCCCCGGTCACCAGCGCGACCTTGCCTTCCAGATTGATCGACAAACCCATAGTTACCTCGGTGTGGGAGCAACCGCGCCGGCCGGCCCGGCCGGCTGTTCCGCATCGCGGGCGCCGGGAAAGGCACCTGCCGATGTGCGGCCGCAGCTTATCAAAAAAAAGAACGGTCGTTCAAAAAAATGTCTTGCCTGAGGGTGTCGAGTCCCGGACAATGCCGAAGATTCTAAGAACTTGGTCCCCAAAGGGAAAGAGGAAAAACGCCTAGATCCGGCCCGGTAACCCGCCGACGGCCTGGTCAGCGCGCATGCCGCGCCGCGCCCGCACCGGGCTCGCGCGTGCCGCCACACGTCGAACCCGCCTCGCACCCCGCACGGTCCCCGGTTCCGCAGAGCCACGATTACCGCATCCCACAATCCGCACGCCTGGAGAGGGCTGCAACATGCGGCAGTATTGCCGCCCAGAAGAAACTGAGGGTTAGAGACAATGGATCAGCAACAGCTCGTCGAGCAGTTCGGCCCGCGCGAAGCCATGGAGTATGACGTGGTCATCGTCGGCGGCGGTCCCGCCGGCCTGGCCACCGCCATCCGCCTGAAGCAGCTTGCCACGGAAAAAGGCGGCGACGTCAATGTGTGCGTGCTGGAAAAGGGCTCCGAGCCCGGCGCGCATATCCTGTCGGGCGCCATCATGGACCCGATCGCGCTGAACGAGCTGATCCCGAACTGGAAGGAACTGGGCGCCCCGCTGAACCAGCCCGTCACCGAAGACAAATTCCTGTTCCTCGACGAAGCCGGCTCCAAGGGTGCCCCGCTGCTGCCCGAGTGCTTCCATAACGAAGGCAACTACATCGTCAGCCTGTCGAACTTCGTGCGCTGGCTGGGCCAGCAGGCCGAAGCGCTGGGCGTGGAGATCTTCCCGGGTTTCCCGGCTGCCGAGGTGCTCTACAACGACGACGGCTCCGTGAAGGGCGTTGCCACCGGCAACATGGGCATCAACAAGGAAGGCGAGCCCACCGAGAACTTCCAGCTCGGCATGGAACTGCATGCCAAGTACACGATCTTCGCCGAAGGCGCGCGCGGACACCTGGGCAAGCAGATCATCGCCAAATACCAGCTCGATGCCGGGAAGGACCCGCAGAGCTACGGTATCGGCCTGAAGGAACTCTGGGAAATCGACCCGGCCAAGCACAAGCCCGGCCTGGTGGTGCACACGGCCGGCTGGCCGCTGGACCCGGCCACCTACGGCGGTTCGTTCCTCTATCACATGGAAGACGGCAAGGTCGCCGTCGGCTTCGTGGTGGGCCTGGACTACACCAACCCGTGGCTGTCGCCGTTCGAGGAATTCCAGCGCTTCAAGACGCACCCGGAAATCCGCCAGTATTTCGAAGGCGGCAAGCGCATTGGCTACGGCGCCCGCGCCATTACGGCTGGCGGCCTGCTGTCGCTGCCGAAGACCGTATTCCCGGGCGGCGCGCTGGTCGGCTGCGATGCCGGTTACCTGAATGCCTCGCGCATCAAGGGCAGCCACGCCGCGATCAAGACCGGCATGATGGCCGCCGAAGCCGCCTATGACGCGCTGCAGGCTGGACGCCAGCACGACGAACTGACCGCCTACCCGGCCGCGTTCGAACAAAGCTGGCTGCACAAGGAACTGCTGCAGGCCAAGAACTTCAAGCAATGGTTCAAGAAGGGCCGCACCACGGCCACGCTGATGACCGGCATCGAGCAGTGGCTGCTGCCGAAGCTGGGCATCCGCAACCCGCCCTGGACCATTCACCGCACCAAGCCGGACCACGTGTACCTGAAGCCGGCCGCCGAGTGCCAGAAGATCGAGTACCCGAAGCCGGATGGCAAGCTCACGTTCGACCGCCTGTCGTCGGTGTTCATCAGCAACACCAACCACGAAGAGAACCAGCCCGCGCACCTGACGCTCAAGGACGCCAGCGTGCCGGTCAACGTCAACTGGGAAAAGTTTGCCGGCCCCGAGTCGCGCTACTGCCCGGCCGGCGTGTACGAATTCGTGCAGAACGACGACGGCAAGGAGCGCCTGCAGATCAACGCGCAGAACTGCGTACACTGCAAGACGTGCGACATCAAGGACCCGACGCAGAACATCGTGTGGGTCACGCCGGAAGGCGGCGGCGGCCCGAACTACGTGGGCATGTAAGCCGCGCCTGGCGCAGCACCCGGAACGCCGGCCAGTGGCCGGCGTTTTTCTTTGGCGTCTACGCAGACCGGGCAAGATGCGCAGTGGCGTCACGCATCCGCGCCGCGCGGTGCGTGGAACACATCCACGTCCGGCGCCTTGCCCCGGAATCTCTCCACCTGCACCATCCCCGTATGGCCGCAGTTGCCCTGCGCAAGCTTCGACGTGCCGATTCCGGTCGTCAGGTTGTTGACATCGCCATACCGGCACAGCGACCCCGGCTGGCCGCCTTCGACCGGGTCGTACCAGCCGCCTTCGCAGATACGGATGGCACCTTGCCGGATATCGGCCGTCAGCCTCACACCCGCCAGGATCTGACCCCGGTCATTGAAAACACGAACGATATCGCCGTCGGCAATGCCGCGCGCCCTGGCGTCGTCCGGAT
Source organism: Cupriavidus sp. D384 (assembly GCF_001652915.1). Taxonomy (GTDB): domain Bacteria; phylum Pseudomonadota; class Gammaproteobacteria; order Burkholderiales; family Burkholderiaceae; genus Cupriavidus. The sequence continues at coordinate 293,655 of NZ_BBQI01000090.1, forward strand.
GCATCAGGCATGGCTCGCGGCCCTGGATCGCATAGTGCTTGCGCAGTACGGTGCCGCATAGCTGCGAATGCAGCCGGTCCTTCGGATGGCTGCTGACAATATGCAGCGGGTACTTCGCCCCCGGCCCGCCCAACCACTCGATTGGCTCCATCCAGGTCGGATGCGGCGGGCAATCGTCGTACTTCATCCGCGCGATGTTCGCCGAATAGATCTCGATTCGGCCCGACGCCGTGCCCAGCGCATTGAGCAGCGGATCATCGCGAAACGCCTTGTGCCGGATAAAGCCCCTGGCCTCGTCGCTGATCGGGAATGCCAGCGGCTTGTTGCTGTTCCAGAACACATCGAACACTGGCATCTCCAGGCGCTTGCCCCGGGCCTGCACACGTCCTGCCTCGTAGAACGAACGGATCCAGCCCATTTCGTCGCGGCCTTCGGTAAAGGCCTTGCGGGTACCCATCCGCTCGCAGATGTCGGCGAAGATATCGTAGTCATTGCGAGCCTCGAAGACGGGATCCACCACCTTGCGCATGGCAAGGATATGGCTCATCGCATAATCGCCAATTCCCTCGATATCGTTGCGCTCGTAGCTGGTGGTGCAAGGCAGAACGATGTCAGCATGCCGCGCCGTGGCCGTCCACTGAAAGTCGTGAACGATAAACGTGTCCAGCTTCTGCCACGCCTTGAGCATCCGGTTGCGATCCTGGTGATGCATGAACGGATTGCCACCGACCCAATAGGCCAGCCTGATATCGGGATACTTCGAGCGCCGGCCGTTGAAGTCGTACGGCTTGCCGGGATTTTCGAGCATGTCGACGATGCGCGAGACCGGAATCGACTCCGTGCCGCCCGCCTCCAGCCACTCCGATCCGGCCGGCGGCTTGGCCCCGCCGATGATGCCAGGCAGCACTGGCCCGGTTGCCGTCGGGCTTCCGCCATTGGCGTAATGATAGGTAAAGCCGTAGCCGCCACCAGGCAGGCCGATCTGTCCGAGCATCGACGCGAGCGTGACCAGCATCCAGTGCGACTGCTCGCCATGATGCTGTCGCTGGATCGACCACCCCGCCGCCAGCATCGTACGATTTGCCGCAAAGCGACGAGCGAGCTCACGAATCGTGTTCGCCGGAATTCCGCAAATGGCTTCGGCCCAGGCCGCATCCTTGGGCACGCCATCGGACTTGCCCGTCAGATACGGCACAAAGCGATCAAAACCAGTGGTGTAGCGCGCCAGGAATTTTGCGTCGTGGAGATTTTCCGAATACAGCGTATGGGCGATGCCCAGCATCATGGCCACATCCGTATGCGGGCGCGGCGCGATCCATTCGGCATCGAAATACTGGCAGGTTTCCGTGCGTACCGGATCGATGCAAATGACCTTGACACCCTTCTTCCTGAGCGCCTCCATGCCCGGATAAGCGCCGTGGTCCGGCACCTGCCACCCGATCTGGTTGGTCACCATGGGATCGGCGGCCCAGAACACCATCAGTTCGGTGTGGGCTTCCAGCACCGGCCAGACGGTGGGCTGCTCGTACACGTCGATCGAGCCCACCACATAGGGCAGGATGACCTGCGCCGCACCGGTGGAATAGTCACCGCTGCGGCTCACGAAGCCGCCATTGACGGTCATCGCCCGCGACAGCAGGGTCTGGCAGTTGTGCAGCTTGCCTGGGCTTTTCCAGCCATACGAGCCCGCGAAAATGGACGTCGGACCATGCTTGCGGCGCACGCGATCAAGTTCCTTCGCCACCAGGTCCAGCGCCCGCTCCCAACTCACGCGCACGAAGTCGCCCTTGCCGCGGCCGGCGCGATCGGCGCCTGGTCCTTTCTCCAGCCAGGCGCGCCGCACCATCGGATAGCGAATGCGCGTTGGCGAATAGATCGAGTCGATCACGCCCGGCAACTGGTGCGATGGCCTGGGGTCCTTTTCCCACGGGCGGACACCCGTAACCCGCCCTTTCTCGACACGCGCATAGAAGGCGCCCCAGTGCGAGCCGGTCAACACTTCGGAAACGCCGGCAGGCGCCTGCTTGCCTGCGCCGGAGGCCAGCAACGCAGGGCTGGAACCCAGGGCGCCTGTGGCGAGTACGCCTTTGATGAAACGGCGACGGGACGTGCTCAGTTCGCGGTTCTTCCATTCATTCGGCATGTTGACTCCATTCTTGTGGTGCGGGATCCGGCGTGTGCCCAAGCAGCACGCCAAGCAGACTGGTGCTGGCGCCATAGAAGCCGCCGGGATCCATCTGGCGGCATCGCACGATCAGCGCTGGTACCCAGGCGTAGAGATGCCCGCGCATCAGTGCCATGCCCTCCCTGTCGCCGCGGCGCAGCAGATGCGCATACAGGGCGAGTTCCACCGCAACGTGGTCCGAGGGCTCGCCCGGGTGCACCAGCGACATGTCAAAGCGCACCAGCAGATCGTTCATCTCATCGACCGCCTTGCCAAACGGCCGGGCATTCGGCGTCGCGGGCTCGTTCGCATAGGCGCTCTCGTAAGGGGACACGGCCGGCGCGCCCGTCACGCCCTCGAACAGCCGGGTCCAGGACACGGCAATGTCGAGTGCCACCGTGGCAGGCGATGCCCCGGCCAACGCCGCGCACAGCGCCTGCACCTGCGCTGCGCAGTCGAATTCCTCGGCAAGCGCGGCAAGCATTGCCTGCCCGTTGGCCGACTGCAGCTGCGCGACGACATGCTCGGCCGGAGGCGCAGCCAGCCAGCCGGCCACGCGGTCGATCGCCAGCCCGCATAGCTCGCGCTGGGCGCGGGCCAGTACATGCGCATTGGTCATTCGGCACCACCGTGCGGTTTGCCGTGCGCGCCGCCGCCCACGTCCTTGGAGTGGTTCTGCAGCCAGGACAGCATCAGCCGGTACTCGGCATCGTCAAGCGATGTATAGCGCTTCATCGCCCCAAGCGTGCCGATCCACTGGTTCGCCAGGTACTCATCGGTGTGCGGCAACGCGTGGCAGCTCGCGCACGATTGGCGATATGTCTCGTCGCTGTGTTTCCAGAGTTGTGACAGGTCGGCCGACAGGCCAGCGGCAGGAATCCAGACCGTCAGACGGCCTTCGTGCCAATCCTGCCCGGTCTCTTCGTCGCGCTCCGTCCTGACACGCTCTACCTTGGCAATTGCCTCGGGCGACAGCACGGCCAGCATGATGCGTTGCCCCCTGAGCGCATACATCGCGCTGTCGGAGCCATCCTGCTGCCAGCCCTCCACGCGCACCTGCAAGCGCTCCGCTTCGCGCCTCAGCACGGCCAGCCGGGTGGCGCCGAGCAGCTTGCCGTCCTCGCCCGTGCCGCCCGCCTCCAGCGTGAATGGGGTCGGGGACACCACGTACAACGCATCCTCGGCCGCCAGCGTGTCAGCCGGCGACGCCAGAGACGCCAATCGGGATGGCCCTGCATGCGTCTGGCCTGCGGGCAGCAGTACCACTTCCTCGGTGCGGTTGGGCCGGGGTGCGCCAGCATTGGGCGCTTCCACACCGGGCAGCGACTTCAGGTAGACGGCCATCGCCAGCCGGTCGGACTCCGACAGGCGCGCGGTATTCACGATGACTTCCTTCATGTCGCCACCGGCCTTGATGCCGATAGGATTGACGCCCTCTTCCAGATATCGCGCGATGTCATTGACCGACCAGTAGCCGATGCCAGTCTCGTCCTGCGTGATGTTGGGGATATGGCCGGTGCCTTCCGGATTCGGGCCGCCCGAGAAGCGCCTGGCGAACGGGATGGCGCCCATGACGTTGCGCGGCGAATGGCATTCCACGCAGTGCGCCGAGCTTTCCACCAGGTAGCGGCCGCGGTTCCACTGTTCGCCCTTCGCCAGGTCGTCGGTCAATGGCTTGCCGTCCAGGAAGGCCAGCCGCCACAGTCCTACGCCACGGCGCACGGAGAACGGGAATTTCAGATCGTGATCGGGTACCTTGCCTGCCACTGGCGGCAGCGTCTGCATATATGCAAACAGGTCGCGCAGATCATTGGCCGTCATGCGCTGGTACGACGTGTAAGGAAAGGACGGATAGGCGTTGCCCTTGCCCGGAATCACGCCCTCGCGCATCGCCATGATGAACTGCTCGATCGTCCAGCCGCCGATGCCGTCGTTCGGGTGGGACGAGATATTGGGCATGTGGAACACGCCGAACGCGGTGTCGAGCGAGCGCCCGCCGCCGAGCAGGGTTTCGTCGCCCTTGCCAACCGATGCGTGGCACGTTGCGCAGTCTCCCGCGATGAACTGCGTCCTTCCGTTCTTCAGGTCGGGCGTCGACGCGTCTGGCAAATCGCGCGAAGCGTGCAGTAGTCGCCAGGTGCTGGGTGCCGTCAGCAGCAGGAATGCGACGACACTAACCAGCGCGACGATGGCGCCGATTGCCAGGGACCTTTTTCTCGTTGTCATACGGTGACCTCGTTGAGCAATCCGTCGGGATGCCCATAACCGTATGCTTTCGAGGGATATTAACGATTGACGCGGCGCAACGGCGATATCACCTGGAACAGTCTGGTACAAAGGCGCGCGTCAGCGCTGCCACGATGACAACCATGGCACCGGGAATGCCATGGTCTGTACGCGCATCGCCGCGTTGCCGGCTATCGAGGCAGAAGCCGCAACAGAGACAGAAGCAGATGCCGGCGTCAGACCGGCATGCAGGTGGTCGCCAGAAGCTGCTCGTAGATAAAGCACTGCAGCAGCGTCAGTTCGCGCTCGCCCAGCGCGTCGAACGCCACGCCAAAGGCGGGGAATTCCTCATCATCCTGCCCCGGCGCGCTGCGTACCGTGGCGTCGATCATGACTTCGGCATCGAGCGCCCCAGTGCGCAACTGGAAGCGAAGCTGCACCTTCTGCCCCACTGCGGGCGCGGGCGATGACGTCTGCACCAGCGCGCCGCCAGTGCTGAGGTCGGACAGCAGCCCCAGCCGCGCCAGGCCCTCGCCCACACGCCGGTCGACGGTCAGATCGGTGACGGTCTGGCTGGCGCCATCGCCACCGATTTCGCCATTGCTGTCATGGCCGCCCTCGTCAGCGTCGGCACCCGCGCCATCCGCATCGATCAGATAGGCTGCCAGGCGCGTTGGCACACGCGCGGCACGGCGCACCGGCATCTGCTCGGTCTGCGCCGGCGCCGACAGCACCAGGTATCGGAACGGGCTGCGGCACACGGCCGTTACGGTCGACGTGAAGCTGTGGATGGCGTGGCCCGAGAACCCCCGCAGCAGCAGGTTTTCGCCGGCATGCACGGCCAGTTCGCGCCCGCCCAGCGTTGGCCACGTCACAAACAGCCCCTGTTCGATAAAGCCGATCAGGCGGCTTGCTGCGGCACGCGACTGGTCGCCCGGCGTCTTCACGTGCAGCAATGTGCCCACCTGCAGGCCCAGCGGCCCGGCGCTGAGGCGCGAGCCGGCCAGGGCATCGGGCTCGTTGCCGGGCTCCGGCATGTCGTCAGGCCGGCAGACGGTGCCGTGCCGGAACATCAGCGCCAGATCGCGCGCATCGGGAATGATGCTGCCACTGCCAAGCATCAGGTTGCCCTGTCCGTCCAGCAGGGACCAGGGAAGCGGCTGCCCGACGGGCAGGTCTTGCGGCGTAAGCGGAATCATGGCGTCGAGGACTCCCCGCGCGCCGACGCACGCCGCGCCAGCGCAAGAAATCGAGATGGATGGCTGCCTGCCCTGACCAATGACGGACACACCAACCTGATGCGTCTGCTATCGACCAATGTGACAGAACCTTGACCCCACCTTGGTAGCGTGCACATTCGGGACAAACCCTTGTGGCGTCGCCGCCATTCCGCCATCGCGGTATCAAGAGATGCTTGACGGCCATCAATCGACCTTGCAGAATCAGCGTTCTACGAAAAGCTGTCAGACAGCCTGACAGCATGCCGGATCACAATGGATCGCCTGTCCCGCCCCGCTTCCCTTGCCAGCCGCATCGCCCAGACCTTGCGCGACGATATCGCCGCCGGACGCTTTGCCGCCGGGGCGCGCCTGCCGGCCGAGGCGGCACTGGCCGAAACGTTCGACGTCAGCCGCCCCATCGTGCGCGAGGCCATCGCCCTGCTGAAGGCGGACGGCGTGCTGGTCACGCGCAAGGGTTCCGGCGCCTATGTGTCTGAGACGCCGGGCGGCCAGGTCTGGCGCGTAGCCAGCACGCCCGACGGCGGCCCGACCCTGGCCCAGCTTTTCGAACTGCGGCGCGTGGTGGAAACCGCCTGCGCCGAAATGGCGGCGCTGCGTCGCACCGAAGCCGATCTGCAACAGATTCGCGACGCCCTCGCCAGCATGCAGCGCCATGCTGCGGATTTCCCCAGTGCCGCCGCGGCGGACATCGCGTTTCATCACGCCATCGCCCAGGCCGCACACAACCCGTGTTTCACGGGACTGACCGATTTCGTCAGCCAGCAACTGCTGGTGGCCCGCCAGCATGCGTGGGAAAACAGCGCCCGGCTGCACGCCGCCCAGGGCGTACCGCGGGCGGCCGATGCCGAACATGCCGCGCTGGTCGACGCCATCGCCGCCGGCAACCCCGAAGCGGCGCGCGCCGCCGCATCGGCCCACCTGAGCGCCGCCGCGCAACGGATGGGGCTCGACTGAACACCCGACAACAGCACAGACTGGAACAAGACAGGAGCAGACAGATGGAAAACGTGGATTGCGTCGTGATCGGCGCTGGCGTGGTAGGCCTGGCCGTGGCACGCGCACTGGCGCAACAGGGCCGCGAGGTCATCATCCTGGAAGCCGAAAACGCGTTCGGCACGATCACCAGCGCGCGCAACAGCGAAGTCATCCACGCCGGCATCTACTATCCCGCCGGATCGCTCAAGGCCGACCTGTGCGTGCGCGGCAAGGCCATGCTCTATGACTATTGCGCCAGCCACCACGTGACGCACCAGCGCTGCGGCAAGCTGATCGTTGCCACCAGCGAAGCCCAGGTTGCCACGCTGGCCGGCATTCGCGCCAAGGCCGAAGCCAATGGCGTGCACGACCTGCGTCTGCTGACGCGCGACGAGGCACGCGCCCTGGAGCCCCAGCTCGAATGTCATGCCGCCCTGCTGTCGCCATCCACCGGCATCATCGACAGCCATGGCCTGATGACCGCCCTGCTGGGCGATGCCGAACAGGCCGGCGCGATGCTGGCCGTGCAGTCGCCGGTGGTATCCGGCGCCGTTACGCCCGATGGCATTCGTCTGGAAGTGGCTGGAGAAGATGGCGATACGACGCTGCTGGCGCGTACCGTCGTCAACTCGGCCGGATTGACCGCCCCCGAACTGGCGCGCCGTATCGACGGTATTCCGCCCGAGCACATTCCCGGCCAGTACTACGCCAAGGGCTGCTATTTCACGCTGGCTGGCCGGGCGCCGTTCTCGCGCCTGATCTACCCCGTGCCCGAGGCGGCCGGGCTTGGCGTTCACCTGACGCTGGACCTGGGCGGCCAGGCGCGCTTCGGCCCCAATGTGCGCTGGATCGACGAGATCGAATACAGCGTGCCGCCGCACGACGCCGACAGCTTCTACGACGAGGTGCGGCGCTACTGGCCGGGTCTGGCCGATGGCGCCCTGCAGCCGGGCTACGCCGGTATCCGCCCGAAGATCAGCGGCCCCGGCGAGACAGCCGCCGATTTCCGCATCGACGGCCCGCAGGTGCACGGCATACCGGGGCTGGTGAATCTGTTCGGGATCGAATCGCCGGGGCTGACGTCGTCGCTGGCGATTGCGGAGAAGGTGGCGGGGTTGCTGGCAAATTGATGATTAGCCCGCCTCTCCCATTGCATGGGCAAGGCGGGCGCATATTGACGGCGTGTCGGGCCGACACGGACAGCCTCAGGCCCGCCCGGCCTCCCCGCGAAAACTCATCACCGCGCAGCCGGCGCCCAGCGCCGCCGCCAGCGCCGCCAGCCCGAACGTGTGCATCGGCGCCAGCGTCTTCCACGTCCACCCCATGACCAGGCCGCCGAGCGTGCCGCCAAGGCCGTAGGAAATGCCCGTATAGAGCGCCTGCCCGCGCCCTTGCAGCGGCCCGGCAAACCAGCGCTGCAGCCGTTTCAGGCTGGCGCTGTGGTGCGCGGCAAAGGTGGCCGCGTGCAGGACCTGCACGGCCGCCATCAGCCAGGCGTACTGGGCGAAATACCCGGTCACGCCAAAGCGCAGCGCTGCCAGGACGAAGGTGCCCGCCAGGATCGTGCGCAGCGCCAGCGCGCCGAACAGCCGCCCCTGATAGAAGAAGAACACGATCTCGGCCACCACGCCGATGGTCCACATCACGCCAATGGCGATCTTGCTATAGCCCAGTTGCTCCAGGTACAGGGAATAGAACACGTAGAGCGCCGCGTGGGCGAACATCATCAGGAAGGCCGACGCCAGGAACCAGGCCACATCGGGCCTGCGCAGCAGCGGCAGTGCCGGTGGCGGCTTGACGCGCGGTCCCTCGTCTTCGGCATCGCGCAGCCCGAACACCACCACGGCGAACAGCGCCAGCATTGCGCTGGCCAGCCACGGGAAGGCCGGCATGCCGAAGTGCTCGAACAGCGCGCCGCCCAGCAGCACGGCCGCGATAAAGCCGACCGAGCCGAACATGCGCACACGGCCATAGCGATGGTCGAACGCGCCATGGCGCCGCAGCGTGGAAATCGTCAGCGCATCGCCCAGTGGCGACATGGCGCTGGTAATCAGGTTGAGCCCGATCATCATCGCCATCATGCCGCCATAGCTGTGGACGCCGGGCACGGCCAGGAACGCCAGCAGCGACGCCACGGCCGCCAGCCGCAGCAGTTTCACGCGCGTATGGGTGACGTCCGACAGCCAGCCCCAGAGGTAGGGGCCGACGATGCGGCTTAGCTGGAAACAGGCCATCAGCACGCCGATCTGTACCGGCGAGAAGCCGCGATCGGCGAAGAACAGGCTTACATAGGGCGAGATGACGCCAACGTAGCCGTAGTAGCCGAGGTAGAAAAGTCCGAAACGGAGATAGGTGGCCGGGTCGATCGACCCCGGCCGGTATGAGGCGGTACTCAGGATTTGACCTGCGCCGGGATGCGCGGCGTATCCACGCGCACATCGCCGCACTGGGCGCGGTGGCGCAGCGCATGATCCATCAGCACCAGCGCCAGCATTGCTTCGGCAATCGGCGTGGCCCGGATGCCCACGCACGGGTCATGGCGGCCGAACGTCTCGACGCTGGCCGACTGGCCTGCCTTGTCGATCGATTCACGCGCGGTGCGGATGCTCGACGTCGGCTTGATCGCCAGCGACACCGTCACGTCCTGCCCGGTGGAGATACCGCCCAGCACCCCGCCCGAGTTGTTGGTGCGGAAGCCTTCCGGCGTCAGTTCGTCGCCATGCACGGTGCCGCGCTGGGCCACGCTGTCGAAGCCGGCGCCAATCTCCACGCCCTTGACCGCGTTGATGCCCATCATCGCGTGCGCGATATCGGCGTCAAGCTTGTCGAACAACGGCTCGCCCAGGCCCACCGGCACGCCACTGGCCACCACCTCGATGCGCGCGCCGACGGAATCGCCATCGCGGCGCAGTGCATCCATATAGGTTTCCAGCTCGGGCACGATATCGGCGTTCGGCGCGAAGAACGGGTTCTCCGGCACATGCTTCCAGTCCGTGAACGGCACTTCGATCTCGCCGAGTTGCGACATGTAGCCACGGATCTCGGTGCCGTACTGCTCGCGCAGCCACTTCCTGGCAATCGCCGCCGCGGCCACCACCGGCGCCGTCAGGCGCGCCGACGAACGGCCACCGCCGCGATAGTCGCGGATGCCGTACTTGTGCCAGTAGGTGTAGTCGGCATGGCCGGGACGGAAGGTCTCGACGATATTGCCGTAGTCCTTGCTGCGCTGGTCGGTGTTGCGGATCAGCAGGCAGATCGGCGTACCCGTGGTCTTGCCTTCGAACACCCCCGACAGGATTTCAACCTGGTCCGGCTCCTGGCGTTGTGTGACATGGCGCGACGTGCCGGGCTTGCGGCGATCCAGGTCGATCTGGATATCGGCTTCGGTCAGCGACATGCCCGGCGGGCAGCCATCCACAACCGCGCCAATGGCCGGGCCGTGCGATTCGCCGAACGTGGTGACTGTGAAAAGCAGGCCGAGGGTATTGCCAGACATGATTGAAATGCGCAGGAATTGGGGGACGGGCTACATTGTAAGGCCATTAGCGCCCGGACAGACGCGTCGGCGGCCGGAAGCTGGCCCCGGCGCCGGCTCAGGCGCCAGCCGTCTCGGGTGTGCCAATGCCGGCAGCCGGCTTGCCGAAATCGGGCGCAAACACGCCGCCGCCCACGAAATCGGGATAAAACTGCGCCCGCATGCGCACCAGGTAGGCCTGCAGGTTGGCGTGCGATTGCGCGGCCGCCCGGATCGGCGTCTCGAACACCGGCGATTGCAGGCTGGCCGCGAACGCGAACAAGGTGGCGTCGGCGCCGCATGGCCGATCACCCATCAGGTACGGCTTGTTGCCCAGGATGTCGGCCACGGCCTGCACGCCCTGCACCGCGATGGCGGTCATGTCGTCCAGGCTATGGCGCCCCAGGCCTTGCGACCACAGCATCTGGCGCACACGGCGCTTGACCAGCGCCTTGACCATGCCGCGCAGCGGCCCAGGCACCACGTTGAAGAACTGCGCCGGCCCGCGCTCGAAATTGTCGCCTTCCAGCCAGCGCACGCGTGCCACGGCCCAGTAGAGATTGTCCTCGAGCAGTTTTTCCACCGCCCAGGCCGCGCCGCGCTCGGCCGGCGTCAGGCCTTCGTCGAAATCCACGTGGTAGGTCTTCTCGAGATGCCAGCGGATCAACGTCGAATCGGCAACCTGCCGGCCCATGTCGTCCAGGTACGGCAGCTTGCCCTTGGGCGCCCGGCGCACGTTGCCGCGCCGGGTCTGGTATGGCAATCCGGCCAGCTTCAGCAGCATCTCGGCCTTGATGACGAACGGGCTGGCGTCGGGCAGGCCGAACGCGGGACCAAACGTGAACAGCGTGATCATCGTTATTTCCAGTCGCCGCGCAGGGCAAGCACCATCTGTTGCAGACTTTCGGGCGTGGCCGCCTCCGGCGGCACCGGCTCGCCCACCACCAGTTCCAGCTTGCTCAGCAGGCCGCGCCGGAACGGCCGGGTCATGGCCGGCGCGCCCTTGCGCGAGAAGAAGCTGCCCCACAGGCCGCGCAGCGCCATCGGCACCACCGGCACCGGCGTGCGCTGGATGATCTGCGAAACACCAGTCTTGAACGAGTTGATCTCGCCGGTGGCGGTGATCTTGCCCTCCGGGAAGATGCAGACCAGTTCGCCGTCTTCCAGCGCAGCCGCCACGGCGTCGTAGGCACGCGACAGCAGTTCGGGATTCTCGCGCGCCGGCGCGATCGGAATGGCCTTGGCCTGGCGGAAGAACCACGACAGCCCCGGCACCTTGAAGATATTGTGATCCATCACAAAGCGCACCGGGCGCGGGCTGGCGGCCATCAGCACCACGGCATCGGCAAAGCTCACGTGGTTGCAGACCAGCACGGCGGCGCCCGCTTCCGGAATCCGCTCGGCATTCACGCGGCGCAGCCGGTAGATGGTATGCACGAGCAGCCACGCGATAAAGCGCAGCAGGAACTCGGGCACCAGCGTGTAGATATAGACAGCCACCACGGCATTGAGCAGCCCGACCACCAGGAACAGCTGCGGGATCGAATAGCCCGCCTGGGTCATGAACACACCCAGCAGCGACGCGGCGATCATGAAGAAGCTGTTCAGGATGTTGTTGGCGGCGATGATGCGCGCACGGTGCGTGGGCGCCGAACGGCTCTGGATCAGCGCATAGAGCGGCACGCTGTAGAACCCGCCGAACATCGCCACGCAGAACAGGTCGACCAGCACGCGCCAGTGGCCCGGCTGGGCCAGGAAACCACCTACGCCGCTGAGCGCGCCGACCGACGCGTGGCCATGCGTGGCGAAAAAGAGATCCACCGCGAACACCGTCATGCCGATCGACCCGAACGGCACCAGCCCGATTTCCACATGGCGCCCCGACAGCCGCTCGCACAGCAGCGACCCGATGCCGATCCCGACCGAGAACACGGCCAGCAGCAGCGTGACCACGTTCTGGTCGCCGCCCAGCACATCCTTGGCAAAGCTGAAGAACGACGTCAGGAAGGTGGCGCCCAGGAACCAGAGCCACGAAATGCCCAGCAGGCTTAGGAACACCACGCGGCTCTGGCGCGCCAGGATCAGGTTGCGCCAGGTCTCGGTGAACGGGTTCCAGTTGATGCGCAGGTCCGGCTGGGGCGCCGGAGACAGCGGCACGCCCTGCGAGACCGTGCGCCCGGCCAGCGCGATGGCGACGCAGACGATGCCCACATAGAGCGGTCCCACCACCTTGCCATCGGCGCCCGTCAGGCCTGCCAGTTCGCCGCCCAGCAGCGTGCCCAGCAGGATGGCGACGAAGGTACCCATTTCCACAAGCCCGTTGCCGCCCACCAGTTCGGTCTGGTCCAGATGCTGGGGCAGATAGGCAAACTTGACCGGCCCGAACAGCGTGGAATGCAGCCCCATCAGGAATGTGCCCGCGTAGAGCAGCGTGGCGCTGTGCAGGTAGAAGCCAGCCAGCCCCAGCACCATGATGCCGATCTCCAGCGACTTCACCAGCCGGATCAGCCGCGACTTCTCGATCTTGTCGGCAATCTGCCCGCTGGTGGCCGAAAACAGCACGAACGGCGCGATGAAGATGGCGGAAATCAGGAAAGCGGCGCTATGCGGATCGACACCGTCGAACAGCGCGGCGTGATAGGTGACCAGCGAGGTAAAGGCAACCTTGAAGACGTTGTCGTTCATGGCCCCCAGGAACTGCGTCCAGAAAAACGGGGCGAAACGGCGCACGCCAAGCAGGCGAAACTGGCTTTGTTGGCTCATCGATGGCAAACAGGATGTGGACCCCGGTGACCCGCCGGGGCATCAGTTCGCCGCCATCATGCCAGCAGCGGGCAGGATCGGCTACGGGGAGAGGCCCAAATTAGAAAAGTCTGATATCCGGAAGGTCCGATGCCGTGGCGGCACCGGACGGCAGCGGGCTAGCGCGCCGGCTGTTCCTTTTCTTCCGGCCAGTCGCGGATGTACGCCTTGAGCATCTTGTTCTCGAAGCTCTGTTCCTCGACCACGGCCTTGGCGACGTCGTAGAACGAGATCACGCCCATCAGCGTGCGTTTTTCGAGTACCGGCAGGTAGCGGGTGTGTCGCTCGAGCATCATGCGGCGCACCTCGTTGACGTCGGTTTCGGGGGTGCAGGTCAGCGGCGCGTCGTCCATGACCTTGCGGATGCTGTGGGTGCCCAGCGTGCCATTGTTGGCGGCCAGGACCTCGATGATCTCGCGGAAGGTCAGCATGCCGACGAGATCGCCGTACTCCATGACCACCAGCGAGCCAATGTCGTGCTCGGCCATGGTCTGGATGGCCTGCTGCAGCGGCGTATCCGGCTTGACGGTAAAGAGCGTGTTGCCCTTGATCTGCAGGATGTCGCTGACTTTCATGATGGTGTCTCCAGGGCTGCCTTGTATTGCAGGGTCTGTGGCTCAGGTTTGATGGTCGATGCTAGCCCAAACCGCCGCCTCAAGTAAAGCGAGCGTGACCTCCAGAGGCCTGCCAGGCGGGCCTGGAGGCCCCATCCGGCGGGAAAAACCCGGACTGCCCCGTGTGGCGCATGATGCTAGGATGCCGGTCGGAGACAACCACACGCGGCCCGGCCGACCGGGCCCTTTCCCGCCATGTCCACATCGTCTGGCAGCCGCTTCGACACGCTGGCCCTGCACGCCGGCGCCGCGCCCGACCCCGCCACCGGGGCCCGCGCCACACCGATCCACCTGACCACGTCGTTCGTGTTCCGCGACAGCGAGCATGCGGCGTCGCTGTTCAACATGGAACGCGCCGGTCACGTTTACTCACGCATCAGCAACCCCACGGTGGCCGTGTTCGAGGAGCGCGTGGCCGCGCTGGAAAACGGCGCAGGGGCCATCGGCACGGCCTCGGGCCAGGCCGCGCTGCACCTGGCCGTGGCAACGCTGATGGGAGCCGGCTCGCATATCGTGGCGTCCACCGCGCTGTACGGCGGCTCGCACAATCTGTTGCATTACACGCTGCGCCGCTTCGGCATCGAGACCACCTTCGTCAATCCGCGCGATATCGACGCCTGGCGCGCCGCCATCCGTCCGGAGACGAAGCTGCTGTTCGGCGAGACGCTGGGCAACCCCGGCCTGGACGTGCTCGATATCGAGACGGTCGCCCAGCTCGGCCAGGAACACCGCATTCCGCTGCTGGTGGACTCCACGTTCACCACGCCCTACCTGCTGCGGCCGTTCGACCATGGCGCCGGCCTGCTCTACCACTCGGCCACCAAGTTCCTGGGCGGCCACGGCACCACCATCGGCGGCGTGCTGGCCGAAGGCGGCACGTTCGACTTCGAGGCCTCGGGCCGTTTCCCGGAACTGTCCGAGCCCTACGAGGGCTTCCACAACATGGTGTTCACCGAGGAAAGCACGGTGGCGCCGTTCCTGTTGCGCGCGCGCCGCGAAGGGCTGCGCGACTTTGGCGCCTGCATGAATCCGATGGCGGCCTGGCAGCTTCTGCAGGGCATCGAGACGCTGCCGCTGCGCATGAGCCGCCACGTCGACAACACGCGCCGCGTGGTGCAGTTCCTGGCCGCCCACCCGATGGTGGAATCGGTGGCCTACCCCGAACTGGAATCGCATCCGGACTACGAACTGGCGAAACGGCTACTGCCGCGCGGCTGCGGCGCCGTGTTCAGCTTCAACCTGAAGGCCGATCGCAAGGCCGGCCAGCGCTTTATCGAGAGCCTGTCGCTGTTCTCGCACCTGGCAAACGTCGGCGATGCCCGCTCGCTGGTGATCCATCCGGCCTCGACCACGCATTTCCGCATGGACGCCGCCGCGCTGAAGGCGGCCGGCATTGGCGAAGGGACGATCCGGTTGTCGATCGGCCTGGAAGACCCGGACGACCTGATCGACGACCTGAAACGCGGGCTCAAGGCCGCGGAGAAGGCCATGGGAGGCAAGGCGTGATGAAACTGACCGTTGCCGGCCAACCGGCCTATGCCTATACGGGCGGCAAGCCATTCGACGCCACCCTGCCCTGCGCGATCTTCGTCCACGGCGCCCAGAACGATCACAGCGTCTGGGCGCTGCAGACGCGCTGGTTCGCCAATCACGGATTTTCGGTGCTGGCCGTGGACCTGCCCGGCCACAACCGCAGCGCGGGCGCGCCGCTGACCACCGTCGAGGACATGGCCGACTGGGTCATGGCACTGGCCCGCGCGGCCGGCGTCACGGCCCCGGCGCTGGTGTTCGGCCACAGCATGGGGTCACTGATCGCGCTCGAATGTGCGGCCCGGCATCCGCAGGCCGTGCGCGGCATCGGGCTGCTGGCCACGGCGTATCCGATGAAGGTGTCCGACGCGCTGCTCGACGCCGCGCTGCACCGCGAAAGCGATGCCATCGCAATGGTCAGCCAGTGGTCCATTTCCAGTCTCGCCAGCAAGCCGTCGTCGCCGGGGCCCGGTGCGTGGATGCATGGCGGCAGCCAGCGGCTGATGGAGCGCGTCAGCGCCCGCAACCCTGATGCCCACGTCTTCCACACCGATTTCTCCGCCTGCAACGCCTATGCCCATGGCGACGAAGCGGCCGCTGCGGTGGCCTGTCCGGCCCTGTTCATCGTGGGCAGCAAGGACATGATGACCTCGCCAAAAGCGGCCCAGGCGCTGGCGGGCAAGATGCCGAAGGCCCGGGTCGTGTCCGTGGCGAGCGGCCACGCGATGATGGGCGAAAAGCCCGACGACGTGCTCGACGCACTGGCCGCGTTCGCAAGGTCTACACTTCAGGAATAGGAAGACTTCGAAAACAACAACAAAATCAGGAGACTGCGATGGCCCAGGCCCATGCCAAGGAATTCGCCAGCTTTGCCGATTTCTATCCGTACTACCTGGGCGAACACCGCGACCGCACCTGCCGGCGGCTGCATTTCGCCGGCTCCACGCTGGCGCTGGCCTGCCTGGTGACCCTGGTGGTCACCGGCAACGCGTGGTGGCTGCTGGCGGCGCTGGTATCGGGCTACGCCTTCGCCTGGGTCGGTCACTTCGGCTTCGAGAAAAACCGCCCGGCCACGTTCCGGCATCCGTTCTACAGCCTGATGGGCGACTGGGTGATGTACGCCGATATCCTGCGCGGCAAGATCCCGTTCTGAAGGCGCGCCGCGCAGGCGGCGTGCCCCGGCCGTGCTCAGCCCTGTCCGTGCCGGCCCGGCGGCACCGCCTGGACCACGGCGCTACCCGCGTCATTCGCGTCATTCGCTTCGTTCGCTGCCGCACCGGCAGTCTGCTGCCGAAACACGGCTTCCAGCGGCTGGTCCAGCTGCGGGTTGTCCAGGATGCCACGCAGCACCTCCACCCCCTGCATCTGCTGCGCCAGCGCCGTGCGCGGCAGGCGCGCCATGTTCAGCACGAGCCGGTCATGCAGCGTGCGCAGCGTGACCTGGGACGGATCGCACAGCAGCGCCCAGTGCGCCTGACCATGGTCCTGCTGCAGCTTGCCCACCAGGTGCAGCGCCTTGAGCTTGGCAAGCAGCCCGGCCAGGTAGTCGGCCTCCACCCGCAGCTTGCGCCCCATGTCCAGTTCGCCCACGCTGCGCGGCACCTCCTCGCGCGCGCGGTACAGCACGTAGAGCACGCCCAGCGCGTCAAAAAACTCGCTGCCCGCGAACGTGCGGCGGCGCCAGTGGCCCTCGCGGATCACCGGCAGGTTCGCGGCGATGGTGGCACCCAGCAGCGTCACCAGCCAGCTTACGTACATCCACAGCAGGAACAGCGGCAGCACGGCAAACGCGCCATAGACGGCCGTGTAGGTCGGAATATGGGTGATGAAATAGCCGAAGGCGCGCTTGGCAACCTCGAAGGCCACGGCAGCCACGATGCCGGCGAAGATCGCGTCGCGCCAGTCCACGTAGGCATACGGCACGGCCATGTACAGGAAGGCAAACGCCAGCGCGGTCAGTCCGATGGGAATCAGGCTGACCACCAGGCCCATGCCGAACGGCAGGTTGCCGACATAGCCCATCGAGATCGAGATCAGGTACGAACTGACCGACAGGCTGCCGCCGATCAGCACCGGCCCGAGCGTCAGCACGGCCCAGAACACGAGCACCCGCTGGGCCAGCGGGCGGCGGCGCTTGACGCGCCAGATCGCGTTGAGCGCATCTTCCACGGTCAGCATGGTCAGCACCGACGTCACCATCAGGCCGCCCAGGCCCAGGGCTGTCAGCCCGCGCGCGCTCTTGGAAAACTGCCCAAGGTAGCGCGACACCGAGTCGCTGATATTGCCGCCCGGGATCAGGTTCTGGAACAGGAAACCCTCGATTTCGCCGCGAAACTCGCGGAACATCGGAAACGCCGCCAGCAGCGCGAACGCCACGGTCAGCACGGGCACCACGGACAGGAACGTCGTGAACGTCAGGCTGGCGGCCACCTGCGGCAGGCGGTTCTCGCCGGCACGGCGCAGCGCGTAGCGGGCCAGTGCGCGCACCTTCTGCAGGTTCCATTCCCTGCGCAGGCGGGCAATGCGGACGGCGGACATGCGGGGGCTTTCTCCTTCGGATTCGATGAAACCAGCCGCGAGGCCGGCGGCGCGGCACTTGGGGCAGCGCCGCAACTATAATACGCGGATCGTTTTGCGGCGCTTGTCCCGGCACCGTCCGCCGCCCGCGCCTGCCCATCCATGACCGACATCCTCGTCCTTTACTACAGCCGCCACGGCGCCACCCGCAGGCTCGCCGAACTGATTGCCACCGGTATCGAAAGCGTCCCCGGCGCCCAGGCCCGCCTGCGTACCGTGCCGCCGGTGTCCACGGTCTGCGAGGCCACCGCGCCCGACATCCCGCCCGAGGGCGCGCCCTATGCGGAACTGCGCGACCTGGAGGAATGCGCCGGGCTGGCGCTGGGCAGCCCCACCCGGTTCGGCAACATGGCCGCCCCGATGAAGTACTTCCTCGATGGCACGGTTGCCCAGTGGCTGTCCGGCGCGCTCGCCGGCAAGCCGGGCTGCGTGTTCACGTCGACCGGCAGCCTGCACGGCGGCCAGGAAACCACGCTGCTGTCGATGATGCTGCCGCTGCTGCACCACGGCATGGTAATCGTCGGCCTGCCCTATTCCGAGGCCGGCCTGATGTCCACCACGGCCGGCGGCACGCCCTACGGCCCCAGCCACCACGCCCACGTGGACAACCACGGCCCGGTCACCGACCAGGAATCCGCGCTGGCAACGGCCATGGGCCGCCGGCTGGCACAAACCGCCCTGAAGCTCGCCGCACGATGAAGACCCCCGACGATGTTGCGCTGCACAGCCCGGCGCTCTGGCGCCTGAGCCTGACCAGCCTGATCGCGCTGATCGCGCTGTGCATCGCCTGGGAGTGGTTTCTGGCGCCGCTGCGCCCGGGCGGCTCGTGGCTGATCCTGAAGTGCGTGCTGCTGCTGCCGGTGCTGCGCGGCGTCTGGATGCGCAATCGCTACACCATGCAGTGGTCGTCGATGCTGATCCTGCTGTATTTCACCGAGGGCATCGTGCGCGCCACCAGCGACCGTGCCCCGTCGTCGTGGCTGGCCTGGGCCGAGGTCGCCCTGACGCTGCTGTTCTTCGTCAGCACGATCCTGTACCTGCGCCCTTACAAGCGCCGCGCCAAAACCATCGCCAAGACGTCCCAACCCTCCTGATTGCCATGACCGCCGTGCATTCCGACTCGTTCCTCGATCTCTGCCGGGCCGCCATCGGCCCGCAAAACGTGCTGACCGACGCGGCCGACAAGGCGCCGTACCTGACCGACTGGCGCCGCCGCTATACCGGCGACGCACTGGCCGTGCTGCGCCCCGGCACCACCGAGGAAGTGGCCGCCGTGATGCATGCCTGCCACGCGCACAAGCTGGCCGTGGTGCCGCAGGGCGGCAATACGGGCCTGTGCGGCGGCGCCACGCCCGGGGCCGGCGAGTCCGCCGCGCGGGGCGTGGTGGTGCTGTCGCTGCAACGCATGAACCGCGTGCGCCAGGTGGACCCGCTCAACAATACGATCACGGTGGAAGCCGGCGTGATCCTGCAGCAGCTGCAGGACGTGGCGCGCGAGCACGGGCGCCTGTTTCCGCTGTCGCTGGCGGCCGAAGGCAGCTGCACGATCGGCGGCAACCTGTCCACAAACGCCGGCGGCACGGCCGTGCTGCGCTATGGCAATACGCGCGAGCTGTGCCTGGGGCTGGAGGTGGTCAACGTCCGCGGCGAGGTCTGGGACGGCCTGCGCGGCTTGCGCAAGGACAATACCGGCTATGACCTGCGCGACCTGTTTATCGGCGCGGAAGGCACGCTCGGCGTCATCACCGCCGCCGTGATGAAGCTGTTCCCGGCGCCGCGCGCCCGCGTGACGGCGCTGGCGGCGGTCAAGAGCCCGCGCGCCGCGCTGGCCCTGCTGGCTATCGCCCAGTCGCACGCCAGCGCCATGCTCACCGGCTTCGAGCTGATGTCGGCGATGTGCATCGACCTGGTGACCCGGCACTTTCCGCAGCTGCGCTATCCGTTCAGCGAGCACCATCCGCAACTGGTGCTGCTGGAGCTGTCCGACAGCGAGAGCGAAGCGCACGCCCGCGGCATCTTCGAGACCATGATGGAAGCGGCCTTCGACGCCGGCGTGGTGACCGATGCCGTCGTGGCGGAATCGGTGCAGCAGTCGCGCGATTTCTGGAACCTGCGCGAGCATATTCCGCTGGCCCAGGTGGAGGAAGGCAAGAACGTCAAGCACGACATTGCCGTGCCGATCTCGCGCGTGGCCGACTTCATCGAGACCACCGATGCGCTGCTGCAGGACGCCTTTCCCGGATCGCGCATGGTCACGTTCGGCCACCTGGGCGACGGCAACCTGCACTACAACGTATCGCCGCCGGTCGGCGTCGACAACGACCAGTTCCTGAAGCACCAGGACGCCATCAACCTGATCGTCCACAACAGCGTCCATGCCCACAACGGCTCGATCTCGGCCGAACACGGGCTGGGGCAGCTCAAGCTGGAAGAAAACCGCCGCTACAAGAGCGACGTGGAACTGGCGATGATGCGCGCGATCAAGCAGGCGCTGGACCCGCAGGGACTGATGAATCCGGGCAAGGTGGTCTGAGCCGTCGAGCCTGCCTTTCCCTCCCAGCCATGGGAGAGGAAGCCATCACCGTCATCAATGCAGCACCGGCGTCTCGCCGCCCCCATCGGGCTCGCCAAACAGCTGCCCGCACACCGCCTGCCCCTCTTCGGTCAGCCGGGCCGAGCCGCGCCCGTCCTCTTCCATGACCGTCTCGACCAGGTCGGCGGCGCCCAACTGTGTCAGCATGCGCCGCAGCACGCTCATCTGCACCGCGGCGCGCTTGCTCAGCCGGGCCAGGGTCAGGCCCTTGTCCGATCCGCCCTGGCCGTGGTCCCACAGCGTCTTCAGGATGGCGCCCACCACGGGGTCCAGATCCTCGCCCTCGTCTTCCGGCATGTCGTCTGCCGCGTCGTTCGTCATGTCGTCTCCCTTTCTTGTAATGTCGCCACGAGCTTGCCCAGCGTGATCACGGCGGCTTCCATGTCTTCCGACCAGGCGCCGCTGTAGTTCAGGCGGATGCAGTTCGTGTAGGTGGGCACCGGCGAGAAGATATGTCCCGGCGCCACGGTGATGCGCCGCTCCAGCGCGGCGTGGTACAGCGCCATGGCATCCACCTCGTCGGGCAGTTCCACCCACAGCACGTAGCCGCCCGCCGGACGCGAGACGCGCGTACCGGCCGGGAAGAAGCGCCGCACGGCGGCGGCCATGATATTGGCCTGCTGGGCGTAGGCCTTGCGCACGCGGCGCAGGTGGTAGTCGTAGCCGTCGCGGCGCAGGAACTCGGCAATCGCCAGTTGCGGAATCGTCGAAGTGGTCAGCGTATTCAGGAACTTGAGCCGCTCCACCTTTTCCTTGTATCGCCCCGGCAACGCCCAGCCGATACGGTAGGCATTCGTCAGCGTCTTCGAAAATGACGAGCAGTGCAGCACGATGCCGGCCGTGTCATAGGATTTCAGCGAAGTTGGATGGGCATCGCCGTAATACAGCTCGCCGTAGACATCGTTCTCGATGACGGGGATATCACGCTCGGTCAGCAACGCCACCAGCGCCTGCTTGCGCGCGTCGGACATCTGGAAACCCAGCGGATTCTGGAAGTTCGGCATGACCATGCAGGCGGCCACGGGCCGTTCGTCGATCAGCCGGGCCAGCGCCTGCACGTCGATGCC
The DNA here is from genome assembly GCF_001652915.1 of Cupriavidus sp. D384. Lineage (GTDB taxonomy): Bacteria > Pseudomonadota > Gammaproteobacteria > Burkholderiales > Burkholderiaceae > Cupriavidus. The sequence continues at coordinate 314,958 of NZ_BBQI01000090.1, forward strand.
TTCGACGGGATCGGTAGCCACCTCCACGGCGCGCATGCCCAGGCGCTCGATGGCGTGCAGCATCGCGTAGTAGGTGGGCGACTCCACGGCAATCGTGTCGCCTGGCTTTGCCACGGCCTGCAGGCACAGGTTGATGGCCTCGGTGGCGCCAATCGTGACGATCACCTCGTTCGGGTCCACCGTGTAGCCGTTTTCCAGGTAGCGGCGCGTGATCTGCCGGATCAGCTCGGGCGACCCGGGCGGCAGGTCGTCGAGCACGCTCCAGGTGTCATAGCGCTTGCCGATGGTGTTGGCGTACTGGATGATGCGCTGCCACGGATACAGCTTGGGATCGGGGTATGGCGAACCGAGCGGCACGGCGTCGTCGGCGCGGATCGAGCGCAGCGTGGACAGCACCAGCGCGCTGACATCGACCGCCGACGGCCGCGCCGCCGGGCGCGTGGGCTGCAGGTCGATGGCCGGCTCGCCGGGCCGGGCGCGCACGAAATAGCCGGACTGGGGACGGCTTTCCAGGATGCCGCGCGACTCCAGCAGCAGGTAGGCGCGGATCACCGTGGTAATGCTCAGCCGGTGGTGCTGGGCCGCCTGCCGCACCGACGGAATCTTTTCGCCGGGCAGCAGCACGCCCTGCTGCACCAGCGCCTCGATATCGGCCGCGAGCTTTTCGTACAGGGTTGCCAAAGGGTCTTCGCCTTTTTCTGGATGGTCCGGGGGGCGCCGGACCACCCAGGCGTCAGCCTGCGGCCTCCAGCGAATCGGATGCTAATACGGATACAGGCGAAGTGTATTCGACGAAGCCATCCTGGCGGCAAAAGCTCAGCAGCCGCACGCCGGCCTGTTCCGCGATGCGGATGGCGAGCGAGGTTGGCGCCGAGATCGTCGCCAGCATCGGAATCTGCATGCGGGCGGCCTTGCGCACCAGCTCGTAGCTGGCCCGGCTGGACAGGAACACGAATCCGTCGCCGAAACTCTCGCGGGCCCGCGCCAGGTGGCCAATCAGCTTGTCCAGCGCATTGTGCCGCCCCACGTCCTCGAACACGGCACGCAGCTGGCCGTCCGGCCCGCACCACGCCGCGGCATGGACGCCGCCAGTGGCCGCCATCAGGTGCTGGCGGGCGCGCAAGGCGTCGGACGCCTGCCGGATCATGGCCGCCGACGGCGCAATGGTGCGCGCCGCCGCCAGCGGCTCGGGCACCAGGTCGAGCAAGGCCAGGCTCTCGATGCCGCAGACGCCGCAGCCGGTACGGCCAGCCAGCGTGCGGCGGCGTTCCTTCATGGCCATGAACGCGCGCTGGCTGACGTTCAGGCGCACCTCGATGCCGTCGCAGCCCGGCTCGACCTCGACGTCGTAGATCTCGCGCACGCTGTCGACAATGCCTTCGGTCAGCGAAAAGCCGACCGCGAACGCCTCCAGGTCCAGCGGCGTCGCCATCATCACCGCGTGCGAGATGTCGTTGTAGACCAGCGCAACCGGTACTTCCTCGGCCACGTTGTCGATCTCCAGCGCGACGGCGTCGCCCTGGTGGCGGCGAATCTCGCGCGTGATGTAACCGCGTTCGGCCATGTACTACCCCCTGCGGTGAACTTCAGCCTTGCCCGGCGCGTTGCAGCAGCACCGGAATCGACTTCGACGTGGGCGTGCCCGACCGGTCGCCGATGCTTTCCAGCGGCACCAGCGGGTTCGTCTCCGGATAATAGGCGCCCAGGCAGCCGGCCGGAATGTCGTAGTCGACGAGCAGGAAGTCTTGCACATGGCGCGTCACGTCGTCTTCCCAGACACTGGTGATATTTACGCGTTCGCCCTCTGCAAACCCCAGACGCTCGCGGTCGGCCCGGTTGATGAACACCACGCGGCGCAAGCCGAACACACCGCGATAGCGGTCGTCCAGGCCATAGATCGTGGTGTTGTACTGGTCGTGCGAGCGCGTGGTCATCATCACCAGCAGGTCGTCGCCGTACTTGTCGCGGGCGCGCTTGATCGGCGTGTCGCGGTCGATCGGATGCACCAGGAACTCGGCCTTGCCCGATGCCGTGCGCCACACGCGGTTGCGCGAGGCCGGCGTCAGGTGGAAGCCGCCCGGCTGCGCCACGCGCTCGTTGTAGCGCTCGAAGCCCGGAATCACCTTCTCGATGGCGTCGCGGATGCGCGCGTAGTCCTGCGCGAACCACAGCCAGTCCACCTTGTTCGATCCCAGCGTGGCGTCGGCCATCTTTGCCACGATCATCGTCTCGGACAGCAGGTGCGGCGACGCCGGCTTGTTCATGCCGTACGAGATATGCACCATGCAGACCGAATCTTCCACGGTCACGCCCTGCGCCACGCCGTTCTGCTCGTCCACCTCGGTACGGCCCAGCGTTGGCAGCAGCAGCGAATCCTTGCCAATCACCAGGTGGCTGCGGTTCAGCTTGGTGGCGATATTGACGGTCAGGTCGCACTGGCGCAGCGCTTCCCAGGTGCGCGGCGTGTCGGGCGTGGCAATCGAGAAATTGCCGCCCAGGCCTACAAACACCTTGACCTTGCCTTCCAGCATCGCATTGATGGCGGCCACCACGTCCTGGCCGTGGTGGCGCGGCGGCTCGAAGCCGAAGGTGGCGCCCAGGCGGTCCAGGAAGGCGTCGTCGGGCTGTTCCTCGATGCCCATCGTGCGGTCGCCCTGCACGTTCGAATGGCCGCGCACCGGCATCAGGCCCGCACCGGGCCGGCCGATATTGCCGCGCAGCATCATCACGTTGGACAACAGCTGGATCGTGCGCACGCTCTGCTTGTGCTGCGTCAGGCCCATGCCCCAGCACATGATGGTGCGCTCGCTGTCGATGTAGACGTCGGCCAGCGCGTCGATATCCTCGCGCGTCACGCCCGATTCGGCCACGATGTCGGGCCAGCTCTCGGCGCGCAGGTCGGCCGCGAATGCCTCGTAGCCGGCCGTATGGTCGTTGACGAAGGCGATATCCACCACGCGCTTGCCGCCCGTGGCCACGGCCTGGTCATCCAGTTCGATGACGCGCTTGCCAATGCCCTTGAGCAGCGCAAAGTCGCCGCCCAGCGTGGGCCGCACGAACATCGACGCAATCTGGGTGCCGCTGCCGCCGAGCATTTCCGTCACGTGCTGCGGGCTGACAAAGCGCTCCAGGCCGCGTTCCTTGAGCGGGTTGATCGACACGATCCTGGCGCCGCGCTTCGAGGCATCGCGCAGTTCGTTGAGCATGCGCGGATGATTGGTAGCCGGATTCTGGCCCCAGACCATGATGGTGTCGGCCAGCTGGAAGTCATCGAGCAGCACCGTGGCCTTGCCCACGCCCACCGTCACCGGCAGGCCGCGGCTGGTGGCCTCGTGGCACATGTTCGAGCAGTCCGGGAAGTTGTTGGTGCCATACATCCGCACGAACAGCTGGAACAGGAAAGCCGCCTCGTTGCTGGCCCGGCCCGAGGTATAGAACGTGGCCGCGTCGGGGTTGTCCAGGCGGCGCAGGTGATCGGCGATCAGGCGGCACGCGTCGTCCCACTCCACCGGCACGTACTTGTCGGTGGTGGCGTCGTACCGCACCGGATAGGTCAGGCGACCGTGCTGCTCCAGTTCGTAATCCGACTGCTGCATCAGCTCGGTGACCGTGTACTTCGCAAAGAACTCGTTGGTCACGCGCTTGCTGGTGGCCTCGGCCGCCACGGCCTTGACGCCGTTTTCGCAAAACTCGAACGTGGACGCGTGCTGGCGGTCAGGCCAGGCGCAGCCCGGGCAATCGAAACCGTCCGGCTGGTTCTGCCTGAACAGCGTCTTGTACTTGCCGCCGGCAACTCTTTCCTTGACCAGGTTGATGGCGACCTGCTTGAGCGCACCCCAGCCGGCGGCCGGGTGCGTATAGGGGGCGATATGCCCCTTTTCGGGCGTGGGAGTACTCATGGGGGCGACTTCCAGAACAAGTGCCCGAGTGCCCGGCCCGGTTTTCCGTGTGATGTCCGGGCGCTCGCTGCGATGGTTGCAGACTAGGCCCGGAATGTGACCCGAGGGACGTACAGAACAGGTACAGCCGAAAGAGTACAGTTTGCGCCATCGCAGTGCACAAACCTTGAACTGTGCTTATCGGTTTTGCATGACTGCACCAGCTTGAGTCATATTTCTCATGATTTTGTCGCAAATTGCCGATTCTGGAGGCCTCGGGCCACCTGATCGTCGCGCTGGCTGCTGTCTGGGGCCGCTACTCCGGCTGCTGCGGCGTGGCGTCGATGATGTCCTCCAGCTGCGCGCTCATCGGAATGCCAAGCCGCTCGCCGGTGGGAAGCCGGTTCAGGAACCACTGCTTGTAGAGTCGCCCCAGTTCGCCGGACGTGATCAGGTCGCGTACGGCCTTGTCGACCACGGCCGCAAATTGCGGATCGCTCCGGCGCAGCATGATGCCGTACGGGTCGTAGGACAGGAATTCGCTGGTCACGATGAACTGCTTGCCCGCGTTGTAGTGCGCCAGGAAGCCGTACAGCAGCACGTCGTCGCCGGCGTAGGCATCGGCGCCGCCATGGCGCAGCACCTCGAAGGCATCGGCATGGTCGCGGGCGTGGATCAGCTTGATGCCCAGGTTGAACCGTGTGGACAGGTCCTCGATGGCGCTGGCGTTGGTGGTGCCAGCCGTTGCCACCACGGTCTTGCCCTTGAGGTCGCGGAAGGTCTTGACCGGCGAATTGCGCGGCACCATCAGCTTGGTCCCCGCCACGAAGATCACCGGCGAGAATGCCACCATGCGCATGCGCTCGGCATTGCGCGTGGTCGACCCGCATTCCAGGTCGGCCTTGCCCGACGTAATGGCGTCGAAGCGGTTCTCGGACGTCACCGGCACCCATTGCACGGTCAGGTTGCGGCTGATTTCGGCGGCTGCGGCGTCGACAATGGCCTGGCAGATGTCGATCGAATAGCCGATGGGCCGCTTTGCCTGGTTCAGGTACGAAAACGGCAGCGAAGACTCCCGGTAGCCGATGGTCAGCACGCCGGTGTCCTTGGCCTTCTTCAGCGTGCCGGACAGCGCCACGGCGTCCTGCGCCTGGGCAGCCATTGCGCCACAGCCGAACAGCATCAGCGCGGCCAGGCCCCTTGCGGCCAGTTTCCAGACGGATGCGCGCATGGCGTCAGGCCTCCGCGGTGCCGGGCGTGCGGGGCTCCTCGCCCGGTATGTCCTTCTCGGTCTCGGGCACCGGCCCGGAAGCCAGCTGCCCTTCCCACTTGGCTACCACGGCCGCGGCAATCGAATTGCCCACGGCGTTGGTGGCCGAGCGGCCCATGTCCAGGAACTGGTCCACACCCATGATCAGCAGCAGGCCCGCCTCGGGAATGCCAAACTGGTTCAGCGTGGCCGCGATCACCACCAGCGACGCGCGGGGCACGCCCGCCATGCCCTTCGAGGTCAGCATCAGCAACAGCAGCATCGTGATCTGCGTACCCATCGGCAGGTGGATGTCATAGGCCTGGGCGATAAACAGCACAGCAAACGTGCAGTACATCATCGAGCCATCCAGGTTGAACGAGTAACCCAGCGGCAGCACGAAACTGGAGATTTTGCGATTCACGCCGAAGCGGTCGAGCGAGTCGAGCAGCTTCGGATAGGCGGCCTCGGAACTGGCCGTGGAGAACGACAGCAGGAACGGTTCGCGGATCAGCCGCACCAGTTCGAAAATGCGCTTCCCCAAGAACACAAAGCCGGCCAGCGTCAGCAGCCCCCAGAGCACGAAGAGCGCCAGGTAGAAACTGCCCATGAACTTGGCAAACGTGATCAGGATGCCCAGCCCCTGCGTGGTCACGGTCGATGCAATCGCCGCGAACACCGCGATGGGTGCCAGCCACATCACCGCGCCGGTGATCTTCAGCATGATCTGCGCCAGATCCTCGATCACGGCGGCCATGCGCGCGCCGCGCTCGCCCAGCGTGGCAATGGCCGTGCCGAAGAAGATCGAGAACACCACGATCTGCAGGATTTCGTTGTTGGCCATGGCCTCGGCCACCGATTTGGGCACCAGGTGCGCCACGAAGTCCTTGAGCGTGAACGCATTGGTTTTCAGGTTGGTGGCCGCGCCCACGTCGGGCAGCGGCAGGCCGATGTTCACGCCCGGATGCAGCAGCGTCGCCATGATCAGGCCCAGCGTCAGCGATACCAGCGACGCCGTGATGAACCAGGCCAGCGCCTTGACCCCGACGCGCCCCACCGTGCTGGCATCGCCCATGTGCGCGATACCGATCACCAGCGTGGAGAACACCAGTGGCGCAATGATCATCTTGATCAGCCGAAGGAAGACGTCGGTGATGATCGAGATATACCCGGCGATCTCCTTTGCCACCTTCGGATCGGGGAACGCCGTGTTGCACGCATAGCCGACCACGGCACCCAGGATCATCGCGATCAGGATCCAGGTCGTGATATTTGACTTCTTGCTCATGACGTCTCCTTGGGAGCGGCCGTATGGAAGTCCTGCGCCGGGGTCTGCACCTGTAACGATAGGATGCGGGGGTGCCATGGGCAAACCCGGAAACGTGGATCTGCCCCCTGCCGGCGCATCGCATTTCCTTTGATTGCACCAACAAGGGGCGATGTTTATAATCCGCCACACTCGCCACCGGCCCGATGCGGCCGGAGCGTCATACCCAAAAGCGCGCGCTGCGCTACCCGATCGAGCCATCGGGCCGCGCTGACCGTGCCACCGGGCCTCACCGGCCCACCGACCGCCCGGCATCCCATCCGCCTGGCGGCGGCCGACTTTGCGATACCCACCCAACCCACGCCGGGCTTCGGCGCGCCGCCGCATGGCCGGGCGCGATGCACGGTGTTAGCAGTCGTTCGTCCTCTATGGCGCATTTTTTCCTTCGCCGCCCCGCGTTTGCGTGGGTGCTTGCCATCCTGACCGTGGTCGCCGGCCTGGTCGCGCTGAACCGCATTCCGATGGCGCAATACCCGGCCGTGGCCCCGCCGATGGTGATTCTTTACGCCGACTACCCGGGCGCCACCGCGCGCACCGTGGAAGACCGCGTGACGGCCGTGCTGGAGCAGCAGATGCACGGCATTCCGGGCCTGCTCTATATCGACTCGAACAGCGAGGCCGGCACCGCCACGGTGACCATCGGCTTCAAGCAGGGCACCGATCCGCAACTGGCCCAGGTCAACGTGCGAAACCGGGTGGCCCAGGCCGAGCCGCTGTTGCCCGAGGTGGTTCGCCGGGGTGGCGTCTACGTCGACCAGGCCAGCGCCAGCCCGTTCATGTACGTGTCGCTGATCTCGAAGACCGGCTCGATGTCCGAGACCGCGCTGGCCGACTACGCGGCGGGCACGGTGCTGCCCATGCTGCGGCGCCTGCCCGGCATCGGCAAGGTGGAACCGTACAGCGCCGAATACGCGCTGCGCGTCTGGTTCAACCCCGACCAGCTGCACGCCTACGGCCTGACCACGGCCGATGTGGAAGCCGCCATCCGCGCGCGCAACGGCAGCGTCACGCCGGGCCAGCTTGGCGGGGCGCCGGCCGCGCCGGGGCAATCGTTCCAGGCCATCGTGCGGCCCCCCGCGCCGCTGTCCAATGCGGAATCGTTCGGGCGCATCGTGCTGCGCCCGGGCAAGGACGGCTCGGCGGTGCTGCTGCGTGACGTCGCGCGCGTGGAAATGGCAGCCGCCGACTTCCGGTACAGCTCATCGCTCAATGGCCGCGAAGCCGCGTCGATGGGCCTGAAACTGGCCGATGGCGCCAACGTGCTTGCCACCTCCCGCATCGTGCGCGCGGCGCTGGACGAGGCCGCCCGCGGCTTTCCGGCCGGCGTGACCTACGACATCTCGTACGACACCGCGCACTTCGTGCAGAACTCGATCACGCGCGTGCTCGTCACGCTGGGCGAGGCCACGGTGCTGGTGTTCCTGATCCTGTGGCTGTTCCTGGGCAACCTGCGTGCCACGCTGATCCCATGCATCGTGGTGCCGGTATCGCTGCTGGGCACGGTGGCCTGCCTGCAGGCGTTCGGGCTGTCGCTGAACGTGATCACGCTGTTTGGCGTGGTGCTGGCAATCGGCATCCTGGTGGACGATGCCATCGTCGTGGTGGAGAACGTCGAGCGCATCATGCGCGAGGACGGCGTGGACGCGTTCACGGCCGCATCGCGGTCGATGCGCGAGGTCTCGGGCGCGCTGCTGGCCGTCACCCTGGTGCTGTGCGCGGTGTTCGTGCCGATGACGTTCATGGACAGCGCGGTGGGCGTGATCTACCGCCACTTCGCCATGACGCTGGCAATCTCGATCGCGTTCTCGCTGTTCTTTGCGCTGACGCTGGCGCCGGCCATGTGCGCCACGCTGCTGCGCCACGGCGCCGCCCCGGCACGTGGCCCGCTGGCGTGGTTCGAAGCCCGCTTTGCCGCCTTCACCGCGCGCTATGCCGGCTGGATCCACCGGCTGCAGCAACGGCGCCTGCGCTGGCTGGCCGTCTACCTGGCCATGACGGCCGCCTGCGCGCTGACGCTCTGGCAACTGCCGGGCGGCTTCCTGCCCGAAGAGGACACCGGCGAACTGGTGATCGACGTGGAACTGCCGCCGGGCAGCACCCAGGCCCAGACGCGCGAGGCCATCGCCCGGATGGAGCAGTGGATGACTGCCGAGAAATTCCCGATCAAGACCACGTTCTCGCTGCTGGGCTGGAACAATGGCGGCTCGGGCGAGCAGCGCGCCAGCGTGTTCCTGTCGCTCGACGACTGGCAGCAGCGTGGCCGCGCCAACGCGGCCGATGTGGTGCTGGCGCGGCTGGGCAAGGGCCTGGAAACGTGGCCCGGCAAGGGGGAGGCCCAGCTCTACCCGTACAACGGCACTGCCCTGCCCGAACTCGGCAGCACCAGCGGCCTGGACATGCGCCTGGTGACGCGCCGCGAAGGCGGCCGGCAAGACCTGTACGCCGCCCGCGACAAGCTGATCGCGCGCGCCAAGGCCGATCCGCTGTTTGCCGAGGTGCGTGCCACGGCCGGCCAGCCCACGCCGGCACTGGATCTGGCGATCGACTATCGCAAGGCGGAGAGCTTCGGCGTGGACGCCGAGGCCATCCATCATGCGCTGTCGACCACCATCGGCTCGCGCTATATCGACGAACTGGCCCGCGAAGGCCGCGTGCGCCGCGTGATCCTGCAGGCCGATGCGCCGTTCCGCATGCAGGCCGCCCACCTGGCTCGCGTGCACGTGCGCAACGCCAGCGGCCAGATGGTGTCGCTGGGCGCGTTCGCCACGCTGGAATGGGGCAACAGCGAATCGACGCTGGAGCGCTACAACGGCCTGACCTCGGTGCGCATCAATGCGGATACGGCGCCCGGCGTGAGCACCGGCGCGGCGATGGCGCGGCTCGACGCCATGGTCCGGGAACTGGGCCCCGACTTCGAGGTGCGCTGGAATGGCCGCGCGTTCGAACAGCAGCAAAGCGGCACGCAGGCGCCGTGGCTGTTCGCGCTGTCGCTGCTGTTCATCTTCCTGTGCCTGGTCGCGCTCTATGAAAGCTGGACGCTGCCGCTGGCCGTGCTCGCCATCGTGCCTGCCGGGCTGATGGGCGCGGCAGCGGCGGTGTGGCTGCGCGGGCTGCCCAACGACGTCTACTTCAAGGTGGGCGTGGTCGTCATCATGGGGCTGGCCGCCAAGAACGCAATCCTGGTGGTCGAATATGCCGAGCAACTGCGGCGCGGCGGCATGGAACGCGTGCAGGCCGCCACGCAGGCGGCGCGCCAGCGGCTGCGCCCCGTGGTGATGACGTCACTGGCGTTCATCCTGGGCGTGGTGCCGCTGGCGATCAGCACCGGGCCCGGCGCCGGCGCGCAGCGCGCGGTGGGCACCGGCGTGCTGGGCGGCATGCTGGGCGCCACGCTGCTGGGTACGCTGGTGATTCCGCTGCTGTATGCGTGGATTGCGCGCTGGTCGGCGGCAAGAAAAGCTATGCCCGACCCGGCAACCGGCGCCGCCGACGCCTGAGGCCCCTGGCAGCGCCCTGCGGGCTGGCTAGCGCTTCTGCCAGACCCGCAGGCCAAACACCGGCAGCACGCCGTACACGTGATCGAACAGGTCCGACTGGATCTGCTCGTAGGTCTCCCAGCGCGTGTCGCTGAGGTACAGGAAGACTTCCAGCGGCAGGCCCTGGCTTTCCGATTGAACGTGGCGCACCACCAGCGGCAGGTCCTGCCGCACGGCCGGATGCTGGCGGAAATAGCCCAGCATGTAGCGGCGCAGCATGCCCAGGTTGGTCAGCGGCTGACCGTCGGCTTGCGGGGCCACGGGCAGCTTCAGCGCGCGGCAGGCGTTCAGTCCGCCCAGCAGCGCGTCGTCGCAGAAACGCACACTGTCCGCATCCACGGGGATGCTGTGCTTTACGCGCCGGCCGCCAGATTCCACCATGCCGCGCCAGTTCCGGACGCCATTGGTCAGCAGCACGTAGCTGGGCAGTGTCACGATCGTATTGTCGAAATTGCGCACCTTGATGGTGTTGAGCGCGATATCGGTGACCACGCCGTCCGCCACATAGCCGGGCACCTCGATCCAGTCGCCGATGCGCAGCATGTCGTAGGCCGCCAGCTGGATGCTCGCCACGAAGCCCAGCAGCGAGTCGCGGAACACGATGATCAGCAGCGCCGTCATGGCACTGACGCCGGTCAGGAAGTATGTGGGAGGCCGGCCCAGCAGCAGCGAGACGATGGCGACGAAGGCCAGCAGGTACAGCACGAGCGTAGCCACCTGGAGAAAGCTCTTGATCGGGCGTTCGCTGGCGTGAGGCAGATGGCTGTAGCGGTCCTCGATACTGCCCAGAAACGCAAAGCCCGCGCGCAGCCCGGTGTAGACCATGAAACAGGCCGCAGCCACCCCCAGCGGCGCGCCCAGCATCGCAATCACCGGAAACGTCAGGCTGCTGATCAGCGGCGCGGCCAGGTAGACGATCAGCGCCGGCACGATCGGCGCCAGCCGATGGAAGACCTTGCGCCGTTCCGCCGCGCGCAGCCATTTGCGGTGCTCGCCGCGCGCCAGCCGGCCTACCGCCCACAGCATCAGCGTGCGGGTCAGGTAGTAGCAGGCCACGCTCGCCAGCACGATGGCTGCCAGCAGCAGCGCCACCAGGATGATTGCCACGGCCAGGCTGTCGGTATGGACGAAGAACTGGTGTCCGTCTGGTCCCGTCTCGATGCGAATCAGGTTGCCGAACATGCATCCTCCCCGCCGGGCCGCCCCGTGCGCCATCCAGCCAGTGTAGTCGCTGGCCGCGCAGCGGGTGCGGCGAACTACATACGAATACAAAATCCCCCCCGCCCGCACACAAACCGGATACGCGGCCGTCGCAATATCGTCCCGAGATCAAACCAGTCAGGACGAGGAACGACATGGACCTTTCAACGACAAAGGCGGCCAGGGCCGCCCTGGTATTCGGCGGCTCGCGCGGCATTGGCGCGGCCATTGCCACGCGGCTGGCGCAGGACGGCTTTCACGTCGCGCTGACCTACGCCACGCGGCCCGACAAGGCCGCCGACGTGGTAGCGCGGATCGAGGCGGCCGGCGGCCAGGCGCTGGCCATTGCGGCGGACAGTGCCGACCCGGCCGCCATCCGCGCCGCCGTGCGGCAGGCGGTGGCGCGCTTCGGCCCGCTCGATGCCACGGTGGTCAATGCCGGCGTGCTGCGGCTGGGCGCCATCGACACCGTGGCCGATGCCGATCTCGGCCTGATGCTCGATGTGAATATCCGCGGCGTGTTCGTCGCCATCCAGGCTGCCGCGGCGCAGCTGCGCGACGGTGGGCGGCTGATCACCATCGGCAGCAACACGGCCATCCGCACCGGTGCGCCGGGTGGCGCGGTCTACGCCATGACCAAGGCAGCCGTGGCGGCGCTGGTAAGAACGTGGCGCTGGAACTGGCGCCGCGCGGCATCACGATCAACAACATCCAGCCTGGCCCGACCGTGACCGACATGACGGCCGACATGATCGAGCACCTGATCCCGAAAATTCCGCTGGGTCGTGTGGGCCGGCCCGAGGAGATTGCCGGGCTGGCAAGCTGGCTCGCCAGCCCGGCGTCGGCCTACATGACCGGCGCCAGCCTGACCATCGATGGCGGCTACGTGCTCTGAGGCCCCGGTGCGCCCCCTCAGCCCCCCTCGGCAAAGATGCCCATGCGATGCTGAATAAAGGCCAGCACCTCCAGCGCCGCCGCCGGCAACGGGCGCCCGGCCTTGACCAGCAGCCGGGCCTGCGTGCCCCGGAACAGCGGATGGTCGATCGGTACCGTGGCCAGGCTGCCGGCGGCCACCTCGCGGTAGGCGGCGAACTGGCCGATCAGCGTCACGAAATCGTCGTAGGCCACGAACTGCTTGAGCGCCGACAGCGAATTGGTGACCAGCGTGGGCCGGATGCGGATGTTCTCGGCGAATTCCAGCATCCTGGCCGCATGCCCGATGCCATAGGACTCTGGCATCAGCGCCAGGGGGTAGGCCATCACGTCATGGATGGTGGCCGCGCCACCGCGCAGCGCCAGCGGATGATCGTGGCGCGTCAGCAGCACGATGGGCTGCGCCGAACTGGCGCGGTACTCGATGCGCGGGTGCAGCGGCGGGTTGTAGGCCAGGCCGATATGGGCGCGGCTTTCGGCCACCTCGTTGAGCACGTCGTCCACGGGCAGGATCTCCATGCGGATATCGACCATCGGGTATTGCGCGCAGAACGGCGCCACCACCTCGTTGACCAGCGCATCGACATAGCCCTCGCTCAGCACGATCTGCACCAGGCCCTGCTGCAGCCCCATCAGCGCGTGCAACTGGTCTTCAAGCTTTTCCTGGTGCGAGCGGTACCCGCGCCAGAACTCCAGCAGGTGGGCCGCCGCCTCGGTGGGCCGCACGCCGCGCGCCTGCCGCTCGAACAGCGTGGTGCCCAGTTCCTCTTCCAGCAGCCGGATCTGGCGCGTGATGACCGACGGCGACGTATTGAGGCTCTCGGCCGCGCCACGGATCGTGCCGTGCGCCAGCACTTCCCGGAAATAGCGCAGCCGCTGCTGATTGATTTCGCGCATCGCATGCCTTTTTGTTATCTAAAAGCCGCTTTTAGTGCGCCGAGCGCCGCTGCGTTGCTTTCAGAAGAACGAAGTGTGGACTTTGTTACTGTTGGTATCAGTCTACGCGGCTGCCACTATCGAAGCCAATCCCACAACCATCACAACGCTCTGGAGACTGGCAAATGTTAGTGATGTCGAACCCCGCCGCCGTAGACGGCACTGCCGCGCTGTATCAGAAGATCAACCTGCGGCTGCTGCCGTTTTTGCTGGTCTGCTACCTGTTTGCGTACCTGGACCGCGTCAACGTTGGCTTTGCCAAGCTCCAGATGCAGGGCGACCTGGGCTTTTCCGATGCGGCCTACGGCGTGGGCGCCGGCATCTTCTTCATCGGCTACGTGCTGTTCGAAATCCCGAGCAACCTGATGCTGCCGCGTATCGGGGCACGCAAGACCTTCAGCCGCATCCTGGTGCTCTGGGGCATCACGTCGGCCTGCATGCTGTTCGTGCGCGACGTGCCCACGTTCTACGCCATGCGCTTCCTGCTGGGCGTATTCGAGGCCGGCTTCGCACCGGGCATGATCTATTACCTGTCGTGCTGGTACGGGCCGCAGCGCATGGCACGCGCCATCGCCATCGTGTTCCTGGCGGGCCCGATCGGCGGCATCGTCGGCGGCCCGTTGTCGGCCTGGCTGATGACCACGCTGGCGGGCCATGCCGGGCTGGCCGGCTGGCAATGGATGTTCCTGATCGAGGGCCTGCCCTGCCTGGTGCTTGGCGTGCTGGCCTGGAAGCTCGTGCCCGACCGTCCCGCCGATGCGAACTGGCTCACCGCCGACGAAAAGCGCCTGCTCGAACAGGAACTGGCCGTGCCGGCCGCGCACAAGCACTCGTTCGGCGCCGTGGCACGCGACCCCAAAGTCTACGTGCTGGCGTTCGCCTACTTCTGCGTGATCGCCGCCATCTACGCGCTGAGCTTCTGGCTGCCGACGCTGATCAAGGCCCAGGGTGTCAACGACACGGTGCAGCTGGGCTGGTACACGGCCCTGCCCTATCTGGGCGGCGCCATCGGCATGATCTACATGGGCCGCCGCTCGGACCGCAAGCGCGAACGCCGCTACCACGCCGCGGTGCCGGCACTGGCGGGCGCCGCGCTGCTGGCAGGCTCGACCCTGGCCGACGGCCACCTGGCGGGCACCATCGCGCTGCTGACGCTGGGCACCACCACCCTGTGGATGACCTACACGGTGTTCTGGGCCATGCCGTCCGAATACATCAAGGGGCCGGCGGCCGCCGGCGGCATCGCGCTGATCAACACCATCGGCCTGTCCGGCGGCTTCTGGGGCCCCGCCATCATCGGCTGGGCCAAGGCGGCCAGCGGCAGCCTGCATCCGGGCGTGCTGATCATCGCCGCCATGCCGCTGGCGGCCGCGCTGATCATCCTTGCCACGCGGCTGCCGTCGCGGCACTGAATCACTGAACCGCATCCAACCCGTCGCTCTCCCCGCAACACCCCCACGTAAAACAAGGAGTCAATCATGCTGCTGTACCTGTCCACCTGGTCTGAAATCGAGCAGTACCTGAAGCGCAGCCGGACCATCGTCATCCCGATCGGCTCCAACGAGCAACATGGCCCCACGGGCCTGCTGGGCACCGACTGGATGTGTCCGGAGATCATCTGCCGCGCGGCCGAGCAGCAGGCCGATATCCTGGTGGCACCCACCTTCAATATCGGCATGGCCCAGCACCACCTGGGCTTTGCCGGCACCATCTCGCTGCGCCCGACCACGTTTATCGCGGCCATCGTGGACTGGACGCGCTCGCTGGCCCGCCACGGTTTCGAGAAGATCCTGTTCCTGAACGGCCACGGCGGCAATATCGCGTCGGTCGAGGCGGCGTTTTCCGAGATCTATGCCGAATCGAGCTTCGCCGGGCGCCGCGCCGGCTTTGCGATGAAGCTCACCAACTGGTGGGACCTGGAAGGCGTGAACGAGCTGGCGAAGGAGATGTTCCCCACTGGCCATGGCGCACATGCCACGCCGTCGGAGATTGCCGTCACGCAATATGCGTACGAGCACGCGATAAAGCATGCCGACTACGCGCCGCGCATCGCGCCATCGGGCCCCATCCGCGAAGCGCTGGACTTCCGCGCGCGCTTCCCCGATGGCCGCATGGGATCGGACCCGAACCAGGCCACGCCGGAAAAGGGCCGCGCGCTGGTCGAGCTGGCGGCCCGCAGCCTGGTCAAGGAACTGGCGGCGTTCGGGGACGAGGCCGTGCCGGGCTGATCGATCCCCGGCGTTTTGCGCCCGCTCCCGCGCTGCGGGAGAAGGCGCGGCGGTTCAAGCCGAGACCTGCCGCGGATTGCACCGCCCGCCCTCTCCCCCACCCCTCTCCCACTACATGGGAGAGGGGAGCGCATAGCAAAGCGCACCGGCAAACCCGGCCAACGTTTTGCTCCCTCTCCCGAGCTGCGGGAGAGGGGCCGGGGGAGAGGGCGCGGCGGCTCAAGTCGAGACCTGTCGCCGATTGCACCGCTCGCCCTCTCCCCCACCCCTCTCCCACTACATGGGAGAGGGGAGCGCATAGCAAAGCGCACCGGCAAACCCGGCCAACGTTTTGCATAGCAAAGCGCACCGGCAAATCCAGCCAACGTTTTGCTCCCCTCTCCCATGTAGTGGGAGAGGGGCCGGGGGAGAGGGCGCGGCGGTTCAAGTCGAGACCTGCCGCCGATTGCGCCGCCCGCCCTCTGCCCCGCGCCTGACTACATGGCAGAGACAACAGCCGGGATCATCGATACTGCCGGCGCCCGCCCGGCGCCATCGCCTGGAACACCCCGTCGCGCAGCACCAGCGCATGCAGCAGCGCGGCGGCCAGGTGCAGCAGCACCACCGCGAACAGCGTCAGTCCCAGCCACGTGTGCAACGTTCGCAGCAACGCGAACAGGCTCACGTTGGCGGGCAGGATCGGCGGCAGGTGAAAGCCACCTGCCATCGTCACCGGATAGCCGCCGGCCGACAGCATGCCCCAGCCGATCAGCGGCATCGCCAGCATCAGCCCGTACAGCACGTAATGCGATGCCTTGGCGATGGCGCGCTGCGCGGGCGGCATGCTGTCCGGCAGCGGCGGCGCGCCGCGCCGCAGGCGCACGGCCAGGCGCACGATCACCAGCAGCAGCAAGGCGATGCCCAGCGGCCGGTGCAGCGCCACCAGCGTGTCATGCGCACGCGAAACGGTAAAGACCATCCCGACCCCGACGAACAGCATCGACAGGATCAGCACGGCCATCAGCCAGTGCAGCAGCTTCTGCAAGCCGCTGAATTGTGTATGCGTAGCCTTCATGCCTGGTTCCTTTTATCGGGATGCCTGCTGTCCGTGCGCGTCGAGGGCCTCCTCGCGCGAGCGGCGCTGGTACGACAGCGCATAGGCCGCCGAACGGGCAGCCAGCAGCGGGTCGTTCGACGCGGCGATGCCCGATGGCAGCACGGTCGGATCAAAGTTGACATCGCGGCAGACGCCGCCATCGGCCTGCGAACTCGCGCGCTCGATCACGAGCGTGCCGGCGTCCACCTGCTGGCGGTCATCGGGCCAGGCCTGCGTGGCATCGTCGGTGGCGTCGCCGGGCGCACCCAGCGTCAGCATCAGGCGCCAGCGCAGCGGACCGGCGGCCAGTTTCTGCGTCAGGTCGGCGGCCAGGAACGAGGCCTCGCCCTTCTCGGCGTCGGTGACCGGGGCATAGGGCAACTCGGGCTGCACCGACCAGCGCACGGCCTGCCGCTTGCCGCCCGCGTCGACCAGATAGAACGCGTTGACGCTGTAATAGGCGCTGTTGGCGAAGCTCGACGACGGGGGATGGCCCTTGACCCAGCCCTGGAACGCCCCGAGCGTGGGATTGGCCTCGGCGAACGCCTTGAGCCTGGCGGGATCGGGCTTGTGCGTGGCCGGGTCGGGCTGGCTGGCCTGCAGCAGCCCATAGAACTGCTCCGGCGTATGCACCGGGAACAGCGGCACCGAATTCATGCCGGTACGCCACTGCTGGCCGTCCGCCTGCTTGAACATCAGCGCGAAACTGCGAATCGGCACGCTGCCATCCGCCGCCTGCGGATTGCCGCCCGGAATAGCCAGGCGCCCGATCACCGGCGTTCGGCCCGCGGCGAACACGCCGGCCTTCGACAGTTGCGCAGCCCCTCCGGTACTTTCGAAATAGCCTTCGACGCAGACGCCCTTGGCGTGATTGCGCCGGTATCCTTCGTGCAATCCGTCGTTGCGCTGGAACTGGTTGACGATGGTCTGGGTGGATAGCCGGTGCGGCGCGATCCACCCGCCCGTATAGGCGAAACCGCCGGCCAGCACGAGCACGACGGCGCCGATGGCGCCCAGGCGGCACGGCACGCAGATGCGCGTGCCCGATTGTGATGTGGGGGTGTTGTCGGTCAATGCGTACTCCCGATGAGTGAGGACTCATCCGGTATACGCACAACTCCGGGGGCTATTCCATCCCACCCGAAAAATTCGCCCGGTATCCGGGCGAACATCGGGCGAATCCGAAACCGCTTACGGTTTCTCGCGGGTGATCGACAGCGCGCTGAACGACTGTGTCACCGGCATCACTTCCAGGTAGTTGATATTGACGCGCGCGGGCAGCGTGGCGGCCCAGAACACGGTCTCGGCGATATCGTCGGGCGTCAGCGCATCGGCGCCTTCGTAGACCTTGTCCACGCGCGACTGGTCGCCGCTGAAGCGCACATTGGAGAATTCCGTGCCACCCACCAGCCCCGGCGCCACATCGGTCACGCGCACGCGGGTGCCGGTCAGGTCGGCACGCAGGTTAAGCGAGAACTGGTGCACGAACGCCTTGGTGGCGCCGTAGACGTTGCCACCCGGGTAGGAATAGGCACCGGCCACCGATCCGATGTTGACCACGTGGCCGCGATTGCGCGCGACCATGCCCGGCAGGACCGCACGCGTCATCGTCACCAGGCCCGTGACGTTGGTATCGATCATCGTTTCCCACTGGTCCAGGTCGGCGCGGTGCGCCGGCTCCAGGCCCAGTGCCAGGCCCGCGTTGTTCACCAGCAGATCGATCTCGGCATAGTCGGCCGGGAGGTTGGCGACAGCGGCGAACACGGCGTCGCGGTCGCGCACATCCAGCACCAGCGGCAGCACATTGTCGCTGCCCAGTTCATCGACCAGGGCCTGCAGCCGGTCTTCACGGCGGCCGGCGGCAACGACGCGGTGGCCGGCATTGACAAAGCGACGGGCGATGGCGGCGCCGAATCCGGCAGTGGCACCGGTGACGAAAACGATCATGTTGGCTCTCCAGCTTGAAACAGGTTTGGCCCCGGATACTACACCGTTGCCCGCAAACCCGTGTGTCACTGGATGCAGATCGATATTACGCGGCGCGCGGCAGGATCACCCGGCAACGCGGGAAGTTCATGCACCCCCAGAACGGGCCCGCCTTGCCCTGGCGCGCCACCAGCTTGACGCCACAGGCCGCGCAGCTGGGCGTGCTGAAATCGCCGGCGAAGGCCGATTCCATCAGCATGGCCTGCGTCTCGGCCGGCAACGCACGGATGCGGGCCACGATGGCCTCGCCATCGAGCAGCTGGATGCCGGCGCGCCCGGCCGATTCCCGCACCGGCTGGCCCACGTAGCCCGACAGCGACCAGAACACGCCGCGCCGCACCTGCCGCTCCAGCATCACGCCGCCCAGCGCCCGCACCTGCTCCACCTTGACGGGCCGGTTCCACGCCTTGCATTGCACGACCGCCAGCGGCGCGCGCTGGCCGCGCTTGTACAGCGTGGCATCTACGCCGCCGTCCGGGCCATTGGGCACGGTCTTCACCTTGAAGCCCATGGCCTCGTAGTAGGTCACGCACAACAGCTCGAAGCGCTTCCATTCCAGTTGTTTGAGCGCGTCGAGCGACCATTCGCGGATCGGTGCCGGTGCCGCCTGCGGCATTGCCGGCGGAAGCGGCGCTGCGGCATCCGCTACGGCAATCCTGGTGCTGGCCTGGGGCACGGTCCTGATCGTGTCGGCATACGGAGGCGGCCCGGGCGGCGACGCCACGGGCCGGCGCCCCGGTGCCACGCGCCGGCGCTGCTGCGCTTCCTGCTGGCGGCGCTCCCCGGCGTGCCGGTGCGACATCCAGGCCACGATGGCGGCAAGTGCCGCCACCACGGACGCCAACAGGCGGAGAACCCCGGCCAGGCCTGACGCGGCCGGGGGCAGCGCATGCGAATGGACCAGAAAACCGATCATGCCCGGCATGACCACGTAGAGCGTGACATAGCAGGCGATGCCCAGCAGCACCGTCATCCACCATGGCGCCTCGAACAGCGTGGCGATGACCGAATGCCGGTCCCATTGCCGCTGCGCTTGCGTACGCGGCTGCGCGCCCATCCCTCGAACCATTGACCCACCTCTTTTTTGTTTTTGAAGGTGTCCGAGGCGTCCGACCGGTCCCGTCCAGTCATATGTGTACGCCCGGAAAATGCCAAATGTATCGAAGATGTCTTGCGGCCGGGTTGTATCGTGCCCACACCCGCCTTTCGCGGGGTGCGGCAGCGCACCATGTGCCGTTATCGCATCGGCTATTGCATTCGTTTTGCGACTTTATTTTGTGAATTCAAGTCATTTTGGGAATTTAATGCGGAGGCGTAGCCTTTGCGTACGGCTCGAACGGAGCCGATCACAACAACACACCATCATGACCTCGAAGACTCTCCTGATCCCTGCCCTGCTTCTCGCCCCCATGCTGGCCTGGAGCGCCCCCGCCCCCACCCCCGTCAGCCACGAAGCCGCCCTGTTCGGCAGCCCGGCGCCCGTGCAGACCGTCGGCCGCACCATCACGATCGGGCCGGATACGCGCTACGTCACGGTGGCATCGGGGGAATCGGTCGCCATTCGTGCCGGTGGCCAGACCGTCAACTGGACGTTCCTTGAGGCGCTCAATGGCGCCACGATGCCGCTGCACCTGCTGATGCCCGGCACGCAACAGGCCAGCGGCGTCTATATCCACGTGGCCCCGAGCGAGGTGTACAGCGCGGGCTGAGCCGCCCGCGCGGACTGAGGGCCGGTCGATAACTGGGCGATGACCGGGCCGGACCAGCCCTAGAGCGGCTGCCAGCCGCCGCCGGTGGCCACCATCGCCTGCTTCAGCTCCAGCTTGCCACTGCCCCTGAGCACCCGCGCCAGCACCGGAAACGCGCCCTGCACCGACGCATCGCTGGCCCACGCCGCCGGTTCCAGCGTGTAGGTATAGCGGACGGTGGTGGTCAGGCGAACCGGCGTTTCGTCGGTCTTTTGCGGCTTGTCCCAGCCCGTGACCTTCGCCAGCCGCACGCGACCATAGCAAAGGTCCGGCTGGCTGGCGCTGGCGCCATGCGCAGCCGTGTGCGGGCTGTCGTTGACGTACTGGCGCCCCTTGTCGGTCAGGTCATAGCGCAGCGCCTTGACCTTCTCGTCCTCCCCGTTCTGATGATGCAGCGTCATCTCGGCGCTGACATGCGAGACCAGCCCCGCATGTTCGAGGGCCGGCATCTGGATGCCATCGCGCATCTGCGCGGCAACGGGCAGGTCGGGTACGTCCACCGGCCACTGGTGGCGGCCAATGCAGAGATCGCCATGCGCGGTCAGGTGCTTGTCCAGCGCGGCGCTGAAGTTGGCTTCGGTGGCGGCGTCTGGCGCGTTGCAGCCCGCCAGCAGCAGGCTCGTGGCCGCTGTCAGCGCGGCGGTCAGCAGAATCGGTTTCATCGTAGGACTCGGGGTATCAGTGGGTCTTGGCGGCCTTCTGCGCGTTGGCATCGGCAAAGGCATTCGCCACCGTGTGGCCATGCGCATCGCCGTCGGCAGCATTGGCCGGCGCGACGTAGCCGTCGGTGAGCGTGTTCAGGAAGGCGATCAGGTCGTGCATCTCCTGATCGGTCATCGGCGGCTGGCTGCCGGCGCGGCGCTGGTCCAGCGGCATCTGGTCGTCCAGGTTGGCGCGATATTTCGCAGGCAGGTCGTTGAATTTGGCAACCTTGCCGCGTGCATCGCGCGGATACCATTTGTCCGGCGACGTATCGCGCGTGTTGTAGAAGCGGACCACCTCTTCCAGCGACCGGAACACGCCGTTGTGCATGAACGCGTGGCGCGTGGCGGCATTGCGCAGCACCGGCGTCTTGAACATGCCGCAGGTGGCTGCCGCCCCGCGGTCCTTGCCGGGGCGATGGTCGGTGCGCAGCGGCCCGCACAAGCCCAGGTCGAAGTACTTCGGATCGGCGTTGGCCGGAATATCCATATTGCGCGGCACGCCGATCGCGGCGAACGAGTAGTCGCTGGTCATGTCCTGGCTGCCGTCGTTGCCGCCGCCCAGCAGGTGGCAGGCCATGCAGTTGCCCTTGGTGGGGTCCATGAACACCCGCAGGCCGCGGATCTCGGCATCGTTCAGCGCGCCGCCCACCTTGTTGGTGCGGTAGCGGTCGAACTTGCTGCTGTACGGGTGGAAGCTGCGATCTTCGATCTGGAACGCCTGCAGCGCCGCGCCCACCAGCGCAAACGCCTTGTCGGTATCGTCGAACACGTTCTGACCATAGGCCTGGCGGAACGCATCGGCATGGGCGCCATTGCGCACGGCATCGACCACGGCCGCCTTGCTGGCTGCCGCCATCTCGTTGGGCGCCAGCAGCGGAATCGCGGCCTGCTCGGCGATGGTGTTGGCGCGGCCGTCCCAGGTCAGGCCGCCGCCGGGTCCGGGCGGGCTGATCATGTCGGGGTTCTCGAACGTGTCGGAATAGGCGTTGGTGTACTCCTTGTACATCAGCGTCGGCACGGCGCGCGTGCCGGGCTGCTTGCCATCGGTGCCGCCCAGCTGCACGGACAGGTCATTGGCTGGCCCATAGGCGTGGTTGGGGTCGTGGCAGGTGGCACAGGACATCTTGCCCGAGCCCGAGAGCGATGGATCGAAGAACAGCCTGGCGCCGGCCTGCGCGGCGGGCGACAGCGGCGATGCCGGCGCGGCGGCCACGGTAGCCGACACGGGCTGCACGGCGGCAGGCTGCGCCGGGGCCTTGTGGCCGGACGCGCCCGTCTGGGCCGCCCGGGCCGGCTTGCCGGAATCGGTGGCAGGCTGGCAGGCAGCCAGCGCCACGGCAAGCAGTACCGCGCAGCAGCGCGCGGCAAGTGGAAGAACACGCATGGTGAGGGTGGGCGGTGGCAGCCGCCATCCATTGTCGGTTTGAACACGGCAAGCCACCTGGCCGTGGCCGGTGGCTTGCCCGGGGCTCTGGTGCTTTACGACTTGATCGCCCAGATATTGGTCTGGGTAGCATCCGGGCCCGTGGCGGTGTTGTTGCCGGAGCCCACCGAACCGCTGCCGCTGCCGCCGGCCACGCTGCCGCCCGACTGCAGGTCGCCGGCCTTGACCACGTACTTGTGGTTCATCGGGCGAACCGAGTCGAAGTGCGTATTGGCGCTGCCCGAGTACTCCGCCAGGTTCGCCAGGTTGTCGGCGATGTACTGCTCGGTGTACTTCGAGCGGTTCATGTACGACGTCGGCACAGCGGGGTCTGCCAGGCCGAACATGTCCTGCATCGTGCGCACGAACGAGAAGTGGCTGTAGGCGTCGGAATCGACGATCTGCTTCGGCGCGCCGGGCTGGTTGGTCAGCAGCGCGAAGATGGTCGGGCCGTCGCCCTTGTTGCCGCCGTTGTAGCGCGGAACGGCCGTGGTGATGCCCTCGCCCAGCGGCGCACCGCTGGTGGCGGCACCACCCACATTCCAGCCGCAGCACGACGAACTGCCGAAGAAGCTGCTGCCTTCGTCGAACAGCATCACGATGGCCGAACGGCGGCTGGTGTTCTTCCAGACCGGCGATGCCTGGATCTGGTCCACCAGGTACTTGGCGTACGCATCGCCACGCGCGATATTGGTCGACGAGCAGGTGCCCACGCCGTGGATGTCGTCGCACTGGTCCGGCACGATGTAGTTCAGCGCACCGATATCGCCGCTCTTGAGGTCATCCTCGAACTGGTGCGTGTTCCACGTGATGCTGTTGGCCGCCGCGTAGCTGACGATCGACGCATCCCACTGGCCGCCGCTCACCGTGCGGTTCAGGTTCTTGAAGAAGTCCGGGCGGTTGCGCACGTCGTCGAAGTTGACTGCCGGGTGGTGCTTGGTCTTGTACAGGCCGGCAGGCATCGTCTCCGAGGCGCCCGAGGTGGGGTTCGGACCCGTGATCGACGCATTGGCCACGCCGTCCTTGCGCGGATCCTGGCCCGGGTTCATCGACTCGCTGTACACGCGCGCCGCCATGCCGGCCTTGTAGAGCGCCGTGAACATGTTGCGGCGGCCCTTCAGGTTGTGGACCTTGGTATCGGCATTGCACGCCGTGACCGGCACGTAGACGTCGGTCGGCTGGTTGGCCGTGTCGCCGGCAGGCAGGCAGTTCCATGCGTTGTCGTCGGCCACGCCCCAGTCATCGGCGCTGGCCAGCGAGATGT
This sequence comes from Cupriavidus sp. D384, assembly GCF_001652915.1. Classification (GTDB taxonomy): domain Bacteria; phylum Pseudomonadota; class Gammaproteobacteria; order Burkholderiales; family Burkholderiaceae; genus Cupriavidus. Next base: position 338,445 of record NZ_BBQI01000090.1, read on the forward strand.
AGTTCGGCTCGCTGGGGTTGCCGGTCGAGAAGTAGTTGGCCGCCTTGTTGCCTTCCGTGTGCAGGTACTTGTAGAAGTTCGGGTAGGCCGCGTTGTCGATGGTCTGGTTGCTGTGGTTCTCGAAGATCACCACGAACAGGTGGTCGTAGCGCGGAATGCCTTCGGGGTTGAACGCGGCGTCCTGTGCAGCCTTCAGCGAGGTCACCGGGTCGGCAGCGCTGTCGCTGGCGTAGCCGCGATCCAGGATCGTGGTGGCCTGCGTGTAGCGGGCGGCCAGCGTGTTGTCCTCGACCAGCAGCGCCTTGGTGGCGGCCGCGCTGGCCAGCGAACCCGGCAACGCCACCACATCGTCGGCGTTGATGGCGACATCGGCCGTGCCGCCGGTGAAGCTCAGGCGCCCGGCGATGGCGGCCTTGGCATCGGCGAACTTCATCGATTCCGATTCCGTCAGGCGCACCGCCTCGGTGGAAAGCGGGCTGATGACCACGTCCGTACCGGCCGCAGCCTGTTCGGCGGCACTGCGCAGGATCATCTTGCTGGCCACCTTGGTATTGCCAGCCACGGGGTCGACAAACGACGCATCGGTGCCCACCACGGCCACCAGGCTGGCGGCCGGCGTGGCCAGTGTGAAGCGGCCATTGGCGTCGGTACGCGTGGCAGCCTCGCCGGTATCGCACAGGCCATTGCTGTTGGTATCGGCGCAGACCGTGGCGTTGGCATAGGTCACGGGCACGAACGCCTGGTCGACGTTGTCGCCGGTGGTGCTCTTGGCGTAGTCAACGCCGGTGGCCGACGAATTCGCCACGCCGGTCGGGTTCTTGACGGCCGCGCCGGCCACGACGCCGCTCACGGTCTGCGTGGTACCGCCGTTGCCGGTGGTGCCCGTCGCCGTGGTGGTGGTGTCATCGCCGCCGCAGGCGGTCAGCAGCGCAGCAGCCGCCAGCGCGGTAAGCAAGGGGACGTAGGTAGTTTTGTTTGGGTGCATGGTTCTGGCTCGCCGGTAATCGCGCGATGGTTATCAGTGGGACTCGAGTGGGTCTCGAGGAGAGTCTCTTTAGCGCCGCACCAGAGGCTGCCCCGTCGCGATGGTGCTGGCGGGCGCGCCGCCTGCGCAGGAAGGCTCCGGGCCGGCGACAGCGCGAAAGCCATCCCCAACCCTGTGCAGCGGGCCAGATGCTAGAAATTGAATGTGACGATTTCGTGGAATGCTTGACGTATCGAGTTACAGAAGATTTCGACGCGACGAATCCCGATACAAAGCGGACATACAGTTGCCAGGGCCGCTGCCACGGGGCAATACTTGCGGCCGCCCCGTTTTCATCCGTCCTTGCGACTCGTGGAGGAATCCCGCTCATGCACCCCGCCCCGCACTCCGACAACGCACCCCGCCAGATGGCGACGCTCCATTTCTCGCCGGAACTGCGCGACTGGATCGTGGGGGCGCTGAAGCGTGGCGGTACGGCACCGGAGATCGCCGAAGCGCTGGTGTCACGGCAGTTCGATCCGGCCGTGGCCCGTACGCTGGTGGATGCCTTTGCGCGCGTGTTGCACGACGGCGGGCCGTTGCCCGAAGGCCAGATCAGCGTCGAACGGATGCCGATGGCGCCGGCCGTGCCCAGGCTGCCATATGCTTCTGTGCTACGCGGCGGCGATCGTGACGTGCACGTCCTGTCGCGCACGGACAAACCGGTGGTGGCCGTGCTCGAAGGCGTGCTCAGTCATGCGGAATGCGATGCGCTAATGGCGGCGGCACGCCCACGCCTGGCGCCGTCGACCATCGTCGACCCGCGTACCGGCGCGCATGTGGTCAGCGCCGACCGCAGCAGCCAGGGCATGTTCTTCCAGCTGGCCGAGTCCGCGCTGCTGGCAGCCATCGACGCGCGCGTATCGGCGCTGATGCAGTGGCCCACGGAACACGGCGAGGGCCTGCAGGTGCTGCAGTACCGGCCCGGCGCCGAGAGCCGGCCGCATTTTGACTTCCTGATGCCAAACAACGCGGCCAACCAGGCATCGATCGCGCGCAGCGGCCAGCGCGTGAGCACCATGGTGATCTACCTGAACGATGTGGAAGAAGGCGGCGAAACGGTGTTTCCGGAAATTGGCCTGATGGTGGTGCCGCGCAAGGGCAATGCGGTGTACTTCGAGTATTGCGACAGCAACGGGCAGCTCGACGGCAAGACGCTTCACGCCGCAGCCCCGGTTGCGCGAGGCGAAAAATGGGTGGCTACCAAGTGGATGCGACAGCGGCGCTTTGTGTCCGCGGCCGAAGAGGCGCAGATCGCATCGATGTAGGACGCGGGCCAGCCAGCCGCCGGCCCTGCGCGCTATGCGCGACGGCGCGGCGCCATCACCGGTTCGGCCAGATGGGCGAACACAATGCCCAGCGCCGCCCACAGCACCGCCTGGATGCCGAACGCCGCCACGCGATATTGCCACAGCAGCGTGGACGGAAAATGCTCGGGCACCTCGTTGATCTCGGGCAGCAGCGCATGTGCCAGCGCGCCCAGCACCACGAAGATCGCGCCGGCGGCCAGGCCCACGGTCCAGCCGTCCCGGCGCGCGGCCAGTCGCCGCGCCACCACCACCGCCACCACCATGGCCGCCAGCGACACGGCGATCATCGAAAAGAACAGCGCCGTGCGCAGGCCGATGGTCGACGGATCGCCGATGGCCGGCGGATTCGGCGGGTACTTGAAGAACGGCACCAGCACGATCGCGATATAGCCAAGCAGCGCCAGCAGCCCCGAGGTTGCCCGTGGACCCAGCGCCCCCAGGGCGCCCATGCGGCCGTGGACGAACGCGAAGACCAGCGCGAACAATCCGCCCAGCGCGGCGCCGAACACGCCCAGCCCGACAAACAGGCCGACACCCGACTGGGTGTCGCGGCTGACCAGTTCGGGCATCTCGTGCGCATGGCTGCCGCCCATCGCATGGGTGGCCTGTTCCTCGAAGGCGATGGCCGCCTCCACCTGCGGTTCACCCACCACGCGAGCGAACGCAAAGGCCAGCAGGCTGGCCACAAAGCCCGCGATCATGCCGCGGACCAGCAGACTTCTCACCATGAAGGGGCCTTCTCAGTGGCAGGGAAAGCCAAGCAGATGGCGGCCGTCGTGCACGAACTCGTGCACGTACATGGTGTTGAAGATGGCGGCGGCGCCCTCTTCCACACCCACGAAGTAGATCGCCAGAAGCAGCAGCATGCCGCCGAAGATGGCCCAGGGCAGCAGTTCGCGAACAGGGATCGTGACCGGCGCGATGGCCGGCGCAAGGGTGGCGCTTGCAGTAGCGCTTGCGTGCATGAGGATTCTCCTTGAGGATGACGCGTCCCGTGATGGATCGTTGTGCCCGAGGAGAAGGTCTGACTTGCCAGCGCCGCCCGCGATATCACGCAGGCAGGCCGGAATACAGTGGCGCGACCGTGCCGGAATCTCACCGGCTTCCTCTCGTCGGAGTGCGTGCATTCTAGTCGAGGGACTACCAATCCACCTAATCGTCATCGCCCAGTTGCCACCCAGCCCGCTGCCAGACGTCATGCCCCGCCGCCTCACCCTGCTCTGTGTACCCGCCACGGCCGCCCTGCGTGCCGGGCGCTTTCCTGCCGACGACGGGCTCGATGCAGACAATCTCGTCCAGCTGGCCGGGTGGGCCGGCAAACCCGGCCGGCCAGACCGCGTGCTGTGCAGCCCGATGGCGTGCGCGCGCGACACGGCGCGGGCGCTGGGCCTGCCTGTCACGGTGGAAGATGCGCTGCGGGAAGTGGACTACGGACGCTGGCGCGGGCGGTCGCTCAAGGAAATCGGCGCCGCCGAGCCCGACGCACTGGCCGCATGGCTGTCCGATCCGGAGATGAATGCACACGGTGGCGAGTCGCTGGCAGCAGTCATCGACCGTGCCGGCCTGTGGCTGTCGCGCTGCGAGCCCGGCCATACGCTGGCCGTGACCCATGCCAGCGTGATCCGCGCCATCGTCGTGCATGCGCTGGGGGCGGGGGCACAGGCTGGAATGCGGCTCGATGTCGCGCCGCTGACGCTCACCACGCTGTCAGGCCATGACGCCGCGTGGCGCGTGACGTCGGTGGCCGCCCAGCCTTACTGAGTCGGACAGTTCGTCGCCCCGCCCTGGTCGGTATTGCGGAAGGTCACCACCAGGCGGCTGTCCTTTGCCATCATCAGCGTGTTGCCGTAGGTCACGGTCGGCATGAACGCGATATCGGGGGCCACGGCCACCGGCGGCTGCCGTTCGGCATCGACGGTGAGCACCAGTTCGACGGTATAGGTGTCGACGGCAGCGCCCTGCGGCGACTGCGCAAACTTCTGGCGGAACGCGCACATGTCGCGCGTAATGGTGTCGAGCGCCGCCTGCACGGATACCGACTTGCCGGGCGGGATGGGCGCGGTATTGCACCCCGCCAGCAGCACGGAAGCCAGACTCGCCAGGACAGTGAAGCGCAAGGGCCGGATCATCGATATCTCCCGCACGGCGGGCGCCGTTGATGCGATGCACTCTACTGCCCACCCGTGCGGCACTCCAATTGGCCCGAAGGCCAACCCTGATTGCCTTTTACGCGACACATCGCCGTCTCGAAGGCGTTTTTTATGCTCTATAAAGCACTTATCACGACATCAGTCTTTGCAACATGCCGGGTACGCCACAGGCACGCCTACCCGTCATCGTGCGACTGCTGCTGGAAAAGATGGCGCGAAACATGGAGGATGCTGAACGTAACAACCAAGGAACGACATGACTGCTGACAAGGCCATTCTCGATGCCTTCGCCCCGACCGGCGTGCTGCGCGCATCGATCAACCTGGGTAACCCGGTGCTGGCGCATCGCAAGGACGGCGGCGGTGCCGGCGGCGTCTCCGTGGAACTGGCGACGGCGCTGGCCGGACGGCTTGGCGTGAAGCTGGAACTGGTGGTGGTGGAGACGGCAGGCAAGTCGGTGGATGTGGTCTCGAACGAGGAAGCGGACATCGGCTTCTTCGCCATCGATCCCAAGCGCGGCGCCACCATTGCGTTCACGGCGCCGTATGTGCTGATCGAGGGCTACTACATGGTGCGCGACGATTCGCCGGTGCGCGCCAATGCCGATGTCGACCGTGCTGGTACGCGCGTGGTGGTTGGCAAGGGCAGCGCCTATGACCTCTACCTGACGCGCGAACTGCAGCACGCCGAGATCGTGCGCGCGCCGTCGTCGCAGACCGTGGTGAAGACGTTCCTGGAAGAACAACGCGACGTGGCCGCCGGCGTGAAGCAGCAACTGGAGGCCGACACGGCCGGCATGAGCGGGCTGCGCCTGCTGGGCGAGCGCTTCATGGTGATCCGTCAGGCGATGGGCGTGCATAAATCGCGCGGCGAGGCTGCGGCGGCTTATCTGGCGAAATTCGTCGAGGAGATGAAGGCATCGGGCCAGGTGGCCGCTGCCTTGCAGAAGCACAACATCCAGGGCGCCAACGTGGCACCGGCCGAAGGCTGAAACGGCCGCGGGGGGCGGGGAGAAACAGAAGGAACGGGATGCCAGGGCCTGGCCCTGGCAGATCCCCCACCCCCGGGTCCCCGTGTTGCTGCAAACGGGACCCGGTGCGGGAGATTGTCCGGCAGGATTACGAGCCGACCTTCAGCTGGCCGCCGCGACCCAGGCCGCCCTTGACTTCCTGCGCCTTGTAGTTGCGCAGCGACACCACCATGTTGTTGTAGGCGTCCATGAATGCCGCCACGGTGGCCTTGCCTTCAGGCGTACGCGAGAAGCCACCCAGGCCGCCGGCTGCACCACCGCCGAACGCGCCCAGTGCCGCGCCGAAGTTCGTCGCCGTGGCATTGCCTTCCGAGATCGACAGTTGCACGCCCGAGCGGATGTCGAACATGGTCAGCGTCACGACCGAAGCCTTGCTCGCCATGGCACCGCCAACCAGCGCGCCAACGCTGCCGAACAGGCTGCCCACGCCGGCGGCGAGTTGGCCCGTGGGGTCGTTGTCGATGATGATGGCCGGTTCCATATAGTAGTCGGCGGCCACGCGCTGGCCCTTCTGCTGCTTCGAACCGGCGCGGAATTCGCCCGAGTTGCGCTGCTTGTCGGTGATGTTCGACAGCTTGCTTTCCGTGCGGTTGTTGCCCACGGAGGTGATTACGAAACAGTTCGACTGCTGCACGGCCAGGCGGATCAGCGGCTCGATGGTCGTGATCTTCGTGGTGGCGCCAAAGCTTGCATACCATTCCTTGCCACGGCCATCGTCAACGGCCAGCGTGCCCAGCGGCGTATCGCAACGCTCCAGCGTCGGGTTGGCGTTCACGCTGGTTGCGCCGCCTGCTGCGCCGGTGGCAGCCGTAGGCGCCGTGCCGGTGCTGATCGAGCCACCACCCATGTTGGCACAGCCGGCCAGCACCAGTGACGCGGCCAGTGCAGCCGCGCGCAGAGAGTTCTTCTTGGACATGAATTCGCGTTCCTGTTGACGGAAGTGAAAGGAAAAGTCAGGGAGGGAAGAAATGGCGCCCGGCGCTTAGCGCTGGTACCAGCCGGAGGGGCCCCAGACCCAGTAATACGGATAGCCGCTGTACCACGCGTACCACGACGTGCGATAGGCCTCGCGCACGCGGTACAGGGCCTGTTCATCCTTCTTGGCGGCCTGGGCCTGCGGAATCAGCGCCGCGGCTTCCTTGTTGCCCTTGGCGGCAGCACGGGTCAGCCATGCCTCGGCTTCGGCCGGGTCCGAGCCCATTTCCTCGAAGCCCATCAGATAGAGGCGGCCCAGCGCCAGTTGCGCCTGCACATGGCCGTTGTCGCCAGCCTTGCGCATCCATTCCAGCGCCTGGTAGGTGTTGCGCTCGACGCCGTCGCCGCGCAGCAGGCGCAGGCCCAGGTCATAGGCCGCATTCGGATTGCCCTCTGCCTTTTCCGCCAGCGCCTGCATGCGGCGATCGGATTCGGTGGGACCCGCCGGGGTAAAGGTCGCGACGCGCCGGTCCTGCTCCGAGCAGGCATTGCCATTGCACAGCCGCACCGTCGGCGACCGCGACAGCTGCGATTCCGGCGCCTGGGCGCAGGCAGCCAGGCCTAGAACTGCCGTAAATACCAAAGGAACAAAAACGCGCATGAAACGACCACCCCGAAGTTTTGTTTAGTTTTTATTCGTTTTGCTACAACAGCACATTGTAAGCAAACGTTTAGATTGTAACCATAGTACATGTAGCGATTGCAATACTTTGTACCGTTCGCCCGCCTGCCACCCGCCCGGGCGTTCCCAATACGCAACAGTAATCATTCGCTTTTGCATGCCCTCTGACGGCTCTGAAATAGGGAAACTCCCACTTTCAGGTGGCTTTGTGCGACGACTACGATGGTCCTGAACGTCCATATCGTAGTCAACATGTCCATACCATGGACAACAAGCCAATGCCCCTCGACAAGACCGACGCCGAACCGCTCACCCCCTACCAGTACCCCAATCCGCCCGATGCGCTGCCCGAAATCGTGGTGCCGCACGCGATTCCGACCGACGAGCGGCTGTGGGTGCCGCAGGCGCCCAGCGTCTGGTTCCGCCCGCTGTGCCTGAACCGCAGCCAGGGCTACTGGATGAACCTGCTGCGCGTGCGCAAATCGGGCGTGCTGAGCCGGCACCGTCATCCGCAGGCCGTGCATGGCTTTGTGCTCAAGGGCCGCTGGCGCTATCTCGAACACGACTGGGAGGCCACCGAGGGCAGCTATGTGTTCGAGCCGCCAGGCGAAACCCATACGCTGTACGTGCCGCCCGATGTCGAGGAAATGATCACGTACTTCCAGGTCAACGGCGTCATGTACTACACCGACCCGTATGGCAAGGGCATGGGCTACGAAGACGTCTTCACCAAGATCGACATGTGCCGCAAGCATTTCGAGGAGGTGGGCCTGGGGGCGGACTTCGTGAACCAGTTCATCCGATGAGCACCGCCCGTTACGACTTCCAGGGCACCGTGGCCGTGGTCACGGGCGGCGCGGCCGGCATCGGTGCGGCGATTGCCGCGCGCCTGCGGGCCGACGGTGCCACCGTGGTGGTGTGGGATCTGGCGCCTGGTGACGCCGAAGTGTCGGACTTTCATCGCGTCGATGTCACCAACCCGGCGACGCTGCGCGCAGCCACGGCTGCCACGCTGGGCCGGTTCGGCCGCATCGGCTGCCTGGTCAACAACGCCGGCTATGCGGGCCCGACGATGCCGCTCGATGCCTACGACGCGGCCATCTGGCAACGGATCATCGACGTCAACCTGACAGGGGTATTCCACGCCTGCCAGGCCGTGGTGCCAGCCATGCGCGCGGCGGCCGCGGGCCGCATCGTCAATATCGCGTCGCTGGCCGGCAAGGAAGGCACGCCCAATGCATCGGCCTACAGCGCCGCCAAGGCGGGCGTGCTGAGCCTGACCAAGTCGCTGGGCAAGGAACTGGCGACCGCCGGCATCCTGGTGAATGCGGTCGCCCCCGCCGCCGTCCGCACGCGCTTGCTGGAGCAGATGTCGCCGGCTCATGTCCAGACCATGATCGACAAGAGTCCGATGCAACGCCTGGGCGAGCCCGAGGAAGTCGCCGAGATGGTGGCGTGGCTCTGCTCCGCGTCATGCACGTTCAACACCGGCGCTGTCTTCGATCTTTCCGGAGGCCGCGCCACCTGCTGACCCTTCCGCCGTACCCCCGCCGTACCCCCGCCGCACTCTGCCGCACGCGAGCCACTGCACCAATAACGATATTTGGAGACAAGCCCATGAACATCGCCAAGACCGGGGCATTCCGCCTCGGATGCGCCCTGACGCTGCTGACCTCGCTGGCGTGCGTTGCCACTGCGCCAGCCCATGCCCAGTCCGGCTATCCGAGCCACAGCATCGAACTGGTGGTGCCCTTCCAGGCCGGCGGCGGCACCGATGCGCTGGCGCGGGCGTTTGCCGAATCGTCGCGCAAGCACCTGCCGCAGAGCGTGGTGGTTACCAACAAGCCTGGCGCCAGCGGGGCCATCGGCTGGGCCGATGTTGCCAACGCCAAACCCGATGGTTACAAGCTGTCGCTGATCACGGCAGACCTGGCGATCGTGCCGCACCTGGGCCTGACCAAGCTGACCTACGAGAACTTCACGCCGATCGCGCGCTTCAACGCCGACCCGTCGGCCATCACCGTGCGCAGCGATTCGCCGTACACCACGATCGAACAGTTCCTGGACGCGGCCCGCAAGAACCCGGGTGGCATGCGCGTGGGCAACGCCGGCAATGGGTCGATCTGGCACCTGGCGGCAGCCGCGCTCGAAGACAAGACCAGCACCAGGTTCAACCACATCCCGTTCCAGGGCGGCAACCCGGCTGTGCTGGCGCTGCTGGGCGGCCATATCGATGCCGTGGCGGTGAGCCCGGCCGAGGTGTCCGCCTATGTGACCGCCGGCAAGCTCAAGACGCTGGCCGTGATGGCCGACGCGCGCGTCAAGGGCTTCGAGTCGGTGCCGACACTCAAGGAGCGCAAGATCGACCTGTCGATCGGCACATGGCGCGGCATCGCGGCGCCCGCCAATACCCCGCCCGAAGTCGTCAAGGTGCTGCGCGCGGCGGCGGCAGCCACGGCCAGGGAGCCCGCGCTGCGTGAAACGCTCGACAAGCAGAACCTGGGCTACGCCTATGCCGACCAGGACGAGTTCAAGGCGGCCATCGCCCAAGACGACGCGTATTTCAAATCGCTGATCGCCAAGTTCGGAATGCGCCAATGACCTTTGACTCCCGACTCTTCGAAGGCCGGCGCGCGCTGGTCACCGGCGCGACGCAGGGGATTGGCGCGGGCGTGGCCAACCGGCTGGCCGAACTGGGCGCGCGGGTCACCGCCAGCGGCATCGATCGTGGCGACGGCTCGCTGGCCGCCGGCATCGACGTGAAAATCGCCGACGTCAGCAAGGAAGGCGACGTGGCCGACCTGGTGGGCAGCTTCGATGCGCTCGATATCGTCGTGAACTGCGCAGGCATTATCCGGCGCGGGGCAGAACACGATCCGGATGTCTTTGCGCAGGTACTGGCCGTGAACCTGACCGGCACCATGCGCATCTGCAGCGCCGCCCGGCCACTGCTGGCGCAACGGCGCGGCACCATCGTCAATACAGCATCGATGCTGAGCTTTTTCGGTGGAGCGCTGGTGCCGGGCTACGCGGCCAGCAAGGGTGGCGTGGCGCAGCTGACCAAGTCGCTGGCGCTGGCCTATGCGCAGGAGGGCATCCGCGTCAATGCGGTGGCGCCGGGCTGGATCGCCACCCCGCTGACCCAGGCACTGCAGGACGACCCGGCCCGCGCCGAACCAATCCTCTCGCGCACGCCGCTGGGCCGCTGGGGCACCCCGCGCGATGTCGCCGACGTGGTGGCCTTCCTGTGCTCGCCCGCCGCCGCATTCATGACCGGGGTGATCCTGCCGGTGGATGGAGGATATCTGGTGGCCTGAAGCCGCGATGGGCTTTACCGTTGTTCCACGCAATGCAGGAGGGGGCGGGGAGAAGGCAGTGCATTCGAACTCGCGATCGTCGCGGGTTGAGCCCTACCCTCCCCCCCCCGGCCCCTCGCCCGCATGCGTGAGAGGGGCGCCACCCGTCCGCTCACATATTCCGCGCGGCGGCCAGTGCCGGCGCCTCGGCCACACGGCGCGAGATTTCGCGGCAGGCTTCGATCAGTGGCTTGACATAGGCCGCGTCGGGATCGGGCTTCTGGCGGAAGCGCAGCGTGCTGACGCTGACCGCCGCCACCGGCTGCCCCTGCGGATCGACCACGGGCGCGCCGAAGCAATAGATGCCCGCCTCGTTCTCCTCGGCATCGACCGACCATCCCTGCAGCCGGAACTGCTCCACCTGCGCCCTCAGCGCGTCGGGCGTCATGATCGTATCGGGCATATAGCGCGCAAAGGTCAGCCGGGCGATCAGCGCATCGCGTGCAGCGGGCTGCAGCGCGCTCAGGTAGGCCTTGCCGACCGCCGTCGAGTGCATCGATACCGATGTGCCGATGCGCGACGCCATGCGTACCGCGCTGGTGCTCTCCAGCTTCTCGATATAGATCATCGTGGTGTCGTTCGGCACGGCCAGATGCACGGTCTCGCCGGTCAGGTCGCGGAGCGCCTTGAGCGCGTCCATGGCGGCCAGGCGCAGGTCCGAGCGCGACCAGCTGCGGCTCGCAAGCTGCATGAGCCGCGTGCCCAGCGCCAGCACGCCGGTCGCCGGATGCTCCTGCAGCATCCCCTCCGCCACCAGTGCCGCCACGATGCGGTAGACCGTGGGACGCGGATAGCCCGACACCCGCGCCAGCCCGGCCACCGTCATCGGTTCGTCGGCGTCGGCCACGAGCTGCAGGACTTCCATGAACTTCGAGAAGGCGGCGGTGCCGGCCACCTTGGCAGAGGTCGCGGACGGTGTCGAAGCGGGCATGTTCGGATCAAAGTGGCACTCGGTCACGCATTATCGCCCACACGTTCCACTGTTGCGCGAAAAGTGCCAGCGAATCTGCGTTTTGTGTAGAGGCACGCGCGCGCACCTTCCCTACCATGCGATGGCACACCGGCATCGCGCCGCGTGTGCCGGCCAGTACAAGAGTCGATCACGACCCTGGCCGTCGATACCCATACCAGTCCAACGGACGGAGACATGACACCCACCATCAGAACGGCGCACAGCGCCGCGCTTGGCCTTGCCCTGGCCTGCTGCCTTGCTACGCCCGGCCACGCCGAGGATATTCCCGCACCCGCCCCGAACGCACCGCCACCCGGATACGTCCAGCCGGTCAACTGGAACGATACCTACCTTGGCTACCGCTGGGCACCAAATTCGTACTTTCCGGGCAGCGACCACAAGGTCGTGCAGAACATCGGCTTCCTGAACACCGTGGGCGGCTTCAAGTACGGCAGCTACTTCTTCAACGTCGAATACCTGGTCTCGGACAAGAACAACCCCGAGGCCAACGGCACCGGCGGCGCGCAGGAAATCTACAGCGTCGGCCGTGTCGCGTGGAGCGCCAGCAAGATCCTGGGCCGCCCGCTGGACTACGGCGTGATCCACGATGCCGGCCTGGTCACCGGTTTCGACTTCAGCGCCAAGAACGATGCATTCGGCAACCGGGCGCGGATGTTCATCCTGGGCCCGTCCATCGACTTCGCCGTGCCGCGCGGCTTCTGGAACGTGATGCTGGGCCTGCGCACCGAATCGAACCACAACGGCATCTCGCACACCGACGTCACCTACTCCACGGCCTTCCACGCCGAAAGCACCTGGAACGTGCCATTCCACGTGGCATCGGCGCCGCTGGTCTTCAAGGGCTTCGTCAGCCTGACCGGCCCCAAGGGCAAGGACGGCTTCCATACCGAGACCAAGACCGAACTGCTGATGCGCACATCGCTGCTGCTCGACGTCGGCGCCCTGGCCGGCCATCCGCGCGTGGTCTACATGGGACCCGGCTACGAGTACTGGCACAACATGTTCGGCACGCCGTCGAGCGAGGCGCCGGGCACCCTGCGGTCGCAGGTGATGCTGGTGACGGAGGTGCATTTCTGAGGGCCTTCCGTTCCCCTACGGCAGCGCCCGCTTCGGCGGGCGTTTTTTTATGGGCGACGCGCGCCGCAATAAAAAAACGCCGTGCAAGCACGGCGCCCAAAGCACTATCGCTACATCGACAGGATTCAATGACTGGGGACGAACAGCGGCATGGCCTCTTCCCAGACCGTATCGGTCAGCGGCTTCTTGCCCGATCCATCGGCGTTCATCAGCCAGTTCTGGCCGTCCGGCTGGAACGTGAAGTCGTAGAGCGCCACTTCGTCGCGGTAGCCGTAGATGCCCGAGTTGTAGAGGATGCGGCCGTCCCAGGTCCAGACCGCGTGGCCGTCGTTGGCGCCGTGCGTGGTCAGGCGGGTCAGCTGGGTACCGTCGGGACGGATCGTGAACACGTCATAGTTGTACCGGTTCGGGTTCGACGGGTCCACCTGCTTGCGCGTGAAGACGATCCTGCTGCCATCCGGCGACCAGCCGGGCGTGTTGTCGGGCTCGGTGGTCAGCGTGGTGATGGCGCGCGTGTTCACGTCGATGATGCGCAAGCCCACTTCGGCGGGGCTCCAGACACGGTAGACCAGCTTCGAGCCGTCCGGCGAATAGCTCGGGAAGCCCGAATTGATGGTGCCGTCGGTCAGGAATTCCGGCACGCCGTTCATGCTGCCGTCGGTCTTGATGCGGGCGATGCGGCCCGGGCCTGCGGCGCGCGTCAGGAACCACTGGCCCACCCCGAACGCCACCCACTTGCGGTCGGGCGACCAGGTGGGCTGGAAGGCGCCCGCCAGCCCCTTGGCGATCAGCGCCGGATCCACACCGCTGGTGACGGGGTCATAGATGCGCGTATAGCCCGTGAAATCCGGGTTGATCGTGGCGATGGAGCCATTGATCGCCTTTTCCGTGTAGACCAGCTTCTGGCGGTCGCGCGACAACTGCGGGAACACGTCGGTGTACTTGTAGTCCCAGTTGCGGTCGAAGCTGTACAGCGCCGTGCCGTTGGTCCGCGCCGGCTGGAATGCCACCTTCTCGTAGACCATGCGCAGGCCATCGGCGGAATAGTGCGGCGACCGCAGGCCGCTGCCGGCTGTTGAACGGAATGCCCCGGCCGTGGTGTAGATGCCTTCCGTCGCCCCGCCCTTCACGTGCCAGGCAATCGTGCCGCCGTCCAGGTACTGCGGGAACACCTTGTAACCCGGCCCCGAGGTCAGCGTCGTCTTCTCCAGCGTCAGGACGTTCACCGCCACCACCTGCGAACTGACCGCGTTGATCAGCTCCGGACGGTGCGCGCCCCAGGTGGCTTCCTGCGTCGACTCGTAGAACACCAGGCTCGCGCCGTCGGGCGACCAGGTGGGGGATCCATCCGCATAGCCAGGGTTGCTGGCAACTTTCCTGAAGCCGGAGCCATCGGGCCGGATCACGTAGATCGCGCTTTCCTGCGTACGCTCCCAGCCGTTGGGCAGGTCGTGGCCGCGCCAGTCGGTGCCCACGTCGGACGAGAATGCCAGCCACTGGCCGTCCGGCGACCACGACGGCCGGAAGTAACCATGCGGCTTGCTGGGGTCGAACGGCAGCGATCCGGTGACGTTCTTCAACGCGCCGGTGGCGATATTCAGCGTCCAGATATTTGCCGTGGCCCAGCCGTCGGCGCCCTTGCGCGACGACACGAAGGCAATCACATTCGCGTCGGTGGGCGAGAACACCGCCTGGTCATCCACGGCGATATGGTCGGTCAACCGCTGCAGGTGCGTGCCATCGATCTTGACGCGGAACAGGTTTGACTGGCCCAGGCCGTCACGTTCCGATGTGAAGACCACCCACTGCCCGTCCTTCGAAAACGAGGCGTGATAGTCGAAGCCCGTGGTGCCCAGCAGCTTGTGCTCGCCCGTGCCATCGGCGTTCGATACATAGAGTTCGGAACTGACCGGACCGATGCGGTTCAGCAGCAGCTCGCCCCTGGTTGCGGAGCCGGCCTGTGCCGGCGTGGTCGGCAGTGCGGTCATTGCCGCCGCCACCGCGATGGCGGTCAGGATGTTATGTGTTGTTTTCATCGTGTTGTCTCCCGCATTGCATTAGAACACGTGCCGGATGCCGGCCATGACGGATTGTTCGGAGCCGCCCGGCAGCGGCGGCGTGCCCGGCGGATTCGAGCTGACCGGGGCGGCCAGCGTGCCGCTGTTCTTGATCATCGACGCCGACAGGTACACCAGCGTGCGCTTCGAGAACGTGTAGCTGCCGCGCAGCGTGACCAGCACGGCCTTGTTGGGCGATTCCTCGAACTTGTTCATCGCCACCATGCCGTCGATCGTGAACGCCTTGGCGACCGGCTGCGACGCAACGATCCAGTACAGGTTGCTCCGGGGTGTGGTGCTACCTTCGTTGATGCGCTTGAGCCAGCCGGCGCCAAGCTGCGTTTCCCCGAGTTGCAGGTAGCCGTTGACGGTCAGGCGGCTGTCGGTCAGGTCCGAGTTGACCAGGCCGCCGTACGTGGCTGCCGTGCCGCCATAGATGCGCTCCCAGGCGCTGACAATGCCCCACTTGCCGCCGTTGTACTTCAGGTAGGCCGAATACTCGCGGCACTGCTTCGCGTCGCCCGGCACTTCGCCCGCGCAGTTGGTGGCGGCCGGGTTGTTGCCCGATGCCGCGTCGCGCCCGAAGCTGTAGTTCAGGCCGCCGCTGATCGGCCCGTAGGCGCCCCGGTACGAGATGGAGTTGTCGGCGCGGGCGTTCGGAATGCCGGCATCGAGCACGCCCAGGCCCTGCGACGCCGCCGCAAAGATATCGGCATCGAGCATGCCGTAGTAGCGCATTGTGTACTGGCGGCCGAAACTGATGGTGCCCCAGTCGTTCTGCAGCCCCACCCAGGCCTGGCGGCCAAACATGCGCGACTGGCTCTGCCCGCCCGTATCGACCATGATGCCGCCCTCCAGCGTGAACAGCGCCTTGAGCCCGCCGCCCAGGTCCTCCACGCCCTTGATGCCCCAGCGCGATGGCGCCCCGCCGTAGCCCATGCGCATCTGGCTGCCCGTGGTGCCGGGTCCGGTCTGCGCACCGTGGATGTACTCGACGCCAACGTCCACCAGTCCGTACAGCGTGATGGACGTCGGCTGCGGCACGTTCTGCGGTTGCTGCCCGACCTGCGCCCATGCGGGCGTGGTCACCAGTGCCGCGCCGCATACGCATGCGGCGATCCCTTGCTTCATTCTCTGTCTCCTCTGTTTTTATTTGCGGCTGGTTGCCGGGCGCGCCGCCATGCCTGGCGGCGCGCCGTCCGTTCTTGTTCTGGTGCGGCTTTTCCTCCCCTGCGCCTGCGGCGCCCTGCCGGCGTCAGCCCAGGCTGCCCGTCACGTCGTCGAACAGCTCGTCCACCGACAGGCGGCGCAGAATGATGCGCTGGTCCAGCGCCCAGTCGATGGCAAGCTGGATGCCCTTGCGGTTGGCTTCGAGCCCGATGGGCGGAAAGACGGCTGGCACGCCGCCCTCGGCCTGCGCCCGGCTCTTGACGATCATCCGGTACAGTTCGCGCACGATGTCCGGCCGCTGTTTCGAGATGTCCTGATGCACCACGAACATGTGGTTGACCGGCACCACGCCTTCGCGCGCAAACCAGTCTCGGGCGGCGTCCTGCGCGTTCGGCACCAGCGTGCGCACGCGGTCGTCCCGGGGCATGTCCTCGCCCAGCAGCGCGGCCGCCAGCTCGCCGCCGAGCATCATGTCGGGGATCGACGAACCCTTGGGCAGGCGCTGGCAGTTGGGCGGATCGGCGTACTCGGCCAGATGCCCGTCGTTGAGCGTCATCCAGGTGACCTTGTCCAGGTCCACGCCGTATTCGTGGCGCAGGATGCCGCGGATCCACAGCGCGGTGGTCTGGGTGTAGGTACGCACCCCTACCCGCTTCCCCTCGATGTCCTTCGGGTCGAGATGGCCGAAATCGATATTGAAACCGGCGCAGTGATGCTGGAAGCGGCCCGAGATCGGCGCAGGCAGCAGCACGTATGGCTTGCCGTAGGCCTTCGCCTGCAGGAACGTGACGATGGCCAGCTCGCCCGCATCGAACGCGTTCTCGCGCACCATCGCCTTGAAGCCGTTATGCGCGGGCGTGGGGCCGCAGAAGTCCAGCCTGACCCGATCGGACGACACGCGGCCGTCGCGCAGCGCCTGCGTGACCTTGTACTCGGCCAGGTTGGTGCGCAGCGTGGGCACGCCATCGGGCGCGGCAGTCACGGCGGTGCTGGAAGCCGAAGTCATGGCGGCCTCCATCAGTAGCCTGCCATCTCGCGCGCCGCGCCGGCCACGCCGTAGCTCTTGAGCGGCGCCGACATCAGCATGCGGTAGCCCTCCTCCAGCAGCCGCTTGTGGTTCTTGGCGTTGACGTGCGGATTGCCCACCACCACGTCGTGCTTGCGGCAGGTCTCCACGATCTGGCGCATCGCGTCGGCCACCTCGGGGTGGTCATACTGGCGCGGAAAGCCCAGTTGCTGGCTCAGGTCGCCTTCGCCGATCAGGATGAAGCCGATGCCGGGCACGTTTGCCAGCATATCGTCGAGGTTCTCGATGGCCTCGGTGCTCTCGCACATCAGTCCCACCAGGATCTCGCCCTCGGGTGCCAGCGGCCAGACGTCGGCGCGGCGGTAGTATTCGGGCATCGACAGGCCCCAGTAGCGCGCGGCGTTGGCCGGGCCGTCGCCACGAATGCCCTTGGGCTCGTACAGCGGCGCGTGCTTCGGCCGTGCGTAGCGGCAGGCGGCCACCGCGTTGTAGGCCTGTTCCACCGTCGACACGTGCGGCCAGATCACACCGTAGCAGCCACGGTCCAGCACCTGCTTGGCGAACGACTGGTTCATCTCGGCGCCGTTGGCGGGGATGCGCGCAATCGGGGTCACGCCCGGCGCCATCGAACCGCGTTCGGCGATGGCCTTGCGGTTCAGCATGTACTGCAGCGCGTCGCCCAGCGCCGATACGTCGTACGGGTTGTGTTCCATCTCGAACACGACGCCGTCATAGGGCGCATCGCTCATCTCGATGGCGGTCTGCTTGTCCAGCTTGGAGAATGCCGCGTAGGCGGGCTTGCCCGATTCGAAGGCGCGGATGATGCCGTTCAGGCGGTTGTCGCTCATGGTGTCTGTTCCTTGACGAATGTGTGAACCAGGCCGGTCAGGCCTTCCAGTACATGAAGCCCATGCCCTCGCCGGTGCCGGCCGGCGTGCGCCAGCACGGCACGTAGTCCACCAGCGTCATGGCGGCGCCGGTTTCCTGCAGCGCCTTCATCACGCTGACGTAGAGCTTGATCTCGGAGGTGCCCGACTGGTACGAGCGGTTGTCCACGGCGGCCAGGCCGTCGTAGTCGTAATCGGCCAGCATCTTCATGATGCGGTGGTCGAATTCCTCGTCGTTGACGAAGTGCGACAGCCCGCCCGATGCGAAGATGCCCACCCGCACGTCTTCGGGCCACGCCGCGATGGCATCGCGCAGCACGCGGCCGAACTCGATGCAACGCGACATCGACGGCTGCGTCGGCGGGTAGAAGCAGTTCATGATCACCGGCACATGCGGCGGCGGGTTGTCGCCCATGATCTGGTGGTAGACAAAGCTGTACGCGTGCGGCACCACCGGGTACTCGGGCAGCGGCTTCATCCACACGTTGTCGGGCCAGGCGAACAGATCGGTCAGGTCGAAGTTCTCGCGCTGGAAGTATTCGATCAGGTAGGTCGCCAACTGCGGATGGCACGGGTGCACCACATGGTGATCGGGCGCGTAGACGGCGCGCTGCGGCGGGCCGTTGTGCACTTCCTTGCCGCTGTAGATCGCAATCGACGGCGAGAAGTCCGTGAAGATTTCCTTCTGGTCCTTGCCCAGGATGATCGCCACGTCGATATCGGCCTCCCGGTATGCGGCGGCCATTGTGTCCAGCGCCACGCGGCAGCGCGCGGCCCGCGCGGTGCGCTCTTCCAGCGTCAGGTATTTCTCGAAGGCGGCCTCGCGGTGCGCCTCCAGTTCAGGGTACGTCCAGGTACGGTTGCGGAACCACAGCTCGGGGTTGGCGCGGTCGCGCTCGCCGTTCTTGAGCCAGTCCTCGGGAGCCTGGCCGAGCATGCCGCTATGCGGTACGGCCATCCCGAATACGATTTTCGCCATAAGGATTCTTCAGAAGATTGATGGGTTCAGGGGTGTTCAGGCCTCGGCAGCATGCGGGCGCTCCTGCGCCTCGGTCAGCCGTGGCGCCCATTCCGGGCGAAACAGGATGGCGGTAGCCAGCGCGCCGATCACCAGGAAGACCAGGATCACCAGCATCGGCAGGTCGTAGCTGCCGCTCACGTGCAGCAGCCAGCCCGACAGGCTCGCCGCCACGCCGCCGGCCAGGCTGGTAGCCACCTGCTGCACGCCGGTCACCAGGCCGATGGCAGGTTTCGGGATCAGCGTCAGGCGCGACAGCGCCAGGTTGTTGGCCGTGGTCAGGCCCAGCAGCGACAGCGACAGCACGTTCCAGAACAGCGCCATCTCCAGCGACCTGGCCTGGGCGCCCAGCAGCACCGTGCAGCCGCCGATAAAGCCGCCGATGATGAAGATCTTGCGCACCCGCACCGCGTCGTGGCCCCGGGCGATGATCCGATCCGCGGCCCAGCCCGCCACGGCGGCCACGATGGCAATGCCCGCGAAGCTGACAAACGTGTAGACGCCCGACTCCTTGAGCGACAGCCCGCGTTGCTCCACCAGGTAGGCCGGCATCCAGCTCATGCAGTAGAACGTGAAGTAGCCGTAGCAGAAGTTCGTGATCAGGCCACCCCACACCACCGGACTTGCCAGGATGCTGCCCAGCGACACCGCGCTGGCCTTGCGATGCGCCACCGCCAGCTCCGCCTTCGACGGAAAGTCGTTGCGCACCAGCACCAGCCACGGCGCCAGCCAGATCAGGCCCACCACGCCTGTCGCCACGAACATGAACTGCCACGAGTAGTTGACGATCAGCCAGGCTCCGACCGGTGCGCCAATGGCCGGGCCGAACTTGTTGCCCATGGCAAGGATGCCCACGGCCAGGCCGTTCTGGCTTTCGTCGAAGTTGTTGCGGATCCAGCGGTAGCTGGCCGGAATGACGATGGCCTCGGCCATGCCGATGACCAGCCGCATCGCCACCAGCCCTGCCAGCGCGGTGACCGCGCCCATCAGCGCCGTTGCCACGCACCAGGCGGCAAAGCACAGCGCGTAGGGCCATTTCACGCCATAGCGGTCGGCCACCCAGCCCATCGGCACCTGGAACAGGCCGTACGACCAGAAGAAGGCCGAGTTGATCCAGCCGCGATCCACGCTGGACAGCCCGAACTCCCTGACGAAGGCCGTATCGGCCAGTGCCGACGCGATACTGGTGCGGTCGACAAAGGAAATCAGTACGCCGGTGGCGAGCAGCGCCAGAATCGTCCACCGGCTCAGCGCCTGCTGTGGCGGCTGGGTCGATGACGATGCCGATGCCGACCGCGTTGATTGGGTTGTCTCCATGTCTTCTATTTGGAATGCACTGCGATGCTTCATGCAGGCCGCCATCGGCGGCGGCCTGCCCCTGCTGCGCTGCCGCCCCGCAAGGGCGGGCAGATCAGGCCAGGCCCGGATAGAGCTTTTGCGCGGTCTTGCCAAAGATCCACGCGCGCTCGGTCTCGTTCAGGCAGGCCAGCCCTTCGCGCGCCGTTGCCAGGATCTCGGCCAGCGTGCCCGGCGAGGTCGGGAAGTTCGATCCCCAGGCAAGCCGTCCCGCGCCAAAGGCCTCCACCACGCGCGGGAAGAACGTCTCGGCGCTGGCGCGCTCCTTCTTCACATCGCCGAAGATGCGCGGCGTGAGCTTCAGGTAGATGTTCTCCAGCGCCGCCAGGTCGAACAGGCTTTGCGCGTTCGCATACGGCGGGCCGTCGGCCACTTCGGGACGGCCCAGGTGATCGAGCAGGATGCGCACCGTGGGAAAGCGCTTCGCCAGCGCCGTCACCTGCGGCAGCCCCACCGGACCGGTCTGGATGCACATCGTCAGCCCCAGTTCGCCACACATCTCCCAGGCCGGAAACGCGCGCGGATCGTCCAGTTCGCTCGGATCGAAGTCCTTGGTGCTGCCGCCCGTGAACAGGCGCAGGCCGGCCAGGCCGCGCTCCACCCACTCGCGGATGCGCTGCGGCGCGTCGGGCTGCAGCACGTCGACCGAGCCCACCGCGACCAGCCGCCCGGCATACTGGTTGCAGCCGTCCACCACGTAGCTGTTGTCGAAGCCGTACGTGGTGGACGAATGCACCACCGCGGCCCTGGCAACGCCAGCCGCATCCATCGCGGCGATCAGCGTCTGGACCGTGGTGGGCCGCTCCTTCGACCATTCCGAGCGCTTGCCGAACAGCGGTGCCGGCGGATACCGTTCCTCGTCGTCGGAAATGATGTGCGGGTGGATATCGATGATCTGTTGCGATGTCATGCCAGGGCTCCCTGCTTGGCGCGTGCCTTCAGGCGGGCATCCAGGCGCGGGTACACGCGGCGCGCATTGCCTTCGAAGATGTTGTAGCGGTCGGCATCGCTGAGCGCCGCGCAGGCGTCCAGATAGCGCTTGGTGTCGTCGAAGTTGTGGCCGGTGTCGGGGTCCTTGCCGCGCACCGCGCCGATCATCTCCGAGCCGAACAGCACGTTGCTGGACGGAATCACCTTGGTCAGCAGTTCCACGCCGGGGTGGTGGTAGACACACGAATCGAAGAACACGTTGTCGAGCAGCCCTTCCAGCGGACGCTCGCGCATTTCCAGCGACATGCCGCGATATCGGCCCCAGTGGTAAGGCACCGCACCGCCACCGTGCGGAATCACGAGGCGCAGCGTGGGAAAGTCCTTGAACAGGTCGCCCTGCAGCAGCTGCATGAAGACCGACGTATCGGCGTTCAGGTAGTGCGCGCCCGTGCCATGGGCGCACGGGTTGCACGACGCCGCCACGTGGATCATGGCCGGCACGTCCAGGTCGACCAGTGCCTCGTAGAGCGGATACCACGAGCGGTCGGTCATCGGCTTGCCGGTCCAGTAGCCGCCCGACGGGTCGGGATTCAGGTTGCAGCCGACAAAGCCCAGCTGCTCCACGCAGCGGCGCAGTTCGGGAACGCAGTTGGCCGGATCGGCGCCGGGCGACTGCGGCAACTGGCACACCGGCGCGAAGTTGTCGGGGTACATCTCGGTGACGCGGTAGACCAGATCGTTCGAGATCTCGGCCCACTCCAGGCTGGTGCGCTCGTTGCCCAGGTGGTGGCTCATCAGGCCGGCAATCGGCGAGAACAGCGTAAGGTCGCTGCCGCGCTCCTTCTGCAGTCGAAGCTGGCCGTTGCCAACGCCTTCGCGGATTTCGTCGTCGGACACATGCGCGCCCGACAGCGGCGGCGCGTTGGCGATGTCGTCGGCGCTATCCACCTGTTTGGCGCGCCAGGCGCGGAACGATGCGGGGACGGTCGTGAAATGACCGTGGCAGTCGATGATCATGATGCGTTTCCGTATGGGTTCAGCGGGCCAGCGGGTCCACGAACAGTTCGTGGACAGCCATGCGGCGCGGGGTCAGGCCCTGCTTGAAAGCCGTGGCTTCGAGCGTTTCGATGGTCTTGATGTTTTCCGGCAGGCCGTAGGGCAGCGGATCGTGGCCGACGATCTTGCGAAGTTCCAGATACTTCCTGTCGCTGGCGCTGGTGGCCTCGCCGGCATCGAGCCGGGCCAGCCATTCCTGCTTGGCCTGCGCAAAGGCGTCGTAGATCGACCTGGCAATCCACGGGTGCTCGGCCAGCACCGAATCCTTGACCACGATGGTCCCGTGCATCGGATAGACGCCGGTACGCGCGTAGTACTCCGATTCCAGTTCGGCCGCGTTGGGCAGCAGGTCCGGGTAATCGGCCTCGACTTCCTTCCAGCCGCCGGTCGGCGCGCCGGTGCGCCCGATGCCGGCCGCTGCCGCAAAGCCGGCCACCAGTTCGCCGCTGGCCATCATGTCGGCCAGCGATTTGCCAGCCGGGGCGTGGATCACGTTCGACGGCAGCTCCAGCTGCGTCACGTGCTCTTCGTCATCGACCACCCAGGTCACCTTCGAGGCATCGAGCCCGAATTCGTCGATCAGCACCTGGCGCGTCCATACGCCGGTGGTCACCGAGTAGGCGCGCACGCCCACCTGCTTGCCTTCGAGGTCTTTCGGATGCCGGATGCCGGCATCGGGCCGCACCAGCAGCCCGCCGTGGTGGAAGCGGCGCACCACGAAGACCGGCAGCGCCACGAACGGCGCGCCGTAGGCACGGGCAATGATGTAGGTGGTGGGCGCCAGTTCGCAGACATCGAACTCGACATCGCGCACCATGCGGCGGAAGGCGCCGATCTGCGGCTGCACCGTGATGAATTCGGCATCCACGCCTTCGATGGGAATGGTGCCGTTGCGGATGGCCGAGGTATGCGGGTGCTCGGCAATCGCGATCTTGAGCGGGACTTTCTTTGCCAACTGCTTCTCCTTTGGGTATCTCGCGTCCGCCGCACCAGATCACGGGGCTGGCACCGGACGCGTCGTCTCGATGGAGAGCAAGAATATTGAGCACGCAGCGCCGCGTCCCTACACAAAACAGAGATTCACTGGGACTTTTGTGAACGGACGCGAAGTCGGGGCACAATGGCCGCCACAGGCCCACGCGCGCGGCTAGGGGTCATCCCTGAGCCGGACAGGAAGTGCCAGCAAAGCTGCGTTTTGTGCAAGGACGCACGGCCAGGCGTGGCCTACGCTTCTCGCGCTGAAATCACCCTGACACCACACGAAAAGAACAATGACGCTGATTTCCCGCAGGCAGACCTTGAAGCGGTGCGGCGCGCTGGCGGCGCTGGCCGTATCGGGCATACCCGTGGCGCCGCTGCTGGCCGCCTCTCCGGCGCCAGGCCCGCCGGGCGCCGCACAAGGCGAACTGGTCTATGTCGGCATGCAGGAGCGCCAGATCCGCACGCTGCGCTTCGACGCCGCCACCGGCACGCTGGGCGCGCTTGGCACCGTGGCCGAAGGGCTGCGCTCCACCTGGACGCTTGCACATCCGAAGCTGCCGGTGCTCTATGCGGTGGACGACGACAACACGCGCGAAGGCAGCGTGACCGCGTTTGCCGTGCACCGGCAGACCGGCGCGCTGACGCGCATCAACGAGGTAGCCAGCGGCGGCAGCGGCACCACTTATCTGTCGCTGGATGTGCCGTCGATGACGCTGCTCGCGGCCAATTTCGGGGGCGGGTCGTCGTCGAGCATTGCCGTGCAACCCGATGGCAGCCTGGGCGCGCGCGTCTCGACCATCAAGGAAACGGGCTCGGGGCCGCATCGGCGCCAGACCAGCGCGCACGCGCACGGCATCGTCATCGACCCTTCGGGGCGCTTTGCGCTGGTATCCGATCTGGGCGCCGATCGCGTGTTTGTGTACGGCTTCGACCGGGCCACGCACGAGCTGTCGCGCGACGACGCGGCCAATCCGGCGCCGTTCGTCGCCACGCCCGGCAGCGGCCCGCGGCATATGGCGTTCGGGGCCGACGGACGCATTGCCTACCTGCTCAGCGAACTGACCGCCGAAATCGTCACGCTACGCTGGGACGCCGCACGCGGCACGCTGACGGCGGTGCAGACGCAAGCGGTCAGCAGCACCGCCTTCGAAGGGGTCAGGAGTGGTGCGGAACTCGCAGTCAGCCGCGATGGCCGCCATGTCTACGTGGCGGATCGGGGCGAAAACACGATGGTGGTCTATCGCGTCGCCGCCGGCTCGGGAGAGCTGTCGCTGGTGCAGCGCGTGCCATCGGGCGGTGAACGGCCCTGGCACTTCGCCATCCATGACTCCGGCAAGTGGATGCTGGTCGCCAACCAGCGCAGCGGCAGGGTCAGCGTGTTTGCCGTCGACCCCGCTTCCGGCAAGCTGACCGATACCGGCCATGCCGCCGAAGTGCCCTCGCCCGTCAGCCTGACTTTTGTGAAGTAGGCTGCTGGCGCGCTGCAATGCGGAACTGGCTCGGCGCCTGGCCCACTTCCTTGCGGAAAAAGCGCGTGAAGTAGGCGGCATCGGCAAAACCGAGCCAGAACGCGATCTGCTCCACGGACATGTCACCGAAGATCAGGCTGCGCTTGGCTTCGGTGACGATGCGCGCATGGATCAGCTTGGTCGGGCTCTGCCCCGTGGCCGACGCGCACGCGGCACGCAGCTGCACCGGCGACACGGCCAGCTTCGATGCATAGTCCTGCAGCGACAGGTTGTCCCGGTAGTGCTGGTCGATCAGTTCGCGGAAGCGCTCGGCCAGACGGACGTCGTGCCGTGCCGTGCCATCGCCCCCCGCCATGTCCAGCGTGGTGCCGCGCAGCAGCATCAGCAGCAGCGTGGTCAGCAACGCCTCGGTGCCCACCACATGGCCCACCGACTGCGACTGGATTTCCTGCTCCAGGCTGCGGATCAGCCGGTGGAACTCGATCTCTGCATCGGCAGAATACGCCAGTGAAATCATGCGCGGCGACGACCAGAGCTGCACGAACGCCTGCAGCTTGGCATTGAGCTGCGCCAGGTAGGTGACCTCGATGGTCACCACCCAGCGGTCGACATCGATCTCGTAGTCCAGCCCGTGTACGCACTCGGTGGGTAGCAGCAGCGCGCACGGGCCTTCGAATGCCACACTGCTGCCCTCCAGGTTCATCACGCCCTTGCCGCTGCGCACGAAGATCACCTGGCCATAGGCCGGATGCGCGTGCGGCTCGGTCTTCCAGCGCCCGCGCTCGGTCACGTGGCCGACATTGACGAACCAGTCTTCCTTCTTCTCTTCGGGACGCTCCACATAGAGCCGCACCTTGGGCACCGTGGTCGGTGCCGCATTGGGATTCGCGGTGCGCGATGGCCGGGCGGCCGCAGCGTGTTCCATACACAAGTCTCCTGGGCTGCGGGATCGTCGTGGTCATGCCGCGCCCGAAGGCTGGCGCGCGTCCCGCTAGTACCTTTTGTGTGCCACCGGGCAGTGGAGTGCACCCGCATGTGATGCATCCGCCCGGCAGGCGATCGCGACATTCTAGACCCGCAGCGCACGCGGCTCAATGCACGGGATCTTACGAATGGTTAGGCAAAAACCCGCATGCGCTGCCGCCCGTCAGGCCGGCACCCGGGCAGCGCATGGGAATGTGCCTTGCGAAGCGCGCCACGGTCTGGCAGGCCGGCCACCACGATGTCGCTGCACAGCGCGATGCCCTGCCCCGCCCCGGGAACCGCAACATCGATCCGGCGACGGCCTCGGGCGGCACCAAAGAAAACGGGCGCTGCTTGCGCAGCGCCCGGCACCGTCTTGAGACCCCTGTTTTCTTATTCGTTCACGGCCAGGCCGGAATCGGGCACCTCGACCACCGGCTTGCTCTTTCCGCCGCGACCGCGCCATGCCGACCACGTCACCGCCGTCACCAGCAGCACCGAGATCACCACGAAGGTGCAACTGATCGGGCGCTGGATAAAGACCGACAGGTCACCACGCGACAGCAGCAGCGCACGGCGGAAGTTCTCCTCGACCATCGGTCCCAGCACGAAGCCCAGCAGGATCGGCGCCACCGAGAACTCCAGGTACATCAGCAATGCGCCGATCAGGCCGAAAGCCAGCACTTCCCAGATCTGGAACAGGCTGCTCTGCGTGCTGAACACGCCCACCGCGATAAAGAACATGGCCGACGGGAACAAGTAGCGATACGGCACCTGCAGCAGCTTGACCCACACGCCGATCATCGGCACGTTCAGGATCATCAGGATCACGTTGCCGATCCAGAAGCTGGCGATCAGGCCCCAGAAGATGTCCGGGTGATCGCTGATCAGCTGCGGACCCGGGGCAATGCCCTGGATCATCAGCGCGCCCAGGATCAGCGCCATCACCGCGTCGCCGGGAATGCCCAGGCTCATCGTCGGGATGAAGTCGACCTGCGTCTTCGAATGCGACGATGCCTCGGGCGCGGCCACGCCAGCGATCATGCCCGTGCCGAACTTCTCGGGCGTCTTCGAGATCTTGCGCTCCAGCGCATAGGCCACGAACGTGGTGATGGTCGGGCCGGTGCCCGGCATGGCGCCGAACAGCGTGCCCACGCCAGTGCCACGCACCATCGGCCAGAACGCCTGCTTCAGCTCGGCCATGCTCGGACGCATGTCGCGGATACGCAGCTTGGCATTGCTGGTCACGGCGGTCATGCGGTTGACGTTCAGGATGAAGTCGGCCACGCCGAACAGGCCCATGGCGATCGCCACCAGTTCCAGGCCGTCGCTCAGCTCGGGAATCCCCAGCGCAAAACGGAACGTACCGGTGTTCACGTCGGTACCCACCACGCCGCACAGCAGGCCGAACAGCGTCATCGCCACGCCCTTGAGCGGCGATCCGCGCGACATGGTCGATCCGGCCAGCAGCCCCAGCAGCATGATCGAGAAAATCTCCGCCGGGCCGAACTTGAATGCGATGGCGGTCAGCAGCGGCGACGCGAAGATCATCACCAGGATGCCCACCGATGCCGCAAAGAACGAGCAGATCATCGTGATGCCCAGCGCGGTACCGCCCTTGCCTGCGCGCGTCATCGGATAGCCGTCCAGGCACGTCACCGCGTGCGGCGGGTGCGACGGCAGGTTGAGCAGGATGGCGCCGATGGCGCCGCCGTACTGCGATCCGTAGAAGATGCCGGCCAGCATCAGGATGGCAGGCACCGGATGCATTACGTACGTCAGCGGCAGCAGGATCGAGATGGCCGACAGCGCGCCCATGCCGGGCAGCACGCCGATCAGGTTGCCGACCAGCACGCCAAAGAACGACCACATCAGGTTGCTGCCCTGGAACGCTACGCCGAAGCCGAACCAGAGATCATGCAAGGCATTGGAAACCATGGCTCAGCCCCCCCAGGTAAACAACGGCAACTGGATCTGCAGCAGCCACGAGAACACCGCTGCGGCAATCACGCACATCGCCACGGCCAGAGCAGCCGCCTGCTTGATGTTGTTGTTGCGATCACCGAGCGCGGAAATAAAGACGATGGCAAACGTGGCCGGAATCATGCCGCCGTACACGCCGAACAGCAGGAACGCCAGGGTGCCCAGCACGATGCAGACCGTGCCGCGCAGGTCGGGGGCCGCATGGCCGTGACCGTGCCCTGCGGGCTGTTCCGCCTGCGATGCCGACTGACCCCGTGCAGAACTGGCGATCAGCACGCCAACAAATGCCAGCAGCGCGCCCACGGCAACAGGGAAGAATCCGGGGCCCATGCGGCTGAGCGTGCCGGTGTGGTACTGCAGGCCGGCGGCCACGGCGGCCAGACCGACGAGCACCATCAGCGCACCACCGTAGTAGTCCTTCTTGAAGCGATGTGCCTGGCTCATTGGTCGGCCCTCCTGCAGTCGTGCTGCGAGGGTTGGATACGGCGATCGAACATCGTTTGTCTCCTTCATTGCCCGCGCATGCGGGTCAAGCGGAAATCTACAAACGATGTCTTCCAAGGGCCTTTCATGAAGCTTCCATCAACCTTACATTTAGCATCACGTTGTGATGTATTTGCCTTCGTCTCCGGTTTTCTCGGTGTTATCCCTGCATTGGGAGACAAGCGGCTCCGGGGGAAGTTGTATGAGACACGCAGACACATTGCGACGCCCGTTTGCGGCGCGTCGGGTGGTTGCCTGTGCGCAGCGCCGCAACGATTTCGTCACATTTCCATCAACGCCATGTCACGCAGATTCCAGACACTTGCCGCTTTTCAAGAACGCAAGACCGAGGAACGCCGTCATGACCAGCAAGAAGCCGTACACCCCTGCACTGCCGCTCGACACCCGTGCGCTCGAAGGGATTCCAGACCGTCAGCGCCGCCTGTTGCTGCGCGCTGGCCTGGGCATGTCCCTGGGCGGTTCGGCAGCCTTGCTGGCCGCCTGCGGTGGCGGCGACGATGCGCCGGCAGGATCATCGGCCACGCCCGGCGCCACCGCCCCCGGCGGCACGACGCCAGCGGGCAAGGTTTCAAGCTTTGCGCTGGCCGTGCTGCCCGATACGCAGTTTTACTCGCGCTACGCCACCACCGACGAGAACCTGCAGTTCCAGCGCAAGTACGGTTCCACGCCATTCCTGGCCCAGACCAAGTGGATCACGCAGAACGCCGCCAGCTTCCGCATTCCGTTCACGATCCATCTGGGCGACGTGGTGGACCAGCAGGGCAAGCCGCTGCAGTGGCAGATCGCGGACGAGGCCATGAACGTGCTGGAGCGCGCCAACGCGCCCTACTCCATCCTGGCCGGCAACCACGATGTGATCTCGGATGTGGACTACGTGAATGCCAGCAGCCAGGCATCGAACACCGATGCCCAGCGCAACCTTGCCAACGAGCCGTACCTGAAGACGTTCCCCACCACGCGCGCGCAGCGCCAGACCACCTTCGGTGGCCGCGATCCGTCCGGCTTCCATGAGTACCACCTGTTCGACGTCGACGGCAATCAGTTCATGGTGCTGTCGATGTCGTGGCGCGCCTCTGACGCGGCCATCACGTGGGCGCGCCAGGTACTGGCCGATCACCCGAAGGTGCCGGTGATCCTGTCCACGCACCAGCTGCTCAATATCGGCCCCGATGGCGTGACGCCGCTCGAAGTGCCGTACGGCCTGATGCTCTGGGAAAAGCTGATCAAGGACAACGACCAGATCTTCATGACGCTGAACGGCCACTACCACGGCGCCGCGCACCTGACCAAGGTGAACAATTTCGGCAATCCGGTCGAGGAAATGGTGGTCGACTACCAGATGGCCTATATGGGCGGTAACGGCCTGATGCGCCTGTACGAGTTCGACCTGACCAACAACAAGATCAAGATCCTGTCGTTCTCGCCGTGGGTGCCGCAGAAGCCCAGCAGCACGCTGAACGAATTCGACGTGGCGGTGCTGACCGAAGGCAACCAGCAGTTCGAGATCGATTTCGATTTCCGCACGCGCTTTGCCCGCTTCAACCCCGGCTTCGTGATCCCGGCCGCCGGCAACGACCCGATCAACGTCCGCGCCAAGGCGGCCATCCTCGCCAACTACAACGAGCCGACCATCACCGACAAGAAGCCCGCGGCCGATGTGAACGACTATCCGCTGGTGGCATCCACCGTGGCGCACTGGCGCTTCTTCGGCGGCACCGATGGCGCCGCCGTGCCGGTGGGCCAGGTCATCGACGACGTGACGGGTGCCAACCCGGTGGCGCGCGAAGCGCTGGCCAATGGCGGCGCCGCCCAGCTCGGCGACATGACGTGGTCCAACGACCACCACTACCTGTCGGCCGCACCGGGCAGCGTCATGTTCTCGAATTCGACCAATTCGCCGACGCGCATGAGCTACTTCGCCACGCAGACCACCGCGGCGATCAACGCGCTGACCTTCGACACCGGCTATACGGTCGAGGCGTTCATCAAGCTGCCGGCCACGTGGACGGCCGCCAACAACGCGTGGATGAACATCATGGAGCGCGAAGGCCGGCGCGGTAACGTTACCGGCTTTGGCAGCGGCGACGCCAGCGAAAGCCCGCTGATCTTCGCGATCTCCAGCCTGCGCGAAGTGCAATGGGAGGTGACGCCCAGCACCACCGGCACAAAGAACCCCGCCGCCAACTGGTCGGGCGAGATCATTGCAGGCAAATGGGTGCATGTGGCCGTGGTGAACGATCCCGCGACCAACGAGACGGTGATGTACGTGGAAGGCGCCCCGGTGCTGCGCAACGCGTCGAATACGCGCGGCATCGCCTTCGTCACGGCCGCCAGCCGCATGTTCATCGGCGGCGGCGTCTACAACAACGCGCCGTCCAACGGCTTCCTGGGCCAGATCGGCGAGGTACGCATCTGCACCGAACCGCTGACCACCGACAAGTGGCTGACCGCCCGGCGCGCCTGATCGGCGTCAATAGCGGCGGTTACGAATGGTTGCACTGAAGCCGCCGCTTCTCGTTTGCACTACGCTGCTGCGCGGCAACAAGGAAACGGCCGGTCAGAGGACCGGCCGTCGTGGCCGCTGGCAGCGGCAAGGATCAGCAGTTGCCCTTCTTGGCCTGGCCCGGCGGGCAGAATCCGTTGCCTGGGCCGCCTTGCGGATGGGCGGCCGGCCCATGGTCGGGCACGTAATAGGCGCAGCCGCCAAGCAGCGTCACGCCGGTGACAATCATGATGAGGATGGTTTTCATGGTATGCAGGGCAAATGCCCGTGTCAGTCGCCTGTTTTAAAAACTGAAGTTGACGCCGGACTGGCCGCCATTGAATACGTTGACGTTATTGGTCTGTGTCGCCCCGCCCGTGCTGGTGGCCTGCACCGAATACTGGCCGGCGGCGGATGACACGGCGGACAGCGTGATCGGCAACGTCGTACTGTAGGTGCCGAACAGCGGCGCGGCGGCCGGCAATGCCAGCGAATAGGCGCCCGTATCGAGGTTGGCATTGGCCGAGGCAATTTCGTACGACACCGACCCGATGGTCTGCAGCGCGCGCACGGCAGCCTGCGCCGACGCCGTGGCCGTGCCCGACACCGTATTGGTCGTCGATGCCGGCAGCGTGATTGGCGACGCAGCCGTGGCGACCGATGTCGTGGCGCTGGCGGTGACCGGCACGGCACCGATGATGCCGGTGGCGTGGCCGGACGGCAGCTTGTTGTCGACGATGACCACGTCATAGTTACCGCCGGTGCTGCTTTGCACAAGCGGCGTCAGCACGAACTTCCCGCTGGCATCGGCCACGGTGCCACGCACGATCTTGCCGTTCTGCTCCGCGTAGACGGTGGCCCCAGCCTGCGCAGTCGCCACAAAGCCGGTGATCGAACCGCTGACCGTCATCGGCGTGGCGGTGACCACGGGCTTCAGGCTATATCCGCCGTTGCCCTGCTGGACGATGGACTTGCAGGCGTTGAAGTCCAGGATCAGGTCGACCAGCGTATTGGCCGGCACCGTGAATGGCTGGATGATCTTGTACCCGCTCTGCGTGGCGCTGGGCGTAGCCAGCGGCAGTTCGGCAGTCGTTCCGGACACCACCACTGCATTCGCCAGCGAATTGCCCTGGTTGGCGCTCAGCACCAGGCGCACCTGCTGGTACTGGCCGGCCGGCAGCGGCGCCCGCCCCAGATCGAACAGCACGCCGTTCGTCAGCGACAACAGGTCGACCCGCTGCGGCGTCGCCAGCGCGATATCTGTCCAGCCACCATCGTTGTCGCCCGCCGAGTTGCTCGCATTCACGCGCACCTTGCTGACCGTGACAAAGACGTGGTCGAAGCCGCAGGCCGGGGCATCGGTCATTGACACATGCAGCGTGCCATTGGTGGAAGTCGTGTTGTCGCTGCCGCCGCCGTCTCCGCCGCCGCACGCGACGACAATAAACGAAGCCGGTAGTACGGCCAGGATTTTCGCCAGATCAAGCGGGCTTCTGATTTTCATGACGAGCCTCTCCTCAGGGCACGGTGATGCCTGAAGCATAGGGCCGGCACCCCGGCTCGCGGATCCGGCATTGCAACGAATCGTAACGGAAATGAAACAGATCGGCGCCAGCAGCGGGCGCCTACGTTGGGCACGGCACATCCGGCACCGGCCAGTGTCGCCTACAGTGGTTCTTGTCTGTCTGCGCGCGACGCGCATCCGCAGCACTTTCCGCACTTCGAGCATTGCCAGCAAGGAGAACCGCCGTGGGCAAACTGCAAGATCGTCGCCGCTTCCTGGGCGCCGCCCTGACCGGCGCGCTGGTCCCCACCCTGCCCGCCTGTGGCGGCAGCGACGACCCGGCCCCTGCACCGGCGCCCGCCCCTGCTCCCGTGCCCGAGGCACAGATCACCCAGGCCATCGCCCAGGTCGACACACTGGCTGCCAACCTGATGACCAGCTCCGGCGTGCCCGGCATGGCCATTGCCGTGGTACGCGGCAACCAGACCGTGTATGCCAGGGGGTTCGGACGGCGGCTGGTGACCGATCCAGCGCCCGTCGATGCCGACACCGTGTTCCAGCTGGCGTCGGTATCCAAGCCCATCGGCGCCACGGTGGTGGCGCGTCAGGTGGGGCGCGGCAGCATCCAGTGGGACACGCCCGTCATCGCGCAGTTGCCCTGGTTTGCACTGTCGGATGCCGATTCCACACAGGCCGTGACCGTCGGCGACTTCTACGCGCATCGTTCGGGGCTGCCCGACCATGCGGGCGACCGGCTCGAAGACATGGGCTACGACCGCCGCGAAGTATTGACGCGCCTGCGCTTCCTGCCCGTGCACCCGTTGCGCACCGCGTACGCGTACACCAATTTCGGCATGACGGCCGGGGCCGAGGCCGTGGCAACCGCAGCCGGCATCGACTGGGCCACGCTGTCGGAGCAGGCCATCTACCAGCCGCTGGGCATGATGCGCACCAGTTCGCGCTACGCAGATTTTGCTGCCCGCGACAACCGCGCGCTCGGCCATGTCAAGGTCAACGGCGCCTGGGTGCAGGGCATGGGAACCATGCCCGATGCGCAATCGCCGGCGGGCGGCGTCAGTTCGTCAGTCAACGACCTGGCAAAATGGCTGATCATGCTGCTGGCGACGGGCGAGTTTGCCGGCCAGCGCATCGTCGATGCAGCGGCCCTGGCACCCGCACTGGCGCAGCAGATGCAAAGCGGCCCGCCCGCCAACGGCCGCCCGGCAAGCTGGTACGGCTACGGCTTCAATGTCGGCACCACCGAACTGGGCCTGACGTCCTACAGCCATTCGGGCGCGTTTGCCGTGGGTGCCGCCACCAGCTTTACCGTCGTGCCGGCGCTGAACCTGGCCATCGTCACGCTGACCAACGGCTACCCCATCGGCATCCCCGAGACGCTGAACGCGCAGTTTTTCGACCTGGTGCAATACGGCGCCTTCCGCCGCGACTGGGGGGCCATCTTCACCGATGCCCTGGCGCCGCTGCTGCTGCCCGAAGGCCGTCTGGTGGGCCAGTCGCCGCCGGCCAGCCCGCTGCCGGCGCGGGCGCTGTCGACCTACACCGGCACCTATCGCAACGACTACTACGGCCCGCTGCAGGTCACCGAACAGGGCGGCGCACTGGTCATGACGCTGGGCGCCAGGCCGCTGACCCTGTCACTGACACACTGGGACGGCGACGTCTTCACGTTCACGCTCCATAACGAGAACGCCACACCGGGCACGATCTCGCAGGCGGCATTTGCGAGCGACCGGGTGTGGCTGGAGTATTACGACCACGAAGGGCTCGGGGTGTTCCTGCGCTGAAACGCAGCGCCGCGCGCCACGGATATCACCCCGCCAGTTGCCCCGCCCGGGGATCGAAGCGTGCCAGCCGGGCCAGCAGATGGTCGACTTCGGTCCTGGCCTTGGCGCTCATCGGCGCGGACGGCTTGCGCTGCGCCGCGGACGCCAGGATGCCCCGGCGCATCAGCACATATTTGCGGACTGCCAGGCCGGCGCCCGGTTGCTGCTCGTACCGCAGCAACGGCAGGTGCGCGTCGAAAAGATCGTGTGCGGCCTCGCGCTGGCCTTCCTGGCTCAGGCGCACCACGTCGCAAAGCATGTCGGGAAACGCATAGCCCGTGTTGGCGCCATCGGCGCCCCGCTCCATCTCGTAGTCCAGGAACAGCCCGTTATTGCCGCACAGGATCGAGATATGCCGCATGGAACCCTCGGCCTCGAAGGCGCGCAGCGTGGAGATCTTCTCCAGGCCGGGCCAGTCCTCGTGTTTCAGCATCACGCACGACGGCAGTTCCTGCACGATGCGGCGGATCACGCCGGGCGTCATCTGCACCGAGAAAGTCAGCGGGTAGTCCTGCAGCACAAACGGCACGTCGGCACCAATGGCCTCCACGGCCTGGCGGTAGTAGCCCACGATCTGGTCGTCGGTACGCAGGGTGTTGGGCGGCGCGATCATGACGCCGGTCGCGCCACGGTCCATGACGTCGCGGGTCAGTGCGCGCATGGCGGCAAAGCCCGGAGCCGACACGCCCACCACCACCGGCAGCTTGCCGGCGCGGGCGATCACGCGCGACGCCACGTCGAGCGATTCCGCGTGCTCCAGCTTGGACGCCTCGCCAAGCTGACCGAGCACCGTCACGCCAGTCGAGCCACAGCCGGCGTAGAAGTCCATCATGCGGTCGATGGAAGCCGTATCGATGGTGCCATCGTCAAAGAACGGGGTGGGCGCGATCGGGAACACGCCCTTGGCATCGGAGGTCAGCAGCATCAGTCGTTCACCTGTAGTAAGCGGATGGAAAGCCGGCAAGTGCCTGCCGTGGCACATCTGACACCACAAGTGCCGCCGCAGTCAATCCGTCAATCGGCATACGCGCTGGCGGCAACAGCGCCAGGCCCTAGCTGCCCGTATACGTCGTGATCAGCCCGACCAGCGACACCATGCCGCCACCCGGTCGTCGTCGACCGAGGCAGCGGCCGGGCGCAGCTTCGCGCCGGGCGCCACCGGATAGCGGCTGTCGTAGATGTGCATAGGGCAGTCGCAGGCGCCCGCGAAAGCCATGACGGCGGTGGGAGCGGCGTTCATGCGACGCGTCCGCCATGCACCGGCGCGCCGCCTTCCGGCATCTCCGCGCACAGGACGGAACCGGTCGTGGACTCGGTCATCAGCAGCGTCCTGCCGTCGGCACCACCGAAGCACAGGTTGGTCAGCGATGCGCCCACGGGGGTACGAATCACTTCAACCGGCTCGGCACGATGGTTGAGCACCCAGACATGGCCCAGCCCCGGATTGGCCACCAGCAGGAAGCCATCGGCGCGCATGGCAAGGCCGTCGGGGCCGCTTGGTCCGTACGACGTAAAAAACTGGCCGACCTTGCTGACCGAGCCATCGGCCTGCAATGGCACGCGCCACACGCAGTTGCCGCGTGTCATTGCCACATACAGCACCTTCTCGTCGGGCGACAGCACCAGGCCGTTCGGGCTGGGCGCATTGGTCAGCAGCACATCGAGCCTGCCGTCAGGCGCCAGGCGATACACGCGGCCCGTGGGATCGTGCATGCCGGTCTGGCCCTGATCCGTGAAATACAGGTTGCCGGCCGAGTCGAAGGTCAGGTCGTTCACGCCACGGAAGCGCTCCGAATTCCGCCGCTCCAGGAACGGCGTCACGGTGCCGGTGCGGGCGTCGAGCCGCATCAGGCCGTTCCGGTAGTCGGTAATCAGGAAATCGCCGCCGGCCAGGCGTTTCATGCCGTTGGGCTCGCCGTCGTACTCGGCCACCTGCTCCCAGTCGCCGTGCAGCGACACGCGGAAGATCCGGCCGTAGGGAATATCGGTCACCCAGAGATGGCCGTCCGCCCAGACCGGGCCTTCCAGGAACGAATCGGTAACCGCGCCGCCGCGATTTGCCAGCGACCAGGCGTTGTCACGATCCTGCCGGCGAAACGCTTCCGGCAGGCGGGTAAGCACGGTGGCGTCGCGCACGCTGGGGGACTGAAGCAGCATCATGATGGCTATTGCTTTTCGATATTGGCTTTCTGTGCAACGGTGGCCCATTGCGCCGTTTCCCGCTGGATCAGCTGCGCAAACGCGGGGCTGTCCAGGTTGCCCGGCTGCGAACCCATCTTTGCCAGGAATTCCTTCATGTCGGGCGCCTGCAGCGCCTTCTGGATCTCCGCCTGCAGCTGGGCGATGACTTCGCTGGGCGTGCCCTTCGGCGCGGCCAGGCCCGACCAGTTGAACAGGCTGAAGGCCGGCACGCCGGCTTCGGCAAACGTGGGCACGTTCGGGAACACATCGACCCGGCGCTTGCCGCTGATACCGAGCAGACGCATCTGGTTGCCCTTGACCGGCGCCAGCGCGGTCGGCGTGGACACCACCAGCAGATCGACGCTGCCGCCCAGCAGGCCCACCATCGCCTCGCCAGCACCCTTGTACGGCACGTGCATCAGCTTGATGCCGGCGGCCTGCTGGAACGCCTCGGCGGCAAAGTGCGGCGAG
The DNA here is from genome assembly GCF_001652915.1 of Cupriavidus sp. D384. Taxonomy (GTDB): domain Bacteria; phylum Pseudomonadota; class Gammaproteobacteria; order Burkholderiales; family Burkholderiaceae; genus Cupriavidus. The sequence goes on from NZ_BBQI01000090.1 coordinate 374,845, forward strand.
CTGCCGGGGCCGCCGGTGCCGAACGTGACTTCGCCCGGATGCGCCTTGGCGTAGCTGACCAGCGACTGCAAGTCCTTGAAGCGCGAATCGGCCTTCACGCCCACCACCACCGGCGAGAACGCAAACGGTGCGATCGGGACCAGGGCGGTCTGGTGGTCCCAGTTCAGCTTTTTGAATACGTAAGGCAGCGTCGTGTACGAATTGTCGTTCGCCAGCAGCGTGTAGCCATCGGCCGGCGCGTTCACGACCTGCGTGGTACCGATCGTGCCCGATGCTCCCGGCTTGTTCTCCACCACGAAGCTCTGGCCCGTCTGCTGGGTCAGTTTCTGCGCCACCTTGCGCGTCACCACATCGACGGCGCCGCCCGGCGGGTTGGGCACGACGATCCGGACGGGCTTGTCGGGATAAGCCGCCTGCGCGGGCACGCCCAGGCCGGCCAGTACTGTGGCGGCGGCCAGTGGCGCCGCCATGCGGGAAAATGCGCGATGCAACATCGTTGTCTCCTGGCGCCTGCGGCGGGCCCGGCCTGGGGCCAGACCCACCGCGACGCCTGTTTCTATCCTGGGAAGCCTGAGGCTCCCCTTACACCGCCGTGGCGGCGTCCTGCAGCACGGCCAGCACGTTCTTCGCCGCGCCAACGCCCATGTTCACGTAGGCCGCATCGCTGACACCGCCAATGTGCGGCGACAGGATCAGGTTCGGAATCTGCTGGAACGGGTGCGGCACCGTCATCGGCTCCACTGCGAAGCTGTCCAGGCCAGCCGCGTAGAGCTTGCCGCTGGACAGCGCCTCGGCCAGTGCCGGTTCGTCGATCAGGCCGCCGCGCGCCGTATTGACCAGGATCGCGCCGTCCTTGAACTGGGCCAGCGTCTCGCGGTTCAGCATGCCGCGGTTGTCGTCGGTCAGCGGGCAATGCAGCGACACCACGTCGGCTTCGCGATAGATCTGCGGCAGGTCCACCAGCGTCACGCCCTGGGGCACGGTCTTCGCATAGGGATCGAACGCGATCACGCGCATGCCCAGTGCCACGCCGGTCACCGCGGCGCGGCGGCCGATCTCGCCCAGACCCACGATGCCCAGCGTGCGGCCGTTCAGTTCGATGGTCTTGTGGGTCGACTTGTCCCAATGACCGGCGCGCATACGCGCGTTCAGATGCGGCACGGCCTTGGCGCAGGCCAGGATCAGCGCCCACGCGTGCTCGGCCACGGCTGCGGCATTGGCGCCCACCGCCGCCTTCACCGCGATGCCGCGCTGCGCGGCGGCGGGCTGGTCGATCACGTCGATGCCGCTGCCGTGCTTGGAGATCACCTTCAGGGAAGGCGCGGCATCCATGATCGTCGCCCCCACCTTGCCGTAGCGCACGATGATGGCCACCGGGTCCTTTTCCTTCGCCAGCGCCAGCACGGTTTCCTCGCTGCATTGCTTGCCGGCGAAGCACACGTCGAAGTCCTTGAGCAGTTCCAGCGCCTGCGGCGCGAGGTCATTGCCCATGACCAGCAAAACAGGTTTCTGCATGATGCTCACAGCGATTCACCTTCGGCCAGCACGCCGGCGGCGCGCAGTTCCTTGTCGAGCCAGCCCGGACGCAGGTCGCCGGCCTTGATGGCGGCAATGCGCTTCGCTTCGGCATCCACCTTCTTCTGGGCCAGTTCCAGGATGGCTGGCACGTCTTCACGCGGGATGACCACCACGCCATCGGCATCGCCAACGATCAGGTCGCCCGGATTGACGGCAACGCCGGCCACCGAAGCGGGCCAGTTGACCAGGCCGCCGATGGCCTTGGTGGGGCCGCACGGGTTGGTGCCGGCGGAGAACACCGGGAACGGGCCATGGGCCAGTTCGTGAGAATCGCGCACGGCGGCATCGATCACGAAGCCGGCCAGGCCCGAGGCCTGCGCCTGCGTCGCCATGATTTCGCCGCACAGGGCAGCGGTCTGGTCGCCCTTGCCGTCGACCACGATCACGTCGCCGGGCTTGGCCAGCGCCAAGCCCACGTGGAACATCAGGTTGTCGCCGGGACGCACTTCGACGGTCAGCGCCGGGCCGCACACCTTCATGGCGGGCGACAGGCCCTGCACGCGGGCGTTCAGCGTGCCGCGACGGCCCACCACATCGGCCAGGATGGCGGCCTGGAAGTTCGACGCACGCGCCACCAGTTCAGGCGAAACGCGCTCGAAATCGCGGCGGATGGCAGGGGATGTTTTGGCTTGGGTGCTCATGTACGACTCCAGATATGGCGGACAGACAAGGGGGTGCAACTAAGGGGCTTACTTCGTGGAAGCGATCTTCCAGAGGCTTTCGAACTTGCCGCGCTGCGTGGCCATGTGCTGCGTCCACGCGGCGCCGGACAGATAGGAGATGCCGCGCGCCTCGTTGACGGCGCGGGCCAGGAATTCGGGGTCTTTTGTCGTGGCCTCGATGGCGTCCTGCAGACGCTTTGCAATCTCCGGCGGCAGGCCACGTGGTGCCGCGAAGCCGCGCTCGGACGAAATCGTGATGTCGAGCTTCTGCTCGCGGGCGGTCGGCACATCCGCCACCAGGCCCGGGCGGCGTTCGTTGCCCAGTTGCGCCAGCAACTTCACATCCTTCGAAGCGCGATCGGCCTCGGTGAATTCGGTGGTGCTCATTGCCATCACATCGATGTGGTGACCCAGCAGGCTCGTCTTGGTCTGCGACGTCCCGGCAAACGGAATGTGATTGACGCGGGCGCCAGTGGCCTGCTGCAGGGCCAGGGCGGCCATATGGCCATTCGTGCCAATGCCGTTGCTGCCCATCGACAGGCCTTCCGGATTGGCCTTCAGTTGCTTGACCAGATCCGCCATCGACGCCAGCTTGCTATCGCCCGCGACGACGAACATGGTCGGGTCATCAATGACGCGCGCCAGCGGCACGATGCTGGCGGGGTCGTACTTGGGCTTGCGCTGGATCGGAATGGTCAGCAGCGATGGCGTCGACACGATGCCGATGGTGTAGCCATCCGCCGCCGCCCGCGACAGCGCCGAGTACGCGATCTCGCCCGAGGCGCCCGGCTTGTTCACCACCACGATGCGGGCCTTGCCGCCGAGATGCTTCTGCAGGAACGGCGTCATGGCGCGCGCCAGCAGGTCCGTGCCTCCCCCGGCGGCAAAGCCGACGTAGACCTCGATGGGCCGGTCATCGGGCCAGGCCGCGTGGGCGGAGATGGCCGTCATCGCGAACGCCGTGGCGAGAAGGAATCGGACTTGACGCATTGGTTGTCTCCGTTTCTTGTTGCGTTGTACTGTGTACAACCGCGTTTCATAAATTTGAGACAACTATAGTCCGTTTAAAGTCGCGGCTCCATCTGGCGTTTACCCTTGTACCGTACAAAATGGCGTTGTACACAGTACAATGCTCGAAATCACGTACCGGAATAAGAGATGAGTAACCATGGGGTAGCCGCCGTCGAAAAGGCGCTTGGTTTGCTGGACTGCTTCCGCCTTGGCGCAGAGATCCAGTCGCTGGCGCAGCTTTCCAGCACCTCCGGCATGCACAAGACGACGGTGTTCCGTCTGCTGAATTCGCTGGAGCGGATGAGCTATGTGGTGCGCACGGCCGATGGGCGCTATGCGCTGGGGCCGCGCGTGCTGTATCTGGGCAAGCTGTACGAGCAGTCGTTCCAGCTGGGCTCGGTCATCGAGCCCGTGCTGCAGGAGCTGGCGCTGGCGACCAGGGAAAGCGCGTCGTACTACGTGCTGCACGGCGACGAGCAGCGCATGTGCCTGTATCGCGCCGAGCCCAGCGAAGGCCTGCGCGAGACGCGCCTGCCCGGCACCATCCTGCCGCTCGACGACACCGCAATCGGGTCGGTGCTCAAGTACTGGGGGAAGGAAGATGAATCGGCGCGGCGCGACGAGCCGCTGCCATGGTTCACCGCCGGCGTGCGCGACATCTATACCGCGGCCTTCGCCACGCCGTTGTTCGGGGCTGGCGACAAGTTCATGGCGTCGCTCACGCTCTCCGGCCCGGCCACACGCCTGCAGGCGGCGGATCGCACCGAGATCGCCCGGGTGCAGCTGGTGGCTGCCACCAAGCTGTCAAGGCTGCTCGGCGCAAGTCCGGCCTGGTGCGAGAAGGTCTACAGCACCGGCAACTTCGTTCACGACTGAAACCGCGCCGTCTTCCCTGATTTGACGGCTCTACCCGCCCCGACCGTGTAAACTCCCCGTTTTTTCATCCTGGCGACATGATGCAAGTGCCACAGCGCACGGGTCTCAGCGGCCCGAAACTGCTACGCCTGCTGGCTCGCCTGACGGACGCGAATGCCTCGGGCGCCGCACAGTCGCTGTCTGCCGTGATGAGCCGGTGGCTTGGCTGGACCGACGCCATCGCATTGTCGGCCGCGCTCAACGGCAATCCGCCCGAAGTGGCGTCCGGCGCACCGGCGCGTGCTGGCAGCGGCAGGCCAGCGGCCATCGGCGACGCCGCCGGCGCGCATGTGCGCGCGATGCTGACCGCCGCGATCACCGGGCAGGCCGCTTCGGCCGACAACCGGCGCCGCATGCCGGCACGGCCCGCCGCGCAGGACCCGGCCGAGGCCGATTTTGCCGTCCATCGCCAGCGCTACGTAGCGCTGCAACAGCAGATGGAGCACGAGATTGCCGGTCTGCGGGCGCGCTTGCGCACGGCCCTGGCAACCCGCACCGCGCAGGCGGGCCGGCTCGCCATGCTGGATACCGTCATGGAGCAGGTGCTCGGCCCGCGCGAACAGGCCGTGCTGGCGGCCGTGCCGGGCATGCTGGAACCGCATTTCACACGGCTGCGCGGCGCTGAGGGCGCGTGGCTCAACGAATTTCGCAGGGACATGCAGAGCGTGCTGCTGGCCGAGCTGGAGATCCGCTTCCAGCCCGTGGATGCGCTGCTCGCAGCCCTGCGCGAAAGCTGAATCGACATGAAGAGACCTCTCACATCCAACGCCGCACCCCTGATCGTCTTCCTCGCGGGCCTGGCCGTTGTCGGCTGGGTTGGCGCGGGCTACGCGGGCACGAATGCGCTGGCGCTGGCCGTCACGCTGATCATCGGCGGCTTCTACGTGGGCGGCGCACTCGAACTGCACCGCTACCGCGAGGCCACGCCCACGCTGACCGCCGCGCTGGCCGACCTTGCCACCCCGCCGGCCAGCCTTGGCGCCTGGCTCGACCGTCTTCACCCAAGCCTGCGCAATGCCGTGCGCCTGCGCGTGGAAGGCGAGCGCGTGGCCCTGCCCGGCCCGGCCATGACACCGTATCTGGTGGGCCTGCTGGTGCTGCTGGGCATGCTCGGCACCTTCCTCGGCATGGTCGGCACGCTGCGCACGACCGGCGTGGCGCTGGAAAGCGCCGCCGACCTGCAGGCCATCCGCGCGTCGCTGGCGGCACCGGTCAAGGGCCTGGGCTTCGCGTTCGGCACGTCGGTGGCCGGCGTCGCCACTTCCGCCATGCTCGGGCTGCTCTCGACGCTGGCCCGCCGCGAGCGGGTACAGGCCGCGCAGATGCTCGATGAACGCATCGCCACCACGCTGCGCGTGCATTCGCGCCATCACCAGAATGAGGCCGTGTTCGCATTGCTGCAGCGGCAGGCCGAGCTGATGCCCGCGCTTGTGGATCGCCTGGAAACCATGACCACGGCGATGTCCCGCCAGAACGAAGCGCTCGGCGAGCGCCTGTCGGCCAGCCAGGACGCCTTCCACACCCGCACCGATGCCGCCTACGCGCGACTGGCCGAAACCGTGGGGCAGTCGCTGAAGGACGGGATTGCCGACAGCGCGCGCGCCGCCAGCGCCGCGATCCAGCCCGCCGTGGACACCACGATGGCCGGCCTGGCCCACGAAGCGGCCACCGTGCGCGAATCGGTCACGCAGACCGTGCAGCAGCATCTGGACGGTCTGTCCGCGCGCTTCGATGCCACCACCACCGCCGTGACCGATACCTGGCGCCAGGCCCTGGCACAGCACCAGCAGGCAAACAGCGCGCTGACGACTGACCTGCGCGCATCGCTCGACGGCTTTGGCGAGACCTTCGCGCAACGCTCGGCCACGCTGGTGAACGATATCGGCACCCGCCTCGACGCGGCAACGGCCGACGCCACCCGCACGTGGGATGCCGCGCTGTCGCGCCTGGCGCAAACCGGCGCTGCGCTCACCGAAGGCAACCGACAGGCCATGGCCGATGCGTCGGCCGCCTTTGCGCAGCACGCTGCCGGCATTGCCGGCACGGTCAGCCAGTCGCACGCCGACCTTCAATCGCAACTGGCCACGCAGGAGACGGCGCGCCAGTCGGCAAGCGCCGACCGCGACGAGGCCCGTCTGGCCGCCTGGCGCGACACGCTGGCCGCCATGGCCGCAACCCTGCGCGATGCGTGGCAACAGGCAGGCGAGGCTTCGGCGGCACGCCACCAGGACGTGCATGACGCCCTGTCGCAGAGCGCCCGCGATATCGCCACGCATGCGCAAACCCACGCCACCGGCACCGTTGCCGAGATCGATCGCCTGCTGCAAGCCGCGTCTTCGCTGCAGGCCGAACTGGCCGCGCGCGACGAGCAGCGCCTGACGGCATGGCGCGACACGCTGGCCGCCATGGCCGCCACGATGCGCGACGAGTGGCAGCAGGCGAGCGCAGCGTCAGCCGCCCGCCAGCAGGAGGTTCACGACACTCTGTCGCAGAGCGCCCGCGATATCGCCACGCACGCGCAAACCCACGCCACCGGCACCGTTGCCGAGATCGATCGCCTGCTGCAAGCCGCGTCTTCGCTGCAGGCCGAACTGGCCGCGCGCGACGAGCAGCGCCTGACGGCATGGCGCGACACGCTGGCCGCCATGGCCGCCACGATGCGCGACGAGTGGCAGCAGGCGAGCGCGCAATCCGCCGATCACCAGCAGCAGATCCGCGACGCGCTCTCCCAGACGGCCCGCGACATCGCCACGCACACGCAGCAGCAGGCCAGCGAGACCATCGCCGAGGTGGCCCATCTGGCACAGGTTGCGACAGAGGCGCCCAAGGCCGCCGCCGACGTCATCGCCGAACTGCGCCAGAAGCTGACTGACGGCATGGCGCGCGACAACGCGATGCTGGAGGAACGTGGCCGCCTGCTGGAAACCCTGGGCACGCTGCTTGACGCCGTGAACCATGCCTCCACCGAGCAGCGCACGGCCGTGGATGGGCTGGTCACGACCACGGCCGACCTGCTGGAGCGCGTTGGCACGCGCTTCACCGAGCAGGTGGCGCAGGAGGCTGGCAAGCTGGACGGCATCGCCGCGCAGATCACCGGCAGCGCCGTCGAGGTGGCGAGCCTGGGCGAAGCGTTCGGCGCGGCGGTACAGCTGTTCGGCGCATCGAACGACAAGCTGGCCGAGCATCTGGCCCGCATCGAGGCCGCGCTCGACAAGTCGATGACACGCAGCGACGAGCAACTGGCCTACTACGTGGCCCAGGCGCGCGAGGTGGTCGACCTCAGCATGCTGTCCCAGAAGCAGATCCTGGAGAACCTGCAGCAGTACTCCGCCCAACAGCCTGGTGCCGAGGCGGCATGACGGACGATATCGACGCCGGCGTGGAGCCGACCGTCCCGGCCTGGGCGGTGTTCGGTGACCTGATGTCGGTCATGCTGGGCGCCTTCGTGCTGGTGCTGCTGGGCGTGATCGGGGTGCAGATGGAGTTGTCGGCCCGGCTGGAGAACGAGGTCAAGCAGCGGCAGGAGGAACTGAAGCGGCGCCAGACGCTGGAACAGGCGCTGGCCGGGCCGCTGGCGGCTGGCCGCGTCACCCTCAAGGACGGCCGCATCGGCATCAGCGGCAACGTGCTGTTTGCGCTGAACTCCGACCAGTTGCAGCCCGAAGGCCGCGCGCTGCTCAAGAGCCTGGCCGCCCCGCTGTCGGCCTACCTGGGCGCGCGCGACGAGATCTTGATGGTGAGCGGCTTTACCGACGACCAACAGGTCAGGGAAGGCAACCGGCGGTTTGCCGACAACCTGGAACTGTCGGCCCAGCGCGCGCTGACCGTGACGCGTGCCTTGATCGAGGCGGGCGTCCCCCCTGCATCGGTATTCTCGGCGGCATTCGGCGCGCAGCAACCGGTTGCGCCGAATGCCACGGAAGAAAGCCGGGCGAAAAACCGGCGCGTGGAAATCGCGCCGGTACCGCGTATTTCGGCGGGGGCCGGTGCCACGACAGGCAAGCCCAGGCCCGATGCATAGCGACGAGCGCGACGCATTGCGCGACGACCTTGGCGACCAGGCCCGCCAGGAACCCGCTCAGGAAGCCCGCGGCGCCCGCGCCCTGCTCGACGGCTGGCGCGACAGCGGCGCCGACCGCGCGGACCCGGTTCGCTTTCGCTTTATCGACGCGCTGGCCCGGCGCGCATCCGGCTACGACGGCCAGGCGCGGCAGTTGCTGGAGCAACGGCTGGCGGGCCTCATCGCCGACTTTGGCGATGGACTGGCACGCACGCCAGGCGGCAATCCATCGTCCGATGGCCCCGCCGACACGCTGCAGCCACAACCCGGCATGCGCTCCGATCTTGCCAGCCTGACGGAGCGCCTGGTCCGGAGCACGCAGCCTGCCGCAGCCGCAACGCCCCAGGCACCTCAAGCTCCTGACGCACCTAACGCGCCTCACGCACCTCACGCAGCGCATGCGCTGGCCGCCAACGAACAGCGTGCCCGCCATGCCGAGCCGGCCCTGGCCGACTACTTCCGCGAGACGTGGGCGCGCGTCAGCGTGGACCGCCAGCTTCGCGCATCGCAGGCGGGCGTGCCGGAGAACGCGGGCCCCCTCAACACGAACCACCTGGTGCATCGCTCGCTGTCGCTGATGCGCGAGGTATCGCCAGGCTACCTGGAGCAGTTCCTGTCCTATGTCGATGCGCTGTCGTGGCTCGAAGGCATGCATGCCATCTCGCTGGTGCCAGACCGCGAGGCGCAGCGCACGCCAGCGCCGCGCAAGGCGCGGGCCAGGTCAGGCAAGCCGGGGAGCAGCGCAACGTAAGAAGGCAGCCGTTCGGGCAGCCTTCTGGCCGATGTCAGGCGGACATCAGGCTGGCTGGTGGCACGGGGCCAACGCCGGCCGATTGTAGATGCGGCGTATTTCCCTGGCAGTCTTTCAGGGCATCTCTCAGGGCCTCTTTCGCGGCATGCTCAGGCGGGCTTGCGGCTTTCCCGCGACGCAGGCACCGGATCTTCCGCGACGGATTCGCCATCGGTCGTGGCGATCAACGCCTTGGGCGCCAGCGGAATCAGGATCAAGATCAGCGCGTACACGGCCGTGGTGGCGATGACGCAGTACACAAACCCATGCGACGGCGCGCTGTGATAGATCCATGACCCCAGCAGGTCGCCGGCCCGCCCGGACAGTGCGAGCACGCCGTCCACCAGCATCATCAGCGTGCCTTGCAGGCCCGGCGGACACGACCGCATCGCAAGATCGAGGTACGCGGCCGTGGCAATGCCGCCCATCAGCCCGGTGGGTGCCGCCATCATCAGGGCGAGATCGGCGGAGTGGATAAACGCCAGCGGAATCATCTGCGGCACGGCAATGATCGTGCCCCACCACAGCAGCTTGCCGAGCGCGACCCGCTTGCACAGGAAACCGTAGAGCAGGAATGTCGGGACGAACGCTGCCGCAAAGATGCCGTTGTAGTACGAATACACGGAATCCGACGCGTGCAGTTCGTTGGTCAGGTAGAACTGCAACGGCGTGGCCGACCCCGGGGCGAAATTCCAGAGAAAGCAGATCAGCACTGCCGGATAGACGGCCTTGTGCCTGACCAGCCGTCTGATATTCCCGACAAAGTCCGTGGCGTGGGCCTGCTTCCGGTCATAGATCTGCCCGAAGACCGACGGCGGCTTCCAGAGCGCCAGGGCAACGATCAGCAGATTGAAGATGGCTACCAGATAGATGGCCTGCCGGGCCGCCAGATGGTCGGAGACGTAGCCCGAAGCGAAAGCGCCCGCCACCACCGGGACGGAGCTGATCACATTCCACAGCGCGCTCAGCCGGCCTGACATGAGCTTTTCCTGGCCGACCAGGGCGATCAGCCCCTGACAGGCCGCCGCCACGAACCGGAATGCCAGCATGGCCATCAGCGTGCCCACCAGCAGGCCGATATACGTGAAGCCCGCATACGCCATCCAGACGCAGGCCAGCGCCGTGACCGGCGCGAAGACCAGGAAATAGCCGCGATCGCGCATGCCGAACGGGCTCCACTGGTCGCGTGCCAGGCCGAACACGAACGCGACATAGACGGGGATGCCCGTGACCAGCCGGAATGTAGAGATCTGCGTGGCCGTCGCATGCAGCTCGTTCTTGAGCATGTACGACGTCTGGATGTCGACCAGCGCGCCGGCGGGCGTCGCCAGATAGACGAACAAGGTCAGCCATCCGAAATACACCAGGGTTCGGTCGCTGCCCTCGCCGTCCTGACGACCAGAATCGGTCCGCATCGCCGTACCCGCCTGAGCCTGCCCGGACTAAGTGTAGGCAAAAAATGGGGGCGCGGATCCAGCGCTCCGGGCGACCCGGGCGATGCGGACAACCAGCGCCTTAGCTCGTGGCGATGCGCCGGCGGCGGGGTTTTGCTGCCGGCCCTTCCTCGCGCACGCGGTCCAGTACCCACTGCACCCTGTCGGAGCAATCCAGGTCTTCGGGCCGGTTCTCGACGTTCCGGATCACGGCGAGCAGGTGATCCTTGTTCTGCTGCAGGCGCTGCTGCATATCCTCGATTTCGGCGACCTTGCGCCGCAGGGCGTCCAGCAGCTCGTCATGCTGCCAGTTGCCCGAACCGATCGGCAGCAGGTGGCGGATCTGATCGAGCGAGAACCCCGCCCCCTGGGCGGTGTCGATGATTTCCAGAATCCACACCGCGTCGGGCGAGTAGTCGCGATACCCGTTTGCCGAGCGCTCGACCGCGGTGATCAGCCCGGCCGACTCGTAGAAACGGATGCGCGAGGCCGTCAGGCCGCTGAGCCGTGCCAGTTCCCCAATTCTCATAACCTGAAAAAGATTGACCTTGAAGTGAGCTTCAATCCTACAGTGGTTTCTGGCCCGGACGCCCGAACGAACCGGTACCGCGGGCCCAGACCGGCTGCGGCGTGCCCGCGCCGTCCGCCGGATTCGCGAATCGATGGTTCATGGCTGCACCAAACAGGAGAAGCGAGCATGGGATACGTCACAACCAAGGACGGCGTTGATATCTTCTACAAGGACTGGGGGCCGCGCGACGCGCAAGTGATCTTTTTCCATCACGGCTGGCCGCTCAGCGCCGACGACTGGGACGCACAAATGCTGTTCTTCCTGGCGCAGGGCTATCGGGTCGTGGCCCATGACCGGCGCGGCCACGGGCGGTCAAGCCAGGTCTGGGACGGTCACGACATGGATCACTACGCCGACGATGTGGCGGCAGTGGTGAAACACCTCGGCGTGCAAAAGGCCGTCCACGTCGGCCATTCCACGGGCGGCGGCGAGGTCATCCACTACGTTGCGCGCCATGGCGAGGATCGCGTCGCCAAGGCCGTGCTTGTCAGTGCCGTGCCGCCGTTGATGGTCAAGACCGAAAGCAACCCGGGCGGTCTTCCCAAGGACGTCTTCGACGGTTTCCAGGCGCAGCTTGCCGCCAATCGCGCGCAGTTCTACCTCGACATTCCCACCGGCCCCTTCTACGGCTACAACCGCCCGGACGCGAAGCCGTCCGAAGGGGTCATCCGGAACTGGTGGCGCCAGGGCATGATGGGCAGCGCCAAGGCCCACTACGACGGTATCGTGGCGTTCTCGCAGACCGATTTCACCGAGGACCTGAAGCGCGCCACCATTCCCGTCCTGGTCATGCATGGCGACGACGACCAGATCGTTCCCTATGCCGATTCGGCGCCGTTGTCCGCCAAGCTGCTGAAGAACGGCACGCTGAAGACCTACCCCGGTTTTCCGCACGGCATGCCCACCACCAACGCCGACACCATCAATGCCGATCTGCTGGCCTTTGTGCGCAGCTAGGCGCCTTTGACGGATATCGGTCCTGCAGGCCCGTCCCGCTTCCGGGGCGGGCCTGCCGGCTTCCTGCGGCCGGATCCGGGCGCGCCAGAAAACCCTTGACCTTAAAGTCAGCTTTAAGCTTAAAGTCGGCACACGCTCCCACCAGGTGACCTCATGAACGTGTTCGACAAGCTGGTGCTTGGCAACGGTGCCAGCATCCCCAACCGCATTGCCAAGGCTGCGATGGAAGAGAACATGGCCGACGCCGACCATGCGCCGTCCGATGCGCTGATCCGCCTGTACAAGGCATGGGCAGACGGCGGCGCCGGCCTGCTGCTGACCGGCAATGTGATGGTGGACGGGCGCGCCATGACGGGGCCCGGCGGCGTCGTGCTCGAAGACGCCACGCATCTGGACCGGTTCAGCCGCTGGGCCAGCGCGGGCCGCGCCAACGGGGCGCAGTTCTGGCTCCAGATCAATCATCCGGGCCGTCAGATGCCCGCCAGCCTGAAGCAGCCCACCTGGGCTCCGTCCGCCGTGCCGATGGACCTGGGCAATATGTCGAAGCACTTCGGCACGCCCAGGGCCATGACGCAGGACGTGATCGAAGACGTCATCCGGCGCTTTGCCCGCACCGCGCAACTGGGCCAGCAGGCCGGCTTCACGGGTGTCCAGATCCACGCGGCGCACGGCTACCTGCTGAGCCAGTTCCTGTCGCCGCTGACCAATCGCCGAAGCGATGCATGGGGCGGCCGGCTGGAGAACCGCGCCCGGCTGCTGATTGAAATCGTCAAGGCGGTACGGGCCGCGGTCTCGCCAGGCTTCGCGGTCGCGGTGAAGCTCAACTCGGCCGACTTCCAGCGCGGCGGCTTCAGCGTCGAGGACGCCCGTGAAGTCGTGAAAATGCTCAACGATCTGGGCGTCGACCTGGTCGAGTTGTCGGGCGGCAGCTACGAGGCGCCCGCCATGCAGGGCCAGGCGCGCGACGGCCGGACGCTGGCCCGGGAGGCCTACTTCGTCGAGTTCGCGCGCGACATCCGCACCGTGGCGCAGATGCCGGTGATGGTCACCGGCGGCATCCGCCGCCAGCCCGTGGCCGAGCAGGTGGTGCGCAGCGGCGTGGACATGGTTGGCATCGGCACCGCCCTGGCCATCAATCCCAACCTGCCGCGCGACTGGCTCGCCGGCAAGGACAGTGAACCGGCGCTGCTGCCCATCACCTGGAAAAACAAGGTGCTGGCGTCGCTGGCCAACATGGCTGCGGTCAAGTTCCAGCTGCGCAACCTGAGCCGCGGCAAGGCCACCCATCCCGGGGTGTCGCCGCTGCGCGCGCTGATCCTGCAACAGGTATCCGATGCCTGCCGCGTGCGCCGGTATCGGCGATGGGCGGCGCAGCGCGTACGGGCCTGAAGGGTGCGGACCCGGCCTGCCCCTGCCCCGCAGACTGCATTGCCGGGGCGCGGCTGCAGCTGCGCCGGTGTTACCCCAAAGTGCCATTGCGCCCGGTCTGCCTACCCATAAAATGAAGTAGCGGGCGGTCCGGAGGGTCCGCCGGGATTGCCAACGCCCGTTGCAGCCGATGCCCCGGCACCCTGTGCGGGGTAGACCTCATGCGAGATCGGATCGGCGACGCGCGCGGCGGCAACCGCCCCGCGCCAACCGGATCGCGCAGACCAAGGCCGTCATGGAAACGCTTGGACGATCATGGCAGTGTCGGCCCCTTGTCGGCCTTTCGCTCCTGGCATGGATGCTGGGCGGCGGCGAGGCGCTCGCGGCCCCCGCCAATATCGTTCCGGTGACGTTCGCCAGCGCGCCCCTGACCACCTTTGACCGCTCGTTCAGTGCCGCCGTACGAGCATTTCGCGATGAAGGGCTGGCCGACATCAGCGCAGACCGGCGCGCCGGTTCCATCACCGGACGCGCAGGGGCGACGACCATCAGTGCCGCGTTCCGCACGCAGGCCGACGGCACGCTCAATGTCCAGTTCGCGTCGCCGGACCCGAAGGCCAGGGATCTGGTGCAGCGCATCTACAACGCCTACAACCGACGCATGGGACGATGATGTCCGCGCACTCAGGAAACCATGTCATGACGATACGGCCAGGTCCGTTCCGATTGCGCCTTGCCTCGTTGCGATCCTGGGGCCTGGCGACCGTCTTCGCCCTGCTGGCGCAGGCAGCGCTTGCCCAGCAGCATTTCGACACGGCCCAGGACGGCATGCGCGCGTTTGGCGAGGCGGTACTGGCCGACGATCAGCCCGCGCTTACCCAGATGCTTGGCGACGACTTCCGGGCGATTGTCCCGCCCCCCGGCGACGCGGCCCGCGAGACATTCATTCGCGCGTGGAACGTGTCCCACTCCGTTCGAACCGCCAACGGGCATGCGTTCATCGTGGTGGGCGACAGCGGATGGACCCTGCCCGTCCCGCTGGTGAAGCGCTCTGCCGGCTGGCAGTTCGACACCCGGACTGGCCTGCAGGAAATGCGCGTACGCCGGATCGGGCGCAACGAACTGGCCGCGATACAAACCCTGCTTGCCATACGCGACGCCCAGGACGACTACGCCGAGACCGCGCATGACGGCGACAAGCTTCTCGTCTATGCCAGCAAGCTCGCCAGCAGCCCCGGCAAGCACGACGGCCTGTACTGGCCCACCGCGCCAGGCGAGCCTCCGAGCCCGCTTGGCGAGGCCTTCAGCGATGCCAGCCGGCCCAACCAGGGCGCGGACGGCTACAACGGCTACCGCTTCAAACTGCTCACCGCCCAGGGCAAGCACGCGCAGTCCGGCGCATTGAACTATGTGGTGGACGGCAAGCTCTTCGGCGGCTTCGCCGTGATCGCGTGGCCGGTGCGCTACGGCGACACAGGCGTGATGACCTTCATGGTGAACCACCTCGGGATCGTCTATGAACGCAACCTCGGCCCGCAGACCGAAATGAAGGCGTCCGGCACCCAGACATTCGATCCAGCCCCGGGCTGGAGGCGGGTAGCGCCATGAACCGCCGCGCCATCGTGACGGCATGCATCGCGCTGATGCTGGCCGGGTGCCAGACCAATCCGCCAGCGACCGGCGCGGCCGACGCCACGGCGCAGGCACCGGGCGCCGCACCGGCACAATCGCTGGACCAGGCCCGTCTGGCCGCCGTGCAGAAGCCGGCCGGCGCCGCGTACAAGCCCGAGGAAATCGAGGCGCTGGTGGCCCCGATCGCCTTGTACCCGGACAGCCTGCTTTCCCAGGTGCTGATGGCTTCCACCTATCCGATGGAAATCGTCCTGGCCGCCCGCTGGCTGAAGGCGCATCCCGACCTGAAGGGCGACGCCGCCATCCAGGCCGCGCAGAAAGAGACGTGGGACGCCAGCGTGAAGTCGCTTCTCGCCTTTCCGCAGGTGCTTGAGCCGATGAACGACAAGATCGACTGGACGCAGAATCTCGGCGACGCCTTCCTGGCACAGCAAAAGGACGTCTTCGATGCCGTCCAGCGGCTACGCGCAAAGGCGCGGCAGACCGGCAACCTGCAGTCCAATGCCCAGCAGACGGTCACCACGCAAACGACGGCAGCCGGCCAGAGCGTTGTGATCATCGAGCCGGCCAATCCGCAGACGATCTACGTGCCGGCGTACGACCCGGGCGTGGTCTATGGTGCCTGGGCCTATCCCGCCTACCCGTACTACTACTGGCCGCCTTATCCCGCCTACTATCCTGGCTACGGTTCGGGGATCGCCTTTGGCGTGGGGTTGATCACGGCGGCGGCAATCTTCGGCAATTGCGACTGGAACAACAACAACGTCCATATCGAGCATCACAAGGCCCGCAATATCGACCGCAACTTCGATTCGAGCAAACTGTCTGGAGACCGCTGGCAGCACGACGCCCGACATCGCCAGGGGGTGGCCTACCGCGACAACGCGTCGCGCGAGAAATTCGGCCGTAGTTCGCCCGGCGCGGAGACGCGCAACGGATTCCGTGGCCGCGACGGTGCGTCGGGCCGTGACAGCGGGTTCAACGGCGTCGGCAATGGCCGCGGCGAGATGCAGCGCGACCTGAACCGCGGCAACTCGAGCCTTGGTTCAGGCTCCCGCGGCAGCGCCGCCGGTAGCGGAGGCGGCTTCCGCGGCAGTGGCGGCGGTGGGGGACGCGGGTTCGGTGGCGGCGGCCGGGGTGGCCGGCGCTAGGCAGGCGCCCGGGACGAACAACGCGCGGCCTGCGCCCCGCCCGGTATCAATCTTCGCTGGCTCGCGGCGGCGAACCTTCCGGCACACGGGCACGCCCTTTCGGCGATTTCGCCCGGGCCGGCCCTTCGCACTCGTGCGCCAGCATCGCTAGCGTGACCTTCCCGAACTTTGCCAGCATCACGGCTTCGGCTTCCAGCACGGTTGCCGACAAGTGCGCGTTCACGGCCTGCTCCACCATGCATTCGGGATGGTCCCGGGACACCAGATCCGAAAATAGCGGGGGCTCGCCAACCGCGCGATAGACATCCAGCAGCGTAATGTCCTCCAGCGGCCTGGCCAGCACCCAGCCACCGCCGTGCCCCTTTTCCGACACCACGTACCCCATGTCGCGCAGACCGCCGAACAGGCGCCTGACAACGACCGCGTTGGTGCAAAGCATTTCGCCCAGCGCTTCGGAAGTCAGCGGGCCATCGGCATGCTTCATGTGGATCAACGCGTGCAAGACGCGAGATATACGGCTATCGGTTCTCATCGTGGACCGCCATCTCAGGAAACTTTTCAGGTTGCATGAAAGTTTAACATGGCGCTATCATGCAACTTCTTATGTTGCGTGAAGCGCAGGAGGAAATCATGGATACGCACTATGACGTCATCGTGGTCGGCGGCAGCTTCGCCGGCCTTTCAGCCGCCATGCAGCTGGCGCGGGCCCGGCGCCGCGTACTGGTGCTGGATGGCGCCAAGCCTCGCAACCGGTTTGCACCCCATTCGCACGGATTCCTGGGACAGGATGGCAAGGCACCGGCAGCCATCGTCGGCGAAGCCAGGACCCAGCTTGCCGCCTATCCGACGGCACGCATCGTGGCGGGCGAGGCAACCGCGGCACAGCGCGCCGATGATCGGTTCGTCGTGACGCACGGCGACGGACACACGGCCAGCGCCGATCGGCTGATCCTGGCGACAGGCCTGCGCGACGAACTTCCGCCGTTGCCCGGCCTGGCGGAATGTTGGGGGGTATCGGTGCTGCATTGCCCGTATTGCCACGGCTACGAGGTTGCGGACAAGCAACTCGGCGTCCTGGCGACGCATGCGCTGTCGATCCATCAGGCCATGCTCGTTCCAGACTGGGGACCGACGACATGGTTCACGCAAGGCATCGTCGTGCCAACATCCGACGAAGCCGCGCTGCTGGCCCGCCGCAATGTGCGGGTCGAGCCGGCACCCGTCGTCGAAGTCCTGGGCGATGCGCCCAACCTGACGGGGTTGCGCCTTGCCGATGACCGCGTGATCCGCATCGATGCGCTTTTCGTGGGGCCGCGCACGCACATGGCAAGCCCCCTGGCGGAACAGCTCGGCTGCGCATTCGACGAAGGTCCGATGGGCCCGGTCATTCGCGTCGACGACCTGAAGCAGACCAGCGTGCCCGGCGTGTTCGCCGCCGGCGATGCATCGACGATGTGGAGCAACGCGACGTTCGCATCCGCTGCCGGTGTGGCCGCAGGCGTCTCGGCCCATCGTTCCCTGATCTTCGGCCTGTAGGCGGCAACCCCACGCCGGTGCTGCCCGCGTTCGTGAAGCAATGCAATCGCACGGCAATCAGACATCTCCGGTTCCGTGCGCAGCGCCAAAGTCCAGCGGATAGTCGGGCGCTTCGCCCAGCCGCTGCCGCAATGCGTTGACCTGTGCCTTGAGTTCGATCATGCGCAGTTCGCGGCCCACCGTCGCTGCATTGAAGCGTTCGAGTTCGACATTGCGCGCGCGGAGTTCCTCCTCTGTCCGCGCACGCTCCACGGCTGCCAACGTGTGTTCCGCCACCAGTTCCAGGAATGTCAGTTCCTCGGCCGACCAGCGGTATTGTGTTCGCAGATGCACGGCCAGCGTGCCGGTTACCCGTCCGCACGACATCGTGGGCAGGTTCGCCCACGCGCCGATTGCGAGATTGCCATCGGCAATGTCATGCGCGGCGGCCACGGGGAAGTTCTCGGCCGTCCCGTCGTTTCCACTCTTGTGAGGCGAAAGCAGCTCGCCCGGAACGTGCTCCGCGCTGCCACCCACCACATAGCGCCGGCCAACGTCGGCTGCCTCTGGCGCACAGTCGATGGCCGCGATGCGCGGCATGCCGCCATCGTCTTTCTCGACCCAGATGACACGCAGGGCATTCAGTTGCTCGCGCAGCAGGCGCGCCGCGGTTTCCTGCATATCGGAGGCGATGGACAGCGAGCGAAACGAATCGGCCAGCCGCACCAGAAACGCGCTGCGCCCTGCACTCTCGTGCAGCGCCTGCTCTGCGCACTTGCGTTCGGTGATGTCCGTGAACGTTATCGCAACGCCTGCCACCGCCTGCGCAGCGGTGAGATACGGCCGGATCCGACGCAGATACCACCGGTTGTCCTGGCTGCAGACCTCGGCTTCCCGCGGCGCGCGGCAGGCCAGCACGCTGCGCACATCGGCAAGAAACGCCGCATCGTCGAACCTGGCGTTCAGGTCGGTGACCCGGCGGCCAACGTCGGCAGGCATCAGCGGCAGCAAGGCGGTGATCGCTGGCGTGAACCACTGGATGCGCAGCCGTTCGTCGAGAAATAACGTCATCACCGCGCCGGCACTCAGGACACCGCTTTGCATTTCAAGCTCGGTGAGCTTCTCCTTGAGTTGCTCGTTCGATATCCGCAGTTCTTCGTTGAGCACCTGAAGTTCTTCGCGCGACGCATCGATTTCGGCATACGACGCGCGCATCGCGATATTGTTCGCTTCGATGTCTTGGGCCCTGTCTGTCCCGTCGCACGACAGCGCATCGGTGCCGTCCTGGGTTGCCGTACTGGCTTCCGGAGGGATGAAGGAAACCAGAAGCCGGGCCTCCGCCGTGCCGTTGACGGATCGCACCGGCGTCACGCGCAACTTCGACAGATACCTGCCGCTGACGCGATCGCGAATGCATTGCAGCGTCACCGGCCGGCTGGCGGCGATGGCCTCTGCGGCAGCAGCGTGGAATTCGATCGCCACGTCCCGTTCCAGCAGATCAAGCAGGTTGTCGCCGGGCTGCCCGGTCGCCTGCCGCAGATAGTTGCTGGTATCGCCGTAGAACTCCAGAATCCGTAATTCCTGGTCCACCATGACCGACGGCAGGTCGTAGTGCGCGATGGCCGCCCGGTGCGCGATGGCCGTCGCAGCCGCGCGGTCTCCGAGCGCCTCGTGCTGGGTCGTGGTCCGGATATGGCCCCCCGCCGCGGCACCTACCTTCCGATAGATGCCAAAGCGCCTTGAAACGATTTCGAAGCCCCGCTGGTGGGCGGGCAAGGCTTCGTTGATCCCGAGGAAGAGATAGCCTCCGATGCGCAGCGCGGCATGCAGCAATGCCAGAACGCGGTCGATGGCATTGCTGTTCAGATAGATCAGCAAATTGCGGCACGTGACAAGGTCCAGGTCTGGCAGCGGCGGATTGACCAGAAGATCGTGCGGTGCAAACACCATCCGCTCGCGCAGGTCGCGCTTGACGCGATAGATACCGTCGGCGCCATAGAAGAACATTGACCTGCGCGCCTGGGACACCTGCTGCATGGCTGCCTGCGAGAATACGCCCCGGCTGGCCCGCGCGACAATTTCCGGCGATGCGTCAGTCGCAAAAACCTGGAACCCGGCGCGGCCGTCTCCGGGCGCCATCGATTCTGCCAGCAGCATCGCGGCGGAGTATGCCTCCTCGCCTGTGGCACACGCTGTGGTCCATGCGCGCAATGGGGTGTTCTTGCGGCTTTCCACCAGCGGCAGGACGACATCAGTATTCAGGGCCTCCCAGGCAGCCGGATCGCGAAAGAAACCGGTCACATGAATCGGCAGGCCGCGAATCAGGGCCTGCAGTTCTGCCGGATCGTCGCGCAACAACGACTCGTAGTCGCGCAGCAGCATGACGCGGCGCTCGTCCATGCGCTTCCTAATGCGCCAGAGCAACGGCGACGCCTTGTAGCCGCCGAGATCGAGGCCTTCCTGCCAGCGGATCAGCCCGACAATCCCGTCGACAGCCGCAAACGTCGCGGCGGTCGAGTCGACTGTCCTGACAGGTCTCTCGTATTCTCTCGTTGCGCATTGCCGCAGCTGCGGCATGATTTTGCTGACCGGAAGGACATAATGGGCGGCGCTGCGCTCGATCACGGCACGTGGCATGCCGTCATGCATCGCGGTAAGCGGGTCCTGCACGATCACGGTGCCGCCGTTCTGCCCGACGCATGCGGCGCCGTCGGCGCCATCGCTTCCCATGCCCGAGAGAATGACGGCGATTGCCCTCGGCCCGTATGCACTGGCCAGGCTCTCCAGGAACGCGTCGATGTTATCGATCCCGGGACGCCGGTGCCCGCTTTCGTCGCAGGAAGAGTGAAAGACTCCGCCCCCGACCGTGAGCACTTCGTCGCTGCGTGCCACGTAGAGATGACCGGCACACAAACGCTCTCCGGTGCGCGCCTGACTTGCCGGCAGCGCCGACCATCGCGAGAGAAGGTCAAGCAGGCGGTCATTCTGCCCGGGCGTCAGGTGCTGCACGACCACGAGCGTCAGGCAGGACCCCGCCGGCACGGCACTCAGGAGTGTTTGCAGTTCCGAAATGCCGCCGGCGGACGCCCCGATGCCTACTACGCAAAACTCAGAGCCAGCTGCTTGCCGGACCGAACTTTTCGTCATAAGCCGCCCTTTCAAAGACCTGACACCAGTTTAGTGGCTTGAGCCTCTTCTCGGTATGGCGCCTTGCCGCCGCGCTCGCATGAAGAAAGGCGCCGCACCGCATGTGGACCTTTCTTCACCCGGAAAGGGGCATCTGCGGCGGCGAAGTCAACGCCGGAGTGTCGGCCCGCGTGACGGGGGACACCAGGACTTTTGCGTTATGGGAGTGGCGTCGAGGGCGAACCGCTGCTTCATCGGCGACGCCGGTCTTCGGAATCGCGAGGAACGGTACTGGCTTGCGCTTCGCGCCGTGACAGTGAAATGGTGACTGATCCCGCTATGTCGCCGCGCTTGACCTGCGCGCCGTCATGCCGCCGGCACCTCGCTGTCGGCGGTTTGCGCTTGCCGGAGGGGGACACGGTGGGATTGCCCTCCGCCTCACCGGCTTTCCTGGGAATCCTCTTCGCTGGCTGCCCCGTCAGGGAGTTCGCTGATAAAGACGGCCTGGTACGTGGCCAGCAGCGTCTTGACGTCTTCCAGTTGCGTCGCCGGCACGCCGGAAACCTCCAGTCTCGCCGCGCATCCATCCGGACGCTCGTCGCCGTCCGTGCCTTGCACACCGACGATTTCCACCATCAGACTGCGTAGCCCTGACAGCACGCCATCCTCGTCATGTTCGCCGCCACCTTCCGATGCCAGACGCAAGGCGACGCCAAGACCCTGGTATCGGTCAGCAAGCGCCTGACATGCGACACCCGCCGCGGAACGATCGGAAAATCCGGCAACTATCGTCGGCATGACATCTCCCGTGAAGCCGTTTCCCGCAGGCGACGCAAAATCCGGTCCAAGCCGGGCCGTTTGAAGCGCGCCTGAGGAATGCATGACTGGGAGGGATGACTACCGGAAGGGGGTACTGGCCGGGCAAGGCCACCATCCTTATCCGGACGTCACGGTGTCAGCCCGGCGCCAGGCCAAAGGGACCAACTCGCCGTGCGGCGCGGACGGGGCCGTAGTGCGCATTGCAAGTTGCGTGTAAAGGCGTTGTAGATTCGCGGCGAGCCGCGGCGGTCAGGCTCCGTGCGTCGAGCTAGCGGCTTGCGCCACCCGGCTGCCAGCCGCCCCGGAGATTGAATCGGTCCACCACCGCATTGAGGCGCACCGCCTGACTCTTGCCAATGGATGCCTTTCACCCGGCGCCATCTTCCGAAAGGGCCTGATGGTGCCCGACTACAAGGAACCGACTGTCATCTACGATGACGGCATCAACATCCAGACCACGGACCCGTCCGAGAGCAACGTTGGGTACGATTCGCCCTTCACCCCGATCCCGGGCTGATCTGCCAGCTCTATCGCTACGTTCGAACCCACACCACCACCCCGCCCCGTCACCTTGCAATCATGGCGATGCCCGATAGCGCGAGCAAGGCAGCAACAAGTGGCCGCATCACGGTCGGGCGCACTGGTGGGGGCATCTTCATGGTCAGCCGTGTAGTGAAGTGGACAATGGGGAACGACAGTACGCAGAGCAGCAGCGCGTGGGAAGACAGCCCCATGGAGAAGGCCACCAGCACCAGGCGCACGCTGGCGTTGCTGGCAAACATCACCAGCAGCGCGCGGCGGACGACGTCGGTGGTGAGCGGCTGCCGGTACAGATAGAAGACGATGGGTGGCCCCGAGGTACCAAACAGGCCGCCCATCAATCCTGACAGCGCACCGGGCTTCTCAGCCATGACAGTCCCCTAATAGTTTGTATCAGGACGCCCGACTCACGGTCAGCGGATACCAAAGCAGGCTCGTGGATGTCGGGGTCTTTCGCTTCTCGGACTGCACGGGCATCGACCGTTTAGGCCGTGGGCTGCCTATCGCGCTGCCACAGTGAGATAAGGGATTCGAGTGTCTGACCTGTTGGCGCAGGATTCGCGTTGCCGGGCTGGCCCGCGGACGCATTCTGTGGGGCAATGGCACTCTGCCCTCATGGTCTGCCACGCGTCGTCAAGCTCGACAGATAGTGCGCGCAAGGCGCTCGGCCTCGGCCCGGTTCTTCGTGCCCAGGCTGCGGATAATCTCGCGCTTGCCGCTGTGCTGCGCGATGAGGTCTAAGGAGGATTTTGCGGCGGAAGTAGTAGCCGCTGCCGCGCAGCTGGATGTTGGCCGCCATTCGGATTCTCACAGGTACCGGTGTAACACCTGCGCGGCATAGGGTACCGCCTGAATCCCGCTCCAAAAAACAAAACCCCGGAAGACCGCGATCTTCCGGGGTTCGCCGCCTATACAGATGTATTGGCGGAGACGGAGGGATTCGAACCCTCGATCCAGGTTTTGGCCCGGATGCTCCCTTAGCAGGGGAGTGCCTTCGACCTCTCGGCCACGTCTCCCAAACTTTTGTTGTGCAAGGGAGGCTGCACAACAGAGCGCGTATTCTAGCGAGGCAGTCTCGACTGGTCAATGAATTTCTCGTGACCCGTGACAAAAATCACGCCAATCCTGCCCGCCGGAATATTCAGCAGCGGATCACGCCTGATCCAGCTCGAACACCTTGTGCAGCGCGCGTACGGCGAGCTCCATGTACTTCTCGTCGATCAGCACCGAGATCTTGATTTCCGAGGTGGAGATCATCTGGATGTTGATACCCTCTTCCGACAGCGTGCGGAACATCTTGCTGGCGATGCCCACGTGCGAACGCATGCCCACGCCCACCACCGACACCTTCGACACCTTCGGGTCGCCCGACACGCTGGCGGCACCGATATGGGCCTTCACGCTGTCGTTCAGGATGGTCAGCGCGCGCTGGTAGTCGCCGCGCGGCACGGTGAACGTGAAGTCGGTCTTGCCGTCCACCGACTGGTTCTGGATGATCATGTCGACGTCGATATTGGCGTCGGCGATCGGGCCCAGGATCTGGTAGGCGATGCCCGGCTTGTCCGGCACGCCCAGCACGGTGATCTTGGCCTCGTCACGGGCAAAGGCAATGCCGGAGATGACGGCTGCTTCCATTTCAGACTCTTCCTCAAAAGTAATCAGCGTGCCCGAATGCATTTCCTGTTCGAGCGGCATCAGGGGGTCGGTCAGCGACGACAGCACGCGGGTCTTCACGCGATACTTGCCGGCGAATTCCACCGAGCGGATCTGCAGCACCTTCGAACCCAGGCTGGCCATTTCCAGCATTTCCTCGAAGGTGATCTGGTCCAGCCGGCGGGCGTCCTCGACCACGCGCGGATCAGTCGTGTACACGCCGTCCACGTCGGTATAGATCAGGCACTCGTCGGCCTCGATGGCGGCGGCGATAGCCACGGCCGAGGTATCCGAACCACCGCGACCCAGCGTGGTGATGTTGCCTTCGTCGTCGATGCCCTGGAAGCCGGTGACCACCACCACCTTGCCGGCGTCGAGGTCGCCCAGGATGCGCTCGTCATCGATCGACTCGATACGGGCCTTGGTGAAAGCCGAATCGGTCTTCACCGGCACTTGCCAGCCGGTGTAGCTGACCGCGTCGATGCCTTCGCCGTGCAGCGCGATCGCCAGCAACGCCACGCTGGCCTGCTCGCCAGTCGAGGCCAGCATGTCCAGTTCACGCGGGTCCGGCTGTGCGGAGATTTCCTTGGCAAGGCCCAGCAGGCGATTGGTCTCGCCCGACATGGCCGAAGGCACCACGACAACGCGGTGACCTGCGCGGTGCCACTTGGCCACGCGCTTGGCGACATTCTTGATGCGTTCCGTGGAACCCATCGAAGTGCCGCCGTATTTGTGAACGATGAGAGCCATCTTCTTGTCGACGCCAGCGGTTGTGCAAAGCCGATGAAATTACACCAAGAGTGGCTACCCGTAAAGGCCGAAGGGCGAAAATCCCGCAAAAACGCCACACATTCGGCGCGATTTTTATGTGAAAAATATTCACATAGCGGATTCTATCTGTCCCTATTTAACAGCCGATGGCAGGTCTAATCACCCCGTTCCGGCCCTGACAACCACGTCACGCGCCAGCGCGGCGCATGTGGCGTATCCGCCGGCCAGCGGCGATGCATGCCCAGTCCGGCGGCCAGCACAAGTGTGTCGCCGCTCCACAGCAGCGGCAGATGGGCGCGCCGCCAGGCCGGGATATCCGCCTCCTGGTACGCCTGCTTCAGCGCCCTTGCCGGGCCGCCCGGACGCAGCACGATGCGCTCCCCCCCTGCCCTGGCCGCCAGGCGCAGCGGTGCCCTCAGGATGGCCTCAGGCACGCCAAACGTGTCATCCCTGTCGAAGTGCAGCTCCCCCCGCCAGGCGGGCACCACGATGCGCGCCTCGCCGCGCCATTCGAACGCGAACGGCGCCGGCACCCCCGCAGGCACCGCGCGGCAGGCCAGCACACGATCGCGAAAGCGCCGCAGGATCAGGCCGTCGTGCGCCACGGCAGGCTCGCCACCTTCATGCTCGATCAGCTGGATACGCATTGCGGCCAGGCGGGCCGTGGATGGCGGCAACGCGCCGAGATCGCGCAGCCAGTGCCGCAGCACCGCGTCGGCATGCTCCGCAGTCAAGGCGCGCAGACCCGCTAGATCGAGCTCGGAAAGGGTATCGGCGTCGCGCCCGCTGCAGACCAGCCTGGCAAGAGACTGGGCGGCAAGCGCGTCGAGCATGCCGGCCGCCTGCGCAAAATGCGAGGCGGCCTGGGTAACGTTGTCGTATAGCGCGGGAAAGGCCTGCAGCAGCGCTGGCAACTGGGCGCGCAGGGCGTTGCGCGCAAAGCGCGTGTCAGTGTTCGAGGGATCGTCGATCCAGCGCAGGCCATGCGCTGCGCAGTAGGCATCGATGTCGGCGCGCGGCACGTCCAGCCAGGGGCGCAGCAGCCGGACCTCGCCTTCGGCATCGCCAAGGGCATCGAGGGGGCGGCTGGCCGGCATGCCAGCCATGCCGGCGACGCCGGTGCCGCGAAACAGCCGGAGCAGCACGGTTTCCACCTGGTCGTCGCGATGATGGGCGAACAGCAGCAGTCGGGCACCCTGCTCGCGGCACATCCGTCCCAGCGCCGCATGCCGGGCACGCCGCGCCGCGGCTTCGATGCCCTCGCCCGCCGTGGGTTGCACGGTCACGCGCGTGCTCGCCAGCGGCACCCGCAGGTCCGTGCACAGCGCCGCGCAGAAAAGGTCCCATTCGTCGGCCTGGGCCTGCAGCCCATGATGCACATGCAACGCCACCACGCGCGCCAGCGGGCACGCCGCGGCCAGCGCATCGCGCGTCGCGTGCAGCAGCGCCACCGAATCGCGGCCACCAGACAGCGCCACGGCTACGGTTACGGGACGGCCATCCTCAGAAACAACAAAGGCCGCACTGGCCTGAACAGCCTGTGCGACCTTGTCGGTCAGACGCGCGGTGAGGTGCGTCGAGTCTTCAGCGCTCACATCACTCCTGGGCGCCGGTTTCCTTGAATTTGCCATAGGCCATCAGGCGCTCGTGGCGGCGGGCCTGCAGTTCCTTGACGCTCATGCCCTGGAACTGGCGCAGCGATTCGGCCAGCGTGCGCTTGAGCATCGTCGCCATGCCCTTCGGATCGCGATGCGCGCCGCCCAGCGGCTCGTTCACGATCTTGTCGATCAGGCCCAGCGCCTTCAGGCGGTGCGCGGTCAGGCCCAGGGCCTCGGCCGCTTCGGGCGCCTTCTCGGCCGTCTTCCAAAGGATCGATGCGCAGCCTTCCGGCGAGATCACGGCGTACGTGGCGAACTGCAGCATCTGCACGACGTCGCCCACGGCAATCGCCAGCGCGCCGCCCGAACCGCCTTCGCCAATGATCGTGGCGATCAGGGGCACCTTCAGGCCAGCCATCACATAGAGGTTATGGCCGATGGCTTCCGACTGGCCGCGCTCCTCGGCATCGATGCCCGGGAATGCGCCCGGGGTGTCGACGAACGTGAAGATCGGCACGCCGAACTTGTCGGCCAGTTCCATCAGGCGCTTGGCCTTGCGGTAGCCCTCGGGCTTGGACATGCCGAAGTTGCGCAGCGCGCGTTCCTTCGTGTCGCGGCCCTTCTGATGGCCGATGACCATGCAGGCCTGGCCGTTGAAACGCGCCAGACCCCCAACGATCGACAGATCGTCCGCAAAGGCACGGTCGCCATGCAGTTCATGGAAGTCGGTGAAGATCTCGCGCACGTAATCCAGCGTGTACGGACGCTGGGGGTGACGCGCGATCTGCGCAACCTGCCACGGGGTCAGGTTGGCATAGATATCCTTGGTCAGCTGCTGGCTCTTGCCGGCCAGCCGCGAAATCTCTTCGGAAATATCGACAGCCGAATCGTCCTGCACAAAACGCAGTTCTTCGATCTTTGCCTCGAGCTCGGCAATCGGCTGCTCGAAATCCAGGAAGGTGGTTTTCATAAAAACGCGGACCTGTCTGTGAAGGGGCGCATTCTACCGGAAAAAATCCAGAAAACCGCCGCACAATATGTTGATTCTTATGCATATTTGGCAAGAATCAACGCCGTCACCACTGCAATCCCTCCGATCCAGTTACTAATACGTCACTGGCAACGGATCCAGACTGCGCCACATGTACCAGGTAGCCACCGTGCGCCACGGCTCCCAGTTCGCCGCCACCTCGCGCGCTTCGCTGCGAGTGACGGGTTCGCCACTGAAATAATTGGCCGAGATGGCGTTGATCAGCCCTACGTCATCGAGCGGCAACACGTTGGGACGCATCAGATTGAACATCAGGAACATCTCTGCCGTCCAGCGGCCGATGCCGCGGATCTGGGTCAGCTCGGCGATCACGGCCTCGTCATCCATGCCGGCCCACTCCTTGACATGGACAGTGCCAGCCTTGAAATGGTCCGCCAGATCGGTGATGTATTCCGCCTTGCGTTTCGACAGGCCGCATCCGGCCAGCTGCTCGGTACCGGCCTTCAGGAACTGCGCCGGCGTGACGCGCGGGCACAGCGTTACCAGGCGCTCCCACACAGACTGCGCGGCCTTGACCGAGATCTGCTGACCGACGATCGAACGGGCCAGCGTAATGAACGGATCGCCGCGCGACACCAGGTGCGCGGGCCCGTACGTAGGAATCATCTTGCGCAGGATGCGGTCGCGCTTCATCAGGTCCGCGCAGGCTTCGTCCCAGTAGGCCGGACGCACGGCGTCGACCACCGTCTCCACGGGCAGCGGAACGGCCTGCGCCTCCGGCAGGTCAGGCTTGCGCGCCTTGCCGGATGCCCTGGCCGTGGCGGGTGCCTTGGCGACGTCCCGGGCCGGCGCCTTGGCCGATACCTTGGGCGCCTGCCTGGCCGCAGTCTTGCCGGCAGGCTTCGGCGCCACGGCAACGGACTTCGGCTTGCGCACGGCAGCGTTCAAGCACGCCTCCACTCGGTGGCGCCACCCGGCTTGTCTTCCAGCACCACGCCCGCCGCCAGCAGCGCCGCGCGGATGCTGTCCGCCTCGGCGAAATTGCGCTCGGCCTTGGCCGTGCGGCGTGCGGCGATCTGCGCTTCGATCTGGTCGGCACTCAGGCCATCGGCCGCCGTGCTCCCCTGCAGGAAGGTATGCGGGTCGCGCTCCAGCAGGCCCAGCGTGCCGGCCAGCGCCTTGAGCTGGTGGGCGGCCTGGACCGATCCGGTGCGATTGACCTCGCTTGCCAGGTCGAACAGCACCGACATCGCGATCGGCGTGTTGAAGTCGTCATTCATCGCATCGGCAAAGCGCTGCGCATGCGGCTCGGCCCAGTCCACCGCGCAACCGCCGGGCTGCGTTTCCTTGAGCGCCGTGTACAGGCGCGTCAGCGCATGGCGGGCATCGTCCAGGTGGGCATCGCTGTAGTTCAGCGGGCTGCGGTAGTGCGCGCGCAGGATGAAGAAGCGTACGACTTCGGGGTCGTACTGCTTCAGGACTTCGCGGATCGTGAAGAAATTGCCAAGCGATTTCGACATCTTCTCGTCATTGATACGCACGAAGCCGTTGTGCATCCACATATTGACGAACGGCTTGCCGCTGGCGCCTTCCGACTGGGCAATCTCGTTCTCGTGGTGCGGGAACTGCAGATCGGCGCCACCACCGTGGATGTCGAAATGCTCGCCCAGCAGCGTGCAGCTCATGGCAGAGCATTCAATATGCCAGCCCGGGCGGCCACTGCCCCACTTCGAATCCCACTTGCTCTCGGGCGGCTCGCTTTCCTTGGCCGACTTCCACAGCACGAAGTCCAGCGGGTCCTGCTTGGCGTCGTTGGCGCTGACGCGTTCGCCGGCGCGCAGGTCTTCCAGCGACTTGCCTGACAGCTTGCCGTAGCCCGGAAACTTGCGCACCGAATAGTTCACGTCCCCGTCGGCGGCGTGGTAGGCCAGGCCCTTGGCCTCGAGCTTCTCGATGATGTTGAGCATCTGCGGCACGAACTCCGTGGCGCGCGGCTCGTAGTCCGGCCGGATCACGCCCAGCGCGGCAGCGTCCTCATGCATGTACTGGATGAAGCGCGTGGTCAGCTGGCCGATGGTCTCGCCGTTCTCGGCGGCGCGACGGATGATCTTGTCGTCGATATCGGTGATGTTCTGCACGTACGTCACGTCGTAGCCCGCGGCGCGCAGCCAGCGGTGCACCATATCGAACACCACCATCACGCGCGCGTGGCCCACGTGGCAGTAGTCGTACACGGTCATGCCGCACACGTACATGCGGACCTTGCCGGGTTCGATAGGCACGAAAGGCTGCTTTTCACGCGCAAGCGTGTTGTAGATGTTCAGTTGCTGCATGGAGCGATGTGATTGGGTGACGATGCGGCGCGCGCGATGGCGCACGGGCCCCATATCTTACCGGAAGCTTGTCAGGCCGGCCCGAGGCGGGTCTCGGCATTGCGCCCTGTCCTGCACGCCCTGCCGCTTTGCTAGAATGCCGCGGAGTATAACGGACCGCCCTTACATGAGCCTGCTTCTGCCCACCACCATCCTTGCAACGGCCC
Source organism: Cupriavidus sp. D384 (assembly GCF_001652915.1). Lineage (GTDB taxonomy): Bacteria > Pseudomonadota > Gammaproteobacteria > Burkholderiales > Burkholderiaceae > Cupriavidus. Next base: position 404,525 of record NZ_BBQI01000090.1, read on the forward strand.
GCCGCGGCGCCAGCCTGTCCGCCCTCACTGCCCAGGCCGCCCTTCGCGCCGCCGGCGGCGTGCTGGCGATGACGGCGGCCCTGGCAGCCGCGCCGGCCCTGGCGCAGAACGGGCCCGTATCCATGCCAGCCCCGCCGGCACCGACCAGCGGCGTGGCGTCCACCGACCCCGGCATGGTGCCGGCGCAGAAGGCCGTCAACGACAAGCGTTACGAGGACGCCATCAAGGGCTTCGACAAGGTGCTGGCGACCAACCCGCGCAACGCCCAGGCCCGTTTCCAGCGCGCATGGGCCATGGCGCAGGCCGGCCACGAAGACGAGGCGATCCAGGCCTTTGCCGAAATGGCGCAGGACTTCCCCGAGCTGCCCGAACCGCACAACAACCTGGCCCTGCTCTACGCCAAGCGCGGCGACCTGAAGCGCGCCGAGGCCGAACTGCTGCTCGCCATCGACGCCAAGCCCGACTACGCCATCGCCTACAGCAACCTGGGCGATGTCTATCGCCGGCTGGCCGAAAAGGCTTATGGCGACGCGGTACGCCGCAACCCGGGCGACACGCGCGCCGCCGCAGGCCTGCGCCAGCTGGGCGTGGCACCGGTGGCAGCCCCGGCTTCGGCCCCGGCTGCCGCGCCCAAATCGCGCAAGGCGCCGGCCAGCGCGCCGGCGGCCCGCTAGACACCCAGGCCATGCCGGCGTCATCGGCGCCGGCAGCCTGCCCCACCTGCTCACCTGCAATGCAAGACGGAGTCCCAGAGATGACCCTTTCCCGCCGCATCGTCCTGGCTGGCCTGGTGGCCGCCACCACCGCACTGTCCCCGCTGGCCGCCCTGGCCCAGGGCGCCAGCCCGGCCGCCGCCGCGCCGAAGTCCGAGCGTGTGCAGTTCGTCACCAGCGCCGGCAAGTTCACGGTCGAGGTGTATCCCGACGCCGCTCCCAAGACCGTCGCCAACTTTATGGAATATGTGAAGAGCGGGTTCTACGGTGGCACGATCTTCCACCGCGTGATCAACGGCTTCATGGTTCAGGGCGGCGGCTTCGACCGAGACATGAAGGAAAAGCCCACGCGTGCGCCGATTCCGCTGGAAGCGCAGAATGGCCTGAAGAACAAGGCCGGCACGGTAGCCATGGCGCGTACGTCGAATCCGAATTCCGCCACTGCGCAGTTCTTCGTCAATGTGGTGGATAATCCGAACCTCGACTACCCGCAGCCGGATGGCAACGGATATGCCGTATTCGGCAAGGTGGTGGAAGGCATGGACACGATCGACAAGATCAAGACCACCCCGACCACGGCTTACGGCGCCATGCGCAACGTGCCGGCCGCGCCCATCGTGATCGAGTCCGCCACCGTCGTCACCAAGTAAGGCCGCGCGCACCGCGCGTGGTCATAACCGTCACCGAACAGAGGTAACCCATGAGCAAGGTACAACTCCAAACGACGCAAGGCGTCATCACGATCGAACTGGACGCCGAGAAGGCCCCGAAATCGGTCGAGAACTTCCTGTCGTACGTGCGCAAGGGCCACTATGACAACACGGTCTTTCATCGCGTGATCAAGAACTTCATGATCCAGGGCGGCGGCTTCGAGCCGGGCATGAAGCAGAAGGACACCGATGCCCCGATCGAGAACGAGGCCGGCAATGGCCTGAAGAACGACCGCTACACGGTTGCCATGGCCCGCACCAACGCGCCGCACTCGGCCACGGCCCAGTTCTTCATCAACGTGGTGGACAACGACTTCCTGAACTTCAGCTCGCCCACGCCGCAAGGCTTCGGCTATGCCGTGTTCGGCAAGGTCGTGGAAGGCACCGACGTCGTGGACGCCATCAAGGGCGTGCGCACGGGCAGCTCGGGCTTCCACCAGGACGTGCCGGTGGACGACGTGGTGATCCAGAAGGCCACCATCGTCGAATAATCCGGCGACAACGTTCCTTTCGATGGCGGCATGCCGCTCGTGGTGAACACACCTCTCCGACACGCATGACCGCATCCGACCGCACGCCGGCGGCCGCACCGATCGAGGTGCAGGCGCCGGCGTGGTTCATTTCCGACCTGCACCTGACACCCGGCATGCCGCGCACGCTGGCCGCCTTCCAGCGCGTGCTGGACCAGGCCGCGCGGCAGGCACGCACGCTGTTCATCCTGGGCGACTTCTTCGAATTCTGGGTGGGCGACGAGGAAACCGAAACGCCGTTCGCGGCAGAGGTGGCGGCCGCCTTGCGCCGGCTGGCCAATGCCGGGGTGCCGGTCTACCTGATGCACGGCAATCGCGATTTCCTGATTGGCCGGCGTTTTGCCGATGCGGCCGGCGCCACGTTGCTGCCGGACCCTTCGATCATCCATTGCGCCGGGCAGCGTGTGGTACTGAGCCACGGCGACATGCTCTGCACCGACGATCCACGCTACAACCGTTTCCGCCACTGGACCCGCAAGGGCTGGGTGCAGCGGCTGTTCCTGGCGCTGCCGCTTGCCACGCGGCTGAAGATCGCGCGCCGCCTGAGGTCCGACAGCGAGTCCGGACGAGCGCGCCAGGCCGCAGGCGCCGCGCCGCCAGACTATGGCGATGCGGCACCGGCTGCCGTCGATGCCCTGCTGGCATCAAGCGGCGCTCCTACCCTGATACACGGCCACACGCACCGGCCGGCCCGCCATGCGCATGCGCGCGGCGACCGCTGGGTGCTGACCGACTGGGACCTCGATGGCCGCCATCCTCGCGCGGCCGTGCTGCAGCTGGACACCGGCGGCTTCACGTTGCTGTCGCAGGTGGATTGACGATGCGGTCGGCCCCGCGAACCACACCGCGCCGCTCGGCGTGCCAGTCAGTCGCCCGCACGCCTATTTCATCAACTTGCGTAATTCGCTCGCGTCAAAGCGGTCGTTCGGGGTGTTCTCGAGATGCTCGCCGAGCCGGTCGAGCGCGGCCAGCACGGCCTCGATGCGGTCATGTTGCTTGGCCGCGTTGTCGATCAGGCTCTTGAGCGCCAGCGATACCGGATCGTCGGCGTTCGGCGTGATGCCGTAGGCCGAGAACTCCTGCTTTGCGCCCTGCTGCTGCGGCGGCGCGTCGGGCATGATGATGCGGGCCGGAATGCCCACCGCGGTAGCGCCCGGCGGCACCGGCTTGAGCACCACGGCATTGGAACCCACGCGGGCACCATCGCCCACCTCGAATCCGCCCAGCACCTTGGCGCCGGCACTGACCACCACGCCGGCACCCAGCGTTGGATGGCGCTTCTGGCCCTTGTAGAGCGACGTACCGCCCAGCGTCACGCCTTGGTAGATCGTGCAGTCATCGCCAATTTCGGCAGTTTCCCCAATCACCACACCCATGCCGTGATCGATGAATACGCGGCGGCCAAGCCTGACCGCCGGATGGATCTCGATCCCGGTCAGCCAGCGCGACCAGTGCGAGATCCAGCGGCCGAGCCAGTGGAATCCACTGCCCCAGCACGCGTGGGCCACGCGATGGAAAATCACGGCGTGCAGCCCCGGATAGCAGGTCAGCACCTCCAGGCGGCTGCGTGCGGCGGGGTCGCGCCGCATGATGGCATCGATATCTTCCTTCAGGCGAGTGAACATCTTCGTCGTGTCGTGTTGCCGCGCCGATGCGCCGTTCGCCCAACGTGCGAACGGTCGCCGGCGCGGTCAGGAGCCGGTCTTGTGCTTCTGGATTGCGTGGGGGACGGCCTGGGCGCGTGCGAGCAGGGAGTGTAAGAGATTTGTGCGCCTGCCGCCGGGCCCTGAGGCCATCAGGGCTTTTCGGGTCGCGACGGCTTCAACATCGCGGCGTCTGACCAACGCACGCGCGAACGCCGGTCTGCCCGGGGGTCGGGCCAGTGGAATCGTTGCGCATGTCGTATGCCGGGATGGAAATCACGGTTCAGCTTTCCTTGTTGCCGTCTGTCTGCCTGCCCTGCCTGCCGGCCCTGTCGTCGCCATCGCTCGCCAGCAGCATGCGCTTGGCGATGCCACGCAGGATGTTGACCTCTTCGCGTTCGAGTCCGGCCCGGGCGAACATTCGCCGCAGACGCGGCATCAGCTTGCGCGGATTGTCCGGATCGAGAAATCCGATGGCCACCAGCCCGGCCTGGAGATGGCCGAACATCGATTCGACCTGTTCCGCCGTGGCAGGCTCACCAGCATAGCCGATATTCGGCGCCCCGTCCGATGCCTCGCCCGCCACCGCCTGCCCTTCCAGCAATGCCAGCCGCATCTCGTAGGCGATCAGCTGCACCGCCTGCGCCAGGTTCAGCGACGCGTAGGCAGGGTTGGCCGGAATATGGGTCACCGCCGAACAGCGCAGCACGGCGTCGTTGGGCAATCCGTAGCGCTCGTTGCCGAATACGAAGGCAATGATGCCGCCACCATCGGCTGCCAGCACAGCCTGACCCCGTGCGGCGGCGGCACGCGGCAGCAGGCGCGGCGGACCGAATTCACGCTGCCGGGCGGTCATCGCCACGGTGAACGCCGTGCCAGCCAGCGCGCTTTCCACATCCTCGATAATGCGGGCGCCAGCCAGCACGTCGTCGGCGCCGCTGGCCAACGCCACGGCTTCCGGGTGCGTCAGCACGCCGGGCTCGCGCGGCGACACCAGCACCAGGCTGCCGGGCTGGCCGCCAAAGCCCATGGTCTTCATCGCCCGCGCCACCGAACCGACGTTGCCCGGGTGGCTGGTTTCCACCAGCACCACGCGCACACGCGAAAATATGTCTGCCGCGCCACTTTCGGTGGCCGCTACGGAAATGGGTTCAGCCTGCGAGTTCAATGCTTCAGTCATGTGGGATGCCCCTGCCGCGGCGTTTGCCGCCGTCGGCTCGTACAGCGGGCCGGGTTCCTATACAATGGCGCCTTCCAATTGCGGTGCGGCGCCCAACAGGGCGACGCCCCTCGTTCTTCTACAATCTGTTGTGCTGTTCGGCCAATGCCGGGCGGTTCGCGCGCCCTTCACCCATTGCCGGTGGATGCCGCCGTCGCGAATCATGTCCCGCGCGGCCCCTGGAGAGATTCATGCATCCGATGCTTAATATCGCCGTCAAGGCGGCCCGCAAGGCGGGATCCATCATCAACCGCGCGTCGATCGACGTCGACCTGGTCCGCGTTTCGCGCAAACAGCACAACGATTTCGTGACCGAAGTCGATCGCGCGGCCGAAGCCGCCATCATCGAGGTCATCCGCACCGCCTACCCCGAGCACGCCATTCTAGCGGAAGAGTCCGGCCAGTCCTGGGCCGAGGGCGACGACCAGCACGAATTCACCTGGGTGATCGATCCGCTGGACGGCACCACCAACTTCATTCACGGCTTCCCTCAATACGCAGTATCGATCGGCCTGCTGCACAAGGGCGTGCCCTCGCAGGCTGTGGTCTACGATCCTACGCGCGACGAACTGTTCACGGCCAGCAAGGGCGCCGGCGCGTTCCTGAACAACCGCCGCATCCGCGTGACCCGCCGCGACAAGCTCGCCGACTGCCTGATCGGCACGGGCTTCCCGTTCCGTGACCTGGAAGGGATGGACGAATACCTTGAAATTTTTGCGCTGATGACGCGCAGCTGCGCCGGCCTGCGTCGCCCGGGCGCCGCCGCGCTGGACCTGGCCTACGTGGCATGCGGCCGCCTGGACGCATTCTTCGAGCGCGGCCTGAAGCCGTGGGACATGGCTGCCGGCATGCTGCTGATCACCGAGGCCGGTGGCCTGGTGGGCAACTACAACGGCGAATCGCGCCAGATGGAACAGGGCGAAGTGATGGCCGGCAACCCGAAGGCGTTCGCGCAGATGGTACGTCTGCTGTCGCCGTATTCGCTGGACAACGTCAAGCCGTCGCTGAAGCCGATCGGCGAGTAAGCGCCCCGGCCGCTAGCTGGTCGAATCGATGAAACACGCGGTGGGCAGTTGCTGCGGCGTCACGGCGTCGCTGCCAACCCGCACCGCGCAGTTCCACGTGCCGTTGGCCAGGCGGCCCACCGTCAGGCGCGTGCCCCTGACCGCCGGATGCACGTCACCATCAAGCGTGACGACGATACTGCCGGAGCCGTCCGCGTTGAAGTCGAACCGGTTTGGCGTGGTGGTCAGTTGTGACCGGATATAGCCAAGCGACACGACCGGATCCGGAAATGAGTTCTGGCCGTTCTGCAGCCGCTCTTCCACCGGAATCTTGTACGCCGATGCCTCCCAGTAGGCGCGGCCGATCTCGGCCTTCACCACAAAGCCCTGATAGGTGGGAATGGCGATCGCGGCAAGAATGCCCACGATCGCCACCACGATCATCAGCTCGATCAGCGTGAATCCGCGATGAGGCGATGGCCGCCAGGCCATCCTCCCCACCGGGCCCCCTGCCCCAGGCCTCCCCTGCCATTTTCCCGTCTTTGCTTTTTTCATCTTGCGACCCGTCATGTTGCCGGCCTCTGCGTGCCGGTACGCCCTGACTTATCCAAGGACCGTGCCAGGCCGATATGGCGTCGCGAGTGACAGTTTTTGTCGGAAACATCTGGTTACATATGGCAATGACTGACAGGTTTGCAGCGCGCTGCGCGGCCGGGTGACAAATCTCGTCGCCAGCACCTCACTTTGAGAATCCGGCCCAGGACTTCTTGATCTGCTCCGCCTAGAGTCTCCCTTCATACACAAACGAGTTGCACCCCCTTATCGTCGTGTGTATTTTTACACACGGATCGCCATGGAGAACAACGATATGGAATTTCCGATTGCCATTCACAAGGATCCCGAGCGCATTCACGGCGTGACGGTGCCTGACGTGCCGGGCTGCTACGCATCGGGCGACACCATTGAGGACGCCATCCGCAATGCGCGCGAGGCGATCATCAGCCACTTCGAGGTGCTGCTGTCACTGGGCGAGGAGACCAGGCTGACGGCCACGCCGATCGCCGAACTGGCGGAGCGGCCCGAATTTGCGGAGGCGGTCTGGGCGCTGGCAGACGTCGACTTGACTCGGCTCGACAACCGGCCCGAGCGCATCAACATCAGCCTGCCCCGCTTTGTACTGCACAGGATCGACACCTTCGTCGGCGCCCGCCATGAGACGCGCAGCGGCTTTCTGGCCCGCGCGGCGCTGGAAGCCATGGCCAACGACGCATGAGTCGGCGCAAAAGCCCCCTAACTTCCGAGCAAAAATGAGAATCCGGGACGAAGTTCCGGGATGGGCTGGCAGTAAAATGCCGCTTTGCGCCGCGGTCGGGAACAGGCCGGTGACGCCGGGACAACTCCCGGGCGTCTGACCGAAGAACTGCCTGCCGCGCGGCAACCGATATACCGGCGGCCCCGATGTGGCGCCGCCCGAGAGGAATGCATGTCCGCTGAAGCCGTTTCCAACCCGTCCACGACCTCGCCCGACGACTCGCCGCGTGAGGATGACATCCGCGAAGCCGGCAACGGAGCCCTTGCTGCCGACGCCCTGGCTGCCGCCGAAGGCACGACTCCGCGCAACGGAAAGGCGGGCAGGTCGGACAAGGCCGATAAAACAGACAAGGCCGAAAAACACACGCCCATGATGCTGCAGTATCTGCGGATCAAGGCGGACCATCCGGACACGCTGCTCTTCTACCGGATGGGCGATTTCTACGAACTGTTCCATGACGATGCCGAGAAGGCCGCCCGCCTGCTCGACATCACGCTGACGTCGCGCGGCCAGTCTGGCGGCGTGCCGATCCGCATGGCCGGCATTCCGTTCCACTCGGTCGACCAGTACCTGGCACGCCTGGTCAAACTTGGCGAATCGGTGGCGATCTGCGAGCAGATTGGCGATCCTGCCACCAGCAAGGGCCCGGTCGAGCGCAAGGTGGTACGCATCGTCACGCCGGGCACGCTGACCGACGCGGCGCTGCTGCCCGAGAAGACCGACAGCTATCTGATGGCCGTGCACCAGCAAACCACGCGCCGCGGCATCAGCAAGACGGGCCTGGCGTGGCTGAACCTGGCAAGCGGCGAACTGCGCCTGATGGAATGCGATGCAGCCCAGCTCTCGCGCGAACTGGAACGCATCCGTCCGGCGGAACTGCTTTACGCGGACGGGATCGACCTGCCGGTACTGCCGTGCGCCCGCACCCGCCTGCCCGAATGGCACTTCGACCAGGACGCCGGCACCCGCCGGCTGCGCGAGCAGATTGGCGTGGCCAGCCTGGAACCGTTTGGCTGCGCCGGACTGGGTGCCGCCCTGGGCGCGGCGGGCGCACTGCTCAACTATGCCGCCACCACGCAGGGCCAATCGCTGCGCCACGTGCAGGGCGTGACCGTCGAGCGGGAGTCCGAGTTCGTCGGGCTGGACACGGCCACCCGGCGCAATCTCGAATTGACCGAAACGCTGCGCGGCGGCGAGTCGCCGACGCTGTTTTCGCTGCTCGACACCTGTTCCACGACGATGGGCAGCCGCGCGCTGCGCCACTGGCTGCATCACCCGCTGCGCGACCCGGCACTGCCACGCGCGCGGCAGCAGGCCATCGGCGTACTGATCGCCCAGGATCCGGAAAGCGTGCGCACCACCCTGCGCCGGCTGTGCGATGTCGAACGCGTCACGGCGCGCCTGGCGCTGCTGTCCGCACGCCCCCGCGACCTGTCGTCGCTGCGCGACACGCTCAAGGCGCTGCCCGCCGTGCAGGCCAGTGTTGTCGCCGCGCACGAATCGCCGTTGCTTGCGCAGACGATCGACGAACTCGAAGTCCCGGCTGACTGCCTGACGCTGTTGACACGTGCAGTGGCCGAGGAGCCGTCGACGGTGATCCGCGACGGTGGCGTGATCGCGCGCGGCTACGATGCCGAGCTTGATGAACTGCGCGACATTTCGGAAAACTGCGGCCAGTTCCTGATCGAACTGGAGACGCGGGAACGCCAACGTACCGGCATTTCGAACCTGCGCGTCGAGTACAACCGCGTGCATGGCTTCTATATCGAGGTGACAAACGGCCAGGCCGACAAGGTCCCCGACGACTATCGCCGCCGCCAGACGCTGAAGAACGCCGAACGCTACATCACGCCGGAACTCAAGGCCTTCGAGGACAAGGCATTGTCCGCGCAGGACCGCGCATTGGCACGCGAGAAACAGCTTTACGAAGCATTGCTGCAGGCGCTGCTGCCTCATATCGGCGGCCTGCAACGCGTGGCGGGCGCCCTGGCCCGGCTCGACGTGCTGACTACGCTGGCCGAGCGTGCCCGAACGCTCGACTGGACCCAGCCCGAGCGCGTCAGCGAAAACGTGGTCGACATCGCCCAGGGCCGGCATCCGGTGGTGGAAGGCCAGCTGGCGGCGGAATCGGTGGCCTTCATCGCCAACGACTGCCAACTCAACGAGGCGCGCAAGCTGCTGCTGATTACCGGCCCGAACATGGGCGGTAAGTCGACCTTCATGCGTCAGACTGCACTGATCGTGCTGCTGGCCTGCGTAGGCGCCTGGGTGCCGGCGCGGCAAGCCAGGATCGGGCCGATCGACCGCATCTTCACGCGGATCGGTGCCGCCGACGACCTTGCCGGCGGGCGGTCGACCTTCATGGTGGAAATGACCGAGGCGGCCGGCATCCTCCATAACGCCACGCCATCGAGCCTGGTGCTGATGGACGAAATCGGCCGAGGCACGTCAACGTTCGACGGCCTGGCGCTGGCATGGGCGATTGCCCGCCACCTGCTGTCGCACAACCGCAGCCACACGCTGTTCGCCACGCACTACTTCGAGCTCACGCAACTGCCACAGGAATTTTCGCAGGCGGCAAACGTCCATCTTTCCGCCGTGGAGCACGGCGACGGCATCGTCTTCCTGCATGCCGTGCAGGATGGCCCGGCCAGCCAGAGCTACGGCCTGCAGGTAGCGCAACTGGCGGGGGTGCCGCAACCGGTGATTCGCGCCGCGCGCAAGCACCTGGCCTGGCTGGAACAACAGTCGGCCGATGCCACGCCCACGCCGCAGATGGACCTGTTCGCGGCACCGGCCACGCCGCTGGACGACGACGACGCGGCACCAGCCATGGCAACCGCGTCGGCCGAGCAGACAGCCGCGCTCGATGCGCTGGCCGATATCGATCCGGACAGCCTGTCGCCACGCGACGCGCTGGAGGCACTGTATCGGCTCAAGGCCATTGCGGAATCCGCTGCCAAAGCATGAGCGCCACGCACGGCTCCGGACGCGTGGCCCTGGCAGCGGCCGTCATGGCGGGCTTTGTCTGCCTGATGTCGCCAGGCGCTGCCGAGGCGGCACGTACCAGCAAGGTGACGCCGCCACCAGCGCCAGCCGTACAGCTCACGCGCATGGCGTTGATTGCCGACCTGCCGCAATGGCCGGCGGCGGAAGCCGATATGGCTGCCCTGTTCGACCAGATGAACGCGCGGCAGGTGGCGTTGATCATTCATGCCGGCGGCATCAAGGGTGACACGGAATCCTGCGGCGATGCCGTGCTGGGCGCGCGGCTGCGGGCCCTCGACGACTCGCCCGCGCCCGTGCTTTACGTCCCCGGAGAAACGGACTGGGCGGAATGCCAGAAGCCGGTCAATGGCAGATTCGATGCGGTCGAGCGGCTTAACCGGTTGCGCGAACTGTTCTTCCCGGTCGATGCCACGCTCGGCCGGCGCACGATTCCGGTGGTGCGCCAGTCGGATCAGGCCATGTTCCGCAGCTTTCGCGAGAACGTGCGACTGGTGGAAGGCAACGTGATGGTGGTCGGGCTGAACCTGCCCGGCGACAACAATCACTATCGCAGCGAAGGCGGCCGCAATGGCGAGTTCGAGGACCGCCGCGAAGCCAACCGGCAATGGCTGGGGCGGGCATTCTCGGTGGCTACCCAGCGCGACCTGCCAGGCATCCTCGTGGTGGCCCATGCCGACCCGATGTTCGGCAACGGGTGGGAAAAACGTGGCAAGCCATCGCTGCTCGACGGATTCCTGCGCCGCGGCACACGCGACGGCTATCTGGAATTCAAGCGGCAACTGCGCGACCTGACGGCCAAGTTTCCAGGCCAGGTGTTGCTCGTGCATGCCAGCGACAGTGGCTTCAGCGTCGACAAGCCGTTGCGAGACACTGCCGGCAAGGTGATAGGTAACTTTACGCGCGTGGCATTGCCCATCGGCAATCCGTCACGCTGGGTCGAATTGACCGTTAGTCCCGGCACGCGGTCGGTGTTCCAGGTGGAAGTCCAGGACGGCCCCAAACCGAACTAGAACGGCCGGAACGGTTTGGTTGGTGGGCGCCGATTGACATGCGTCAGGCATCCGGTTCATCGCCTTCCCCGGGGCCGGGCCAGTTCAAATAGAAAAAGCCGGCAAATGCCGGCTTTTCCATGTTCGCGATGACCTGTCGCGTATCGCTCGACTGGCGCAAATCCAGTATCAGATCAGTGCAGCGTGCGCGGGCTGTCGCCTTCGCCGCCTTCATCCTCGTCTTCGTCGACGACTTCGATGCCCGAAGCGCCGTGCGCGTGACCGTGTTCCACTTCCTCGGCGGTGGCTTCACGCACCTCGGAGACCTTCAGCCAGAAACGCAGCGCCATGCCGGCCAGCGGGTGGTTGCCGTCAAGCACGACCTTGTCTTCGGCAACGTCGGTCACCGTGTAGATGATCGAATCTTCGTCGTCACCGTCTTCGGGCACGCCTTCAAATTGCATGCCAACTTCCAGCGGCTCAGGGAAGCGATCGCGCGGCTCGACCTTCACCAGTTCGGCATCATAGTCGCCGAACGCTTCTTCGGGCTCCAGCTGCAGCTCGGTCTCGAAGCCGGCATCGTGGCCGTCCAGCGCTTCCTCGATCTTGGGGAACGTGCCATCATACCCGCCGTGCAAATAGACCATGGGCTCATCGGATTCCTCGATGAGATTGCCCTGCGCGTCCGACAGCTTGTACACAACGGACACCACCGTGTTCTTAGCGATTTTCAATTCTTGACTCCATGAGCGATTCCGCATTATACGCGCAGGCCCTGCCTGCGGGCCCGATTGATCCCGACGCTCCGCTCACGCTGCTCGGGGGCATGACGCCCGCGGCATTCATGCGTGACGTCTGGCACCGCAAACCATTGCTGATTCGACAGGCCGTGCCCGGAATCGTGCCTCCTGTGTCGCGCGAAGCGCTTTTTGAACTGGCCGACCGGGACGATGTGGAATCGCGCCTGGTGTCGTACTTTCGCAACCGCTGGAAGCTCGAACATGGTCCTTTCGCCGAGGACAACCTGCCGTCACGCAAGTCTGGCAAGTGGACACTGCTGGTGCAGGGTGTGAACCTGCACAACCGCGCAGCTGCCGACTTGATGAGCCAGTTCCGCTTCGTGCCCGACGCGCGGCTCGACGACGTCATGATCAGCTACGCCACCGATGGCGGCGGCGTCGGCCCCCACTTCGATTCGTACGACGTTTTCCTGCTGCAAGTATCGGGCCGGCGCCGCTGGCGTATTTCGTCACAGACGAAGCTCGACCTGATACCCGACGTGCCGCTCAAGATCCTGTCGGACTTCAGCACAGAACAGGAGTGGGTGCTCGAACCCGGCGACATGCTGTACCTGCCCCCGCAGTACGCCCACGATGGCGTCGCCGAGGGCGAGTGCATGACCGCGTCGATCGGCTTCCGCGCACCGGCCTACCGCGAACTGGCGGGCCACTTCCTGGCCTGGCTGTCTGAGACGGTCGAGGGCAACGAAGACCTGGACGGCCGCTACGCCGATGCCGGCGAGGCAGCTACGGCCACCCCGGCCCAGCTTCCCGCCGGCCTGGCGCGCGCCGTGGCCGACCGCCTGCAGGCACTGAAATGGGACAAGGGCATGGTGTCCGAATTCCTGGGCTCGTACCTGTCGGAGCCCAAGCAATCGGTCCAATTCGACGAAGTTACGGAAATCAGCCTCAAGCAGTACACGAAGCTTGCCAAGGCACATGGCGTGGTCCTTGCTCCGGCCTCCATTGCGCTCTACGACCGCACGCACTTCTTCCTGAACGGCGAGGCGTACGAACCACCGCCCGCACTGGCGAAATGGCTGCGCCGGCTGGCAGACCTGCGCCAGCTCACTGCCGAGGAGGTCTCGGCGTGCGCAGCACTTCCGGACCTCATGGACACATTTCACGACTGGGCCATGGAAGGCTGGTTGCAGATCGCGCCGGCAGGTGTGTAATTTTGCGTAACAGAATGAACCGGCATATTTCGCCTATACACAAGGCGGGAAAACGCGGATATAATCGCCCGCTGGCTAGTACTGTGGACCACTGCACTGTCGGCACCCGGGAGAGCCTCATATTTGCAGTACAAGAGCGATAATTACCGGTAATTATTCATCGCCTGTTTTCGTTTTATTAAAAGTTAAAGGACGAACAATGAAGAAGTCTCTCCTGATCGCATCCCTGCTGGCTGCTGTTGCTCTGGCCGCTTGCGGCAAGAAGGAAGAAGCCGCTGCCCCCGCTGCTGACACCGCTGCTTCGGCTCCGGCTGCTGCTGCTCCGGCTGCTGACGCTTCGGCTCCCGCAGCTGCTGCTCCGGCTGCTGACGCTTCGGCTCCGGCTGCCGACGCTTCGGCTCCGGCTGCTGACGCTTCGGCTCCGGCTGCCAAGCAGTAATCGGATTTTTCCGAGAAACAAAAAGCCGACCTTCGGGTCGGCTTTTTGTTTTGGCGATTATCTGACACCCCTTCATTAGCGGCATCGGCGCTCGCCGATTATGCCCGCACAGGCTGCCAGCCCAGCCCTTCTTCCTGGTCCGCGATCAGAATTTCACCAGGCAGTACACCCAGCACCGTAGCCAGCGCTCCAGCCGCCAGTTCACGGGTATTGTTCTGCTTGCTCAAGTGTGCCGCCACCACGCGCGACAGACCCGGATGGGTCACCTGCGACAGGATACTGGCCGCAATATCGTTTGCCAGATGGCCAAAATCACCACCTATCCGCCGCTTCAGCGACCACGGATAGACCGAGTTGGCCAGCATGTCGCGATCATGGTTGCATTCGAGGACCAGCGCATCCACGCCAGCCAGACGCGCCGTGACGTAGGGCGTTTCCATGCCCGCATCGGTCAGCACGCCAAGCCGCGCATCGCCATCGGTCAGCACGAACTGCAACGGCTCCCGCGCATCGTGCGGCACCGTATAGGGATGGATCTGCAGACCGCCCACCGCGAATACGTGATCGGCGCAACATACCCGCACATCGGCCTGGTCGGCGCCACGCATGTGCGAAGTAGCCAGCCAGGTGCCGTGACTGGTGTGAACCGGAAGCTTGTGCCGTGCGGCAAATGCATAGGCAGAGCCGACGTGATCGCCGTGCTCGTGGGTGACCAGCACCGCGTCGAGTTGTCCGGGCAAGACGCCCAGCCGCTCCAGGCGACGCGCCGTTTCCTTGATGCCGAAACCGCAGTCAAGCAGCACACGCGTCACGGACGCGCCCTCGCCGGCCTCGATCAGCAGCGAGTTGCCTTCGCTGCCACTTCCCAAAAAAGCAAAGCGCATCATCGATGCGCTCGCTTGGGAAGATGCCCGACGGCGGGCGCCGTCGGCATCGATGGACTACAGACGACCATCAGTGCAGCTGTTCGTCCAGCAGCGACAGGATACGCTTGCTGATCTCGGTGTTTTCCGGCTGGCCGGCATCGTTCTGCACGGTGACCGTGGTGCCGGTGCCATTGCCCTTCAGCGACACGCGATACTTCTTCGCGGTCTTGCCGTCGTTGGCCTTCGTGAAGAGCTTCGAGAAGAAGCCGCGATCGTCCACAGCCTGCTTCGGATCCACGTAGCGCACGTAGTACAGGCCTTGCGCGCGGTCGCGGTCTTCCACGGTGAAGTTCACGCGATCCAGCGACAGGCCGACCGAACGCCATGCACGGTCGAACGGCTCCGGCAGCTGCAGCGCCGGGGCACCATTGACCTGCGCCAGGAACGACTTGCTGTCGACGGCGCTGGCCGAGGCTGCACCGGTTGCCGCAGCGGCACCGATACCGGTGGCGTCGCCCGAAGTCGCCGGGGCTACGGCGGCTGCAGCATTGCCCACCGGAGTCGGGTTCTTGGCCATCTGGTTGGCCTGCTCCTTCTGCACGCCCAGGCGCTGGGCCAGGCGCGACAGGAATTCGGCTTCCAGTTCCGGATCAGCCGGACGCGGCGTCCAGACCGTGGTCGACTTGTCCACGCCGGTCAGTTGCTCCTGCGCGCCACGGTGGCTGATGAACACTTCGAGCTGACCGTTCTGGGCGCGCTCCACACGCGTACGGAACTTGTCGCGCTCGGAGGTCGAGTACAGGCCGTCGAACACCTTGCCGATCGTATTGCGGATGATGTCCTGCGGAATCTTGGCGCGGTTTTCGGCCCAGTCCGTTTCCATGATCCCGGTCTGCGGCG
The DNA here is from genome assembly GCF_001652915.1 of Cupriavidus sp. D384. Classification (GTDB taxonomy): domain Bacteria; phylum Pseudomonadota; class Gammaproteobacteria; order Burkholderiales; family Burkholderiaceae; genus Cupriavidus. The sequence goes on from NZ_BBQI01000090.1 coordinate 419,813, forward strand.
AGTCCTGGGTCAGCAGGAAGCCATTTTCCTGCCAGAAGCCGCGCAGCGACTCCCACAGTTGGTCGGCGCGCATGCCGTTGCTGATCACCAGCCAGCGCTGGTTGCCATCACGCTCCATGCGGATGCCCTGCGAGGAGGGCAGCACGTTGGTGGCGGGCTCGGCCTCGCGCGTCTTGGTAGCCTGCTGGTAGTTCGACAGCGTCGACGTGCCTGCCGCGTCGGGCACGGTATAACGGCGGTCGCCTTCGAGCTTGGTCAGGTCCGGCGGAATGTCCAGCGACGCGGTCTTCTTGCCCTGGGACTTGTAGTCGATCTTGTCGGGCTGCATGGCTTCGTTGATGCTGCTGCAGCCGGCAATCAGCGTCAGCGCCAGCACGGGCGCAACCACGGCGACACGGCGGATCTGCGTCGCGCCGCGACGGTTAAGCTTCTGTTTCATTGACACGTAATCCTGGTTTCAAGAATCGGCGAATAGCCGAACGTTCAGCCGGCGAATCTCAGCCCAGCAGGCCGGCCGCTGCCAGCGCGCGGCGCACGGTTTCGTGCTGGCCTTCCGCCAGCGGGGTCAACGGCAGGCGGATACCGCCTTCCATCTTGCCCATCTGCTGGAGCGCCCACTTGACCGGAATCGGATTGGCCTCGACGAACATCGCGCGGTTGAGGTCGATCAGTTCCATGTGCAGGCGGCGGGCCGTCACCACATCGCCCTTCAGGGCCGCGACGCACATTTCGTGCATCTTGCGCGGCGCCACGTTGGCAGTGACCGAGATATTGCCCTTGCCACCCAGCAGGATCAGCGCCACCGCGGTGGGATCGTCGCCACTGTAGATGGCGAACGTATCGGGTGCGTCCTTGATCAGTTGCGCGGCACGGTCGATGTTGCCGGTCGCTTCCTTCACGCCCACGATGCCCGGCACCTGCGCCAGGCGCAGGATCGTCTCGTTGTTCATGTCCGCCACGGTACGGCCGGGGACATTGTAAAGCAGCACCGGCAGGTCAACGGCTTCCGCGATCGTGCGGAAATGGCGGTACATGCCTTCCTGCGTCGGCTTGTTGTAGTACGGCACGACCTGCAGCGACGCATCGGCGCCCACCTTCTTCGCAAAGGCGGTCAGTTCGATGGCCTCGTTCGTGGAATTGCCGCCGGTCCCGGCGATGATGGGCACGCGGCCAGCCGACTGCTCGACCGCCACGCGGATCAGTTCGCAATGCTCCTCGACGTTGACCGTCGGCGACTCGCCCGTGGTGCCCACGATCACGATGCCATCGGTGCCTTCCGCCGCATGCCAGTCGATGAGGGCGCGCAGGGCCGGGTAATCCAGGCTGCCATCCTCATGCATCGGGGTGACGATGGCCACGATGCTGCCGGTAATCTGTGTCATATCTCAGGGAATTCGGGAAATTCGAACAAACGGGATTGTACCGGAACCGTCAGGGGCTCCGCCCCCCCTATCAATGAGGGAAAACGTTAGCGGGCGTAACGTGTGGCGCGCCGGTCTCGCTGACGGCCGCCGCTGCGCTCCCGGCGCCTCACGACTGGGGCCATCCGGGCAGCGGATATCGCCGCGGCGCGGCCTCGGGCGCGCTCCCGGGTACCTCGCGCACGGCACAAATCCGCTGCACGAAGGCCTCGCGCGGCGCCGCCAGCGTGCCGTCCTCGTAACCTGCCACCCGCAACCTGCCGCGCGTCACTTCGAGCAATTCACCGGGTTGCAGCAGGAAATCGGGCCGCGACGGCTTGCCGACGGTTTCGTTGCCGGCCGCAAAGGTCTCGTAGACCAGCACCCCGCCCGGCGCCAGCGCGTCCAGCAGATGCGGCCACAGCGGCCGGTGCAGGTAGTTGGTGACCACCACCGCGTCAAACCGGCCGGCATCCGCCAAGGGCCAGGCGCCCTGCTCCAGATCGGCCACGCGGCCCTCGATGCCAGCCGGCAACCCGGCAACCGCCTCGGCATCGCGGTCCACGGCCAGCACCGCAAACCCCTGCCCCGCCAGCCAGACGGCGTGGCGCCCGCTGCCGCAGGCCAGGTCGAGCACCCGGCCGCCGGGCCGGATCAGGTGGGCCCATCGGGTCAGCCAGGTGGAAGGCGCGGCAAGCTGGGAATGCATCGGCGGGAACAGGGAAAAGGAAGGGAGCCGGGAAGCCGGAACAAGGGGGACAGGCCGGGCCGGTGCTACTGCAGCACCATCAGCACCGGGCGCAGCATGAGTTCGACGATCGACAGCAGCACCGTCATCACCGGCTGCATCCAGATTCGCGTGATGACACCGGCAGCCACCAGCGCCAGCACGATGAAGATGCCGTACGGCTCGACCCGGCCCACCGCCTCGGCCATGCGACGCGGCAGGAACGCCGTCAGCACGCGGCCGCCATCGAGCGGCGGAATCGGGAACAGGTTGAACGCGGCCACCACCGTGTTGACCAGCACACCGGCGCGGGCCATCTGGCTCCAGAAGGGCTCCTGGATCTGCGCCAGGGCCAGGCCGACGGCGATCAGCGCCCACAGGAACGCCTGCACGACGTTGCTGGCGGGACCGGCCAGCGCCACCCACATGCCATGCCAGCGCGGGTTGCGCAGGTGGTCGAACACCACCGGCACCGGCTTGGCAAACCCGAACACGAACTGGCCGGCCGTCAGGAAATACAGCAGCAGCGGCACGGCCACGGTGCCAATCGGATCGATATGGCGAATCGGGTTCAGGCTGACGCGCCCCAGCAGCCAGGCGGTGTTGTCGCCGAAATACTTGGCCACGAAGCCGTGCGCGGCCTCGTGCAACGTGATGGCAAACAGCACGGGCAGTGCATATACAGCGAAGGTCTGGACGATCGAGGAATCCATGCGAATTATTCTATCGGGCCGCCGGCGCCCAAGGCTGTCCGGCATGTCCGTGGATGTGCGGTATGTATCAGAAACGACAGGTCAAATGACACAAGGCTGGCCGGATCAGGCGGCAGCGACCAGCCCAAAGCGTTCGACATCGCCACGCCCGGCGCGCACCAGTTCCGGCTCGCCGCTGGTCAGGTCGATCACGGTGGTCGGCTGGGCCGGCGCGGGGCCGCCGCAGATCACCAGGTCGAGCTGCTTCTCCAGCCGCGTACGGATCTCGGCCGGCTCGTTCATCGGCGCCTCGTCGTCCGGCATCTGCAGCGTGGCCGAAATCAGCGGCTGCCCCAGTTCGGCCAGCAGCGCCAGCGGAATCGCATGGTCCGGCACGCGCACGCCGATGGTCTTGCGCGCCGGGTGCGACAACCGCCTGGGCACTTCCTTGGTCGCTTCCAGGATAAACACGTACGGACCCGGCGTGGCGCCCTTGATCCAGCGGTACTGGCGGTTATCGACCCGGGCAAAGTTGCCGAGTTCCGACAGGTCGCTGCACATCAGCGTCAGATGGTGTTTTTCGTCGATGTCGCGCAGCCGGCGCAGGCGCTCCACGGCAGACTTGTCGTCAAGCCGGCAGGCCAGGGCGTAGCTGGAATCGGTCGGCAGCGCGATCAGGCCGCCCTTCTGCACGATCTGCGCGGCCTGCTTGACCAGCCGCGCCTGCGGGTTTTCGGGATGAATCTCGAAGTACTGGGACATGAGGGGCGCGGATTTCCGGGGCGGGGCAGGTTACCAGTCGTACCAGACCGGCGTGACGTCCGACGGCAGCGGCGGCAGCGTGCCGATTTCCACGCGTCCCTCGCCGGGACCGTGGAAATCCGATCCGCGCGATGCCAGCAAACCATAGTGGCGCGCCACGTCGGCGTAGCGGCGGAACTGGTCGGGCGTATGGCTGCCGGTCACGACCTCGACCGCGCGGCCGCCCAGTTGCGTGAATTCGTCGAACAGCGCGTCGTGCTGCAAGTCTGTGTAGTTGTATCGGCCCGGATGCGCCATCACCGCAACGCCGCCGGCGCCGCGGATCCAGCCCACCGCCTCCTTCAATGCCGACCAGCGGTGCGGCACAAAGCCCGGACGGCCTTCCGACAGGTATTCGCTGAACACGTCGCCGATGGTCTTGCAACGGCCCTCGTCCACCAGCCAGCGCGCAAAGTGCGTGCGGGAAATCAGGTCGGGGTTGCCAACGTAGCGCAGCGCGCCTTCGTAGGCGCCGGTAATGCCGACTTTCGCCAGCGCCTCGCTAATGTCCTGCGCGCGGCGCGCACGGCCGTCGCGGGTCCGGGCCAGGCCATCGATCAGGTCCGCGTTGAACGGATCGATCTGCAGGCCGACGATATGCACGGTCTGCCCGGCCCAGGTCACCGAAATCTCCACGCCCGGCACGTAGCGCATGCCCAGCGCTTCGGCCGCGGTGCGGGCTTCGGCCTGGCCGCCCACCTCATCGTGGTCGGTCAGGGCCCAGAACGCCACGCCGCCGGCGTGCGCACGTGCGGCCACCTCGGACGGCGACAACATCCCGTCGGACACGGTGGAATGGCAGTGCAGGTCAGCGTTGATGGCATTGGCGTTTTGCATGGTCATATTCTACTCCCGGCAGGGTTTTTTAGCCCTGCCACCAAAGGTGGCGTGCCCGGATTGCCGCAGCACGCAAGGTATGATGGGGCCTGTCCAGACCGCTTTTTTCCGCTTCCAGCCATGTCCACCACGCCCGCATCCCCGACCCCGGAAACCATTCAGACCGATGTGCTGATCGTCGGTGCCGGCCCGGTGGGCCTGTTCGCCGCATTCCAGGCAGGCGTGCTGGGCCTCAAATGCGAGCTGATCGACGTGCTGGACCGCGCTGGCGGCCAATGCACCGAGCTGTATCCCGAAAAGCCGATCTACGACATTCCGGCCGTACCAGGCTGCCTGGCGCAGGAACTGGTGGATCGACTGCTCGAACAGTGCGCACCGTTCGCGTTTCCGATGCACTTCAACCAGCGCGCGCAGTCTGTCAGCGACACCCACGGCGCCGATGGCCACCCGCGTCTGTTGATCACCACGGATGGCGGCAAGCGCTTCGACGTGGCTGCCGTGCTGATCTGCGCCGGGGCCGGGGCCTTCGCCCCGCAGCGCGTGTCGCTGCCCGAGGTTGCGCCGCTGGAAGACCGGCACGTCCACTATGCCGTGCGCGACGTGTCACGCTTTGCCGGCAAGCGCGTGATCGTGGCCGGCGGCGGCGATTCGGCGCTGGACTGGGCGCTGGCCTTGCGCAAGGTGGCGGCACGCGTGACGCTGCTGCACCGGCGCGAAGGCTTTCGTGCCGCCGATCACTCGGTGGCCGCCATGCGCGCGGCCGTCGAGGCAGGCGAGATGGATTTCGTGGTCGGCATGCTCGGCAGCCTGCAAACCGATGACACCGGCGCCCTCACCCACGCCGGCATCAAGACGCGCGACGGCGACCGCACCGTGGAAGCCGACGAACTTGTCGCGCTGTACGGTCTGGTGTCCGAACCGGGGCCGATCGCCCAGTGGGACCTCGACATGCACGCGGGCCGCATCCATATCGAGAACACCACCACGTACGAAACGTCGCGCCGCGGCATCTTTGCCGCTGGCGACATCGCCGTTTATCCAAACAAGCAGAAGCTAATCCTGTCGGGCTTCCACGAGGCCGCGCTGGCCCTGCGCAAGGCGTATCACTATGCCTTCCCTGACAAAGCGCTGGTGCACATGCACACCAGCAACAACCCCGCGCTGAAGCAAAAGCTCACGCACGCGTAACCGGGATACGCTCCGCTCAGGCCAGGAAATCCTCGATCAGCCCGGCCACCACCTGCGGCTGGTCGTGGTGGAGCATGTGCCCGGCGTCGTCGACGAATACCTCGCGGAAATCGGGGAATGCGCGGAAACGCTCCTTGAATTCCTCGACGGTCTGCTTGTGCGCGATGTGCTTCAGCGTGGCCGAATCCCGCGCTTCCACGTGCAGCACCGGCGCCGCCACCTTTTCCCAGATCGCCATGATCTCGTCGATGCGGTACAGCGTCGGGTTGGTCATCTTGTGCGCCGCATCTCCCAGGATTTCCCAGCGACCGGCCTCGTTGCGGCGCGACCAGTGCGCGGCCAGGAACGCGGCACGATCGTCGGGCAGGCGCGGATTGGTCTTCTGCAGCCGCGCGGCCACGGCAGCCTCGCTGTCGTAGGTCTTCAGTTCGGGCGGCGTGCGCAGTTCGTCAAGCCAGCGCGCCAGCCGGGCTGGCGCCTGGTCCGGCCGCGTGCGCGTCAGGCCGAAGCCTTCCAGGTCCACCACGCGCCGTACGCGCTCCGGCCGCACACCCGCGTAGATGCACACCGCGTTGGCGCCCATGCTGTGGCCCACCAGGTCCACCTGCCCGTCGGGCTGGTAATGGTCGAGCAGCGCTTCCAGGTCGGCCACGTAGTCGGGAAACCAGTACGAGCGCGTGCCCGGGTATTGCGTCGGGTATTCGGTCTCGCCAAAGCCGCGCCAGTCCATGGCGATCACATGCCAGTCGCGCTGGAATGCATCGACCAGGAACTGGAACGACGCCGCCACATCCATCCAGCCATGCAGCATGAACAGCTTGGGCGCGCCGGGTTGTCCCCAGTGGCGGACGTGCGTGCGCAGGCCACGCAGCGTGATAAATTCGGAACGCGAAGTTTCCGTGATGGTCATGGTGTCTACCCTCTGTGCCCGGGTCTTCTGATGCGCGCGCAGCGATGGCCGCGCGGCAGCCCGGATAAAAATAGAACGATCGTTCGCTTGTCGGATTATAGCCAAACGGCTAGTCGAAGCGAGCAAGAACATTGGAGACATTGGCATGACCGCCTTGCCGGCCACGCGCCGTGACGACTATCACGCGCTGCATGAATCGTTCCACTGGAACGTCCCGGAGTTTTTCAACCTGGCCGAAGTCTGCTGCGGCCGCTGGGCCCGCGACCCGGCCACGGCAAGCCGCATCGCCGTGCACACCGAGCATGAGGATGGCCGGCGCGCGTCGTACACCTATGCGCATATCCAGGCCGAAGCCAACCGGCTGTCGCGGGCGCTGCGCGAACTGGGCGTGCAGCGCGGCGACCGCGTAGCCATCGTGATGCCCCAGCGAATCGAGACGGTGATCGCCGGCATGGCCGTTTACCAGCTTGGCGCGATTGCCATGCCGCTGTCGATGCTGTTCGGCCCCGAGGCGCTTTCCTACCGGATCGACCACAGCGAAACCCGCGTGGCAATTGCCGACGAAACGTCGATCGACAACCTGCTGGCCGCCCGCCCGGAATGCCCGACGCTGAAGACCATCATCGGTGCCGGTCAGGCCACTGGCCGCGGCGACCTGGACTGGGACACCCTGCTGGCCGCGCAACTGCCCGACTTCACCGCCGAACAGACCAAGGCCGACGAGGCCGCGGTGCTGATCTACACCAGCGGCACCACCGGGCCGCCCAAGGGCGCGCTGATTCCGCACCGTGCGCTGATCGGCAACCTGACCGGCTTTGTCTGTTCGCAGAACTGGTATCCGCAGGACGACGACGTGTTCTGGAGCCCCGCCGACTGGGCCTGGACCGGCGGCCTGTGGGACGCGCTGATGCCGGCGCTGTATTTCGGCCGTCCGATCGTCGGCTACCAGGGCCGCTTTTCGGCCGAACGCGCCTTCGAACTGCTGGAACGCTACGGCGTGACCAACACATTCCTGTTCCCGACCGCCCTCAAGCAGATGATGAAGGCCTGCCCGGAGCCATCGGAAAAGTACGATCTGAAGCTGCGCGCCATCATGAGCGCGGGCGAGGCCGTGGGCGAGACGGTGTTCACGTGGTGCCGCGACGCGCTGGGCGTGATCGTCAACGAGATGTTCGGCCAGACCGAGATCAACTACATCGTTGGCAACTGCACGGCGCAGTACGACGACGATCACCTGGGCTGGCCGGCGCGTCCGGGATCGATGGGCCGCCCCTACCCCGGGCACCGCGTGGCCGTGATCGATGATGACGGCCGCCCGTGTGCGCCCGGCGAGGACGGAGAGGTCGCCGTCTGCGCCACCGATATCCATGGCCACCCCGACCCGGTGTTTTTCCTGGGCTACTGGAAGAACGATGCCGCCACGGCTGGCAAGTATTCGGAATCGGATGGCCTGCGCTGGTGCCGCACCGGCGACCTGGCCCGCGTCGATGCCGAGGGCTATCTCTGGTATCAGGGCCGGGCCGACGACGTGTTCAAATCGTCGGGCTATCGCATCGGGCCGAGCGAGATCGAGAACTGTCTGCTCAAGCATCCGGCGGTGTCCAACTGCGCCGTCGTGCCATCGCCGGACCCCGAGCGCGGCGCCATCGTCAAGGCGTTTATCGTGCTGACGCCCGCCGTGGCGCGTTCCTTCGATAACGATGCGGCGCTGGTGGCCGAGCTGCAGCAGCATGTGCGCGGCCAGCTGGCGCCGTACGAATATCCGAGGGCCATCGAATTCATCGACCAGTTGCCGATGACGACCACGGGCAAGATCCAGCGCCGGGTGCTGCGGCTGATGGAGCAGGAACGGGCGCAGCCACAGCAGCAGGCCGGAAATCCGGCCAACTAGCCCGCCGAGGCTTCCAGCCAGGCCAGTTCATCCTCGTCGAATCCGGCCGCGCGCCGGGCGTCGAGGTTGAACGGGCCGCGCAGCTTCGGCGCCTTGTACTGCTCGGCCAGTTGCGCGTAGGTGGCCACGGGCTCCAGTCCGCGCTGCGTGCAGAGCCAGCGGTACCAGTGGTTGCCAATGGCGACATGGCCCACTTCGTCACGCAGGATGATGTCGATGATCGCGGCGGCCGCTTCGTCGCCGGCATCGGCCAGCTTGGCGCGCACCGGCGGCGAGGCATCCAGCCCGCGCGCTTCCAGCGTGCGCGGCACCAGCGCCATGCGCGCCAGCACGTCGACCGCCGTCTTGTCGGTCATCTCCCACAGGCTGTTGTGCGCCGGAAAATCGCCATAGGCAGCGCCCAGCGTCTGCAGGTGATCGGCCAGCAATGTGAAGTGATAGGCCTCTTCGTCGGCCACACGCAGCCAGTCGCGGTAGTAGTCGGCCGGCATGCCGGAAAAACGCCAGACGGCGTCGAGCGCAAGGTTGATCGCGTTGAATTCGATATGGCACAGCGCATGGATCATGTTGGCGCGGCCGGCGGTGGTGTGGATCGACCGGCGCCGCTCCACGCGCATCGGCGGCACCAGCTCGGGGCGCGCCGGCCGGCCCGGCACCGCGCCGGGTGCCGCCACAAGGCTTTCATCGGGATCGACAACGGTATCGACACCGGCCAGCAGCGCGGCATACAGGGCCCGCGCTGCCGCAGCCTTGGCCCGGGCATCGGTCATGCATAGCACGTCCAGTGCCCACCGGCGGGCGGAGGCGGGGCCGGCGGTTGCCCCGGGCGTGGGCGCGACAAGTGGCGAGGGCGCGATGTCGGCGGGTGCGATCACTGGCATAGGCGTAAAATTCGGGAAGCCGCCATTGTAGAGCCCCCGCCCGCCCGAGGCTTGTCCCGGGCGGCCGCGTTCAGCGGGCCCTTTTAATCCGCGCGGCCATCCCCAATTACGCACATTCAGCAGGAGACCCCATGGCGCTTTACCAGCTCGGCGATACCGCCCCGAAAATTCACGAAGATGCCTACGTGGCGGCGGAAGCCACCATTATTGGCAACGTGACGCTCAAGGCGCGTGCCAGTGCCTGGCCGGGCGTGGTGATTCGCGGCGACAACGAGCCGATCGTGGTGGGCGAAGACACCAACATCCAGGAAGGCTCGGTGCTGCATACCGATCCGGGCCGTCCGCTGACGCTGGGCGACAAGGTGTCCGTGGGCCACCAGGCCATGCTGCATGGCTGCACCGTGGGCGAAGGCTCGCTGATCGGCATCCAGGCCGTGGTGCTCAATGGCGCCGTGATCGGCAAGGAATGCCTGGTCGGCGCTGGCGCCGTGATCACCGAGAACAAGGTGTTCCCCGACCGGTCGCTGATCCTGGGCGCGCCCGCCAAGGTGGTGCGCGAGCTGACCGACGCCGACGTGGCCAACCTCTATCGCAACGCCGAAACGTATGCGAAGCGGCAGGCCGTATACAAGACCGAACTCAAGCGCATCGGCTGAGAGCGTCCTGACGCCGCCGATTCGCCGACTTAACCGCCAGACAGAACCGTGACCGCTTCCTCGAATCCCGATACGCTTCAGAAATTCCTGTTCGATGCCGCCCCCGTGCGTGGCGAACTGGTCCGCATCGAATCCACCTGGCAAGAGGTGCTGAACCGCCATGCCTACCCGGAGCCGGTGCGGCGCGTGCTGGGCGAGATGGTCGCGGCCGCGGCGCTGCTGTCGGCCAACCTCAAGTTCAACGGCGCGCTGGTCATGCAGGTGCATGGCGACGGGCCCGTGCGCATGCTGGTGGTGGAATGCCTGTCCGACCTGTCGATGCGCGCCACGGCCAAGATCGCCGAAGGCGCCGAGATTGCCGACGACACCACGCTGAAGCAGCTCGTGAACGTGCATGGCAAGGGCCGCTTTGCCATCACGCTCGACCCGCAGGACAAGCTGCCGGGCCAGCAGGCCTACCAGGGCATCGTGCCGCTGGCCGACGAACACGGCCCGCTGGCTACCATGACCGAGGTCCTCGAACACTACATGCAGGCCTCCGAACAGCTCGACACGCGCCTGTGGCTGGCGTCGAACGACCAGGTGGCAGCCGGCATGCTGCTGCAGAAGCTGCCGTCGTATGGCGGTACGGCCGGCGCGCAGGTTGGCGAAACCGGCGCCGCGCTGACCGAGGAAGGCCAGGGCCAGGACCTGGACACCTGGGATCGCGCCTGCCAGCTGGGCGCCACGCTGAAGGAAGACGAGCTGCTGGCAGAATCGCCAGATACGCTGCTGCGCCGCCTGTTCTGGGAAGAACTGCAGAACGCCGGCCTGCGCGTGTTCGAACCGATGACACCGCACTTCCAGTGTTCGTGCTCGCGCGAAAAAGTGGCGAATATGTTGCATACGCTAGGCCGGGACGAGATCGAAGGCATCATCGCCGAGCGTGGCGAGGTGGAAATCCACTGCGATTTCTGCGGCCAGCGCTATGCGTTCGACCCCGTGGACGCAGCCCAGCTATTCACCGCACCGGTCGCCACAGGTGCCGGCGAGGGCGCAAATCAGCAGCACTGAGGCATGGCCTGCCCCTTTTTCGGAAGATCAGGGGCAGGAACAATGCCAGTCTGCCAACCGTGCGGAACCACACACACGGGTGGTCGGGTCCAATGGCATGCTTGTTTTTCAGCCGTCCGAACGGAGTCCGATATGACCGCGACCATTCGTTCCAGATCGACCCATTCCCTGACCGGCACGCTGGCCTGCGTACTGGCGCTTGCCAGCCTGATCGCCGGCTGCGCGGCGCCGGTGCCGCGCAGTCCCGACGGGGTGCCGGCCACGGCACGGCTGCCGGACAACGCCATTCCTCCCGCCCCGCTTAACGACGCCGAGCGCCAGAGGCTGGGCGCACTGAACCAGCAGATCCTCCAGGAACAGGCCACGGTGATGGCCAACCAGCAGTCGGCGGCCGCATGGAGCCGCGCGTCGTACTACCCGAACACGAGCGTCAACATGTTCTACAACGGCTGGGGTGGTGGTGGCGGCTGGGGAGCCGGCGTGGGCTTCGGTTTCCCGGGCTACGGCTACGGTGGCTATCCTTACGGCGGCTGGTGGTAACGGACCGCCCGGAAACGATACCGGCCGCGTTGCGCGGCCGGACCTGATACCTCTGATGACGCCTGCTGGACGACGGCTAGTGACCGCCTCGTCCGGCGACGGAATTGGCTGGCGGCGGCAGTGGCGGCGTGGCGCTGACCTTCGGGGCCGGAGCCACGAACTGGACGAACACCTCGTCGTCCTTGACCATGCCCAGCTCGTAGCGGGCGCGTTCCTCGATGGCGCCGGTGCCATCCTGCAGATCCTTCACTTCGCCTTCCAGCTTGGCGTTGCGCAGCTTCAGCGCCTGGTTGTGCGTCACCTGCTCGCCCACCTGGCGGTTCAGATCCCAGACACGCAGCCAGCCGCCCTTGCCCAGCCAAAGCGGGTACTGAACGGCCAGCAACAGCACGAACAACAGCAGGGAAATCAGGCGCATCGGGGCAAAAGGCGCAATGGAATAGAGACAGGGTCGGAGGTTTCCGATGGGCACCAATGATCCATCATGCGGCCGCAGATTGCAAAACAAAAGACGCTACAAAGCGCAACAACGGTGCGTCTCGCACCAGGTATCGGCACAATCGCCACACCAGATGGCAAAAAAACGCCACCCCGGCGAACCGGAGGCGGCGTTTTTATCGGCTTGCCGGCGGCGCGGGCCGCCCGCAGGCTCAGGGCATCAGCGCAGGTTGTAGAACGCGCTCTTGCCCGGGTACGTCGCGATATCGCCCAGATCTTCCTCGATACGGATCAGCTGGTTGTACTTGGCGATACGATCCGAACGCGACAGCGAGCCGGTCTTGATCTGACCAGCATTGGTGCCCACGGCGATGTCGGCAATCGTGCTGTCCTCGGTCTCGCCCGAACGGTGCGAGATCACGGCGGTGTAGCCGGCGCGCTTGGCCATCTCGATGGCGGCGAACGTCTCGGTCAGCGTACCGATCTGGTTGATCTTGATCAGGATCGAGTTGCCGATGCCGCGCTCGATGCCTTCCTTCAGGATCTTGGTGTTGGTCACGAACAGGTCGTCACCCACCAGCTGCACGCGCTTGCCAAGCTTCTCGGTCAGCGTCTTCCAGCCTTCCCAGTCGCCTTCGGCCATGCCGTCCTCGATCGACACGATCGGGAACTTGTCGCACAGGTTGGCCAGGTAGTCGGCAAATTGCGTCGACGTCAGCTTCAGGCCTTCGCCTTCCAGCGCGTAGACGTCTTCGGCCTCGTGGTAGAACTCGCTGGCGGCGCAGTCCAGCGCCAGCAGCACGTCTTCACCCATCTTGTAGCCGGCCTTCTCGACAGCTTGCACGATGGTGTTCAGGCATTCCTCGTTCGACGAGAAGTTCGGGGCGAAACCGCCCTCGTCGCCCACGGCCGTCGACATGCCCTTGTCGGCCAGGATCTTCTTCAGTGCGTGGAACACTTCGGCGCCGCAACGCAGGGCTTCACGGAAGCTGGTCTGCGACACGGGCATGATCATGAATTCCTGGATGTCCAGGCTGTTGTTGGCGTGCGCGCCACCGTTGACGATGTTCATCATCGGCACCGGCATCTGCATCGCGCCCGAACCGCCGAAGTAGCGGTACAGCGGCAGGCCAGCCTCTTCGGCAGCAGCCTTGGCCACGGCCATCGACACGGCCAGCATGGCGTTGGCGCCCAGGCGGCCCTTGTTCTCGGTGCCGTCCAGTTCGATCAGCGTGCGGTCCAGGAACGCCTGCTCGGAAGCGTCCAGGCCCATGATGGCTTCGGAGATTTCGGTGTTGATGTGCTCGACGGCCTTCAGCACGCCCTTGCCCAGGTAGCGCGACTTGTCGCCGTCACGCAGTTCGATGGCTTCGCGCGAGCCCGTCGATGCACCCGACGGCACGGCGGCACGGCCCATCACGCCGGATTCCAGCAGCACGTCGCACTCGACCGTGGGATTGCCGCGCGAGTCCAGCACCTCGCGACCGATGATATCTACGATTGCACTCATATTTCCTCTCAGGACTGTTGAATCTTCGTGAATCTTCTACGTGCCAGATGACGGGTGGAAGTCTCAGACGCCTTCCACGACGATCATGTTCATCTTTGCGGCATGCTCGCGGGATTGGCGGGCCGCCAGGTATTCCTCGCTGGCGTAAAAGGCCTTCGCGGCCTCGTAGCTCGGGAATTTCAGCACCACCACGCGCGTCGGCGCCCATTGCCCCTCGAGCGGCTCGGTCTTCCCGCCCCGCACCAGCACTTCCGCGCCGTGGGCCTGCATGGCCCGCGAGGAAAGCACCTTGTACTGCTCGTACTGCTGGGGATCCGTCACGTCGACGTACGCGATGATAAGGCCGGCGGCCATACGCTATCTCCGAATCTTTTGTATTGTCTTTCGATACCAGTGCGTCAAGGTTGATTCAGCCTCACCGGAATTGACACTGCTGGAAGCGACACCGCCCGCGACAGGCGCGGGCGGCGGGTACAGCGGGCTGGATCAGGCGCAGGCCGGCCAGCCGAAGTTGTCTTCGAGGAAGCCGGCGCGCTTGACCAGGGTATCCAGGTCTTTCAGCACGGCCAGCAATTCCTTCATGCGCGACAGCGGCACCGCGTTCGGGCCGTCGGACATGGCCTTGCTCGGGTCCGGATGGGTTTCCATGAACAGGCCCGCCACGCCAGTCGCCACCGCGGCACGCGACAGCACCGGCACGAACTCGCGCTGGCCGCCCGAGCTGGTGCCCTGGCCGCCCGGCAACTGCACCGAGTGGGTGGCATCGAACACCACCGGGGCACCGGTCTCGCGCATGATCGCCAGCGAGCGCATGTCCGATACCAGGTTGTTGTAGCCAAAGGAAACGCCACGCTCGCAGGCCATGAACACGTCATCGGGCAGACCGGCCTCGCGGGCCGCGTCACGCGCCTTGTCGATCACGTTCTTCATGTCGTGCGGCGCCAGGAACTGGCCCTTCTTGATGTTCACCGGACGGCCGCTCTGGGCGCACGCACGGATGAAATCGGTCTGGCGGCACAGGAAGGCCGGCGTCTGCAGCACGTCTACCACGGCGGCGACGGGCTTGATCTCGTCGATTTCGTGGATGTCCGTCAGCACGGGCACGCCGATTTCGCGCTTCACGGTGGCCAGGATCTCCAGACCCTTTTCCATGCCGAGACCGCGGAACGACTTGCCCGACGACCGGTTGGCCTTGTCGAACGACGACTTGTAGATGAACGGAATGCCCAGTTCGCCGGTGATCTGCTTGAGCTCGCCGGCGGTGTCCAGCGCCATCTGTTCGGACTCGATGACACACGGGCCGGCAATCAGGAAGAACGGCTTGTCGAGGCCGACGTCGAATCCACACAGTTTCATGGCTTGTCTCCTTCGTCGCGGCGCGTCAGGCGCCCTTGCGCTGCTGCGAGGCCAGCGCGGCTTCCACGTAGGCCTTGAACAGCGGGTGGCCGTCACGCGGGGTCGACGTGAATTCCGGGTGGAACTGCACGCCCACGAACCACGGGTGCATCGATTCGGGCAGCTCCATCATTTCCGGCAGGTTTTCGGTCGGGGTACGGGCCGAGATCACCATGCCGGCCTTTTCGAGCTGGGGCACGTAGTGATTGTTGACCTCGTAGCGATGGCGGTGGCGCTCGTTGACTTCGGCGCCGTAGATCTGCGCAGCCTTGGTGCCAGCCTGGATGGGCACGCGTTGCGCGCCCAGGCGCATCGTGCCGCCCAGGTCGGATTCTGCCGAACGCTGTTCCACCTTGCCCTCGCGATCGAGCCATTCGGTGATCAGTGCCACCACCGGGTGCTCGGTCTCGAGGTTGAATTCGGTCGAGTTGGCGTCCTTCATGCCTGCCACGTCGCGGGCGAACTCGATCACGGCCAGCTGCATGCCCAGGCAGATGCCCAGGTACGGCACCTTGTTCTCGCGGGCATACTGGATCGCGCGGATCTTGCCTTCCGTACCGCGCTTGCCGAAACCGCCCGGCACCAGGATGGCGTCCAGCGGCTGCAGCACTTCGAGGTGACCCGATTCCAGTTCCTCGGAATCGATGTACTCGATATTGACGCGCGTGGCGGTGTGCATGCCGGCGTGGCGCAGTGCCTCGATCAGCGACTTGTACGACTCGGTCAGGTCGACATACTTGCCGACCATGCCGATCGTGATCTCGTGCTGCGGGTTTTCCTGCGCGTTGACCAGCTTCTGCCACATCGACAGGTCGGCCGGCTTCGGATCCAGACGCAGTTCCTCGCAGATCAGGCGGTCCAGGCCCTGCTCGTTGAGCATCTGCGGGATCTTGTAGATGCTGTCGGCATCCCACACCGAAATCACGGCGTCCTGCGGGATATTGGCGAACAGCGAAATCTTGGCGCGCTCGTCGTCCGGAATCGGACGGTCGGCGCGGCACAGCAGCGCGGTCGGCGAGATGCCGATTTCACGCAGCTTCTGCACCGAGTGCTGGGTCGGCTTGGTCTTCAGCTCGCCGGCGCTGGCGATGAACGGCACCAGCGTCAGGTGAACGAATGCGCAGTGGTTGCGGCCCATGCGCAGGCTCATCTGGCGGGCGGCTTCCAGGAACGGCAGCGATTCGATATCGCCCACCGTACCGCCGATTTCCACCAGTGCCACGTCGGCCTTGCCGTCGTGCGAGGCGGCCGCGCCGCGTTCCACGAATGCCTGGATCTCGTTGGTGATATGCGGAATCACCTGCACGGTCTTGCCGAGGTACTCGCCGCGGCGCTCCTTGCGGATCACCGATTCATAGATCTGGCCAGTCGTGAAGTTGTTCGACTTGCGCATCTTGGCCGACACGAAGCGCTCGTAGTGACCCAGATCGAGGTCAGTTTCGGCGCCATCCTCGGTCACGAACACCTCGCCATGCTGGAAAGGGCTCATCGTGCCGGGGTCGACATTGATGTAGGGATCGAGCTTGAGGAGGGTGACTTTGAGGCCGCGCGACTCGAGAATAGCCGCGAGCGAAGCAGCAGCGATGCCCTTGCCGAGAGAAGAGACGACGCCACCGGTGACGAAGACGAATTTGGTCATAAACCGAGCTTGCCGGGGAAATCGGGATTATACATGAGAGCCCGTCCGCCGCCGACCCGGATTTTGTGACAGCACGGTGTTCGCGCGCCCTGCCCCGCCCCTGCGGCGCATGCGCCGCTCCACGGCGAACCGGTTGTCAGTGACCGCTCTCGCGCATCTGGCCGATCAGCTCGCGCACGGTACTGGCGGTCTCCAGCGGGCGCTCCATCGGATAAAGGTGCCCGCCTTCCATGAAGCGCAGGCGGTCGCCCACGAGCTTGCGCGTGGCGCCCAGCCCCACCTGCCTGACCTCGCGCGACTTCGTGCCGGCGATAAACCCCACCGGCACCGGCGCGCCATGCGCAACGCGCCGGCCCAGGCTGGTGGGCAGCGTGCGATAGATGCGGTATTCCACGTCTCGATCGAAACGCAGGCGGCGCTCGGCGGCGCGGCCGGTCGGTTCGGTGCCGTGCTCGGCGTAGTCGCGCAGCACGTCCGGGTCCCACACCTGGAAATTGCGCTTGGCCTGGAAGTGGGTCCGGACCGACTCGGTGTCGGGCCAGTGCGTACGGCGGTTCTTGGTCACGGCGGCCGGGCTTGGC
This sequence comes from Cupriavidus sp. D384, assembly GCF_001652915.1. Taxonomy (GTDB): domain Bacteria; phylum Pseudomonadota; class Gammaproteobacteria; order Burkholderiales; family Burkholderiaceae; genus Cupriavidus. Next base: position 436,952 of record NZ_BBQI01000090.1, read on the forward strand.
TTCTCGTCCAGGCCCAGCACCTGCGACGCGCGCAGCAAAGACGCCCGCCAGCCGGCGATGATGGGCGAGTCGAGCATCACCACGCCGCGCACGCGCTGCGGCTCGCGCAGCGCGGCCATCAGCGACAGGAAGCCCCCTAGCGAATGACCCACCAGCCAGACCTTGCGGTCATCGGCGCCCTCGCGGCGGGCCCGTTCAATTTCGCGTAGTAGTTCGTCCACCAGATTGGGCCACTCGCGCGTGACCGGGTACCTGGGATCATGACCGTAGCGTTCGACGGCGCGAATCTCGAAGGCATCGTCCAGCGCGCCGAACAGCTTGCGGTACGTGGATACGGGAAATCCGTTGGCGTGGGAGAACAGCAGGATGTCGCGCATGAGACAAATGCAATGGGAATGTGGCAGTCGCCGCAAAGTGTACTGCGACACCCCGCCGTTCGACGCCCACCCCAGCGCGAATGGGGTAGACGTTTCCCTCTACCGCTCGCGGCGTGCCCGCACGGGCTGGCCCCAGCGGTCTGCCTCGTCGCGTGCCAGCGGAAACTCCGCCGGCTGGCCGGCATCCCATTCGGGATTGCAGATCTCGCCGAACACCTGGCGCAGGCGCTGGCCCCAGGTGTCGCGGATCATGCGGAAGTAGGCGTTTTTCTCGTCGATGTTGACAAAGCGCGTCACGCGCAGCGAATCGGCTTCGTACACCAGCAGGTCCAGCGGCAGGCCTACCGAGATATTCGACTTGAGCGTCGAATCCATCGAGATCAGCGCGCACTTGGCAGCCTCGCCCAGCGGCAGCGACGGCGACACCACGCGGTCGACGATCGGCTTGCCGTACTTGGCCTCGCCAATCTGGAAGTAGCAGTTCTCGGGCGATGCCTCGACGAAATTGCCGGCCGCATAGATATTGAACAGCCGCGTGCGCTCGCCGCGGATCTGGCCGCCGAAGATCATGCTGACATTGAAGTCGATGCCGGCCTCGCGCAGCGCGTGGGCATCGCGCTTGTGCACGGCGCGCACGGCGTCGCCAACGATCGTGGCGGCTTCGAACATGTCGCGGGCCGTCCACAGCGACCGCTTCTCGTCGCGCGCCTCGGCCAGCAGTTGCCGCACCGACTGGCTGATCGCCAGGTTGCCGGCCGTCATCAGCACCAGCACGCGATCGCCCGGCTCTTCGAAGACCGTCATCTTGCGCGCGGTGGAAATGGCATCCACCCCGGCATTGGTTCGGGAATCGGACAGGAATACCAGACCGGCATCCAGTCGCATCGCTACGCAGTACGTCATGAACAGGTGTCTTTTTTGGGGGCGCCGCTGGAGAGGCGGCAAATTTGCATTCTAGCCGCTCGGCAAAACGCTACGCCGTTTGGATGGCCGGATCGGCCGCTCAGGCAGCGGGCGTGATGGCGATATCGACGTCGAGCGTTTCGCCGGCACCGCCTTCCAGGATGCCCCGGATTGGTGCGGCCGAGGCGTAGTCGCGCCCCACGGCGAGCCGCACATGGCGGGCGTCTGTCACACAGCGGTGCGTCACGTCGATACTGCACCAGAGACCGCGGTCGGCATCCAGGCAGACATCGGCCCAGGCATGGCTGGCGAGCGCCGTGGCCGCCGGATCATAGAAGTAGCCACTGACATAGCGCGCCGGGATACCCAGCGCGCGGCAGGCGGCCACCATCACCTGCGCCTGGTCCTGGCAGACGCCGCTGCCCAGCTGGAAAGCCTGTGCGGCCGACGTGCCGACATCGGTCGTATTGGCCTTGTAGCGCACCCGGTCGGCAATGCCACCCGCCAGCGCCAGCAATGCCGGCAGGTCGTGGCCGGCCGCCACATAGGGCGCCGCAAACGCCCGCATGCCTTGCGGGGCCTGTGTAAGCGGCGTAGTCGACACAAAATACAGCGGCGACACGCGTGACTCGCCCGAATCTGGCTGATCGACGAAAGCGTGGTGGCCGCCATGCTGGCCCGCACCGCCCTGCACTTCCACCTCGCCGGTGGCAGTAATGGCGATGGTGCGGGCCGGGCCGGCCATGGTGAAGTTGTGGACGATATTGCCGAACCCGTCGCGCGCCTCGGTCAGGTTGCCCGGCGCCGAAAGTTGCCAGTCCTGCACTGACTGCAGCGGCCCCGAGCGCGGGGCCAGCCGCAGTTCATGCACGCTGCGGCGCACCGGTTCGGTGTATTGATAGACGGTCTGGTGGTGGATCCTGTATTTCACGATGCGTATCGCGCGCCCGGCACGGCACCTGCCGGTGCTTCACTGGCCCGATGCATGACGCATCGGGCACATGCAGAACGATTCAGGCGGCCTGCAACGGCACGAGGAAATCCCGGCTGATGCCATTGCCGAGATCGCCGATGCGCTCCAGGAAGCTGGTCAGGTACGCGTGCAGCCCGACGGCAAAGATATCGTCGATGCGCGCGTATTTGAGGTCGGCGTGGAGTTTACCAGCCTGGCGCTCGGTCTCCGACGATTGCTGGTTGGAAACCAGCGCCAGGATCGCCACCACTTCATCCATGCTCGACACCAGCGAGCGCGGCATGTCCGGCCGCAGGACCAGCAGCTCGGCCACGCGCTGCGGCGTGATCACGGCGCGGTAGATCTTGCGGTAGACCTCGAAGCCCGACACCGACCGCAGCACGGCTGCCCAGTGGTAGAAGTCGTTCTGCTCGCGGTTCGGATCACTGTCGTCGCGGCCCGACGCCTGGAACTTGACGTCCAGGATCCGCGCCGTGTTGTCGGCGCGCTCCAGGAACGTGCCCAGCCGCATGAAGTGGAACGCGTCGTCCTTGAGCATCGTGCCGAACTGCACGCCGCGCGCCAGGTGCGAACGGAACTTGACCCATTCGAAGAAGCGCGACGGGTCATCGCGCAGTTCGCCATCGGCGATCATGCGCTGCACGTCCAGCCATGTGGTGTTGATGGTCTCCCAGACCTCGGTCGTCAGCGACCCCCGCACCGCCCGCGCGTTCTCGCGCGCCGCGCGCAGGCAGCTCATGATCGACGACGGGTTGGTCATGTCGCGCACCATGAAATCGATCACGTCGTCACGGTGCAGCAGGCCGTACTTGTGGTCGTAGGCCTGGGTCAGCTCGGAGATATCGAGCATCGCCCACCAGCCCTGCTCGGCCACTTCGGCCGACTGCGGCAGCAGCGAGGTCTGGTAGTTGACGTCGAGCATGCGCGCGGTGTTTTCCGCGCGCTCGGTGTAGCGGGCCATCCAGAACAGGTGGTCGGCGGTACGGCTCAGCATGATGGGGTCTCCCGGCGATCAGTGTGTTCGGCTTCAGCGTTCCAGCACCCAGGTGTCCTTGGTGCCGCCGCCCTGCGAGGAATTCACCACCAGCGACCCCTCGCGCAGCGCCACGCGGGTCAGGCCTCCCGGCACCATGCGCACTTCCTTGCCCGACAGCACGAACGGCCGCAGGTCGATATGGCGCGGCGCGATGCCCGATTCCACATAGGTCGGGCACGTGGACAGCGCCAGGGTGGGCTGGGCGATGTACTGCTCGGGCCGGGCCTTGACCACCTCGCGGAACTGGTCGATTTCGGCCTTCGTCGCCGCCGGGCCCACCAGCATGCCGTAGCCGCCGGCGCCGTGGGTTTCCTTGACCACCAGGTCGGCCATATGGTCGAGCACGTATTGCAGGTCGTCCGGCCGCCGGCACATGTACGTGGGCACGTTCGACAGGATGGCCTCTTCGCCCAGGTAGAAGCGGATCATGTCCGGCACATACGGATAGATCGACTTGTCGTCGGCCACGCCGGTGCCGATCGCATTGGAGATCGTCACGTTGCCGGCGCGATAGACCGACAGCAGCCCGGCCGCGCCCAGCGTCGAATCTGGCCGGAAAACGAGCGGATCGAGAAAATCGTCGTCCACGCGGCGGTAGATCACGTCGATGCGCTGCGGCCCCTGCGTGGTGCGCATGTAGAGGTGATCGTCCTCCACGAACAGGTCGCTGCCCTCCACCAGTTCCACGCCCATCTGCTGGGCCAGGAACGCATGCTCGAAGTAGGCCGAGTTGTACATGCCCGGCGTGAGCACCACCACGGTGGGATCGGCAATATTCTGCGGCGACACGCTGCGCAGCATGTCGAGCAGCAGGTCGGGATAGTGCGCCACCGGCGCCACGCGGTTGCGCGCGAACAGGTCGGGGAACAATCGCATCATCATCTTGCGGTTTTCCAGCATGTACGACACGCCCGACGGCACGCGCAGGTTGTCTTCCAGCACGTAGAACTCGCCCTGGCCGGCGCGCACCACGTCGATGCCGGCCACATGCGCATAGATGTCGCGCGGCACGTCGATGCCGAGCATCTCGGGCCGGTACTGGGCGTTGTTGTAGATCTGGTCAGGCGGGATCACGCCGGCGCGGATGATGTCCTGCCCGTGATAGATGTCGTGGATGAAGCGGTTCAGCGCCGCCACCCGCTGCCGCAGGCCGCGCTCCAGCGTGGCCCATTCGCTGGCCGGGAACACGCGCGGGATCACGTCGAACGGAATGGTCCGCTCGGTGCCGCTGTTGGACTCGTCCTTGTCGCCGTAGACGGCGAAGGTGATGCCCACGCGCCGGAAGATCAGGTCTGCTTCCGCGCGCTTGTTGTCCATCGTCGCTGCTGACTGCCGTCCGAGCCAGTCCGCAAAACTCCGGTAGTGGGACCGGACCGCCCCTGGCGGCAACACCTGTCCGGCCTCGACGGCCGTTACCGTGCCGTCCTCTCGCCCTTCCAGCATCTCGTCGAAAAACCGCGCCGCCATGATGGCCGCTCCTTCGTGGAAATGGGCGCCTGCCGCGGTCCGTGCCGCGTGACTGCTCTTCGGCCTTGCTGCACGGCTCTACCGCCGGCCGCCCGTTTATCGATGCCTCGTCGAGTCGACTCTTCCAGCATATCCGCACCGGCAAATCCCGCAAGGGGTTGCATGCACAAGACATGCGCCGGTACGCAAAACGGTTTAGCAAGATGCTTGCCAGCCACGCTGGCCGGCCATGGTGCCATGTCAGTGCGCGGTCTTTGCCTGCCCCGTGCAAGAGGCGGATTCCGGCGGGCATTTGGTCAGGATGTCCTCGACCAGGACTTCGGGCGCGCGGCGGATATCCAGCACCAGCGCGTCCTGCGGCTCTTCCAGCGTCTCGAACTGGCTCTGCAGCAGCGCCGGATTGAAGAAGTGGTCCGATCGGGCCGACAGGCGGCCGCCGATCGTCGCGGCATCGCCCTTCATGAACACGAACGTCACGCCGCCGTCGGGCGGGGTCAGGCGGTCGCGATAGGTCTGGCGCAGCGCCGAACAGGTGAATACGTGGGTGCGACCCTCGGCGCGGGCGGCATCGATCGCCGCGCGCATGGCCGCCAGCCAGGGCCAGCGGTCTTCGTCGGTCAGCGGCACGCCGGCGTGCATCTTGGCCTTGTTGGCCTCGCTGTGAAAGGTGTCGGCATCATGAAAGCCGCAGTGCAGCTGCTGTGCCAGCAACTGGCCCACGGTGGTCTTGCCGCTGCCGGAAACGCCCATCAGGATATAGATCATGTCTGCTCCATCGAACATGGTGTCGGGTGGTATTGCCACCCTTGTCGGTAGCCGCCGACCACGCACTGGCGTGGCCCGGCGGTGCCCCGGCGCGCCAGCGCCACGGGGAATACGGAATGTCTGAAAGATTGGCCGGAGCGGGTCGGTGCCTGCCCGGACGTCCGGCTATTGTGCGACGGCGGACGCGGATTTGACAGCCGCGCCAGGCGTGCCCGACGGCGCAGCATCGGCCTCGGACAGGTCGAGCGCGCTGCCGCCCTCTTCGGCAATGCGGGCATGGCGCCGGAACAGCCCGAACAGGCCACGGCCCATGCTGAAGTTTGCGAAATCGTCTGCCGGTGCCGGTGCCGGCGTGCGCGCGGCGAAATCGGCCTGCACGCCAGCGTCGCCCACCAGTTCGAGCGTACCGGCCAGCGCATCGACGCGAATGACGTCTCCGTCACGCACACGTGCCAGCGGGCCGCCTACAAGTGCCTCGGGGCCCACATGAATCACGGCCGGCACCTTGCCCGACGCACCCGACATGCGGCCATCGGTTACCAGCGCCACCTTGTGTCCGGCGTCTTGCAACGCGCCCAGCGCCGGGGTCAGCCGATGCAGTTCGGGCATGCCGTTGGCATTCGGGCCCTGGAAGCGCACCACTGCCACCACGTCGCGATTGAGTTCGTCGGCCTCGAATGCGGCCTGCAGCGCCTCCTGCGAATCGAACACGCGCGCCGGGGCTTCCACGACGCGGTGCTCGCCGGCCACGGCGGACACCTTGATCACGCCACGCCCCAGGTTGCCCGCCATCAGCCGCAGGCCGCCCTCGGCCGAGAAAGGTGCCGATGCCGGCGCCAGCACGGCCGTATCGCCGCTGGTGGCCGGGCCATCGCGCCAGCGCAGCGCGCCATCGGTCATCACCGGCTCCTGGGTATAGCGCGCCAGGCCACGGCCTACCACGGTATTCACATCCTCATGCAGCAGACCGGCTTCCAGCAGCTGGCCGATCACGTAGGCCACGCCGCCTGCCGCGTGGAAATGGTTGACGTCCGCCGAACCGTTCGGATAGACGCGCGCCAGCAGCGGCGTCACGGCCGACAGGCGGTCGAAGTCGTTCCAGTCGATCAGGATGCCGGCGGCACGCGCCATCGCCACCAGGTGGATCGTGTGATTGGTCGAACCGCCCGTAGCCAGCAGGCCAACCATGGCATTGACGACGGCCCGCTCGTCGACGATCTGCGCCAGCGGCGTGTATTCGCGGCCGCGCGCGATCAGTGCCAGCGCGCGCTGGGCCGCCGCCGTGGTCAGCGCATCGCGCAGGCCGCTGTCCGGATGCACGAACGCCGCGCCCGGCATGTGCAGGCCCATGATTTCCATCAGGAACTGGTTGCTGTTGGCCGTACCGTAGAACGTGCAGGTGCCGGCGCCATGGTAGGCCGCGCATTCGGCTTCGAGTAGCGCGTCGCGCCCGACCTGCCCCGTGGCGTAAAGCTGGCGCACACGCGCCTTTTCCTTGTTCGACAGCCCCGAGGCCATCGGGCCGGCCGGCACGAACACGACCGGCAGGTGGCCGAACTGTAGCGCGCCCATCAGCAGGCCCGGCACGATCTTGTCGCAGACGCCCAGCATCAGCGCGGCGTCGAACGTGTTGTGCGACAGCGCCACGGCGGTGCTCATGGCAATGGCATCGCGCGAGAACAGCGACAGTTCCATGCCCGCATTGCCCTGCGTGATGCCGTCACACATCGCCGGCACGCCGCCCGCCACCTGCGCCACCGCCCCGACGGCGCGCGCGGCTTCGCGGATCACGGCCGGATAGCGCTCGTAGGGCTGGTGGGCCGACAGCATGTCGTTGTACGCGGTGACGATGCCCAGGTTCGGCGCATGTTCCACGCGCAGCTTGAGCTTGTCGTCGGCGGGCAGCGCCGCGTAGCCGTGGGCCAGGTTGGCGCACGACATGCCGCGCAGCGGGCCCAGGTCCTGCTGGGCACGCTCGCAGCGCGCCAGGTAGGCGGCGCGGCTGGCGCGGCTGCGTTCGACGATGCGGTCGGTGACGGCCGAAACTTCGGCACGGACGTGGCCCTTGGCGGCTTGGGTCATGGCGGAATGGATCCTCGTGGGGCGATCCGGACAACCGCACGACAGGTCAGAACACGTCGCAACAAGCCACCGAATCTGTAGATTTTCTACATTATAGCCACAGCCAATACACCGCCGGAAGCCTTGTCATCGCGCTGAAATGGCGTTATGCGCGCAAATTCGGGTAAATCCGGAGATGAAAACCGGGCGTCGGGGGCTGCGAATCGTCCCATCGAATGTGTAGAATCTCTACAAATTTCAAGGCGATGCCAGTAACGCCCGCCATCACGAATCCCACGCACCGTTTCCCGCACGACCTTCACCATGCGCGACAGAATCCTTGCCGTCTATGACACGCTACGCCCGTCCGAGCGCCGGCTGGCCGACTATGTGGCCCGCCACGGCGCCAGCGTCATCCGGCTGACCATGCCGGAACTGGCCGAACGCGCCGGGGTCTCGCAGCCGACGATCGCGCGCTTCTGCGCGGCGCTCGGCTACGACGGCTTCAAGGAATTCAAGCTCCAGTTTGCCCAGAACGTGGGCGGCGGCACGCCGTTCGTGCACCAGGACGTGGAGGCCAACGACCGCCCCGCCGACATCGCCGGCAAGGTCTTCGACCGCACCATCGCCACGCTGATGTCCGTGCGCAACGCGCTGTCTGCCGACCAGATCGAGCACGCCATCCGCCTGCTCGCCAGCGCGCGGCGCATCGAATTCTACGGCTGCGGCAACTCGGGCATCGTCGCGCTTGATATCCAGCACAAGTTCTTCCGTCTGGGCATCCCCACCACGGCGTATTCTGATTCGCACGTGTTCAGCATGTCGGCTGCGCTGCTGCGTCCGGGCGACGTGGCCGTGCTGGTGTCGAACAGTGGCCGCACCTGGGACATGCTGGCCGCCGCCACGCTGGCACGTGGCAGCGGTGCGGGCGTCCTGGCGCTGACCCACAGCGGATCGCCGCTGGCCAGGCTGGCCGATGTTTGCGTGTTCTCCGACGTCGAGGAAGACAGCGAGGTCTATACGCCGATGACGTCGCGCATCTGCCATCTGGTGCTGGGCGACGTGCTGGCCGCTGGCGTGGCACTGGAGCGTGCCGAGTCGGTGGCGGGCGGCCTGCAGCGCGCCAAGGCCCATCTGCGCGAGCGCCGCATCGCCGGCGCGGAACCGGCAGTACTGGCCGATCAAATCGACGCGGGGGTCGACGATCAGCCAGGCAATCTCGACGAAGCAGCAAGGGACGACGCCATCCGGCCAGCGGCCAAAAAACCGCCTAGGGCCCGGAAGGCCGCCGCAAAAGCCGCCGTCCCAGCCAAACCAGCCAAGGCACCCGCACGCGCCAGCTGACGCGCATCAACGCGGCGCTGGCGGCCCATCGCGCCAGTAGCGGCGATACTGCTGCCGATACGGCACCACCTCAAGCGCGTCGCCCGACGTCATGATCGATACGGCGCCGGTTTCGTCCGTCCGATATCGCGCGATTCCGGCTCGCTCGTAGCGTCGCCAGACGTCTTCGCGCGGATGGCGGTAGCGGTTGGCAAACCCGAGCTGGAAGATTGCCACCTCTGGTCGCACCGCGCGCAGGAACGCCACATGCGATGACGTGCCACTGCCGTGATGCGGCACCAGCAGGACATCGGCACGCAGTTGGTCCGGCGGCTGGCGCCCGACCAGCGCCAGTTCCTCGCGCACGCCGATATCGCCGGTCAGCAGCAGGCTGCGGTGCGCTGTTGCCACCCGCAACACGCAACTCCGGGCATTGCTCTGGAGCCTGCCGGCGACCAACTCCTCCGCCAGGGGATGCAGGACGTCGAACCGCACCCCATCCCACTGCCAGTTCGCGCCGCTTACACAGGGGTCCCAGCCTGGTCCACCCGGCCCCGACATCAGCCGGTGCGCAGACGGCCCGGCGGTCAGTCGCGATTCAACCGGCACCGCCTGCATGACATCGCGCACGCCGCCGGCATGGTCGGCATCTTCGTGGCTGACCATCAGCATATCGAGCCTCCGAATGCCCGAGGCGCGCAGGAACGGCACGACAACCTGCCCGCCGGCGCTGGTCCCGGACACGTAGGCCGGCCCTGCGTCATAGAGCAGCGCGTGGCCCCGCGTTTCCACCAGCACCGCCGTACCCTGCCCGACATCGAGCGCCGTGACGCGCATCTCGCCTTCGGCCACGGCGGCGCGCCCCGTCACCAGCATCGGCACGATCAGGCCGGCGCCCGCCCAGCGCGGCATCGGCCGCCCCGTTCGCGGCCACATCGGCCGCCGCGGCACAAGCAGCAGCCAGACCCCGCCGATGGCGAGCGCCGTGCGCCACCAGCCCGGATGCGCGGCTTCCCACACGGCCCAGGCGGGGGCGGCCAGCCACGCCAGCCCGCTCACCAGCCACGCCAGCACCGCGTGCGCCACGGCCAGCAACGGCGCGGCAAGCGGCACCGGCAGCACGGCGCCGGCCAGCGCGAGCGGCGTCACGAGCAGGCTTACGACCGGAATTGCCACCGCATTCGCCACGCAGGACACCAGTGACACCTGACCAAACAGCAGCAGCGTCAGCGGCACCAGCCCGATGGTCACGGCCCACTGCGTGCGTGCGGCATCGGCAATACTGGCACCGAGCCGCGCCATGCGTCCGCGCGCCCCATGCGCGCCCGCCTCCGGCTGCCTGTCCTCCGGACGGTCGCGCGCATGAAGAAAGATCACCGCTACAGCGCCGAAAGACAGCCAGAAGCCCGGCGACATGACCGCCCAGGGATCGATCGCCACCGCAATGCCGGCGGCCCACGCCAGCACCACCGACACGGGCGTCGCCCGTCCGCTCCACAGCGCCAGCGCAGCCACGACCAGCATCGCGACGGTGCGCAACGCGGGTATCTGCATGCCGGCGATCCAGCCATAACCGAGCGCGGCCAGCACCGTCACCACCAGCGCGGCCTGCTGGGCGGGCCAAAGCAGCGGGAGCGGCCGGCGCAGCCGCCGCCCAAGCCCGAACGAGTGCCGCCACAGCGTGCGCGCAAGCGCTCCGGCCGCGCCCGCGATCATCGTGATATGCAGGCCCGAGATACTGACCAGATGCGAGATGCCGGTGCGCCGGAAGATGTCCCAGTCCGCCTGCGCGATCCCCCGCTGATCGCCGATCACCAGCGCGATCAGTACGGGTCCGTAGCGCGCGTCGTCAGGCAATGCGGCACGCAGGTGATCACGAAGGCCGGCACGCCACATCGCGATACGCACCGGCCACGGCACGGGGCCGCCGGCCGCCAGCGCGGTGCCGTGCCGCACATAGCCCGTGGCATGCACGCCTTCGGCCAGCAGCCAGTACGCGTAGTCGAAGCCGTGTGGGTTGGCCAGCCCGCGCGGACGACGCAGGCGCACGGTCAGCCGGTAGCGCTGCCCCGGCCGCAACGCCCCGGCGGTGCCGGGCACGGCTTGCTCGCCGGGCACGGCAGTTTCACCGGGCGGCCCGTCGCGCCATGTCAGCAGCAGCCGCTCCGGCAGCGGTTGCCGGGCCGCGCCGTCGTCCGGCCATCGTTCGACACGGAACAGGAAACGGCTGCCGTGCGGGGCGGCATCGGGCAAGCCCGCCACGATGCCTTCCACCACAAGATCGCGCCCCGCCATGTCCGGCGCCAGCCAGCGACCGATGCGGCCATCCGCACGCCACGCCGCCCAGCCCAGGCCGAGCAGCAGCGCCAGCGCACCGCCAAGGACCAGGCGCATGTGCCGAGTCCATCCACCAAGCAGGCGTGCCGATGTCGATGTCGATGTCGATGTCGATACCGAAGTCGCGCCAGCCAACCCAACCAGAGCGATCCCTGCAAGCGCGGCCCCGGCGACCCATTCCGCGCGGCCCGGCAGCGCGCCCTGCTGCTGCTGCAGCCAGCACCCTGCCACGAACGCCAGCAACAGCAAGCGCATGAAGCCCTCCGGATCGACATCACGAAGGGGGCTTTGTACCGTGCAAAAGAGGGGAAAAACGTGTCCGGGTGATACGCCGGTGTGTCAATACGTTAAATCTGCATCGACCCGGCATATCCGGCGCAAAAACGGCGCCAGATCGGCGCCGGAAATGGCAAAAAAACGATGGCTAGCGTGGCGCCATGATGTCCGCGAACGCGCCCAGGCGTGGCAATGCCGCCACCGAATTGCGCCACATGGTCTCTGCCAGCTCGCGCTCCGGCACGCCTCGTAGTTCGGCCATCACGCGCGCCACACCGGCCACCTCGCCGGGCGTGTTGCGCGCCTTGTGCTGCTCGCCGAACTGGTCGTCGGACAGCCATGCCGGGGCGATATCGGGGGCATCGGTTTCCAGCACGATGGCCTCGATGGGCAGTTCCGTCGCCAGGCGCCGGATCTGCTTCGCGCGCGAGAACGTCACGTTGCCGCCGAAGCCTAGCTTCATGCCGTGCTCCACATAGCGGCGTGCCTGCTCGTGACTGCCATTGAAGGCATGCGCAATGCCCTGCCGCACGCCCACGCGCCGCAGTCCGGCATACACCTGATCCTGCGACTTGCGTACATGCAGCAGCACCGGCAGGTCGAATTCGCGGGCGATCTTGAGCTGCTCGGTGTAGAGCCAGGTCTGGTGCTGGGCATCCAGGCCAGGGACAAAGAAGTCGAGGCCAATCTCGCCGATGGCGACCAGGCGGGGATCGTCGATCGACGCCGCCACCTGTTGCCGCAAGGCGTCAAGGTCGGCCTGCCCGGCGCCCGGCGTGCACAGCGGATGGATGCCCAGCGCGTAGACGCAGCGGGATCCCTCGCCGGCCAGCGCGCGCACGGCGTCGAAGTTCGACACCGCCACGGCCGGCAGCACGATGCCCGAGATGCCGGCCGCCACGGCGGCATCGATCACGCCCTGGCGGTCGGCGTCGAACTCGCAGGCATCCAGATGACAATGGGTGTCGATCCACATTGGCGGCGGCGCTGGTCAGCGTTCCTGGTGCAGATGTCCGTCGCGCAGCCGGAATACGCGGTCGCAACGGCCTGCCAGTTCCATGTCGTGCGTCACGATCACGAAGCTCGTGCCCAGCGTGCGCGACAGGTCGAGCATCAGATCGTAGACGCCGCCGGCGGTGTGGTCGTCCAGATTGCCGGTCGGCTCGTCGGCCAGCACGCACGCCGGCTGCCCCACCAGTGCCCGCGCAATGGCTACGCGCTGGCGCTCGCCGCCCGACAGCTCGCCCGGACGGTGCTTCGAGCGTCCACCCAGGCCCACGCGCTCCAGCACCGCCTGGGCCGCGTCGCGCGCCTGGCGCTCATTCTGGCCGCGGATGCGCATCGGCATCGCCACGTTGTCGAGCGCCGTGAACTCGGGCAGCAGATGGTGGAACTGATAAACGAAGCCCAGCGAGCGGTTGCGCACGATGTTGCGCTCCTTCTCGCGCAGCGCCGTGAACGGCTTGCCCAGCAGCGCCACACGGCCGGCGTCGGGATTGTCCAGGCCGCCCAGCACATGCAGCAGCGTCGACTTGCCCGAGCCCGACGCGCCCACGATCGCCACCTTCTCGCCCGCATTGACGCGCACGTCCACGCCGCGCAACACCTCCACATCGAGCCCGCCCTGCTTGAAGCGCTTGGTCAGGCCTTCGGCCACCAGCACCGGCGATCCGCCGGTCTGGATCGAGGCGGCGGGCACGGCTGCTGCATCCGGAATCAGCGTCGTGTCACTCATAACGCAGGGCCTCCGCCGGATTCACGCGGGCAGCACGCCAGCTGGGGTAGAGCGTAGCCAGCGTGGCCAGCACGAAGGAGATGATGCCGATGGTGGCGATGTCGTTCACGCGGGGATCCGAAGGCAATTCGCTGATGAAATAGATGTCCTTGGGCAGGAACTGCACGTGCAGCACGCGCTCGATGAACGGCACGATCACGTCGATATTGGTGGCGATCAGCGTGCCGCCCAGCACGCCCAGCACCGTGCCGATGAAGCCGATGGCCACGCCCTGCACGATGAAGATCTTCATGATCGAGCGCGGCTGCGCACCCATCGTGCGCAGGATGGCGATATCGGCCTGCTTGTCGGTCACGGTCATGACCAGCGTCGACACCAGGTTGAACGCCGCCACGGCGATGATCAGCGTCAGGATGATGAACATCATGCGCTTTTCGGTCTGCACGGCGGCAAACCAGTTGCGGTTCTGGCGCGACCAGTCGCGCAGGTACAGGTCGCCTGACATCGTGGTGGACAGCGCCTGCGCCACCTGCGGGGCCCGCTGCATGTCCTGCAGCTTGAGCCGCACGCCGGTCGGGCCGTTCTGGCGGAACAGCAGTTCGGCGTCTTCCATGTTGATCAGCGCCAGTGCGCTGTCGAACTCGTAGTGCCCCGACGAGAAGACGCCCACCACGGTGAACTGCTTCAGGCGCGGCAGGATGCCGGCCGGCGTGATGGTGCCCTGCGGCGCCACCAGCGTGACCTTGTCGCCCACGCGCACGCCCAGCGCGTTGGCCAGTTCGCTGCCCAGCGCAATATCGAAGCCGCCCGGGACCAGCGCGTTCATGCTGCCGGCGCGGAACTGGCTGCCGATGTCGGACACCTTGGGCTCCTGGCTCGGGTCCACGCCGCGCAGCAGCACGCCGCGCACGGCATCGTCGCGCGTGAGCATCGCCTGCGCCGCCACATAGGGCGCCGCGCCGATCACCTCCTTGTTGCGCTCGGCCTCGGCGGCGGTCTTCTGCCAATCCTGCAGCGGCCCTGCCCCGATCACTTCGATGTGCGACAGCACCGACAGCATGCGGTCGCGCACCTCCTTCTGGAAACCGTTCATGACCGACAGCACGACGATCAGCGCCGCCACGCCCAGCGCGATGCCAAGCATCGAGATCATCGAAATGAACGAAATGAACGTGTTGCGGCTGGCGCGCTTGCTTGCGCGGGTATATCGCCAGCCGATCTGCCACTCGTAAGGAAAGTTCAAGAGGAGTCCTGTTGTTCTGGAAACGCGTCGGCGCCAATTTTGCCACCTTGGGGTGACGGAAAACTGGCGCCGGCCAGCCGGAAGTTTACAATCTCGGCAACCATGATGACGCACCTGACCCTGATTGTGCCTTTTTCCGTCCCGCCTGGCGCCGGCGACGACGCCACGGACGATGTCGTCCCTGGCGCGCTGCTGCGCCAGTTGGAGTTGCCCGCGCTCGGAAAGTTGCTGACGCGCGCCACGCCGGGACCCCGCGAAACGCACGACGACCCCTACCTGCGCACGCTGCCGCAGGAACGCTGGCTGGCTGGCCGCGCCGGCCTGGATACCGTCCAGGTGCCGACTGCGCCCTTTATGCGACTGGCCGACCGTGCCGCCGCGGGACTGCCCGCCGGGTCGGAGGCATCGGCCGAAGCGCCAGGCCCGGGCACCGGCTGGGCCTGCCTGCAGCCGGTGCACATCCACGCCGCACGCGACCATCTGGTGCTGATGCACCCCGATCAGCTCGACATCCGCGCCGACGAGGCCGACACGCTGCGAGCGGCCATCGCCGACCTGCTTGCTGAATCCGGCATCCCGCTGGAAGCGCCCCACCCGGCGCGCTGGTATGTGCCCGAAGGCACCTTCGGCGAGCTGACGGCCACCACGCCGGTTCGTGCCACCGGCCGCAATATCGATATCTGGATGCAGGCCGGGGCGCGCGCCCGCGACTGGCGCCGGCTGCAGAACGAGATCCAGATGACCTGGCACGGCCATCCGGTCAACGACGCCCGCGAAGCCGAAGGCCGCCTGCCGGTCAATTCGGTCTGGCTGCATGGCGGCGGCGAGCCCGCCACCGCACGCAAGCTGGCCGACACGGTACTGACCGGCGACCCGTTCATGGCCGGCCTGGCCCTGGCCGCAGGCAGCCGCATCGGCCCGCAGCCAGCCCGCTTTGCCGACGTGGCGAACACGGACGGCAGCGTCATGTGCATGCTGGACAGCGCCACCGAAGCCCATATCGCATCCGACTGGGGCCTGTGGCTCGAACGCATGCATGCGCTGGACGCCGAATGGTTCCAGCCCGTGCTCGACGCGCTGACCGCCGGCCAGATCCAGGCCGTCACGCTGGTACTGGGCGGCGAGAACCACTTTGCCGAATTCACGGTCACCCGGGCCGACCTGCGCAAGTTCTGGCGCGGCCTGGGTGCACGCGGCGACTGGCGCGCACTGCTGTCGAACCTGGCCATGGCCGCCTAGCCGTCACCGGAACGAAGATCATGACCCGGATTGCCATCCGCTCCTATTCCGACGACCACGCCAGCGTGCTGGCCGCCGCCGGCCTGCACCCCACGCTGGCCCGCATCCTGTCCGCGCGCGGCGTGCTCGATCCGGCCGAACTGGCTACCGAGCTGCCCGGACTGGTGCCCCCTTCCGCCATGAAGGGGATCGACCACGCTGCCGCATACCTGGCCGACGCCATCGCCGCCCAGCGCAAGCTGCTGATCGTGGCCGACTACGACTGCGACGGCGCCACCGCCTGTGCCGTGGGCGTGCGGGGACTGCGCATGCTGGGCGCCAGGGTGGACTACATCGTGCCGAACCGTTTCGAGTACGGCTATGGCCTGACGCCCGAGATCGTCGAACTGGCCGCGCAGCAGCGGCCCGACGTGATCGTGACCGTGGACAACGGCATTGCCAGCGTCGACGGCGTGGCAGCTGCCAATGCACGGGGCATCGACGTGGTGGTGACCGATCACCACCTGCCGGGCGCGGTGCTGCCCGACGCCGCCGTCATCGTGAATCCGAACCAGCCCGGGTGCGAATTCCCGAGCAAGAACCTGGCCGGCGTGGGCGTGATGTTCTACGTGCTGCTGGCGCTGCGTGCCGAACTGCGCCAGCGCGGGGTCTATACCAAGGAAACCCAGCCGCCGCTGCAGACGCTGCTGGACCTGGTGGCGCTGGGCACCGTGGCCGACGTGGTCAAGCTGGACGCCAACAACCGCATTCTGGTGGCGCAAGGCCTGAAGCGCATGCGCATGGGCCGCATGCACGCCGGCGTGGCCGCGTTGTTCCGGGCCGCAGGCCGCGACGCGCCGCGCGCCAATACATTCGACCTGGGCTTCGGGCTGGGGCCGCGCCTCAATGCGGCAGGCCGCCTGGCGGACATGTCGCTGGGCATCGAGTGCCTGCTGACCGACGACGCCAACCGCGCCTGGGAAATCGCCCAGGAACTGGACGGCATGAACCGGGAGCGCCGCGATATCGAGGCCGGGATGCAGCAGGAAGCGCTGCAGATCCTGGAGCAGCCGCTGGCCGGGCTCGACCCGGCGTCGCGCCACACGCTGAGCGTGTTCCACGAAACCTGGCATCAGGGCGTGATCGGCATCGTCGCCTCGCGGCTCAAGGAGAAATTCCACCGTCCGACGATCACCTTCGCGCCGGGCGACGACGAGCACATCAAGGGGTCTGGCCGGTCGATCCCGGGCTTTCACCTGCGCGATGCGCTGGATCTGGTGTCCAAGCGCCATCCCGGCCTGCTGGTGAAATTTGGCGGACACGCCATGGCGGCCGGCCTGACTGTGCGCGCGAAGGATTTCGACACCTTCGTGGCGGCCTTCGAGGCCGTGGGCCGCGAGTGGCTCAACGAAGAGCAGCTGGCCCGGGTGATCGAAACCGACGGCGATATCGACGATGGCTGCTTCAGCCCCGAATTCGTGACCCTGCTGGAAGGCCAGGTCTGGGGCCAGGGCTTTCCGCCGCCCACGTTCTCGGGCGAGTTCGAGGTGCTGCGCCAGACCGTGCTCAAGGGCAAGCACCTGAAACTGCAGCTGGGCCGCGGCAGCCAGCGTTTCGACGCAATCTGGTTCAACCACGCCGACGCGCTTGACGGTGCCAGCGCGCTGGTGGCCTACCGGCTCGACAACAACACGTTCAACGGTGTGACGCGCGTGCAGCTGGTGGTGGAGCACGCGCAGTAAGCCGGCCTCCCGGGCTGGTGCCCGGGCCCTTCCTCGTGATCCCGTTACGATGCCGTTACGATCCCGTTATCCGCGCGGCGGCAGGTAGCTGGCCGGATTCACCGGCTTGCCGTTGCCGCGCACTTCAAAGTGCAGCTCGTTGGTGCGGGTCATGCTGCCGATGTCCTGCCCGGCCGAGATCCGGTCGTTTTCCTTGACCAGCGGGCGGTCCAGGTTGCCGTACACGGTCAGCCAGTCGTCGTTGTGCTTGATGATGACCAGCTGGCCATAGCCGCGCAACGTGCCCACGTGGATTGCCCAGCCGGACGCCGCGGCGCGCACCGTGCCACCGGCGGGCACCTCGATCCGCAACCCTTTTTCGGACGGCGGCGCAAAGCTGCCGGTCACGCGCCCGTCGGCCGGCCATTGCAGGCGGATGGCGCTGGCAGGTGGCTTCGACGACGTGGTATCGGGGGCGGCGGCACGCGGGGCGGTGGTTGCGGCAGGCTTGTCGGTGGCCTTGGCGGCCGAGATTCCGGCGCCAGCGGGCGGCTTGACGCGAATCAGCTGCCCAACCTCGATCTGGCTCGAATCGGAAATGTTGCTCCAGCGCGCGAGATCGGCCACCGAGCGGTTGTGGCGCCGGGCGATCGAATACAGCGTGTCGCCGCGCTCGACGCGGTAATAACCCTCGGGTGCGGGCTCGCTGGGCGCGGTGCCGCAGGCGGCCAGCATGGCGGCCAGCGAGATCGCGGCCAGGCGCCCCAGCGTGCGCCGGCGCGCACCCTGCGGGCGCGTCACGTCGTGATGGACTGCGTGGATTCCTGTCATGCGTACGGGGAAACTCCTGATCGTGGCCGCTATTGTCGCCGAAGTTGGAACGCAACCTTGCAGCGAAAAGAGGGGAAAGTCACGCAATAGACCGTTCGACATGCGAACAGTTCAGCCAACCGCTCGGCCACCCCCTCGCCCAGACTGCAATCCGGGTGGCACGGAGGCCGGATTCGCGGCGCCAATCCGCTATAATTCCACGTTTTGCAAGCGCAGAATTTCTAGGAATATCAATGGAAGCAGAACGCCTCAACGCCATCTCCGGTGCCATCTCCGATCTCCGTTCGCGAACGGAAGATCTACGGGGGTATCTTTGACTACGATGTCAAAGAAAACCGCCTAGACGAAGTCAACGGACTCCTGGAAGACCCGGACGTCTGGAACAACCCCAAGCGTGCCCAGGACCTGGGCAAGGAAAAGAAGGCGCTCGAAGCCGTCGTGCAGACGCTGGGCAAGCTCACCGAAGACCTGGCTGGCGCGGACGAGCTGTTCGAACTCGCACGCGAGGAAGGTGACGACGAGACGCTGGAATCGATCAATGCCGACGTGCAGGGTTTCGAGGCGATCGTCGCCGACATGGAATTCCGCCGCATGTTCTCGGGCGAGATGGACCAGGCCAACGCGTTCATCGACATCCAGGCCGGCGCCGGCGGTACCGAGGCGTGCGACTGGGCATCGATGCTGCTGCGCCAGTACCTGAAGTACTGCGAGCGCAAGGGCTTCAAGGCCGAGGTGCTCGAAGAGTCCGAGGGCGACGTGGCCGGCATCAAGAGCGCCACGATCAAGATCGAGGGCGAATACGCATTCGGCTACCTGCGCACCGAAACCGGCGTGCACCGCCTGGTGCGCAAGTCGCCGTTCGATTCGTCGGGCGGCCGCCATACGTCGTTCTCGTCGGTGTTCGTCTACCCCGAGGTGGATGATTCGTTCGAAGTTGAAGTCAACCCGGCCGACCTGCGCGTGGATACCTACCGCGCATCGGGCGCCGGCGGCCAGCACATCAACAAGACCGATTCGGCCGTGCGGATCACGCACATCCCGACCGGCATCGTCGTGCAGTGCCAGAACGACCGTTCGCAGCACCGCAACCGCGCCGAAGCCATGTCGATGCTGAAGTCGCGCCTGTACGAGCACGAGATGCGCAAGCGTCAGGCCGAGGCCGACAAGCTCGAAGCCGGCAAGACCGATGTGGGCTGGGGCCACCAGATCCGCTCGTACGTGCTGGACCAGAGCCGCATCAAGGACCTGCGCACCAACGTGGAAATGTCCAACACGCAGAAGGTGCTCGACGGCGACCTCGACCCGTTCATCGAGGCCAGCCTGAAACAGGGCCTGTAACACCGGCAACGCCTGCAGCCGCAGCCGCGCCGCCATGCCTGCCCCGTGTTGGCATGGCGGCGCGACAAGAACCCAGAGTCTCCATCCCGAAGTCGCCGTTTCATCGAACAAGGTCCAAGTCATGACCACCGGAACGCCCCGCTCCACCCATCTCTACATCGTCACCGGCGCCTCGCGCGGCCTGGGTGCGTCGCTCGTGCGCGCGCTGCTCAAGCCGGGCAATCGCATCATCGGCGTGGCGCGCAGCCGCAATACCGACCTGGAACGCGAGGCTTCGGCCAGCGGCGTGCCGGTGGCCTGGCACCTGCAGGACCTGTCGCAGCCCGGCCCGTCGGCCGGCTGGCTGTCCAGCGTGCTGGAAGCCGTGGACGATGCCCCGGCCAGCGTGACGCTGATCCTGAACGCCGGCGTGGTGGAGCCCATCGGCCCGATTACCGAGCTGCACGAAAACACGCTGGTACCGCATCTGCAGACCAACCTGGTCACGCCGATGACAATGACCGGCGCGTTCATCGACGCCACCGCGCGCTTCGACTGCCCGCGCAAGGTGCTGGCCATCTCGTCGGGCGCGGCGCGCAACCCGGTGCCGGGCTGGAGCGCCTACTGCGCCGGCAAGGCGGGCCTGGACATGTTCATCCGCTCGGTCAACGCCGAGTACGCCGGCCTGGCCGACGACCGCGCGGTGCGCGCCGTGGCGCTGGCGCCGGGCGTGGTGGACACGGGCATGCAGGAAACCATCCGCGGTGCCGACTTCGCCCAGGTACAGCGCTTCCGCGACCTGAAGGCGAATGACCAGCTGGCGTCGCCGGACGATGTCGCGCAACGCATCGCCACCTATCTGGAGCGCGCCGACTTCGGCAAGACCGAACTCGACGACATCCGCAACTATTGAACTGAACCATCGCGCAGGCCCCGCGCCTTGTGCGACCGAAGCTGACACCATGACCGAACCGACCCGCACGCCTGCCGCCGCACCCGCCGACGCGCCTGCCGTAGACGAGAACAAGATCATTGCCGAACGGCGCGAGAAGCTGCAGGCCCTGCGCGAGCAAGGCGTGGCCTTCCCGAACGATTTCCGCCCGACGCACCAGGCCGGCGCGCTGCATGCGCAGTATGGCGAGACCGACCAGGCCGCGCTCGAAGCCAGCCCGGTGGAAGTGTCGATCGCCGGCCGCATGATGCTCAAGCGCGTGATGGGCAAGGCCAGCTTTGCCACCGTTCAGGACGGCAGCGGCCAGATCCAGTTCTACATCACGCGCGACAAGGTGGGCGAGGACGTCTACGCCGCCTTCAAGCACTGGGACCTGGGTGACATCATCAGCGCGCGCGGCGAGCTGTTCCGCACCAACAAGGGCGAACTGTCGGTGCAGGTGCGCGAACTGCGCCTGCTGTCGAAGAGCCTGCGCCCGCTGCCGGACAAGTTCCACGGCCTGGCCGACCAGGAAATGAAGTACCGCCAGCGCTATGTCGACCTGATTGTCTCGCCCGAAACGCGCGACACGTTCCGTGCCCGTACCAAGGCGATGTCGTCGCTGCGCCGCCATATGTCCGACGCCGGCTTCATGGAAGTGGAAACGCCGATGCTGCACCCGATTCCGGGCGGCGCGGCGGCCAAGCCGTTCATCACGCACCACAATGCGCTGGACATGCAGATGTTCATGCGTATCGCTCCCGAGCTGTACCTGAAGCGCCTGATCGTCGGCGGCTTCGAGCGCGTGTTCGAGATCAACCGCAACTTCCGTAACGAGGGGGTGAGCCCGCGCCACAACCCCGAGTTCACGATGATGGAGTTCTACGCGGCCTACACGGACTACCGCTGGCTGATGGACTTCACCGAGAACCTGATCCGCCAGGCGGCCATCGACGCCAGCGGCAGCGCCGTGCTGAACTATCAGGGCCGCGAACTGGACCTGTCCAAGCCCTTCCATCGCCTGACGATCTGCCAGGCCATCCAGAAGTACGCGCCGGAATATACCGATGCGCAGCTGG
This sequence comes from Cupriavidus sp. D384, assembly GCF_001652915.1. GTDB lineage: Bacteria > Pseudomonadota > Gammaproteobacteria > Burkholderiales > Burkholderiaceae > Cupriavidus. Next base: position 458,545 of record NZ_BBQI01000090.1, read on the forward strand.
CCGACGCAGACTTCCTGCGTGCCGAGCTGAAGGGCAAGTTCAAGATCAACACCAGCGCGCCGCAGTTCCTGAACGCCGGCGTGGGCACGCTGCAACTGGTGCTGTTCGAGGAAACGGCCGAGTCGCAGCTGTGGGAGCCGACCTATATCGTCGACTACCCCGTGGAAGTGTCGCCGCTGGCGCGCGCCTCTGACACGCAGGCAGGCATCACCGAGCGTTTCGAACTGTTCATCACGGGCCGCGAGATTGCCAACGGCTTCTCGGAGCTGAACGATCCGGAAGACCAGGCCGACCGCTTCCGCAAGCAGGTGGAGCAGAAGGACGCCGGCGACGAGGAAGCCATGTACTTCGACGCCGACTACATCCGCGCGCTTGAGTACGGCATGCCCCCGACCGGCGGCTGCGGCATCGGCATCGACCGTCTGGTCATGCTGCTGACCGACAGCCCGAACATCCGCGACGTGATCCTGTTCCCGCACCTGCGCCGCGAAGACTGATCGGCTCATCGTAGTTTTTGTAGTTTCCCCTCTCCCCAGCGCCCCCAAGCGCAGGAGAGGGGCGCTTCCGCCCCCTCCGGTGTTACAGACGCCGCGCCACATCGCGCCAGATCCCGCCGTAACCCGTTGATTTTCCGGCCCATTCCCCGCTACAGATCCTTACAAAATCAAACGGAAACCGGATCGTAATTCGGCCAGACTCTAGGTATCCACCGCTTGCCGGTGACTTGGAGAACAAGAAATGTCTGGTCCGGAAACCCTCCCCGCCCTACCGTCGCAACGCCGCCTGAATCCGCTGGTGGGCGCAGCCGCCGTTGCACTCGTCGTGGCGAGCCTGACGGTGGTCGCAGCTGTGACGGGCGTGTTGCCGATTACCAAGGCCACCCAGGGGCCGACGACGGAGGCTTCGTACAGCAACAGCAACGCATACGGCAATGCGGGCAGCAACACCGGCGCGCAGCCGATCGCGCCCGAGCCGCCAGCGCTGACGAGCCAGGTGGCACCGGGTTCGACCACCCGCCCGCCCGCCTATGATGCCCGCCAGGCCCAGAACACCATGGCCCCGCCGCCTGCCCAGCCGATGCAGCAGGCCCAGGCCGAAGAAAAGCCTGCGGCCCGCCCGAGCCATACGGCCGGCCATGTGACCGGCGTGCAGGTGGTGGAAGCTGAAAAGCCGACCAGCGGCCTGGGCGCCGTGGGCGGTGCCGTCGTGGGCGGCTTGCTGGGCAACCAGATCGGTTCCGGCAACGGCCGGATTCTGGGCACCGTGGCCGGTGCGGCAGCCGGTGGTTTTGGCGGTAACTACGCCGAAAAGAAGCTCAATACGAACAAGTCGTACCGCGTCAGCGTGAAGATGGATGACGGCTCGCGCCGTACGTTCACGTATCAGAACCCGCCGGGGGTCGAAGTCGGCCAGCGCGTGCATCTGGAGCGTGGTGTGCTGGTGACCGGCTGACGCCATTCGGATGCCGCGCCGGTCGGGCGCGTCCGTGCCCGACCGGCCAATAAAAAAGCACGGCTGCTGCTACGCCGTGCTTTTTGCTTTGTTTGCCTGGGGTCAGCCAGGCTTACTCCGCTTCCTCGATCCACGCCTGCTGGATCGCCTCCAGGATCTTCTCGCCCGAGCGCTCCGGCAGGTCGCTGAAACCGTCCAGTTCCAGCACCCACTGGCGCAGTTGCGTAAACCGCACCGTCACCGGGTCGACGTCAGGAAACTTGTCGTACAGCGCGGCGGCGATGTCGTAGGTATCTGTCCATTTCATGGGGAAACTCCTCGCGCGGGCCTTAGTGGCCTTCCTTGGCGTGGTTGATCGTGTACTTCGGGATTTCGACGGTCAGGTCCGTTTCCGCGACGAGTGCCTGGCACGACAGGCGCGAATTGGGCTCCAGGCCCCACGCCTTGTCCAGCAGGTCTTCCTCTTTTTCCTCGGCATCTTCCAGCGAGTTGAAGCCCTCGCGCACCACCACGTGGCACGTGGTGCAGGCGCACGACTTCTCGCAGGCGTGCTCGATGTTGATACCGTTGTTCAGCAGCGCGTCGCAGATGCTGGTACCGGTGCTGGCCTCGAAGACAGCGCCCTCCGGACACAACTCGACGTGGGGCAAAACGATGATCTGTGGCATGTGATTCCTGTTTTCTCTTTCCTGGCAGGCAGCTGCTGCGGCTCAGCCCAGCTCCTGCACCTTCTTTCCGGCCAGCGCGCTCTTGATCGAGCGATCCATGCGGCGTGCGGCAAATTCGTCAGTGCCATGCGACAGCTGCTCGACGGCCGCCTTGATCGCGTGGTGGTCGTCGCCGCGAGCGATCTCGGTCACCCGGGCCATCAGCGCATCCACGGCCGCGCGTTCGTCGGCTGACAGCAAATCGCCGTCAACTTCCAGCGCCCGTCCCGTGGCCTCCACCAGACGCGCCGCCTCGACGCGTTCCTCGGCCAGCGCGCGGCTCTTCATGTCGTGCTCGGCCTCACGGAAGCTTTCCTGCAGCATGCGCGCGATATCGTCGTCGGCCAGCCCGTACGACGGCTTGACCGACACCGACGCTTCCACGCCGGAGTTGGTCTCGCGCGCCGACACCGACAGCAGCCCGTCCGCGTCCACCTGGTAGGTCACGCGAATGCGCGCCGCCCCCGCCACCATCGGCGGGATGCCGCGCAGCTCGAAGCGCGCCAGCGACCGGCAGTCGCTGGCAAGCTCGCGCTCGCCTTGCAGCACGTGAATGGCCATGGCGGTCTGGCCATCCTTGAAGGTGGTGAATTCCTGCGCACGCGCCACCGGAATCGTGCTGTTGCGCGGGATGATCTTCTCGACCAGGCCGCCCATCGTTTCCACGCCCAGCGACAGCGGGATCACGTCGAGCAGCAGCCAGTCTTCGCCCGGCGCATGGTTGCCGGCCAGCAGGTTGGCCTGCATGGCGGCGCCCAGCGCCACCACCTTGTCCGGGTCCAGGTTGGTCAGCGGCTGCTGGCCGAAATACTCGCCCACCGCCTTGCGGATGGCCGGCATGCGCGTGGCACCCCCCACCAGCACCACGCCCTTGACGTCATCAGGCGCAACGCCTGCGTCGCGCAGCGCCTTGCGCACCGGCGTCAGGGTCTTCTGCACCAGATTGGCGGTGATGGTGATGAACGTCTGGGCGTCCAGCGGGAGATGCACGATCTCGCCGGTGGTCAGTACCGCGTCGATCACGGTGCTGTCACTGGCGGACAGCGCTTCCTTGGCGGCACGGGCACGCATCATCAGCAGGCGCGTATCCTCGGCCGACAGCGGCTGCAGGCTGGCCTGCTCGACCACCCAGCACAGCAGGCGCTGATCGAAGTCGTCGCCGCCCAGCGCCGAATCGCCGCCGGTGGACATCACCTCGAACACGCCCTTGGTCAGCTTGAGCACCGAGATATCGAACGTGCCGCCGCCCAGGTCGTACACGGCGTAGATGCCTTCGGCCGCATTGTCGAGGCCGTAGGCAATGGCCGCGGCGGTCGGCTCGTTGAGCAGACGCATCACGTCCAGGCCCGCCAGTTGCGCGGCGTCCTTGGTGGCCTGGCGCTGGGCGTCGTCGAAGTACGCGGGCACCGTGATCACGGCACCCACCAGTTCGTCACCCAGCGAATCCTCGGCTCGCTGGCGCAGCGTGGCGAGGATCTCGGCCGAGACCTCCACCGGGCTCTTGATGCCGGCGGCGGTCTTCAACTGCACCATGCCCGGCGCATCGACAAAGTCGTACGGGCTGTGCTCGATGTTTGCCACGTCGCGCAGACCGCGTCCCATGAACCGCTTGACGGAAACGATCGTGTTCTTGGGGTCGCGCACCGCCTCGTCCTGGGCCTTGTAGCCGATATGCGCGTTGCCGTTGGGCAGGTAGCGCACCACCGACGGCAGCAGCGAGCGGCCATTGTCGTCGGGCAGGACTTCGGGAATGCTGTTGCGCACGGCTGCCACCAGCGAGTTGGTGGTGCCAAGGTCGATGCCAACGGCAAGCCGGCGCTGGTGAGGCGCGGGCGACATGCCGGGTTCGGAAATCTGGAGCAGTGCCATGAGAATCTTCTAATCTTCGAGCCGATCGATCGCCTCGCTGGCGTCGTGTTCGATCTTCTCGATAAACATCAGCTGGCGCGCGGCGGCGCCGGCGGCTTCGTTGTCACCGGCATCGAGCAATGCGCCCAGCGCCGCGTGGCGCTCGCGCTTTTCCTGGCGCAGGTCGCGCAGCAGGCTGTCGAGCTGGCCGACGTCGCGCGCCTGGGTCGCGTCCTGCAGCGCCTCGCGCCATTCCATTTGCTGCATCAGGAACGCCGGTGCCATCGCCGTATTGCTTTCGGCCTGGATGTCCACGCCCCGCAGGTGCAGCAGGTAGATCGCCCGCTTCAGTGGCTGGCGCAGCGTGCGGTACCCCTCGTTGGCGTGCGCGGCCCACTGCATGGCGACGCGGCGCTCGGCATCGCCGGCATTGGCGAAGCGGTCAGGGTGCGCCTGCGACTGGACGGTGCGGTAGGCCGCGTCCAGCGCGGCTTCGTCCACTTCGTATCGGGCAGGTAGTCCGAACAGCGAGAAAAAATCGTCTTTCAAAGCGCGTCTTTCCAAAACATCACAACAAAAAGGAGCGGTCATGCCGCCCCTTGTCGTGTCGCCGCCCTCGCATCGGTTGCCGATCCGGGCGCGGCACGGGCCATCAGACCCGGAACGACTCGCCGCAGCCGCACTCGTCCTTGACGTTCGGGTTGTTGAACTTGAAGCCTTCGTTCAACCCCTCGCGCGCGAAGTCCAGTTCGGTACCGTCGATGTACGGCAGGCTCTTCGGATCCACGATCACCTTGATGCCGCGCGTCTCGAATACCTGATCTTCCGGCTGCAGTTCGTCCACGTACTCAAGCTTGTACGCCAGGCCCGAGCAGCCGGTAGTCTTCACGCCCACGCGCAGGCCCAGGCCCTTGCCGCGGCGTTCCAGGTAGCGGGAAACGTGTTTCGCCGCCTTTTCGGTCATCGTGATCATCTTTGCCTTGCTGTCGAACGCCACGCGCGATACCGCACCGCGCGCGGCCATACCAAACCGTCTGAAGCGGACCAGCCGCTCAGGCAGCCTTCTGCTCGGCGCCGCCGTGCTTCTTCTTGTAATCCTCGACGGCCGCCTTGATGGCGTCTTCCGCCAGGATCGAGCAGTGGATCTTCACCGGCGGCAGCGCCAGTTCTTCGGCGATCTGGGTGTTCTTGATCTCCAGCGCCTGATCCACGGTCTTGCCCTTGACCCATTCGGTCACCAGCGACGACGAGGCGATAGCCGAGCCGCAGCCGTAGGTCTTGAACTTGGCGTCTTCGATCACGCCCGCCTCGTTCACCTTGATCTGCAGCTTCATCACGTCGCCGCAGGCCGGGGCGCCGACCATGCCGGTACCCACCGCGTCGTCGTTCTTGTCGAACGAACCGACATTGCGCGGATTTTCATAGTGGTCGAGAACCTGGTTGCTGTAAGACATTTTGGTTACCTCTGACGAATCTTTATGGGGTTCTTGTTTTTGCCGTGGGTCGCAATCAGTGCGCGGCCCACTGGATCGAATTCAGGTCGACGCCGTCCTTGAACATCTCCCACAGCGGCGACAGGTCGCGCAGCTTGCCGATCTTGTTCTTGAGCAGCTCGACGGTGTAGTCGATCTCGGCTTCGGTCGTAAAACGGCCAACCGTGAAGCGGATCGAGCTATGTGCCAGCTCGTCGTTGCGGCCCAGGGCGCGCAGTACATACGACGGCTCCAGCGACGCCGACGTGCAGGCCGAGCCCGACGACACGGCCACGTCCTTGATGGCCATGATCAGCGACTCGCCTTCGACGAAGTTGAAGCTGACGTTCAGGTTGTGCGGCACGCGGTGTTCCATCGAGCCGTTCAGGTACACCTCTTCCATCGACGACAGGCCGTTCCACAGGCGATCACGCAGCATGCGGATACGCTCGTTCTCGGTCGCCATTTCCTCACGGGCCAGGCGGAATGCCTCGCCCATGCCGACGATCTGGTGCGTCGCCAGCGTGCCCGAACGCATGCCGCGCTCATGACCGCCGCCGTGCATCTGGGCCTCGATACGCACGCGCGGCTTGCGGCGCACGTACAGCGCACCGATGCCCTTCGGGCCGTACGTCTTGTGGGCCGAGAACGACATCAGGTCGCACTTCAGCGTTGCCAGGTCGATGGCAACCTTGCCGGTGGCCTGCGCGGCATCGCAGTGGAAAATGATGCCCTTCTCGCGGCAGATCTCGCCGATCTGCTCGACGTCCTGGATCACGCCGATCTCGTTGTTCACCAGCATCACCGACACCAGGATCGTGTCCGGGCGGATCGCCTGCTTGAACACGTCCATGTCGATCAGGCCGTCGTCCTTGACGTCGAGGTACGTCACCTCGAAGCCCTGGCGCTCCAGTTCACGCGTGGTATCCAGCACGGCCTTGTGCTCGGTCTTCACGGTGATGATGTGCTTGCCCTTGCCCGAGTAGAAATTGGCCGCGCCCTTGATGGCGAGGTTGTCCGACTCGGTCGCACCCGACGTCCACACGATCTCGCGCGGATCGGCACCCACCAGCGCCGCCACCTGCTCGCGCGCTTCTTCCACGGCGCGCTCGGCATCCCAGCCGTACGCGTGGCTGCGCGACGCCGGATTGCCAAACTGCTCGCGCAGGTACGGAATCATCTTGTCCGCCACGCGCGGGTCCACCGGCGTGGTGGCCGAGTAATCCATGTAGATCGGGAAATGTGGGGTGGTGCTCATCTTATGACTGCCTTATAGGGATCGCTAATCGCGTACTGCCTACCGATAGTTTAATGCAGGTGCTACAACCTTGCTTACGACTGCGCGAGGCTGAACACCGAGTTGACCACACGGGCGCGCGCCGGCTTTTCCTGCTTCTCGGCCTTGCCGCGCGAAACAGTCACCGGCTGCTGCGCGGCGTCTTCGCGCATGTCATGCAGGACGGCCGGCTGGCGGGCGCGTTGCTGGTCAACGAGATTCTTCAGCGACACGGAGTCCAGGTACTCGACCATCTTCTGGTTCAGCGTGGCCCACAGCTCGTGGGTCATGCAGCGCCCGGATCCGTCATCTCCGTTACAATTGCCCTTCCCACCGCACTGGGTGGCGTCGAGCGGCTCGTCCACGGCAATGATGATGTCTGCCACCGTGACGTCCTCGGCCTTCCGCGCGAGGCTGTAGCCACCGCCGGGACCGCGTACGCTCTCGACGATCTCGTGCCGGCGCAGCTTGCCAAACAGCTGCTCCAGGTACGACAGCGAGATCTTCTGACGCTGACTGATGCCTGCCAGAGTGACAGGCCCCTGATCCTGGCGCATGGCCAGGTCGATCATGGCGGTTACCGCAAAGCGGCCTTTGGTGGTCAGTCTCATGATGCTCGGGGAGAGGGAATACTTGAGAATTTCGCTCGAGTTTAAGATATCCCGACTAAATCAGTCAAGTACCCCATCCCGCAACGCACTATTCCACGACCTATAACGATCGCGCCGCCATTGCTTCGCAAAACGGCCATGCAAAGCACGCCGGCTTGATTTCCGGCATGGCGCATCCCGCAATCTTGAAAGTGCAGGTTCAGGCCGGATCAGGCAAGTTCGCGCCGCAGCATCTCGATCACGCCGTCGCAGGCGTCCTCGATATAGTCCAGCACGCGCTCGAAGCCATCGCCCTCGCCGTAGTACGGATCCGGCACTTCTTCGACCCGATGGCGGACGGCAAAGCTCATCAGCAGGCGCAGCTTGTCTGGGCTGACCCGCGGATGCAGCCGGCGCAGCGCGGCCATATTGTCGAGATCCATCGCCAGCACGAGATCGAAGCGATCGAAGTCCGCCACGCCCACCTGCCGGGCCCGCAGCGCCGAGAGGTCGTAGCCGCGCTGCAGCGCGTGGCGCTGGCTGCGGGCATCGGGGGCGCGTCCGACGTGATAGTCGTGGGTACCGGCGGAGTCTAATTCGACCCGGTCGGCCAGGCCGGCAGCCTGAAGCTTGGCGCGCAGGACGCCCTCCGCCGTTGGGGAACGGCAGATATTGCCCATGCAGCACATCAGAATGGCGTATTTTTTCATCGGCGCGATTTTACCGCCCTGCACGCCGTCGAAGACCCACGCCAGGCGACAGAGGCGCTAGAGCCGCTCGGCGAGTTGCTTGCCGCGCGCAAATCCGGCGGATTCGGCATCCGCGGGCGACTTGTAGTGCTCTGACGTGGGCGAGGTTTCGACCAGCGTGTCGGCCGCGCGGATGTTCGTGCCCTTGCGGCACACGCGAACCGTGTAGTCCCATTCGATGGGCGACCGGGGTTTCACCAGCACCTGGATCTCGTGCGTTTCGAAAACCCTCTTCTTCCATTCACTGCTATAGGACATCAGTGTCTCCTGGCGTGCCGGCCTTCTTCGAGCGCAACTTGGGGTGGCGGATTCGGGTTTCAGCTCACCTCGCCGGCATCTATTGTCCGCATGGCTTCGGCTTCCGCCAGCGCAAGCGCTGCTTCTGGCGTATCGGCCGAACCGGTTTCCGTTTCAAACGTGGGGCCGCCGGGCTCGCCAAACGCATCGGAAATGGTCAACACCCCGGCGAAACCGCCGCCCGCATGCGCAATGGCACGGGCAACAACCGTATAACCACCATATTCGAACTGTGTCACCATGGCACACTCCCTGGTTCGTGATCCGGCGTCCCGCGCTGGGCGGATTGCCTAATCACTATAGGATGCCGTGGCGCACCATGCCCATCGGGCGCCGATCAGGTCTTCCCTCAGCTTGACGGCGGCAGCAGATGGTCGCCTTCGGCGCCAGCCCCGAACACCTGGGCACGCAGCTTGGCCAGCTGGTCGCGCACCTGGGCCGCCTTTTCGAACTCCAGGTTCTTGGCGTGATCGAGCATCTGCTTCTCCAGGCGCTTGATTTCCTTGGCCACCTGCTTCTCGCTCATGTCCTCGTACCTGGCGCGCTCCGCGGCGGCGGTCAGCTCGGCCTTGACCTCGTCGGCATCGTAGACGCCATCGATAATGTCCTTGATCCGCTTGACCACGCCGCGCGGCGTGATGCCGTGGGCTTCGTTGTGCGCCATCTGCTTGGCGCGCCGGCGCTCGGTTTCCTGGATCGCCACCTTCATCGAATCGGTCATGCGGTCGCCGTAGAGAATCGCCGTGCCGTTGACGTTCCGCGCGGCCCGCCCAATGGTCTGGATCAGCGACCGCTCCGCGCGCAGGAAACCCTCCTTGTCGGCGTCGAGAATGGCGACCAGCGACACTTCCGGAATATCCAGGCCTTCGCGCAGCAGGTTGATCCCCACCAGCACGTCGAACGTGCCCAGGCGCAGGTCACGGATGATTTCCACGCGCTCGACCGTGTCGATGTCCGAATGCAGGTAGCGCACCTTGATGCCGTTTTCGGACAGGAACTCGGTCAGCTGCTCGGCCATGCGCTTGGTCAGCGTGGTCACCAGCACGCGCTCGCCGGCCTGCACGCGCAAGTGGATCTCGCCGAGCAGGTCGTCCACCTGCGTGGTGGCGGGCCGCACATGGATGATCGGGTCGACCAGACCGGTCGGCCGTACCACCTGTTCCACCACCTGCCCCGCGTGCTCCTTCTCGTAGTTCGCCGGCGTGGCCGTCACGAACACCGCCTGGCGCATCTTGCGCTCGTATTCCTCGAACTTCAGCGGACGGTTGTCCAGTGCCGACGGCAGCCGGAAGCCGTACTCCACCAGCGTGGTCTTGCGTGCCCGGTCGCCGTTGTACATGCCGTTCAGCTGGCCGATCAGCACGTGCGATTCGTCCAGAAACATCAGCGCATCGGGCGGCAGGTAGTCGACCAGCGTCGGTGGCGGCTCGCCGGGTTTCGCGCCAGACAAATGCCGCGAGTAATTCTCGATGCCCTTGCAGAAGCCCAGCTCGGAGAGCATTTCCAGGTCGAAACGCGTACGCTGCTCAAGCCGCTGCGCCTCGACCAGCCGGTTTTCCTTGTAGAAGAAGTCAAGCCGCTCGCGCAGCTCCACCTTGATGTCCTCGATCGCGCGCAGCACGGTCTCGCGCGGCGTCACATAGTGGCTCGACGGGTAGACCGTGAAGCGCGGAATCTTCTGCCGCACGCGGCCAGTGAGCGGATCGAAGAACTGCAGCGAATCCACCTCGTCGTCGAACAGCTCCACGCGCACGGCCATCTCGGCATGCTCGGCCGGGAAGATATCGAGCGTGTCGCCCCGCACGCGGAACGTGCCGCGCTGGAAATCGGTCTCGTTGCGCGTGTACTGCATGGCGATCAGCCGCGCGATCACGTCGCGCTGGCTCAGCTTGTCGCCGGTGCGCAACGTCAGGATCATCTGGTGGTATTCGCTCGGATTACCGATACCGTAGATCGCCGACACCGTCGCCACGATGATCGTGTCGCGCCGCTCCAGCAGGCTCTTGGTGGCCGACAGCCGCATCTGCTCGATATGCTCGTTGATCGACGAGTCCTTCTCGATAAACAGGTCGCGCTGCGGCACGTACGCCTCAGGCTGGTAGTAGTCGTAGTAGCTGACGAAGTATTCCACCGCGTTGCGCGGGAAAAATTCGCGGAATTCCGAGTACAACTGCGCCGCCAGCGTCTTGTTTGGCGCAAATACGATGGCCGGCCGGCCCATCCGGGCGATCACATTCGCCATCGTGAAGGTCTTGCCCGAACCGGTCACGCCCAGCAGCGTCTGGAACGACAGGCCGTCATCCACGCCCTCCACCAGTTGCCGGATGGCCTCGGGCTGGTCGCCCGCAGGCGGATACGGCTGGTAAAGCTGGAACGGGGACCCCGGGAACGTGACGAATTTGTCTTCGTCCAGGGGCGGGGCGACTTCGGCTAGATTCGTCATAAACGTAGGGAAAAACCTGAGGAATACTGGCGGGATACGCTAGAATCTGGGGGTTGCGCGGATCGGTTCAAGCCCGGTTTGCCTGTAGTTTGCCGAAGGGATACTGTCAGGTTCTGTCAGTAGTGACAGGAAGTCCGTCAGGAATCCGCCACCGGTGCCGCCGCAGCCACAGCGCAGTTCGAAGCATTCTACGCCCTCCGTTTTGTTACACAGCTGACCACGAGATCCCAAATGAGTTTGTTTTCTGCCGTCGAGATGGCCCCGCGCGACCCGATCCTGGGCCTGAATGAAGCATTCAATGCCGATACCCGTGCCACCAAGGTGAATCTGGGCGTTGGCGTGTACTTCACCGACGAAGGGAAAATTCCGCTGCTGCGCGCAGTCCAGGAAGCCGAAAAGGCCCGCCTGACCACGGCCACGCCGCGCGGCTACCTGCCCATCGAAGGCATCGCCGCCTATGACCAGGCCGTGCAGACCCTGCTGTTCGGCAAGGATTCGGCCCTGATCACCGAAGGCCGCGTCGTGACGGCTCAGGCACTTGGCGGCACCGGCGCGCTGAAGATCGGCGCCGACTTCCTGAAGCGCCTGTACCCGAACGCATCGGTCGCCATCAGCGACCCGAGCTGGGAAAACCACCGCGCGCTGTTCGAAGCCGCCGGTTTCCCGGTGGTCAACTACGCCTACTACGATGCCCCGTCGCACGGCCTGAACTTCGCCGGCATGGTGGAATCGCTGAAGTCGTACCCGGCCAACACGATCGTCGTGCTGCACGCTTGCTGCCACAACCCGACCGGCGTGGACCTGAACGACGCCCAGTGGAAGCAGGTGGTGGAACTGGTCAAGGAACGCAACCTGATCCCGTTCCTGGACATGGCCTACCAGGGCTTTGCCGAAGGTATCGACCCGGACGGCGCAGCCGTGCGCCTGTTCGCCGAATCGGGCCTGCCCTTCTTCGTGTCGAGCTCGTTCTCGAAGAGCTTCTCGCTGTACGGCGAGCGCGTGGGCGCGCTGTCGATCGTCACCACGGGCAAGGACGAAGCCCAGCGCGTGATGTCGCAGATCAAGCGTGTGATCCGCACGAACTATTCGAACCCCCCGACCCATGGCGGCACCGTGGTGGCAACCGTGCTGAACAGCCCGGAATTGCGCGCCATGTGGGAGCAGGAACTGGCCGAAATGCGCGACCGCATCAAGCTGATGCGCAACGCACTGGTCGACAAGCTGGCCGCCAAGGGCGTGCCGGGCGACTTCTCGTTCGTGAAGGCCCAGCGCGGCATGTTCTCGTACTCGGGCCTGACGTCGGCCCAGGTGGATCGCCTGCGCACCGAGCACGGCATCTACGCCGTGGGCACCGGCCGCATCTGCGTGGCCGCGTTGAACAGCCGCAACATCGACGCCGTGGTCAACGCCATCGCCGCCGTGTACTAAAAAGCAACACCTGACCCTGCGTCAGCAACAAAAGGCGACCTGGAGGCCACTCCGGTCGCCTTTTTTGTCATTGTCGGCCGGTGTCATCCGGATTTAGCGCCAATGTCCTATTGTCTTCTCCGCTTGCCGACGTAATTTGGAAGCGTATGCTGCAAAGCACGATCGTTCGATTGCGGGCATAATCAGTTGCGCGACAAAGCACTCGCGACAAGAAAGGCTAGACAGGTACCGGCATGCTTTACCAACTGCATGAATTCCAGCGCTCGATGCTGAACCCGCTGACCGCGTGGGCCCAGGCGACCGCCAAGACATTTACGAATCCCCTCAGCCCGCTCTCGCTGATTCCGGGCGCGCCCCGCATGGCAGCCGGATACGAGCTGCTATACCGGCTCGGCAAGGAATACGAGAAGCCGGAGTTTGGCATCAAGAGCGTGCGCTCCAACGGCCGCGACATCCCGATCGTCGAGCAGACCGTGCTGGAAAAGCCGTTCTGCAAGCTGGTGCGCTTCAAGCGCTACGCCGACGACCCCGAGACCATCAAGCTGCTCAAGGACGAGCCCGTGGTGCTGGTCTGCGCGCCGCTGTCGGGCCATCATGCCACGCTGCTGCGCGACACCGTGCGCACGCTGCTGCAGGACCACAAGGTCTATGTGACCGACTGGGTCGATGCCCGCATGGTGCCGGCCGAGGATGGCGCCTTCCACCTGGCCGACTACATCTACTACATCCAGGAATTCATCCGCCATATCGGCGCCGACAAGCTGCACGTGATTTCGGTCTGCCAGCCCACCGTCCCGGTGCTGGCCGCGATCTCGCTGATGGCATCGGCCGGCGAAAAGACGCCGCGCACGATGACGATGATGGGTGGCCCGATCGATGCCCGCAAGAGCCCGACGTCGGTCAACTCGCTGGCGACGAACAAATCGTTCGAATGGTTCGAGAACAACGTTATCTACACGGTGCCGGCGAACTATCCGGGCCACGGCCGCAAGGTGTATCCGGGCTTCCTGCAGCACGCCGGCTTCGTGGCGATGAATCCGGATCGCCATCTGTCGTCGCACTATGACTATTACCTGAGCCTGATCGAGGGCGACGCCGACGACGCAGAAGCCCACGTGCGCTTCTACGACGAATACAACGCGGTGCTGGACATGGCCGCCGAGTACTACCTCGACACGATCCGCGAAGTGTTCCAGGAATTCCGCCTGGCCAACGGCACGTGGGAAATCGATGGCGACCCGGTACGTCCGCAGGACATCAAGGGCACGGCGCTGCTGACGATCGAAGGCGAGCTCGACGACATCTCGGGCGCGGGCCAGACCGCCGCAGCACACGACCTGTGCGCCGGCATTCCGAAAACGCGCAAGCAACACATCACCGCGCCGAAGTGCGGCCACTACGGGATCTTCTCGGGCCGCCGCTGGCGCGAGAACATCTACCCGGAACTGCGCGACTTCATTCGCAAGTACTGAGCCTGACCTGGCTCCGCCAGGCATCGGCATGGCAAAACGCCCGCAAGGACTTGCGGGCGTTTTTATTTTTGCCGGAGCTTTCTGGACGAACGGCTATGCCGTCCGGCATCGGCTCACCGATTGGTCAGGTACGACAGCAGCATGTCGGTATGCAGGTCGGCAAAGCGCGCGTGCTCTTCCTCGGTTGCCACGTCGCGGCCGATGACGGCGCTGATCGTGTACCGGTTCGACAGCACGTAATAACCCAGCGCCGAGATCGTCAGGTAGAACTGCGGCACGTCGATGGCGTCCCGGAACACGCCCTGCTGCTGGCCGCGCCGGATGATGTCGGCCAGCACATCCACCACCGGATTGATCAGCTGATGAAGCTGGGCCGACTTCTTCAGATGGCGCGCCTCGTGCAGGTTCTCGCTGTTCACCAGCCGGATGAACTCGGGGTGCGCGTAGTACCAGTCCCAGACGAAGCGGGCCAGCGTGCGTACCGCCGCCTCTGGATCCTCGTCGGTGATATGCAATTGCTCCTCGGCCGCGCGAAACTCGGCGTACTGTTTTTCGAGCACGGCCAGGAACAGGCCTTCCTTGCTGCCGTAGTAGTAATAGAGCATGCGCTCGTTGGTCTCGGCACGGCGTGCGATCTGATCGACGCGTGCGCCGGCCAGGCCGCCCTTGGCAAACTCCTCGGTGGCGGCGGCCATGATGCGGCGGCGCGTGCCCTCGGGGTCCCGCTTGGTTTTTGGCTCGTTCGACATGAATATCTGATCTGTCAGTTGCGCGGATTATGGCACAGCCCGTCACCTCGTCAGGGCTCCTCTCCCCGATCGGGTGACGGCGAATGATCGCCTTTTCTGCACTGCGGCGAAATCGGGGATAATCCTTGCCGCACACACGTCCACAGAGGCGTGCAAGATTCCAGTCGTCCCCAGAATTCCGTACCCCAGTCGTGATCCGTTCCCCCTCATCCGTTGCCGGCACCGCCAGCCTGGCAGACCGCCTGGAAGCCCTGCTACCGCAAACCCAGTGCACCAAGTGCGGGTTCGACGGCTGCCGCCCCTACGCAGAAGCCATGGCGGCGGGCCAGGCCGCCAGCAACCGCTGCCCGCCCGGCGGCGCCGAGGGCATCGTGCGGCTGTCAGCCATGCTGGGCGTCGCGCCCCAGCCGCTGGACCCCGAACACGGCGTCGAGCAGGCACGCGCCGTGGCCCGTATCGACGAATCGCTCTGTATCGGCTGCACGCTCTGCATCCAGGCCTGCCCGGTAGACGCCATCGTGGGCGCCGCCAAGCAGATGCATACCGTGCTGCCCGACTGGTGTACCGGCTGCGACCTCTGCGTGGCCCCCTGCCCGGTGGACTGCATTGCGATGATTCCGGTCACCGGCGCCAATACGGGCTGGGCTGCCTGGTCGCAGGAACAGGCCGATGCCGCGCACGGGCGCTACCAGTCGCGCAAGATCCGCCTGGTGCGCGAGCGCGAGGAAAACGACGCCCGCCTGGCCGCCAAGGCCGCCGCCAAGCTCGAGGCGCTACAGGCCGAAGCCGCCGCCAGCGACGCTGAGCAGGCCGCGCAGGCGCGCAAGAAGGCGATCATCCAGGCCGCCATCGAACGCGCGCGCCAGAAAGCCGCCGCCGTACCGCCGCGCAACACCGACAATGTCTCGCCCGGCGTGCAGGCGCAGATCGATGCCGCCGAAGCGCGCCGCGCAAAACTGGGCCTGACGGATCAGCCCGATCCGCAAAGCCAGAACAAACCGCACAACCAGAACAACCCGGACGGCAGCGCCGGCCCCGGCGAAAACAGCAAAAACGACGATTCCCGCTCATGAATCCCGCCAAGCGCGTTGCCATTTTCGAGACCCTGCGTGAGGTCAATCCGAATCCGGAGACGGAGCTGGAATACAGCTCGCCGTTCGAACTGCTGATCGCGGTGCTGCTGTCCGCCCAGGCTACCGACGTTGGCGTGAACAAGGCTACCCGAAAGCTGTTCCCGGTGGCCCACACCCCGCAGCAGATCCTGGATCTGGGCGAGGCCGGACTGATCGAATACATCAAGACGATTGGCCTCTACAAGACCAAGGCCAAGCACGTGATGGAGACCTGCCGCATCCTTGTGGAGCAGCACGGCGGCAAGGTGCCACCCGTGCGCGAAGCGCTGGAGGCGCTGCCGGGGGTGGGTCGTAAAACCGCCAATGTGGTGCTGAACGTGGCGTTCGGCCAGCCGACGATTGCCGTCGACACGCATATCTTCCGCGTCGCCAATCGCACTGGCCTGGCCCCGGGCAAGAACCCCGATGCCGTGGAACAGAAGCTGTTGAAGGTGACGCCCACCGAATTCCTGCACGATGCGCACCACTGGCTGATCCTGCACGGCCGCTACGTCTGCAAGGCGCGCAAGCCCGAATGCTGGCATTGCGCCATCGAGCCGCTCTGCGAGTTCAAGCCCAAGACGCCGGCGCCGAACGTCTAGGCGCCGTCCGGACCTCGCAGGACCAGCGCCAGCTGCAAGGCCGTGCGCGCCACGGTGTCCACGTCAGGCGTGTATCCATTGCGGATCCAGTACAGCGCCACATGCACGATGCCGCCTGCCACGCCGGCGGCCAGCATCGCATCCACCGCCGTCCCGGGCGGCATCAGCGTACGGGCCATCAGCGCGCCGAAGTCGCATAGCGATACCGCCAGCGCCTCGTCCACGAGCCTGCTGACCCCGCGAATTTCCACCAGGAACACCCGCGCCGAACGCGGCTCGCATTGCAGCGCCCCGAAATAGGCGCGCAGCATCGCCAGTACGCGATGTTGGCCACTGCCGCCGGCCTCGTCCCCTGCCCGTTCCAGCGTTTGAAGCAGCCGATGGGTGACCGTTTCATACGACGCCAGCAGCAATGCCTCGCTGTTGGCAAACGACTCGTAGAAGTACCGCTCCGTCAGGCCGGCGGCCTCGCACACCGCCTTGACGGTGGCGTTCTGGTAGCCGCGCTCGCCGTAGACCTGCACGGCGGCGGCAATCAGCTGCTCGCGCCGCTGGGCGCGGCGCTCTTCGGCTTCGGCACCGCGGTAGCGGCGGGCGGGAGATAGCTCGGTGGTCATGGCGGCCATTATGACATTCCCTATTGTCAGATGGCTTCTGACAACCTATGTTGTCAGAATACTCACTCGCCCCCGGTAGCCGTCATGCGCCCTCAAAGTCCCGATGACGATGTTCTGGATGTCCTGATCGTTGGCGCCGGCCTGTCCGGCATCGGCGCCGCCCGGCAGTTGCAGCAGCAGTGCCCGGACAAGCGTTTCGCCATCCTCGAAGCCCGCGAAGCCATTGGCGGCACCTGGGACCTGTTCCGCTACCCCGGCATCCGCTCGGATTCGGACATGTACACGCTGGGCTACCGCTTCAAGCCCTGGCGCGGGGCCAAGGCCATTGCGGATGGCCCATCGATCCTGGCGTATATCCGCGAGACAGCCGAGGAGACGGGCATCACTCGCCATATCCGGTTCGGCCACAAGGTCGTGGGCGCCGCCTGGCGCAGCGACGAAGCCTGCTGGACCATCGACGCCGAACGCAGCGCCGACGGCAGCCGCCAGCGCCTGCGTGCCCGCCTGCTCTATGTCTGCGCCGGCTACTACAGCTATGCCGAAGGGCATCGGCCCGAATTTCCGGGCGAGCAGGAATTCGGCGGCCAGATGGTCCACCCCCAGTTCTGGGACCCTGCCATCGACTACGCCGGCAAGCGCGTGGTGGTGATCGGCAGCGGCGCCACGGCCGTCACGCTGGTGCCGGCCATGGCCGAAACCGCTGCGCATGTGACGATGCTGCAACGTTCGCCCACATACATTGTGACCCGTCCGGGTGAGGACCCCATCGCGCACAAGCTCCGGCGCATGCTGCCCGAACGCCTGGCCTACCGCGCCACGCGCTGGAAAAACGTGCTGCTGGGCATGTTCTTCTTCCAGCTGGCGCGTCGCCGTCCGGCCAGGGTCAAGGAGCGCATCGTCGGCATGGCGGCGGCCCAGCTGGCGCCGGGCTTCGACGTCGGCACCCATTTCACGCCGCGCTACAACCCGTGGGACCAGCGCGTCTGCCTGGTGCCCGACGGCGACCTGTTCCGCGAAATCCGCAACGGCCGCGCCTCGGTGGTCACCGACCAGATCGACCGTTTTACCCCCGACGGCATCCTGCTGAAGTCCGGACAGACATTGCCGGCCGATGTGGTGGTCGTGGCCACCGGCCTGAAGCTGAACATGCTTGGCGATATCGCGCTGACTGTCGACGGCCAGCCGCGCCGCCCGTCCGAATCGCTGGCTTACAAGGGCATGATGCTTGGCAACGTGCCCAACCTGGCGCTGGCGTTTGGCTACACCAATGCGTCGTGGACGCTCAAGGCCGATCTCACCGCCGAGTATGTCTGCCGTCTGCTGCGGTTCATGGACCGGCGCGGCTACCGGATCGCGATGCCCGAGGTCGATCCCACCGTGCAGACCGTGCCGTTCCTGGACTTCTCGTCGGGCTACGTGCAGCGCGCCGCGTCCGTGCTGCCGCGCCAGGGACACCGCAAACCGTGGCGCGTGTATCAGAATTACCTGATGGACATGCTGACCATCCGGCATGGCCGCATCGACGATGGCGTGCTGCGCTTTGACCGCGTGGCCGCCACGCTGCCGAACAACGATCCGATTGCCGAGGCCCAATCTTGAACGTCTTTCTTGCGCTGATTGCCGTGGTGGTGGCCCTGGCCGCCGCCCTGCTCGTCCTGCTGTTCCTGTTCACCCGGCACACGGTGCGCAAGATCGAGGCCGGGCTGCCGCCCACCGGACGCTTTGTCGACGTACCCGGCGCCCGCCTGCACGTGATCGAACAGGGCCAGGGCCAGCCGGTGCTGCTGGTCCACGGCCTGTCCGGGCAGCTTGCCAACTTCGCGTACGGGATGGTCGAACCGCTGGCGCGGGACTTCCGCGTGGTGGCCGTCGATCGCCCGGCCGCCGGCTGGTCCACGCGCGAGCCCGGCGCACCGGCCGACCTGCGCGCGCAGGCCGATACGCTGGCCGCGCTGATCGACAAGCTGGGGCTGGAAAAACCGCTGGTGGTCGGCCATTCGCTGGGCGGCGCCATTGCGCTGGCGCTGGCCACCCACCACCCCGAGCGCGTGGGCGGCCTGGCGCTGATCGCCCCGCTGACCCATCCGCCCCAAGGAAATCTCGCCGGTGTTCAAGGCCATGACGATCCCGAGCACGGCCATGCGCAAGCTGATCGCCTGGACGCTGCTGATCCCGATGTCGATCCGCAATCGCGAGCAGGTCATGGATATCGTGTTCGGCCCCGATGCCGTGCCGGCTGACTTTCCGGTGCGCGGCGGCGGGCTGCTGGCGCTGCGGCCCGGACATTTCCTGGGCGCGTCCGAAGACCTGATCGGTGCCGCACACAGCCTGCCGCCGCTGGTGGCGCAATATGGCGACCTGCGCGTGCCGGTGAACATCCTCTACGGGCGCGAAGACCGCATCCTCGATTACCGCAAGAACGGCGAAGCGTTTGTCGCCAGGGTGCCCGCCGCCCGGCTGACCCTGGTGACTGGCGGGCATATGCTGCCGGTGACCGCCATCGATGCCAGCGTCGATTTCGTGCGCACCGCGGCCGCCCGCCTGCGCGAGCCGGCAACCGCCTGACCCGCAGCCATCAAAGAAAGGAAACCAACCATGGCTTCTTCCACCGGCTACAACCCCTACCGGCGCGACCTGGGCACCGCGTTCCAGGCCATCCGCAAGCTGCTTGCCGACGGCAACGACACGGAACAGGTGTTCAAGATCATGCGGGCGCTGAACGGCCCGTCGATGCCGCACAACTACAGCCGCCTGCTATCCACCGCCGATGGCCGGCGCATGGCCTATCAGCGCGTCGAACTGGCTGAAAAACTATCCGATCCGGGCTACGTGGCGCGCTTCGCGCCGGGCACCGTGGGCGCCGCGTATCGCGCTTTCCTGGAAAAGACCGGCTACAGCGCCGATGGCCTGGCAAAGGTATCGAACCTGAACCAGGAGCCCATCGTCGAGGACGCCTATATGTGGTTTGGCCGCCGGACCCGCGACGTCCACGACATCTGGCACGTGCTGACCGGCTACCGCGCCGACGAAAGCCTGGGCGAAGCAGCGCTGGTGGCGTTCAGCTATGCGCAGACCGGCGGCAAGGGCTGGGCCTTTATCGCCATCGCCGCATCACTGAAAAGCTGGCGCGTGACGCGCAGCCTGGCCTTTGCCCGGGCCGTGCTCGAAGGCTACCGGCTGGGCCGCCGCGCCAGCTGGCTGCTGGGCGAGGACTACGAAAAGCTGCTGGCCGAGCCGTTTGACGCCGCGCGCACGCGGTTGGGCATTGCCGAGGCGGTGCGTTACCAGGCGTGCAATCCGATGCAGGAGTGGTCGGCCTGAGCCGGGTCATCGGCGCGGACCCAAACCCGCAACGAAAAAAGGCGACCCCCGAGGGTCGCCTTTTCGTTTGCAGGCAGTTTGCCGAAGCCGGAATCAGACGATGCGGCAGGCTTCGTCGAACGACAGGCGCGGCAGGCGCGGATGGACCTTGTCGGCCTCGCCGTAGCCCAGGTTGATCAGGAAGTTGACCGACCACTTGCCGTCGGGGAAGAACGCGGCGTTGACCTTGCCGGCATCGAAGCCGCCCATCGGGCCGCAGTCGAGGCCCAGCGCACGTGCGGCCAGGATGAAGTAGCCGCCCTGCAGCGAGCTGTTCATCAGGGCATCGCGGGCAATCTTTTCGTCATTGCCGGCGTACCAGGAACGCGCATCGGCGTGCGGGAACAGCTTCGGCAGTTGGTCGTGGAACGCGTTGTCGAAGGCGATGATCGCGGTGACCGGCGCCGAACGGGTCTTCTCCACGTTGCCGGCGGACACGCACTCCACCAGGCGGGCTTTCTGCTCGGCCGACTTCACGAAAACGATGCGGGCCGGCGAGCTGTTGGCAGCCGTGGGACCGAACTTCATCGCTTCGTAAACCTGCTTAAGCAGCGCATCGTCCACGTGCTTGTCTTGCCACACGTTGTGGGTGCGGGCTTCGGTGAACAGTTGTGCGATGGCAGCCTGATCGACGGATTTCATTGCGCGTTTTCCGGGTTTTGTGAAGGAAGAAGGCGCGATTGTACCCAAGCAACCGCCACCCACCCACAAGCGGTTTGATGAAACCATTCAATTCCGTTCGTCGGCGGTATCCAGCGGCGGCGTTCCGCTGGCGCGGCGGGTGAGCCAGAGGACACCCAGCAGGATCAGGCCGCCCCCAACTGCCTGCGTGACGCCGATATGTTCGCCCAGCAGTGCGGCCGCCAGCACCACGGTTACCACCGGCTCCAGCGTCGACAGCATCGACGCCTTCGAGGCCCCCAGCCGCTGCAGGCCGGCAAAGAACGTCAGGATGGCCAATACCGTCGACACCAGCGCAATGGCCACCAGTGCCAGCCAGCCGCCGGCCGTGGACGGAAACTGGGGCGGCACGCCCGCGCTGGTGCGCAGGATGCCGACCGTCACATAGACCAGCGCGGCGGCCGAACAGATCACCGTGGTGGTGGCAATGGCATTGACGCCCGCCGTCACCCTGGCCCCCACCACGATATAGACCGAATAGATCGCGGCAGCTGCCACGCCCAGCGCGATGCCCAGTGGCTCGCCCTCGCCACCGCCGACGGTCAGGCCCGCGCCGACCGAACAGAGCACCAGCGCGATCACGGCCGGCGTGGTCAGCCGTTCCTTGAGGAAGACGGCCGCCAGGATGGTCACGAACAGCGGATACAGATAGAGCAGCAACGCCACCAGGCTGGCCTGCGCGTGGTTCAGCGCAGTGAAGAAGCAGTACGACTGGCCGACATAGCCAATGCCGCCCATCGCCGCCAGCGCCAGCACGCGCCGCAGTGGCGGCAGCGCGATGCCGCGCGTACGCATGACGAACGCCATGGCGATGGCCGCCACCACGAAGCGCACGGCCAGCAGGCCATAGACATCGGCCCCCGCCGCGTAGGCAAACCGCGCAAAGATAGCCATGGCGCCAAAGGCGCTGGCCGACAGCGCGATCAGCAGCACGCCTGCGAGCTTGTCGCGGGCGTGGCCCAGGGTGCCGGTGGCAGAGGCGGTCATAGGGGACGAAAGGGATCCGAAAGCTCGCATTCTACTCACGCGGGCGGCCGCCCCGGCAGCATCCGGACCGCTGCACTACAATAGCGGCCATCATGTTCAATCCCTCAAGAGAAGAAGTCCGCCGTTTCTTCTGCGAAGCCTGGCAGAAGCGCGTTGCGGGCAGTGTCCTCACGCCGCTCGAGGCAATCGCGGTCGACTGGATCGACCAGCATCCCGAATATCACGACCAGCTGGACGATACCGAAGGCGCCGTCGCACGCGACTACACGCCCGAAGCCGGCCAGACCAATCCGTTCCTGCACCTGGCCATGCACCTGTCGATTTCCGAGCAGGTGTCGATCGACCAGCCGCCCGGCATCCGTGCGGCGTACGAGGCACTGAGCCGCCGCCTTGACTCGCCGCACGCCGCCCAGCACGAGATCATGGAAGCACTTGGCCAGATGCTCTGGAATGCCCAGCGCAACGGCACGCCGCCGGACGGACAGGCCTACGTGGACGACATCAAACGCCGCGCAGCGGGCTGAGCGCGTCCGACAGACACCGACAAGAGCATCGCGCGCCGCATGCTAATCTCATGCGGTCGCAACTTTTGTCATGCCCGCACCACCTGACCCTTGCCGGTTGCGCCTTCCGGTGCGGCGTGCCGTTGTCCCATGCCTTTCAACTTCCCCGTGCGGGCCGCTCGACGGCCCGCCGTTGCCCGGCCTGTGTCTGCGCGCGTGTCGACGCTGGTTTGCGCGCTGACCATGGCGGGCGCCGTGCTGATGCCGATGGCGGCGCACGGCGCCGTGGCGCTGCTGCAGCCGCCGCGCCAGGTCGATGGCACCCGGCCGCTCACGCTGACGTTGCTGGTCAGTGCCGATGCGGCGACACGCCGCTACGCGGTGCCCGAATCGCTGCAGGTGACCGCGTCGGGCGACCTGGCCGCGCCGATCCGCATCGACCTGAAACGCGTGGGCAGCGGGCCGGCCGTGCTGAACCTGCATCCCGGCGAAAACCGCACCATCGCCTATAGCGGCGAATGGCCGGCCGACCTGCGCGGCCAGGTGCGCCTGGACGTCACCGGCATCGACGCCGCGCCGGTACTGGTCACGCTCAATCGTGCGCCGGCGCCGGGCGACATCGCACCAGCATCGCCCACATCGTCCGCAGTGGCCGCCACGCCTGCCGCGTCGGCCCCCGAGGCAAAACCGCCGGTCACGCCCATCGTCATGGCAGGCAACAACGCTCCGGCGCCCGCCCCGGCGGACCTTCGCGACGCCCAGCGCCTGTCGTTCAACGAGCCGATGTACATCATGTTTGGCGCACACGATGGCGCCAACGCCAAGTTCCAGATCAGCTTCAAATACCGGATCTTCGAAGGCAAGGATCCGAATTCGAAGTCGGTGCTGGACAACCTGTACTTCGCCTACACGCAGTTCTCGCTGTGGGACCTGGCCGGCGACTCGCGCCCGTTCAAGGACACCAACTACCGGCCCAGCCTGTATTACTACCTGTCGGATACGGGCGTGAAGAACAGCGTGCTCAGCCGCCTGTCGGTAGCCACCGGTTTCGAACACGAATCGAACGGCAAGTCCGGCGACGAATCGCGCGGGGTCAACACGCTGTTCGTGAAACCGACGATGTACTTTGGCGACCAGACCGATTGGCACTGGCGCGTGGCGCCCAAGCTCTACGCCTACGTGGGCAAGAGCGACAACGAGGACATCGCGCACTATCGCGGCTACATGGACCTGAACATCGCCTATGGCAAGGCCGATTCCTGGGAACTGGCCGCCACCCTGCGCAAGGGCACGCGCAAGGGCTATGGCAGCGTCGACACGCAACTGACCTACCCGCTGGCGCGGTTGCTGCCCGGCACGGCCGGCTTCCTGATGGCGGGCTTCTTCTACGGCTACGGCGAGAGCCTGCTCTACTACAACCAGAAGACGCCGTGGCAGTTCCGCATCGGCTACGCGCTGTCCCGCTGATGGCGCGGGCCCCGGGGGGGCCAGTGGGGGTGAGCCAGCCAATCAGCCGGCCAGCGGCTTGCCCTCGGCCTTGAGCCGCGCATTGCCGGCCGCCGCGGCGAACTGGCCGTAGCCATGCCAGCCGGTGGCGCGCCCGAGCTTCTTGCCATTGTGGAAGAACATGAACACGGGAATGCCGTGCAGGCCGAAGCGGCGGCCCAGTTCGGGATGCGCGTAGACGTTGGTGTGCAGCCAGCGCAGGTTCAGCACACGCAGCTTGTCGGGATCGGCCAGGATGGCCTTCTTCGCCATCTCGCAATTGAAGCAGTCCACGCCCCAGAAGAAGACGCAGACCAGGTCGTCGCCAGCGGCCGCGATGGCGGCATCGATGGTGTCGGGGCCTACCGGCTCCATGGCGAGCGCCTCGAAGGCACGATGATCGAGGTGGGGTTCTTGCGCGTCGGACATCGACGGGTCCTCCGGAAACAACAACGCCCGGAGACCTTGCGGCCACCGGGCGTCTTTCAGTCCGTTATATCGAAACGGGTCAGCGCGGCGCCGAGACCGTCACCAGCGCCGGACGCAGCACGCGGTCGGCAATCGTGTAGCCACGTTGCAGCACCGTGACCACCGTGTTCGGTTCCTGCTCGGACGGCACCATCGAGATGGCCTGGTGGCGATGCGGATCGAACTTCTCGCCGACCGGGTTGACCTCGACGATCTTGCCGCGCTCGAAGGCAGCACCCAGCTGACGTGCCGTAAGCTCCACACCTTCGCGCAGCTTGGCCAGGTCGCCGGTGTTGTCGGCCAATGCAGCCTGCAGGCTGTCCATCACGGGCACGAGGTTGTCGGCAAAGTTTTCAATGGCGAACTTGTGCGCCTTGGCGACTTCGTCCTGCGAGCGGCGGCGGATGTTCTCGCCTTCGGCCGTGGCGCGCATGAACAGGTCGTAGGTTTCCTTGACCTTGGCTTCCAGCTCGGCCACCTGCTGGGTCAGGCGAGCAACATCGTCGGCACCGGCGGCGGCAGCCTCGGGCGCCGGCGCTGCAGCGGCGTTGGCCGCCTGCTGCGTGTTCGTATCTGGCGTCTGATTCTGTTCTTCCATGTCGATTCGTATCAAAAATGCAAAACCGCGGCCCGCGCTGACTGCGGACCGAGGGGTGGATCGGATGCCAATCGGCAAGTCTAGCCGCACATGGCGCCGCGCTTCCAGTTTTTCAAGTGTGCGGGTTCAGAGACCCCGAAATACGCCGTTACAAAGGCCTGTTTCATGCAATCTGGTGTTCATTGATTTGCTGCAACGCAAACACTAAGATTCAATACAGGAAAAAATGACAAAAATAACGGGAGCAAAAAGGTGGATCAATTTGGTGCATCTTTAGGACGCTTCACCATGCACAAGCTACCAGTCGTGACGTTCTGCCTGGTCGCCGTACTGTCGGCGATGACGGCCTTTATCTGTCTGTCCGAAGCGGTGGCGCCGCGCGACACCGAGTATGGCAGCGGCAAGGCCGTATTCAAGCATTACCTCGTGCAGTACGTCCGCTGACTGCCCCTTCCGCGCGATCCGGCTGCGGCAGCCATGCCGTGGCGGGATGCCTGCCATTTCCGATTCCCTATCCTCTGAAGCTGTCGATCCGGCGCCGGTCGCGCTTGGTCGGACGCCCCTGCAGTTCGGCGGTCGGCTCGGGCTGCATGCGCCGCCGGTCTGACTCCGCCTGGCGCCGGGACTGGCTTTCCGGGCTTTCCTCGTAGGTACTCTGGGCAATCGGGGCCGCGCCGCGCGACGCCGGTACACCCTTGACCACCACTTCCCAGCGCTGCTGGTGAGCTTCCAGCACCACCGTATCGCCAGGCTTCACTTCCCGCGAATTCTTGACCGGCTGGCCATTCACCGTCACCCGGCCACGCTCCACCGCATCGGCCGCCAGCGAGCGCGTCTTGAAGAACCGCGCGCACCACAGCCACTTGTCGATGCGCATCCGCGCACCTGCCTCGAAATCCACTTGCATCGTCAAATCCTTCCCGACTCCCTTGCTGCCCGCCCTGCCATCGCTCAGGCCGCCGCGCCGCGCGTCTGGGCACGGCTGCGGCGCGCTTCCAGTTCGTGCGGATGCGGCACGCCCAGCGGCCAGCCTTGCAGATGTTGCAGGGCAATGTCGGCCAAACCGGCGATCCAGGGCTCGGAATCATTCATGCATGGAATGAAATGGAAATCCTGGCCGCCCGCCACCCGGAACTCGCTTTGCCCTTCCATCGCAATTTCCTCAAGCGTCTCGATGCAATCGGCCGGAAAGCCCGGACAGAACACATCCACGCGCTGCGTCCCGACCTTGCCCAGTTCCGTCAGCGTCGGCGCCGTATAGGGCTGCAGCCATTCGGCCTTGCCAAAGCGCGACTGGAACGTCACCTGATACTGGCCCGGTTGCAGGCCCAGGGCCTCGCCGAGCAGCCGGCCCGTCTTCAGGCATTCGCAATGATAGGGATCGCCCAGGTCCAGCAGCCGGCGCGGCAGGCCGTGGAACGACAGGATCAGCTTGTCGCCCCGCGCGAAGTCCGGCACCCCGTGGTGCGTCCAGTACGCCCGAACCTGGGCGTCCAGCGCCGCGATATAGGCCGGATGATCATGAAAGTGTTTTATTAGCCGCAATTCCGGCTGGTTGCGCCAGCCGCCCAGTACCCGGAACAGCTCGTCGAAGGCGGTGGCCGTGGTGGTGCCCGAGAACTGCGGATAGAGCGGCAGCACCAGGACCTGCTCGGTGCCCTGCCGACGCAGCGCTTCCATCACCGAGCCGATCGACGGATTGCCGTAGCGCATGGCGCAGGCCACGGTCACGTCATGCCCCAGCTTGTGCATCAGCAGTTGCAGTGCATGTGCCTGGCGCTCCGTGTGGACCAGCAGCGGCGACCCGGTCATATGCGCCTCGCGCAGCCAGATCGACTCGTATTTCATGGCCGACGCCCGCGAACGGAACGGCAGGATCAGCCCATGCAGGATAGGCAGCCAGGCCAGGCGCGGGATTTCCACCACGCGCGGATCGGACAGGAACGCCTTCAGGTAGCGGCCCACCGCCTTGGGCGTGGGGGCATCGGGGGTGCCGAGGTTGATCAGCAGAATCGCGGTGCGCGGCGGCTGGCCGTGCTGGTATGCCGGTTCAGGCGAAAACGTCATGGGGTTTCGGTTTCTGATGCCGGGGCGCTGGCAATCGGGAATTCGGTCTGGAAAATGGAATGGTAGCCGGGCGCCGGTGTCCGGCCCCTAGAGGACAGACACCGGCACCGCATCAGGAGTTCTGGCTCAGCGCGCTGGACAGCAGCCTGGCCGTGATGTCGACGATCGGGATCACCCGCTCGTAGGCCATGCGGGTCGGGCCGATCACGCCCAGCGTGCCGACGATCTGGCCATCCACCTCGTAGGGCGCCGTGATGACGGCCATGTCTTCCAGCGGCACGAGCTGGCTCTCGCCGCCAATGAAGATCTGCACGCCCTGCGCGTGGCTGGACACGTCCAGCAGCTGCAGCAGGCTGGTCTTGTGTTCGAACACGTCAAAGAGCCGGCGCAGCTTGTCCATGCTCGACGACAGGTCTTCCACTTCCAGCAGCCGGCGTTCGCCCGAAATGAACACCTGCTCGACGTTGTCCTCGGCCATGGCGTTGCTGCCGGCCTCCACCGCCGCCTGCATCAGCGACGACATGTCGCGCCGCAGTGCCTGCAGCTCACCCCGCAGGTGGTCGCGCACGGCGTTGAAGCTCATGCCCGCATAGTGGGTGTTGAAGAAGTTGGCGGCCTCGATCAGCTGGGCTGGCGTGTAGGACAGCTCGGTCTGGATGATACGGTTCTGCACGTCGCCCTCGGGGCTGACGATGATCAGCAGGATGCGCTTGTCCGACAGCCGCATGAATTCCACCTGCCGGAACGCCTGGGCGCGCCGTGGCGTCATCACCACGCCGGCAAAGCGCGACAGGTTCGACAGCGTATGGGCGGCCGCCGTGATCATGCGCTGCGGGCCCAGCTGCTGGCTTGCCATCTGGCCCTGGATCTGGTCCTTCAGGTCGGCCAGCTCGGCGCTCAGGCCCGGTGGGCCTTCCAGCGGGCGCGCGGTCAGCATGGTGTCGACGAACAGCCGGTAGCCACGGGGCGTGGGAATGCGGCCGGCCGACGTGTGCGGGCTGGCAATGAATCCCATTTCCTCAAGGTCCGACATCACATTGCGGATGGTGGCCGGCGACAGGTCCAGACCCGAGTACTTCGACAGGGTCCGCGAGCCCACGGGCTGCCCTTCGGCGATGTAGCGCTCGATCAGGGTCTTGAGCAGCGTTTTAGAACGTTCGTCCATGATGCTGGGGATTTTAATCAAAACTGGCCCGTTCGGGCGCCGCCGCACGTGGTTGACCCGACGATTGGTGTGCGCGACGGGTGCGCCGGGCGCCTTTCCGGCGGTGCCGGGCCGAAGCTGGCAATGGTCATGCCGGTATGTTCTAATCCCGCCATGTCTGCCCCCTCAAAGCCCAGCGCCGCGCGCGCTCCGTTCAAGACTGTCGCCCTGGTGGGCAGGCACTCGACCGCCGGTATCGAAGGCCCGCTGGAGGAGCTTGCGTCCTGCATATCCCGCAACGGCCAGGATGTGGTGTTCGAGCGCGAGACGGCCATGGCCACGGGGCTGACCGGCTACCCGGTGCTGAGCCCCGAGGAAATCGGCCGCGAAGCCGACGTGGCCGTGGTGCTGGGGGGCGATGGCACGCTGCTGGGCCTGGCCCGCCAGCTGGCCGGCCACAACGTGCCGGTGATCGGCGTCAACCACGGCCGGCTGGGCTTCATGACCGACATCCCGCTTGAGGACGTCACCCGGACACTGCCCGAAATGCTGGCCGGCCGCTACGAGGCCGAATCGCGCATGCTGCTGGAATCGCGCGTGATCCGCGACGATGCCGTCATTTTCTCGGCGCTGGCGTTCAATGACGTGGTGGTGAACCGATCCGGCATCTCGGGCATGGTCGAACTGGCCGTCTCGGTCGACGGCTATTTCATGTACAACCAGCGGTCGGACGGCCTGATCGTGTCCACGCCCACCGGTTCCACCGCCTACGCGCTGGCCGCGGGCGGCCCGATCCTGCATCCCACGCTGTCGGGGCTGGTGCTGGTGCCGATTGCCCCGCACGCGCTGTCGAACCGGCCGATCGTGCTGCCGCACGATGCCGAGGTCACGATCGAGGTGGCCAGCGCGCGCGATGTCAGCGTCAACTTCGACATGCAGTCACTGGCGTCGCTGCTGCCCGGCGACCGGATCGTCGTGCGCCGCTCGGCCAAGACCGTCAACCTGCTGCACCCGCTGGGCTACAACTACTACGCCACGCTGCGCAAGAAGCTGCACTGGCACGAGTACCCGACCGAAGACAACCGGCTCTGAGCCTGCCCTTCCCCGTTTCCGCCTGACGCCACCTACCGCTCAAGATGCTGCGCAGCCTGTCCATCCGCGATTTCGTCATCGTCGATACGCTCGACCTCGACTTCTCGGCCGGCTTCACCGTGTTCACCGGCGAAACCGGCGCCGGCAAGTCGATCCTGATCGATGCACTGGCGCTGGTGCTGGGCGAGCGCGCCGATGCCGGCGTGGTCCGTGAAGGCGCGGCCCGCGCCAGCATCAGCGCCACCTTCCTGACACATCCCGCGCTGGACGCCTGGCTGGCGGAACGCGAACTCGCCGGCGACGACGACACCGTGCTGCTGCGCCGCACCGTCGACGCTTCGGGCCGCGGCAAGGCATTCATCAATGGCGCCGCCGCCACGCTGGCCCAGCTGCGCGAAGTGGGCGACCAGCTCGTCGATATCCACGGCCAGCACGCACACCAGCAACTGCTGCGCCCGGACGCCCAGCGTCACCTGTTCGATGCCCACGCGGGGCTGACCGAGCAGGCCGGCGCCGTCGCCGAGTCCTGGCGCGCCTGGCGGGCCGCTCGCTCGCAGCGCGAGGCGGTGGAACACCAGTCGCGCGAGATGCAGCTTGAACGCGAGCGGCTTGAATGGCAGGTGGGCGAACTTGACAAGCTGGCGCCGCAGGCCGGCGAGTGGGACGAAATCCAGTCCGAATACAACCGCCTGTCGCATGCGGCGAGCCTGATCGACGGCAGCCGCGCGGCGCTGGACGCGCTGTCCGAATCCGATGGCGCCGTGGCATCGGTGCTCAACGGCGTGGTTCACCGCCTGCAGCAGCTTGCCGATGTCGACCCGGGCCTGCGCGACGTGCTGGCCGCGCTGGAACCGGCGCTGGTGCAGGTCGACGAGGCCGCCCATTCGCTGACCCGCTACGTCGACCGGCTCGAACTGGACCCCGAGCGGCTGCAGGCCGTGGAAGAACGCATGCAGGCGTTGCACACCACCGCGCGCAAGTACCGGCTGCCGCCGGAGCAGTTGCCCGATGAACTGCTGGCCCGCAGGCAGCAGCTTGACGACCTGCAGGCCGCCCAGGACATCAACAAGGTGCTGGCCCGCGAGGCCGCCGCCCGCGCCGCCTACCTGACGCTGGCCCAGCATCTTTCGGCCGCGCGCAAGGTGGCCGCCACCGCCCTGTCGGCCGCCGTCACCGATGCCATGCAGGGGCTGTCGATGGCCGGCGGCACATTTGCGGTGGCCCTGAATCCGCTGGACGAAGGCCTGAGCCATGGACTGGAGCAGGTGGAATTCCTGGTCGCCGGCCATGCAGGCGTCAGCGCCCGGCCTCTGGCACGCGTGGCATCGGGCGGCGAACTGGCCCGTATCAGTCTGGCGATCTCGGTGATCACCAGCGAGGCCGCGCCCACCCCGACACTGATCTTCGATGAAGTCGATACCGGCATCGGCGGCGCCGTGGCCGAGGTGGTGGGCCGCAGGCTGCAGGAACTGGGCCGCTCGCGCCAGGTGCTGTGCGTCACGCACCTGCCGCAGGTGGCCGCGCAGGCTGGCGCCCATCTGCTGGTCAGCAAGGAAAGCAAGACCGACAAGGCCGGCGCGGTCACGCGTTCGCGCATCCGCCTGCTGGATACCGAGGGCCGCATCAACGAGACCGCGCGCATGCTTGGCGGTGCCACGGTGACTGCCACGACGGTGCAACACGCCGAAGAGATGCTGGCCCAGGGTGCCCGCGCCACCGCGCAGGCGGCCAATGCGCCGCGCGAAGGCGGGGGCAGGAAGCCTCGCCGCGCGGCGGGCTGAGCCCCGCGCTCCCCCCGGCCGGCACCCACGCAAACAAGGACAGGAGTTTCAAACCGATGACCCATGGCAAGCTGCCATCGACCCGCCGCACGATTGCCGGACCGGTTGCCGATCCGATCGCCCGAACGCCGGCTGGCCGGTTCACCCGCCACCTGGCCGCCTCCGCGCTGGTGGCGCTGGGCCTGACCGCGCTGACCGCCTTGTCGGGCTGTGCTTCCGAATCGAAATCGTTTGCCCCGCCGCGTGGCAGCATCACCGACGACCGTGCCATCGGCGACATCCTGGTGAAGTTCACGCCGCCGGAGGTGACCATGTCCGAGGATGCCGGCAAGCTGCTGGCCGACGTGCAGGGCCCGGTGCGCTACATCGTCAAGCGGCCGATGTCGGGCGGTGCCTGGCTCGTGACGGCGATCACCGCGTCGGCCGACGTCACGCTGGCGCAGGCCGTGGCTACGTTGCAGGCGGCGCCGCGCGTGGAATCCGCCACCGCCGACCGCATGCTGCGGCCGCATCGCACCAAGCCGGCCGGCCGCGACATGCCGAACCCGTAAGCCCAAAGCCCAAGGCACCCGGCGCGAAAAGCAACCCATACTGATCTATCAGCAGTTCGCATCAAACGTTCTCCACAGGAGTCCAGATGTCGCACGCAACGCTGAAGTCCCGCAAAGGCTCAATCGCGCCGGTATTGCTGGCGATGGCGGCCAGCGCCCTGCTTGGCCTGCCCGGCATCTCCCACGCCGATGCCGCCATGACGCAGGCATCGTCATCGGCTGCTTCATCGGCTTCGGCGTCCGCCTCGGCCACCTCCTCCACGGTACGGCCGGCGCCACGCTACACCGGCAACTACATCGTGCGGTGGCGCGACGGCAGCCAGAGCACCGACACCAGCGCCGACACCGCGCGCATGCGCCGGGTGGCATCCAATACCGGGCTGGCGCTGTCGGTCAGGCGCCCGATGGCCAACGCCATGCAGTTGCTGACGGTCAAGGACAGCCGTGGCGACGATCCGCAAACCGTCGCCAGGCGGCTGCGGCAGGACCCGCGCGTGGCGGACGCCGTACCCGACCGCTGGCTGCAACTGCACGACACCGTGCCGAACGACTCCGATTTCGCGAACCAGGTGGCCTACATGGGTTCGCCGACGACCACGACCGGCGCGGCCAACCTGTCGCGCGCCTGGGACCGCTCCCGCGGGAGCGCCAATGTGGTGATTGCCGTGGTGGACACCGGCTATCTCGATCACCCCGATCTGGCGGGCCGGCTGGTGGCCGGCTACGACTTCATCAGCACCACGTCGGTATCGGTCGATGGCGACGGACGCGACAGCGACGCGCACGACCCGGGCGACTACGTGCCGTCCGGCACCACCTGCCCCGACGGCTCCGGCGCCAGCGACAGCAGCTGGCATGGCACGCGCGTAGCCAGCGTATTGGGCGCGGCCACCAACAATGCAAGCGGTATTGCCGGGGTGGACTGGAATGCGCGCATCCAGCCAGTGCGCGTGTCGGGCCGCTGCGGCGCGCTGCTGTCCGATACGGTCGATGGCATGCGCTGGGCCGGTGGCCTGCCGGTACCCGGCGTGCCGAACAACCCGACGCCGGCCAAGGTGGTCAACGTCAGCCTGGGCGGCGGCAGCTGCTCCAGCATCGAGCAGCAGGCCGTGAACGACCTCAATGCCGCGGGCGTGGTGGTGGTGGCTGCCGCCGGCAATTCGGCCGGCGCGGTCGAGGCCCCGGCCGACTGCTCGGGCGTGATCGCCGTGACGGCCAACGCCAACGATGGCGAGAACGCCAGCTTTGCCAACGTGGGGCCGGAAGTGACGCTCAGTGCGCCCGGCGGCGGCTGCGGCAACTCGAAGGTCATCGTTACCAACGGTACGGCGACGGGCTGCACCACCGCCCAGTCGTTTATCCGCACGCTGTCGAACGCCGGTACGGCCGGGCCCACCACTTACAACATCGTCAGTTCGCAGGGCACCAGTTTCTCGGCGCCGATGGTGTCGGGCGTGGTGAGCCTGATGTTTGCGGTCAACCCGGCGCTGACGCCTGCACAGGTCACCGCGGTACTGAAGAACACGGCACGTGCCCATCCGGCCAACACGTTCTGCACAAGCAGCGCCAATGTCGGCAAATGTGGCGCAGGCCTGCTCGACGCCGACGCCGCGCTGGCAGCGGCGCCGAATCCGCCATCAAGCGGCTCCACATCGACCAGCACGACGGCGGATAGCGGCGGTGGTGGCGGCGGCGGTGGTGGCGCGTTCTCGCCGTGGAGCGCGGCGGTATTGCTTGTGATCGGCCTGATCGGCTTCGGCACGCGACGACGGGCGCAGCGGTAGGCGTCCACAGTACCTCTCGCGCCCGCGCTCTCCCCAAGCCCCTCTCCCGCAGGCGGGAGAGGCGCGCAAATCTTCGGCACTCGCCAATCGTCAGCGCCGCCGCTGGCCCCACCACTCCTGCAGCAGCCAGCACGCCAGGCCGGCCACCGCGCCGGCCGCATGGGCGCCGCGCACCACGCCAAAGCCCCACGACGGGTCGAATACGATGGCGGCCAGCCAGGATTGTTCGATCCAGACCTTGCCCAGCACGATCACGCACGTCACCACGCCGATCACGCGCGACCACCCAGGTGCCTGCAGCAGCCGCAGCGCCGTCCATAGCGCCAGGCCGTGCGTGGCGCCGGACAATCCGCCGTACCAGCCAACGGCGGGCATGCGCAGCAGCGCCACCTGCACGGCCAGGCCGCAGATCACCAGCACCAGCAGCATCTCGCGGATACGGGCCACGCGGCCGGCCAGAAACAGCAGGCCGGCCGTGGCCGCCACATCGGACAGGTAATGGCGCCAGTCCAGGTGCACCCACATCGCCGTCAGCACGCGCCACCACTGCCCGTCCAGCCGCACGGCGTCACGCACATAGAGCCCGTGCGCGTGCCACCACGGCACGAAGGTGAACAGCGCGGACAGGGCCGCCACGCCAGCCACCGTCGCCAGCATGGCCCGCCACCCGGGCTGCCCCGATGGCGGGGGCGCGGCCGTCAACGGCTGATGTACGCTCACGCGCCGCTCAGCGTTCGCCGAACACCGACTGCCAGAGCGCGCGCACCGGCGCGGTCTGCTCGGCCACGCTGTCGGGCGCCACGCGCGCCTGGTCCTGACCATCGAGCCGCAGCTTGTGCTGGCGCGCGCGGAACAACCGGTAGGCATCGCCCACGGCCAGCGCCAGCCCGGCGTCGATCAGGTTCAGCACGCCGGCCATGCGCAGCAGCGCGATATTGCCCGCATTGCGCGTCAGTTCCGGATGCGCGCCGCTGTGCAGCAGCACCAGGTACTGCACCGTGAACTCGATATCGACCATGCCGCCGCGATCGTGCTTGAGATCGAACAACGCGGTCGGGTTCGGATGGCCCTCGGCCACCTTCGCGCGCATCTGCACGATTTCCTCGCGCAGCGCCACGGCATCGCGCGGCTGGCGCAAGATCTCGTCGCGCAGATCCTCGAACCGGTTGCCGATCTCGCGGTCGCCGGCACCGAAGCGCGCACGCGTCAGCGCCTGGTGCTCCCACACCCACGCGGTGTTGTCGCCCTCGCGCAGCTGGTAGCGCCGGAACGCGTCGAAGCTTGTCACCAGCAGCCCCGCCGCCCCGTTCGGCCGCAGCCGCGTGTCCACGTCGAACAGCATTCCTGCCGCCGTATGGCTGGTCAGCCAGGTAATCAGCCGGCGCGCGTATGCGGCGTAGACATCGGGTGCGCGTTCATGGTCGTCGTCGTACAGGAAGATCAGGTCCAGGTCCGACGCGTAGCCCAGTTCCTTGCCGCCCAGCCGGCCGTAGGCGATCACCGCGAAGCGCGGCGTCTCGCAATGGCGCGTAGCCAGCTGGCGCCACACGGCCTGCATCGTGACCTCCAGCATGGCATCGGCCAGGTCCGACAGGCGGTCGGCCACCTGCTCCACGGTCAGCAGCCCCTGCAGGTCCTGCAGCAGGATGCGGAATGTCTCGGCATGGTGCTCGCGGCGCAGGATGTCCATCTGCGTTTCGACCTGGCCGTCGGACGCGTGCAGCCGCTCCGACAGGCGTTGCCGGAAACCGGCCCAGTCCGGCGCGCCCGCCAGCGCGTCGCTGTCCAGCAGTTCGTCCAGCAGCTGCGGATGGCGGGTCAGGTAGGTGGCCGCCCAGCGCGAGGCGTGCAGCGTCTGCGCCACGCGATCCATTGCCTGCGGATACTCGGACAGCAGCGACAGGTACGAAGCCCGGCGGCTGATCGCATCCAGGAAGTCCAGGAAACGCGCGATCGTGGCATCGGCATCGTCCTGCTTGACCGCCAGCTCCAGCGCGCGGTTCACCAGCAGGTCGAAGCGCCCCCGGCTGGTTTCCGACAGCGCACGATAGCGCATCGACGTGCCGATGGCCCGCAGGCGGTCGTAGAGGCCCGTGCAGTCGCTGAAGCCCGCCGCCTGCAGCGCCTGGCACGGCGAAGACTGCGGATCGGTCTCGTCGTCCTCGTCGCCGGGGTTCGACTGCGTGGCGCGCGAGGCCATTTCCTCGCGCACCAGCGCCGGCCAGAGCGGTTCGCTCTGCGCCGTCTCGCCGTCGGCGAACGGATCGGCGAAGGTGGCCTCGAACTGCTGCGCCACCGGGTCCATCAGCGTGTTCATCTGCGCGACCAGCGTTTCCCAGTCGGCGCAGCCCATCATCAGCGCCACGGCCTGCCGTTCATCGTCCGAAGTGGGCAGGTGATGCGTCTGGGCGTCGTCGCGGTACTGGAGCCGGTGCTCCAGCTGGCGCAGGAAGCGGTAGGCGTCGGCCAGTTGCTCGGCCTGGCCGGCCGGCAGCAGGTTGCGCGCCACAGCCACATCCAGCACCTCCAGCGTGGGCCGCACGCGCAGCGCCGGGTCCTGTCCGCCGCGGATCAGCTGGAAGACCTGGGCCATGAACTCGATCTCGCGAATGCCGCCCCGGCCCAGCTTGATATTGAACGAGCGCTGGTTCACGCCATGGCCTGCCAGGCCGCCGCTGCGCTTGGCCGCCTCCGAGCGGATCTGGGCGTGCAGCGAGCGGATGGCAGCGATCACGCCGTAGTCCAGGTAACGGCGGAACACGAACGGCGTGGTCATGCGGCCCAGCAGCGCGGCGGCCCGCTCCGCGTGCGGGGTATCGACGGCGGACACCACGCGGCCCTTGATCCAGGCATACCGTTCCCACTCGCGGCCCTGCACCACCAGGTATTCCTCGAGCATGCCAAAGCTGCAGACCAGCGGCCCGGCGTCGCCGTTCGGACGCAGGCGCATGTCCACGCGGAACACATAGCCGTCGCCGGTGACTTCGGACAGCAGCGTGATCAGCCGCCGCCCCAGCCGGATGAAATACTCGTGGTTCGACAGGCTGCGCGACCCGCCACGCGTGTCGCCATCCTCGTCGTAGAGAAAGATCAGGTCGATATCGGACGACACATTCAGCTCGCGCCCGCCCAGCTTGCCCATGCCGACCACCACCAGTTCCTGCACCTCGCCGCTCTGGTCGCCGGTGGGCTGCCCGAAGGTGGCCGCCAGGTCGTCGTCCAGCACGCGCAGGCCATGCTGGATCGACAATTCGGCCAGGTCGGTCATGGCACCGGTGATCTCGGCCAGCGTGGCCAGCCCGCGCAGGTCGCGCTCGATCACCACGCACATGACTTCGGCACGCAGGCGCCGCAGCGCCTGGCCCGCGGCGGCCTCGGCATCGGCCGAGGGCGCGTGCAGGGCCTGCAGGCGCGCTTCCATCCAGTCGCGCGTGATGGGCCCGACCGCCGCATCCGCCACCACGGCGGGCAGCCCGGGGCGCGCGGCCAGAACGCGGCGCGCGTAATGGGAGTACGCCGCCGAGTACAATACGTGTCCCTCGCAATCGGCGGGGGTCAGTCCCTGCGCCGTCATCGTGGCAAAGGCCCCCTGGGCCATGTTGCCGAGCGGTCCGGCGGCGCCCGGCGATGCCAGAATCGAAGTGGTTCCGGCGCCATCCAGCGGGTGCTGCGGGCCGGTCGATGCCGGGGCGGTGCCCGCGGCGGAACTCGTCGGATCAGGGACAGTCATTCCAGTTACTTTGCAATATCGGGCAGGCGCCGTAAGACCGCGGTGGCGCTTGCGCGCACCACTTTGGAGAGCGGCTAGTATTGTCGGATAATCTGCGCATGTCCAGCCGCCCTACCGCCCCTGACGACGGCGCCGCATCCCCACACGCGGGCGGTGACGGCACCTCTGCGGTCGCCGCCTCCCCTGTTTCGCATGGTTCCGCGCCTGGCCGTGGCCGGCGCCTGCTGGCGCTCGCCCGGCAAGGGCTGGGCATGACCTGGCGCGGGCTGCGCGCGCTGGTGCGCCACCCGGCCTGGACCCGGCTCTGGCGCATGCTGGTGCGCATCGTGGCCGTGCTGGCCGCGCTGGCGGTGGTTGCCGTCCTGCTGATCCGCTTCGTGCTCTGGCCCCAGGCCCATACCGCGCGCCAGTGGCTGGAGCAGCAGGGCTCGGCCGCGCTTACCGCCAATCTCACCATCGGCCAGCTCGACACCTACTGGGACGGCTGGCACCCGGCGTTTCGCGCCAGCAACGTGCAGGCGGTGGATCGCGATCACCGCATGCTGCTGTCGGCGGCCACGCTCGAAGGCAAGCTGTCCTGGCAGTCGGTGCCGGCACTGACCCTGCAGTTCGCCAGCCTGACGGCCGACCGTACCGACGTGCTGATCCGCCGTACCGAAAAGGGCGCGCTGCTGGTGGCCGGGGTGCCGATCGAGGCCACCAAGTCGTCCAGCGAGGACGACCCGTTCCTGAACTGGCTGCTGTCGCAGGGCCATATCGAGCTGAAGAGCGGCAATCTGCGCTGGCTCGACGAAAAGGCGAAGCTGCCGCGACTGGACGTCGCCGATATCCATTTCACGGCCGAGCGCCATGGCGTGCAGCATACGGTGCGGCTGGAGGCGCGCAGCGCGTCGCTGGCGCCCCAGGCGCTGGTCTTCCAGGCCAACCTGCGGCACGACTACCTGTACGGCGCCGGCAACTGGCGCCACTGGGCCGGCCAGGCCAGCTGGGCCTTCAACCAGTTGCAACTGCCGGTGGTGCAGCGCTACCTGGCAATCTTCGACAACGTCAACAGCGGCGTCTTCAGCACCGACGGCACCGTCGATATCCGGGGCGGCCATGTGCTGCGCAGCCAGCTCCGGCTGCGCGCGACCGGCGTGGACCTGCTGCTGACGGGTGCCACGGAGCCGCTCAAGCTGGCAAACGCGCAGGCGCTGCTGCTGCACAAGGGCGACCGCACCGGCAACAACTCGCTGACCATCGACACGCTGCTCTGGCAGGGCGAACCGCAGGCCGGCCCGCCTTCCGCCGCCGATGCATCGTGGCGCGACGGCATGCGCAAGGTCACCATCGACTGGGCGCGCGACAACGCCGGCCAGTTGCGCAAGTTCGCGCTGCGCGCGCCAACGTTCGACCTGAACACGGTGCGCGCGCTCGCCACGTCGATGCCGATTGATACCGCGGTGCTGCGCCAGTTGCGCGCGCTGCAGCCGGCCGGTCATATCGACAACCTAGACGTTTCCTGGTCGCGCGAGCGGGCCGGGCTGCTGTCGCGCGGCCCCGGCACCCCGCACTACACGGTGCAGGGCACGCTGCGCAGCGTATCGGTCAACAGCCAGCCCGCGGTGCCGGCGGTGGGCCCCGACGGCAAACCCCACACCGGCACGCCCGGCTTCAGCCGCCTGTCCGGCAACTTCAGCTTCGACGACCGCCAGGGCACCGCACGCGTGGACAGCACCGGCGCCACGCTGAGCTTCCCCGGCGTCTTTGACGATCCGCTGGTGCCGTTCGACGAACTGCGCGGCGAAGTGCGCTGGCGCCACGACACCGACAACAAGCTCGTGGTGAGCACCGAGGGCATCCGCTTTGCCAACACCGACACGGCTGGCACCGTCCGCGGCAGCTGGCGCGGGGGCGGCGACGGCCAAAGCGGCATCGCCGACCTGTCCGGCGAACTGGAGCGCGCGCTGGCAAACCGTGTGCCGCGCTACCTGCCTTCGACCATGCCGGCCACGCGGCACTACCTGGAAGGCGCGCTGGTCGGCGGCGAAGCCCATGACGTGAAGTTCCTGGTCAAGGGCGACCTGTACCACTTCCCGTTCCACCCGCCGTTTGCCAAGGCCGGCGACTTCCGTGTGGAGGTGCCGGTACGCAACGTGAGCTACCAGATCGCGCCGCACGAAACGGGCCCGAACACCGGCGGGGCCGCCAGCAATGGGGGCACCCCGGCCAATGGCGGCAACGCCAGCACCGGCATGGCCTGGCCCGATTTCACGGACATTTCCGGCGACCTGCTGTTCGACCGCAGCACGATGTCATTCCTGGTCAAACAGGCCGGCGTACGCGGCATTCCCGGCATCGTGCTGCGCGATGTCAGCGGCCGGATCGACGACCTCAGCGACCACGGCCACCTGGCGATCGACGGCGGCGCCACCGGTCCGGTGCAGGGCTTCCTGCGCTACGTAGCCACCACGCCGGTCAAGGGCTGGACTGCCAGCGTCACCGAGCACGCGCGTGCGCCGGGCCATGGCGAACTGAAGCTGAAGCTCGACCTGCCGCTGAGCCACGCAGCCGGATCGAAGGTCAACGGCGAATTCCGCTTCCCCGGCAATGACGTGACGCTGTTCCCGGAATTGCCCACGCTGTACGGCGCCACCGGGGCGGTCGCCTTCGACGAGCACGGCTTCCAGCTGAACAACGTGCGCGCCCGCTTCCTGGGCGGCGAAACCCGCGTCACCGGCGGCACGCAACCGGACGGCACCACCCATGTCGCCATCGGCGGCACCGCCACGGCCCAGGGGCTGCGCGATGTGCTGGGGCCCGGTGCCGCCGCGCTGGGCAAGCGCATCGAGGGCAGCACGCCGTACAGCGCCGTGGTTGGCGTGCGCGAGAAGCGCCTGCAGGTGCAGGTGGCGTCCGAACTCAACGGGCTGGCGCTCGACCTGCCGCCGCCGCTGGCAAAGCTGGCGGGCCAGGACATGCCGCTGCGCTTCGACCTGCGCCCGTCGGCCACCCGTGCCGGGCTGGACGACATGACGATCCAGCTGGGCAACAATGCCGCTGCGCGCTATGTGCTGCGCCGGGGCGACACGACCGAAGTGATTGCCGGCGGCGTCGGCGTGGGCCAGCCTGCCCCGCAGCCGGCCAGCGGCGTGACCGCGGCGATTACCGCAGACCGGCTCGATGTGGACGCCTGGCGCACCGTGCTCGATCCGGCGCCGAACGACCGCCAGCCCGCCGGCGACGTGGACCGTTCTTCACCGTTCCTGCCCGAGCGCGTCAATGTGCGGACCAAATCGCTCGACGCCTTCGGCCGCGTACTGAACGACGTGACAATCGACGCCAATCGCGAAAGCAGCGGCTGGAACCTGCAGATGGCATCGCGCCAGATCACGGGCAATGGTCAGTGGCGGCGTGACAGCACCACGCCGGCCGGTGCGCTGACGGTACGGTTGTCGCACCTGGATATTCCCGACGCCACCGACGACGGCCACATGACCGAGGCCATCACGCGCAGCGTCGAGGAAATGCCCGCACTGGACCTTTCCGTCGAGAAGTTCGTGCTGCACGGCCGCGATTTCGGCAAGCTCGAGGTCAAGGCCCATACCAGCCACACCGACAACCAGCCGGTCTGGACGCTGGACAGCCTCAGCATCGAGCAGCCGGGCGCGACGCTGACCGGCAACGGCAGCTGGCGCCTGCCGCGCCGTCTGCGCGAGGCTGCGGCGCAGGGCAACGTCCCCCCCGCCGAGAGCCGCCGCACGCTGCTCAACTTCAAGCTCGACATCCGCAATGCCGGCGACGTGCTGGACCGCTTTGGCCTGGCGCACACGGTGCGCGACGGCAAGGGGTCGCTCGAAGGCCGCATCGCATGGCGCGGATCGCCAATGTCGATCGACTACCCCACCCTTTCGGGCCGGCTGAGCCTGAGCCTGGAAAACGGCCAGATCCTCAGCGTGGAACCGGGCGCCGCGCGCCTGCTGGGGGTGCTGAGCCTGCAGAGCCTGCTGCGCTTTGCCACGCTCGACTTCCGCTCGCTGGCCAGCAAGGGGCTGGTGTTCGACGACATCACCGGTTCGGGCACCATCGAGAATGGTGTGGGCAAGATCGACGAATTCCGTTTCAAGGGCAGCCAGGTGATGGCCTCGATGACCGGCACGGCGGACCTGCTGCATGAAACACAGGACCTGCAGGTGGCCGTGGTGCCGCGTATCAACGCCACCACGACCTCGGTGGCTGCCGCGTTCATCAACCCGGTGCTCGGCATCGGCACGCTGGCAGCCCAGCTGCTGTTCGCGGACGAATTCTCGAAAGTGTTCACCCAGCACTACCACGTGAGCGGATCGTGGGCCGACCCCAAGGTCACCAAAGTGGAGGACAATAAGTCGCGCCAGGCGCCCGTACAGGACCGCTCGGGCATCTTTACCCGCTGAAGCCGGACCCGATCCCGTCCCCGCACCGATTCGTTTGAGGAAGCCACGATGACCGCTGCCACCCCGTTCCGCGTCGCCGCCATCCAGACCGTGACGGGCACGTCGCTCGACGACAACCTTGCCCGCGCCGACGCGCTGATCGCGGAGGCCGCCCACGGCGGCGCAGGCCTGGTGTTGCTGCCCGAGTACTTCTGCATGATGGGCCGGCACGAGTCGGACAAGGTAGCCATCCGCGAGCGCGAAGGCGAAGGCCCGGTGCAGCGCTTCCTGTCCGAAGCCGCGCGCCGGCACCGGATCTGGCTGGTGGGCGGCACGCTGCCGATGTGGTGCGGAGACGACAATCGCGTCTATAACGCATCGCTGGCCTTCGACCCGCACGGCGCGCGCGTGGCCCGCTACGACAAGATCCACCTCTTCGGATTTACCAAGGGCGACGAGAATTTCGACGAATCGCGAACCATCCTGGCCGGCAAGACGCCCGTGGCATTTGATGCCCCGTGTGGCCGCGTGGCGATGTCGATCTGCTACGACCTGCGCTTTCCGGAGCTGTATCGCGGCCTGGCCCGGGACGGCGAAGGTATCAGCCTGATCCTGATGCCGGCCGCCTTCACCTACACGACTGGGCAGGCCCATTGGGAAATCCTGCTACGGGCACGCGCCATCGAAAACCAGTGCTATGTGCTGGCTGCGGCACAAGGCGGCAAGCACGAAAATGGCCGGCGCACCTGGGGACACTCGATGCTGGTGGACCCCTGGGGCGAGTTGATGGGCGTGCTGCCGGAAGGCGAAGGCGTGGTGTCGGGCGTGGTGGATCCGGCCAGGCTGGCCGAAGTGCGTCAGAACCTGCCGGCACTGCGCCATCGCGTACTGTAGGATTCAGGGCATTACCGTTTGCATTTCCCCGTGGCCCGGGTCGCCATGGGGTTCAAGACAAGGACAATCATGAACGCCGGAGATCTCGGAATTCGCAACCTGGCCACCGCACAACAGCTGCTGCTGGCACCGTACGGCCTTGACGAGGCCACGCTCCAGCGCGTGCTGGCCGACATCTTCACGCACAAGGTGGACTACGCCGACCTGTACTTCCAGCACACGCGCAACGAGGCGTGGAGCCTGGAGGAAGGCATCGTCAAGTCGGGCAGCTTCAGCATCGACCAGGGCGTGGGCGTGCGCGCCGTATCGGGCGACAAGACCGCCTTTGCCTATTCGGACGACATCAGCCTGGCCGCCCTGTCGCAGGCCGCCGCGGCCACGCGCACGATCGGCCGCGCCGGCAGCGGCCGCGTCAAGGTGGCCGGTGCCATGGCATCGCATACGGGCCGCAACCTCTACGCGCCGAACGACCCGCTGGATTCGATGACGGCCACCGAAAAGGTGGCGCTGCTGGAAAAGATCGAGAAGCTGGCCCGTGCCAAGGACCCGCGCGTGGTGCAGGTCATGGCCGGCCTGGCCGGTGAATACGACGTGGTGCTGGTGGCGCGCAGCGACGGCGTGATCGCCGCCGACGTGCGCCCGCTGGTGCGGGTGTCGGTCACGGTCATCGCCGAACAGAACGGCCGCCGCGAGATTGGTTCGTCCGGTGGTGGCGGCCGCTATGCGTACGGCTATTTCACCGACGACCTGCTGCGCAAGTACGTGGACGAAGCCGTGGCATCGGCACTGGTCAACCTGGAGGCGCGCCCCGCCCCCGCCGGCGCGATGACCGTGGTCCTGGGCCCGGGCTGGCCCGGCGTGCTGCTGCACGAGGCAGTGGGCCACGGCCTGGAAGGCGACTTCAACCGCAAGGGTTCGTCGGCCTTCGCCGGCCGCATGGGCGAACGCGTGGCCGCCAAGGGCGTGACCGTGGTGGATGACGGCACGATCGAGAACCGCCGCGGATCGCTGAATCTCGACGACGAGGGCAACCCGACCCAATGCACGACGCTGATCGAGGACGGCATCCTGACCGGCTTTATCCAGGACACGCTCAACGCGCGCCTGATGAAGATGCCGGTCACCGGCAACGCCCGCCGCGAAAGCTACGCCGCGCTGCCGATGCCGCGCATGACCAACACCTACATGCTGAACGGTGACCGCGACCCGCAGGAAATCATCGCCAGCGTGAAGCGTGGCCTGTATGCCGTGAACTTCGGCGGCGGCCAGGTGGACATCACCAATGGCAAGTTCGTGTTCTCGGCCAGCGAGGCCTACATGATCGAGGACGGCAAGATCACGTACCCGGTCAAGGGCGCGACGCTGGTCGGCAACGGCCCCGAGTCGCTGAAGGACGTGACGATGATCGGCAACGACATGCGCCTGGATTCGGGCGTGGGCGTCTGCGGCAAGGAAGGCCAGAGCGTGCCGGTGGGCGTGGGCCAGCCGACGCTGCGCATCGAGAACATGACGGTGGGCGGCACGGCCTGACTCTGCCTTGTCTTTCTCCCCTCTCCCGCAAGCGCGAGAGGGGAGAACCCCTGTTCCCCCTTTTTCCCTGTTCCCTCTTCCCTCTGCCCGCTTTCGCTCTCTACGGCCTGACCTCGTACACCAGGTTGAACGGCGTCTGCGCGGCACGCCGGAAGCTGTGGAAGCCACCCTGCTCCGCCACGCCGCGCATGCGCGCCTCGCCCGCCTGCGCGCCCAGGCACATCGCCCCCTCCTGCGAACGCGACCCCGGCGTGCAGATGAACGTCGACGCCGAATAGAACACGCGCCCAACGGGGTTCAGGTTGTCCTGCAGGTTGTCGTTGGCAAACGGCTCCACGATCATCCAGCATCCGTCGGGCTTCAGGGTGCCGCGGATATGGCGCGCGGCGCCAACCGGATCGCCCATGTCGTGCAGGCAATCGAACACCGTCACCAGGTCGTAGCCCGTGCCCGGAAAGTCCTTGGCCGATGCCACCTCGAAGGTCACGCGGTCGCTCACGCCGGCGCGGCGCGCGGCTTCGGTGGCATGGCGGATCGACGGCTCGTGATAATCGAAGCCGCTAAATCTGGTCAGCGGAAAGGCCTGCGCCATGATGATCGTCGAAGCGCCATGGCCGCAGCCGACATCGGCCACGCTGGCCCCGGCCTTGAGCCTGGCATCCATGTCTTCCAGCGCCGGAATCCACTCGCTGACCAGATGCGCGGCATACCCGGGCCGGAAGAAACGCTCCGTGCCGTGGAACAGCGCGGGATCATGCTCGTGCCAGCCCAGCCCGCGCCCGTTGCGGAAGATATCGATCATCTTCGGGATGGCGCGAAACTGTGCCACGGCAATCTGGAACGCCCCCGGAATGAAGGCGGGACTACCCTCCTGCGCCAGCGCGAAGGCCTGCTCCTCGGTCAGCGAGAACATGTCGGTGGCCGGATCGTATTCGACATAGCCGCTGGCGGCCTGCGCCGACAGCCATTCCCGCAGGTAGCGCGGGTCGGTGCGCGTCTTCTCCGCCAGCGTGG
The DNA here is from genome assembly GCF_001652915.1 of Cupriavidus sp. D384. Lineage (GTDB taxonomy): Bacteria > Pseudomonadota > Gammaproteobacteria > Burkholderiales > Burkholderiaceae > Cupriavidus. Next base: position 503,419 of record NZ_BBQI01000090.1, read on the forward strand.
CGGCCGTCATCGGCTTTTCGGCCATCGCCTTGTACAGGCCCAGTTCGTCGCCCACCACCACGGTCGCCGCATGCATCACGGCGCCCAGGTCATGGACGAACCGCTCCATGAAGGCCTGTAGCCTTTTTTCATCGACAGACATGATCGGCACCTCCCCTGCTTCGCTTTTCTTGTTTGGCACGCGCGGCAGCACGCAATATCAATATAGGCAGCAGGGACACTCTGCATACGCTTAAATCTGTTGCACCGGCCGCTTGCCAGCGCCGTGGAAAAGCGCTATAAAGATGCTTCGTTGTCGCGCGGGCGGCGACCGCACCCGTCAATTTTCGGGATCGCGGCGCAATAAAATGCCTCGCCATCTCGCGCCGCAGCATAAATTTCACGCATCAGCGTAAAACCGACACAAGCTCGCTACAGCCGATCCGATTTCCGCCATGTCCGCCAAGTTTTACTTTTACTTCTTTTGGCATCTCACACCGCTGGCGGATAGAGAGGGACAGCTGTAAGCAACCCTGAATGCAAAAAAACCGCCAGCGAACCTGGCGGTTTTTTTATGCCCGCCGGTCGCCGCGCAGAACCCAACCAGACCAACGACCTCACAAGACCCGGAGCCATCATGCTGAAGAACACCGACGACCTGCGTATTCGAGAACTCAAGGAACTGCTGCCGCCTGCGCACCTGATCCGCGAGTTCGCCTGCTCCGAGGCGGCGTCCGACGTGATCTACGGCGCCCGCCAGGCCATGCACCGCATCCTGCATGGCATGGATGACCGCCTGATCGTCATCGTCGGCCCGTGCTCGATCCATGACACGCGCGCGGCCCTGGAATACGCCAAGCTGCTCAAGGTGCAGCGCGACCGCTTCGCGGGCGAGCTCGAGGTTGTCATGCGCGTCTATTTCGAGAAGCCGCGCACCACGGTGGGCTGGAAGGGGCTGATCAACGATCCGCACATGGATGGCAGCTTCAAGATCAACGACGGCCTGCGCACCGCGCGCGAACTGCTGCTGAACATCAGCGAATTGGGCGTGCCCACGGGCACCGAATACCTGGACATGATCAGCCCGCAATATATCGCCGACCTGGTCAGCTGGGGCGCCATCGGTGCCCGCACCACGGAATCGCAGGTGCACCGCGAGCTGGCGTCGGGACTGTCGTGCCCGGTCGGCTTCAAGAACGGCACCGATGGCAATGTGAAGATTGCCGTCGATGCGATCAAGGCCGCCTCGCAGCCCCACCATTTCCTGTCGGTGACCAAAGGTGGCCATTCGGCCATCGTGTCGACCTCCGGCAACGAGGACTGCCACATCATCCTGCGCGGCGGCAAGGCACCGAACTACGACGCCGCCAGCGTGGCCGAGGCCTGCGACGCGATTTCCAAGGCCGGCCTGGCCGCGCGCCTGATGATCGATGCCTCGCACGCCAACAGCAGCAAGAAACATGAGAACCAGCTGCCGGTCTGCGAGGACATCGGCCGCCAGGTGGCCGGTGGCGACCAGCGCATCATCGGCGTCATGGTGGAATCGCACCTGGTGGCCGGCCGCCAGGACCACGTCCAGGGCACGCCGGTGGAAAACCTGACCTACGGCCAGTCGGTGACCGACGCCTGCATCGGCTGGGACGATTCCCTGTCGATCCTGGAAACGCTGTCCAACGCGGTGAAGCAGCGCCGCCTGGCCACGGGCAGCGGCAACTGACGGGCTGCCGCGCGACAAGGAACAACGCCGACCCTGTGGTCGGCGTTGTTTTTTGGACGTCCCAACGAAAAAACCGCCCCGGAGGGCGGCTTTCGATGCGCGACGGCACCCGGCCGGCGCTTACTTCTTCAGCACCAGGTCGCCCTTCAGCGAACCGATATACGCGGCGATATCCTTCAGCTCGGCGCGCGTGAACGGGCGCGGCTTGCCGTGCTTGTCAGTGACGGCCGGGTTGCTGTTGACCTGGCCGGCCATGATCGCGTTGGTGCGGCCCACCAGCGGGTTGCCGCTGACCTGGTACGACGCCAGTGCGTGGTAGAGGTAGTCCGGATGCTGGCCAGCCAGCTTCGGATAGTCGGGAGAGATCGGCGCGTTCAGGTCCTTGCCATGGCAGGCCACGCAGCCGCCCTTTTCCACCAGCGCCTTGCCGGCTGCAATATCCGCCGCCGAGGCGGACATGGCAGCGGCGCCAAGCGCGGCAGCACCCAGCACGAACGAAACAGCTTTCAGCATCTTCATGATCAGGGGCCTCTTACTTGAGCGGATTGTTCTGCGTGTCGCCCTTCTGCTGCGAGTAGTACGCAGCAACGGCGGCGATGTCCTGGTCGGACAGGCTGTCGGCAATCCCCCGCATGGTCGGATGCTTGCGATCACCCTTCTTGTAGCCGTGGAGCGCGTTCTCGATGTACTTGGCGCTCTGGCCGCCAAGCATTGGCACCTGATAGACCTCGGGGAACGAAGCACGGTAACCCGGAATGCCATGGCAGCCGATGCACATGGCCACTTTGTCGCGGGCGGTGTCGACATTGCCCTTGTCCTGGGCATGCGCTGCCGTTGCGGCCGCGCCCAACACTACCATCGTGAGGAGCTTTTTCATTTTCGTAGCTGATTGGGAAGTGTTAAACCGCGTGTGACCTGCCCCTGCTGGGGCGCCAGACGGCTTGCTACGAATGGGGATGGGGAGCGGATTGCCGGAGATCTGCCACGGGCGAAGCCGGTCAGACAAAGGCGCAGCCGGGGCGAATGCTGATGTGCCGCGGTGCTCTAACACCATTCTGCAACCATCTCGCGCTGTTGTCGCCTCCCGATGATCTGCCATGTCTCTGGTGACAGAACTGCCGGGCGTGAGGAGGAAATTGACTGGGGGGCGCGTCAAACCGGCGCATTGTACCGCAGCGTGCACGCGCCAGTCCACGGCGTGCGCCTTGGGGTGAGCCCCACTGAACGCGAATGTCAATCTGCTCTTATACTGGCCCATTCCGGCCGAATTTCGGGTTGTTGCCGCCCGTTGTTGCAGGATTTCGGCCCAGCCGGTTGTTGTTTCCCATTGTCATTCGACCGGCCTGCCTGGCAGGCCGGCAGCGATACACCCAGGTTGCCTCATGTCCACCTCCGCCAACGCCAATCCGTCCCAGCAGGTCAAGTTCGAAGGTAGCGCCCAGTATGTGGCCACCGACGACCTGAAGCTGGCCGTCAACGCCGCGCGCACGCTGCAGCGCCCGCTGCTGATCAAGGGCGAGCCCGGCACCGGCAAGACCATGCTGGCCGAGGAAGTGGCCGCCGCGCTGGGCATGCCGCTGTTGCAGTGGCACATCAAGTCGACCACCAAGGCCCAGCAGGGCCTGTACGAATACGATGCGGTGTCGCGTCTGCGCGACTCCCAGCTTGGCGACGACCGCGTGCACGACATCAAGAACTACATCGTCAAGGGCGTGCTGTGGCAGGCATTCGAGGCCGAGCAGCCCGTGGTGCTGCTGATCGACGAGATCGACAAGGCCGACATCGAATTCCCGAACGACCTGCTGCGCGAACTGGACCGCATGGAGTTCTACGTCTACGAGACGCGCGAACTGATCAAGGCCCGGCATCGCCCGCTGGTCATCATCACGTCGAACAACGAGAAGGAACTGCCCGACGCCTTCCTGCGCCGCTGCTTCTTCCACTACATCAAGTTCCCCGACGCCGAAACGATGCAGCAGATCGTTGACGTCCACTACCCCGGCATCAAGCGCGAGCTGGTGGCCGCGGCGCTGGAAGCGTTCTACGAAATGCGCAACCTGCCGGGCCTGAAGAAAAAGCCGAGCACGTCGGAACTGATCGACTGGCTCAAGCTGCTGATGGCCGAGGATATCCCCGCCGAGGCGCTGCGCAGCCCCGACCGCAAGGCCGCCATTCCGCCGCTGCATGGCGCCTTGCTTAAAAACGAGCAGGACGTGCACCTGTTCGAGCGCCTGGTGTTCATGAACCGCGCCAACCGCTGACCAGGATAGGCAAACGACGATGACGAAGTTTGTCCAGCCCGTTACGCTGACCGGGCAGCACGCCACGCTGGCGCCCTTGTCGGCCGATCACCTGACTGGCCTGCGCGAAGCCGCCGCCGACGGCGAACTGTTCCGCCTGTGGTACACGAGCGTGCCCTCGCCCGAAGGCATGGCGGCCGAGATCGAGCGCCGCCTGGGCCTGCAGACGCAGGATTCGATGCAGCCGTTCACCGTGCTCGATGCCGATGGCCGTGTCGCCGGCATGACCACGTACATGAATATCGACGGCAAGAACCGCCGCGTCGAAATCGGCTCGACGTGGTACGCCCAGCGCGTGCAGCGTACCGGGCTCAACACCGAGTGCAAGCTGATGCTGCTGCGCCATGCGTTCGAGACGCTCGACTGCATCGCCGTGGAATTCCGCACGCACTGGATGAACCACCAGAGCCGCGCGGCCATTGCGCGCCTGGGCGCCAAGCAGGACGGCGTGCTGCGCAACCATCTGCGCATGCCCGACGGATCGTTCCGCGACACGGTGGTCTTCTCGATCATCGCCAGCGAATGGCCGATGGTGCGCGCGCATCTGCAATACCAGCTCGAACGCCCGCGTTGATCGGAGTCAAGCCATGCTGATCGACTTTTTCTTCTCGCTGCGCCACGCCAAGCTGCCGGTATCGGTCAAGGAATACCTGACCATGCTCGAAGCGCTGCGCGCGCAGGTTATTTCGCCGTCGATCGACGAGTTCTACTACCTGTCCCGCATGACGCTGGTCAAGGACGAGAAGCACTTCGACAAGTTCGACCAGACCTTTGCCGCCTACTTCAAGGGCGTGGAAAGCCTGGTGGACTGGAAGAGCGACATCCCGCTGGACTGGCTGCAGAAGACGCTGGAGCGCGAGCTTTCGGCCGAGGAAAAGGCCAGGATCGAGGCGATGGGCGGGCTCGACAAGCTCATGGAACGCCTGAAGCAACTGCTGGAAGAGCAGAAGGAAAAGCACGAAGGCGGCAACAAGTGGATTGGCACGGGCGGCACATCGCCGTTTGGCCATGGCGGCTACAACCCCGAGGGCATCCGCATCGGCGGGCCGTCCAAGGGCAACCGTACCGCCATCAAGGTCTGGGAATCGCGCGCGTACAAGGACTACGACGACCAGGTGGAACTGGGCACGCGCAACATCAAGGTGGCGCTGCGCCGCCTGCGCCGGTTTGCGCGCGAGGGCGCCGATACCGAACTGGACCTCGACGACACGATTCACTCCACGGCAGCCAATGCGGGCATGCTCGACATCAAGCTGCGGCCCGAGCGCCACAACAAGGTGAAGGTGCTGATGCTGATGGATGTGGGCGGCTCGATGGACGACCACATCAAGCGCGTGGAAGAGCTGTTCTCTGCCACCAAGACCGAGTTCAAGCACCTGGAGTACTTCTACTTCCACAACTGCCTGTACGACTACGTGTGGAAGAACAACCGGCGCCGCCACGCGGAGAAGATTGCCACGTGGGACCTGATGCACAAGTACACGCCGGACTACAAGGTGATCTTCGTCGGCGACGCAACGATGAGCCCTTACGAAATCCTGCAGCCCGGCGGCTCGGTCGAGTACAACAACCCCGAAGCGGGCGCGGTGTGGCTGAACCGCATGATCGAGCAGTTTCCGCGCTTTGTCTGGCTCAACCCCGAGCCGGAGGGCCTGTGGCAATACCGCCAGTCGATCACGGTCATCAACCAGATCATGAAGAACCGCATGTATCCGGTCACGCTGGCCGGGCTGGAAGAAGCGATGAAGGTGCTGTCGAAGTAGTTGCGCGCGGTGGCGGGACTGCCGGTCACGCCACCACGTCGACACCTTCCATCAGCCACTGCCGGAATGTCAGCAGCGCCGGCAGATGGGCCTTCTGCTCGGGATAGCACAGGTAGTACCCCTTCCGGGCCAGCACGCGCGCCGGATGCGCCACGATCAGCGTGCCCGTGGCCAGTTCCGCTTCGATCAGGCAGCGCGGGATCAGCGCAATACCCAGCCCCGACATGGCCGCCTGCGTCAGCAGCGTGAACTGGTCGAAGCGCGCCCCGCTCCACGCCTTGCGCGTCGACACCCCAAGCTCCGACAGCCAGTCGGGCCATGCCTCGGGCACGGTCGTATGGTGCAGCAGCGGATATTTCAGCAGCGCCGCCGGCGTCTTCGCCACGCCATCGGGCTCGTGCACGAGCAGCCCGGGCCGGCAAACCGGCAGCACCTCGCGGCCGGTCATGTAGTCGGCCAGGCTGCCCGGCCAGACACCGTCGCCAAAACGGATGGCCGCATCGAGATCGGGCTGGGAAAAATCGTAGCCCTGCGCATGGGGCACGAATTCGAGCGTGACCTCCGGATGCCTGGCAAAGAACTGCGGCAACCGCGGAATCAGCCATTTCGCACCAAGCGTGGGCATGCTGGCGATATGCAGGATGCCGCCGCGTCCCTGCCGCGCGATCAGCTCGACGCTGGCCGCCTCGATCTCGCCAAGACTGGGCCCGATGCGCTCCAGGTAGCGCGCGCCGGCCTCGGTCAGCAACAGCCGCTGGCGCACGCGCTCGAACAGTTCCACGCCCAGGAATGCCTCCAGGCTCCGTACCTGCTTGCTGACCGCGCCCTGCGTCACATGCAGTTCGCGCGCCGCCACCGTGAAACTGCTATGCCGCGCTGCCGCCTCGAAGGCCATCAATTCGGTCATCGACGGACACAAGCGCCGCATACCGCACCCCCTACTTCACTACCAAATGGAATGAGCTAGGGATTTTAAATCGTTTGCTACGAACTTGCATTGGCGCGCAGAATCAGGACGCACAATTTTTGCATTACCCCTTGCAGGCTACCCATCAGGTCCGCAGAGACCGGCCTCCATCTCTCCTTTCAATTACCTTTCGACTGGAATCCTTTCGATGCAACGCCGTCCCCTGCTCAAGATCCTGGCCGCCGCCACTGCCTTTGCTGCTGCCGGCCTGACCCTGCCCGCCTTTGCCCAGGGCACCTACCCGACCAAGCCGATCACGCTCGTCGTGCCGTTCCCGGCCGGCGGCACCACCGATATCGTGGCGCGCATCGTCGCCGACAAGCTGGGCCAGCAACTGGGCCAGGCCGTGGTGGTGGATAACCGCGGCGGCGCTGGCGGCAGCATCGGCACCGGCTACCTGGCCAAGGCCACGCCGGACGGCTACACGCTGGGCATTGCCACGGCCTCCACGCACGGCATCAACCCGGCCGTATACCCGCGCCTGTCGTACGACGCCACCAAGGACTTCACCCCCATCACGAACCTGGCTTCGGTGCCGAACGTGATGAGCATCCACCCCGGCGTGAAGGCCACCGACATGAAGTCGTTCATCGCGCTGGCCAAGTCCGAGCCGAACAAGCTGGCCTACGGCTCGGCCGGCAACGGCAGCGTGTCGCACATGATGGGTGAACTGTTCAAGATGAGCAGCAAGACCGAACTGCTGCACGTGCCTTACAAGGGCGTGGGCCCGGCGCTGAACGACGCGCTGGCCGGCCAGGTGCAGATCCTGTTCGACAACCTGCCGTCGTCGCTGCCGTTCATCGAAGGCGGCAAGCTGCGCGCACTGGCCGTGGCTGCGCCCAAGCGCGTGGCCGCCCTGCCGAACGTGCCGACCTTCGCCGAACTCGGCCTGCCCGAAGTGAACGACGCCGCCTGGTTCGGCCTGATCGCCCCGGCCAAGCTGCCGGCCGACATCCAGGCCAAGCTGAACGCCGCCGCCATCAAGGTGCTGGCCATGCCCGAGGTGAAGGCCAAGCTCGAGAAGCTGGGCGCGACCCCGGTGGGCGACACGCCGCAGCACTTCGCGCAGCAGATCGCCACCGAAGTGGCGAAGAACAAGAAGGTGGCAGCCGCCGCCAAGATCTCCCTGGACTAATCCTCACCGGCAGTTCGTATGACCGACGCTGAACGAAAGACCGCGGAAAGCCCGTACTTCCTGCAGATGCCGGAAGGCGAGAGCGGCCCGCTCTTTCTTGACTCACCGCATAGCTGCACCACCTACCCGGCGGACTTCCGCTACGCCGGCAACCTGCCCCTGCCGCTGCTGCGGCAGGCGGAAGACACGTTCGTGGAGCAGCTTTATGCCGATGCCCCGGCACGGGGCATCCCGCTGCTGGCCGCCGGCTGCCCGCGCAGCTACCTCGACGCCAACCGCGGCCTGGAGGAAATCGACGAGGCGTTGCTCGACGCGCCGTGGCCGGGCCTGAAGAAGGAAACGTCCAAGACGCGCCTGGGCAAGGGCCTGGTCTGGCGCGTACTGGACACCGGCGAGCCGATCTACGATCGCAAGCTGAGCGTGGCAGAACTGCAGGCACGGATCGACAACTACTACCTGCCGTACTACGCGCAGCTGCAGAAGTTGTCGGACGCAGCCGTGGCGCGCCATGGCCGCGTGTTCCACATCAACTGCCACTCGATGCCCAGCGAGGCAGCGAAGTTCGCCACCGAACATCCGGGCCTGCAGCATCCGGATTTCGTGGTGGGCGACCGCGACGGCACCACGTGCGACACGCGCTTCACCGATCGCGTGGAAGCCGTGCTCAAGGAAATGGGCTACGACGTGTGGCGCAACCACCCTTACAAGGGCGTGGAGATCGTGCGCGTGGTGGGCCAGCCGCAAGCCAACCGCCACAGCCTGCAGCTCGAAGTCAACCGCAAGCTCTACATGGACGAAGTGGGCCTGACCCACTCGGCCGGCTTCGACAAGCTCAAGCGCGATCTCAACGCGCTGATGGACGATCTGCTGCGCTTCGCCAGCACGTTCTGAAGTCGTCTGGAACGGGCGCTGCAATGGCGCCCGGCACCTCGGGACACGCTACTTGCGTGTCTCGGGGTTCGCCTGAGTTGCATGAGTCCTGTGACATCCGCTATCGCACGCAGGTAATAGCGCCTGATCCCCGCAAGTTGTAAGCAGTTAGAACGAAGGGTAACAAGATTTAGGAACTCCGCCGGCAGGCTTTCCTCTATCATGGCAATCCTTCACCAACCCTCCTTGCTGACTCAGGCAAAGACGATCCCGTGATCAAACGAATTTCCAGACTGTTTGGCAGCCAGCTGCGCATGCTGACTGCCGCAGTGGCAGGCGCGATTGCGCTGGCCGGCTGCGCCACCGCGCCGACCGACGACACCGCCCAGGCCGCCGCCACACCGGCCAGCCCGGCCGGCATGCCCGCCACCGCACCGACCGCCTCGACCAGCCCCCCCGGCGTCAAGCCGCCTCCCGTCGTCAACAAGAATCCGCCGACCACCACGGTCACACTGCCCGACAAGGGCCGCGTGAGCCTGGCCGAGTATCGTGCGCAGATGCGCGAGCAGTTGATGAAATCGGAGAATGCCGCGGCCGATGTGGCCGACTGCGCGGCACATGCCAGCTGGGTGGTGCCGCGTTCGGCGTCCTATGACGCACTGAAGATCCCCACCGGCGCGCTGTCGTCCAGCCAGGCCACCGAGGAACGCTGGGAAGGCCGCTTCTCGCCAGGCAAGCAGGCCGTGCCCGTCAGCTCGGTGGTGACGTTCAGTGCCACGGCCCACAAGCGCAAGGGCGAGGCCCAGTGGCAACCGGTCAAGGTGCGCTGCGGCTACAACGACGGCATGATGCTCGCCTACGAGCTGCTCGACAGCAACGGCGACACGATCACAGAGCCGGCAGCGGCACCGGCCGTGTCCACGGCGTCGCACAGCAAGAAGAAGGGCAAGAGCAGCGCCAAGGCTTCGTCGTCGAAGTCGACGTCCTCGTCCAAATCGACGTCGAGCACCAAGAGCACGTCTTCTTCGTCCTCCAAGACGAAAAAGAAGAACTGAGCCCAAGCTGCTGATCTGCTGATATCCGCCCCCCCTCCCGCGTGCGGGAGGGGGGCGAAAAACGCAGGCGTCACTCGCGTCAGACCATTCTCAGCCCAGATATTCCAGAATCGCCTGCAGCATCGCCGTGCCCAGCAGCGCGCTCTTCGCGCCGTTCCAGCCCACGGCCGGGTCGGGCAGGTCGGCGTTGTCCTTGAACGGCATTTCCAGCGTCAGCGCCAGGCAGCCAAAGGTGTGGCCGATGTACTTCGAGGCCAGCTTCAGCGCGTCGGCGTTGTACTTGCTGGCGGCGTAACCGTGCACGTCCTGGAAATCGGGCGTGGCACGCTTGAAAGCCTCGATAAAGCGTGACTGCTGCTCGCGCTGGGCTTCGGTAAAGCCGGGCAGCATCTCGCTGCCGGCCACGAAGTTGTACGGCAGCGCCTCGTCGCCATGGATATCGAAGAACAGGTCCACGCCGGTGCGCTCGATGGCGCGGCGCACGTGGTAGACCTCGGGGCTCGTTTCCTCGCTCGGCTGCATCCACTCGCGGTTCAGGTTCGCACCCGCCGCGTTGGTGCGCAGGTTGCCGCGCGAGGAGCCGTCGGGGTTCATGTTCGGCACGATATGGAACACGGCGCGGTCCAGCAGCCTGCGCGCGACCGGGTCGCCATTCCACGCGCCAGTGCCGGTCAGGCGCTGCAGCACGCCCTCGCAGAACCACTCGGCCATGCTTTCGCCCGGATGCTGGCGCGCGATCATCCAGATTGTTTTCTTGCCCGGGCCGGGCTGGCCCAGCGTCACGCAGGTCAGGTCGCGTCCATCGACGGTGCTGCCCAGGTGCGACAGCTTCGCCAGCGGCGAGCGCTGGCACGTCGCCAGCAGCGACAGGTGCCGCTCGTCGGAATACGGCTCGAAGTACGCCAGCCACACGCTGTCGTGTTCGGGCGTGAAGTCGACGGTCATCGTGGTGCCGTCGTACTGCGTCGGCACGCGGAACCAGTGCGCGCGGTCGTACGACGCCACCGCGTGGTAGTCGCGCCAGCCATCGGGATAAGTACACTCGCCGGCGTTCAGGAACTTGAGCCGGCACGCCTGTCCGGCCGCGCCCTGCAGGCGGAAGTGGAACCACTGGCGAAAATCGGCGTGCGAATCGGCGCGGATGCGCAGGCGGATATCGTCGGCGCGGTCGAGCGCTTCGACTTCGATCGCGCCCGAATCGAACAGCGAGGAAATATGGAGTGCCGAGGTCATCGAATCTGTCCTTGTTCTCAGTCTTCCAGGCGGCGGCGGAACACCCAGCGCGAATCGTCGGAGGCGGCCTTGTCGAACGCGTAGCCGTCTTCCTTGAAGCGCTTGAGCTGCGCCGGGTCTGTCACCCGGTGCGTGACCGCAAAGCGGGCCATCGTACCGCGCGCGCGCTTGGCATGGAACGAAATAATCTTGTAGCGGCCGCCCTTCCAGTCCTCGAACACGGGCGTGATCACGCGGGCGTCGAGCACCTTGGGGCGCACCACCTTGAAATACTCCTCTGACGCCAGGTTCACCAGCGTGGGCGCGCCCTCGTGCTTGAGGTCGGCCATATCCTTGTTGATCAGCGTCGTGACGTCGTCGCCCCAGAACGCGTACAGGTCGCGGCCGGCGGCGTTGTCCAGGCGGGTGCCCATTTCCAGGCGGTATGGCTGCATCCAGTCCATCGGGCGCAGCACGCCATAGAGGCCGGACAGGATGCGAATGTGCTTCTGGGCGAACGCCAGGTCATCGGTGGACAGCGTCCGGGCGTCCAGGCCGTCGTAGACATCGCCATTGAAGGCCAGCACGGCCTGCTTGCTGTTGGCGGCCGAGAACTCGGTGGTCCAGTCCGCATAGCGGGTCACGTTCAGCACGGCCAGCTTGTCGGAGATGTCCATGAGCGACGCCACGTCCTGCGGCGCCAGCTTGCGCAGGCGCTCGATCAGCGCGGCGGAACGGTCGATAAAACGCGGCATCGTATGGGTCTTGACGCGCGGCGGTGTCTCGTAGTCCAGGGACTTGGCGGGAGACAGGACGATGAGCATGGCAAAATCGCGGGCAGAAACAAAGCTGAGATTGTAGCGAATGCCCACCGAAGTCACCGCCGGCGCCCTGCCCGGCCCCTCCGCCCCCCGTGTCGTGCTCGATTCCAACGTCTGGGTCGACCTGCTCGTGTTCCGCGACCCACATGTCGAGCCAATCCGCGCCGCGCTGGCGTCCGGCGCCATCGCCCCGGTCATCCGGGCCGACTGCCGCGAGGAACTGCGCCGGGTGCTGGCCTATCCGCAATTTGCCCGGTTCGCCGTCGATATCGACGCCGCGCTGGCCGAGGTGGATCGCCTGACCACATTGGCCCCGCCCCCCGAACCGGCCGACGCGGGCGCCATCCGCCTGCCGAAATGCCGCGACACCGACGACCAGAAGTTCATCGAACTGGCTCACTTCGCGCAAGCCGAACTGCTGGTGTCGAAGGACAAGGCCGTGCTCAAGCTCAGGAGCCGCCTGCGCCGCACCAGCGGGGTGGACGTGCTGACGCCGCTGGCCTTCCCGGGCTGGCTGGCCGCTCGTGTGGCCGCCGATGCCGCCGGTACGGACCCGGCCGGCGATCCCCGCTAGAATGTCGCTCTGGTTTCCTGCCCGGTTATTTACCGTTTCCGCCCAGTCATGTCCGAATCGACCCCTGCCCCGCTGAATCCGCTGAATCCGCCGCTGTCGCGCCTGCCCAACGTGGGCACCACGATCTTCACCGTGATGTCGGCGCTGGCCGCCGAAAAGAACGCCGTGAACCTGGGCCAGGGCTTTCCGGACTTCGACTGCGACCCGCGCATCGTCGACGCCGTGACCGGCGCCATGCGCGCGGGCCACAACCAGTACCCGCCGATGGCTGGCGTGCCCAAGCTGCGCCAGGCCATCGCCGGCAAGATCGCCACGCTGTACGGCCACCAGTACGACTGGAACACCGAGATCACGATCACCGCAGGCGCCACGCAGGGCCTGCTGACGTCGATCCTGTGCGCGGTACACCCGGGCGACGAAGTCATCGTGCTGGAGCCCTGCTACGACAGCTATCTGCCGTCGATCGAACTGGCCGGCGCCAAGGCCGTGCCGGTGCGGCTGGAAGCCCCGCTGTTCCGCATCCCGTTCGACAAGCTGGCCGCCGCGATCACGCCCAGGACGCGCATGATCATGATCAACACGCCGCACAACCCCACCGGCACGATCTGGCGCGCGGAAGACATGCAGCAACTGGCCGACCTGCTGGCCGGCACCGACATCCTGGTGCTGTCCGACGAAGTCTACGAACACATGGTCTATGACGGCCAGCAGCACGCATCGGTGTCGCGCCACCCGGAACTGGCGCGCCGCAGCTTCGTGGTGTCGAGCTTTGGCAAGACCTATCACGTCACGGGCTGGAAGGTGGGCTATGTGGCTGCGCCGGCCGCGCTGATGAACGAATTCCGCAAGGTCCATCAGTTCAACGTGTTCACCGTGAACACGCCGGTGCAGCATGGCCTGGCCGACTATATGGCCGATCCCGCCCCATACCTGGACCTGGCGGCCTTCTACCAGGCCAAGCGCGACTACTTCCGCGCCGGGCTGGCCAATTCGCGCTTCAAGCTGCTGCCATCGGACGGCACGTATTTCCAGTGCGTCGACTATTCGGCCATTTCCGATATGAGCGAGGCCGATTTCTCGATGTGGCTGACGCGCGAAATTGGCGTTGCGGCGATTCCCGTCTCGGCGTTCTATTCCGAGCCCCGGGAGTCGGGTGTGGTGCGCTTCTGCTTCGCCAAGAAGGAAGAGACGCTGAAGCTGGCGCTGGAGCGGCTGGCCCGGCTATAAGCGCCGCGCATTCCCGCCATGAAGAAAAGCCCCGCTGGCTTCCCGCCGCGGGGCTTTTTGCTTATTTTGGCGCGCTGATGCTGCCTTGCCATGGTTGGCGTGCTGCAGCTGGCACGATACCTCCGGCGCCCCTGCCCCGCTTACTTGTTCCGGCTGAGCATCAGCTCGGTGTTGGCCTTGCGTTCGGCATTGACCTTCTGCACGGTCGGCCGCTCGGCCATCGCCTTCAGGTAATCCTTGACCGGCAAGCCCGCGAGCAGGTCTTCGCCGTAGATGATCTTCGTGCAGGACGAAATCAGCGGCAGATGGCACACGGCGGCGCAGTCGGCCAGCGTGAAGGTGTCGCCGGCGATATATGGCGAGAACTTCGCCAGGCGGCCGAAAGCGGGGATGTACTTGTCCAGCAGGTTGCGCTGGCGTTCCTTGACGCGGTCACTGACCGTGCCGCCGAAGAACGCTTCGGCGTACAGCTCGCGGGCCGTGAGTTCCAGGTAAAGCTCCAGGAACGTGATGATTTCGCGCACCTTGCCGGCCTGGAAGGGGTCTTGCGGCAGCAGCGGCGCCTGGATATAGGTGGTCTCCAGGTATTCGACGATGGTTTCGGACTCGCACAGCGGGCCGGCATCGGTGATGATGTAGGGAACCTTGCCCAGCGGCGATGCCGCCAGGTCGGTCTCGCCGATCCAGGCCAGCACTTCCTCGAATGGCAGGTTCTTTTCCAGCAGCGCCAGCTTGACCTTGTTGTAGTAGTTGCTGGCGGCAAAACCGCAAAGCTTCAGCATGTCGTCTCTCTCCGTATTGGGATGGAATCGCTGGTGTCGACCCGGGGCCGCACCGTCGCCGTCTGCCCTGCCACGCATGGCCGATCAGCGCACGCCGCATGCGCGGCGCCTCTGTCGCGAAGGGTGCAGAAAACGTACGATCGTGCTAATTTAGCCACAACTTTTTTGGACCAACAATGAGCAATTCCACTATCCAGACGCTCGGCATCGTTGGCACTGGCGCCATGGGCCGCGGCATCGCCCAGATCGCCGCGCAGGCCGGCCTGACCGTACACCTGTTCGACACCAACGCCCAGGCCGTGGCCGCCGCGCGCCAGTACCTGCAGGATACCTTTGCCAAGCTGGCCGACAAGGGCAAGATCAGCGCCGCCGACAGCGACGCCGCACTGGCCCGCGTGAAGGCCGCCAGCGCGCTGGAAGACCTGGCCGGCTGCGACATGGTGGTGGAAGCCATCGTCGAACGCCTGGACGTCAAGCGCGACCTGGTGGCCAAGCTCGAAGCCATCCTGCCTGAAGACGCGGTCATCGCATCGAACACCTCGTCGCTGTCGATCACGGCAATCGCCGTGGGCGCGAAGCAGCCGGGCCGGGTGGTCGGCTACCACTTCTTCAACCCTGTGCCGCTGATGAAGGTCGTGGAAGTGATCGATGGCCTGTCCGGCGACCCGGCCGTGGGCGACCGCCTGATGGAGCTGTCGCGCCGCATGGGCCATACGCCGGTGCGCTGCAAGGACATGCCGGGCTTCATCGTGAACCATGCCGGCCGCGGCATGAACATCGAGGGCCTGAAGGCCGCGCAGGAAGGCGTGGCCGAGTTCGTCGACATCGACAACATCATGCGCGAGCAGGCCGGCTTCCGCATGGGCCCGTTCGAGCTGATGGACCTGACCGGGCTCGACGTGTCGCACCCGGTGATGGAATCGATCTACAACCAGTTCTACCAGGAGCCGCGCTACCGCCCGTCGCCGATCACGGCGCTGCGTTCGGTGGGTGGCCTGCTGGGCCGCAAGACCGGCGCCGGCTTCTATGCATACCCGGAAGGCCAGAAGCAGGTGCCCGCGGCAAAGCCGGTGCCCGATGCGCGCCCGGCCAGCGTGTGGGTGAGCCGCGCCAACGCGCGTGGCAACGCCATGACCGTGAAGCTGCTGACCGCGCTGGGCGTGACCGTTGAAGCCGGCAACCAGCCGTCGTCCGACGCCCTGATCGTGGTCACGCCGCTGGGCCTGGACGCCACCACCGCCGCGCTGGAAGAAGGCCTGGACGCCACGCGCGTGGTTGCCATCGACACGCTGCTGCCGTTTGAAGCCACCAAGCGCCGCACGCTGATGACCACGCCGGCCACCAGCGCCGCCGCCCGCGATGCCGCGCACGGCCTGTTTGCCAGCGATGGCGTGCCGGTGACCGTGATCCGCGATTCGGCCGGTTTCATTGCCCAGCGCATCATCGGCTGCATCGTGAACATCGCCAGCGACATCGCACAGCAGCGCATCGCCACGCCGACCGATATCGACCTGGCCGTGAACCTGGGTCTGGGCTATCCGAAGGGTCCGCTGGCACTGGGCGACACGATCGGCGCCGCAGTGATCCTGGAAGTGCTGCGCAACATGAATCGCCTGACCGGCGACATGCGCTACCGTCCGAGCCCGTGGCTCTGGCGCCGCGCCGGCCTGGGCCTGTCGCTGCTGACCGAAGAAGCCTGATCGAGTGGGCGCCCCGCCGAGACACGGGGCGCCCTTTTTGTATTTGCCGCAAGAACTTGCCCCAGGATAACGAGGCTGCCATGACTGCCCAGTTGCTGTCCGAACGCGTCGACGCGACGCTCGTGCTGACCATCTCCAACCCGGAGGCGCGTAACGCGCTGCATCCGGATATCTACGCCGCCTCGCAGGAAGCCCTCGAAGTGGCCGCCCGCGACGACTCGATCCGGGCCGTGGTGCTGACCGGTGCCAATGGCGTGTTCTGCGCAGGCGGCAACCTGAACCGCCTGCTCGGCAACCGCGCGCAACCGCCGTCGGTGCAGGCCGAGAGCATCGAGACGCTGCATCACTGGATCGAATCGTTCCACGCATTCCCCAAGCCGATCATCGCTGCGGTGGAAGGCCCCGCCGCCGGCGCGGGCTTCTCGCTGGTACTGGCCTGCGACTACGTGGTGGCCGCCAGCGACGCCAAGTTCGTCATGGCCTACGTCAAGGTCGGCCTGACCCCCGATGGCGGCGGCTCGTATGAGATTGCGCGCATGCTGCCGCGCCAGCTGGCCAGCGAAATCCTGATGGAAGGCAAGCCGGTGGACCCGGCGCGTCTTGCACACTTCGGCATCGTCAACCGCGTGGTGCAGCCGGGTCACGCGCTGACCGAAGCGCTGCGCATCGCCGAAAACCTGGCCAAGGAGTCGCCCAACGCCGTGCGCGGCATGAAGTCGCTGATCAACCACGCGGGCACCGCCACGCTGACCGAGCACCTTGCCGCCGAGCGCGACAGTTTCGTGGCCGCGCTCCATCACAAGGATGGGGGCGAAGGCATTACGGCGTTCCTTGAGAAGCGCAAGCCGAATTACAGGTAATCCAAACACCTGTAACACGCCTTCGATAATGATCACAAAATAAAGACACTGCGGAGAGAGACAGACATGAGCAGCAACGTATCGCACTTTGAAGGTACGCGCCCCGTGGCAGACCAGCAGCGCTTCGACGTGGGCGCGCTGGAGGCCTGGATGCGCGAGCATGTCGAGGGCTTTGCCGGCCCGCTGACCGTCGAGCAGTTCAAGGGCGGCCAGTCCAACCCCACGTTCAAGCTGATCACGCCGGGCCAGACCTACGTGATGCGCGCCAAGCCGGGGCCGAAGTCGAAGCTGCTGCCGTCCGCCCACGCCATCGAGCGCGAATACCGCGTGATGAAGGCGCTGGCCGGCACGGATGTGCCCGTGGCCCATATGTACGCGCTGTGCGAGGACGAAGACGTGATCGGCCGCGCGTTCTACATCATGGAGTTCGTCAGCGGCCGCGTGCTGTGGGACCAGTCGCTGCCCGACATGAGCGCGGCCGAACGCGGCGCGATCTACGACGAGATGAACCGGGTCATCGCCGCGCTGCATACGGTGGACTACAAGGCCATCGGCCTGGCCGACTATGGCAAGCCCGGCAACTACTTCCAGCGCCAGATCGAGCGTTGGAGCAAGCAGTACAAGCTGTCCGAGACGGAATCGATCCCGGCCATGGACCAGCTGATGGCCTGGCTGCCCGATCATATTCCGCAGGAAGACGTCGACCTGACCTGCATCGTCCACGGCGACTACCGGCTCGACAACCTGATGTTCCACCCGACCGAGCCACGCGTGCTGGCCGTGCTGGACTGGGAGCTGTCCACGCTGGGCCACCCGATGGCCGACTTCGGCTACCACTGCATGAGCTGGCACATCGCGCCGGGCCAGTTCCGTGGCATCGCCGGCCTGGATCACAAGGGCCTGGGCATTCCCGACGAGGCAACCTATCGCCGCATGTACGAGCAGCGCACCGGCCGCCAGATCACCGGCGACTGGAATTTCTACCTTGCCTTCAGCATGTTCCGGATCGCCGGCATCCTGCAGGGCATCATGAAGCGCGTGGTGGACGGCACGGCATCGTCGGCGCAGGCCCTAAACGCCGGCAAACGCGCCCGCCCGATGGCGGAAATGGGTTGGGAATACGCGAAGAAGTCGGGCGCCTGAACGGACATCCTTCCTCACCATTGGGTTTTTTTCCGCTCTCCCGCACCTTGCGGGAGAAAGGGGCGGGGAAAAGGGCGGGAAAAGGGCGGGGAAAAGGGGCGGGGAAAAGGGGCGTGGCGGTTAAATCTCCGTATGCCGCATCTTGAGACGCTTGCCTTTTCCCCCAGCCCTCTCCCATCGCATGGGAGAGGTGAGAAAGCATCATCGCGCGCCCATGTCATCAGACAACTGAGCACAAACCCGCCCTGCATCCGGCTTTTCCGCCACCTCGAGGTGGAACGCGACGAATCCCTCCTGGCCGCATTGTTGCTACATTTGCCGGTACAGGACTACGTGTTTTCCCGATAGACCCAATCGAAAAGCGGGCCTACACTCCCATCCAAATCGTTGTACGACGACTGACGATAAGTGTTGACTGGAGACACAGCATGACCTCTTCTCGCCGCCAATTCCTTGGCCAGCTTCCGGGCCTTGCGGCCCTTGGTGCCGTGGGCACGTCCGGCATCCTGGCGCCGGCTTCGGCCTGGGCGCAGGACAAGTGGCCGACCCGGCCGATCCGCCTGGTGGTGCCCTATCCCGCCGGTGGCTCGTCGGACATCATCGCCCGCCTGATCAGCAAGCAGCTTGGCGAAGCGCTGGGTCAGCCCATCGTGGTGGATAACCGCCCGGGTGCCAATGGCAACATCGGCGCCGCCATGGTGGCGCAGGCCGGCACGGAAAACCACACGCTGCTGCTGTGCGACGTGGGCGCGCTGGCGATCACCCCGTCGGTCTACACCAAGCTCACCTTCAACCCCGAGAAGGATCTCAAGGGCGTGGCGATGCTGGCGTATTCGCCGCACCTGCTGGTCGTGCATCCGTCGGTCCCGGCCAACAACCTCAAGGAACTGGTCGACCTGTCGCACAAGCAGTCGCTGAACTTTGCCGTGACCGCCATCGGCAGCGCGCCGCACCTGGCGGGCGTGGCCGTCCAGCAGGCCACCAAGGCCGGCTGGCAGTACGTGCCTTACAAGGGTGGTGCACAGGCAATTGCCGACACCGTTGGCGGTACCGCCCAGGTGCTGATGAACGGCATGCTGGCGACTTACCCCCACGTGCAATCGGGCAAGCTCAAGCTGCTGGCCGTCTCCAAGCGCACCCGCATGGCGCTGGTTGGCCAGACGCCGACCATCGCCGAAAGCGGCGTGCCGAACTTCGAATCGGGTACCTGGCAAGGCGTGATGGCGCCGGCCGGCATGCCCGATGCGCTGGTCCAGCGCATCAACACCGAGCTGGTCAAGATCATCCGCACGCCGGAAATCCGCGCCAATCTGGCCGGCCAGGGTGCCGAGGTCGTGACGATGTCCCCGGCGGAAACCTCCAAGTGGTTCCAGACCGAGGAAAAGCGCTGGGCACAAGTCGTGAAGGCGGCAGGGGTCAAGCTGGACGCATAAATCCGGCAATCACAACAGGCAAGACTGAAACGGGCGCGAATTTCGCGCCCGTTTTTTCTTGCCAGCCGCCTCGGGCTGCAAACGCAGCCCGGCGGCCTGTCGCGCGACTCAGTCGCCCAGTGCCACGCCTTCGCGGCGCGGGTCCGCGCCACCGGCCCAGACGGCCTTGCCGTTGACCGTCTTGCGCATGATGGCCTGCGTGCCGCTGGTCATCTCGATCTCGGCCACCTGGTGACCCTGCTGCTTCAGCGCCTGCACCAGCTGCGGCGTCACCAGGCCCTTCTCCACTTCGGTCGGGCCATTGCGGCTGCCGAAGTTCGCCATGCCCACGGCCTGCTGCACGTCCATGTCCCAATCGAGCAGGCCCACCAGCGTCTTCGACACATACTCGATGATCTGCGAGCCGCCCGGCGAACCCAGCGCCGCCACCAGCTTGCCGCTCTGGCGATCGAACACCAGCGTCGGCGCCATCGACGAGCGCGGACGCTTGCCAGCCTGCACGCGGTTGGCCACCG
This sequence comes from Cupriavidus sp. D384, assembly GCF_001652915.1. GTDB lineage: Bacteria > Pseudomonadota > Gammaproteobacteria > Burkholderiales > Burkholderiaceae > Cupriavidus. Next base: position 523,472 of record NZ_BBQI01000090.1, read on the forward strand.
GCTTGCCGTTCTCGGTCGGCGTGAACGAGAAGTCGGTCAGCTGGTTGTTGAGCATGAAGCCGCGCACCATGATGTGCGAGCCGAAGTACGACTCGATGGTGGTCGTCATCGACAGCGCGCCACCCCGGTTGTCCACGGCCACGATCTGCGACGTGGAAACGCGCGGCGGCGAGCGATCCGGCGCAAACGAAACCTTCACGCCGGGCGGCGTGCCGGGCTGCGCCTTGCCCATGCTCTTGTCACCAATCAGCGCCGCCCGCTCGGCCAGATAGTTCGGATTGACCATCGCGGCCACGTCCACCGGCACGAAATCGGCATCGGCCACATACAGGCCGCGATCTGCGTAGGCCAGCCGGTCGGCTTCGGCAATCGCATGGACGGCCAGCGGATTCGGCTCCATCAGCGACGGCAGGTCGACCTTCGTCGGTTTCAGGCTCGCCAGCGCGTAGCGCGGATCACGCTTTTCCAGCGCCTCCAGCGTGCCAAGGATCTGCGCAATGGCAATGCCGCCCGACGACGGCGGCGGCATGCCGCAGATCTTCCACTGGCGGTAGTCCGTGCACACCGGCACGCGCACCTTGGCCTTGTAGCCCTTCAGGTCCGCCTCCGAAAGGCTGCCCGCGTTCTGGTGGCCGTTGACCTTGGCGGCGATGTCTCGCGCGATCGGCCCGTTGTAGAACACGTTCGGGCCGCTCCTGGCAATCTCGCGCAGCGTCTGCGCCAGCTGCGGGTTCTTGATGATCGAGCCGACCGCCCTGGCCTTGCCCTGCTCATCCAGGAAGTAGCCGGTCATCTCGGGCGAGCCGCCCATGAACTTGTCGGCCGCCACTTGCGTATAGAGCCGCTGCGACATCGGGAAGCCCTTGTCCGCCAGGCGGATGGCCGGCTGGAACAGCCGCGCCCAGGGCAGGCGCCCGTGCTCGCGATGGGCCATCTCCAGCGCGCGCAGCACGCCTGGCACGCCCACCGACCGGCCGCCGATCTGCCCTTCGGAGAATTCCATCGGCTTGCCGTCGGCACGCATGAACAGGTTTTCCGTGGCACCAGCCGGCGCGGTCTCGCGGCCATCGTAGGCCTGCACGCGCTTGCCGTCCCAGTACATGATGAAGGCCCCGCCGCCAATACCGGTGGCCTGCGGCTCCACCAGCGTCAGCACGGCCTGCATGGCAACGGCGGCGTCGATGGCCGAGCCACCAGCCCGCAGGATCTCCCGGCCAGCCTCGGTAGCCAGCGGATTGGCTGCGGCCGCCATGTGCTTCTGCGCGTAGGTGGTGGTCATGTCCGGGCGATAGCCCGACGACACTTCAGGGGCTGGCGGCATCGCCGCCTGCGCGGGAGGCGCAGAGGCCGGCGCGGCCGATGCGGCGGGTGTACCCGCGCCCTTGTCCGGCGTTCCGCAGGCCGCCAGCAACGCGGTCAGCGCCACGGCCAGCGCGCCACGCCAGCGCAGTGAATCGGATGGATGCGAGGTCAGGTCCGTGGAACGGGGTGCCGCTGCTTCAGTCATGCCGTGTCTCCTGGAGGAAATCTTCGGCGATTGTAGCGGCGAAAGATGCTGGCGGATGTGCGAATCGTCTGAAAGCCGGCCTTGCGTTTCGCGGCATTTTTTCCTATGCGCCATCGCCTTCTGCGGCAGGGCAGCATGGCAGGCGCGAATAAATTCGTGACTGGCGTCAACCCCGTGCGCGGGCCTGCTTCGTTTCATGCCCAGGGCGCGCTTCGCGCCGGCTGCATGCCACAAGGAGAACAACATGCGCACAGGGCTTTCTGCATCGAACATCACCCCATGGACGGCAGCGCTTGGCGCCGTCATGGCGCTGGGGCTGGCCGCATGCAGCGGATCGCCACCGGTCAGCCCGGCAGCACATCCGGCAGAGCCGGCGCCGCCACCGGTGCCCGCGCCCACGCCGCCGTATATCCTCCAGCCCCCGGCAGAGAAGACTGGCAAGCCCGGGGCATCCCGGGACAGCTCCCGAAATCGCGAGCCGGCCGCGGAAGCTCCTGCGCAGGCCCGCGCGGAGACCCGCCCGGAAGCCCACAGGGCCATGCGCGTGCCCGCTCCGCAGTCGCCTGCGCTGTCTGCGCTGATGGTGACGCCCGCGCCCGCGCCCGCGTTCGCCCCGCCACCGCAGGACCGCGAACGCTATGGAGCGATCGACGAAAACGGCGTCCGGCAGGTGGCACAGGCGCCAGTTTCCACGTTCAGCATCGATGTCGACACTGGCAGCTACAGCAACGTGCGCCGCATGCTCAATGCGGGGCGCCTGCCGCCATCCGATGCGGTGCGCGTCGAGGAACTGGTCAACTACTTTTCCTACGACTACGCCGGGCCGGCCGACGGCAGGCCCTTCGCCGTGCATGCCGCGCTGGCGCCTGCCCCCTGGCAGCCGCGCAACGTGCTGCTGCGGATCGGTATCAAGGGCCAGGACATGGCGCGCGCCAGCCTGCCTGCCGCCAATCTCGTTTTCCTGGTCGATGTGTCCGGTTCGATGAACGCGCCCGACAAGCTGCCGCTGCTGAAGGCGTCACTGAAGCTGCTGGTCAACGCGCTGCGCCCTCAGGATCGCATCACGCTGGTCACCTACGCCGGCAGCACACGCGTGGCGCTGCCACCCACGCCCGGCAGCGAAAAGACCGCGATTGCCAGCGCCATCGACCAGCTCGTGGCGGGCGGCAGCACGGCCGGCGCCAGCGGCATCGCGCTGGCCTACCAGGCAGCGCAGCAGCGCTATGTCGCTGGCGGCATCAATCGCGTGCTGCTTGCCACCGACGGCGACTTCAACGTCGGCATCACCGACTTCCGCCAGTTGAAGAGCCTGGTCGAGGAGAAGCGCAAGTCGGGCGTATCGCTGTCCACGCTTGGCTTCGGCACCGGCAACTACAACGACCAGCTCATGGAGCAGCTGGCCGATGCCGGCGACGGCGCGTACTCGTACATCGACAATCTCACGGAAGGCAACAAGGTGCTGGTCAGCGAAATGAGTTCGACGCTGGCAACCATTGCCCGCGACGTGAAGATCCAGGTGGAATTCAATCCGGCCACGGTACGCGAGTACCGGCTGATCGGCTACGAAAACCGCCTGCTGGCGCGCGAGGACTTCAACAACGACAAGGTGGACGCAGGCGATATCGGTGCCGGCCATACCGTGACGGCGTTGTACGAACTGACGCTGGCCGACGGGCCGGGGCTGATCGATGACCTGCGTTACCAGCCGACAGCCACCGCGAGCCGCCATGGCAACGAACTCGCGCATGTGAAGCTGCGCTACAAGCGCCCCGGCGCCAGCGCCAGCGAGCTGACCGACGTCACCGTCGCGCGCGACACCATCCGCCCGCTGGCCCAGGGCGATGCCGACTTTCGCTTCGCGGCCGCCGTCAGCGGCTTCGGTCAGGTGCTGCGCGGCGGCAGGTTCACCGGCCGATGGACGCTCGACGATGCACGTGCCCTGGCGCAGGATGCGCGCGGCGCGGATCGCTTTGGCTACCGGGGCGAGTTCCTGAAGCTCGTGGCGCTGGCGCAGGCGCTGCAGACGGTGCCGATGCCGGCCGGTGCCGACGCCCGCTGACCGGCGATCTATACTCGATGCCATGACGCCTGCCAGCCCCACCCCCAATATTGCTGCGCTGCCCGACGCCGACCTGATGCTGCTGGTGGCGGGCGGCGTCATCGAGGCCCCGATCGGCGAACTGTTCCGCCGCCACAACAGCGGACTGTTCAACTATGTTGCCTGGCTCTGCCGTGGCGACACGGGCGAAGCCGAGGACATCGCGCAGAAGACGTGGATCCAGCTGATGACGCGCTGTGGCGACTACACGCCCACCGCCGCGTTCCGCACCTTCCTGTTCCAGATCGCGCGCAACGCCTGGCTGGACCAGGTGCGCAGCGCGCACGCGCGGCTGCGTGAATCGATCGACGCGCACGAACCGGAAATGCCGGTCGACGATCTGACGCCCGAGACCGAGGCGCAATTGCGCGAGCATCTGACCAGCGTGCACCAGGCGCTGCTGCAGCTGCCCGTGGCGCAACGCGAAGTGGTGGTGCTGCGCTTTTTCAGCGAGATGAGCGTCGAGGAAATCGCCGCAATGCTGGGCGAGAAGTTCGAAACGGTGAAAAGCCGGCTGCGCTATGCGTTTGCACGGCTGCGCACGGTGCTGGCCGATGGCGGCATGGTCGCCGGGGAGCCCCGGCCATGACAACACTGCGCCCCGACGACTCGCGCCACGACGCCGCCGACCGCTTTATCGCCGGCGAAGACCGGTTGTCCGCGCTGTTGCGCGACGTGCCGCGCTTTGAGGCGCCAGCCAGCCTGAGCAGTGCCGTGGTCTCCGCCGCGCGCGCGGTGCAGGCGCGCATGGCCGCCGAAGCGGAGCGCGATGCGGTGCGGGCATCGGCGCCCCCGCCCACCTTCGCCGCCCCGCCCACGCTGTCCGACAGCGTGCTGCGCGAGGCCGCGCGACTGCAGGCCGCGCAGGCCACGCGCCGCGATGTGGTGTTCGGCCAGGTGCTGCAAGGCAAGCCGGCCGGCGACGTGCTCGGTGCACCGGTCAGCGCGCCCACCGCGGCATGGCTGCGCGCGCAGGCCGCGCAGCAGCGCGACGCAGCGGCGGCAGCCGCATCCGTGGCGCGGGCTGCGGCCCCACCGGCCAGGCGCGCTTCTGCGGTGTCGCGCTGGTGGAAGTCGCTTGGCGTCGCGGCCACCGCGTTCGCCGTGGCGGGCCTTGCCACGAAGATCGTGCTGAGCCAGCTCGATGACGGCACGCCGATGACGGCCGCGCTTTCGTCGAACGTCATCATCGCCGACAACGCAGGACCGGCACCGCGGGCCGAACCGGCGCTGGCATCCACGCCGGCTCCGGACATCGCGCCAGCCACGCAGGAATCGCCGCCGGAAACGCAGACCGCGGACGCCCCGTCGGCCACCGCACCGGCGACAGCGCCCGTAAGTCGACCGGCCGCGCCATCGCAGGCCGCCCGCAGGGAACGCGCACCGGCACCGTCGCATGCACCGCCGCCGGCTCCGTCGCCTGCCTTTGCGGCGCCGCCTGCGCCTCTACCGGCGCCTCTACCGGCGCCTTTGCCCGAGCCTTCATCGGTACCGGCCACCGCCGCGCTGGCACCCTCGCCTCCTGCGCCCGCCGCCCCTGCCGCACCCGCCATCCTGGCCGCGCCAGCACCGATGGCATCGATACAGGCACAGGCCGATACAGCACCGGCACCCGCAGCCACACCAGGCGCCGGTGCCGAAGCGCGCGCACGGCGCATGCCACAGTCGGCGTATATGGCGGCGCCCGCGCCGGTGCCAGCGCCCGCTGAATCGCTGGCCGCTTCAAAGGCCACGGCAAAGGCGGCCGCGCCCGTGGCGGAGAAATCGGCCACCGTCACGCTGGAAGACGATCCCGCATCGGTTGCCATGCAATGGCGCCCCGGCAAGGGGCTGCAAGTGTGGAGCGCAGAGCCAGACAATGCGGCCGTGCGCGACTGGGTGGCGCGCCTGTGGGCGGCCATGCCTGCCGATGCGCGACCCGTGGCGCCCTACGGCATCCAGCGCGACGACGCGCTCGCACGCGGCCAGTTGCGCATCGAACAGGGTGCCGAGCATCCCGGCGTCAAATAGCAGGCCGCCAGACAAGGGCGCGCCATGAAAAACGGGAGGCAGATGCCTCCCGTTTTCTTCCCGGCATGGCGCCAGGCGTTCTCGCTCACAGCATTACAGCGTGGTGAACGACCAGTTCAGGTTCACGCCCTGCCCGTTCAGCGTTCCGCTGACCGTCACGTTGTAGCGCGTCTTGCTGGCCAGCGGTGCCGTGGGCGTGCAGATCGCCAGCCCGCTCGCGGCGCCGGACATGCCCGACGTGCGGGCATCCACCTTCTCGCACGGCACGGTGTTGCCCGACGCATCGGTGATCGAGAACGTGTCGGCATTGAACACCAGCGACGTGTTCACCGCCTGCACCGTGACCGGATAGCCCATGGTCTTGCCCGCGTAGGCCGGTGCCGGATTCGGGCTCTCGCTGTTGACCCAGCTGACCGGCACATCGGCCTGGCCGTTGTACGGATACGCCACCATCTGGTTATCGGCGCCGCCCGGGCTGCGGTCGGCAAGGTCGATGGTCTGGAAGTAGTACGCCTGCGTGCCGCCGCTGCTGCCCGCGCCCACGCTTTCGGCAAACCCGCTGCCGGCCGAGCCGTAGCTGCCCAGCAGTGCCGCGCGATGGAACGGGGCATCGACCAGATCGATCACGAGCTGATCCTTGGGCGTCATCGACAGGTCTGCGCCCGCCTGCGACGTCCAGCGATTGGCGCCGGCCACCACTTCGGCCGTGGCATTGCTGGCGTAAGCGGCCTGGATGCGGTCGTTCGGGGCCGCGCCGGTGTAGGCGGGCTTGCCCGATTGCTCGTCGTGCGTCAGCGTGTTGTTGGCGAGCATGTAGGCCGTGTGGTTCTGGGCCACGGTGTTGAGCGCGTCGCGGGCGGTCAGCGGGGCCAGGCCCACCTGCTCGCGGCGATAGTTGGCGTAGCACAGGCCCGCGCTGCGCGCATCGGCCAGTACGTGATAGCCGGACACGCCCGTGCCACGCGCGGGCAGCAGGGCGACCGAACCGGTCACCGGTGCCGGTGCGGTGCCCGATACCGTATAGCAGGCGCGGTCGGTCCCGCCGGGGGTCGGAGCGGCAGCAGCCTGGCCGCTGGTGGCCGGCTGGGCAGCCGAGCCCGATTGCGCCGCGCTGCCGCCACCGCCGCTGCTGGCCGAGGTTGCGGAACCGCCACCGTCACCGCCGCCGCATGCGGCCAGTGTCAAAGCGGCACAGGCGGCGATGGCGCCGAGTGCAATCGGTCGTCCGTTGATGAAAGCAGAGCGCAAGAGTTTCCCTGGCATGTGAGCGTGCCTCGATGTCATAGGTCTGGATTGGGGAAACTGCCCGCATCCCGGTGTGTGAACCGGGACGACGCCTGGGCGCTGCGGCGCCGCCATTTGAGGCGTCGGGGACAGATGGAACGCAGTGATGGTAGGGACGCCTGCCACCACCGTCCATCTTTCGAACACTTTCTTACGCTGTGATCCGAGCGCGCTGCACTGCGCCTGCGCGGCCCATCAACCGTGGCTCAGGCGTCCGCCCCGGCCGAGACATCGCCCATGCCGCTGCCCAGCGACGACATGACCGCCATCAGCTGCTCGCGCAGCCAGCGGTTGGCGCCATCGTTCTCGCCGCCCGCGTGCCAGTACAGGTGCAGTTCCAGCGACGGCACCTTGAACGGCAGCGACAGCAGCCGGTTGGCATAGGGCTCGTTGGCGATGCGTGCGTAGCGCAGCGGCAGCGTGGCCAGCAGGTCCGTACAGCTGACCACGCGGCAGGCCGCCGCGTAGTGCTGGCAGCGCAGCCGCACACGGCGCGTCAGGCCCATGCGGTGCAGCGCCTGGTCCTCCAGCCCTGCCCCGCGCCGGCGCGACGACACATGCACGTGCTCGGCCGACAGGTAGCGTTCCAGCGTCAGTTCCTTCTTCACCAGCGGATGGTCGCGCCGGGCCAGCACCACCATCGGGTCCGACATGAAGGCACTGTGGTGAATGGCGGGCGACACCGGCAGCAGGATGTCGATGGCGGTGTCCAGCGTGCCGGCCAGCAGTTCGGACTCCATCTCGCGACGATCAAAGCGGATGGCGGCGATTTCCACGTGTGGCGCCATGGCGGTCACGCGCGCCATCAGCGGCGGCAGCAGCGTGCTTTCCAGCGCGTCACGCATGCCGATGGTGAAGCGCCGCGTGGTGTTGGCGGGATCGAAGTGCGGGGTGTCCTGCAACGTGCGGGCGAACGATTGCAGCGCGCCGCGCACCTCGCCCGCCAGCGACCGCGCCAGCGGCGTGGGCGCCATGCCCTGCCCGCGCCGCTCGAACAGCGGATCGTCGAACAGCGTGCGCAGGCGCCCCAGCGCGTGGCTCACGGCGGGCTGCGTCAGGTTCAGCTGGCGCGCCGCGGCCGTGATGCTGCCTTCGCTGTAGATGGCGTCGAACACGACGAAGAGATTGAGGTCGATCCGGCTGAGTTGCATGGCACCTTCCTGCACGCGTGCTTTACTGAGGCATCAATGTCGCGCATTCTGGCATGGAATGCAGCAGATTGATACTGACCAATCCAGAAAATTCATTTTTCTAATTAGCCTCGTTCCGCTAGAGTAGCCACAGTCGGCACGGCGTGCCCATCAAAAACCCCGAGGAGACCCCATGCAATTCGAATACTCGCCCAAGGTCAAGGAGATGCAGGCCAGGCTGCTGGCCTTCTTCGACAAGCACATCTACCCGAACGAAAAGCGCTTCTACGCCGAGGTGCAGGCCAACCGCGAAGCGGGCAATGCATGGGTGCCGACCAAGGTCGTGGAAGAACTGAAGCCGCTGGCCCGCGAAGCCGGCCTGTGGAACCTGTTCCTGCCGCGCTCGAAGCGGGCCCCGGAAGGCCTGTCGAACCTGGAATATGCGCCGATGTGCGAGATCATGGGCCGGGTGCCCTGGTCGGCCGAGGTGTTCAACTGCGCCGCGCCGGACACCGGCAACATGGAGACGCTGGAGCGCTACGCGTCGGAAGAACTGAAGGACCAGTGGCTGGAACCGCTGCTGCGCGGCGAGATCCGCTCGGCCTTCCTGATGACCGAGCCGGCCGTCGCCTCGTCCGACGCCACCAATATCGAATGCCGCATCGAGCGCGATGGTGACCATTACGTCATCAACGGCACCAAGTGGTGGTCGTCGGGAGCCGGCGATCCGCGCTGCAAGGTCTACATCGTGATGGGCAAGACCGACCCCGAGGCGGGCCGCCACGAGCAGCAGTCGATGATCGTGGTGCCGGCCGACACGCCGGGCATCACCATCAAGCGCTTCCTGCCCGTGTTCGGCTACGACGACGCGCCGCACGGCCACATGGAAATCGAACTGAAGAACGTGCGCGTGCCGGCCAGCAATATCCTGCTGGGCGAAGGCCGCGGCTTCGAGATCGCGCAGGGCCGCCTGGGCCCGGGCCGTATCCACCACTGCATGCGCAGCGTTGGCGTGGCCGAGCGTGCGCTGGAACTGATGTGCAAGCGCAGCCTGCAACGCGTGGCGTTCGGCAAGGAAGTGGCCCGCCAGGGCGTGACGCAGGAGCGCATCGCCGAAGCCCGTTGCGATATCGAGATGGCCCGCCTGCTGACGCTGAAGGCCGCCTACATGATGGACACCGTGGGCAACAAGGTGGCGAAGGCCGAAATCGCGATGATCAAGGTGGTGGCGCCGAACGTGGCGCTGCGCGTGATCGACTGGGCCATCCAGGTGCACGGCGCCGCGGGCGTGTCCGGCGACTTCCCGCTGGCCAACTGGTGGGCGCACCAGCGCACGCTGCGCCTGGCTGACGGCCCGGATGAGGTACACCGCAACGCCATCGCCAAGCTGGAACTGGCCAAGCACATGAACGTCAATGCCGACAGCATCCAGATGCCCGTGACGCGCGGTTCGTGACAGGCCCGGTGGCCTGCCACGCGAGAAGCCCGGCCCTGTGCCGGGCTTTTTCATGCACGGCCAGCAGGGTTATTCACTCTGTGCTTAAATTCCCCGGCCTATCTTCCACGGAGAACGTTGCACATGATCGACGTCTACACCTGGGCCACCCCGAACGGCCACAAGGTCCACATCATGCTTGAGGAATGCGGCCTGGAGTACAAGGTCCACCCGATCAATATCGGTGCCGGCGACCAGTTCGGCGCCGACTTCCTGAAGATCAGCCCCAACAACAAGATTCCGGCGATCGTCGACAGCGACGGCCCCGACGGCGAGCCGATCTCGCTGTTCGAATCGGGCGCGATCCTGCTGTACCTGGCCAGCAAGACTGGCAAGTTCCTGCCCGACGACGTACGCGGCAAGTACGATGCGCTGCAGTGGCTGATGTTCCAGATGGGTGGTGTCGGCCCGATGCTGGGCCAGGCGCACCATTTCCGGATCTATGCGCCCGAGAAAATCGAATACGCGGTGAACCGCTATACCAACGAGGCCAAGCGGCTGTATGGCGTGATCGACAAGCAGTTGTCGCAACACGCCTGGCTGGCCGGTGACAGCTATTCGATCGCGGACATCGCCACGTTCCCGTGGCTGCGCAGCTGGCAGAACCAGGGCGTGGAGCTGGACGACTACCCGCACCTGAAGCGCTGGTTCAACGAGATTGCCGAGCGCCCGGCCGTGAAGCGCGGCGTGGAGGTCCTGGCAAAGGAACGCAAGCCGCTGCAATCGGACAAGGAGCGCGAGATCCTGTTCGGCGCCACGCAATACCAGCGGCGCTAAGCCCTGGCATCACCCGGACGGGTGTCGTAATCCGCACGGCTTGCGGCAGGCGTCAGGAGCTGGCCGTTGCCGGAATGACACAGTAATGAGAATCGATGCCGAAACCGGCATCGATTGCTCGTGTCAAATAACGGATTCCGGCCCGGCAGCGGAGGCATGAAAAGCCGGATGGTATTTCGATGAAATCGGGCTTGCGTGCGGAGGGTGCCGGATGCCCAATGGTCCGCGTGGCGCGGATTTCCGCCACATCGACGCCGCCTGGTCATCACGTACCAAGGGGGTCTGTGATGACTGCCCCGCGCGGCAACTGTGCCGCATTGGCGACAGGCGTATCGCTTACGATGAGGATCTGGTACCGATAGAACGACAAACTATAAGTTGTCGTTCCGCATAGATCGAGCCCTTAGTCTCGATCGACTTAGCGACTTAATATCCACACAGCAGCATATGACAGCAGACCCACTCAAGCTGTTCGGGCGACATTTGACCTGGTTGCGCAAGCAGCGTGGCTGGTCACAGGAAGCGCTGTCGCTGGAAAGCGGCCTGGCCCGATCCTACCTCAGCGGCATCGAGCGCGGCACGCGCAATGTTGCGCTATATAACATTTGTACCCTCGCTGACACGCTCGGTGTTTCGCCTACCGAGATGCTTGACTTTTCCAAGCATCGACCGGAAGAGGCGCAGGAAGCCGCCCGCTCGCCGTTCGACGCCGAGCAGTCTCCCTCGGTACAGGCAACGCTGCGCTATATGGCCGATCTCAACGACGTCGATCGCGACGTCGTGGCTGGCGTGGCACGGGCACTGGCGCGCCGGCACGCTCGCTGAAACGCCCCGCCCGAGGCAGGGCGCATGCAGGCTCAGACGTTCAGCATGCCCTGCTGCTCGATAAAGGCAATCACCTGGTCCAGGCCCTGCCCTGACTTGACACTGCCCATCACGAACGGACGATCGCCGCGCATCTTGCGCGTATCGCTCTCCATGATTTCGAGCGACGCCCCCACGTAGGGCGCCAGGTCGGTCTTGTTGACCACCAGCAGGTCGGACTTCGTAATCCCTGGTCCGCCCTTGCGAGGAATCTTCTCCCCCCCCGCCACATCGATCACGTAGATCGTCAGATCGGACAATTCCGGGCTGAAGGTCGCGGCCAGGTTGTCGCCTCCCGATTCGATGAACACCACGTCGGCATCCGGAAACCGGGCCAGCATGCGGTCCACTGCTTCCAGGTTGATGGAAGCGTCCTCGCGGATCGCCGTGTGCGGGCAGCCGCCCGTTTCCACGCCCATGATGCGCTCGGCCGGCAGGGCGCCCGAGATCGTCAGCAGGCGCTGGTCTTCCTTGGTGTAGATATCGTTGGTGATGGCGACCAGGTCATAGCGGTCACGCATGGCCTTGCAGAGCATCTCCAGCAGGGTGGTCTTGCCGGAGCCCACGGGGCCGCCCACGCCAACGCGCAGCGGAGGATTCTTCTTGGTTCGGGTCATGATCGGATTCAGGTGCGCTAGGAGCGGAAAAGCCGGGAATACTGGGTCTCGTGCCGTGCCGACAGCAGGCCCAGCATCGGGGAAAACGTGGAAAGCCGCGGTGGCTCGGCATCGGCACGGCGGGTGGCCTCATCCACGGCGTCGAGCACATGGCGGTGCAGGCCGCGCAGGATCTGCTGGCCGGCCACCTGGCCCAGCGGCACCGCCTTGAGCGCGGCAGCCACCTGGTTCTCGGCCCAGTTGAAGGCATAGGCGGCCAGCCCCTCGCGGGCATCGATATCGAGCGCCACGCACGCCGCCGTAAAGGCCGTGGGCAGGCACAGCGGCGACAGGCCGCGCAAGGTGTCGCGCAATGCCGCATCGCCCCACTCCATCTGGGCAATCAGCTTTGCCAGCGACCAGCCCATCTGCTCGGTTTCGAGCCGCAACTCGGACGTTTCGCGCGTGACGTGGAACCAGTCGTTCCAGCGGGCAACCGATGCCGCGTCCTGCTGCCGCCAGGCACGATGCAGCAGCAGCCAGACCGGCGCCTCGCACTGGGCCTGCACATGCATCAGATTGTCGCGAATCCAGTGCTCGGCCGTCGCGGCATCGCCGACCATCCCGCAGTCGATGGCCGCCTCAAGCCCCTGCGAATAGCTGAACCCGCCAATCGGCAACGCCGGCGACGCAAGGTGCAGCAGCGAGATCAGTTGCGGAAGTGCCGTCATGGCGTCTGGCTCCGCTTACCGGTTGCCGGCAACCCCTCAACGAATCCATTGGCCAAAGCAGCCTGACGAATGGTTTCCAGCACACCCTCGATCTGATCGTGGATCTCGTTGTTCCAGAAGTGCAGCACCGTAAAGCCCTGGTCTCGCAGCCACACATCGCGATCGACGTCGTAAAGCGAGCCATGCTGACTACCATCGGCCTCGACGATCAGTTTGTGCTCCATGCAGATGAAGTCGGCAATATACGGCCCGACTGGCGTCTGACGTCTGAATTTCAGGCCAAAGAAGCGATGGGCACGCAGGAAGTACCACAGGCGCTCTTCGGCTGCAGTTTGATGGGAGCGTAGCGCTTTCGCGAATTCGTGGTTGGTCAGCCGCCTGCCCTCTCCCCCGGCCCCTCTCCCGCTGGCGGGAGAGGGGAGAAAACCAGCGGCGTTCGACACCTCGGTGGTGGTCTCCCCTCTCCCGTGCACGGGAGAGGGGTTGGGGGAGAGGGCAAGCGTCTGATTCACGATCACATTCGGTTAGTGCTTGTGCCCACAGTGCGCGTCGTGCACGTGATCGTGCCCGTGGCCGTGCGAATGGTCGTGGCCGTGACCATGACCATGGCTATGCCCGTGGTCATGCCCGTGATGCTCGTGGAACACTGCCTGGGCCGCCGCGTAGTCTTCGGCGAAGGTCGCGTCGTGGCCGTGCTTGTGGCCGCCGCCATAGGCGCCGGCCTCGGGCTCGAACGGCTGCTCGGCGCGCACGATCTGCACGCCCAGGCGCGTCAGCATATCGGCCAGCACCGGGTCGAATTCCAGGCGCAGGTAGTCGCGCCCCACTTCCACCGGCGTATGGCGGTTGCCAAGGTGGTACGCCGCGCGCATCAGGGCCAGCGGATCGGTGGCTGTCACCTGCAGCACCGATTCCGGCGCGGCCTGGACCTCGACGAAGGTGCCGTCCTCGGCCACCAGCAGGTCACCGCCGCGCAGCACGGTGCCGCGTGGCAGGAACAGCGCCGCCTCGGTGCCATTGTCGAGCGCCGCGCGCAGGCGGCTCTTGCTGCGGTCGCCGAACGGCAGGACCAGCTTGGGGGCGCGCCGCACCAGCACGGGGGCGATACCATGCGGCGCGGGCAGGACTTTGTCGATCTTGATCACGGCTTCGGCTTCAGAACAGGAAGTAGCGTTGCGCCATCGGCAGCACCGTGGCGGGCTCGCACATCAGCAACTGGCCGTCGGCCACCACCTGGTAGGTCTCGGGGTCCACGGTGACGTGCGGCTGCCAGTCATTGTGCACCATGTCGCGCTTGCTGACGGTGCGGCATCCGCGTACGGCGGCCAGCGTCTTGGCAAGCCCGTAGCGCCCGCCCACATCGGCCGCCAGTGCCGCCTGCGAGACAAACGTCAGCGACGATTTCGGCAGCGCTCCGCCGGCCGACGCGAACATGGGCCGGTAGTGCACGGGCTGCGGCGTCGGGATCGAGGCATTGGGGTCGCCCATGGCCGCCGCCGCGATCATGCCGCCCTTCAGGATCAGGCTCGGTTTCACGCCGAAGAACGCCGGCTTCCACAGCACCAGGTCGGCCCACTTGCCCACCTCGATCGACCCCACCTCGTGCGCAATGCCGTGCGTCAGCGCCGGATTGATCGTGTACTTGGCGACATAGCGGCGCACGCGGAAATTGTCGTGGCCGCCGCGCGCATCGTGCGGATCGCCGGGCAGCTTGCCGCGCTGCGCCGCCATCTTGTGCGCAGTCTGCCAGGTACGGATGATGACCTCGCCCACGCGGCCCATGGCCTGCGAATCGCTGGAGATCATCGAGAACGCGCCCAGGTCGTGCAGGATGTCCTCGGCGGCGATGGTCTCGCGCCGGATGCGCGACTCGGCAAAGGCGATGTCCTCGGCAATGGCCGGGTCCAGGTGATGGCAGACCATCAGCATGTCCAGGTGCTCGTCGAGCGTGTTCACCGTGTACGGCCGCGTCGGGTTGGTCGACGACGGCAGCACGTTCGATTCGCCGCACACCTTGATGATGTCCGGTGCATGGCCGCCGCCCGCGCCTTCGGTGTGGTACGTGTGGATCGTGCGGCCCTTGAACGCTGCAATCGTCGCCTCGACAAAGCCGCCTTCGTTGAGCGTATCGGTGTGGATGGCCACCTGCGTATCGGTGTCGTCCGCCACGGACAGGCAGGTGTCGATGGCCTGCGGCGTGGTGCCCCAGTCCTCGTGCAGCTTCAGGCCGATGGCCCCTGCCTCCACCTGCTCGGTCAGCGGCGCCGGCTGGCTGGCGTTGCCCTTGCCCAGGAAGCCAATGTTCATCGGGTAGGCATCGGCAGCCTGCAGCATGCGCTCCATGTACCACGGCCCGGGTGTGACGGTGGTGGCGAAGGTGCCCGTGGCCGGGCCGGTGCCGCCGCCGATCATCGTCGTCACGCCGCTCATCAGCGCCTCGTCGATCTGCTGCGGGCAGATGAAGTGGATGTGCGTGTCGATGCCGCCCGCCGTGACGATCATGCCCTCGCCGGCGATCACCTCGGTGCCGGGGCCCACGACGATGGTCACGCCCGGCTGGATGTCGGGGTTCCCGGCCTTGCCGATTCCGGCGATGCGGCCGTGCTTGAGGCCGATGTCAGCCTTGACGATGCCCCAGTGGTCAATGATCAGCGCATTGGTGATGACCGTGTCGACGCAGTCCTTCGACATGCGCTGGCTCTGGCCCATGCCATCGCGAATCACCTTGCCGCCGCCGAACTTGACCTCCTCGCCGTAGATCGTGAAATCCTTTTCCACTTCGATGACCAGGCCGGTGTCGGCCAGCCGCAGGCGGTCGCCGGTGGTCGGGCCAAACATCTCGGCATAGGCCTGCCGCGAAATCTTCACGCTCATCACAGCGCTCCCATGATCTTGCCGTTGAACCCATAGACGATGCGGTCGCCGTCCAGCGCCACAAGCTGCACCGTGCGCGACTGGCCCGGCTCGAAGCGCACCGCCGTACCGGCCGCGATATCCAGCCGGAAGCCGCGCGTGGCTTCGCGGTCGAACGACAGCGCCGCGTTGGTTTCATAGAAGTGGAAGTGCGACCCGACCTGCACCGGACGGTCGCCCGTATTTGCCACCGTCACGCCGACCGTGGCACGGCCCGCGTTCAGTTCGATCTCGCCGTCAAGCGGCATCAGTTCACCGGGAATCATCGCCAGGCTCCTTTGCGGACTTCAGGCCACCAGCAGGCCGACGCCATACAGCGCCACGCCCGCCCCGGCCACGCGCGCCATCCAGCCCGCATGGCGACGCAGGAACGCGCCCGCGCCGATACCCATCACGTGCAGCGTCATGGTGCTGACAGCAAAGCCGCCGACATAGGCCAGCACGCCAGGCAGCGCCGCGGCGGTGGCAGGCAGCTCTGCCCCGTGCGCATAGCCGTGGAACAGCGCGAAGCCACCGACGATGGCCATGCCGGACAGCGCCGACAGCCGGGCGCGCGCAGCCACCAGCAGGCCGATCACGAGCAGCGAGACGGCGATCATCGGCTCCACGGCCGGCAGCGTCACGCCGGCCAGTCCCAGCGCCGCGCCAACCAGCATCATGACGACAAAGGCCAGCGGCAGGCGCAGCATGTCCAGCTTCGATGCGCCCTGGCCGAAGGCGCCCTTTGGCGCGGCGATCAACGCGCTCCAGACGCCCACGGCGGCCATTGCCAGCAGGTGATCGGCGCCCGTGAACGGGTGCGCCAGGCCAGCGAACAGGCTGGCGCCGACCGTGGCGGCATCGTGGCCGGGGTGGGCAAAGGCGGAAGCGGCTGCCAGCGAGAGCGTGGCGCCGGTCATGACGCGGGCGAGAGTCGGGCGTGCGAAGGTCGGGCGGTGCATAGGGTTGGTCCTCTTCTTGTTGAGCGTTCGGTTCGGTGATCGGATTCAGACGATCGGGTGGTGCACGGTGACCAGCTTGGTGCCGTCCGGGAACGTGGCCTCCACCTGGATTTCCGGAATCATCTCGGCCACGCCATCCATGACGTCCTCGCGCCGCAGCACCGTGGTGCCCTCGTGCATCAGTTCGGCCACGGTGCGGCCGTCGCGCGCGCCTTCCATGATGGCGGCCGTGATCAGCGCCACCGCCTCGGGGTAGTTGAGCTTGAGCCCGCGCGCCCGGCGGCGCTCGGCCAGCAGGGCGGCGGTGAAGATCAGCAGCTTGTCTTTCTCGCGCGGAGTCAGTTCCATGTTGGCTTTCCGTTCTGGTGTTCTTGTTGGCGTTTTGCGTCGGCGTAAGCGTCGTTCAGGTGGCCCAGAGCCGCAGCGGCCGGGCCGGCACGCCATGTATCGGCATGCGCAGGGCGTTCCAGCCATCGATCATCAGGTGGCGCACCGCTTCCATGTCGCGGCCCAGCACGCGCAGCAGCAGCATCGACTGGCTTGCCGGCTGCCCGCGTCCTGCCAGGCAGGTCACGCCGGCACGCAGGTCCGGGCGGTACGGCAACTGCTCGGCCAGCGACTCGGCCAGTTCCTGCGTGGCGCCCTGCCCCACGGCCCATAGCGTGCCGAGGATGGACAGACCGTCCATACCGGCCAGCGCGCCACGCAATGGCGACGCGGCGTCGAAATGCGACTGCTCGATCCACAATGCGCGATCCGGGCCGGCAATGCGCGTATCGAGCCACAGCGAGCCCCGGGACCAATGCTCGCCCGATGCCAGCCGGCCCAGCACCACGGCGTCCCAGCCGATGGCGCTGCCGCCGGGCGCCACCACCACGTCGGTGGCAATGCGCGCGCGGGCATCGTCGAACACGATGTTTTCCTGCGGCAGCCAGTCCAGCCTGGCGCCTTCGGCCACGTCGATACGCACCTGCTGGGCGGCGTCGCGGCCCTGCGACTTGTACCACTTGGTGGCGCCGGGCGTTGCCAGCACGGCATGCGCGCCAGCCTCGACGGCAATGTCGATATCGAGCAGGTCGCCGCCGGCCACGCCCGCCGGCGGGTGCAGCACCACGCCATGGCAGATCGCACCTTCCGGGTAGAGCGGCTTCTGCACGCGCAGCGGCCCCTCGTGGCGGCGCTCGACCATGGCAGTACGGCCCGCGCGCTCGGCAAAGCGCAGGCGCAGGCGGGCATGCCATGCAACGGGCATGGCGAGCGAGGAAGGAAAATCCGGATGACGCATGATGAAAAGGCAGGCGCGGGGGCGCGCGGAGGTATCCCACAGATCATAGCGCGCGGCCGCCATCACCGGAAGGCGAAGCGGCACGCACGCCCTCGCCGGGGATCACACCGCGATCAGTTCCCGCACGCCGTCCTGCTCCATCGTCGCGCCTGCGCCCTTGGCCACCACTTCACCGCGGCTCATCACCACATAGTGATCGGCCAGATGGCGCGCGAATTCGTAGTACTGCTCCACCAGCAGCACGGTCATGCCGAACTCGTCCACCAGCAGGCGCAGTGCGCGGCCGATGTCCTGGATGATCGACGGCTGGATGCCTTCGGTGGGTTCGTCCAGGATCAGCAGCTGGGGTTCGCTCATCAGCGCGCGGCCGATCGCCAGCTGTTGCTGCTGGCCGCCCGACAGGTCGCCACCCCGGCGCTGGCGCATGGTGCGCAGCACCGGGAACAGCTCGTAGATACGGTCGGGCACGCCGGCGGGCTTGCCGCGGCTGGCGGCACCGATCAGCAGGTTTTCCTCGACGGTCAGGCGCGGGAAGATCTCGCGGCCCTGCGGCACGTAGGCCAGACCGGCCGACACACGCTCGTACGGCGCCTTCTTCTCCAGCGCCTTGCCGTCCCAGCTGACGCTGCCGCTGCGCGTGGGCACCACGCCCATCAGGCATTTGAGCAGCGTGCTCTTGCCCACGCCGTTGCGGCCCAGCAGCGTGGTCAGCTTGCCGTGCGGCACTTCGAACGACACGTTGCGCAGGATATGGCTGCCGCCGTAGTACTGGTTCAGTGCATTGACCTGCAGCATGGTTATCTTCCCAGGTAGGATTCGATCACGCGCTCGTCGCGCTTGACGGCATCGAGCGTGCCCTCGGCCAGCAGGCTGCCTTCGGCCAGCACGGTCACGCGGCCGGCGTCGCCAGCCAGTGCGGCCACGAACTCCATGTCGTGCTCCACGACCATCATCGAGCAGCTGCCGCGCAGGCTGTTGAGCAGCGCCGCAAGCTGCATGGTTTCCTCGTCGGTCATGCCGGCCACCGGCTCGTCGAGCAGCAGCAGTTGCGGCTGCTGCATCAGCAGCATGCCGATCTCCAGCCGCTGCTTCTGGCCGTGCGACAGCAGGCCGGCGGGCCGGTAGGCCTCGTCTTCCAGGCCGGTCAGCGCCAGCGTTTCCTCGATACGGCGATGGCCCTCGCCGGTCAGCCGCGCACGCAGCGACGACCACCAGCGCTTGTCGGCCTTCATCGCCAGTTCCAGGTTTTCCCACACCGCGTGCTGTTCGAACACGGTGGGCTTCTGGAACTTGCGCCCGATGCCGGTCTGGGCGATCTTCGGCTCGGTCATGCGCATCAGGTCGATGGTCTGGCCCAGGAACACCCGCCCCGTCACGTTGGCGTTGCGCGGGCCGGTCTTGCCGGTGATGACGTCCATCATCGTCGTCTTGCCGGCGCCGTTCGGGCCGATCACGCAGCGCAGCTCGCCGTGGTCGATCGACAGCGACAGCTTGTTCAGCGCGCGGAAGCCGTCGAACTGCACGGTCAGGTCCTCGACATAGAGGATGGGGCCGTGCGTGGTGTCGATAACCCCGGGTTCGACGATGCGGCCCAGGCCGGTGGCGTCTCCGTTCTCGGCCTGTTGCAGTCCCAGCGCGGCGTTCATGCGTTGCTCCCTTGTTGTGGCGCCACCACCGCTTCATCGGTGGCCGCCTCGATCTTTTCCGCGGCGGTGCGCTGGCCGCGCAGGCGGCGCACCAGGCCAACCACGCCGTCGGGCAGGTACAGCGTCACGAGCACGAACATCGCGCCCAGCAGGAACAGCCAGTACTCGGCAAAGTAGGCCGTGAACATGGTCTTGGCACCGTTCACCAGGAACGCGCCGACGATGGGCCCGATCAGCGTGCCGCGGCCACCCACGGCCACCCACACGGCCATTTCGATCGAGTTCGCCGGCGACATCTCGCCCGGGTTGATGATGCCCACCTGCGGCACGTACAGCGCGCCGGCAATGCCGCACAGCACGGCCGAGAACGTCCACACGAACAGCTTGTAGCCCAGCGGGTTGTAGCCCGAGAACATCACGCGCGTTTCGGCGTCGCGCACGGCGGTCACCACGCGGCCCAGCTTCGACGTGACGATGTAGCGGCAGGCAATGAACCCGGCCACCAGCGCCAGGAACGTCAGCACGAACAGGGCCGTGCGGGTCTGCGGCGCGGCCACGGCAAAGCCGGCGATGCGCTTGAAGTCGGTAAAGCCGTTGTTGCCGCCGAAGCCCGTCTCGTTGCGGAAGAACAGCAGCATCGCGGCATAGGTCATGGCCTGCGTGATGATCGACAGGTACACGCCCTTGATGCGCGAACGGAACGCGAAGAAGCCGAACAGCCACGCCAGCACACCGGGCAGCAGCACCACCAGCAGCAGCGCATACGGCAGGTGCTCGGTGCCGTGCCAGAACCACGGCAGCTCCTTCCAGTCCAGGAACACCATGAAGTCGGGCAGGTCGCTCTTGTAGACGCCCTCGCGGCCGATCGAGCGCATCAGGTACATGCCCATCGCATAGCCCCCCAGCGCGAAGAACAGGCCGTGGCCGAGGCTCAGGATGCCGCAGTAGCCCCACACCAGGTCCAGCGCGATGGCGGCCAGCGCAAAGCACATGATCTTGCCGAACAGCGTCAGCGCGTAGGCCGACAGGTGCATCGGATGGGTCTCCGGCAACACCAGCGCGCAGACCGGCACGCCGATGGCGACAACCACGGTCAGCAGCACCAGCAGCGTCCATACGCGGCCCGAGAACAGCGGCTGGGG